>CAVVXT010000012.1:0-292325 GCA_963752255.1 Nitrososphaeria archaeon | reverse complement strand
CTAGAATCTGCTTCAGGTTTTCTTTTTCTACTTGGCGATTCGGATCGAAAGGAACCCTATCGGACTGCCTTTCCTTAACAATCTTTAAAATATAACTCATTTCAAACCTTCTCCCATTTCAAGACTGCTTTAAATAAACCGTGCGCGACATTACTTGGAAAGCAATCTCCAGGAAAGCACGATTCCGATTGCGGATAATATTGCCGCGAATCGCGATCAAAACCGAAAAGTCAACTAATAGACTGGTCATCCCTGTAGCGCCTATCAACAGTTGCCTTGTTGCATCATTCGCGTAGCTGACTGGGTTAACCTTTACGACGTCTTGAAGCCAAGTTGGCATTATTTTTGCTGGAAACAACGCATTACTTGCGAATAGCAATGGAAGGTTGATCAGGTTTATGATTGCCATCTGTGTTTGCCAATCAGCCGATCTCAAAGCGAGCATCGTGAACAGCGCAGATAACCCCGTGCCCATGAGGAAAATGGCTACGAATGTGCCAGCGATTCCTAGAGGGGTGAAATGTGCTGTATCCATCCCGAGAACTACTGCAATCACTAGAATTATGGCTGATTGTACCAGAGATCTGCCGACACTTTGCAGGATTTTGCCCATCACAATTGCTCCTCGTGCAACTGGTGTGCTCAAAGCTTTGTTTAGGAAACCGAACCTACGGTCGAAGACTACTGACATTCCGCTGAACGCGGAAGTGAAGAGGACGATGAAAGCAAGCATTCCGCATGCCAAGAATGAGAAGTAGCTTGTTGTTCCGAAAAAGCTCTTCAAAATTAGGTTCTGTTGTGCTTGGGTGGCTCCTGACCCGGAAATGAACGTTCCAAAATTCAAGGCTTTCCCGAACAAGCCAAGCCAGACTAATTGGTTGAATTAGAGACACAAAGAGCTGCGTTGGGTTAGTGTACCATTTTCTTAAGTCTCTGTTTGTTAAAGCCCATAATCCATGCAGAGGACTTGTATTTATTTCGCGGCAGTTCTGAATTTTCGCTCCTTCTCTGGAGGTTCTCTTCATGTTGTTTTTGTTGGACTGAGGATTTTCTGAGGATGTTTCTTCATTTAGTTCTGTTTTTTCCATGTTTCTTCACCCTCAGGATCTTGCTCGTCTCATTGTTGCGCGTTGACGAAACATCTGGAGTTTGTCGACTTCTTCTTCCCTCAAGGTTCGTCCAGTAAATTCTAGATACGCCTCATCCAAGGTTGGTTTTGTTAACGAAACTTTTGTTACATGCAGCCCTTTAGATCTTATTAGGTCCGTGATCTGTGGCGAGGCTTCCTCTCCAAGTTCCACCTTTATTCGGTAGATTTCCGTCGTTCTTTTTTACGTCTTTGACTAATTTTATCTTGGCGATATCCGGTGAAATATCAGGTTCCGACTCCTTAACGTTTACTACGATTACGTCTCCGCCGATGCTTTCCTTCAGTTCTTCTGGTGAGCCAACTTTTATTATGTGGCCGTGATCGATTATGGCTATTCTGTCACATAGGTGGTCAGCTTCTTCGAGATAGTGGGTTGTCATGAAAAGGGTCATGTGGTATTCCTCTTTCAATGTTTTGATGTATTTCCAGACTGCGGTGCGTGTTTGAACGTCCAGACCGAGAGTAGGTTCATCTAGGAATAGTAGTTTTGGGTAATTGATCAAGCCGCAGGCGAGTTCTAGCCTCCTTCGCATTCCTCCTGAGTAAGTGCTTACCTTCCTCTTTGCGGCGTCTTGAAGTTCCACAAGCTTAAGCAGCTCTTCTGCATGTCGTTTTGAGTCACTTCTGGGTATGCCGTAGAGGTCTGAGCAAAGAAGGATGTTATTAATTCCCGTCATATCTTCGTCAGCTGTGTATTCTTGAGGTACGACTCCGACGTTTCTTCGAACTTCGTTCGCTTTCTTGAATATATCGTACCCGCAGACTTCCGCTTTTCCTGAAGAAGGTTTTAAAAGGGTGGTCAATATGTTTATAGTGGTTGTTTTCCCTGCTCCGTTAGGTCCGAGAAAACCGAAAATTTCCCCCTCTTTGATTTCGAAGCTAACGTTGTCAACTGCTTTCAATTCGCCAAATACTTTTGATAGGTTCTCGACCTTTACGATTGTCGGAGACGTTTGGGTTTCAATTTGTGTTGCGGACATGTCTATATCACTTTCTCTTTTAAGGACGACAAATTCTAGTCTATATAAATATTTTCTCAAACCAGCCAGTAATTAATCTTGATTTGATGGTAAGTCTTATTATAGAATATGATATCTTTTATCTCCCATCGCAAGCTCTTTGTTTTCCGAAAGGTAAATCCCAACCCTTTAGGACGCTGCAATTGATCGTTTATAAAAAGTCCTACAATTGCAATAACCAAGAAATGTTCGGGAAATGTATATATATAATTCCAGTAATAAACGGAATATGAAGGGATATGTCGGATCGGGTTTCAACAAATACTAAAAAGGTTAAGATCTTTAACAAAACAAGGAATGAAATCGAGGAAGTCGATATAATAGAGAAGACAGATGAGGAATGGAAAAGGCAGCTCACCCTACAACAGTATAAGATCACGAGGTTACACGACACGGAAAGCCCCTTCAGCGCCAAATGCGAAATACCCAAAGGGGAGGGATTATACCGTTGCGTCTGCTGCGGCACAGATCTCTTTAGCTTGGATACCAAATTCGAATCAGGAACAGGTTGGCCCAGTTTCTACAAACCAGTATCGGAAATGAACATCGTCACAAGAAAGGACACAAGCTATGGGATGAACAGGATAGAAGTATCCTGTGCAAGGTGTAATGCGCACTTGGGGCACGTGTTCGAAGACGGTCCACCGCCTACATACAAGAGATACTGTATTAATGCAGCCGCGCTCACAGCAGCCCAAAGTTGATTCGTTTACAATCTGTGAATTTAAGAAAAAACAAGACAGCTCATATATTGACAAGATCGATAATCTTATTGATTTGTTAACACTTTATTTTCATATGTTTACAGAAATAGAGCATCCCTTTAGCTCTCTTTGCCACTATGGGAAAAACTTTAATCCATACACCGAAGTGGTGTTTTCCATGAAAAAGTCTTTGGGCGCAAGAACCCTAGCATCTCTTACACCTGTCTGGTTGATCGGGACCTATGACAAGGAAGGGAAGCCTAACCTTATGGCGGCCGCTTGGGTCGGCATCTGCTGCTCTAAACCTCCGTGTGTAGCGGTTTCTATAAGGAAGGCTAGATATACTTATGGAAACATCGTTGAAAGGAAGGCTTTGACTGCAAACATTCCTTCAGAGGCCTATATCAGAGAATCGGACTACGCCGGCATCGCTTCGGGGAGAGATGTCGACAAATTCTCCTCTCTTAAACTAACTCCGGTAAAAAGCGACATCGTCGATGCACCGTACGTTGAAGAATGCCAGATGGTTCTGGAATGCAAGGTTATTCACACAATTGAAATCGGCGAGCACACAGAGTTTATATGCGAAATCCTAGATGTCAAGGCTGAATCATCCGTGCTGAACAGTAAAGGGCTTCCTGACATGGAGAAGATCAAGCAACTGTTATTTGATACGGGAAACAGATCCTACTATGGGGTCGGCTCTTGTATCGGACAAGCCTTCTCAATAGGCAACGATATCAAGTGACGGTAAATAATATCTTTTTTTATTATTAATTAGTTTGATATTGGATTGAAAAGTGATATATGTTGACGTAGTTGACCAAGTTCGTAATCTGCGACGTGTTTCTCTGATCTCTATCCTAAAATCTCGGGAAAGGGGTCCATGATGTAAGTTCCATCGATTACGCGTACTTGGAATCATTGACATCGTCTAGTTTATAACTTGTAGAAAAAAACATACAGTTTTATATTCCTCCAAATATTGGGGAAACTTAAGTGAAAGCCTTTTGAGCTCAAAATCCGCGATTGAGACTATAAATTTGACCAAGAAATTTAATGACGTCAAAGCCGTAGACGATCTTAGCCTGAAGATAGAGCATGGCGAAGTCTTCGGTTTACTGGGGCCGAACGGCGCGGGAAAGACGACCACACTTATGATGTTGACTACTCTGATTCAGCCGACCGCTGGAACTGCGCTAGTAAACGGATACGACATTAGAAAAGAACAGGACAAAGTGAGAAAATCGATCGGCATAGTCTTCCAGGATCCTTCTTCGGACGATATTCTGACCGGATACGAAAATCTTAAGCTTCACGCCATGCTCTACGACGTGCCAGACGAGGTCGTGGAGTCAAAAATAAGTGAAGTTTTGAAGCTGGTTGATCTGGAGGATAGGAAGATGGAGCTAGTGAAAAACTATTCGGGCGGTATGAGGAGGAGGCTGGAAATCGCTAGGGGGCTTATGCATCAGCCCGCTGTACTCTTTTTGGATGAGCCCACTCTGGGGCTTGACCCGCAGGCCCGCGAGCATATCTGGCAGTACATTAGAAAGCTTGCTAACGAAAAAAATGTTACGATAGTTTTAACAACCCACTACATGGAGGAAGCTGACCTCCTCTGTAACAGGGTAGCGATCATAGATAAGGGAAAGATCGTAGCCCTCGACACACCTGGGAACTTGAAGAAGATAATCGGAGGCGACATCATAAGGATAAAGTCGCCTGAACCGAACATCGAAGCGATAAGGAAGCTGGATTTTGTGAAGAAGGTCGAAATGGTTGACGGAACGGTTTCGATAACCGTTGAAGGCGCAAGAAGGCATCTGACAACGATTCTCGAAGCTATCGGAAAGGTAGATTCCGTCTACGTTCGCGAGCCTACGCTGAACGATGTCTTCCTGCATTATACTGGTGGTGAGATGGAAAATTCTGGAGCTGAAGGCGGTTGGGCCGAGAGGATGATGAGCGCCCAGACGAGGGGGAGATAGAAATGGGCGCTCTAAAGGCAATCTACGCGATGTGGTACAGGGAGATCAGGGTATTCTTAAGGGAGAAGTCGAGGATCGTAGCGTCGATCATCAACCCCCTGTTCTTCCTTCTGATCTTCGGCGGCGGCCTGGGAGATATAGGCGGATTCGGTACTGTGGGAGGCGAGGTCTTTATCTTTCCCGCGATCGTCGGGATGGTCCTCCTCTTTACTTCAATCTTTTTTGGCCTCTACATCGTATGGGATAGAAAGGTAGACTTCCTCAAGGAAGTCCTCGTCGCACCGATCTCTAGGTTTTCGATGTTCATCGGAAAGATAGTAGGAGGCTCCACCGACTCAATTATTCAGGCAACTCTAGTCCTGATTTTAGGGGTTTTCATAGGGGTCAATTACACTCTACTGTCAATTCCTCTGACGTTCGGGTTCATGTTCTTGACTACCACGATATTGGTGAGTATAGGTTTGATTATGGGTTCGAGGATGGAGTCTCCGGAAGGTTTCCAGCTGATAACAAGTTTCGTAGTGTTTCCTATGTTCCTGCTAACTCTTTTCCCATTCGATAAGCTGCCATCTTATCTTGTCCCCTTCGCCTACATAGACCCTATGACGTATGCGGTTGACGGCTTGCGTGGTGTAATAATAGGTGTAAACTACTTTCCAATTTACCTTGACGCAGTAGTGCTCGCAGTTTTAGACGGTATCTTTATCGCAATAGGCACATACGCCTTCCAAAAAATGAAAATCTGATAAAACGCTAAAAGGTTGTTTTTGTTTCAGCGGAGTAGATAAGGATGTGTGAGTACCAAGAATCCTCTGTAGCACCGTGCCAGTGGTTCTCTCCGGCTGGTATGAAGATAACATCGCCTTCGGTTACAATCTTCTCATTCTTTCCATCTGCCACCATACCCTTTCCACGTAAGACATACAGTACCTGTTCCTGGTCATGAACGTGAAACTTATTCCTAACTCCAGGTGGGAATGTTACTATAGATATTCGATATTCTTTTGAACCCATGGTTTGGTTGATAAGCGGTGTCTTTTCTACAATGCCTGTGAAGATTGTTGTAGAAACTTTTTCGGTTTTAGCTTTCTTGCCTTCTATTATTATCAATCTGTTCCCTTCAAAGAACTATACTTAGACTTTTAAGTGTTCCCGATGACGGTAGTAAAAGATTTAGTTAAGAGTAGGGAACCTTTTACATAAATACCTGTAACTCTAAGTTTCATCTGAAGTGTCTGCTTTTTATAATAGTGAAAGAAGATATCGATGGGTTTCTTAATATTTGAATGTAAGATAAAGTAGGATTACTAAAGCAACGAATACGAACAAATCCGGCAAAAGTGCAAAAGGGCCAAGGCCGGCCGCGCGGAAACCGAAAATTTGGGTTATCAATGGATTAGAAGTAAGTGCGTTGAGAAGTAGCACTAATGAGAATATCATCAATCCTATCAAAAATTCAGACTTCGTCTTTACGTACATGTCAGAGTACGTGATCAATAAAATCAATAATAAAACAACGTTAATCGTGGAAACAACTGTTGTGATGGTGTAATATAATTCTATATCACCGGGAATGGGCTCAAAGGGTTCCCGTTCACCAAAAGGCGGTAGAGGTAAATTAATAGTGGCCCAAAAAGTTGCAAGCAGTGCCACCGCTATCAAGGTTATAAATATTACTTGGATTTTTGCGTTCCTGTTCATATCATTCCACCTATCGATTTTCCTCCCTTTTTTCCTTTTCCCAGAATTTGTTCATAATTTCTTCAAACAAAGCGTAGTTCGCTTCCAATGCTGGAGACAAGAAATATGTTGCACCATATCTGTCGCCTACGGAAATGATTAGCCGATTCTTATGGAGAACTTCAAGGTGATGCCTTACTGTCCTGTAGTCCACTTTAAGCAGATTAGCCAATTGGTTTGCATTCTGCGGCTTCTCCCTTAAGGCTTTAATTATTTTGGCACGGGACATACCGCCCCTAGTACCCGTAATCAACCATCCAAGCAGGTACCTTAAAGGATTCACATTTGTGGACATCTGTATCGATACGACGATTACTCCACATCTAACCTTGTTTATTTGGATTACGCTAGTAAGGAAAGTGCTTCCGTCTATAATTGCTAAAGCCACTAAATGGTTCACGACCATGAAGAAGGCCTATTAAGTTAAAGCATTTTTTTGACAGACGTCTATCACTGCTAGATTGGGTTTAAATTCGGGCCTAATTCTGAAAAACTGTTTTATAATGCATGGAAAATCGAAAAATAGTGAAACTGATTGGCTAATAGCGAATCTCCAATTTGGCACCGCCGATATATGGTAACCCTACTGATTGTTGTGTTAATTTTCGGCATTGCTATCGGTGAGGAGTTTGGTAACTTGACGTTATCAAATCAAGTTAACCAGTTACAACAGGAAGTTCAATCTCTTCAAAGCGAGGTCCAAACTTCACAGCTTAATACGAATACGACTTATGCTACCTATGAGACAGGGGGGAACATTTCTATCTCACAACTTTATCAGTCTGTAAAGAATTCTGTAGTAATAATTAGTGGCATTGTAACAGAAAAATCTTTTTTTGGAACCTTATATGGGGAAGTGGAGGGTTCAGGTTTCGTGTATAACCTAACGGGGAGGATGGTAATAATCACCAACTTCCATGTAGTAGACGGTGCGCTTAACATTACTGTAACCTTCACCGATGGCAATACGTATGCCGCCACCCTATTGGGCTCTGATCCTTATGCTGACCTCGCTGTTCTTTCAGCAGCGGCTTCTAATTCTGAATTAAGACCTATTCCAGTTGTCAGCTCGATTGATTTGAAGGTTGGAGATCCTGTCATAGCCATAGGGAACCCGTTTGGTCTTACCGGTTCGGTCACGACAGGGATTATAAGTCAGCTAGGTCGGACGATAACTGAGGATACAACCGGAGGCTATTCTATTGCAGATGTGATCCAGATAAGTGCATCGATTAATCCCGGCAATTCTGGGGGTCCGCTTCTTAACTATTTGGGGCAGGTGATCGGTATTACCACCGCTACGGTCAGTGGATCACAGGGGCTTGGGCTTGCTATCCCCTCCTCTACTATTCTTAAAGAGGTGAGCTCCCTTACAAACACTGGAAGTTACACCGATCACCCATGGATGGGGGTTAATAGTACTGACATGAGTTATTATATAGCTCAATCGATGGGTGTTAATGTAACTTATGGGTGTTTAATTCAAAGCATTACAAGTGGAGGCCCAGCAGAACAGGCGGGTTTGCATGGTGGAAATCGAGTAGTACAAATCATGGGAAGTAATGTTGTTATCGGAGGAGATTTGATTACAGCCATAAATGGTAATCGTATAGTAAATGGCGATGATCTATCATCATATCTTGAGCGATATATTCTTCCTGGTCAAACGATCGACATTACCATACTCCGTAATGGCCAAGTGATGAATATCCCTTTGACTTTAAGTACTATGCCGCTTACTTAACTATTAAATTTAAATGAAATGAATCATCTTGGAATAGCCAATAAAATCTCAAATATCATTTTCTTCCTTCTGCTCGTGTGGAGTGGAGATCAATATAGCTGCGATCAGGAAAAATGTAATAGAATAAGATCGGATAATTTCAGTCTCCTTGTCAACTTTAGAGAAGAGGTAAAGCGTGTCTCCCCTCGTCACAGTTTGAGACAGATAATTTATTTCTGTGCAGCAAAGTAGATTGAATAAAGGTAATGGCGGATCTTTATCTCTGTAATTATATATCTGAATCTTTTAGCGCTTTATCGGTTAGAATAATTTTTTTCTAATCGTTCCTTACACCCAGTGTCAATTGAACTTGGACCTGATTGCCGTTCCTGACGACAGTGAATGTCACGCTCTGGTTCGGTGAGTATACGAACGTCATTAAATAGTTGATATCAGGGTCTTTGCGTATGACGTAGTTGTCGATTTTTATAATCACGTCTCCTACCCTTAGGTCGCTTTTTGACGCCGAAGAACCCGAAACGATCTGAGTTATAATGTAACCATATGTAAGACTGCTCGGTAGATTATAATATTTGGCCGATATTGGGTCAAGGTAGTCTCCTCCGATTCCTATGAATGGATGGCTGTAAATGCCT
The DNA here is from genome assembly GCA_963752255.1 of Nitrososphaeria archaeon. GTDB lineage: Archaea > Thermoproteota > Nitrososphaeria > JACIWG01 > JACIWG01 > JBEKIG01. The sequence goes on along the minus strand of CAVVXT010000012.1, from coordinate 283,342 downwards.
GATTTGATCAGCGTTGGAACCTCCATTTCTATCAAGCTGTATGGAATAGCGAATCCAATTGACTGGGAAATGTTTGATGCAATACCAGCGGTATTTATACCCAAGACTTCTCCTGCTGAATTTAGCAGAGGCCCACCTGAGTTGCCTGGGTTTATCGCTGCATCCGTCTGCAGCATCGGTACTACAGTTATTCCGGTGCGGTTAACCTGGCTTACTATTCCGGCTGTAATACTTCCCTGAAGTCCGAAGGGGCTTCCTATTGCGAAAGCTTGCTTGCCGACTGTAACTGTCGAGGCGAACTTTAGCGGTTTAAGTGATACAGGTACGTTCGCTTGAAGGACAGCTAAATCTACGTATGTATCTGTGCCCTTTAAGGTGGCATTTATCCATTGGTCATCGTAGGTTTGGATTACAAAGTATGTTCCACCCGAAACAACGTGATCGTTGGTTATAAAATCACCTTGGTTGTCATACAGAAAACCGGATCCTAAATCCAAAAGATTTAGGTTGCTGTCGTAGACGTTGACCTGGACAACACTCGGGTCTGCGTCAGCAAATATCTTGGACGCACTGACCGGGTTCGAGGTATTTGTTTGTGTGATGGTTTCTGTAAGGGCTGCTATTGTGGTTGTTGTCGTCGCAGTATAGGTCTGCGCTAGATTAGATGTTATAGTTTTAGTGACGGTTGTAGTTCTTCCTTCAAATAATAATCCTAAAGAGATGATGCTACTTGCGATTAAAATAGCAACAACGATGACTATTATAGAAATCGTTCTACTATTTGCTGACATAACAAAAACCTGTTTTAATACCTCTTAAAAGGTTTACTAAACAACTATTAACGTTAGCTTTCTATATTAATATTTAAAAAACCAAGTTGCGTATATTCCAAAATGTAGTCGCACATTGGGTCTGGAAAGATTTTATAAACCTGCTAATGAACTTATTTCGCGAGTTCCCCTCTATCTTTGCTATCATCATTTGCACTGCGTACTAGGTTGCCTACAAGAAATAAGTTGATTAGAAGACGTGCGTTCCAGCGATCCGAATTAAAAAAGTGTTTTAGACAATTATGTCTATGAGTAAGAAAGTGGAGCTTTCACGTCAAGCTATCTATTGAAGACTACCACTAGTTCCTTCGACAGCGATCATTGTTAGAGTGGAGCGCACATGGTCTAATCGTCTGATAGTTGAAGAAATTACCTCCTTCACCCTATCTAGTTTGTCTGCCTTAACCTTGACCAATATATCGTACGGACCGTAGACAAAATATGCTTCCTTAACTTCCTCGATCTTCCTAAGTTCCTTTACTATTTCTTCTTCAGTTCCTAGATCTGCGTTTATCAATACAAAAGTAAGAGGCATTTTTGTTCACATACCCGAAGTGGGAATATTAACCTTTCTATGCTATGGGGTTCCTTGTTGAACATTATTTCCTTCTCATAATATCTTAGATTCTATTACAATGTTGCGTAAATCTTAAACGTGTCCGAAAAGATACCATGTTTGGTGTAAAAGCTTGGTTAAAGTCGGTGATTATGAAGTAATCAAAGACATCTATTATTCAAAGGATTGGATGTGGGTCAAGGTTGAAGACGGTAAGGTCAGAATCGGTGTTACAGATTATGCACAAAAACAGTTACGGGAAATAGTGTTCGCTGAGCTTCCTAGCGTAGGGGCCGAAATAAAAAAGGGCGAGTCCTTCGGCACGGTCGAATCGGTGAAGACCGTATCAGAACTTGTAGCACCAGTCAGTGGAAAGATTGAGGAAGTAAACAAAGAAGTGGGTACAAGCCCAGAAAAGCTTAACGAAGATCCCTACGGCGAAGGATGGATCCTGCTCGTGTCCCCAAGCGAACTCGTTAAAGATCTTGGAACACTGATGGACTTCGAAAAGTCTCTGGAATGGCATAAGGAAATTGCTAGGGAAGGATAATCAGGAATGCCTAAGAAAATAGTCATCATAGGCGCCAACGCTTCAGGCGTTGATTCGGCTGTGGCGGCTCGAAAAACCGACAGGGAAGCTGAGATAACTCTTGTAACCAGAGAGAATGTTGGAGCATACTCGAGGTGCGGTCTTCCCTTCGTGCTCAGCGGCCATATACCTGCATTCGAGAACTTGGTCGTTTACCCTCCTACATTCTACAAGATGATGAAGTTTAACCTGCGCTTGGAAGTGACGGCCACAAACCTCGATACGAAGGCCAAGAAAGTCGAAATTGAAACGAAAGACGGAAAACAGGAAACGCTCCAGTACGATAGCCTAATTCTAGCCACAGGCGCAGCACCCTTCAGTCTTCCGATAGAGGGGATGAACAAAGAAGGCGTCTTTAACCTTCATACTCTGAGTGACGGCGAGAAGTTAGCAAATGCTATGAAGACCGCTAAATCGGCTGCTGTAATAGGATCTGGCCTCGTCGGCCTAGAAGCTGCTGACGCTTTCAAGCAAAAGGGAATAAAGTCCACGATCGTCGAAATGCTTCCCTCGATTCTTCCAAGGCTTCTTGACCGGGACATGTCAGAGGAGATCCAAAAAAGCCTTGAAGGGAACGGTATCGGAATTATTTTAGGAAAGCCGGCGGGAGCGATTCTTGGAGCAGACAGGGTGCGGGCTGTATCGGTCGGGGGTGAAGAGGTCGCTGCCGATATTGTCATAAACGCCGCAGGGGTCAGGCCCAACGTTGAGCTAGCCAAAAAAGCGGGATTGGTCATCGGTGAAACGGGTGGCGTAAAGACGAATATTCGAATGCAGACTAGACGCGGAAGACGTTTACGCTGTCGGAGACTGTGCTGAAACAACCCATATGGTTACTCACAGACCGGCTCTTCCTCTGCTTGGGTCAACAGCTGTCAGAGAGGGTAAGGTAGCTGGCATAAACGCTGCGGGAGGATATTCAATCTTTCCGGGAACACTTTTCTCATGGGTCTCCAAAATCTTCGACTTCGAGGTGGGGGCGACTGGCCTAACAGAATTTTGGGCCTCTAAATTAGGGTTCGAAGTTGTCGTCGGCAAAATTAGCGGCCACACAAAGGCACTTTATTACCCCGGAGCATTTCCATTGAAAGTGAAGCTCATAGTTGAAAAAGAAACCAAAATGATTGTCGGCGGAGAAATTGTCGGCGGCGAAGAAGTAACCCAACGTGTCAACGCTCTTTCGCTGGCCATCCAGAATAATATGACGGTCCAGGAGCTGATGAAAGCTGATACCTGCTACGCTCCTTCAGTATGTGAGACCTGGGAACCCATGGTTTTGGCTGCAGAGATTGCCATGAGAAGAATGTAGCTGTCTTTGTCCTTATTTAAAAGAAAAGAAGGCTACATCTTAATGACGGAAACGTTTAACGTTCACGTAGCATTAGATGAAGAAGGTCTTAAATGCATTAATAATGTCTTACAAACACAAAGATTATTTACCCCTAAACAATCACTCAAACAAACGGAAAAAGGGCGTTCAAACTTATGTCGAATTCGGTTCTGGTAGTCGGAGGCGGCATAGCGGGCATCCAGGCTTCCTTGGACCTTGCTAACCGCGGAACCAAAGTCTACCTAGTCGAAAAACTGCCCAGCATAGGCGGACGCATGGCTCAGCTTGACAAAACCTTCCCAACACTGGACTGCTCGATCTGTATACTTGCGCCAAAGATGATCGAATGCTACAGGCACCCAAACATCGAGCTGTTAACCTACTCTGAGGTTAAAGAAGTTGGGGGTAAAGCAGGAGACTTCAATGTCAAAATTCTAAGGAAAGCCAGCTATGTGGAATCTGAAAAATGCACAGGATGCGGCACCTGCATGGAGAAGTGTCCTGTGAAGGTTCCAAACGAATTTGACATGGGACTTGGGAACAGGAAGGCGGTGTACATGCTGTTCAAGCAGGCTGTACCCTTGGTTGCGACTATCGACCCGGAACACTGTCTGTACTTCACTAAGGGCGTTTGCAAGGTCTGCCAGAAATTCTGTCCCTCGAAGGCTATCAACTATGAACAGCAGCCTAAAGAAAAAACGATAAACGTGTCATCCATAATACTCGCAACCGGTTTCGACATATTCAACCCATCTGCCATGAATGAATACGGTTACGGAAGGTTTAAGAACGTCGTACATTCCATGGAATTTGAAAGAATAATATGCGCTTCAGGACCAACGAGTGGCCACCTCGTTAGGCCGTCCGATGGGAAGGAGCCTAGAAGCGTTGTTTTCGTCCAGTGTGTTGGCTCAAGAAGCCAGCATGGAGAGTTTCCGTTCTGTTCGAGCGTATGCTGCGTCTACGCGACAAAGGAATCCATACTGATAAAGGATCACGCTCCAGAAACGGATGTTTACATCATGTTTATTGATATGAGAGCTGTTGGAAAGGGTTTTCAGGAATTTGTCGATAGAGCCAGAAGGGAATATGGAATCAAATACGTCAAAGCTCATCCTGGTGGAATAAACGAAGACCCCTTAACAAAAAATCTGCAGATTCACTATGAAGAGCTTGCATCAAGTAAGATGAAGGTTTTGGAGACCGATCTGGTCGTGCTGTGTCCTGCGCTGGTGCCTAAGAAAGACAACAAGATTATTGCCAAAACGATGGGGCTGGACCTTGACGAATACGGGTTCTTTAAGTCATGGGAACAGCTTACTGCACCAGTTGACACAAACGTCCCTGGCATATACGTATGTGGGTACTGCCAATCCCCGAAGGATATTCCCGAAAGCGTCGCACAGGCAAGCGGCGCAGCGGCTCGTGCATCGGAAACGATAGCACAAACGATTAAGGAGGCGATATCGTGAGCGAGAAGACGAAGTGCCGAATAGGAGTTTTCGTATGCTACTGTGGAGTCAACATCGGAGCAGTAGTGAACGTTCCTGACGTCGTCGAATACGCAAAGACCTTAACAGACGTCGTACACGCGGAGGGAAACCTTTACACGTGCTCATCTGAGGGGCTGGGGAAACTAAAAGAAGCTATCAAGAAACACGAACTTAACCGTGTAGTTGTTGCTTCATGCACGCCGAGAACTCACGAACCGCTCTTTAGAAGCGCGTGCGAAGAAGCTGGGCTGAACAAGTACCTATTTCAAATGGCGAACATAAGGGAGCAATGCAGTTGGGTACACGCGAAGGAGCCTCAGAAAGCAACAGAAAAAGCCAAAGAGGTCGTCAAGATGTGCGTGGCCAAAGCAGCCTTGCTTGAGCCTCAAAGTGAGCCTGAAATTGACGTTCAGCCTTTGGCGCTTGTGATAGGTGGTGGAGTTGCGGGAATGACAGCATCGTTAAGCCTGGCAAACCAGTGCTTCAAGGTTCACTTGATAGAAAAGGAACCTGAGCTGGGTGGAAAACTTCGGGAGCTTTACAGCCTATATCCGAGCGAAAAAGACGCGGGTGAAATTTTAGAAGTTTACCTACAGGCCGTCCGCTCAAATCCTAACATAAAGACCTACACATCATCAACAGTAAAACGTAATGAGGGCTTCATAGGCAACTTTAAGGTAACAATAGATAACAATGGTAAAGAAGAAATTCTTGACGCAGGAACCATTGTAGTCGCGACGGGAGCGGATGTCCTCAAGCCTAAGGGAATGTATCTGTACGGAGAAAACAAGGAAGTTATCACACAATTGGAGTTGGAGCGTCTTCTGAAAGAAGGGGCGCTGCCTGAGCCGAAGAACGTTGTAATGATCCAGTGTGTGGGCGCGAGGGAAGAAAAAGAGGGTGGAATAAACTATTGTTCAAGAATCTGTTGCGCAGTCGCACTTAAGAACGCTTTAAAGATCAAAGAAACGTACCCAGAGGCCGAAGTCACCGTACTCTACAGGGACATGCAGGCCTACGGCCGTGAATTTGAGGGACAGTATAAGCAGGCGAGAGAGAGCTTCGTCCAATTTATAAGATTCGAAAAAGAAGAACCTCCGGAAGTCTTCTCGGAAGCAGACGGAATGATCATCGTAAGGGTTCACGATATCTCCCTCAACGAAACCCTTGAACTCCAACCCGACCTCATCGTTTTATCGACTCCGCTGATCCAGTCCGAGGGAAGCAGGGAGCTCTCCAAAATTCTTAAGGTTCCACTTGGAGCAGACGGATTCTTCTTTGAAGCCCATGTTAAGCTTAGGCCGGTGGACTTTGCCACCGACGGAATATTTGTCTGTGGAACAGCACACAGCCCTAAGACTATTCCAGAAAGCGTCGCCCAAGCGTACGCGGCAGCTTCGAGGGCAGGTATCCCCATGGCTCTTAAGCGTGTAACAACCGAAGCCATAACGGCCTCGGTGAAGGGGGAGGCTTGCACGGGTTGCGGAACGTGTATCAAACTGTGCCCCTACAGTGCCATACAGAAGGATGAGAAGGGGGTTGCTTGGGTTAATGATGTGCTCTGCAAGGGTTGCGGCGTTTGCGCCGCCAGCTGCCCCGAAAAAGCAATAACCATGCGGCACTTCAGTGACGCGCAGGTGTTGGCTGAGGCCACAGCCACTCTGGGGGTGTCATAGGGATGAGCAGCTTCGAGCCTAAGATCATTGGTTTCCTTTGTAACTGGTGTAGTTATGCTGGCGCTGACCTTGCTGGTGTTAGTAGGATTCAGTATCCTCCTAACATTAGGATCGTGCGTGTTATGTGCAGTGGGAGGATAGATCCGACAATTCCCCTAGAGGTTCTGATCAGGGGAGCTGACGGTGTACTGGTTCTGGGATGCCACCCCGGAGACTGCCACTATGTTGAGGGAAACCTGTACGAAGAGAGGAAGATCATCTTGGCTAAAAAGCTCTTGGCGCTGACGGGGCTGGAGCCTGAACGCCTGGAACTGGAATGGGTTTCAGCGTCGGAAGGACAGCGGTTCGCCATGCTGGTGACCGAATTCACAGAACGTATCAGGAAATTGGGTCCTTCACCCGTGTCAGCCAAGAGCCAGGACATTCTGTTGAACCTTAAGGCAGCGAAGAATGCTGCCGCTAATTTCAGGTTAAGGGTTATCGTTGGAAGAGAAAGGGAGCTAACTGAGAAGAATAACGTTTACGAAGAAAAGATTCCGCAGGAGGAATTCGATTCCTTACTCAACGATATGGTTTTATCCGAATATGTTCGTCAAAAGATTCACATTCTCACACGGAATAAGCCTAAATCGGTTAAAGATCTGGCAGCAGCCGTCCATATGAAACCTGCTGAGGTTCTTACGGAGGTCGTTAACATGCGCAGGAAGAACATGATAGCCGTGGATTCAATTGAAGACCAGACACCACTCTATAAAGCGTTGGAGGTTGAGTAGATGACAGACAAGAAGGTTGGTGCGGTTCTCGTAGTAGGAGGAGGGGTGGCTGGAATCCAGGCAAGCCTCGATCTAGCGGATTCGAGTTTTAGAGTTTACCTAGTTGATCAGGGCCCAAGCATAGGCGGAGTGATGGCCCAGCTTGACAAGACCTTCCCAACGAACGACTGTTCGATGTGCATCCTCTCACCAAAGCTTGTTGCAACGGGAAGGCACTCGAACATCATAATTCTGACAAATGCAGAAATAACAGGCCTTAGCGGAGAGTCAGGAAACTTCAAAGTGGGAATTCGAAGGAAGAGCAGGCGCGTGATCGAAGAGAAATGCAACGGCTGTGGACTCTGTGCACAGAAGTGTCCAGTTGAAGTGGTTGACGCTTTCAACGAAGGCCTTGGAACGAGAAGTGCGATCTATATCGAATACCCTCAGGCTGTTCCCTTAAAGTACACTATTGACCGTGAAAAGTGCATCGGCTGCGGAACCTGCTCTGAAATCTGTAAAGCTCAGGCTATCGATTACGAACAAGAAGACAGCGAGACCACGTTAGAGGTTGGTTCGGTAATTCTTGCACCAGGATTTGAAACCTTCGACGCTAAACTGAAGAGTGAATACGGGTTTGGCCGGTACCCGAATGTCGTGACAAGCATAGAATTCGAGCGAATCCTGAGCGCATCAGGACCGTATGGTGGGCTTGTGCTCAGGCCTTCGGACGGCGAAATTCCTAAGAAGATCGCTTTCATTCAGTGCGTTGGTTCGCGGGACTACCAGCTAGGTAACAACTACTGCTCCGCAGCGTGCTGTATGTACGGCATAAAGGAGGCGGTGATAGCTAAAGAGCACACCCCGACAAAGCTTGATGCATCTATTTTTTACATGGACATGCGCTCATACGGTAAGGAATTTGATGCCTACAGGAATCGTGCAGAAGAGGAATATGGGGTAAGATTTGTTAGGTCCAGGGTTGCTAGCGTAACGGAGGACCCGAATACAAACAACATCTCCATAAACTATGTTGAAGATAATAATCCGAGAACAGAAGATTTTGACTTAATCGTTCTGGTGACAGGGATGCAGCCTCCGAAGAATTTTGCGGGGCTTGCTGGGGTCTTCGGAATAAAGCTTAACAGGTACAACTTCTGTGAAACAGAAACCTTCTTGCCGATGGAAACGTCTAAGAAAGGCATATTCGTCTGTGGTGCATTCAGCGGTCCGAAGGATATTCCCGAAAGCGTCGCACAGGCAAGCGGCGCAGCCGCAATGGCGATGGAGGAAATCGCAGGCGAGAGGGGAACTCTGGTAGCCAAAAAAGAGTACCCACCGGAGAGGGATGTAAGTGGGGAAGAACCGCGTGTAGGCGTGTTCGTGTGCCACTGCGGAATAAATATCGGTGGAGTGGTCAACGTTCCTGAAGTAGTTGAATACGCTAAAGGGCTTCCTAACGTGGTCTACGCGGAAGCTAACCTTTACACATGTTTCAGGACACACAGAAACTTATTGCAGAGAAGATCAAAGCCAACAATTTGAACCGTGTTATTGTGGCTTCGTGTACGCCTAGGACTCACGAGCCGTTGTTCAGGGAAACGGTGCAGGAAGCTGGACTGAACCCCTACCTCTTTGAAATGACCAACATACGTGACCAGTGTAGCTGGGTGCACATGCACCAGCCTAGGGAGGCAACCGAGAAGGCCAAGGATCTTGTGCGGTCGATCGCTGCAAAAGCAGTACTGCTGAAGCCTTTACAGAAACCGCGTGTAAGCGTTACACCTGTCGGCCGAGTTATAGGGGGCGGGGTCTCAGGCATGACTGCTGCGTTGAAACTCGCAGAGCAGGGATTTGAAGTGAACCTTGTAGAGAAGGAGAAGGAACTGGGCGGTCACCTTAGGAAGATCCATTACATGCTGGGAGAAAAGGTCGATCCTAAAGAAAAACTCGGAGAACTGATCAGGGGCGTCACCGAAAATAGGAAGATACACGTCTACACCGGTGCAGAAGTCGTTGACGTATATGGGTTCGTAGGCAATTATAGATCAAAGGTGAAGCAGGAAAACGGGAAAGAAGTGGAAATCTTGCACGGTGTTGTAATAGTTGCTACAGGAGCCGTCGAATACAAGCCGACGGAATACCTCTACGGGACGGACCCTAGGGTCCTAACACAGCACGAACTTGAAGATAGGCTAGCTGGAGGAGCTTTCAATGCAAGATGTGCTCGTTATGATTCAGTGCGTCGGAGCCAGAAATGAAGAGAACCCCAACTGCTCAAGGATCTGCTGTGGCCAGGCAGTAAAGAATGCCATAAAGATCAAAGAAGTAAGCCCAGAAACTGAAGTTTACATCCTTTACAAAGATATGAGAACCTACGGTTTCAAGGAAGACTATTACCGAGAAGCAGCTATGAAGGGAGTGCTATTTGTAAACTACAGTGACGCAAGAAAGCCTAAAGTTGGAAATGACGGTGGAAAACTAGGTGTTACGTTTTTGGAACCAACACTAGGAGAAGAAGTTGAAGTCGAACCCGACATCGTAGTATTGAGCGCGGCTACCATTGCTGATTCAGGCAATAGAAAGCTGGCAGAAATGCTAAAGGTGCCGTTGACGAAGGATGGCTTCTTCTTGGAGGCCCACATGAAACTAAGGCCGGTGGACTTTGCAACCGAAGGTGTATTCCTCTGCGGAATGGCGCATTCTCCCAAGTACGTTGATGAAAGTATCTCTCAAGCCTGCGCTGCTGCGGCAAGGGCGACAACCATACTTTCGAAAGAGTCGCTTGAGATGGAAGGAATCGTGGCGAACGTGGATGAAGATCTCTGCGGTGGATGCAGGATATGTGAAGACCTTTGCCCGTATAAGGCAATTGAAATGGAATATAAAGAAGGTAAGGCTGTCGCGCACGTGGTTGAAGCCCTGTGCAAGGGCTGTGGTGCATGTGGTGCAGCGTGTCCAACGAAAGCCATCACCATGGGGCACTTTACAACTGAAGAGATTATGGCGCAGGTTAAAGCGGCATTATTGGAGGTGGAAGCATGACTGAAAAAGGTAGCTTCGAGCCTAAAATTATTGGTTTCCTTTGTAACTGGTGTAGTTATGCTGGCGCTGACCTTGCTGGTGTTAGTAGGATTCAGTATCCTCCTAACATTAGGATCGTGCGTGTTATGTGCAGTGGGAGAATAGAGCCGTCATTCATTCTCGAAGCCTTCAGGGATGGTGCGGACGGAGTGCTTGTTGCCGGTTGCCACTTACCATCTGACTGCCACTACATTAGTGGAAACTTTAAGGCGTTAAGACGAATCATGCTCCTAAAGAGGGTTCTCAAAGAATTAGGAATTGAGCCTGAAAGGCTGAGGCTGGAATGGATTTCGGCCAGTGAAGGGGATAAGTTTGCAGTTGTGGTCAAAGACATGGTGGAAAAGATCAAAGAGATGGGGCCAAACCAAATTATGGTTAAAGAGGTTAATGAATAATGAGCGAAACAGAAAAGAAGGTTGTTAAGGCATCTGAGATCGATCCCAAGTTCAAGTATGAAATCTCCAAGATGCACGGAGGAGAAAAGCTGATGCGCTGTTTCCAGTGTGGAACATGCACTTCAGACTGTCCGGTCGCAAGATTTAGTGACACCTACAGGCCTGGACAGATAATACGCATGGCGCAACTTGGATTGAAGGACAGGGTGTTAAAGAGCGATACACTATGGTTGTGTGCTTCATGCTTTACGTGCACAGACCGCTGCCCACAGGACGTCGAAGTCGCAAGCGTTATACGTGTACTGAGAAACTTGGCTGTAGAGGAGGGGGTTGTACCCCAAGTGTTCAAGGAACAGTGTGCCAGCGTGCTAGAGTCAGGTTACGCTTACAAGATCCCAGAACTGCGGTTGAAAAAGCGGGAGTCTTTAGGGCTGCCCCCGTTGCCAAAAGGCAACCCTGAGAGCATTCGCAAGTCGCTGAACGGTGTAGGTTTTCTCAAACATATGGAGAAGAAAGTGGTTTAGGATATGGCAGAGAACAAGTACCTTATGTTCCTAGGATGCGCGATTCCGTATAGGGTTGCAGCTTTCGAAATCTCAGCTAGGAAGACCCTTACAAAGTTAGGTGTTGAACTGGTTGAAATGCCCGAGTTCAACTGTTGCGGTCTACCACTGGACCCTGTTAGCCACGAAATGATGCTTATACTGGCTGCGAGGAACCTGGCGTTAGCTGAGCAGAAGGGTCTAAACATAATAACTTTATGCCCAGGCTGCGCTGGAACGCTCAAGAAAGTTGGCAAGATGCTGAAGGAAGACGGAGGGTTGCGAGAGGAAATTAATAAACACTTGAAGGAGGCTGGGCTTGAATTTAATGGAACAGTAGAAGCGAAACATCTTATGCAGGTCTTGATCGAAGACGTAGGCTTGGAGAAGATAAAGAATTCGGTAGTTAAGCCGCTTACGATGTTAAAGGTTGCAGAGCACAACGGCTGCCACATCGTTAGACCCAAGGAGTATGTTGGGTTTGATGATCCGGAGAATCCGATGGTGCTCAAGACTTTGATTGAAGCAACGGGAGCAACATGCTTGGACTACATGGACGAAACAGAATGCTGTGGCGCGCCGAGCGTGGGTGTGAACGACAAAATCGCATTACAGCTCGCAAGGGATAAGTTGAGCCACATAAAAGCCGTGGGTGCTCAGGCCCTGATAACCGTCTGCCCCTTCTGTCACATAATGTACGACACGAACGAAGTGCGTATAGAGAAAATGTTCAGCGAAGTTTACGGTATTCCGGTGCTGCACTATCCCCAGCTACTTGGTTTAGCGATGGGCTTGACACCTGAAGAGCTCGCTTTAAACGATTTGAGGGTTAACGCGTCTAAAATACTCAGCGATATAGGTCAAGCTGATAAGTGATGGCCGACGAGAAACTGAAGGTGGCCTTCTACTGGGCTGCCAGCTGCGGTGGATGCGAAATTGCGGTGCTCGACTTAAACGAGAAGATACTTGATTTAGTGCAGATGGCAGATATAGTCTTCTGGCCTGTCGCAATAGACGTCAAGTACAGTGATGTTGAAGCGATGTCAGACAAATATGTTGACATCTGCTTCTTCAACGGTTCAGTGAGAACCGAAGAGCAAAAACACATGGCCGAGCTCTTGAGGAAGAAGTCTAAGACGCTCGTGGCTTTCGGCTCCTGCGCCCATGAAGGATGCGTACCTGGACTGGCGAATCTATATGAATGCAAAGATATCTTAAATAAAGTCTATTTGGAGAATAAATCTACTCTTAATCTTGACGGAGTTGTCCCACAAACTCAGACTGTAGTGAAAGAAGGAGTGCTCAGTCTTCCAAAGTTATATAACACTGTCAGGACCCTGGGCCAGACCGTTGAAGTGGACTATTACTTGCCCGGCTGCCCACCTCCAGTCAAGCTAATAGCAAACGCTCTCGATGCTATAGCGAAAGGGCAGTTGCCACCTAAGGGTTCGGTTCTCGCACCTCTTAAGTCCGTATGCGACGAGTGCCCAAGGAAGAAGGAGAACAAGAAGATTTCAAGGATCTACCGTGTTCACGAAAAAGTTCCTGAACCGGAGAAGTGTCTGCTCGAGCAGGGGATCATCTGCATGGGACCTGGAACCCGCAACGGATGTGGGGCTCAATGCCTATCCGTTGACATGCCGTGTACGGGATGCGGTGGCCCACCTCCAAATTCACCGGAGCAGGGTTCGGCTATGATCAGTGCTGTAGCGTCCATACTTGGCTTAGAAGATGAAAGGGAGCACCTGACTCAGGAAGACGTTGATAAGCTCATGAGCCAGATCAAGGACCCTGTTGGCACATTTTACATGTACTCTCTGCCGGCATCGATATTGAGGAGAAAGGTGGTTAAGGAATGAAGGAAATGGTTATAGACCCTATAACAAGGCTTGAAGGTCACGGAAACATTTCGATATTCCTCAACGATGCAGGCGAAGTGGAGGACGCCTACTTGAAGGTTCCAGAGCTCAGGGGATTTGAGCAGTTCTGTGTTGGAAGAAGAGCTGAGCTCATGCCGATTCTGACTTCTAGAATATGCGGAGTCTGCCCAACAGCCCATCACATAGCAGCGACCAAAGCTTTGGATGCTGCGTTCAACGTTGAGCCTCCTCCTGCAGCCAAGAAGCTCAGAGAACTCATGTATTCCGGTTACATTATTTACGATCACATCCTGCATTTCTACTACCTCGGAGGCCCAGACTTTATTGTTGGCCCTGACGCGCCACCGGGCAAGAGGAACATACTGGGGGTGATCGAGAAGGTCGGCATGGACGTTGCAAAAGAGGTTATTAAGCACAGGGCATATGGGCAGAAGATAACCGAGATTTTAGGCGGGAAGGCAACTCACCCTGTCTGCGGTTTACCTGGCGGAATATCCAAGCCCTTAAGTGAAGAAAAGAGGGCTGAGATCGAAAAGATGGCTGCTTCATCCTTGGAGTTTGCAAAGTTCACGCTGAAGCTGTTCCACGATGTTGTCCTTGGGAACAGCGAGTATGTAGACATGATCAAGAGCGACGCCTACACAATGAGGACATACTACATGGGGACAGTTGACGAGAACAACAAAGTCAACTTCTATGATGGAAGGATCAGAGTCGTCGACCCGAAAGGTAATGAATTCTTAAAGTTTGAGCCTGAGGATTACTTGACGAATGTCGGCGAACACGTCGATAAATGGACCTACGCGAAATTCCCGTACCTTAAGAAGGTGGGCTGGAAGGGCTTGACCTGCGGAGAAGGCAGTGGAATCTACCGCGTTGGACCGCTCGGTCGACTTAATGCGTCAAATGGTATGGCAACACCTTTAGCTCAGGCCGAGTATGGGGAGATGTACAAGACCCTTGGATGCAAGCCCGTGCACGGAACATTAGTTTTCCATTGGGCGAGATTGATCGAGCTTTTATACGCAACCGAGAGAGCGCTGGAGCTGAGCAGAGACCCGGAGATTACAAGCAAGAGCGTAAGGAACAAACCGGGGGAACCAGGCGAAGGCGTGGGTGTCGTTGAAGCGGCAAGAGGAACACTGTTCCATCACTACGTTCTGGACAAGGATGCGCTGATCAAGGATGTTAACATGATAGTGGCCACAACGAACAATTATCCAGCGATATGCATGTCTATAAGGGATGCTGCTAAGGGTTTGATTCACGGAGGCGTGGCGGATCAGGGGATTTTAAATAAAGTGGAGATGGCTTTTAGGGCTTACGACCCCTGCTTCGGGTGTGCGACACACTTCGCAATCGGGCAGATGCCTCTAAGCGTGAAGATATACGACCACAAGAAGGAACTTGTTAAGACGTTGCAGAGATAGCGATTTCCAACCACTTTTTTTCTTATTATTACATTTTTTTACGTTAATCCAATTTTTTTCACCCTAAAGGCTGATAAAAGATTAAATACCTGCTAAACTGTTAACGGGCAATGGCTTTATCTTGTTCCCTCCTGTATTACGGTGTTGTTAGGGTGACTTAACATGCGTGAAGAAGAGATTTCACAGGCAGTTTCAAAACTGTTCAACAATTTATTCCCCAACAAAGTTGTCAGGGCTGATCGAGGAGAAATAGGGGTCTACGATATTGAAGACAGCTATAGTTTTAACTATAAGCAATCTTGCCATATTCAGGTTTTATGCGATGAAGACTCGGAGGAATATTATACGAAGCTAGGCCACTGCCTGGAGAACTGTGTCTGGAACAAAGTTCCAACTTATATTGCAGCTCCACACGACTACCCCTTCTTAAGCAAGCTCAAGCCAGTAATAAGTGCCATAAAGCTTCCTGTCGGGCTTATAATAGTTAACGAAGATGGAAAGGCTGATGTTGCGAGGCCTGGCCTGCTGAAAATCCAGGACTGGATGTTTTAAAATAAACCACCTAAATCACAGATTACTGGAAGAGGTAGAATAATAGTCAGGTATCTTTGAAGTCTATGACATAAGAAAAAAATCCTTAAAGAAATCGTTCTACCTAACTATTGACGCTGGCTGAACAGAGCTTTCCAAGAGCTAATAAATTGGCTTGCAGAGACTTTTTTAATAAATTAATAAGTTGCATCCGATTATCCTTGAAGGGATATTGTTTGTCAGGATAGGTTTGTGTCAGATTAACGTCAGATTTTTATCAGATTTATGTCAGATAACGTGTCAGAAAAAGTGTCAGATTTTCTTCCATCTGGCAAGTTAGTTTTTGCACAGTGCCCTATACTATACCCTAAGACTTCCATCTGGTATTTGTCTGGGGCTTTACTCTATAGCCCTTAATCCCTTTTCAGTTAATTCTATCCTTATCCCGGATGGTTCCCTGTAGACTTTAAGGTAGTCTCCTGCCTCCATCCTCTTTAGGAAGTCCGTAAACCCCTGAGTGGATTTGAAAACGATGCCCTTTGACTTTTTGCCATATTTTTCGATAACCTTGACCCATTGGCCAAAAGACGGCATAATTTTGACCTGATAAATTATTTTGAGCCTCTCCGTATCCTTTACATCTATACTCGGAATTTCTATCTTCGGTCCGATCTTGGATTCGATCCTCCGCATGACGATATCGCATGTCGCATCATCCATTATTCCAAGGTTCAACATTTTAGCTGAGAACTCCTTTAAACCCTTTTCGTTGGAGAACCTCTTGATCCAATCAATAAAGGGGTCTGGCAGTTCAACTTTTTTTGGACCGTAATTTGGATTCCGCTATATTTAATTCGGTAAAGAAAATTAAGTATACTAGAAGTTCTTCCTTTATCTTTCGCACTTCACATGATGCCAGTCGGAGAACGCTGCTACAAGTTGTGGTCCGACTTCATTCCTCCAATATTCGGGATTCAATTTCTATACTCAAAATTCTCTATAACGTAAATTTTCAACTGTGAAATCCCGTAGCCTTTGAAGATCTGTAATCGTCTAGCTAAAATTTTTATGTTTCTTCTGCTTTTCTATCAATTTTTCATCTTTTTTTTCTGTTGACGGGCCGTCAACAGACGTTTCATTATTTTTTTGTCGCTCATCTTCTTTCATCTACGTTATCAAATTTCTGCTTTTTTCCTTCAGTAGCCTTTCCCTTTTCCCCTTCCTTTCCTTCCTTAACTGATTTTTCTATTTCTTGTTCCTCTGGTAATTTGTTCTTTGCTCTTTCTATGACCGCAGTAGTTTCACTTTTTTCTTCCTTAACATCGGGAAGCTTCGCAACAAGAGTGAGGTTGTTTACAGGTTGCACAGTTTCAGGCGGAGCGCTCGGCGGTTCAGCCTCTTTAGTCTCCTCTTTGGGTAAATTATCTTCATGGAAGGGCATTTGGTTCCATGATTTGTGCAACCTTTCTATCTTGTCACTTACATTTTCCCCTGGAGCTACATCCACATATCGTTCTTTTTTCATTCTTTCCAGCATCCACACCGCGTGATCCATTTTGTCTACAAGGACATCGAAAAGCTCGCCAGGCTGGAGCTGTATTTCTCTCAGGTGTAAAGTCATGCAGTTTATAGAAATCCGGGTTCCTTCCTTAGACTCCAGGAGGACCGTACTCCAACCCATCGTCATGGTATCCTGTTCGCCAATGTATTTCATATCGATCGTATGCTCAACTCTATCCTGCCTTACCCCGAGCATTCCAATTGCATAGTACACAGCTTTGTTTTAGGTTCACTTTTAAAGAGCCTTTACCGAATCTGTTAAGGTTTTACAACAGGTCATCTGTGTGCAATTATGTTCTGTTCAACCGATTTTTAGACAAAATATTTAGCGCTAACTCTTTTTTTCTGTTCAACTTAAATGCGCTCTGCATGAGAGCAAGATGATAATCAATTGAACACAGGGGCATCTGTCCGAGCAGATCAGCGGACTATTAGCGCTAATTATGCAAAAAAATATCTGTCTGAACAGAATTTATCAACGCTGGTCAGCAGTTTTTTCCTTAACAAATTCGGTAAAGGTTATTTTATATTAGGTGGATGCGGGCAAATTCAGAAGGTAG
The DNA here is from genome assembly GCA_963752255.1 of Nitrososphaeria archaeon. GTDB lineage: Archaea > Thermoproteota > Nitrososphaeria > JACIWG01 > JACIWG01 > JBEKIG01. The sequence continues at coordinate 266,134 of CAVVXT010000012.1, read as the reverse complement.
CAGAGTATTCTTGTTTCTCGAATTTTTACATGGAGTGTTCGAGCAGATCTGAACACGTTTTATGATTCTATTATCTGATCTATTGTTTTTGTCCCGTTGTAGGTAGAAAGTCTTTCTTAGTTAATTTGTAAGTGGACTGAACGAATCGATATTACAAATTTCTCAAAAGACAGTAAGATGCGACTCAAATTATTGGTAAACGATCTGATGTAAAGTTATGATAAAACTTCTAACATTAAGATTAATGTGCGATCTGGTAAAGATGCTATAAAGATAAAGGAGATAATTCCATCTAAATCAAAGAGTATCATCGATCAGATTGATGAAATATTTGCAGATTGCTTTGGATTTACAGAAGATGAGAATTCGATAGTGCTTTAGTTAAAAAAGTTCAGATATGGGATGGAAAGATATTATCGAGTTTTAGTCAGGAAAGAGTTGAACATAGAGTATGATGATTAAAATAAATTATAGTGCGGGGGGTGGGATTCGTGCATTAATTTACTTGTAAATAATGAACAGAGAAGAATTGGGTGCGGGCCCGGTGGGATTTGAACCCACGATCCCCAGCTTCGGAGGCTGATGCCTTGATCCGTGCTTGGCCACGAGCCCTCTTTCTTAATGTTTATTTTCTATTATAGGATAAGCCTTGTCACATGGTTAATATTGTTTTTTATCCCTTATTAGAAAAGGCGGTAAGCTTTATGGAAGAGTCGCTGAGAGCAAAAAAATTTATTGTCTGCTTAGGCCTTTTTAGCGTCGAATATATTGGCAGGAGTTCTTCGTATCTGGGATTTGGGGAACGTCTACTCATAGTCAAAGAAGACGGCTCGGTCATTGTTCATAGGCGTAATGGACATGAACCTGTAAATTGGCAGCCTCGTGGCTGTGTGATAAAGTGTAGTTTGGTAAATAATACGATAATGGTTCTATCAGAACGTAGGAAGCCAAAGGAGTTTTTAAAGATGGTCTTTGAAAAAGTGTATGTTTTGATGTCGTCTTTACCCGTTGATGATGTTAAATTTTTGATGGGTCCGACTGAGAAAACTTTCTACGACATTCTCTATTCTAATCCCGACTTTATTGAAAAGGGGTTGAAGCTGATATCTAAGCAAAAGGCTATATGGTCAGGCATTCCAGATTTCACTGGAGTAGACTTAAGTGGAAACTACGTTTTGATCGAGGTGAAAAGGCGGCTTGCTGGCATCGATGCTGTTAAGCAGCTTGACAGATATATTAAAAATCAACCTGGGAAATTTAGGGGTATACTTTGTGCCCCTTCAATAACAAGGTCTGCAACTTCCCTTTTAAACAAAAAAGGTTATGTGTTTAAGAGGCTCGATTTGAAGGCGCTGTCTCGTCTCATTATCTTAAAACCTTATGTTGAAACATTAGATGAGCATTTGAATGCCGCGCGTTAATTATATACATGTGTCCGCGGATGATCTTCCTTTTACAATTGTCACATGTCCATTATGCGATGAATGATGATAAGGTTTTTATTTGAATGTTTAAAAGGTAGCTATCATAACGATGTATGAGTATGTCTATCCAGCCTAAAAAACCATTAAATATACTTCAAAAGATGCTTGATAAGGATGTCGTTGTCCGCTTGAAGAGCAACATCGAATATCACGGAAAAATGGTTAACGTAGACATCTATATGAATATGATACTCGATGGAACTAAAGAATTCAGTGAAGGACAGCAGGTTGCGAATTATGGCACTGTTATTATACGGGGAAATAACGTCCTTTTTGTAGGTATTAAGAATAGTTCAAATATTTAGGGCGAGTATGATATGTCCCTTAAACGGTTCATACATGCTGAAGAGTTAAAGGGAACACCTGTTTCCGAACAAGAAGTCGAAATCGTCGAACGGAAAGGTTTAGGCCATCCCGATACTTTGATTGACGGCAGTTGCGAGTCTGTATCTTTGGCCCTTTGTGATTATTATGAAAAAAATTTTGGGAAGATTCTTCATCACAACGTGGATAAGGGCTTGCTGGTCGGTGGTGAATCTCAACCAAAGTTTGGCGGTGGTAAAATTATCAGCCCGATCTGTATCATAGTTGCTGGCAGGGCGGTGAGCAGATATGTTTTCAATGGTAAAGAAAGTTCGATTCCCGTCGGAGACATCGCTAGAAAAGCTATCGTGGATTTCATCAAATGTACGATACGGAACTTGAACGTTGACAAAGATGTTAATATAAGCTTTAAAATAAGGAACCCTTCTAAAGATCTTACTTTTCTTTCAGAGAAGGGTATTGCGAACGATACGTCCATAGGAGTTGGCTTCGCGCCCTTTTCTGAGACGGAGAATATAACTTTAGGTATAGAAAAATATCTGAACTTGGACTCTACCAAAAAACAGTTCCCCGAAGTCGGTGAGGATATTAAAGTAATGTCGATGAGAAGAGAGAAAAATCTTGATGTCACCGTTGCCATGGCTATGGTTGACAGGTACATTCCGGACAAGGATCATTACATAAGCGTAGTTTCAGATGTCCGGGAGAAGCTTCTTGACAAGTTTTCAACCTCTCCTCTGAACATTTCGATTAAGATAAATAATGCAGACAACTATAAGAACAACAGCTTCTATCTTACTGTCACCGGGACCTCTGCGGAGTCAGGGGATGATGGCAACACCGGTAGAGGTAATCGTGTGACTGGGTTAATCTCCCCTATGAGAATGTATTCTATGGAAGCTACAGCAGGCAAAAATCCCACTATACATACAGGTAAGATATATAACGCATTGGCTCAAATTACGGCAGAAAAGATAGTTAAAGAAGTTAAGGGCGTACGTGAAGTCTATGTAAGATTACTTAGTAGGATAGGTAATCCTATTTCTGAACCGATAGTTGCAAGTGTAGGGTTGAGGATGGAAGAAGGTTCCCACTTCTGTGATGTTAAAGATGAAGTTGAAAGCATACTGTCCGCCGAACTCTCTGATGTCCGTGGAATAACGAAAATAATACGCGAAAGGAAGGTTCAACTGTTCTAGACACTCGCCTCGGTTTTGATGATGTATTTATAGGCTGTTTCAAATGGGTATTTTACATTATATTTTCTATTAAAAAACACTAAAATATTTTTAATATCTCGTGTCAGAAGTCTTTCGCTGCCGGGGCTTGAAGCTTCTAGTGCCTGAGGCCAGTCTATTAAATAGAAAGCTATTCCGTCGTAGAGTATATTGTATTCACTTAAGTCTCCATTAACGATTCCTGCATTAACGTATGCAAGTTTAATGGTGTACAGGATACTCTTCAGTGCTTCTAGGGGTTTGTCTATGTTCTTTAGTTTAGTCAGTAATGTGCCATTGATCCTCTGCATTAATATTGCGTGTCTCTCTCTTGCAATTGCCTCAGGTACCATGCCTCCGACCGAAAGTACTTTTCTTAGAGCCCACGTTTCTTTTGCCGCGGCGTTTATGCACGCTTTTAGCCATGAGGCGCTTTCTCGGTCTGCTATGAACTGTCTTTTCTTTTTAACTTCCCTAAAACTTGTCCTTCCAATTCGATAGAACTTTATCACATACTCTTTTCCCCTATCGTCTGTTGTCTCGAATACGTCTGCTTCCTTTCCTACACCTACGTTGCCACCTAAAGCAGATATTAGTCCCTTTTTCACGAAAGCTTTTAGGGCTATGGCATCTAGTCCAGTTGAAATCAACTTGTATCCTGATTCACCTTTTGTTATCATCTCCATTTTTTGTAGTCTCGAAAGTCTATATTTTACTTCCTCCCCATGTAGTCCGGTATTCTTTACTAAGACGTCCACTTTTGCCTGCTGATGTGAATCAAGCATATTTTCAAGAGCGTAGAGTATCTTGAAATCTCTGTCTTCCAGAGATTTAAGAAAGTTGGCAGCAATTTCGGCTGTTGACATACTCTAACGCATCCCCTATTAGAAGGGGGTGGTGTGATAAAGTTTTTTCTTCTCACTGACCTTTGTCAGCTACTTCTATTTTGAACTATTTTTCCTTTCAATACAAGCTCCAATAAAGCCTTTAAAGATAGGGTCCGGTTTTCCTGGTCTACTTACGAATTCAGGATGGTATTGCGAAGCCATGTAGAATGGATGTTCGGATAACTCTATTATTTCGATTCTCCTCATATCATCACTGTATCCTGAAAATATGAGTCCACCTTTTCTGGAGTGCTTCCCAGTATTTGGGATTGACTTCATATCTGTGTCTATGTCTCTCTCTAATGGTTGTATTGTTATAGAGCTTATACGCTTCCGTCCCCTCTTTAACTACTATGTTATGTCCGCCAAGCCGCATCGTTCCACCTAATTCGTCAATTCCCTTCTGCTCTGGAAGCAGGTCTATGACGGGATATGGTGTCACAGTATCTATTTCAGTTGAATTCGCTCCCTCGAATTTAAGCACATTTCTGGCAAAGGAAACGATTCCTAGCTGTAAACCAAAGCACAGCCCCAAGTACGGTATCTTTCCGACTCTAGCATAATTTGCTGCCAGAATCTTGCCTTCCACTCCTCTACTTCCGAAACCGCCTGGAACAATTATACCGTCGTATTGGTTCAACGCTTCAACTTTTTTATCAGACTCTTCCAATTCCTCTGATTCCGTCCACGCTATCTTTACTTTCGATTTTAACACTCCGCCAGCGTGACATAACGCATGGTTTATTGATACGTAGCTGTCTGAGAGCTCTGTGTACTTACCGATCATAGCTAGACAAACTTCTTCCTTTGAATCGGTGATGTCCCTTATCGTATCATTCCAATTTATTAATTCGGTCTTCTTGAATGGTATCTTCAGAAGGTCGAATATTATCTCAGATGCACCCTGTTCTTCTAATATCTGTGGCACAAGATAGGGTGATTTAACGTCTTGACTCGATAGAACATGATTCTTGGGTACGTTCGTGAACAAAGATATCTTCTCACGGTGTCCTTCTTTAAGTGGTCTTTTAGCCCTAACGACAATTATGTCCGGTTGGATTCCTATTCTACGAAGTTCTTGAACACTATGCTGGGTCGGCTTAGTCTTTAGTTCTCCAACTTCTTCTATTATGGGGGCTAAAGTGACATGCACAAAGATTGTATTATTGGGTCCTTCATTTATTCTCATTTCCCTAAGCGCTTCTAAAAAGGGGAGCGCTTCTATATCCCCAACAGTTCCACCTGACTCGACTATCATTATTTCTGCATCGTCCTTCTTCGCTGTATTCCTTATCAATGCCTTTATTTCGTCAGTAATGTGTGGTATTATCTGGACGCATTTGCCCAAATACTTTCCTTTTCTCTCACGTTGTAGGACGTTCATATACACTTAACCTGTGGTGATATTGTTGCATCGGGAAAGGTTCTTGTCTAGAAAACGTTCATATGTGCCGAGGTCCATGTCTGTTTCAGCACCGTCGTCGCATACAAATACTTCTCCGTGTACAATCGGGTTCATTGTTCCAGCGTCAATATTCAGATATGGGTCTATTTTGATTGCAGAAACTTTCATGCCGGAAGACTGCAAAATTTTTCCAAGAGATCCTGTGACAACACCTTTTCCTATTCCGCTTATGACTCCGCCAGTAACAAAAATGTACTTGGGCATATTATCTACTCTACTGAACCGTATAAATAATTATCGCAAATCTTTTTTCTATATCTCAATTAGATCTTTCGCGAATCTGGTTAAGACCTTAACTTCTTCACCGACGTAAACCGTATCCTCTATTCTTATCCCGAACTTATCTTGGACGTAGATGCCTGGTTCAATAGTTACAACGTCTCCTCTAACAAGTTTGTCCTTCTGGTTAATGCTCAACGTTGGCGGCTCATGAACCTCTAATCCCACACCATGGCCTGTTCCATGTGTATAACACTCTGAAAATCTGCTGTCGTTTATGATCCCTCTGCATGCTGCATCTACTTTTCCGGTTATGGAACCTGGTTTAAGGGCTTTAATACCTTGAAGTTGAGCTAAATGTACTATTTCATAAGCTTCTTTGATTTCTTTTGTAGCTTTACCGAAGACGAATGTTCTCGTCTCATCCGATACATATGCTTTATACCTGAAGAAATAGTCTGCTACAATTACATCACCTTTCTTTAACTTGCGATCTGTTATCTGAGCGTGAGGATAAGCTGAGTTCGGACCTGTAGCAACTATTACGGGCTCCAGGCCAGAGCTCATGTCCAAGCCGACTTCAACCCCTTTCCCGATGACCTTTGACGCGATTTCCCTTTCAGTGATCCCTTCCCTTACGATTTCTAATGTCTCTTCGTAAAGTTGATCCATGAGTTTCGAGGTTTCCTCGATCGATGCAATTTCGCGTTCATCCTTCGATCGTCTAAGTTCATAGAAGGGTTTAGATGAAGGCTCCAATTTAACTTCGAGCTTTTTTTCAAATGTCTCCTTTTGAGTGAACATTACATCTTCAGAGAGGATTTTAGAGTCTTTCTGAATATGATTCTTTATGCCTAGACAATATGCTTGAGCCTACAGGCACACTTATGACCTTTGCCTCAACAGCCATGTTCAGGGCTCTGAAGGCTTCAAGCGCACCTGTAAATAGTAGACACCCTTCCTCTGAAATAAGGACGTATGATCCACCCCAGAAATTTGTGAAGTAAAACATGTTCTCGGGGGATGACGCTAGAACGAAATTTGCTCCCGCTTTCTCAGCCTTTGATAAAATTCGCTTTCTTCTTCCAGTTATATAATCCTTCATTTTCTATCAACATATTTTGCAGGTAGGGTGATTTAAATTTGTCTACTTTTTTTCTTAAAAGATATTAATATTATGCTGTCTACTATATATGCTGTAAAGAGAAAGAATGCTGTATATAAAAAGGCTGGAGGTAGAAGGATTCAAGACCTTTAGTAAGAAGACGGTATTGGACTTGCAGCCTGGTTACCTTACGATAACGGGACTGAATGGTTCAGGAAAGTCGAATATCTTTGACGCAATTCTTTTTGCCTTAGGGGAGAGTAGCCTCAAGACCCTTAGGGCGACGAACATGAAAGGTCTTATCTTTGACGGGGCTGTAAGCGGTCAAAGGTCTTCTAAAGCGCTGGTTTCTGTTCAGTTTGATAACTCTGGTAGAGAGATTCCATATGATTCGGATACCGTCACTTTTACGAGGGAGCTTAGAGGCGATGGTGAATCGATATTCAAGATAAACGGTAAACATGTTTCAAAACAGACGGTTTTGAACCTGACCCAGTTGTGCTTGATTTCTCCCGAAGCATTTAATGTCATTCTGCAGGGAATGATCAACAGAGTTGCTGAACTCAGACCTGATGAACGTCGTCGCCTATTAGAAAGTTTAGTTGGTGTTTCCCAGTTTGATGAGAAGAAAGTTGAATCAATGAAGAACTTAGAGGATGCAACACATAAGCTGGAAATAGCCTTCGCCCGAATCGGCGAAATAAGGAGCGTTCTCAGAAAAAATGAGGAAGGTCGCAACAATCTTCTAAGGTATCGTCACCTTGAAGAAGAAATTAGACGTCTGAACGCTATGAAGACATCCAGATCCATTTTTACGCTCTTGCAGGCTTCAAATTCCCTAAATGGAAACTTGGAAGAAGAGCGCTCGCTGCTCAAGAAAAAACAGCATGACAGGGAAGCCATTTATTCTGATATCGAATCTATACAGAACGATAGGGACAATTTTCTCTCGTCTGTTTCTGATCCTTCTAGAACCTTTGTTAATTATGAAATGGAATTAGCTTCACTTCAGTCTAGAATCTCATCGATGAATTCAATAACAAAAACCCTTGAACAGAGAAACATAGAGATTGAACAAGATCTACCGACTCTTAATGGGATGCTGACAAAGCTTGACATAGACGTAAACTTTGTTAAGGAATCTTTAAACAAGATAAAGAATGATAAGGAGCTTAGGGAAGGTGGGAGAGCTCAAATTTCGGAAAAGATAAAGGATCTAACTTTACAGATTAGTGATTCAAATAAGAGTATTTCTGACATAAAGATGAGAAAGATCAAAGCTGACCAGAAGATCAAGAAGATTGACTCTATTCTGGAGAAGATAAATATACGCAGGAACAAGTTTACCTCCATCCAAACTAAACTAAGCTACAGACTTAACGTACTAGATAGTAAACAGAAATCTTTTTCAGTCATCTTAAACGAGCTTAGACAAACTTTAACCAATTTGGATAATCTGCTTCAGAGCGAATCTTCCCAAATACTCTCGGTGTCCAATTCTTACGACGGTATCGAAAGCCGTAGGAGAACGATGTTCGAGGCGATCAGGGTCTCCTTAACTACGTTGGAAAAGGTTCAGGTGATCGTTGCCAAGACTGAGATAGCGAGGAAAATCGCTGAAGAGGTTTTCGATTCTGAAGGACTTGAAAGGCTCATTACTCTTGCTAAGACAGGAGTAGTTGAAGGATGCGTCGGTTTTGTAAAAGATTTGATAGACTACGATGAACACTATTCTAAAGCTATATCTTCGGCCTGTGGATTTTGGATGAATGCTATTGTTGTTAAGGATATCGAATCTGCGAACAAGCTTATTGAACTTGCTGGTCGAGTTTCCGCAAAACAGTTCAACATGATTATTCTTTCGGAGGTTAAGCCCGTTAAGCTGACAAAGCTTTCTGACGACAAAAACGTTTTAGGCTATCTTTATGACTTGGTGAAAATATCTGACGAGTACGCAGCTCTGAAAGATTTTCTTTTCCAGAATACGGTTCTAGTCGAAGATGATGGAATTGCGTCAGAGGTGTCCAAGAATGGTTTTAGATGTGTGACAGTCAACGGAGCCATATATGAGCCATACTACTCCGCATATCTCTCTAGTTTTCCCAACATCTTTGGAGAGGCCGTTCTACCATACGGGGAAAGAAGGTACTATAGTGAATTAGAGAGTGCTATTTCAAACCTTAAGAAGGTAGTTGACAAAAGAAGGCAGGATATTGAAAATTTGGAGCTAAAAGGGAAAGACATGTTGGAGAAAAAGGTTGATATTTCAAAGAACTTGGGCCAAGTTCACGGTGAAATCAACACTTTAATCAAATTTGTAAAAAAATATTCGGAGACATATGATGAAAACACAAAGAAACTAAATTCTCTTAGAGCTAGAGTGAATAAGGTTGAAGAATACCTTAAAAGATTTCAAGAAAGGTCTGACACGCTGAGCAGAAAACGTGAAATCTTCGTGAAAATTGTTCAAAGTGATGAAGATAACGCTGCCGCACAGAAACTTCTCTCATTCAATGGTGAAATGACTAATCTTAATGGTGATTATCAGTCGATAATAAGTCAATTGAATGAAATAAACCTGCAATTAGCCCAGACCAAGAACAGGCTTGATAACGACCTTCTTGTATCCTATAACAATATTAAAAGAAGCATTGAAAAGCTTGCATCTGAGTTTGAATCAAACAAGAAAAAGATTGAGGAAAACAAAAATTTACTAAGTGAGTTCAATACAAAATATAATTCTCTAAAGGCAAGAGAAGAGGAATTCCGTCAAGCTTCAGCTAATATGCAAAAGACAATTTCAGAATACGATCTAAAGGTAAATGAGAAAACGGTTCAGCTCAACTCATTAAATGATCTCATCAATAAGTCGACGGTCCGTATAAACCAGATTTCTTCGAAAATAGATAATCTCAAGGAAAAGATGCAGACTGAATACAACACTTTAAGGATGTTTGGATATGAATCACCAATTGAATATGTAGACGGCTGTGAAACTGTTCTCTCATTCATGGAGCAGGAAAGTTCAGAAGTGAAACTTGTTTTAAACTATTTAGCTGAAAAAGATTACGAAAATGTGTTTGAAAGCTATAAGAACCTTTCTCTTAGAAGCAACCAGCTTGAAGAAGAGAAAAGCAGCATTATTGACCTGATTGAACAGATTGAAGAAAAGAAGAAGACTGTTTTTATGGAGGCTTTCGAAAAGATTGATAGAAACCTTAGGTCGTTGTTCAAGGAACTCACAGATGGAGACGCTTGGCTTGAAATAGAAAAACCCGACGATATCTTTTCCGGTGGAGTCTACTTGATGGTCCGCTTTCCAAATAAGCGGTATAAAGAATCGCTGATGATAAGCGGTGGAGAAAAGACGATTGCGACTGTCGCATTTATTTTAGCAATGCAGGTTGCATTTAAATCGCCATTCTACCTATTAGATGAAATAGACGCACACCTTGATCCGTTTAACCTAGAGCGTTTGATCAAAATACTACATGAACGCGCTGCGGAATCGCAGATTATACTCATCACTTTAAAGGATGTTACCCTCTCGAAGGCTGACAAAATCTTTGGTGTCTATCAGCGTAGCGGGCACGCTAACGTCGTCGAATATTCACCGGAAATGATGGTTAAAGAGGCTCGATCATGAGCACAAAGGGCCCTCTTACAAAGATTCCTCTGAAGTTCCTCCTGGATTCTGAGGATCTGTCAAAGAAGAAGGCGTGGAACATAAATGTTAAAGATCTCTTAAAGGAATTTCTATCTATCTATACTATAGAGGAATCTAAGGATTTAAGGCTTTACGGAACTGTCGCATTGTCTTCGTCTATAATATTCAGATTGCAGGTCGAATCTTTTTTCCTTTTTGAAAGGCAGTCTTCAGCTCAGATGGAGAGAGAAGATCTCACGTTGCCTTCTATTATAGAGGTTCCTTATAGACATGAATCGTATTCTACATCGGTTGAAGATCTTCTAACAGCTCTTGAAAGGATCATAGCTTCAGCTTCAACTATACAACTGAGGAAAGAAGAGACGCTAATCCCCGTTCCTAGGCTTAGAGCTGCCAGTCGACCCTTTCATTATGAACATAAACGAGACGTTGAAGGAGTTTAAGAAGAAGCTTATGATGCTGATGGATGATTCACATCAGGTCAGCTTTAGGAGGATGGTTCACGGGCTTACTTTGATAGAGATGGTAAGGCATTTTATCCTGTCACTTTGTGTAGCACAAGAAGAGTTCGCTGATTTGAAGCAGGTTAGCGATGATATTGTTATTACGGTGCTTGTACAGTGAACAAAGAAGAAATAAGCGTTCTAAAGGGAAGGATAGAAGCGGCTCTTTACGTCACCGGTCACCCTCTTTCCATGGAAGACATTTCACGTGCCACTGGAGTCATTTCCAAGAGAAAGAACCTTTTACTGGCAAGAGAAGTACTTTCTACTTACAACTCTTTTTCGAACGCGCTGGAAATAGTTGAACTGCCGGGAAACCTGTTTGCCATGCAGCTGAAGTCAGATTACAACAACATTGTTAGAAAGTTCGCCACTAAACCCCTTGTCCCCGAAGCCGTCCTCAAAACGCTGTCTTATGTGGCATTCTATCAACCTGTTACAATAAAAGATATTCTAAGACATATCGGTTCGAAAGCTTACCGCCATCTCTCAACACTAGAGGTTCTCGACTTCGTGTCAGTTCAATCTAGCATAAAACCAAAAACCTATGTCACAACAAGTAATTTTTCCGAATATTTCGGATTAAGTGCTGACATCAATGACCTAAAAGAGCAACTAAAAGCAAGGTCTCCTAAGGGATTACAGATACCGAAGGAGATTTCTGGATAGTATTTTAACTGGGTCGAAAAGTATATTATCCCATAATCTTATAACCTTCTTCACATCAGGGGTGTTTTGTTAGAAAATGCCACAGAATATAGAAAATCTTCACAAACGCAAGCTCACGGGTGGCGTTAAGAACCCGAATAGGGGGAGAAGAGCTTACGAGCGACATGGATATCCTATTGAAACAAAGATTAACGAGGATGAAAGGGTCGTCAAAAATACACGGGGAGGTGGTTTAAAGGTCAAGTGTCTTTCCACTCAGTATGCGAACGTTCTCGACCCGGTGTCAAAGCAGACTAAGAAGGTTAAGATTAATAAACTGGTAACAAACCCTGCAAGCAAAGATCTCACAAGGAAGGGTGTTATTACAAAGGGTGCACTTGTAGACACTGAGCTCGGAGAAGCAAAGGTTACTTCAAGACCTGGGCAAGCCGGTATAGTTAATGCCATATTAATTAAACGGTAATCTAAGTTGAAGGATTACAAAAGGATAATCTTGTGGCTTGATTACTTTAACTCCAAACTTTCAAGGGAGGACGGTAGAAAGGTGCCTCTATATCTCGCTGTCGGTTCTCCAACAATGGACGAACTCGTCGAATCGGTGACAAAGCTTGGACTCATATCAGAACCAGTTAAGGCGATGTATCCTAAGAGATCTTTTATTGAAAGCGGTTACGTGTCTATAAATAAGGGTGGGCGAAAGAATGATGTACTTAAAGATGTCTCTAGGACATTGGGCACAGTGCGTGGCATGAGACATCAAAAGGTTTAAATTATGTTCTCTTTATAAATTGGTTGTGAAGAAATTAGGCCAGGTCCTACATCAGGCCAAAAGTGGAAATCTCATTGTTAAGGCAGAAGTTTTCCTTAAGCCTTCTATTCCCGTATTTGATGCCTCAGGAAAGAAGATTGGCTTCGTCGTAGAAACCTTTGGACCTATTTCCTCACCATATGTTTCTGTAAAGCCTACAACAGACAGGGTTAGAAAACTAATAGGCGAACAATTGTACGTTCGAATGGAGTCGGGTTAAATTGTCCGGAGTACGTGATGAAGCATCCCAGCGATGTCCTTTCTGCGATCGCGGGCTTATAATCGACTCGGCCTCGGGGGAGCTTATCTGCCCAAAATGTGGTTTAGTTGTTAGGGATCGAGCTGTTGACGACCACCCTGAATGGAAGGCTATTGATATGGAGGATAAGCAGAAGCGTGTCCGCGTCGGTGCTCCTCGAACTTTCCTCCTACATGATGAAGGACTGAGTACACTTGTAGGGGACAAGCCATATGGTTCCTTCTCTAATTTCAAGCAAAATAATGATGCAAAAAAAATTAGGACAACATACTCTATGATAAGAGTCAGCGCTGAAGAACGTTCACTGATGAAACTGCTGGAGAAGATTGAAGATCTGGCGACAAAACTTTCTCTACCAAACAACGTAGCCGAAACCGCAGCATATTTTATCCGTTCCTCAAAAATAAAGGCTTTCGCCAAAAACAAGGGTCAAAAGGAGATCGCTGCTGCGATGGTCTACCTAGCGTGTCGCATGTGCGATGTAAACAGGACCCTCAAGGAAGTAGCCGATTTTGCGGATATTAAAGAAAAAGATGTTGCCAAATACTATCGCGCGTTGGCACAGACCTTCTCTACTTCTGTCAGTCGACCTCACATATCTAATTATGTAACTAAACTGTCTAACATGCTAAATCTCTCAATAAAGGTTGAGCGCCTGGCTCTGGATTTGGCTTCGAAGGTAGAAGCTTCAAACATCTCCTTAGGAAAAAATCCCGCAGGTCTTGCTGCCTCCTGCATCCACATAGCCTCTGCACTCTTTGACGAGTCTATATCATCGGAGGATATTGCTTCAGAGCTTGGTGTTACACCTCTGACTGTCAGAAATAGAACTAAAGAGATTTTGCAATCTTTCGATGTTGCTGTGTATATTAGCACATTAAAATGAAAAAAGTTATAAGGGTATTCTTACGATAAATATATTTAGTTCCCAAAATTAGGTGGTGTGTTTATGCCGAAGCAAGCCAATCGTGAGGAAGAGGAAAAAATTTCTGAGGAGCGTGTAGACGAGAGTGCATCGAATGAGGTTCCTGAAAAACTTGATGAAGAAGAGCTTGACCTTACTTCACGAACGTACAAAGCTATAGTAGAACATGGAATGGAAGGAATACTTCAGAGCCAACTTTGGAAAGAACTCAGCCTGACAAGCCGAGACGGTAGCCGCCTAGCTATAAGGCTTGAGAAGCGTGGAATGATAAGACGTGAACGCGTTCTTGAAAACGGTAGATGGACTTACAGGCTCTTCCCAATTCGTATGCCTATAAAGACGACTTCGATAAGGGACACGCCGTGTCTGACTTGTAAGGTTGTAGAGCAGTGCTCTAACGATAGTAAGATTTCACCGAAAACCTGTAGTACGCTAGAGGATTGGGTTAGAAAGGAGTTTGCGGCTTATAAGGTAGTAATGAAGGTTGAAGCTAAGTCAGGCTAAGAGAGATTTTTATAGAAAGCGAGCAAAGAAAGAAGGTTATCGCAGCAGGGCTGCATATAAACTTGCTGAATTAGTCAACAGGTACCATCTAATAATTGAGGACGACTATGTAGTTGACTTCGGCTGTGCTCCAGGAGGCTGGCTCCAAGTTGCTAGTGAGAGGGTTGGTCCCGATGGTAAAGTCTTTGGCTTTGATTTGAAGAAGGTAGATATTCAGCTTAACAATGTCTTTACCTATACATTGGATATTTTTTCTCCCCAAGCTCTGGATTTCGTAAGAAAATCGATTATTTACGAGGTTGATGTTATCCTTTCAGATTTGTCTCAAAATATTACTGGTGTTTGGGAAGTCGATCATACTAGACAGATAGATTTAACTATGAAGGTCATAGACATGATTCCTCATCTTCTAAAGCCTGAAGGCAACTGTGTCTTCAAGATCTTCCAAGGGGACTATTTCCAAGATGTCCGTGATAAATTAAAAGGTATGTTTAAGAAAGTACTTATTACGAAACCGTCTGCGAGTAGAAAAGAAAGTAGTGAAATATATTTTGTATGTCTGTCATATCTTAGATAACTCTGTAAGGATTTCGTTAACTGTTTTAGAAGGGGCATTTGTTTTAACAGCCTTGTTGTTTATGCTGGTTCTTGATGCATAGAATCCTTTTTTTCTTAATCTTTCGATTATCTTTTCTATTGCTGGAGTGTTGACTTGGAGTCTGTCACATATCATACTTATGAGAAAGTACATGGGTGGTCCTTCGGTCTCTTCGACTGCTGTGGTCATCATCTTTGAATACTTTTTCGTATTCGAGTTCTTGACCGTCTTTATCATTTCTTCTATGAAGTTCCTATCAAATATCTTTCCTGTCCAGAGTGGTCCGCCATAAATTATGGTTGACCCGCATTCTGGGCATTTTTCAAGGGGGATTTTGCTGATGCTTCTTTCATTACATTTTGTGCAGTGGTTAATGTATCCTATCTTCTCTAATGAGCTGTCTCCTTCTTCTGCACCGTATGTAACTTTCGCATATACTCTAAGGTAATGTCTTGTAGAATGGCAGAATAGTGGTTTTATCCCTTTGTCATATCTTGCTGCAGAAAATGCCAATGCTCCAAAAAGGAGTCTGAGTCCTACTTCATGACAGTACTCTGTATGGACTGATAATCCATAATATTTTCTTAGTGCGACATGCGGATGCAAGCCACATAGTACTGCTGTGTCTGTTGCTGTCATCGATATGAGTCCCTCTTTCTTTATCGTCTTGGTGGCATCTTCTAGATATGGCGAGGGTGTACCGAAAGGGTCGATGTCTATGATGTCAAAGAGGTTTCCTTCTTTTCTGTTTGTTGTGAAGAAGTGATTTGCATCGTCATTTGAAACTATACATTTTTCTTTTACGTCATTATTTTCTATATTTTTCCTGACTAAGTCTATTGCACTTGGGTTCATGTCATTCAGGTAAACCTTGGAGACTCCTGTTTCTTTTGCTACTCTTACCCCTCTTGCTCCAATTCCACACAGGACATCTGTGAAAGTTATCGGCTTTTGTGCCAGCTGTGAAAAGGTTTCATAAGCTATTATAGAAATATCTCTACTTTCAACCCCTCTTGGATTAAAGAAGGCTGGTTCTTTAGGAGGAACATTCAATACCAAGCTTCCCCTTGGAACAAAGAGTTCAGTTTTTCCTTCGATGTATTTTGTCAATTCTTCTTGCAATACACATCAGCCTTAGATATCTGGATAAAAGATTTTCTTGGAAGGACAATATTGCATGACAGGACATGTTTGGCATTTAGGTTGTCTTGCATTGCAGATTTCTCTTCCGAAGGTTATAAGTGCAAAGTGGGCTTTAACCCTCTCTCCTTTAGGAACAGATTTTTCGAGATTTTCCCTTATCTTAAAGTAGTTGTCTTTTTCTGCTGCAAATCCAAGTCTTTTAGCAACCCTTTTAATATGGGTGTCAACCGGTATTACATCTTCTTTTCTTGAAAACGCTAGGAACACGTCCACAGTCTTAGGTCCTATTCCCTTGATTTTTGAGAGAAATTGACGAACGTCTTCTGAGCTCATCTCTTCAAGTTTTTTCGGATCACCGATTTTTTCTTTTAGAATCTTAGCTAACTCTATTATTCTTGGGGCTTTGGTATTATATAATCCAGCAGGTTTTAAACATTCCATAACCTTCTCTTTAGGAGCTGAGAGGATGGCATCTAAATTAATTCCGATCTCTTTTCTTAGAAGCTCCATCGCCCTCTCCGTGTTCCTGTCATTTGTGTTCTGAGAAATTATTGTTCCAACAAGGGTTTCGAGAGGGTTTGAAGACCACCCCTTCCATTCGCCATTAACCTTCTCTATTATTATCTTCAGAACTCTTTTCTTACGTTCGCCCTCGCTTTTTTTCATTGCAAAGAAAGTGAATTATAAAACTACATAAACATATTGTCCTATTACCCTAGTGTTAGACTTGGTGAAGAAGATTTTTGTCACAGGGGAACCTGGAATTGGGAAGACGACTCTGATTGGAAAGATCGTTTACGAATTAAAGTCCAGAGGTCTCAACATAGGTGGTGTTCTTACTCGCGACATGAGGGAAAAAGGTGAAAGAATAGGATTTCAGATCGTCAGTCTTTCAGATGGTGTCATAGGTACTCTATCCTCGGTTAAAGTAAAAACTGGCCCAAAGGTTGGAAAATATAGAGTGAACCTTAACGATCTTAAGAATATCTTTGCTGCGTCTATCTTATACTCAATAGATTATTCCGACATAATTGTATGCGATGAGGTCGGTCCCATGGAACTTATTTCTCCAGATGTCAGAAGGGCTATAGTAGCCCTTTTAGATTCCGACAAGCCTGTTATTGGATCAGTTCACAAAAGGTTGAAGGACCCCATAATTGATAGGATAACGGGTTCAGATGACATAAAGGTCTATGAGATAACTTTTGAGAATAGGGAGTTACTTCATAAAACTATAGTCGAGGAAATAATGCCCTTTATAAAATGAGGTGAAATCTTATTGTCAGAAGAAATAGTGGGAGGAGTAGACGAAGCCGGCAGAGGTTCTCTCATAGGACCAATGGTGGTCGCGGGTGTCTCAGTTAGATCATCAAAATTAATGTTTCTGCAAGAATCTAAAGTTAAGGACTCTAAGCTGCTCCTTCCCAAGACTAGGAGAAGACTTTATGATATAATTGCAGAGAACGCTGAAATGATTACCGTGACAGAGGTTTCTCCTAAAGAGATAGATAAGTACGTTAAGTTCGGCAAAAAATTGCATAAGCTGAATTACCTTGAGGTAATAACGATGGCGAAGATCATTGAAGCCCTAGATGTAAGGACTGTGTATGTGGACTGTCCAGATGTTAAACCTGCGAGATATGCTTCAGATATACTTTCATTATCGAGTGGGGAACCAAGGATTATAGCGGAACATCATGCAGATAGAAATTATGTTGTCGTATCTGCAGCCAGCATTATTGCTAAAGTAACAAGGGATAGGAGAATTGATGAATTAGCCAAGGAACATGGATTCTTTGGCAGCGGATATCCTTCTGACCTAAGAACAGTTGAATTTGTTAGGAATTGGATAGAGAATAAGGGAAACATACCCGACTTCGTAAGACAATCTTGGAAATCGCTTAGGAAGATTCGCTCGAAAACTCTTGACGAATATTGAAGGACAGAAACCTTTTACTTAGACCTTGTTCTCAGTGTCAGATCATCTTAGCTACAATGAGAGCGTGATCTTTGTCAAACGGAGATAAGGTTATGGTCTGGAGGAGATCAAATCCTGCTATCCTCAGTTTATCTTCTTCTTCCTTAAAGATTCTTGAAGGCGCCTTTGAAGCGTTTATGCTCCTTGATTTAACGACTAAAAACAGATAACCTCCTTCCTTAAGATAAAACCTGCAATTCTGGATCGCGATCTCTGTCTGATTTGGTTGAGCTATGTCACAGTAGACAACATCAACCTTGCCGAAGATTCCAAAATATTTTTCAGGTCTCCGAGCGTCTTCTACAATAGTTATAAGATTTCTTCTAAATTTTGCGCATCTGTCAATGAATTCGTTTGCAACTCGAGGAGCAAATTCCACTGCAAAGATTATTCCCTTTTCTCCTATGATATCTGATATATGGCTAACGGTTGTACCTGTCGATGCACCAAGGTACAGAACTTTTAAATTTTCCGGGAACGGAAAATATTTTAATCCATTGATTAGGGCTGCCGCAAGCTTGCTTCTGAAAGGATCCCAATATCGATATTCGTTTTTATCTATATGTAATGTCTTCTCTCCATAAACAGTCTTCCCCGGTGTAAGATTTATTGTTGCAATTCTTTTTTCGTTCCCATCTTTTATCCAGAATACTCTATCTGAACGTTCATCTGTGTCAACCCTCACCAAGTCTTACCTTTTCCTCCCCCTGAATTTGGAAGCCCTCCTTGATGGTTCTTCCATTTTCACTTTTTCCTTAGACCTCCTTATTTCTTTAATCCTGACCATGAGATCCTCCTCCACAGAAGGGTCAAGCTCCTTTCTGTAGAAGTCGATTCTAGCAGCTATAGCAATCTTTGAAGCTAATGCCCTAGCGATTCTACCCCTCTGCCATTTAGGAGACTCATGTACCAGCACATGCTGAAAGATCACTCCATGTTTTGGTGGTTTAGCACCAGTTTTTATTGCCCTAAAGAGTGCCTTTTCCGCCCCTAAGATCTGGATTGTGCTCGACGGTAGCATTGCCTAGTTTCTCCAAGCCTCCAGCTTTTGAGATAAGTCTTGCTCCAATTGTTGCTCCACAAATCGCTGTAACATTCGGAGCTATTTTTTTCATAACGCCTTCGATAAAGTTTGACATTCTCTTTTTAACTTCATTTGTGTCTTTGACAAGATTCGCGAGTACAACAATTCTTTCTATGTCTTCTTCTCTAAATGTTCCGCCTCTTGACTTTTGCGCAGCACTAAGTAAGGCTCTTTTCTTGTTCTCTGAAAAATTGAGTGTTGCAGCTTTATCTTCGTCAAGGTTCCTTCGGTCTCCTACCTCAGAAACAAACTTACATAATTCAATTGGCTCTTCATAGAACTGCAGTATTTCTGGGAAGTGTATTTGGTACCATTCCTTTACCCTTGTTCCGATAATGTTAATCATTTTATCGAGCTCGTCTAGGGCTAACACAGCCTCTATCGCCTGCAGGTCTAATCGAGTTGATTCTTCAGTAATCTTCGCTTCTGACTGTCTCAAGCTAAACTCTCTTAATACTTCATACGCCTTCTGCTCATTTTCAGCAAACCCAGATTCTAATATTATCCTCATCTTCTCGGATACGATTTTTGAAACTTTATCGTCTTGTATAAGATCGACTTTTGGAAGCTCTTCTAAGAACACCCTTCTAAGCTGCTGTGTCTGCACTAGAACTAGCTCGCCTGGTAAAGCTTTGACCTTTTCGAGAGTTGCTTTAATTAAATCGTATTCCTCTCCCTCTAGAAACCTTTTATATTCTACAGCAGGGTTCTTGGAGTAACCTACTGTACCTATTACCTTAAGATTCTCGTCTAGTACGCTTACACCAGCTTCGTGCGCGAAGACTATTATCAAGCTCTCAACTCTTTAACGCTAGCACTTAATGGGCCTACTTATAAATTATAGACGTAAAAAGAAAACAAAACCTTTTTTGCTTACATGTTCTCGGGTTAACATTGCAGATATGCATCCTAACTTTCAAACAAAGGTGGCAGGATTAGTAATAGACAATCCTCTAATTCTTGCTTCAGGTATACTCGGTATGACTTCCTCCACAATTAGAAGAGTCGCCAAGGCGGGTGCGGGAGCGGCTGTCACAAAGTCTGTAGGTATTAAAGCAAGAGATGGATATGCTAATCCATCGGTTTACGTTATTGATTCCTATGGCCTAATAAACGCTATGGGTTTACCAAATCCAGGTATCGACGAATTCGTTAAAGAATTTGAAGGCCAAAACTTTAATTTTCCAGTCATCTACAGTATATTTGGCTCATCCCCTGATGAATACTCTAACGTAGCGAAAAAGTTGCTAGCCCTTAAGCCTTCGGCATTCGAAATCAACCTCTCATGTCCTCATGTAAAGGAAGTCGGTTCTCTTATTGGACAGGATCCTGAAATGGTCTATAAAGTTGTAAACAAAGTTAAGAACTCTGTAAACGTACCTGTTTTCGCCAAAATAACACCAAACGTTTCCGACGTTACTTCTATAGCGTTTTCAGCGGTAAAGGCTGGAGCTGACGCTATTGTCGCTATCAATACTTTGAAGGCTATGGCAATTGATATTGATGCTATGACACCTATTTTAGCGAATAAATCCGGCGGACTTTCTGGTCCAGCAATAAAACCAGTTTCTATAAAAATGGTTTACGATCTTTTTGAGAGCGTAGATGTTCCAATAGTTGGAGTAGGGGGCATTCTGTCTTGGAAGGACGCGGTTGAGTATTTACTAGCTGGTGCTTCGGCTGTGCAGATAGGCTCAGCTATAGTTTGGAAGGGTTTAGAAGTGTTCGAAGAGATATTAGTGGGTCTTAGAAAGTACATGATTGAAAAAAATTTCTCATGTTTGGATGAGATTGTTGGTAGGGGACACAAATGACCTCTAAAAAAATATTCAATCCCCAAGCTAATTCACTGAGAATAAGAAATGTTATAAAAGTGACCAGTTACGGCGAAAACTGTTCAACACTTTTCTTTGAAGACGAATTTGTATCTGAGGCAATTCCAGGACAATATTTGATGATCTGGTTTGTCGGTTGTGATGAAGTCCCCATGTCGATTTCCCATGTTGATGATGGAATATGCGGTATAACGGTAAAAGCCGTCGGCGATACGACCAAACGTCTCTGCTCTATCTCTAAGAGTCAGAGTTTGGGTATCAGAGGACCCTATGGTGAAGGATTCAAGATTCTTGGAAAAAAGCCACTTCTGGCAGCCGGAGGAATTGGTGTTTCTGGAATCCGCTTACTTGTCGACAAGATGCTCCAGAAGAAGATGTTTCCGACAGTTGTAGTAGGAACAAGAACGGGTTCCGAGAACTCTTTTCACAAAGAATTTGTGGAATTAGGTAAGAAGGGCTTACTCTCGTATTTTCCTACTTCAGATGATGGTACAATAGGTCAGAAGTGTTTTGCGAGCATGATGATACGTCAGTTGGTTAACGAAGCGTTCTTTGACCAGATTTATGGGTGCGGTCCTGAAAAAATGCTTTACGACCTGTTCGATATCGCTCTTAAAAACAGTATCAGAATGCAACTCTCCCTTGAACGTTATATGAAGTGCGCTATTGGCATATGTGGTCAGTGCGCACTAGATGGCTCAGGTTTCCTCGTCTGCAGGGACGGTCCGGTTTTCAGTGGAGACGATCTTTTGAAATCATCCGATTTTGGGAAATATACCAGAAGTGCTTCAGGAAAAAAGTTTTCTATTTAGAATAAGCAGGTCTATTGCAGCAGATAAAAGGTAACACTTATTTACGCCAATGGCAGATTGTTCTGACGTTAGCTATGCCAACACATGGAAGCTTAACCAAAGCTGGAAAAGTAAGATCCAAGACGCCTCCTCAGAAGAAGGAGCATAAGCCTTCACCGATTCCGAAAGTAAGGAATAGGGGAAATTATGTTAAAAGGTTTATCCTCAAGAGGAAGAGTGGGCAGAACTGGGTTCTTAGATAAAAACTTAAATTACGCATAATTTTATGTTTTATCCTCTAGGTTACGATGTTAATAGAAAAAAGTAAGGAGGCTTATGCAAAGGCGTGCAAGAAGATTTCAGTTTTGATGGCAGAGAATCCTCCTAGAAATCAACGTGTCTTATATTCCCTGAAAGTAAAAGTTTCAAAGGAATTTGGATTGGAGACTGTTCCAAAAAATTCCGACATCCTATCGATAGTTCCATCTAAAAAGCAAGAGTTACTACGCTCAATACTGAGGTTAAAACCCATACGTTCCGCTTCAGGAGTTGTTGTCATTGCGGTAATGTCAAGACCGTATCCTTGTCCTCAGAAGATACCATGCCTCTACTGCCCTGGAGGAGTACAGTATGGTTCCCCTCAAAGTTACACCGGCTATGAGCCTACAGCCGCAAGAGGAAGAGAACACAATTACGATCCCTATTCGCAGGTAACAAGCAGAATAAGGCAGCTAAAAGCGATCGGGCATGAAGTTCAGAAGGCTGAACTCATCGTCATGGGTGGGACTTTTCTAAATCAGCCTGAAGAATATCAGAGATATTTTGTAAAAGGATGCTTTGATGGTTTAAATGGTTTCGTCTCAAAATCTTTGGAAGAATCCTTGCGCTTTAATCAAAATGCGTGTATCAGAAACGTAGGTCTAACTCTGGAGACGAGACCTGACTTCTGCAAACAGACGCACGTGGATAACATGTTAAAATATGGGGTAACAAGAGTAGAAATAGGGGTTCAACATCCGTCAGACAGAATATATCAGATTGTCGGAAGAGGCCACAGTGTTCAAGATGTTATAGAAGCATTTAGAATAGCGAAAGATTCTGGTCTAAAGATCGTTGCTCACATGATGCCTGGTCTTCCAGGTTCTACACCTGAAGAAGATATATTGTCCTTTAGAAAGCTGTTTGAAGATCCAGACTTTAGACCAGACATGGTAAAGATATATCCTACGCTTGTCGTTGAAAACTCTCAACTTTACCAGCACTATTTAAAGGGTGAATACACTCCTTATCCGGAAGATAAGGTAGTTGATATTGTTTCTGAAGTAATGTCGTTTGTCCCCTATTGGGTAAGAATAATGCGGGTTCAGAGAGATATCCCCGCTAACCTTATAGTAGCCGGTGTTAAGAAAGGAAATCTTAGGGAGCTCTCACAAGAGCGTCTTAAGAAAAGTGGAAGGACGTGTAGGTGTATAAGATGTAGGGAAGTTGGTCTGCTAGCCCACAAGGATAAGCTTACGAAAGAAGAGCTTAAAATTCACAAAATTTACTACAATGCATCGAATGGAAAAGAGGTTTTTATATCTTTTGAAACATACGATCGTTCAATTCTCGTGGGTTTTTTGAGGCTTAGGAAACCTTCAATATCAGCTCATAGGGTGGAGGTTAAAGGTGCGGCTTTAATCAGGGAACTCCACGTTTACGGTTCAGTTGTCCCAATAGGTTCCAAATCAAATGATGGATGGCAGCATAAGGGATTTGGAAGAAAACTGCTCGAAGAAGCCGAGTTCATTTCAAAAAATGAATTTGATAGTGAAAAGATTCTCGTAACAAGTGCTGTTGGAACAAGAAGATATTATGAAAAATTGGGTTACTCTCCTACTGGACCATACATGGGCAAGAAACTGAGTTAGTTCATCTTTTAAAGTGGATTTTCTAAAGCCCTCTCCATATAGTCGGTAATGATGTCTTCTATTGTCTGACAGACCTCGGCAAAGAATTTTTTCCCTTTATCTAGATCAAAATTCGGCGTGTCAAGCTCATCCCTTTTTATCATGGAACCAACCATCGGATACATCCATGTTCCTTCTACCCGTCTGATTGCTTGTTTCTTGTCGTATAAGGCGTTTTTGACAAGTTTTTTGTCCACTGCTAGGATTGCAGCTGTTTCTTCTATTGTGCCATGTCCTGAAAGGGTACCGTAATGTTTCTTCACAACATCGTCACAAGCGATATACCAGTCAATATCCAAAGTTCGGATTCTAGCCCTATCATATGCCTTTTCAGCGGCCTCCTTAATGCTCTCAACATTCCCTGCATGTCCATTGACCACTATTATGTTCAAGAAACCTGATTTAGCAAAACCTACAAAGATGTCTGTTAGATAAGATGTAAAAGCCTGCCTGCTGACGGGTATCGAGCCCGGATAATTACTCAGAGAAGTTGTCACACCATAGTATATTGGAGGTGCCACAAGTGCCTTCACTTTGTCACTTAACCTCTTACAGATTTCTTGTGGCAATATGGCATCTGTCGTTATCGGAAGATGTTTGCCATGTGCCTCAACTGTGCCAATTGGGATTATTACAGTATTCAATCCATCGTTCAACACTGTCGCTACTTCTGACCAGGTCTTAGTTCCATAGTCTTCTACCAACCAAATCACATTAGAAGCTTACTCCCTATTGTAATTTAAATGTTGCAAACACTTCAATTGGAACTCCAATGTAAACTATATTTAACTGGGTTTGAAGAAAATTTCTTGGAGAACCTTTTCTATAAAAGGGGTTATAATTCGCAAAAAGGTTAAATCAACTCAGATTGTAAGCAGTTACGAGAATATTGAAGGACCTTTCGGGATATAGCGGTGCTCTGAAAAAATTGTTGGAAGAAAACAAAATTGGTGCAGGGGACTTTGTGAGGGTTATCACTTCTGAAGGTGAATATAAGGGCACTATAATTCCCAGATATGAATATGCGTCAAAGGGTTTTCTAACCTTAAAGCTTCCTAACGGGTATAACATAGGCTTAAAATCTGATGCAATAAAATCGATTCTTTTGATTGAGAAACACTCCCCTCCTGGTTTTGTGCCACAACAAGAAATTGTTTCATCAAAAAATTTACCATATGCCGTAATAATAAGCACTGGTGGCACAATAGCGAGCAGAGTCGACTATAGGACGGGAGGTGTTAGACCTGCTCTCTCCGCTTCCGATCTTCTCTCAGTAGTTCCTGAACTGGCTGGGGTAGCTCAAATAGACGCTAAAGTATTGTCCAGCATATATAGCGAAAACATGACTCCACTACATTGGAGTAAGCTTTCTGAATATGTCCACGACTATATCAAGAAGGGGTACGAAGGGATTGTCGTCACACATGGAACAGATACTCTGGCATATACTGCAGCGGCCCTAAGTTTTGCCCTCTCCAAAACTCCCATACCGATAATGATAGTTGGATCACAGAGGTCATCCGACAGGCCTTCCTCTGATGCTGCAACAAACCTTATCGCCGCCATGAATGCGTCTTTGAAAGCCCCATTTGCGGGCGTGTACGTTTCAATGCACAAGTGGATTTCTGATGACAAGATAGCGATACATCTGGGGACAAAGGTCAGAAAGTTGCATACAAGCAGGAGAGATGCATTCAAATCCGTTAACACAGATCCTGTTGCAGTCTATGAAAATAGCAGGTTGAACATTTCAAGAAATGACCTACCCAAGAGGAAGCCCCCCTCAGAATTCGAGACCCTCACAAAATTTGATGGAAAAGTTTCGCTTGTCAAGTTCTATCCAAACTTTGATCCTATAATATTGGAAAGTCTTTACGATAACGGGTTTAAGGGCGTCGTCATTGAAGGATCAGGTCTAGGCCACGTCAACAGCCCCGCCGTAAAGACTTTGAAGAAGCTGATAAGGGATGGTTTAATTGCGTGCATGGTTTCGCAGTGCATATACGGTCGTGTTAGGTTAACCGTCTACGATACAGGACGTGATCTGCTTGAAGCAGGAGTCATTCCTCTTGAGGATATGTTGCCCGAGACCGCCTTTATCAAGTTGTCATGGTGCCTCGGCAATTTTAAAGCCGAAGACGTGGTAAAAGTTATGAAAGAAAATATTGCAGGTGAATATTGTTCAAGGTTAATCGTCGAGGGAAGTGAATAAGATTGGACTATAAGCAAGTTGGTTTCAAAGCGGGACTGGAAATCCATCAACAGCTTGATGTAGGGAAAAAACTGTTCTGTGATTGTCCCCCTTTGGAAACTGATATAGTCCACTCAAAGATAACGAGAAGACTTAGACCCACCCAGAGCGAGCTAGGCCAGATGGATCCTGCGGTCCTCTACGAATTCAGGAAGGGCAAGACGAATGTATATCTCTACAACAAGGATGGAGCGTGTCTGGTCGAATGTGATGAAGAGCCTCCCCATCCGATAAACTTTGACGCTGCAAAGGCAGCAATTACAATAGCTTTAGCTTTAGACTCCAATATTGTACAGGAAATGCATGTTATGAGAAAGATCGTTATTGATGGCTCAAACACGACCGGCTTCCAGCGAACGGTTCTTGTAGCTCTAGGTGGGTCATTAAAGGTCGATGAACTTATAGTTCCCGTTCAGACAGTGTCTCTAGAAGAAGATGCTGCGAGAATAATCGAAGACAGCGATGATTCTAGAAATTTACTCTTTAGATCGCCTTGGAATACCTCTTGTTGAGATCGCACTGACGCCGATGTCTGTAGAACCTAAGGTGGTTGAGAGAGTTGCACTCGAACTAGGAAGGCTCTTACGTCTCACGAAATTGGTGGCTAGGGGAATTGGATCTATAAGGCAAGATCTTAACGTTTCAGTTCATAATCTTCTTCCTTCGGAAGTTAAGGGGGTGCAGAAACTTGATCTCATACCCAAGATTGTAGAGTATGAGGCGTTTAGGCAGGACTACCTCTACCAGATAGCACAATCTCTTAAAGAAAGAGGGTTAACATCTAGTTCGTCTATTGGGCTCTATGTTGATGTATCAAAAGCATTCCAAAACACCTATTCCCAAATCGTGAAGAAGTCGCTTGACAGTGGTAAAAATGTTTACGGAATTAAGCTCGTTGGATTTAAGGGGCTTCTTGGTGCTGAGCCATCTCCTAACGTTAGATTGGGGTTAGAGCTTGCAGAAATGGCTAGAGCTAATGGCTTAGGTGGCATCCTGCATTCTGATGAATTACCTTCTTACGGCATAACTTTGGAAGAAATTGAGCAAGTAAAGAAGATGCTCGGTACCGACGTCCAGGACGGTTTCTTTCTTATCTTTGCTTCCAAAAAAGATGAAGCCGCTCTGTTGGCTGTGCGTCAGAGAGCTCTAATATTCTTTGAGGGCCCTCCACCTGAAACCAGAGGTCCATTGCCTGAAGGAAGAACCAAGTATTCAAGGCCGAGGCCTGGTGCTGCAAGAATGTATCCTGAAACCGATATTCCGCTTATCCAAGTGACAGAACAGCTTCTCAAAGAGTGTAGTAGGGGAGTCCCTAAACCTTGGAATGAAATTATAAAAGATTACATAAACAGATATGGCATTAACGAAAAACTTGCGGTCCAACTTCTTGATTCGAATTATCTTTCTCTTTTTGAAAAAACTTGTGCTAGAACGAAGTTATCCACAACTTACGTTGCTGTCACGCTAACAGAGTCTATTGTTAGCCTGAGCAGAGAAGGTTTTGACACTTCATTTCTAGATGAGCAACGGTGTGCCGAGCTGTTCGATCTCATAGATTCGGGAGCAGTTTCGAAAGAAAGTTCCCTTGATATTATGCGTTACATGTGCAAGAATAAAGTCGATGCAAAGGCGTCGGCTGAAAAAATTGGTTTGAGAGCGATATCTGATAATGAATTGAGAAGCATCATCGCCGAGACTGTAAACTCCAATTTGAATTTTATAGAGGAGCAAAAAGATCGAAGCTTTGGTGCTCTAATGGGTGAAGTTATGCATAGAGTCAGAGGAAAGGTTGACGGTAGAGTTGTTTCGGCTATTCTTAAGGAAGAAATAAGAAAAGTTGTGGAGAGTAAACAATAAAGTAAACTTTATCAAGCTTTGTAGGGACAGTTCTACTTCATTTTTTTGAAAATCTTTATATCGTGTTTACAGGAAAGTTTGCAAGATAGATATGCGCTTAAGGGTGAAGGTAGGCTATTCGGAAGTAGAATTTGAAGGTACAATAGATGAAATAGTTTCTTCTATCGACCTAATTCCGAGGATCGTCGACTCCACAAAGGAAGCTAAACAAGTAGCTGTTCACAACCAAAGTTCTGTAATCGTAAATGAGGGCATTCAAACGGGACAAGATAAAGTAAAGACGTTGCCACAAGAATCTGATCTACAATTGCCGCCGATACAGATCTTCAAAGAAGATTCGATAGGAGATATCATAGTTAAAATTGTTAATTCAAGTTGGGGTAAAAAGCCGAGAAAGTTGGATGAGATAAGGAAAGTGCTCGAAACACTGGGTTTCCCTTTGACGAGATCAACTGCAGCGGTGACCCTTCTTAGACTTACAAAAGGAGGTAAGGTTCGAAGATTCAAAAATGAATCAGGCGAATACCTTTACCTGCAGTTAATTTCTGCGGTAGCTGAGCAGGCTCCACAAGAGTTAGATACAACGAAACCAATAAATCCTGCGGAAGCACATGGTGATGTATAATGTCAGAAACAAATAAGGTAAATGTGACGATAACATTCGGCCTTTTAAGAATAGAGTTTTCAGGTTCGCCCGAAGAAGTGGTGCGACAGTTTAATCAATTCGTTCAGCAGCAACTTCCTCAGTACGATCTTGCACAAAAGATTTCCTCAAATTTTAGTTTGAACGATCTAATGATTTCATTCTCTAACTTCATCAGAATCACCCCTGAAGGTGCAAGAATCTGGTCAACTGACCTTAGCGATAAAGAGATCATTTCTTTGCAGTTAGTCGCAGCAAAGATCGAATATCTTCTGGGCAAGAAGGCTTCACCAAATTTATCTCTACCGGAGATTCAGTCAAGTACTGGACTTAATTCAAAGAGCATTAGTTCAAGGATCAGTGAACTAGTGAAGGCCAACCATATCGAAAGGGAGTCTTCAGAGAAGGGTGTCACCTATAAGATGACTACATTAGGAATAGAATGGTTAAGACAACAACTTCAAAAGAGATCAAAAACGTAGATTTATAACGGCGGCTTCTTCTGTACGTAATGATAATTTCTGGACTCACCTTCCCTCGTCAATATACCCTCTCTAACAAGGTCTGTTAAGGCGTGAGAAATCGCTGACCTATCGTAGTGGTAGCCTCTTCTAGCAAGTTCTTCGTCAACTTCAGAAAGCCTCTTAGAAACCATAAACCAGCCTTCTCTCCACATGTTATCAAGTAAACCCCGGCATGTAACTCCACCGGTGTCCTTTACGTCCCCTGTTTGAACGCTTGATATACCACTGTCAAATCCAGCTAGAACTTTAGAGACTACATCAGCGACCTTTTCTTCGTCACATTCAACTTCTATCTCCCAGCTTCCTCTCTTTATCTTGATTCTAACAAGGTTGTTCAAATCTAACACCATATTATATTGTTGTTGTTCAACTTGCACAACATTTATATCCTATCACTGCCCACCTATATTGTTCAACATGAACAACAAAATAAATGTTCCTCTAGAAAATATTCAAGATAATAAAGTTAAAGTCTTCGATCAAACCTTCACACACCTTTTTGATGTTAACAAAGCTTTTGGCATGAAGATAATGTTCCATGAAAGAGACTGTGACGAACTTAAGCCGATAGTCTCATTGTTTACTTCACCTATACCATTAAATGTTGAACCTTTTGAACAGGTAGAAGAACCTTGTGACGTTGCAGGCATAGATTCTTCATGTATATCAATTGGTGAAACAGAACAGGGTGCTCTCTATGCCGTTAAATCAGGAGTTTCAATATACTATAACGGAAAACCTAAAGCGTACTATATCTATGGGCCGTATGTTGTTTATATTGACGAGCAGGCGATGAGACAGGTCTATCACGACAACCCTCTTAGGGAGAAGCTTGTAAAGCTTGTAATCTCCGAGCATGAGTACGCCAAGAATCTGGTGAGGGTTGTAATAGAAAGAGAGGTCTTAAAGTATATGTCCACAATATTAAATGGTAGCTTGATCCTATGCGATGGATCGCTGAGGTCTTCAATTTTTGAAGTCGAAGGATTCAGTCTCAAAGAAATAATAAAATGTGCACAAGGAAACTCTAACACGATAGTGGGTATTTCAAAAAGTAGTAAACTGAAGTTCATTAAAAGGGTGGTGAACTATCTAGAAATTTTAAACTACGCTCCAGTCAAAGTTGATGTGCACCATATCATAGACAGTATGCTGTCTAAGGTTGAAGGCCACATTTTTGTTGTAAAGTTCAAGAAGCATGGTTACGCATTTAGGACGGATATACCATATCATTCTTACTTCGATGTTGACACCGTGCTTGGAAAGATTTTAAACAATGACGGCTTCAGACTCGGTTACCCCGAATCGTTAATGATGTCGCACAGTATTTCAATATTCAGCAATGTTGAGCAGGTCTCTATTAAGAGTGCCTTAGCTCGCTCTCTTAACATAATACAAGTTCCCGCAACTAGGCTGAGAAAATCGCTCCTAGGCGGATTAAAGTTTGAAGGAGGTTCAACAAGCATATGAGAATTGTATCGAAAAAAGGTGATGAAATCGTAGTTCTCGCGTTACCGAGCGAAGAAATACAGAAGGGAGAGTATCTGATAATCGAGGATAACACCGTTAATAAAGAAATGGTTGTCCAAATCTATGAAGAAACGTACCTCGATTCATCAAATTTCCTAGACGATATTGTAAGAGACGAAGTTATTAAATCTTCAGCCCCTTCGACGGAAAACGATCCATTGCAGATAGGGGCGTTATCATATATGCTCATGGACATGCGTTTTCTTAAATGCAAGATAAGGGGTTCATTTGAAGAAGGTAAGTTCATACCGATATCGGCGTGGCTTCCTTCTAGAACAGCTTCCAAGATTAAACGCGTTAGAATAAAAGATCTCTATTCAAGAATATTAGGCAAAACTGACATGAACATTACGATAGGAATTACTTCAGACGGTGAACCTTACCATATCAGTTTAAATAATCTGGACGGACAGCTAAACATAATAACGGGAAAGAAGGAGTCTGGAAAGTCGCATTTATCAAAGATGCTCGTATCAAAACTCGTCGAGAATGGCGCTTACGTAATAGTCTTTGATATAAACAACGAATATAGAGGTATCTCAAAAAGAAGTGATGGTTCAGATAACGGCATCACTAAGAAGGTTATGTGTCTTAAGCCCGGGGAAAATCTTTTATTTTCCTTAAGCTATATTGGTAAGCGAACCCTTGTTAATGTGCTGCAGAATGTATTGGATACTCCTGGTGTCTCATTAAGGGAGTTTATTCGTATCATAGACAGTCTGGAGTCGAAGGGGTGTTTAACGATCAAGAATCTTGGTGAAACAATACAGAGTTGGAAGTGTAATGAGTTTGTGAGAGATGCGCTCTTTACAAGATACTATTCTATTCTGTCTTCAAGACTTTTTTCAGACGAAATCGAAAAAACCTTTGAACTTGAAAAGCTCTTCCGTCAACATGGTGATGGGGTGGCGTTCATAATACAGCTGGGTAAAACCTCTTCTCTGACAAGAAAGATCGTTGTGGAGGCGATTTTGAACAAAATATGCGATCTTCTAGAAAGCAATAGGATCCCACCAACTTTTCTGTTTGCTGAAGAAGCTCATCTTTACCTTAGAGACACTTATTGGGATGATATGATAACAAGAATGCGCCATTACGGAATCTTTACAACCTTTATTACAAACCAGCCTGATGCAATACCTCAGGGAATCTATCGACAAGCCGACAACATCTTCTTATTTAATTTTGTAAACAGTAACGATCTTGGAATGGTTTCTAGAGCTTCAACCGTCGACGTCGACACTATAGAATCTCTTGTTCGGACTTTACCACAACGTCATTGTCTTGTAATCGGCAGGGTTGCAGCGAATATGCCATCGCTCATTCAAGTGGCTCCAACAGATTTCCAGGCATTAGGAGAAACAAAAAGATTCTTCAAGAACGATTTGCAGATAGTAGCCAGATAGGCGAGCCTTCAGATCTTTCCCTCTGAGTTTTGGTCACTTAAACCTTTTTAAATAGTGAATTTTAGATTATAATGATGTCTCTACAATACGATGAGATTATGAGGAAGATTGTCGGTGACATTGTACTAAGTGAAAACGTAGGAATTTCACTGAAGATTTGGAGGGAGAAGCTGAACATCAAACAGGTGGATTTAGCAAGACAGCTTGGTATTTCGCCTGCTGTATTAAGCGATTACGAAAGTGGAAAGAGGAGTTCCCCTGGCACAATCTTCGTAAAGAAATATGTTAAGGGTCTTGTAGAAATAGACCAAAAGTCTAATAGAATACTTGGGAAGCTGGATGTTCCTATAAGTGAATCAGCTATTCTTTCCATTGGAGAATATGAACATCCTGTTTCTGTAAAACAGGTAATTGACGCCCTTAAAGCCGATGTCTTGGCTGGAGAGGACTGCATTAATAAACAAATTTATGGTTACACGGTTTTAGATAGCATCAAGACTATTCTTACAATGTCTGGCTTGGATTTCATAAAGATCTTCGGCTACAATTCAGAACGTGTTCTTGTCTTTACCAAGGTGGGTCTGGGACGCTCACCGATTGTAGCAGTAAGGGTTTCTCAGATAAAGCCAAGGATGGTAATATTGCATGGGCCCAAAGAAGTAGATCCTCTTGCCATAGAAATATCAAAGAAAGATTGCATAGTTCTCGGTGTAACCCTTTTACCAAGTGAAAACGATATCATAGCCAGTTTGTCCAAATTGCAGAAGGTAAAACCTTTAGTATCGAATATCTAAAGAGCTGTCAAAAGATGGTTTATGTCAACCCTTACCTGGTCCCAGCTATCTCTACTCCTTACGGTTACTGTTTCATCCTCTAAGGTCTGGTAATCTATCGTAATAGCTTTAGACACTCCTATCTCATCAACTCTAGCATATCTTCTCCCTATAGAACCGTCATCGTCATATAACGTCCTCACATCTATTGTCTTAATCATGATATAGACTTCTTTTGCTTTAACATCTAAACCGTCTTTCTTAACCAGAGGAAAAACAGCATACCTGTATGGTGCTATCCTATCATTTAAAGAAAGTATAGTTCTGTCCTCCTTCTCCCTGTAAGCGTGTTCTAGTACCGCGTTGATTATTCGCTCTATTCCAAAACTTGGTTCTATGACGTGAGGAATATACTTTCTCGTAGCAACGGTTTCCTCTAACTCTTTGAATATAAAATATTCTTTTCCCATGTCTTTTCCTCCGATTTCAATTTTACCTTTTTCCTCCAATTCCTGCGCCAGTGTTTTGGAATCAAACTTAGAAATGTTCTTAAAAACTTCTGAAGCCTTCTCTTTAAATTCTTCCCTGACTTTAACCGAATTAGGGTATGCGAGCGTCTTCTTTACTTTGATAGGTTCCTTAAGTTCTTCGACTATGTGCATGTCAACGTTCCCCTTTAAGGTATGGGATTTGAGATCGTAATCCTGTCTGTACGCGTGGCCAGCTACTTCAACCCAACCGTATTTTTCGGTCAGGACTTCTTGGTCAAAAGTTTGCGCTGAATAGTGCGCTCTCTCCCCTACCAGTTTCGCCTTAAATCTTATGTCATCAGAGTTTATACCAAGTTCGTGTATGAACTTCTGGGACAGTGCCATAAAGAAAGCGAGCCATTCCTGTTTAACAAAGCCTTTTTCAACTGCTTCCTTTGCCGAAACTTTGTACGGTGTCCCATCACCTTGACCAACCTTCGATTCATCTAACAGGTTCATCTTTATACCTTCAACTTTATCTAAGTGCTCGCACTTGTTATATGAAGGGTTAAAAAAGAACTCTAATTCAATCTGAGAAAATTCTCTCAGTCGAATGAGGCCTTGCCTCGGAGAAATTTCGTTTCTGTATGCTTTACCCACCTGGGCTACACCTATCGGTATTCTCGCTCTGTTACTTTCATATAGCTGCTTAAATTCGACAAACATGCCTTGCGCTGTTTCTGGCCTTAGGAATCCTATGTTTTCGCCATAAGGCCCGATGTTTGTTTGAAACATCGTCAGAAAGGCGCTTACTTTCCATTTGATGCCTCCGCATTCAGGGCATTTTATCTTGTTCTCGTTTAGGAGTTTCTCGAGTGTATTAAGTTCGGTTGATTCTGGGACATTTACTCCCTGTTCGGCAAGAAGGTGGTCTGCACGATACTTGTTGGTACACTTCAAGCACTCGGCCATTGCATCCTTAAATGACCCAACATGTCCTGAAGCTTCGAACACCGCATAAGGCGCTATCGTAGGAGATTCTATTTCAATAAACCCGTAGGGCTCGAGGAATATTTCTTTCCATAGCTTAACGATATTTTCTTTAAGTCTCGTACCAAGGTCTCCGAGGACATAGAATCCTCCGGTACCACCGTAGGCTTCATAGGCCTGCCAAAAAAACCCTCTTCTCTTTGCTAAGGCGATGACTTTATCTGTAAGACTCCTTTCCAAGTTTTCTCGCACAATACCTTTTCAATCCTTTTTAATAAGAATTGTCGGGATTTCTAAAGCGCTTTCACTATTTTGACGACTTGAGGTCTTTTCTTTTTTAAGATCCTATAACCGCATATGCATTTGATTTCGAGAAGTTTTGTGAGTTCAGTAGATGAAATTGTTGTACCACATCTAATACATTCATAATAGACTTCTCCAGAAGATTTCTCGCTCATATAAACATTAACCCCCAAGCATCTATTTATAAGAATTTCTTTATCGCCTGCTTAAATATGTCCACAACTCTGTTTTTCTCCTCTTCAGTCAGCAAAGGATGTACGGGCAGCGATAGAACGTGACCTGCGGCCTCCTCACAGTTTGGCAGCTTGCTTGAATCATGAAATACCGGAAGTTTGTTTAGAGGAATAGGATAATAGACTGTTGCCCCAACACCGTTTTCCCTCAGGTATGATATTATATCATCTCTTCTCTTATTAACAGATACCGTGTAAATGCTCCAGTTCGTTTTAGCATATTCCTCTTCAACCGGTGTTTTAACGCCTTGAATATTTGAAAGCTGCTCGTTTAAGAACTCCGCATTTTTTCTTCTCGAGCTGATGAACCTGTCAATTTTTTTAAGCTGTTCCGTTCCCATAGCTGCCAGTATCTGAGGTAGGCGTAAGTTAAGCCCAAGGATCTTCGAATCGTAGCCTTTTATTTGGCCATGAGATCTAATCATCCTAATTTTTTCGGCTAAGTTATCGTTGTCTGTTGTAACAACTCCTCCCTCCCCGCAAGTCACTATCTTCGTTGCGTAGAGACTGAAACATCCGACAGCTCCAATGCTTCCCGTCATTTTTCCTTTATACCGTGACCCCAGAGATTGTGCTGCATCCTCAACTACGTAGGAACCATACTCCTCTGCTATCTCATTGATTTCATCCATCTGCGCTGGGTGCCCATAGAGATGCACCGGTATTATCATCTTAGTCTTTTTAGAAATCTTCTTCCTAATGTCGTCTAATAGAATACAATACGTTCTGGTTTGGATGTCAGCAAACTCTACTTTTGCTCCAGCAAACAGGCTGGTCGTTGCAGTAGAGGAAAATGTAAACCCTGAAGTTAAAGTTACATCTTTTCCACCTAACTCAAGAGCTAAAACTACGGCCAGAAGCGCCGATGTACCAGAGTTAACTGCAATCGTATGTTTTACTCCGACATATTTTGCAAATAGATCTTCAAATTCTCTGACAAATTTTCCCCCCTCAAAACTTGAGTCCGTTAGATAAAGGCTATCTAGCACCCTTTGCACAGCCTCTTTTTCTTCTTTTTCAATTATCGGTTTATTTATAGGGATCATGGAATCACCATCATGGGAAGCTCATAACCTGTTCCTCTTTCTGTCTCAATCAATTCACCTAATTCTAGACCTTTTAATACCTCAATAGCTTCTAAAGCCAAATCTATCTTTTCGTCTTGCACAGATAAAGTGTCCACTAGTTGAGATAAAAAATTTTACTTTGGAAAAATTTTAAATCTTTGAATAGTATAAAATCGAAATAACATACGCTATAAGAAACAGT
This sequence comes from Nitrososphaeria archaeon, assembly GCA_963752255.1. Lineage (GTDB taxonomy): Archaea > Thermoproteota > Nitrososphaeria > JACIWG01 > JACIWG01 > JBEKIG01. The sequence continues at coordinate 230,471 of CAVVXT010000012.1, read as the reverse complement.
ATGCTAAGAAGCATTGTAAGGATCACGTTTAAGGAATAACCTGTATTTGAAAAGGTGAGCGCCCCATATATTAGGTATGCAAGCACTATTATGTTAAAAATCGAGACGCTTATCTTAATAAATGGGGAGAACAGCTTGAACTTTTCAAAGTAAACCACTAGAAAAGCTAATATGTTGATTAAGCCAACGAAAACCATTTCTATAGGGGACAACCCTAGAATAGGTAATACCACAAATAATATCCCCGAAATAAGGAGGGTTATCTGAAGCGGCGAGAGATTATTTTTTTTAACGCTCATCTTAAAGCATTCCTTCACAATCTAATTTAAGTCTTTTCGCAAACATTTATCAAAATGTTACTTGAGCATATAGTGGAAGGCGTTGTCATTCGAGAAACTAAAACAGAAGATAGCATCACTTACTATGCATACAACTTCAATGGACGATGGTATGCTTGTATCGGCGGGATATGACGGTGACGAAAAGAAGGCTTATCTGATGTTCTATTCTCCAAAATTGGAAAGAAGTTTTGTATGGAAAGATAACACGGGCCACAAACCTTACTGTTACACCAAAGCTGAAGACGGCATACTGGAACAGATCAAGAAACGGTCTGATGTTATCAGTGTAAAAGACGTCAATAAAATTGACATGTTTACAGGGAACCAGATCTTTGTTAAGAAGATCGTCGTTACAAACCCCTTATCAATTGGCGGAGGCAAAGGGGATCAGAGCATAAGAAATCTTCTACCATGCTATGAAGCAGACATAAAATATTATGAGAATTATATATATGATTTCCAATACACGCCTGGAACATTTTTCAGGATAGACAAAGACAAACCCGTTCCGATTATTCTTGAAGTTGATCAAAATGTGTTAAAGAATCTTGAAGGTTTAGAAAGTTCGTCTAAGGCAGAGTTTGTCCCTTACGTAAAAATCTGGTCTAGCCTCCTGACCCAACCTCTTCCAAATATCAAAAGGTCTTCTCTAGACATAGAAGTCGCATCGCCCGACGAATACCATATTCCATCTCCAACTGAAGCCGAACACGCGGTTATAGCCGTCGCAATGTTCGGCAGCGATGGCAAGAAGAAGCTTTTCCTTCTCGAACGGGACAACGTGCCCAAGGGTGATATGAAGATTGAGGAAGCAGATGTCCTCTTCTACAAAGAAGAGAGTCTACTTCTCGAAGCGGTCTTTTTGAATATGTTGGATTATCCATTTATCATCACGTACAACGGCGACGATTTTGATCTTAACTACCTCTATCATAGGGCCAAGAACCTTGGCTTTCCAGACGAATCTATTCCAATAAACTTGGGAAGGGATCAAGCTTGGATAAAGCATGGTGTGCACGTCGACCTTTACAAGTTCTTCTCAAATCATGCTTTGAAGGTTTACGTGTTTGACTCTAAGTATGTTGAAAACACTCTAAACTCAGTCTGCGAGGCAATAATTAATGAATCAAAGATGGAATTTGAGGGCTCAATCAGCGACCTACCTCTACTAGAGTTGGGCAGGTACTGTTTCAAAGACGCAAAAATAACTTTCATGTTGACAAGCTATAGCGATGATCTGGTTATGCGCCTCCTTACTGTTATAGCGAGAGTTGCAAAGATGCCGTTCGAGGACCTTGGTAGGTTAGGTGTATCAAATTGGATACGCAGCTTAATGTACTTCGAACATAGACGAATTAACGCCTTAATACCCAGGAGCGAAGAAGTGTCCCAGCGTGGCGCTATATCTTCAACGGCCATAACCAAGGGGAAAAAATACCGTGGCGCCTACGTTCTAGAACCTGAAGCAGGGGTTCACTTTGGCGTGTCTGTTTTAGACTTTGCAAGTCTCTATCCGAGTATAATAAAGGTCTATAATCTTTCATATGAGACAATCCTGTGTAATCATCCGGAAGATAGGTCCAACATTATTCCAGATACGCCCCATTGGGTTTGCACAAAGAGATATGGCATTACTTCTTTATTGATTGGTTCTTTAAGAGATCTACGAGTTAAACTCTATAAACCTCTATCAAAGAAGTATCCCCCAAATTCGGATCAAGCAGCTCTCTTTAACACTATCTCACAGGTTTTGAAGGTTATATTGAATGCCAGCTACGGTGTATTTGGCACTGAAGCTTTTCCACTTTACTGTCCCCCCGTAGCTGAGTCAACGGCGGCAATAGGCAGATACATGATCACTAAGACAGTTGACGAATGTAAGCAGAGAAACATCAGAGTCATATACGGTGACACCGACTCTCTTTTCGTTTCCGGTGTATCCAATGAAGAAATTGCAAAAGTGATTAATTGGGCTGAAGACAAACTTGGAGTAGAACTGGATCTAGACAAGATCTACAAATATGTTGCCTTCAGCAAGAGGAAGAAAAACTATCTTGGTGTCCTGCCTAACGGCAACTTCATTCTTAAAGGTTTCACCGGGAAGAAGAGTAACACTCCAAAAGTGATAAAGGACGCATTTTACAAAGTTGTTGAAATACTCAGTAAAGTCAACTCGCAATCAGAATTTGAAAAGGCGAGAGAAGAGGTTAAGAAATACCTTAAGGGTATCGTTGACGATCTAAGGAAGAAGAAGATACCTCTTGAAGATCTTTCCTTTAACGTGATGATAAGCAAAGATTTGAATGAATACGTAGATATTACCCCACAGCATGTTAAAGCCGCAAAGCAGCTGGAGCGAAGCGGTAAAAAGATCAAAAGTGGAGACATCATATCGTTTGTAAAGACGGTTACACCGGATGGCGTTAAGCCAACTGCAACTGCAAAGGCAGAGGAAATCGATGCGAATAAGTATATAGAATATATGAGGAGTACTTTTGAGCAATTGCTGGACGCACTTGGATACGATTTTGACGAGGTTATCACCTCAACGAAGTTAGAGGACTTTTTCTGGTCGTAGCGATGTTCCTATGTCTTCAAAACACTTAACTGCCGTATAGCATAATAGTGTAATGTGGGCAAATGAGTTACAGAGATCTTTATCTCCAAGACGTTGGAAAGATCTTGAAGTTGGTCGACAGCGATACACCAAAAGGAAGAGTGTTTGGTGTTCCTTTTGACGCAACTAGCTCTTATAGGACTGGATCAAAATTGGCTCCTCAAGCGATAAGATCTGCCTTCAACAATATTGAAATTTACTCAAGGCTTTTTAATGTTGACTTGGAAAAGGAATACATAGAAGATCTGGGCGACCTCTCAACGCTTTATGATGCTAAATCAACTTCAGCACAGGTCTCCAGGCTCTGGAAGGAGCTGTTAGAAAGCGAAATCCCCATATGTATGCTCGGCGGAGAACATTCTATCTCTTACGGTTCGATTTCAGCAGTTCCTAACGATGTCGGGATAATTATTTTCGATGCCCACCTCGATCTTAGAGACGAATTAGGTGGCTCAGATTTCACCCACGCAACATTTCATAGGAGGCTCCTTGATAAATTAGATAGAAAAAGGTTTATTCACTTAGGGTCAAGAGCCGCATGTGAACAAGAATGGCGATACGCAGAAGATCAACATCTAAATGTCATTGAAATGGGAAACTACAAAATGAACCTAATAGATCGGAATCTGATATTCAAAGAATACGAAAAGTTCTATGTCTCTGTTGACATGGACGTTTTCGACCCAGCGTACGCTCCTGGAGTAGCTAATCCTGAGCCAGATGGTATCTCACCAAAAGATTTCTTCAGTTTTCTAAAAAATCTTAGAGGGAAAAAGATAATTGGATTCGACATAGTTGAATCGTGTCCTCCATATGACAATGGAAACACGTGCGTTCTCGCAGCAAAGCTTATGCTCGAACTCTTTTCATACTGTTTTTCCTTAAAATAGAAGCTTCCATTTTAATTTATGGAACAGAATTCAGCCAAAGAACTTTGGTCTTTTTGAAAGGCTTTTTGGTAGAGAAAGAGGCTTGAAAGGCATATCTGAGGTTTCGGTTCTAATTTCTTCTACGAGATCATCTAACTTCATCTGCTTCAATTTCTCGTCCTTCCCGACTTCTGTGCTCCTTACTCTAACCGATAATAAACCGGTCTCCTTTTCCTTTTCCCCAATAACTAGAATGTATGGTACCCATTCCTTCTCGGCGTCCCTAACTTTCTTCCCCATAGTCATGGTTCTGTCATCTATATCTACTCTGATCTTTTGGCCTTCAAGTTCTTCTACCATCTTCCATGCATAGTCCAAGAAGGATTCAGTCACTGGTATTATCCTTACCTGTGTTGGAGAAAGCCATAATGGTAGGGTTGGAATCTTTCCTTCCCTTTGTTGCATATACGCCTTCTCAAGCATAGCGTAAACGTCTCTTTCGATTGCTCCACTAGGTGAATTGTGTAATATCATCGGATAAAGCTTCTCACCTTTTTCGTTCACGTAGGTGATATTATATCGGTGCGCATTCTCTATATCTATCTGGTCTGTCGATAGTGCAGATGCCTTATCTGAACTGTCTACAAAGTTAAACTCCCATTTTAGTACAAAGTAGAAAAATCTCTCGTCCCACATTTCAACTAGAGCGGGTTTGCCAAATTGATTCAGTAACGCGACTATGAAATCCTTGTTCTTTTCAAAGAACTCTTTCGTAAACCTTATCGCGAGTTCGTAGTCATCTTTGTCAAAACCTAAGCTTTCAAGTATTTTCATGCTAAGCTTGAACCTTTTAACAAATTCTTCCTTTGCTTGATCGAGGTCTGCGCACATCGCATGACAGTCAGGCATCGTAAAAGATCTCAGCCTCCTTAACCCAGCAAGTTCTCCACTTTTTTCCCTTCTAAAGCTGTACCTTGTCAATTCGTAAAGTCTTATCGGCAGCTGCTTGTAGGACATCTGCACGTCGTGCGCCATTAGGAACTGTCCAAAGCACGCGCTGAACCTTAAAAAGAACTCCTTGTCATCTGACTTTATAACATATTGACGGGCCGGGAACCTGTTAAGGTAATCGTGTAAGCTTGGGTGCTGGAAATCGTACATTATAGGCGTCTCAACTTCCATCGCCCCGTATTCTATAACCCTCCGAGTAACAAGTTCTTCTAACAGGGATTTTATCAGTCTTCCTTTAGGATACCATCTCAGGTTTCCCTGATCGCTTGCTGGCTCATAGTCAGCGATTTCAAGCCTCTGCATTAGCGCTACATGTGGCGGGACACCTTTAACCGCTCTCACTTTAGATATCTCATAAAGAGAAAATTTTTCCAATTTTTCATGCCCGGAAAAATCAAATTTTTCGACGGGAACAAGTTCTCCCTCGAGCGTCAAAATTTTCCAATAAGATTTAATCTTCTCTTCAGCCTTCAATGCCTTCGAAACTGGTTCTTCGGCTTTCCTTTTTTTCGAGATAATTCTGAACTGCTCTGCAAGTGGATGACCTTTGATAGAAATTGCAAACTGCTTGTTCCATCCAAAGGGAGCTCTATAGACTTCGATGCCTATTTCACTGGCATATGATTCCATCTTTTTGAGGACTCTAAGGGCATCATATGGGCTTGCAAGGCTCGAGCTGAGGTGTGCAAACGGATAGATCAGGATCCTGTTTACCTTAAGGTTGTTCAACGCTGCCTTCACTTCGTCTATAGCCGCCGTCGCAGCGTCGTCGTCATCCTCTTCTTCAACAGAGGTGAACAAGACAACTATTTCATCAAGCCTGCACTCTCTTGTCACACTTTCTTCTGCTGAGTCGATTTCTTTCTTTACAAGCTTGTATTCAATGTTGTTTGAATGCAGCTGCAATATCCTCAATCGCTTAAATCACCCTGAAATAAGTGAGCGTTCTAGGTCACGGTCCTTTTTTGTCTCCTTTTTCCACTTTTTGTAGTGTTCATGACACAGATATACTCTTCTTGTGGAATTATCTACCTTCAGGCTGCTCTTGGAAACCTGTTCCAAGCTTAGAGACCTCTCTGCCGCGTTCTTGCATCCTTGAACACTACAATTTACACCCTTATCTATTCTACCCAAGATGCATCACTCGTCCTAAAGTGTTATTAAATCTCACAATATAAGTCATGCGGATATGGATGGTTCTAAACAGGATTAGGAGCGCAATCAATCCAATCCTTGAGAATATTGGTAGGTATTTCTCATATTTAGGTGCACCAGCTTGGATTTGGACCCTGTTCGGTCTCCTTTTATCTTTGATTTCCATGTCCTTCTACGCGACACAGGAGCCGTACGGTGCACTGTTGGGCGGATTTTTCTTTCTCCTATCTGGATTTATGGACATCGTTGATGGCGCTGTCGCAAAATTTACAAATACGGTTTCTAAGCTTGGAAGTTTCATTGACTCAACAGCGGATAGGTTAGGTGAAGTTCTTGTTAGCTTTGGGCTTCTTATCGGCGGCTGGGCCCCCCCCGACTTCGTTTTTCTTATGATAACATTCTCCATTTTAGTGAGTTATGTCAGAGCAAAGGGTGACTCGTTGGGTTTAGATCTTAAAGGCTCAGGGATAGGTGAAAGGGCTGAAAGAATGATCGTTTTGTCATTTTTCAGCATTGCGGGGTACACGTTCTATGGCATAATAATCGTTTCCGCTTTGGCAATTTTTACATTCATAGAACGTTCTACTATTATAATGCGGAAATTAAGAAAATAGTGGGCGGGAACAGCTACCTCTGCTTTCTTTCATCTTTTGCTCTAACCTTGGCAACGCCAAAGTGAACTGCGCACGATATGCAATAGTACCTTGTACTTCTCTCATTTGGGATATATGTTCCACCTGCTCTAAGCTCCTTAGCGAGGGCGGCATCCATGAAGTTGAGTCTCCGTGTGTCTTTCTTCGCCTTATCCCGTGGAACCATTGCACCACAATGTGAGCACTGCACCTGCTCTGATCTCCCTTTACCACTTTTACCACGACCGCGGCTTTTTCTTTTCTTCGTCAACTTTGCTCGTTGGCACTTGTCATATCGGAAATATAAAAGAATTTCTTAAACGTTCTAATATGTATCAAGTTCCTTCTGCCCAGCCTAACATATACTTCTTCTGTTCTTCAGTCAATTCGTCTATCTTTATTTCCATAGACTCCAATTTCAATTTAGCTATCCTGTTCCCGATTTCGGAAGGCACATCGTAAACTTTTGGCTCTAATTTCTTATGGTTCTCTACTATATATTTGCAGGTTAACGCCTGATCGGAAAAAGACATGTCCATAACTTCCGACGGATGACCTTCTGCTGAAGCAAGATTCACGAGGCGGCCTTCCGCTAGAAGGTAGATCTTCCTTCCACTCTTTAATTCAAATTCCTCAGTATTTGGTCTAATGATCCTTCTTCCTTTGGTTAACTCTACTAAATCCCTAACAGAGACTTCAACGTTGAAGTGTCCGGAATTAGCCATTATCGCCCCATCCTTCATTAGCTCCATGTGCTCTTTTCTGATTATGTTCTTGTTTCCGGTCACGGTAACAAAAATGTCTCCTTCTTTCGCAGCTTCGTTCATAGTCATTACACTGACGCCGTCCATGACAGCCTGTAAAGCCCTAAGAGGGTCGACTTCAACGACAATCACGTTTGATCCCATGCCTCTTGCTCTCGTCGCCAAACCTTTTCCACAATGGCCGTATCCGCAGATAACAAACTTTTTTCCAGCGAGCAGTACATTTGTTGACCTCAATATACCGTCAATCGTGCTCTGACCGGTTCCGTAAATGTTGTCAAACATGTTCTTTGTTGGCGTGTCATTCACGGCGAGTACAGGGTATCTTAACGCTCCATCTCTCTCCATAGCTCTTAATCTTATCACACCAGTTGTCGTTTCTTCCTGTCCCCCGTAAACGTATGGAATCAATTCTCTTTTTTTCAGATGTATTGTAGAAATAAGGTCTGCCCCATCATCGAGAGTGATGTTTGGTTTAAAGTCCAAAACCTTATTCAAGCACCAATAATATTCGTCATTACTTTCTCCTCTTAACGCAAAAACACTTACTCCGTCTTCAGCAAGTGCGGCTGCAACATCATCTTGGGTTGATAGGGGGTTAGAGCCACAAAGAGCGACAGTCGCCCCCCCTGATTGAAGGGTTTTAACTAAAACGGCGGTCTCCTTTGTAACATGCAGACAGGCGCCGATCGTAACATTTTTTAATGGCTTAAACCTCCTAAACTCATCCCTTATCTTCATGAGAACAGGCATGTGTTTTTCTGCCCAGTCTATCTTCATTTTTCCCTCCTGTGCAAGTTTTATATCCCTCACCCTATATTCTACCATCCTCTTCATCTCCTCTTTCAATATTTGGGGAATATGCGCTTAATATATATATTCTCTTCGACGAATGGTTGAATAACTCTGGCCAACGAGAACGCATCTTATGAGCTCTATTACTTATAATACCAAAAATATTGCCAGCAGCTTTGTCTTAAAAATATATAGTCACTATGTTTTAGTAATTTCATCTAGTACACTATATTATTCACACTTTACCCAAATCGTGTGTTTTAATCAGATAAAAACCCGACTATATGCAATACCCCATTTACTTGTAAATTGACCATCAGATTTTTTCTTCATATATTCTAGTTTATCGATTATCCAATCTTTTCTGTCATAAATATCTGTTTGGCTTGAAAAATGGGTGATTTCGATCTAAAAGGTTTTCGCTACAACAGCCACTTCTATTGCGTCTCTACTGCACCACGCACATTTTCCCCAGACTTGTTCGACGACATCAACTCTCCTTCCTCTGATTTCATATCCTCTTGTACCCGCTTTTAATTCCTCTGAGCACTCCAATCTTTTACAAAAGTTCATTAAAACAATCTTTCCTTCCTGACTTGCTTTAAGAAGTTCTTGTCTATTATTTACTCTAACAATAGATTTATCCATCCTTTCGCGTGATTTCCCAGCCAAATTACTTAATAAATCCTTCTCAAGAAACCTGATCTCCTCATCCAGCTTACTTTCTTCGATCTTCAACCTTTTCCTGGTGTCTCTTCTGAAAAGTGTCAGACAGTGATCACTCAGCTCTTTTCCTCCTATCTCGATTCTTACCGGCGCACCTATCAGTTCCCACTTGTAATATTTTGCTCCAGGTCTCTCCTCAGAAATATCAACCTCATATCGCAAGTTAAGCCTTTCCAGCTTTTTACTGATTTCTTTTGCCTTTTCTACAACCTGTTTCTCTTGAGCTTCATTCTTGATAGGGACAACGGCAACCTGAACAGGCGCGACTTCGAATGGAAGTATTAAACCAAATTCGTCACCGTGGACTGCGATGACCGCAGCCGCCATCCTCGATATTCCTGGTCCAAAGCAAGTTTGGTGAACGTTCTTCTTGACGCCATCTTTATCTAAGTAAGCCACGTCAAAAGGAACTGAAAATTTTGTACCTAAATAATGGGTTGTCGCAATCTGTAACACTCTGCCATCAGGCATTATACAATCAAAGGCGAATGTGCTCTCCGCTCCAGGGAACTTGTCCCACTCCTCTCTTTCTACTACGACAAATGCTAGTCCAAGTTTTCTCAGCGCCTCTTTTGTGATTTCAATATCTTTTGTAACCTGTCCCAGAGCTTGCTCTTTGTTTTCGAAGGCATCGTGTGACTCTATCCAATAAAACTCTCTGCCTCGAATTAGAGGTCTGGTAGCTTTAGTTTCCTTTCGATATACGTTCACGGTTTGGAAAAGCTTCAAGGGAAGATCCCTATAGCTGTGAATCCATAGTGAATACATCGGATAAAAGGCTGTTTCAGAAGTTGGTCTAAGCGCCAGTTCCTCTTCTCCTTCTTCGCTCTGTAATTTGAAAACTTCGGCTGCAAATCCTGTGACATGCTCCTCTTCTTTTTTCAGGTAAGAAATAGGGATAACGAGAGGGAACATGACCTGCTGGTGGCCGTCTTTAAAAAGTCCTTGCTCAAGCTCATTCTTTATCAGGTTTATTATTCTCATCAAATTAGGTCGGTAAACGATAAAACCTTTCACATTATATCTTATGTCGGCTAGTTCAGCCTTTTCCAGTATCGCAGAGTACCATTCACTAAATCTACCCTCTTTGTCAGGCAAAGCTTTTTCCGGTTGCATACTTTCACGCCAAACTACTCCAACAACTTCTTTTATATTTTCTCCGTGTTAGGTTATGAAAATTTTTAGGCTGTAGAAAAGGATTTAATGATAGGACGTTCAATTGTTTTCTTCATCACAAGACGTTCCTTTCTTATAATACGATAAACGTTGTTTTGGGAAACCTTCATATCACCGCTGAAGTCTGCCTTTTGGGTTAAGAATGATAAGTAAAGTATTTATGCTGTTTTATTATTTTTAAAAAGGAATAACCGAATATGATAATTTGCGCTGATCTACATCTGCACAGTAAATACAGTCGTGCTACAAGCCAGTCAATGGACCTAGAAAACATTGCGGCGGGCGCAAGATTAAAGGGGTTAAATCTGCTCGGCACAGGCGATTTTACACATCCTAAATGGTTTAGCGAGCTTAAGAAAAAGCTAAGAACCTTTGCAGATGGCGTATACCTCTTTGGCGACATATACTGGATGCTAACATGTGAAGTTTCGTTAATCTATCCTCAAGATGGAAAATCTAGAAGGGTGCATCACATAATCCATGCTCCATCAATTGAAGTCGTTGAATCGATAAACAGTTCGCTGTCACGTTATGGCAGTCTTAACTCAGATGGCCGTCCAACTTTTACGAGACTCACAAGCCCCGAGTTTGTTGATTTGATGAACTCCATCGACTCGAAAATCGTGATAATACCTTCACATGCCTGGACAACGTGGTATGGTGTTTTTGGAGCTAACACTGGCTTTGACTCTCTTGAGGAGTGCTTTGGAGATCAGGCAAGAAAAATCTTCGCCATCGAAACTGGATTAAGCAGTACCCCCCAAATGAATTGGAGGATAAGCGCTTTAGATAAGGTTTCTCTTGTAAGCAACTCTGACTCACATAGTCCTCTTCCATCACGTCTTGGAAGAGAATTCAATGTCTTTCAGCTATCTAAGCCTTCATACAGATCAATCTTTGAAGCAATCAAGAACCATGATAGGTCCAAGTTCTTGTACACCGTCGAAGTTCCACCTGAATACGGAAAATATCATTATACAGGTCACAGGAACTGCAAATTCTCCTTAAGCCCCAAAGATGCCTTGAAAGTAAATAACATCTGTCCAGTCTGTGGAAAAAGACTCACAATAGGTGTCCTCCAGAGAGTTGAAGAATTGGCAGATCGACCTGAAGGCTATGAACCGCCAAATGCGGTTCCCTTCAAGGTTGCTCTTCCACTTTATGGAGTCATATCGCTGCTGAGAGGTTCGGAAAGCCTGTATTCAAAGAAGATAGGTGATGAAGAATTAAATTATATTAAAAAGGCAGGAAATGAAATATCGATTCTTATAGATATTAAGAGGCCGCTCTTAGATCAGATAGTAGGCTCAGAGGTCGCCTCTTTGATCGAAGATTTTAGGGAAAAGAAAGTTAGATTCGAAGCAGGGTATGATGGTTTATATGGAAAGCCAATACTTCATCCTGTATCTTAGATACGAATTTTTGTTTTTTGTATGTTAAAAGGTTTAGACACGTCTTATATTTGAAATCTATGCAAAGATTTATCTAGCTGATGTTTGAGTGTGATGTTTAGAGTAAGAGTGTATGGTTGACAAATGTGCGGTATGTAACAAGAACATAAACATTCACAAAGATAAATATTTTAAATTAAGCGGTGGTAGAGAAGGGCTTGCCTGTAGCTTAAAGTGCTACAACCAGTATCTTCAAAATAAGAAACGTAACGCTTCATCGGCTCCTACTCAACCAAAGCAATGAACGCGATTAATGGCCTTTTAACAAATGTTCAATGTCCTTTCGTTTAAAGTAGTGTCATATTATCTACCAGATGTGATTAGACATCTGGAAATACTAGCGACTCGTTTGATACCAGTTGTATCTATTTCTGTTTTCTGGCCTAGAGTATCGATGATTGTTGTATCTTGGGTACCTTCTCTGTGAACTTCTAGATTCGTTGCTAAAATTTATTTGGAAATCGTATTTTTCGTCGTTCGGGTACAGAGGCTTTATTTCCGCAGTAGTCATCTTCTTTATCCGTGCAAAATCTTCGTATTCGTCACCTGAGATGATGGTGAACGATTTCCCTGACCCACCTGCTCGGGCGGTTCTACCGACGCGGTGGAAGTATATTAGAGGATACTTTGGCACATCATAGTTTATTATACAATCGACGTGGGGGATGTCTAATCCTCTTCCTGCAAGGTCTGTGGCTACAAGTATATCGAGATGCCTTGATCTAAATAGGTTCATGACGTGATCTCTTTGATTTTGGCTAAGATCTCCGTTTATAGGTGATGCATTAAAAAACCTCCGTTCCAGTTCTCGAGCCAGCTTATTTGTCCTATATTTCGTTGAACAGAATATTATCGTTGTCGAAGGCTTAGCTTTCTCTAATATGTTGATTAGAACAGAAAGTTTGTCGATTTCTTCTGCTATAGTGTAATACTGATCTAGAGTGTCAACAGAGGGTTCATCTGAGTCTATGAGTATCCTTTCAGGATTATTCATATAACTATCAGCCAATTGAACAATTCTCTCCGGCATCGTCGCCGAGAATAGGCTCGTCTGTCTTTCTGGAGATACGAAGTCCAATATGTACTTTACATCGTCTATGAAACCCATGTCGAGCATTGTATCTGCTTCATCTAGTACGACATATTTTACATCTTGGAGCGACAGTCTGCCTCTATCTATAAGATCGATCACTCTTCCGGGTGTACCGACTACGACTTGAACTCCGCGTGATAAAGCTTCAAGTTGAACACTTGCTGCTTGGCCACCATAGATTGTTACTACCTTGACATTTGTATATTTACCGAGTCTTCTGATTTCCTGTGTAATCTGCACAGCAAGCTCTCTCGTCGGTGCAAGGACTAAAGCTTGAACATATCTTTTTTCTGTATTAACTGTCTGAAGCATTGGGATGACATATGCTGCAGTCTTCCCTGTTCCTGTTTTTGCCTGTCCTATAACATCTCTTTTTAACAAAAGGGGGTCTATAGTTTTCTCTTGGATGGGAAAAGCTTCTATAAGACCTGAATCAAAAAGTCCCTTCTTAATTCTTGGATCTAACTCCAATTCTTGAAATTTTTTCAATTTGTTTTATTCCTCTTTATGCAAAATCGAAGTAGCCTGAGTCAGATTTTTCCGATTCAATGAACTAACGGTCTTGCGCAAGAGGACAGCAATCAAGCCAATACTTATAGTTTTGCATTTGTCCGCAATAAATACTTGACTTTTTTAATGCGAGGATGAATTGTGGAAAAGTATTTAAAGAGAATATCGAAAGAGTTATTCGATGACTACAAAGGGAACGAGAAGCACTATCAAAAACTTTCTGATCCAGTACACAGTGAGAATGTTTAAGCATTTGAGTACTTTCAGAAGGTCCCTTTTGATTGTTACCGCCTTTAATGTTCTAGTAGTGTTCCCGCTAGTTGTCGGGATTTCTTTTGCCGCAGCATCTCCTGCTCCATCTCAGACATCTACAAACTCTACATCTACAACTTCTGACATCTCAAGCGGGCTTGGAATGCTGGGGGCCGGATTGGCAATAGCTGGATCATGCATTGGGGCCGGGATTGCAGTAGGCTATGCTGCAAGTGCTGGGGCTGCCGCAATCGTTGAAAGGCCAGGTGCTTTTGGCTCTATTCTGATACTCGCAGGACTAGGCGAGGGAATAGCTATCTACGGTCTTCTAATTGCGTTCCAAATATTAGCTAAAATACCGTAACCTCTAAAGTGATATTTTTTCCCAGTGTATGAAAATTGTATATTACAAATATAGCATGGATCTTATCTTTTCTTCTTCTAAGGCTAACTCCATTCCAGTAGCAATTGAAATTAGATTCTTCGCTTCCATTTCAGCCATTTGAAGGTATCCTATTATATATGCGAAGTCGTTGGGAGACTCTCTTGCGACCGACACTGCTTTAGAGTAAATTTCGCTGTTTATGACCTGTTCTATTCTTTCCACTTTCCCTTCTTCAAACGTAGACTTCAAACGTGAAGCGAATCTTTGATAGGGTGTTTTCATTATTATGTCTGGTACCATGTTAGGTTTCGCTCTAGCGATCTGGTTTACGTCTTCGTCCCTAAGTCTAAACGATTTAAATGATATCGACAGAACTGTTTCTGGGTCTACGTCACGAGCTCTTAAATCTATCATAAGACCTATGTTGCGAAGATCTACTTCTGTGCCAACTATGATTCCGACTTTTCTATTGTCAGGGATGCTGTTAAGGGATTTCTCTAAATCTTTGAAGTATATTTTATCGAGGGCGCCTTCGAGTAAAGTCTGTATTCCATATTTCTGAAGCAACGATGTTTTTTCAATAATCGTAGAGTATCTCGTGGCCTTCAAAATCTCCAGAGAATCCTGTAGTGTGGACGCCTCTATCATGGCTGAAAAATTTATTATCGCAAATTCTCTGGGAATAGGCAGCAGCATGTCGGTGCCTATTTGATTCCCAGTTCTTTTTGATCTCAAAATTCTCTTGACATTTTCCATTTCATATCTTCCAGCGTACAAAAAAAGAAAATCCCTAAAATCTCTCGGCGCAATCCGAATAAGATGATATACCCGTGACATGAGCACCGAGTAAAAGACTTGACCAAGCTTCATAGAGTTTATTGATTCACTTGATATTTTGCTTGTTTCTGGTCCATAGTCTGTTCTTAAAAGGTATTGGACTAATGAATTCAAATCTTTTATCTTCAGAACGTTCCTATAATTTTCTTCCGTCAGCAGATGTGTGTGTAAGCCGTGAGCTCGCGTTACCAAATATATTAAGAAGGGGTTCATTCGCGACTCTCCCTTATTATGTTTCGAACATGTTTCATAATAGAAAATTCCTCCAAATCCTCTTCTATTAACCGATCTTCAATATACTTAGCCCTCGATATATATCTCGGCATTATGACCTTTTCCAGGGCATTCACTTTTCTATTAGTCTCCATCAACTCTCCTGCAAGTTGCTCTATCTTTGCCTCAACAACGGCCAGATTAATCGCCTCTTCAATAGCCTTGTTCAGTTTTTCAGCTGGGACAAATAGTGTTATCGACGGTATCTGTTTAGACCCCCCTTTTCTTACGACTTCAACTTCAGGCATCAACACATTCATAACACTGACTGGGTTGGCGCGGACTTCCAAAAGGTCTGTGGCGTTGGCGATCGAGGAAACTTCATCATAGCCTTCAACAGCATATGCGTACTTTACCGATTCGTATGCCTCACTAAACATTTTTTCGATTTCTTTTCTGCGATGGATCTCATGTAAAAGTCTATTTATTTCCCCAGCGAGTTGGTCTCTTTTCATTTTGAGAATGTCTTTACTCTTTTCAGTGAACTTTATCTGCTCCCTTAAACGCTGCAGCGCACCTTTTGTAGCTGAAACTTGACCCATTGACACAGTTATCAACTATCCGGTAGAGGAATCCGGCTTATTCGATTTGTATTTCGGGTGGTATTTCTTAATCAAGCTTTCACTGATTCTAACGAGTTCACTCTCTTGTAGGGACGCCAGAGTTTCCCACGCTATGTCTAGGGTTTCCTCAATCGTCCTGTTTACGTTTTCACCTTGGTTTACGAACTGTTTCTCAAACAAGTCCGCAAACCTTAGATAGCTTCTTTCTCTCTCGCTTAACCCCATCTCTCCGACAATTCTTGCAAGATCTCTAGCGCGTGACCCACGGGAATATGCATCGTAGAGCTGGTCTGCTATATCTCCATGATCGTCCCTTGTTTTATCTTTGCCAATACCACTTCCCATAAGCCTGCTTAGCGATGGCAGGATATTTATTGGAGGATAAATGCTTCGGGAGTACAGGTCTCTGTCTAGAAATAGCTGGCCTTCAGTGATGTAGCCGGTAAGGTCTGGTATAGGGTTTCTTAAATCTCCACCAGGCATCGTCAACACGGGCATCTGCGTTAGAGATCCCTTCCTACCAACGTTTATACCTGCTCTCTCATAGAGCGTGGAAAGGTCACTGTAGAGGTATCCAGGATATCCTGACCTTCCAGGTACTTCCTCTCTTGCAGCGCTCATTTCCCTCAACGCTTCACAATAGTTCGTCATATCGCTTAGGATGGTTAGGACATGAAGATCAAGGTCAAACGCTAAATGCTCAGCTACCGTTAACGCAATTCGTGGCGTTAGAAGTCTTTCATTAGCTGGGTCCTCTGCGAGATTCAATATTATTACTGACCGTTCAATAGCGCCAGAGTTCCTGAACTGTTCCAAGAAGAATCTGGCTTCATCGCTTTTCAGGCCCATCGCTGCAAAAACCAACGCAAATTCCTCGCTCTCCCCTCTGACAGTAGCCTGTCTAGCTATCTGGGCTATAATTCTATTGTGCGGAAGACCACTTTCTGAAAATATAGGCAACTTCTGTCCCCTTATTAGTGACAAGACGCCATCTATTGCCGAAATCCCCGTTTGTATAAAGTTGTTGGGATAGGCTCTTGCAACAGGGTTTATTGGAAGGCCATTAACATCTCTGACATCGCTTGAAACTATTGACGGCATTCCATCTATGGGTTTAAATATTCCATTGAATACTCTTCCAAGAGCTTCATCGGAGACGGGAATCTTAAAAACTGTTCCAGTAAATTTTACTATCATATCGGTTTGTAGACCATCTGTTGAACCGAGAATCTGTACGATGGCAAAGTCGTGTGATATGTCGAGTACTCGGCCAAGTCTATCTTTTCCATCTGAGCCTCTTATTATAACAATTTCATCGTAACCTACACCTGCTACGTTTTCAATAAATACAAGAGAGCTTTTGATTTCTTTAACACCCCTGTATATCTTTCCTTGAATGTCTTCAAAACGAAGTTGGGGTGACATTTTTACTTAACCTCCTTTATGGAAAAACCATAGTCAAGGGCAATTAATTCGAGAGCATTTTCTGTGTCCTTCATAATCTCAAGAATGCTATCAATGCCTTTGGGGTCCTCCTTTATCTTCATCATCATAGAAATCTGTGGCATTTCCCTTATTCTTGTAAACGGAACTCTTTGCTTTATCATCAACATAGCCTTCTCATGAAAGTTCAAAATCATTTTGAGCAGTAGGAACTGTTTTAGCATATCGCAGTATGCGTCAACCTCATCGAATGCTGCTTGTCTTAAAAAACCCTCCTTCAATATTTCTGCGGTTAACAAAATTAGTCTTTGCTCATCTGGAAGAGCGCTTTCTCCTATTACCCTTGCAATTGACTCTACCTCAGATGCTGTATTAAGTAATCCGAGCGTATCTGACCTGTACTTGGTAAATTGGGTGACATCGTTTCTCATTTCTCCAAGGTCCTCTTTTTGTTGGGCGAGGTTTTGTAGGTTTAGTATAATCGTGTTAATTAATTGTTCAGAATAAAGGCTGTAACTTTTAAGCCAGTTGATTGCGGGAAAATGCCTGCTGTAGGCTAGTTCAGTGTCAAGAGCCCAGAAGACGTTAGTAAATCTGAGGGTGTTAATGGTAACAGGTTCGTTGAAGTCCCCACCGGGCGGTGAAACGGCTCCTATTATTGTTACTGATCCCTTCCGCTCGGGCTTTCCCGATGCTATTACATGCCCCGCTCTCTCGTAGAACTCTGCTATCCTATCGGGTAAATAGGCGGGATACCCTCTCTCGACAGGCATCTCTTCAAGTCTTCCTGAGATCTCTCTGAGAGCTTCAGCCCATCTTGAAGTGGAATCGGCCATTATTGCGACATCGTATCCTTGGTCTCTATAATACTCTGCCATTGTTGCACCGATGTAGATGCTGGATTCTCTTGCTGCGACAGGCATATTGCTCGTGTTAGCTATCAAAATCGTCCTTTCCATTAAAGGCCTCCCGCTTCTTGGATCCTTGAGCTTCGGAAATTCTTTGAGAACCTCGCTCATCTCGTTTCCGCGTTCGCCGCATCCTATGTATACGACAACTTGGGCATCGCTCCACTTAGCTAGCTGGTGGAGAATAATAGTTTTGCCAGTGCCAAAGCCTCCAGGTATTGCGGCTGAACCACCCTTAGCGATTGGAAAGAAAGTATCTATGACCCGCTGCCCCGTAATTAAGGGTTCACTTAAAAGTAGTCGGCCGTTTTCTTTGTAAGGACGAGGAACTCTCACGGGCCATTCTTGCATCATTGTCAGTTCAGTCTCAGTGCCATCGTATGAGATTTTATACACGGGCTCGTCGACCCTAAAATCACCTTCCTCAATCTTCACGATGGTACCCCGTAGGCCATAGGGAATCAAGATTTTGTGCTGCATCATAGGCGTCTCCTGAACTTCGCCTATGATGTCTCCATACTCCACTTTTGAGCCCTTAGAAATTAGTGGTTTAAAATGCCACTTCCGATCTCTGGGAAGTGTGCTCACCTTTGCGCCACGGGTAATAAAGGTGCCTCTTTCTTTAGCAAGAAGCTCAAGGTTTCTCCCCACACCATCGTAAATTCTGTTGAGCATGCCTGGCCCGATTTCTGTGACCAGCTTTTTGCCTGTCGCAACAACTTTTCCTCCGGGTTCAATTCCACTTGTTGACTCATAAACTTGGGCTGTAAAGGTATCTTCTGAAATACGGATAACTTCTCCAACAAGTTCATCAGAGCCTACAAATATTATTTCCCCAACTTGAATATCCGGAATCCCTGTTCCTATAACCACTGAACCCGAAATTCTATTTAAAGTGCCGATTCTTTTTCCCATACGTAAAGCCTCTTATTTAGATCCCAGCAAAATTTCAAGCACTCTACCTTCATCTTCTGATTTGATCTTCGTTAATCTTGATTCAAACGTATTTACATAGTATTGCTTTTTGTCTCCTGCATAGATTATAACGCCGCCGATCGCATTAATGGGTTCAGGTGAAATTTGTAGTCCAACGATTCCATTCGATTTTTTGTACTCATTTTTGATTTTTTCGGTTAATTCGTTAACTATCTTTTGGTCATGGCGGTTTACTTTTATAAATAATTCTTTTCCATCTAAATTGTTAATTGCTTCTACGGCATAATTGATTAGAACGTCCCTATAACGTGTTGGATTTTTTTCCGGAAGTTCCCTTAACCTTTTTTCAACCTCCTCAAATACGTCTGCGATGTACTTCGATTTTGCATTTAAAATCTTCCTTCTACCTTCGATCCTAGCCAGCGATAGCTCGATCTTCTCTTTTTCAGTAAGCTTCTTGTCGTTTTCCTTTATCTTGTTCTCAATAATGCGTTTAGCTTCCTCTTCGGCTTGATTGATAATTCTTGCACCTTCCTCATTTGCGGTATCAATTAGATGTTTAGACTCTTCTTCCGCCTTCTTTCTTATCTCAATTTTAAGTGATTCTATACTCATGCAATCTCACCTAGAATATAGTTTAGAATAAAATCTACAGCTTCGCCAAAATTTCTTTTACACGCCGTCTCGATCTCTTCTAATTTTTCGCTGTACCCTTTAACTACAGTCTCTTTTTTAATAGCTATTTCTGATTCCCTACGATCTGTCAGATCTTTGACGACGTTTACTTCGTTTTCAGCGTCCCTAATGAGCTCATCGGCCTTTTTCTTTGCAGTGTTTACTACTTCCTTGGCTCTGTCTTCAGCTTCCTTTATAATCTCCTCCGTCTTTTTTTCTTCATCTACCAAATCTTTTATGATCGGCATATCTTTGGCGCCTCATTCTATTCTTCAGATAGTTTGAGCTTTACACCGACTGCTTGGCTTATGAATTGGTGAATCTCCTTAACACGTTCGCCAACCGGACCATTTAGACCAGGGATTATGGCAAAAACCGGGTAGATCTGTTTATTATTAGAGAGCTCCTTTCGCTTTTTTTTGAGCTTTAATGCTAAATCCTCAGGTATCAACAGAACTTTACACCTACCTTCCTTGATAAGCTGATCAATTACCTGTTCAGCTTCACGGACGTCATGAGCATTTCTTCCATCAACACCAGCCAGTCTTAAAGCTGTAATGAAGTAGCTATCACCTACAGCTGTTACACTCATGACCCAATCAATACATGCTAAGTGCTACAATTAATAAACGTTCTCCTAGCCTTTTTATAGCTCTCTGGAATGAGAAAAACAGAAATTAAAGGTTCATTCAATACCTTTTAGGTTACAGATTCTTTTTGAATGTAAAGAGTATTAGAGTACACACTTTTCTTGGACTATCTATTCACTCCTTTTCCATTACAAACATAAATTAGGTCCGATTAGATTTAAATATCGATTTGAATCTTCTTCATGGAAGGAGATCTGTAAGTGCTTAAGCCTGTTAAAATGAAGAAATTCTACCTCGCTGTACAACGGAGTCATGAAGTCAGAACTTTGGAAGAGATAGGCAGGCTAGGAGCAGTCCAGCTGATCAGCGAGCGTGCCTCCATAGGTGAGGAGCCGGAAAATCTTGAACTTTATGACGGTTTCATTAGAATGTGTGAAAGGTCAAGGGTGCTTTTGGACTCTTTACAGGCGTTGGAGGAAAAGTTTTCACCATCATCCATAAAACACGCGAGTGAATCGGTCTCCCCCACAAACCTATCAACGAAATCAGCTAAATTGAGTGACGAAGATATCAGAAGATACATAGCTGTTTATGAGAAAAAAATTGATCAGCTAGCACACCAAATTGACCTCTTGATAAAGGACATTGAAGAATTTAGTACGATGGGGGATCATTTGACGCTGCTGAAAGACAGCGGCATCGATGTTGGAAGTGTAGGCGATCACAGGTTCATTTTTGTTAAGGTCGGTATAATAAACAACGTATTTATTCCTAAGCTCGAGGAATTTCTAAGAGACTTTAGAGTAATTTATGAAACAAAAGGAGTGGGGCCTAGAGAATCGATTTTATTTGTTGCCGCGCTTACCGAATACGAGCAAAACGTTGAAAAAGCACTAAGCCTCCTCAATTTCAATGAATTCAAGTTTCCATCAGATCTGCCTTCAGACCCTAATACCGCACTGAACAAGGTAAGAGGAATAATAGATGACAAGTTCAAGGAAGTCTATTCGGTAGAAAATGAGCTTAGAGAAATATTTAGTGAACTAGATGCGAAGAGAGTATACGTAAGCTTTTTGAAAGAAGCAAGGTCATCGCTGCTTAGAACTAAAAACTTCTGCATAGTTCAAGGATGGATTCCTGAGCGTTCGACAAAGGATTTGGAAACAAGTGTCTCAAAGTTGACTAATGGAGTCCTTTATCTTACTCTAGAGGATCCGAGGGGAGACGAAGAAGTGCCGGTTGAATTATCGAACAGAGGTCTACTGAAGAATTTCGAATTGCTCACAACCGCGAGAGGGGTACCTGATTATAGAGATATTGATCCAACGCTGCTATTTGCAGTTTTCTTTCCGGTCATGTATGGATGGATGTTTGGAGACGTCGGTGATGGGCTGATAATACTCGTCTGGGGCTTTCTTTTTTACAGGATGAGAAAATCTTTCATCGGGCTGTCAAAGCGCACAATAAATCGTCTTGGAATTATAATGATGACAGGAGGGCTTTCAGCTATGATATTTGGAGTATTCTATGGCTCATTTTTCCTGTTTGAATTCAAGCCCTTACTATTGAGGCCTACGGATTCATTTTACACTATTGTTGGTGTGTCACTTTTATTTGGAGTACTTCAGCTCGGATTTGCGTTGACTCTAAACGTTGTCAAAAACGTCACAGAAGGCGAAATCAGAGAGGCGATTTTCAGTGGAAAAGGGTTGATCGGTCTAATCTATTATATAATCGGAGTGATTCTAGCCTATAGGCTGATCTTGGGTGGCATCCAGTTTGGCGCTTTTCTATCACCCGAAAATGAGCCTTTGACCTTCGGAGCAGTCGCAATGTTAGTGTTAGTGTTTTTAGCACCTATATTAAAGGGACTGGGCAAACAGGACTTGAAGGTTGGCGATAGACTAATGGATGGATTCGGTGAATTTACCGAAACCTTCCTTTCTTTTATAACAAACTCCATGTCATATATCCGACTTGCCGCCTTCGCAATCGCCCACGGTGTACTCGCTGGTTTTGCTGTTACTTTAGGCGCATCCCTCGGCATAATTCCAAGTCTTATAATAGTTAACATTATGGTCGTAATTATCGAGGGATTTGCTGCCGGAATACAGTCAATAAGGTTAATCTTCTACGAATTTTCCACCAAGTTCTTTAAAGGCGGAGGCATCAGATTTAATCCTATTAAATTGCTGATAGAATAGTAATATATATTTGATCTTATTTTTCAAAAAGCTAAGTTATAATAATTCCGTATACTACTTAAGTTTCTGCATAGAACGACAATTGTATGACTGGCGCCAGAACAGTATGAACATGGTTCTATATTACTTCAGTTATTATCTGCCTTTATTATCACTTAAAGCTTCTTTGGGAACAGCTCGTCCAGCCTATTTTTCCTAATGGGTACTGTCTTGAGCTTTTTATATTTCTCCCCATCATTATTTAATTTACTATCCAGCAGAGTTCCAATCGCATCTCCATAGCTCATCGTTCCCTTGTACTTGTCTAATGCTTCCTTTTTCTCCTTTGTAAGCCGGATAAAAATGCCAGGTTTCCTATCATTGTATCGGTAGTAGGATGGGAGATAATGCGCTGCTTTACCCTTCTTTCCTCTTTTTATCGTAGACATGCAATTGACCATAGATATCTGCACCTATTTATGGATATCTACACATGGAATCTATATAGATATCTCTATGGATTCTATATGCAGATTTCCCTATAACTTTGAACGTCCTTTCCTCCCAGAGATTTATTTAGATAAATGTCAATTATGTGCACAGTTTATGCTCTTGCTTTCAAGGGCTACATAAGCTTCCAGTTTTGTTTAGTAGGCTTTATGATCTAAAATATTGTGCTGGGGCATCGTCCAATTTTAATAGACCATTTTTGGAAACTTTAATCTTATGGTAATCCGATAAGATATATTGATTAAAAATGATTAGAAGTTCAAAGTTTAAGGTGAACCTGGAAAGGAACGAGCGGCTTTACAGTTATTGGAGGCTGGGGAACACCGTTAAGGAAACTGCGCTGATAACTGGGATACCGGAGAGCTCGGTCGGATACTATTTCGCCAAGTTCAACGCGTACGCTGGGAATGGTAAACCTATTCCTATTGCCCAAAAGATGGTTTCTACAAGGGGAAGAGGGGCCAGTCCCTGTATCACAAGAGGGTCCCCAAGGAAATGTTGCTGCACTTCAGCTTATTTTAGATACCGTGCATGTCAAGCAAAAGTCCATCGATCTTTCTATAATATACAAGCTGCTGATGGATGGAGATTACGAGAAGCTCTACTATCTGTTGAATTCGTTAAAGTTGTTTAAGGAGGTGACTGGGATGTTTGATTTTACGGAAGGTGAAAATAAGGTTTTTCGCTCTATGTTCACAGTATTCGAAAAATACATCGCAGAACATAAAGATGAATTGAAATTTGTACCTCCAGATTTCATTAATAGTGTGTAATATAATGATGTAGAATAGTGGATTAAATTCTCTAGAAAATGCTGGGTTATGTTCTGGGGATTTTTAGCGACTAATCGGCTTAAGAATATCGCGCAGCATATCTTATCATTATCATACATTATTTTAGAATGATAACCTATGTCCTACCATTATCCCTTAGTTAACATCATTATCTGCAATAGTTGCCATCTATAGAAATAAAGTGTTAGTAAAAATGATATAAATGTAACTTGAAAAGGTCTCTCCAAGAGTGTACGTGAAGTTATCATATTCTTGAGAAAAGGCAAATACAAATTTCGAATTTAAAACGAATTCATCATTTTTAAAAATAATATGGATTTTTTTTTATTATGTAATTATGGGACATCATTTAAATCGGGCAAGAGCCGGTTTGAATATGAAGACACCATTTAGCTCGAACTCTGAAGGAGTGCAGAGACGACTTGACCTCGAAAACATACAAAGTGCCTTCCACTACAACCGACATCATAGACCGTGAGAAGACAGAAACAAAGGATAAGATAGCGACTGACGTTATAGAACATGAGAATACAGAGTTAACTAAGAACAATTTAGTTTCTTAATCGTAGATTATCGTAATAAAATAAACACATAGCATTATTTGTAATGTTATAGTTATACTATTACCCAATTCAAATAAAGAATTTTAGGATATGCTTACAAAAATTATATGAAGCTATTTGATTGATTTTCTATATAATGTGATTGTGATTGTAAATAGTAAGACGTATATGAATTTTGAAAATATTAAACTATTTAACTTCGGATTGAATCGGACTGCATAGTATAGGAAACCCTAGCTTTTCGACTTACTGCTTTCTTGCTTCTCGGACTTGCGGAGTCGGTTCAGTTCGGCTATCTTCTCCTTGTATTCCTTTTTCTTCTTCTTATTTCCTTGTGCGCGCGCTTGGTCGTATAGCTTCTTCAGTTTCTCTTCTTCTAGCGTGTAATGGGGCATCTTCGGAAATGAGGTCGTAGCGCAATAGTTAAGTCTTTCTGAGATGGGTCACAAAACTACCCGCTGAAGTAGTCCTCCTTGTTGTAATTACTTAAGATCACAGCATAATTTCTATTTGTCAAAAATGGGGGATCGAGGTAAATGAGTGAAACTGAATCACTAGGGAACTTCATCATGTTTAGGCAATCACAACAATGGATGCTGCTGAATACAAGCATGCCGTTATTGGCTTAATTTTTCTTAAATTTGACACTTAATAAAAGTTTACATAAAATCTCAATATCCTTATTTGGTATCTGCACCTAATAATGTGCTAACCCCACCGGGCCTGCTTTGCCACTTTGAGATATATTGCTATTTGGAATATTGACTAGTGTACTATTAACGATATTAATACTTGTATTAATACGCACAAATTGCTCTATTAACCTAGAGATGCTGGCATTATTTGTTTTTGCCATCTACTTTAATATGCTATGAAGTTGCTTTGTTACTATTATGTAAGTGTAGTCCTCTTTTGTCATTATCTACTCCTCACTTTAATTAATTCATCGTAATTTGTAAAATGATCTTCCATGTTTATCTGACTAACACTTCCTTCATCCTAAAGAAAAGAATTTAATATGTTTGAAAATTTCCCTCTATCTTCTTTGTCATATACTTAGCAGCTATTTGTCCTGAAGGACAAACACATTTGTCTGCAATTAAATCTTTTTCTGGTAACATGAAGGGTGCTACCTGATATGTCTTATTTTTAACAGAAGATTTAGACTCTAGCTGCAACTTTTTTAGGAAACGTTCAGAAAAACCTGAGTCCCGTGCAATTCCACTTATCGTTAGCTTCTGTTAAAAACGGTGTTAGAATAAAAATCAAGTTCGAAATATCAACAAATATGCCGATGTTAAGGTTTTTTCTTTACTCTGACTCTCTCTTTACTTTGACTCAGCTTACCTTTTAAAGAAGAGTTAGAAACAATGAGAAGTATCAATCCGATGAAAAAGATTACAACAAATTCGTCATATCTGTTAACAACTCCTTTAGTAACGTATGCATAAAAATCGTATGCCGGAGCCGAAATCATAAGAATTATTGCCAAAATCATCATAGCTGATGTAATACTAGGTAGAGATAGGCGCATATTTCCCAAGGGGATCAGGTAAGAATAGGTAATCAGCATTAAGGGCAATATTATGGCATATTTTCCGCCGATAATTAGCAGAAAAAATCTTGAAAGGTCGAAGTTGGCAACAAATACGGCTTCGAGCATCTCGATTATTATCAGAGCCAACGCAATCTTTTCAATTTTTTCAATAATATTTTCAATTCTTTCACCCGATGATTTGGCATCCACGAGTGTAGCAAACACTATTCCAAATAATCCTGTCAGGAAAAAGGTTGGATCTTTAGAGACCATTAAAAAAACATTGTATAGGTTTTTATCAGCTGCATCCAGAGTAAGGTAGTAGTAGATCCACCCGACGATTCCAGCGATGAAAGGTACTGCGTACAGTATTATGTACAAGTTTTGCAACCGTTCCTTGGACATTTTTCCCTCATCAAACATTCGCATAATGGATGTTTTAACCTTTATTTATCCACACTCAGTTTGAAATCCATCCTTTTTACCTAATGAAATTGAGCGTAGGGTAGACACAGATAACATAGTTTTAAATACATTATTGAGACATAGGAAAAGTTAAATCCAGAAAAAAGAAAAGCTGAGTAAAAGAATTTGGGAAGAATCACCTGCTGAATATCGCTTTTCGCGCGAACATCAGATACGCTGTATGGGCTATCATTCTTGTAGAAGGCCTTGTCATTCCCTCTCTGGCCTCCAAGTTTCTAAGCAACAATTCAACGGTATGGACATTTATAAATTCTAAACTATGAAGCTCCGACGCAAGTTTTTCTGCCTGGTTCATAGTGGGTAAAATAGCCGCTATTGCTCCTCCGCCTTTTAGGGAATCGTGTGCAGGCTTAGCGAGTTTCCAGGGGTCTCCGACGTCTATTACTGCTATATCGACATTTTTTTCATCAAATGCGAGTGAGGCATCTTTGTTCTTTATGGTCACATAATCTCTGACACCTGCTTTAATCAGATTCTTTTCCGCTATCTCAATAAATTCAGGCCTAATCTCATAAGTGTATATGTGGCCGTCAGGTTTTATATGGCTTGCAAATGCTGTTGTAAGTACTCCGCTTCCGGTTCCAGCTTCTATAACAATTGAACCAGGACAGAGACCTGTCTCCATTATTATGAAACCAATATCCTTAGGATAGACTATCTGTGTATTCCTTGCACTTTTCATGAGATAGTCTACGAGGTAGGGTTTGAGTACTACGACCTTTGCGCCTAAGGTTGTCTCAAAAACTTCCCCAAACTCCCTTCCTACCACCTTTGATAGTTCTATAATACCGAGGTGGGTGTGCACTTTTGAGCCAATTTCTGCTTTAACCAACCAAGTCTTTCCCTTTGATGTATACAAAAGTATGTTGTCCCCTTCTTTGATGATGTTGTCCGACATCGTTGCAGACTACACATTGGTCCTTTTAAAACACTGTTACTAAACCATCAAAGTAATAATTTCAAAAAGCTGCTAACATTTAAATAGTTAACGTAAACATGTGGGGACGAGGCAAAGAAATAACTTGGCAGAGGAAGAAGGCTCAGAAATGCGTGAGAGACGGCCTGGAAAGTTTCCTTCATCTTACTTCAAAGAAAAACCAGTGAAAGTCGGAGACGTAGTTGATATAACGATCAGCGAAATCAGTAGAAGGGGAGACGGTTTAGCAAGACTTCAAGGATACGTCATCTTTGTGCCCCATACGAACAAGGGCGATACTGTGAAAGCGAAGATAACACAGGTACTTCCTAGTCACGCATTGGGCGAAGTAGTACAATAAAAGAAAATTTTTTAGAAAGAAACCTGAGGAGAAATCCTTCAGGTTCATATTTTTTTATTCAAAATACTTTTTACTAACCTCGTTTTATTATCTGTCAATTTGCAAACTATAGAAAGCACATTTGAGGATATTAAGAAAATGCGTATTAGGGGGGCTGGCCGCATAGCTAGAGCATCCGTTAAGGCTCTCGAGGATTTCGGTACAGCTTTGGACGTTAAATCTAGGACAGAATTCGTCAATAAGGTGAAAGAAGCAGGGGAATTCCTTAAAAATGCAAGACCTACAGCTGTATCTCTGCCAAACGCCGTAAATTATGTTTTAACAAATCTTGACAAAGAATGCCAGTGCACAGTTGATGTTACTGTTTTAAAGGACTCGTTAAAGAAATACTGTGAAAAGTTTATAACGAGAAGCGAGTCAGCTATAGAAAGAATTGGTCAAATAGGATCAAACCGTATCCAGGATGGCGATATAGTTCTAACACACTGCAACAGTGAATCCGCAATCGCCATCATATTAGCGGCATTCAAGCAAAAGAAAAATATTAAGGTTTTCTGCACTGAAACAAGACCAAAAATGCAGGGGTTGCTTACTTCTAGGAACTTGCTAAAGAGGGTATTGATGTGACGCTGATCATCGACTCTGCTGCAAGATTCTATATGAATAGGGTTAACGTAGTTGTCGTTGGCGCTGATGCCATATCGGTGAACGGAGCTATCGTAAACAAGATAGGAACTTCTATGTTGGCTCTTGCCGCAAAAGAGTCTAGGAGCAGATTTATTGTGGCAGCTGAAAGTTATAAGATAAGTCCCAGAACTTTTTTCGGTGAACTTATACCGATAGAAGAACGGCCACATGAAGAGGTTGTCACCAAGGATTGGTATGCAATGAACGAATGTGTTAAGATAGCTAATCCGGCCTTCGACATCACTCCTCCGGAATATATCGACTTAATCGTTACAGAATATGGCGTTTTTCCACCTCAAGCGATATTACTTCTCTTCAAGGAGGTCTATGGTTCCATCGATATTATAAATCAGTAATTATGGTTTTCACTTATAGATTTCCTTACTTCATATTAAGACGATGAAAATAGAATCATCAAGCTAATCTAAACTAGAAAACTGTGTCATATCAGAACTATACTACGTCTTCGCTGCCAAATTTCTGGAGGTCCTTGTTCTTCAGCTTGACGTTGGGTTTAAAGTCGTTTGGAGTCATTTTTTCAACGGTAATTCTCCTTAGAGTAAGTCCGCATCTATTTCCTGTGATAAGCTTCGCTCTTAGACAGGTAACGTAAGCACACATCTCAGGCGTGCAAGGCTCGTTTACAAAGCTACACCATGGTCTACCTTCACGAAAAACCAACATTTTTCGGCCGCATCGGAAGAATTCACATCTTGACGTGCAGGGTTTGGCCGTATCACTCTCTGCCATAGTCACTCACTACTTACGGTACCACCGTAGATGTCAGATTAAAAGTTTTCTAAAATGATCTAAGATTTCCACCATTCTAACGTCAAATACTTTGGGTCACCATCGTGACCTACTATTGCCATAATGAATTGTTTCCTAACTGTCGTAGCTAGCCGTCCAGATAGGACAACCGACGTTGCTGAGAGTTTATCTTTTTCACCTATTACCTGCACCAAGTACGGTGCATGATCGATTCCTGGTCCATGTTCGTACACAGCGAAATCGCATCCGAATTTTATTCCCGGTAAAGCTATATGTTTCTTATCTCTTAGATCTTTGTAAACAATATATTTCATATCAAAATTAACATAATCTTTCCTACAGATCTTCAAAAGTTCTTCCGAAGATATTTCTGAACCATTTTCATTAAGCACTCTAAGCATTTTTCTCTCAACGAGATATAATCCTTCTATAACATCTAAGACTATAGGTGTGTTAAACTCCCCATTCTTTGGCTTATGTACACCAAGAGGTTTTCCGAAAAACCCTATCCTGTAAAGTTCATGAGACTCCTCTAAGTTGCTGATCATTATTCTGTTTCCTAAAAGACTTCCAGTGAAAGCGTCCATTATTTCATGCTCCTATATCCCAAGAGCGAGAATGGTTACTGCATCGGTTGCTTTCAAACAAGCGTCTGCAAGGTTCTCTATTCGATCCAAAAGGTCCAAAATAAGAAATCCCCCGGGTGCATTTAAAATTGTAGGAGGTAATCTCATGCTTAATGTCCTATATTTGATGTCTATCTCTTTTTCTATATTTTCGACCTCTATTGCAATATCTGGAACCTTCAGCTGATTTATTGTCAACATCCTCACGACCTCGCTCATCTTCTGCACTATATCTGCGGCCATGAGAATGAGCTCTTCGACTTCCTTTGCGACGACTCGTTTGAAAATCTTAGGATCAATCTGTGCTAATCGGAATGTTATAGAATAAATGTAATTAACAATTTCTTCTATAGAATATGCTGCACGGAGAACGTCTTCCCTGTTCATCACAATATTGCCCATGCTCATCAGCTCTTTGATTAGGCTTCTTCTGTATCTCTCAACATCGTCTTCTACTTTCTTCGCCTCTTCGATGCTTGCGTTTATTCCCTCCTTATCTTCCTTTAAAATCTGGTTGTACGTATTTAAAATTATTCTTACTCCTTCAACAACCTTTCTTGACTCATCTGTTAGCAGAGACAAGGTCTTCCTTTTTGCTCTAAGTTCGGATTCTCCTTCGTACATGTCAAGTCTACTTATATTAAGTAACATATAACATTTTTCATTTTTTTCATGATAAAAGATATAATATAATGGTCTGAGCTGTGGCCATACTATTTTAGCTGTCCTCTGTTGATAAATTTTATAATTTCGTTTTTAAATTGGCGAGCGACTAAACTCGGTTCAGCCAAATTTGTTATAGCTCTCCCAACGACGATTATATTTGCGCCAGCTTCAACCATCTGCCCGACATTTCCAATGTTTAGTCCTCCAGCTGCAGAAATAACGAGATCTCTTTCTTGAGCTATGCATTTAACCATGTTGAGTCTGTCTTCAAATTTGACACCGCTTTTTTCCTGGTCTATTGCTGTGTGAACGCAGATAATGTTAACTCCAAGCTTTTTTAACTCAAATGTTCTATTTAATTGATCTTTCACCCCCAAGAGATCTGCTTCCAACAGCACCTTTTTTTCTTCTGCTTCTGCTAGAGCTTCTGTAATAACCTCATCCGGCGCTAAAGCTGAAATTGATACTATGTCAGCTCCTGCTTCAGCTGCCATACGCACTTCAATTCTTCCAACATCTAAAGTTTTCAGATCAGCGAGTACAATCTTTTTAGGAAATCTTCCCTTAAGTTCCCTTACTACTCTTATTCCTGCGGATTTAATCAGCGGTGTACCAGCCTCCAATATGTCCACTCCGAAGTTTTCAACTTTGTAAGAAATCTCTATCGCGCGGTCTATAGCAAGAAGATCGAGTGCGATCTGAAGCTTAGGCATCGTAACAAGTTCTTTTCTGTTCATCAACTATGATTATTTTTAAACAAGCATAAACTTTTAATTAACATAAATTAGTTGCGACTCTGCGTGAAAGTTACGTCCATGTTAAGGAGTTTTTTAAATAATTTTATTACGTGTGATTTTTAATGATTTAAATGCATGTACGTCTCTTAGCACTGTCTCGATTATCTAATTTTCTTTTATTAATTGCAAAGGAACTCCAATAAAATTCATTTCAAACGTGTCGTTAAATGATCAAGAAGGCTAAACATTGTCGCTGCTTGCTGGTTGTATTCTACTAAGCCTCTTCTGGTACAGTTCAATAACTTCTTTGACTGTAGTCGCGTCCTCCGGGTTTTTATCGTCTCTTATTCGTCCCGTGAATTTTGGAAATCTCAGCGCTAGGCCTGCATCTTTTCTAAGCGTGTTATAGCCTGCTGTGTAGATAGGGCTGAACGTTATTTCTGAGGCTGCAACTTCTATCACAACTTGTGGAATAAACCAAACGTCTGTTTCTATTTTAGAGTTCACTCTGCTGTGTGCGTGCTTAATCTTATATTGGTTAAGAAGCCTCTGGAATTTGCCAAGATTTTCGTCTGTGAATCCTGTGCCGACTTTGCTGATGGACTCAAAAATGTCTTTATCGTCGTCATAGGCTGCTAGAAGAAATGTTCCATACTTGCCCGTTCTCTTTCCTTTACCATAGAAGGCCCCTACAATTACAAGATCAAGGGTGTCAGCTAATTCGCTTCTGTATTCCCTTTTTAGTTTTATCCAGCTAAATTCTCTTGCGCCAGCCCTATAGGTGCCGTTCAAGTCCTTTACTACAACGCCTTCACATCCGTCGGAGATTGCTTTATTCATAAATTTTTCAATTTCTTCGGGTTTCGAGGTTATTATATTTGGTACAACTTTAATCGAGATACCTTCCTTTAAGTTCTCTATTAGCAGCTTTCTTCGAACGTGATAAGGTTGTTGTGTTAAGTCCCTGCCTTTTAGTGAGAGTATATCGAAAAGATAGACAACTGTAGGTATTCCTTCCATGGCCTTCTCAACTTCGTACTTTCTTCTTCTGTGCATAAGCTCCTGGAAGGGTCTGAGTTCTCCCGTGTCCTTATTTATTGCAACGATCTCTCCTTCAACGATTCCGACATCAAAGACTAGATTTTTTTTGGCAGCGCTCGCGACATCTGGATAGTGATGCGTTATTTTCTCAAGTCTTCTTGAGAAAAGTAATATATCTGTTCGATTCTTATGTATTTGGACTCTTTCACCATCAAGTTTGTATTCTACGGAGACCTCACCCTTCATCTTTTCGACAACTTCTTGGGCTGTTGTCAGTCTCTCAGCGAGCATTGGTCTGATAGGTCTTCCGACTGTAATGCTGAAACTATTTAAGCTATTTATCCCTCCTTTCGAAAGAACTTTTGCTACGAGTCCCAGATCGCTGGATACGTTGTAGGCTCTCTCAATCAAATTTCTGCTGTCTTTACCCCCACTGAACGCTTGGGCCAGACCGTCTAGTATCGTATAGTCTGCAACTCCAAGTCTCAGTGTTCCGATCACAAATCTTATCAAAAATTTAGCTTCGTTGGATTTGCTTTCATTTAAAAGTCCCGAAAGTATTTTTTGTTTCATCTCTTGTGCTCCGGATCCTTTTGTTCGTGCAGTCTTGTCTAAAGCAGAATACACTTTTTCTACTGTGAGCTGTTCAGAAAAAAGGGTCACCTGCGTTTTTTTATTTAGAAGTTTTTCTGCAACGTTACCTAAATCACCTAATTTCGAAGTAAGTTCTTCTACCTTCGCAATACTGACACCTGAAACGTTAGCTATTACTTTTGCTGCAGTCTTTTCAGCTATGCCAGTTTCTATTCCTACATAATCAGGATACAATTTCCCCTGTATCATGTAGATAACTTTATCGATTACGTCTGGGTCTGTTTTTTTAAAGAGTTCTGCCTAGTATGCTTATCATCTCCAGTCTTTTTGTTGTTTCCGATAGTCTTTCTAATATGTCTGAAAGCTCTGAGAAGTTCATTGGCTTATCTATAGTTGTATTTTAGATTCTAGTTTAATTAACTTTTTCTTTGACAATAGAAAGGTTAATCTATTTGAACGTTGGGTGTAATTGGCTGAACAATCATGGGTGGAACAAAGAAAAGGAGTATAACGTCTGAAGAAAAGGCTCAGGGGAAAGAATCCGAAGAACAGGCTGCTAAAGCTAAGTCAGAAAAAAAGGGAGGACGTTCTCCTAGGCGTGAAGAATATAAAGATCGTGTGAGGGATGAGAAAGAAGCATTAAATCAGTTAAAGGCTGCAAAGTCCTTAACATTATATTCGGTCGCCAAAGCTTTAGGTGTTACTGCCTCAGCAGCTAATCAATTCCTTAAAACTCTTGAATCAAAGGGCTTAATCGTGAAGGTAGGCGGCTTTAGTAGCCATTTTATCTACAAGTTCAAGGAATAATGGATTTTAATCTATTCTTTCAATCTTGACGGTTTCACTGTGAACAATACTATCTAATAGGTCAAGCCCTGTCTCCACTTCACCTATTATGTTGTACTTTCTAGCAACCTTTGTTTCTTCAAGGAAAACCACTAAAGCTACTTCTTGGAGACCAAACGCAATTTCACCTCTCTTAAATTCGTCTCTGATCTTTTCCTTGCCCGCTATAACATTTACAGGCATAACAATAACACCATTTTGCCTTATTACGTGGGTTTCTAATGGGAGGATCTTGTTTAACCTTAACAGTGTCGATGGAGATAGGTGTCTGTATAAATTAGCGATAACTTCGCCTTTGCCTGTAATAGTTATCCTAAATTTCTGTCTAGAAACAGTTCCTACAGTCGACAATAACGTCATATACTAATTTCCACCCTGGTTTATAATTCTTTTAAAAGTGTGACCGAAACTTTCAAAAAGGACTTCGTTAAAGGGGAATGTGCTGGGAACGGTGATTTTCTCTAATGTCTAAAAAATCTCATCAAAAAGTATCTAGTTTGTTTAAGATAACAATTGGGCCTCCAAAATTAACTAAGTATGAGCGGGCCAGAATAATTGGTGCAAGAGCTCTTCAGCTGTCATATGGTGCACCATCATTTATAGCTCGTGATGATCTTTTCAATGTAACAGAGATTGCAAAGAGGGAGCTTTATGCGAAAGCTTTACCTATATCTATAAGACGTCAGCTTCCTGATAGCACATATCAAGATATAGCTCTACAA
This sequence comes from Nitrososphaeria archaeon, assembly GCA_963752255.1. GTDB lineage: Archaea > Thermoproteota > Nitrososphaeria > JACIWG01 > JACIWG01 > JBEKIG01. The sequence continues at coordinate 196,429 of CAVVXT010000012.1, read as the reverse complement.
TACCTTCTATGATCTTCCTTTAGTTTTGGGAGACGAAAACCGACAAAGTTATTAATCAGATTTTCGTCCCTAATGTTCAGGAGAAAAATATGACCAAAGCAATCAAAAAGACTGAAGAAAACAGTAATGTTGTCTCAGAAGACGCGCCGGAAGAAACAAAGGCTGCCCCTACTGCCCCAACTTTTGCCCCAACTTTTGCCCCAACTTTTGCCCCAACTCCTCAGAGGAGATCAGAACCTAACGTTATATACATCGGGAAGAAGGGTGTCATGGCTTACGTGCTCTCAGCTGTCCTGCAACTGTCACAATCGTCTTTCATCAGCATCAAATCAAGAGGTAGAGCAATCAGCATGGCAGTAGATGTATCACAAGTACTGATTAACAGATTTGGAGAAGGCAAATTCTATATAAAAGAAACCAATTTAGGAACAGAAGCAATACACACACCTGAGGGGATTATAAGAAACGTTTCTACATGCGACATCATTGTAGCCAAAAAGGCTTAAACCCAAAGATACAAAGACCTAAAATATATTGAAGGCAATGAGGGGCGCTAGACCCTATCTTATTTTTTATTTAAAAAAAAATTTATATCTAGTACAACTACAATTTGATCGTAAATATGACAAAGGATGCTGTTTCCCTCGCAGATTTAAGAGAATGCGATCCTTCTAACATAATGGAGCTTTATCCAGAGGGTCAGACACTTAACCAAATAATATGCTACTTTTACTTATTGGACGTATCGACGGTATATCTTGCTGTAATGAATAAAGTAGACCCTTCGAAGACAAAGGATATCGATTACCTAAAAAAAGTTCTTAAAAGAATTGGATTATCTGGGTACACTCTCTCTTTAGTTGCGAATCTTAAAGAGATTATGTAAATTATTTATGTAGCCTTTACTTAACTTAAGTTGTGGAAGATACGGACATAGCTGTTATGGCCGATGGAGAAGGATACAGGTTACCGTATTTAATCCCACCCTATCTACCAGAATATGTTTTAGCGCTAGGGATCGGAGATCAATCAGAGCCAAAAATAGGTTGGTTGAACGTGATTGACGTTATAAATGAAATAGAGATTTTTATGGAGGGAAACTGCGGGCACAAGCGGCCAAGCGCTAGGAAATCGTCCACCTACCAGCATGTAGAGTCCTCTCAGCCTGAAAAAAAGAGATTTCCTATCAATTACGTAACTATGACACGACGGAAAATTTGTTTCCATAAATGGGATTCAGGTGACTGAAATTGCGTGTTTTGATGCTATCTTGGGAGTTTCCACCTAATATTATCGGTGGCATAGCTAGACACGTTTATGAGCTTTCAAAATTTCTTGTAAAGGAAGGCGTTGATGTTACAGTGATAACTCCAGAGGCACATGATAGTCCGCTTACTGAAACAAAAGATGGAATCCATATAGTTCGTACACAGATACAAATTCCCGCACCAAATTTTTACAATTGGATATATTTAATGAATCATTTCTTCAGCAAGAAAATTGCTCAGCTGATCAAAGATTATGGTTCCTTCGATATCGTTCATGGTCACGATTGGATGGTTGTCCCTTCGGCTAGTGAAGCTAAACTCTACACTTCCTCTGTTTTTGTTTTAACATTTCATAGCCTAGAATTTAGAAGGAGCTTGGGTTCGAAGACTTTAGAATCTATGATGATCGAAAGTATTGAATGGTGGGGTTCATATGATTCTTCAAAGTTAATAGTGTGTAGTAATTCGATGAAGAACGATGCAATGCAGAAGTTCAGCATAAATCCCAGTAAGATAAGTGTTATTCCAAACGGTATTGATTCTGAGAGGATAAATATTAATGTTGAAGTGTCAAAAACTAGGGAAAGCTACGGCGTATACTGGAAGGAACAGATGATCCTTTTTGTAGGGAGACTGACAGCTCAAAAAGGCTGCGAATACCTTATTAGAGCGATGCCACAGATTTTGAGTAAATATAACGCCAAGCTATTAATTGTAGGGGATGGTCCATCCAGAAGCTACCTGGAATCCGAAGCCTCACGTCTAGGAGTTTCAAATAGGGTTATTTTTACTGGGTTTCTCCCAGATGTAGAAATGGTCAAACTGATGAAGAGCACAGACGTCCTTGTCGTCCCCTCCATATACGAGCCATTTGGAATAGTTGCTTTAGAGGGGATGGCTGCCGGTGTTCCTGTCGTTGTAAGTGATATCGATGGTTTGTCCGAAATTATTAGTCATGAGGATAACGGAATAAAGGTCTTTCCGCAGAACCCGCCTTCGATCTTCTGGGGTGTTGACAGGGTTCTTTCTGACCGTGGTCTAGCAGAACATTTGAAAGAGAAGGGTAGAGAAAGTATTGAGAAAGAATTTTCGTGGTCCATCATCGCTGAAAAAACTTTAGATTTATACAAGGGTGCAATAAATGAGAGGAATGATAAATAAATTCATAACTCTCTTTTTGAAAATATGCCAGTAATCTATATATAAAAAATGGTGTCAGATCAGATGATTTATCCTTTTTTAAACACAGAACGTTCTGCAATCTAAATTCTTGGCATCAAACCCATACCTCAGACAGGGGCTTCTGTGGGGATGAACGCGTTTGGCTAATATGACTAGATTTCCCTTTATCACATGAGGATTACGGTCATCCCTTACTCTATGCCGTACATCTTCGCATGCTCCTTCCTAGCCGCAACACCTAGGACGATGCATGCCTGCTCTGGTGGCACGGGGTTGACATATATGCCTGACCCTAGTTCTAATCCTGCATACGTTGTAAGCCTAGGATACACTTCAATGTGCCAATGCAGCTGTTTCGTTGTCCTTTTTTCAGGAGATATATGGAAAACTAGATTAAATGGGATATCGCCGACTGTTGCACCTAGGGCCCCCATCATGATCTTTAGTATCTGTGCTAGGTCGTCGACTTTGTCTGAGCTTATTTCAGAAAATTTTGTCTCATGTTTTATTGGATATATCCAGAATTCGTAGGGATTAAAGGAAGCCCATGGTGTGATGGCTATAAAGTACTTTGAAGTGTAGATGTTTCTTGGACCACCGGTCTCAGATCTGATAATATTACAGTGTAGGCACCTTCCAAACGTCGGATGCCTTTCTATGCTTGATATTTCACTTAATATTGGAGGAGGAATATTTTGGGTTGTAACTATCTGTACATGTGGATGCTTTATTGATGCGCCCGCCTCTTTTCCATTATTTATAAAGATCGAAATGTATCCGACACCCTTAACTTTGTTACCGTACAAGTATTGCACCATATCGTTTAAAACGTTGATCAGTCCTGACCATTGTTCTTTAGAGAAATTTATGAATTTATCATCATGGTTTGGTGTTGGAACAACAATATAGTGATGTCCATATGCGGGCTCGCTCTCTATCGGGTAGTTGGTATGTTCAGCTTCTGGTTCGAGTGAGACTATAGGGTACTTGTTGGGAAAAACTCTAACAGTCCAATTTTTGACTCTCTCTTCTCCACTGTCCTGTTTCTTTATGTACATGTTGTTTTCATATATTATCGTATATATCGACGGAGGAGTTAGATTTTCGTTTCCTGGGCAAAAAAGGCAGACCCCTTCCTCCTTCTCTTCTCTCGGAACCTTAAAGTCTGAAGGTCTTTTAGCTCTTCCAGGCTCTATTACGACCCACCTATCGACAAAGTAGTCCTTTCTAATTTCTCCCGTATCCCTGCACCTACTTAACTAACTGTTTGTATACTTTTATAGTATCGTCAGCTACCTTGTCCCACGTAAAATTTGCTAGAACCCTTTTTCTGCCGTTAACTCCAAACTGTTTTGACTTAGTCATATCGCTCAATAGGACACCTATCCCCCATGCTATATCTGCTGGATCATATGGGTTAACGTGGACGCCACACTGATCTGGCCCTGACGGAAGGACTATTTCTCTAAGGCCAGAAATTCCTCTCGCTCCTACGATGACGGGTTTTTCCATGCTCATGGCCTCTAGTGCCACTATCCCGAACGGTTCATATAGGCTCGGGAAAATGGCCATATCGCAGGCAGCGTAGTGAATTATTCTTTCCTCCTCACTTATGAACTCAAATCTGGGGATAACGATTTTATCCAATTTTAGATTTGATATTAGATTTGAGTAGTATCGTTCATTGTCGGATGTGCCAACGATTACAAGCTTGGCTTTCGGGTATTTCTCGTTAACATGCTCCATAGCGTAGATGAGTTTATCTACACCTTTAACTGGAACTAATCTGCCAACAAAAAGCAGCATTGTCTCATCATCCTTTATGTTATATCTTTTTCTAACGATCTGCGCGACATCGTTTGGTATCGCAGTCGGATCATATTTGTGAGGATCCACGCCGTTATATACGACGTTTATCTTTTCTTTAGGTACATTGATGTGCGCTAGATCTTCTATCATGGCACAAGACACGGTAATCACCTTGTCGGCGATTTTTCCGCCGATGGTTTCAAGTTCTACGATAGTTTTTGATCCATCGCCGACACTTCTACCCTTTTCCGTGGAATGAAAGTGGGTTACAAGTGGCAGTTTGAGTTCTCTCTTTGAAATTATTCCACCCATAAAAGAAAGCCAGTCATGAGCGACTATCAAATTAAATTCCCTGTTATCAAATTTGACAAGCTGGTTGATCAGTTTTGCTGAACTTAAAATGTTGCTCGTCATAACTTCCGAAAAAAATTCCGTTCCACTACCCCATCTCGCAATATCTTCGCTCACAACTGAGGGAAATACGTCTGTCATATCAACAACCTCCGGTCGGTGAACTTCAATACCTTTAAACACGTCGTGGGTTTTGAGTTTACCGTCATTAAACGTAAAGACTGTAATATCGTGTCCTTTTGAAATAATCTTAGGTGTTATTTCTGAAATATAAGAGCCAAGTCCCCCAACAATTCGAGGTGGAAATTCCCAGCAAAACATTGCAAGTTTCAAACTTATCCCTCTAAGGTTATTAAATCCTTTTAATAAGAATTTGTAGTAGATGTTTATTTGAAGTCACATCCTTAATTGTGACTTAAATGTTCAATGAACACGAAATTATCGGTTCGACTGTCCATAAACTTTATTAGTAGAACTTTAGGATTAATGTTGAAATGACAGACATAGTGCTAGTGTTAGAAATTCATCAGCCAAGAAGACTGAACCGCATGTTCCCTTACGAAAGAGTGAAGAGAATTGCTGCGGGAGAGTCTTTAATAGATCGATATTTTGACGACAAGCTTAACAGAGAAATTTTTGGGAGAGTTTCTAAGAAATGCTATAATCCCACGTTTGATATTCTTTCTGAAATAATTAAAGGGAACTCTTCATCTGACAAACCTTTCAAGCTGTCCTTGGGTATGAGCGGCATGTTTCTCCATCAGGCAGCTCTCTATGAGCCTCAACTTGTTGAGAAATTAAAAAGTTTTATTGCTTCAGGCAGTGTCGAGCTGTTGGGCGGTACATATTATCATTCACTATCTTCCCTTTCAAGTTTAGGTTTAAACGAATTTGCAACCCAAGTGAAGGAGCACAAGGAACTTATTAAGCAAGTTTTTGGCTACGAGGTCAAAGTCTTCGAGAACACAGAACTCATCTACAACAACGGTATATCAAAGGCAGCGGAGTCCCTCGGCTTCCAAGGTATTCTAACAGAAGGCGTTCCCAAGCTTCTAGAAGGGCGTTCTCCAACCTACGTATATTCTACTGTCGGTGCAGAAAATATAAAGCTGCTTCTTAGACACTGCATTCTTTCAGACGATATTGGGTTCCGTTTTTCTCTAAAGAATTGGGGAGAATACCCGCTTACTGCGGACAAATATGTCGAGTGGCTGTCTAGGACCGGCGGAGATGTAATACTAATTTCTGTTGACATCCAAACCTTCGGGGAACGTCATTCGGCTGAAACAGGCATATTCGATCTTCTTAAGAACATTCCTAAAGAAGTTGCCAAGGCAGGCAACCTCAACTGGTCCACACCCAGTGAGGTCGTTGCTTCAAATCCCTCGTCTGGTGCGATAAATGTTCCAGAAACTGCTACAATTTCATGGGCTGATGTAGAAAAAGACTGTACTGCTTGGATCGACAACTCGATGCAAAGAATCACCTTTGACCGGTTATATCGTCTTGAACCAATCGTCAAAGAGATCAATGATGCCGGCGTCACTAAGCTCTGGCGCTTCCTTCAGCAGAGTGATCATTTCCACTATATGTCGACAAAAACGGTTACTCCTGAAGCTGCATATCCTTACTTTAGCCCGTTCAGTTCACCGGCAGAAGCTTTCGCGGCCTTCGACAGTATTTTAAGCGATTTTGAAGGGAAGATTGGGACACTGTACTACCGCATAAAGAAGCCTAAACCTCCAACAACAGCTGCACCGCAGCCTCAGACCGTCCAACAAAAGCCTTCTGCGCAACCAAGATATACGCCATCAACCTACGGAACATACCAAAAATAAGGGACTTCCTAAACAAAAACAGTTTTTATAAGATAAGTTTTAGCATAGCACATTATTTGTGAGTATTAAAGCTTAAAAGATTTATTTTGGAAGCTGTCGATAGGCGGGGACGACAGTCGCATGAAAAATATTCTATTTGTGATATTGGACGGCGTAGGTGATAGGCCTATTCCCCAACTTAATTATACTACAACGTTGGAATCCGCTTCAACACCGAACCTAGACTTCTTTGCAAGAAAGTCCGTTGGTGGCTTGGTATATACAGTAGGCAAGGGAATCGCACCTGAATCGGATATTGCAGTTTATAGCATGCTTGGCTACAAGGTTAATGAAGGCTACGTTGGCAGGGGGGTGGTTGAAGCACTTGGATGTGGTCTTGATTTTAAAGACGGAGATCTTGCGTTAAGGGGAAACTTTGCTACGATAGGAGATGATTTTAGAATAATTGATAGGAGAGTCGCACGTTCTCTTTCATCAGAAGAATCTCATGCTCTGTCTAAAATCATAAATAATGAAGTTAAACTTTCTGATCCCAAAAAGCACGTAATTGTTAGGTCAACAATAGGTCATAGATGTGTCGTTTTATTTAAAGCAGACGATATTAAGCTTTCAGATGAGATCTCCAACACTGATCCAGCTTATGCAAAAGTTCATGGTATGGGCGTAGTGGTTCCATCAACCAAGGATCTTAGAGTGGCTAAGTGCGAGCCTCTGAAAAATATCAAAGAAGCGAAGGTTTCAGCTGACCTCGTCAACGAATTTACCGACAGGGTCTTCAATGTGCTAAATGGTAATGAACTTAACGAAAAACGGCGTATGGAAGGAAAACTTGCAGCTAATATGATATTGCTGAGAGATGCTGGAAGCTCTTTTCCACGGTTTAGATCGCTTGAGGAATACTATGGGCTTAAATCTGTGATTGTCGCTGACATGCCCGTTGAAATAGGAATAGCTAAGACATTGAAAGCAGATGTCCTCTCAATTGGTTCACCATCCGATTTCGGTGTCAAGGCTGAAAAGTCTCTGGAGCTATTAAACGAATACGGTCTAGTTTACGTTCATCTCAAGGGACCTGATGAGCCTGGTCACGACGGTGACTACGCGGCAAAGAAGAAAGTTATTGAAGCCATAGACCAGAATTTTTTCGGAGTGTTGAAGAATAAACTTAATCTTGGAGAAACCTTGCTAATAGTTTCTTCGGATCATGCTACACCCTGTGTCCTAAAAGGTCACAGCGACGATCCGGTTCCTTTTATCTTAGCATCATCGGATCCCAAGTATGAAAAGATTTGTAGGTTTACGGAGAGAGACTGCTCGAGAGGAAGTTACGGCACTATAGAAGGCAGCACTCTGCTGAGCTTAGCTAAATCTTTGCTGGCAAAAAATGATCGTTAAAGATTTTCCCTAATTAAACGCCCTATAGACTCCACTGAACCTTCGAAGATTCTTCTTTGTAAGAGTTCACCTTCAACGTAGCCATTATGAACAGTGAACTCCCTATGTTCGCTAATAATTTGAGAGTTATCAAGATATTCGACTATGATCTTTACTCTGTCAGGATCTCCTGTAAGAAGAATATATCTTCCAATTTCCTTTGGGGCTACTCTTATATGATACATCCTTCCTTTTCTTGTACTGGTCTTTTCGCTGAGAAGATTTTTTCCATCTCTTCTTTTAGTTTTTTAAAATATTAATTAACTTTTCTCTCAGTTTGTTGCCGTCAACTTCTTTTGCTTCAAAGTGGACTCTTGCTACGGGCTGAATTATCTTAACTACGCGGGAGAGGGTTGACGGTGTTCCCAACACTACGGCATCACATTCGATTCTTGATATAGTTTCTTCGAGATCCTTCAACTGTTGCCTACTATATCCTAAAGCCGGTAGAACGGTTCCAATATGACTAAAATTAAGGTAAGCTTGCTTGATTGTGCCGACAGCGCTTTTTTTGGGGTTTACAAGAGTAGCTCCATATTTTCTTGAAATGAAGGCGCCTGCGGCTTCGGGTAGGCCGCCATGAGCTTACAGTGGGTCCGTCTTCGATTACTAGAACCTTCTTCCCTTCAACTAGTTCAGGTCTATCAAGTCTGACTTCTGAAGAAGTTTTAACGATCATGGCTGTGGGATTTTCTCTTCTACATATTTCTTCAAGTCTTTCTACTTTTGCCTTTGGTGAAGCATTTACTTTATTTATTGCTATTACGTCGGCTGACCTTAAGTTGACTTCCCCGGGGTAACTTGTAAGTGCATCATCCACCCTTAGAGGATCTGCCACGCATATATTCAAAGTAGGATAATAGAAGGGCATATCGTTGTTGCCGCCGTCCCAAATAATGACATCTCCCTCCTTTTCTGCAACTTTTAAAATCCTATAGTAGTCTATGCCAGCAAAAACTATTGTTCCCTCGTCCATATGCTGTTCGTATTCTTCCCTTTCTTCAATTGTGACATTATATTTTTCGAAGTCTTCAAACCTCTCAAACCTTTGTACTATCGCCTCCAAGTCGCCGTATGGCATAGGGTGCCTCACTACAACAGGTTTTTTTCTGACCGATTTTATAACGGATGCAATATATCTAGAAATAGTGCTTTTACCTGAACCTGTTCTAGTTGCTACTACAGAAATCACCTTTTTCTTTGATTTTAACATCGTGTCCTTTGGTCCAAGAAGATGGAATGATGCTCCTTTTGCCAAAGCTTCTGATGCGATGTGCATTACATGTTCGTGGGAAACGTCACTGTAAGAAAAAAATACATCGCATATCTGCTTCCTTTCGATAAGGTCGGCCATTTTTTCTTCATCGTATATGGGTATGCCTCTTGGATATCTCTTTCCTGATACACTTGGAGGATACCTTCGGTTAGAAATGTAAGGTATTTGTGTCGCCGTAAAAGCTATCACTCTGTATTGCTTGTTATTTCTGAAGTAAAAGTTGAAGTTGTGAAAATCTCTTCCCGCTGCACCAAGAATGATAGCTTTCCTTGTCATAAATTATCTTAATATCTACTACTCTGCCTTTTTTATAGTTTCTTAAACCCCCTGATACTGCTTTTGTCGTTCATTTTTTTAAAGTTCGTTTACAGCGTTCCTATATTCAGGTATCAGTTCCCTATAACTTAATGGCGTGGTGCCTGTAACTATGCTGTTTACGACAATTCCTTCGATTCCGATCTTTTTGAGTATCTTCAGGTCTGCTGGCTCAATATATTTCTGTGAGGGTACGATTACAGGTTTTGAAGATAACTTTCTAATGAGTGTATAGTTAGATAGGTCGTAAAGGGTCAAGGGTAATCTGAATACTTGCGGTGTCATGATCGAGGCTTCAATGACACTTACTTTGTTATCATGGGATAGTATCTCAATTAATTCTGTAACATAGCCGCTACCGACTGAAACGATTTTCCTAAGCCTCTCATCATTATGGACATACGAGGGCATGTGATGAGCTAACATCTTGACATAATCTAATCCCGTACCGACAATTTTTTCCCATTCATCTTTATTTACCATAGGCATTTCCCCTATCCAGACTCCGACAGGTATCTTTACTGAACCGATTATCTCCCTGATTGCCGTCTCTTCGAGATCTATTCCGCCAAATCTAACGGTTGAAGCGGCGTCCTCAATGTTTAAATGAACTTCAATAGCATCTACTCCCGCTTCCTCTGAGGCAATCGCAAGTGCTGCGCTGTTCGTATTAAGGCTTGATATCAAGGTGAAATTGTTCTTCAAGTGTTCTATGGTTCTGCTCAACCCTTTTTGCCTCGCCAACGAAATAATACATTCTTTGTTCTTAAATATTCTCTGATTTTAAAATCATATCTTGTAATCCGTACGCGAGCTATGTGGAAATGACGTAGACTTCCGTCTTAAGTGTAGCGAATTTTTTTCTAAACAATAGTTTTGTCATGTAGATTGAAGTCCAGTTCACTAGTCTCTTTAGACAATGTTCTTTCAAACACTTCTAGAGCGCCGAGTTTATGTAACATTTTATTGTTGTTGCCGCATTGGTATGAATATGTGCACTTAGGACATCCACTTTCATTTGTGCACGTACATTCTTCCAGAATCTTCTTTCCTCTTCTAAAAGCGTCCTCTAATCTATCGTACAGGAGCTTTGAGGCTCCATTTCCTCCTTCTGATCCATCGTAAACGAAGATCATACCCGTAGCTCCCATTGAAACTCCGCCCATGTCGTTCGCTCCACCTCCAGTTATCATGTTAGATCCTTCTATTATCACGTGTTCTGTTGCGTGATAGCTACTTGCTAAAAAGTCTTCATCGACTGAAGGTTCTTCTTTCGACTTTTTTCTAAAATTCAAAGGTACCGGTGCTTTAAACACAAAACCTTTGGTCTCATATTCGTATTCTATCGGCATCTCTAAAAGTATCTGTTCTCGTTTTCCTTTTTCACCTATTTTGTTCTGGATGTAGCCATATACTATCTTGTTAATCTTAAGGTCGCAGAATGAAACCTTTAACCCATAAACCTGTCTTGTTTCATTAATATTTGTGACAGTGGGCATAACAGTTCCAAGAGACTTCGTGTAATAGGGGTAGCCTCTTGGCAGTTTCTCCAGATTTGCGAACCATTTTTCCCCCACATGTTTGAGTTCTTTGCTCAGATAGTTTTCGCCACCGTGTAGATATATAGCGTTAGGATGCAGCTCAGTAATTCCAACAGCTGTTTCTCTGAAGCCTATGTTCTGACCGTTGCAAAAGATTTCTATTGACCCCCCAGCTCCCCTAATGTTGGCACCTAAGGCTTCCTTTTTCCCTTCTTTAGTTGGATAGGTGTGCCCTCTGCTAGTTAAAACCTTACCATCTGACTCCAGCTTGTTGACGATATCGACCTCGTATAATTCTTCGTCGGATCCTAGTGCTCCATCACATATCGCCGATAGAATTTGTTTTTCTTTCACAAGAGGATTCAGTGGATCAACATAACATGCAGAAATGTCGGCAAAATATTCGTCAGGATGATTTCTATAGTATGAGCTGATCGGATCGTCTTCCCTGAGAACCAACAGGATTATACTTTCCTGTCCTCTTCTACCAGCTCTTCCTGCCCTCTGTGTCAGCTTGGTAACATTGACTAAATCTGAAATAATCGCATCGACGTGACCTATATCTATCCCAAGCTCAAGGGTGGGCGTTGAAATAATTGCGTTTGTATTCCCCTCTTTGAATCTTTTTTCAACACTTTCCCTGAACTCTTTTGTTAGACCCGCTCTATGTATCTCAACGTTGACTCCTTCTTTCCTGGCATATCGCAGGAGTAGTTCAGCATCCAGGTGGCCGTTGGAGAAGGATAAAACCTTAAACTTGTCACGCGTCATCAGTTTTAGAGCATTAACTCTTAAAACTATTCCAGATACGATGGACGGATAAATTATTAGGAAATGCGTCTGCCCATGTTTACCCTCAACTTCTTCGACGACACTAAATCTTCTGTGAAAAAGTGTTTCGCAAAATTCCTTTGGGTTATAAACAGTTGCGGATGATGCTATTATCTGAAGGGGTCCTGTGAATCTCTCAAGTCTTCTTACTATATAATGAATATGGGATCCGAAGCTTCCGATATAATTATGAACTTCATCTACAACGATCATTTTTGCTGTCTTAAAGAGCCCGGAAAATCTGGTGTTTAGTAATAGATGAATATGTATTATGTCAAAATTGGTTATCAAGATATCGGGAGGATGATCGTAGAGTCTTTCTCTTTCTTCTTTTTTTGTATCGCCATCAAAAACCCCTACGATCAACCCCAGTCCTTCCGCCAGTTTCTCTATTCTAGGCTTCTGATCGTGCGCTAAAGCCTTGGTAGGATAGATTAGCAAAGCAAAAGTTTTTTGTTTATCTGTATTCATTGAACCAATTTTATCTGCACGTTCCCTAGTCTTAATGAGAGCAGGTATCGCAAATGCTTCCGTCTTACCGCTTCCCGTTGGGGCAACGAGAACGACGTTTCTTCCATCCAAAATTTCTCCAATGGCTTCGGCTTGGAATTTAAAGAACCTTTTAAAAATATTCACCTCTAACCAATGACTGTACCTCCCTTGAATAATGTCGGTTACTTTCGGTCCATCCTCGGGTGTTTGCTCGGGGAAGAACCTGTAATTCACAACATATCCTTTTTTATCTTCCAACAGGTTCCGTATTGTAGGTTTCAAATCATCGAATTTTATCCCAAATTTCTCTACTTCATTTCTGATGCCTTCTATATTTCTGACGATTGCTTCGTCTTCTGTTGGCTTAAATATTTCCTTTATTTGGGAACCTTTCTTATCATATTCTACAAGAAGCTTGAGGTAAGCTTTCTCGATTCTTTTTTCCTTGCTCTTAAAAAAATAGCAGCATTTTGGACAGAACAATATGGTATTATCATCGCTACCGCTATCTACGCTAAGATCATCCCTGCATATGGGGCACTTGATTAAAGGCAATTGGCAATAAGGTGTCAACGTTTGTTTAGAAAAAGTTTTTCAATATCAATAATTTTTTTGCTATATTATCTACGGAGCCGCTGAAGAGTTTTCTAAAATAAACCTTTATTTGTATAATTGGCAAATTTTTTGTTTATTAAGCAGTATCTGTATAAACTTTAAAGCATGAGCTTAGATCTTGTAGGTCTCGGGTCTGCAATCATAGACTTCGCTCCTTCAAACACTGGTGTCCCATTAAGCGGAGTTAAATCTTTCATTCCGTATGCTGGAGGATCTGTTTCAAATATATTAGTCGCTGCTTCAAGGCTCGGTTTGAAAACCGGTTTCTTAGGGTGCGTCGGCGACGACGAATTTGGAACCTTTATTCTCAAGGATTTCAGAAAAGAAGGGGTTGATGTCTCATGCGTTAAAAAAGTTGAAAAGCTTGCTACGGGAATAGCTTTCTACAATGTTGACGAAAAAGGAGAGCGTCATTACATCTTTTATAGATTTCCGGGATTTTCAGATCCGGAAACAATGCTATCGCCAGATGACATTAAAGAAGAATATTTATCACGTACAAAAATGCTCCATTTCTCAGAGGCTATGTTAAGAAAGAATAAGACTCGTGAGACTGTGATTAGAATCTTGGAGACCGCTAGAAGAAATGGGGTTAAAGTTTCTTATGATCCGAACACAAGAGAATCTCTCTGGAATACGATGGAAGAATTCCGAGAAGTCCAAAGAAGAGTTTTAGGTTATACAGACGTCTTTCTCTCAACTTCAAAAGAAGCCTATCTGATAGCTGGTGGTAAAGATATAACTGGAACAATAGAAAATATTCTTGCGTTAGGTCCCTCAATTATTGTAATAAGAAAAGAACGACAATACCATTTATTTGATCACGGCAAAAAATCTGTTATCCCAGTTTTTCAAGCTGAAGCCGTGGACACTTCAGGTGCTGGCGATGTATTCGTAGCAGGTTTTATATGCGGGATAGTTAAAGGAATCGCATTGGACAAGGCGATCATGTTGGGAAGCTCGGCTGCTGCCATTAAGGTTGCGACTCATGGAACAAGAGGTGGTCTGCCCAATATGGATGATGTTCGTATATTTTTAAAGAAAAGGGCGAATATAGATTTATAGAACCGCCTAGGAGAAATTGGTTAGAATTGTAATATTATAGAGGATTTTTTTCTACTATACAAGTATTATATGTATAAATATCCCTTTTTTCTCAGCTCTGTCTGGGATCGTATGTCTCAAGTACCTTCACCGTTTGAACAGACAGCACTTTACACAATAATAATCGTTGCCCTCGGCGCATTATTGTATGCGTTCCTCCTCTCAAGGCAGGTTTTAAAGCAGTCTAAAGGCTCTGGCAAAATTCTTGAAGTCTGGAATGGTGTAAAACAGGGGGCTAACGCTTACCTGCGAAGGCAATTTAAGTCAATAATCTTACTAATAGGTGTTTTAGCGATTTTTTTGTATCTGTCCGCGGCTCTAGCGGGTTGGCCTTTTTCAATATCTCTTGGCAGAGCAGCTGCTTTCTTGATGGGCGCCTTCTTTTCAGCGATGGTAGGATTCTTGGGCATGAACATAGCTGTGCAAGGAAATATAAGAACAGCTGTTGCCGCGGGGAAGAGCTTTAAAGATTCGTTGAAGGTCGCATATCGATCAGGCACAGTCACGGGTATGTTGACTGACGGGCTGGGGCTACTTGGAGGGACTTTTATATTCTTGATCTATCTTAAAAACGCTCCGGAAGTCCTATTAGGTTTCGGCTTCGGCGGAACACTTTTAGCGCTCTTTATGAGAGTAGGCGGAGGAATATACACAAAAGCTGCTGACGTTGGAGCAGACTTGGTAGGAAAGGTCGAAAAAGGCATACCTGAGGACGATCCAAGAAACGCTGCTGTAGTAGCCGACCTAGTTGGAGATAATGTGGGTGACTGTGCAGGAATGGCCGCTGACATTTTTGAATCATACGAAGTAACAATGGTGTCGACGATGCTTCTTGGCCTCGCGATAAAACCGTTTGAATTTAAGTGGATTATCTTTCCATTACTGGTAAGAGCAATAGGTGTTATTAGTACCATAGTAGGAACCTATCTGGTTACTCTATGGCCTGACAGTCTGACAAAAGGGAACGCCTTTAAAGCGATGGACTTGTCATATGATGTATCATCAGTCATATCGGGCGCAAGCTTTTTGATATTGGCGCAATTTTATGTTGGTGATTTGAGGGTCTTTCTTTCGACTGCAGTCGGAATACTGCTTGCCATAAGCTTTAACAAGTTAACCAACTACTTCACAAGCCCAGATAGAAAACCTGTGGATCAAATAGCCAGATCAGCTCAAACAGGAGCGGCACCGCTGCTGCTAAACGGGCTGGCGTTAGGATTTGAAAGTACCGTCTGGGTGTTACTGGTCATAGCGGCCACTGTTGTAGCTTCGGTGATATTCTGGACTGGGGCTGGGGCGATCTTCGTGATGTACGGTGTCGCGTTAACTGGTATTGGAATGCTAACGCTTACAGGAAACACTATCTCAATGGACACGTTCGGTCCGATTGTTGACAATGCAGGGGGTTTAGCTGAGATGGCCGGAGCGGATGAAAAGACGAATAGCGCTCTAGCGGCCCTTGATCAAGCTGGCAATACTACAAAGGCTGTTACAAAGGTTATCGCTATAGCTTCTGCAGTAATTGCAGCGATAGCACTTTTTGCATCATACGCTGAAGCAGTAGGTCTTGGTGAGTTTATAACAATCGACATAACTAGTCCAATAGTGTTAGTAGGCTTGTTGGTGGGCGGTTCTTTACCATTTCTCTTCAGTTCAATTTGTATAAGAGCTGTTGGAAGGACCGCTTCAAAGATAATTGAAGAAGTCAGAAAACAGTTCAAGATACCCGGAGTCATGGAAGGAACGGTTTTACCTGATTATGCTAAGGTCGTGTCAATAGTCACGTCAGCGGCACAAAGGGAGCTAATTGGTCTCGCTCTTCTTGGAATTCTAGCTCCAATCCTTGCAGGACTGGTGCTGGGAGATTTAGCTCTCGGAGCATTCTTAGCTGGAGTTATCCTTGTCGGACAACTTCTTGCAGTGTTTATGGCTAATACGGGAGCAGCGTGGGATAATGCGAAGAAGAAGATTGAGGACGGATTCTACGGAGGAAAAGGCTCGGAAGAACACAAAGCATCAATTATAGGAGACACCGTAGGTGACCCCCTTAAGGACACGGCAGGACCAGCACTTAATCCAATGATTAAAGTAATGAATCTGATAAGCTTACTCTTTGTGCCCATCATCATCCAAATTAGACAGAACGTAATTTTGACTGTTATAATCTCGTCTATGCTTATAGTGATATTAGCTGTAGTGGTCCTACGCAGTAAGAGTGAAGCGCCTGAAACCAAATAGGAGGCGTACCTATTTTTTTCCCTATCGCAATACTTCACTTTATGTCCTGCAATAAGTAGGCAATATTAACTGGACGTTTGCTTTTCTTACAGCGGTTTAAAGGCGAACGTGTCAGCGATATTAATAGAGTCAAGAAAATCTAAGACGATTCGAGGAGAGGGTCTTAATTATAATTGTTGACTTAAATAATTATATAGACCATTCTGATGGGGAAATTATGGGCGAAGAATTATTACTTATTCCGGGTCCAACGATGCTCCCGTCAAAAGTTTTAAGCGCTCTGAGTCAACCGCAGAGAAACCATGTAGATCCTGAATTCGTTAAAATGTATTCGGAGGCACTTGAGCTCACCAAGTATTTGTTTCAAACTAAAGATGGTTTCCCTTACATACTGACGGGTTCAGCGACCCTTATGATGGAGTCAATTGTAGTAAGTCTCCTTGAACCGGGAGATAGAGTGCTCGTTATAGACACCGGTCATTTTGGAGAGCGTTTTGGAACTATAGCTGGTATCCATCAGGCTAAAGTCGATGTCGTTAAACCTGAGCTTGGAAGAGTGCCGAGTTTGGAAGAGATAGATGAGAAGTTGTCACATAGCAGATATAAAGCTCTCTTTGTCACCCACGTCGATACAGCCGTCGGTGTAATAAATTCTGTTAAAGATGTTGTGGCTATAGCTAAGCGCCATGGAGTTTTGAGCGTTGTCGATTCGGTGAGCGGCGTTGGTGGGGTTGAACTTTATTTCGATGACTGGGGTGTTGACGTAGCTTTAACAGGCTCGCAGAAGGCGATAGCTGCCCCTCCAGGGTTGTCGTTGTCTGTAGTATCGAAGAAAGCGCTTGAAGTGATGGTGAATAGGAAAGTGCCTATTCAATCATATTACATGGATTTACTTAAGTGGAAGAAGATAATGGAGAATCCTGTTTTATATCTTGCGACACCGGCTGTTAATCTTATTGTAGCTTTAAGGGAAGCTTTGATAGAATTAAAGGGAGAAGGCTTAGAAAAGAGGTGGCTAAGACACAAGATGGTTGCTAACGCGATAAGAGCGGGCATTGAGGCATTAGGTTTCAGGATAGTTGCAGAAGAAGGTCACAGGGCTGACACGGTAACTGCTTTCTATGTGCCCAATAATAGAGCTGGAGACCTGCACGCGAGGTTAAAAGAACAGTTCAATATCCAGTTGGCTAAAGGTCTCTACGAACATAGGGATTCGATGTTGAGGATAGGCCATTTTGGAATTATCTCAGCAAATGACGCTATTTCATTTACAGCCGCATTGGAGGTTGCAGGAAATAGTCTCGGTTTGACAAACAAGAAAGGGGCGGTCGACGAAGCTCTAAAGTACTTAGAGAAGCTTAAACAATAAACTGTCTTTTCGTAAGAGAAGAAAAATAGATTACAACCTATCGCAGAGAAGCCGAGGGGGTTCGAGTCTCTTATAAGACAAGATCCTCAAAATCCTCTTTTAAATGCTCATAGAGATTTTTGTAGATGCCAAACATCTTTGTATACAGCTTGTAATTTTCCATATTCGGCTCTATTTCATCTCCAACCTTAACTGTCCTTCTGACATCATCGATGTTCCGAAACACTTTCACACCTAATCCTGCTATCAGAGCATCTCCAATGTTTTCAGTGGCCAAATTTTGAGTTATCTCTATTTTTTTACCAGTTACATCGGAAATGATCTGCCTCCACAGCATGCTTTTCGCACCTCCCCCGCCCATCCTCATTTTGTCTACTTTGAAACCAATGTCTTCAAATGTTTCCAGGTTATGGCGGAGGCTATATGCTACTCCTTCTTCAATCGCTCTAATAAAATCGCTTCTTTTATGCTGAGCAGTAAAACCAAAGAAAACTCCCCTTGCTTTAGGATCCCAGATAGGACTTCTTTCACCCGACATATATGGTAAGAATATTATGTTCCTTGAACCCGCTGACACTTTCGCGGCTTCCTCGTCAAAAATCTCATAAGGCGATCTTCCTGTCTTCTGCGCTTTCGTGACCTCAAATGATCCGAACTCGTCCCTGAACCATCTTAATGCTAAACCTCCTCCATGCATCAATCCCATAGCAAGCCATCTATCCTCAATAGCGTGGCAAACGTTGATATATCTCATATCGAATTGGGGTTTACTAAGGCAGCAGCAGAGTCTCCCCAATGTGCCGAGGGTGTAAAATGTATCACCTGAGTCTAACACTGCTGACCCAATGGCAGCGCCTACAGTGTCCATGCAGCCCGCTACTACCGGAGTACCTGCCGCGAGTCCTGTCTCTTCTGATGCTTTAGCTGAGACTTCGCCGATGACATCAGTTGATATGTGAGGTTCAGGCAATTTATCTATCGGTATATCCAATAAATTACAGATCTCTTCTGACCACTTCTTGCCTTTTCTAATATCGTATAAAAGGGTTGTAGAGCATCTTGACCAGTCTATTGTGTAATTGCCTGTAAGTTTCATCGTTGCGAATCCTGTTGGAACCAGAAACTTGTGCACTTTATTGAAAAGTGCGGGTAAATTCTCTTTGATCCAAAGTATTGTGGGTGCCATAAAGGTGCCTGGTGCAATCCTATTTCCCGTTATCTTGAACACCCTGTCCTCTCCTATAACATTCTTCATTTTATTTGCGCATAAAGAACTTCTGTTGTCAAGCTGCATAATCGCGTTCATAAGAGCTTCACCATCTTTTCCTACGGGCACACAAGCGTTTGTCCCACTGACGCAGACTCCGACTACATCTTTTGGGGATATTCGAGAAGTCTTCAGGGCTTCTTTTACAGTTGACCTAAGCGCGTTCCACCAGCCTATTTCCGGATCTTCTTCAACAAGGCCTATGGCGGGATAAAGTAGAGAATACTCCTTCTTGCCCTGTTGAAATAGACTTTCCGTCAAGGCTAAAGATCTCACTCTTGGTACTACTTGTCCCTACGTCTATTCCTATCAGGTAGGACATAACGTAATCAGTAGGGAATCGGCATAGGCTTTCCTATCAGGCTACAGAATAGAGCAATCTGGGCTGTTGCCTCAAGTAAGTCCGCATAATTGTAAGCTTCTTCTAGGTCACGGCCTACAGCTGTGGTGCCATGGCTCTGAAGTACCGCAACTTTTACACTCTTATCTTTAAAGACTTCCTTATTCTTCTCGGCGAGCTCTAATGAACCGGGTGGCCCATACCCAACTAATGGACACTTCCCAAGTATTTTATACGCTTGAGTAGTTACTAAAGGGACCTCTTTACCTGCTGTAGCAAATGCTGTTGCCGCTATCGAGTGTAAGTGGAAGATTGCGTTGACTTCGCTTCTAACCTTGTAAATTCCAAGATGAAGATTGATTTCTTTCGATGGCTTACCTTGTCCTTCAACAACATTTCCGTTCAAGTCAATTGTAATAATGTCATTCAGGTTGAGGTTTCTAAAAGAGGCACCTGTCCTTTTGATTATAACTGTCTCTTCTCCTGGAAGTCTAGCGCTAATGTTTCCACCTGTGGCAGATATCAGACCCCTTCTGTAAGCTTCCTGCGATATCTGAATACACTCCTCCTTCAGCTCGTCTAATTTAGTTTTCATAATATTGTAGAATTAAAACGGATGTAGATAAGTATTTTGTCACGGCATTATTAACGTCTTCAACCCTTCTACCATTTCTTTCATCTCAAGACCCTTCACTATTTCCTCTAGCCTAAGTCTATGTGTTATAAGAGATTTCAGATCTATTCTGCCGCTGCTGACGAGCTCAATAGCCTTTTTGTGTAGATAAGGTGTTGACGCTGACGACCCTGTAAGCTCGATTTCTTTATAATGGATAATGTTGGGGTCAAGTGTTATAAACGAGCCCTCAGGTGACCCCGCAAAGATAACGATTCTGGCGCCCTTTCTTGCAGCCTTAAGAGAGTCTTCGATCAATTTCGGTACTCCCGCTGCAATTATGATCTTGTCTGCTCCTATTCCCCCTGTCTCCTTCATTATTCTTTGGAATACGTCTTCTTTTACAGGGTTTATTACAACATCAGCCCCAAGTTTCGCTGCCTTATTCGCTCTAAACTCATTCACTTCACTAACTATTACCTTACTTGCGCCAGTCAGTCTCACAAGTTGAACGTGCATTAACCCTATTGGACCTGCACCCACGACCCATACATGTTCACCCTGTTTTACGTCTAATCTTAAAACACCATTCAAACAGGCTGCTAACGGCTCAGTTATTGCTGCCTCTTCATATGAAATCGAATCTGGCAGCTTTGTAACCGAATTCGTATCTATAGCATTTGAGGGGATCTTGACGTATTCTGCAAAGCCGCCATCGTAATCGTAGCCTATTGTGGGTCGCTGGATGCATATGTTAGGCCTACCCATCATGCAAGCGTAACATTTACCACACGATATTACCGGATATACTGTAACCCTATCTCCTTTTCTAAATTCTGTTCCATCTCCCACCTTCTCTATGTCACCAGCGAATTCGTGTCCAATTATTCTAGGGGTTTTAATCTTCTTTGTACCTTTATATATTCTGAGGTCTGTTCCACAGATCGCCGCCGCCTTTATTCTTACTAAGATCTCTTTTCCAGTTACAGAAGGTATAGGCTTATCCTCTATTCTTATATCTGACGGTGCATAAAATACTGCAGCCTTCATTATTTTTTCCATCCTTAACTTCTAATGTTGATATTTATGTTTATTTTGGATTATTCCAGTAGGTTAAGATTTCCTCCAAAGGATGTTCTTGTGTTTAAAAAATCTGCTTTGATGACAAATTTTAATATACAACTTTTACGACATAGGGCACATGGCTAAGACGGATAATATTTCCGATTCTATTGCTGTGATAGATTTTGGTGGTCAATATGCTCACTTAATTGGTAGAAGAGTAAGAGAGCTGAAAGTCTATAGTGAAGTAATAAACTATGATAAAGCCCCCGGGGCACTAAAGAATATTCCCAATTTGAAAGGAATTATATTCTCAGGAGGTCCATCAAGTATATATGAAGAGAATTCACCTAAGATAGACAAGACTATTTATTCATTTGGCTTGCCGATTCTTGGAATCTGTTACGGACATCAACTTATTGCATCACAATTTGGCGGTATTATATCGAAAGGGGTGCTCAAAGAATATGGTCGAACATTTATTGATGTGATCAGAGCCGACCAATTACTATATGGCGTTAAGCAACGAACAACTGTTTGGATGAGCCACGGTGATCAAGTTACCATCCTACCTACAGAGTTTATTGAATTAGCCAAAACAAAAAACGCTAGGTATGCAGCTTTTTCTGATCGAACTGAAAAAATCTTTGGAGTGCAGTTTCATCCGGAGGTAGTTCACACCGTTGAAGGTAAGAAAATATTGAAGAATTTTCTTTTCAGGATCTGTTGTTGCAGACCTAATTGGAAACCCTCTTCTTTTATAAAGCAGACGCTAGACAAAATAGCGTCTAAATATGATGGTAGCAAAGTAATATGTGCCGTTAGTGGAGGTTTAGATTCAACCGTCACAGCTATACTTGTTAAGAAGATCGCTGAAAATAACCTTGTATGCGTCTTCGTGAATAACGGTCTACTTAGAAAGGATGAATCTGAAGCAGTTATTAGTTCTCTCAAGCAGCTTGGATTGAATCCTGTATACGTTGACGCTTCTGAAACTTTTCTAAATCGATTGAAAGGTGTAACGGATCCGGAAGAAAAGAGAAAAATTGTCGGTGCAACGTTCATAGAAGTTTTTAACGAAGTGTCGACGAAGGAGGGCCCATTCAAGTATCTTGCTCAAGGAACACTGTACCCTGACGTCATCGAAAGCGCTAAAACAGGAGGACCTGCCTCTAAAATCAAGACCCATCACAATGTTGGCGGTCTCCCCCTAGAGATGTCCTACTATCTCATTGAGCCTTTGCGTTTCTTGTACAAAGACGAAGTTAGGAAAGCGGCAACTGTTCTAGGACTGCCGGACACTATTGTCAAACGCCATCCTTTCCCTGGCCCTGGTCTTTCTGTAAGAGTTATCGGTGAAGTCACCAAAGAAAAGCTTAGGATATGCAGGGAAGCAAGTGCCATAGTCGAAGAAGAGCTGAAAGTTTCTGGGATATATAGTAGGATATGGCAAGCTTTTGCTTACGTAGGTGATGATAGAGCGGTCGCTGTGCTTGGTGATTCAAGGCTATATGGATATATTGTAACAGTAAAGGTTGTGACTTCAAAGGATGGTATGACAGCCGATTGGGTTAAGTTGCCTTCAAAGGTTCTAGACAGGATGAGTGCTCGGATCACAAACGAGGTCAATAACGTCTCCTCGACAAGTTACTGTATCTCAAGTAAACCACCAGCCACGATAGAGCCTCAATAAATTAGTTATAATCAAAATTGATTCATACATCTTTTGAATATATTTGTAGTTGTTTCCGCCAAAATATCTTCTGTAAAAAGTCTTTTAGGCAAAAAACTAAAAAAGGTGTAAAATAGTATAAGATGGGTATGCCAATAGATTTTGAGGAGTTCAAGAATAAGGCTGTCAGGGATGCAGCTGAACAGATTGCTTTAGCCGCTAGGACTGCACCAAAGGCCAGAGGTAGAGACAACGTCTCAATTTGCCTGTTAACAGAAGAAGAAAAAGAGCAGATAGCAGAGAAACTGGTTTCGTTATCTGATGAGAGAAGTATTTCTTGGTTTAAAAGAGATGCAGACAACGTGCGCAAAAGTGTTTCTGTGATTCTAATTGGAGTCAAGGGTTCAAACGCAAGGGATCTAAATTGTAGCGGATGTGGCTATGCTACTTGCAACGACTTCAGCGAGGTGGAAAAAAAAGCTAAAGCTGATTTCTCTGGACCTAATTGCATATTTCCGCTGTTGGACCTTGGCATAGCTTTAGGCTCAGTTGTCAAGTTGGCGGCCGAATGGGGGATTGACAATAGAATCATGTATACAGTCGGTCTCGCGGCGAAGAAACTGAATCTTTTAGACGCGGATGTAATTATGGGCATTCCTCTTTCAGTGTCTGGAAAGAACATATACTTTGATAGACCTAAAGTGTAATTTTTTTCTACAAGTTTTCAATTAAAGAAAGATCCATAACTATAGATGTAATTTTATAGTTTAAGAGCGGGTTTGATTAAAGGAAATGCTATATAATCCCTTTTTATGCATGGTTTCATTATTGGGTTCAGAATCATAGGTTCTTTTACTCCCAAGGTTAAAAGTTCTATTCTTTACATGATTAGTTTAAGGCAAAATGATAAACTGAAAGAAAAATGCTGACCAATCCGATGAGAATGATCGTCTTATAGACAGCCCTGTTAATAATTTTCAGCTTCCTCTATGAAATGGTTCAATGCTGGAAGTGTTAAATTACTTTTTTAAACTTCTCATTTGGTCCGCTCTTGGAAGTCATTCTTTAGCTTTTGCAACCAGCTTTCCCTGTGGAGATAAATTCTCTTTGGCTCCTCCTTGTAGTTCTTTGCCAGAACATAGGAGAACAATAAAGGCGCAGCGATCGTAATATCCGCATAGACAGTAACCTTGTTAACTACTTCCCTTGGTTTGATTTTTCCCCATGATACTGCCTCCTGTAAAGTTGCACCCGAAAGTCCTCCATATTGTGGGACGTCCACAGATAATTGAATTACGTAATCATGTCCTCCTTTTCCAATATTAAGTATCTGTTCCAACATTGGTTGTGTCTGGAAGTAGAAATTCTTAGGAGACCCTCCGCCTAGAACTATAACTCCGTTCTTGTTGCTGTTGTAGATTATTGCGGATGTTTCTAGAACATCAATATCTGGGTCTATAGTAACGCCCTTATCTTCCAACTTCAGTTTAGCCGTGTTCATTCCAATGCTGGAATCTCCCGGGGAAGACGTATACACTGGCACATTATATTTTGCAGCAGTAGCAAGGATTGACTCACCGGTTCTGGGCGCAGTTTCAAGCAATTTCTTACCGAGGATGTAATGTAGCTCTGAGGTAGATATAGGTCCTTTAGCCTTAAAGCCATATTCTTTTACAGCATCCTGTACAAACTTGTCCGACTCGAATAATGTCTCATTCGGAAGGAAGAGGTCATATATTCTGACTATTCCTTCTTTCAGAAGAATTTGATCGTCGACATTAGATGTACCCTGATAGATAGGTAGATCTAGAGCAAGGTGGATATCATGGTACAAATTTGAGCCGGTTGATATTATCACATCCACAAGACCTTTTTCTATTGCTAAGTTTATGTATCCTCCAAGTCCAGTTGGTGTGAAAGCGCCAGCTAGAGTCAGTGCTATCGTCGACTTGTTCTTTATCATCCGTTCATATAGTCTACATGATTCAGCTAATCTTCCTGCATTATATGCTCCTGACCTATCAAAGCCTTCTATCAGACTTACAATACTCTCGACACCGATAGGTTTCGATCCTCTTACTCTTCTACCGGATAACAACTCCTCTTTTGAAGGCATAAGTATTCGTCTACTGCTGCAAGTTCTTAAACTTATATGTCGTTATAGGAAAGCTATTTTGATTACAGCTAATGATAACATTCCTCTAAGCTCCAAGTTCTACTTAGAATAAGCTTAATAACAGTTCTTCTCGAGCAGTGTTATAGCATGACAAAAACTACAGTCGGTATAATTACACCAGGAGGAGACGCTCCCGGTATGAACGCGGCTATAAGATGCTGTGTTAGGTCCCTACTTGCAAATGATGTAAAGGTAATAGGCATAAAAAGAGGTTATAGGGGACTTTTGGAGAACGACTTTGAACACTTAACATCGAGGAGTGTTGGGGGGATAATAAATCTTGGCGGGACGATTCTTAAGACAGCAAGATGTGAGGAAATAAAGTCAAGTGAAGGAATCGAGCTCGCGGCAAAGAACTTGAATGAAATTGGACTGGACCATCTTATAGCTATAGGTGGGGATGGGACATTTAGGGCAGCAGAGCAAATTTCTAGGAAATCGGATGTTTCCATAGTGGGTATTCCTGCGTCGATAGATAACGACATACTGGGGACGGAGGAAACTATAGGGTTTGACACGGCAGTCAACACGGCTCTTGAGGCGATCGATAAAATTAGGGACACAGCAATATCTCTAGAAAGGCTTTTCGTAGTTGAAGTGATGGGAAGGGGAAGCGGATTTATAGCAGTTACCGTTGGATTTGCTGCAGGGGCCGAGTTTATACTCATCCCAGAAATGCCGTTTAAGCTTAATGATCTAGCAAAGGAATACAACAAGATGAAGAACATGGGGAAGATTTCAACGATTATTGTTATGGCAGAAGGAGCTGCAAACGGCTATCTTCTTGCCGAAGAGCTTAAGAGTGCTATCGACGCCGAAGTTAGATTCTCTTCTATAGGTTACATTCAGCGGGGAGGCTCCCCTACAGTGCGTTCAAGGGTTCTAGCAACCCTATTCGGCAGCAAAGCGGTCGAAAGTCTGTTAGATAATAATAAGAATGTCATGGTTGGAACAGACAACGGAAAAATATGCACGCGCACGTTAACTGGTGGTAAGAGAGTTCTTTCTGAGAAGGATATTACCATGCTAAAAATTGCAAAAGATCTTGCAATCTAAAATCTTTATAATTTAGAGCGGACTCCTTTATTATTTAATAAAAGTTTTTATTTATATCGATGATGTAATGCTGTGTGGTACTTCTTTGAGCCTACCTGACATTATTAGCCTAATACATCGCGGAGAATATAGAAGCGCTATTTCGATCTTGGAAAAAGGGGTTAATGACAAAAGTAAAACTCTTCTGGAAAGGGTTGAATACTGCAAGTGGCTTGCTGAATGCTACAAGAACCTTGAAGACTTCAAGATGAGTGGAGACTGGTATCTGGAGGTCGTAAAAAATATCCTAGCTCAGCAAACAGACATGAAATTAAAAGCTAAACAGGGCCTGCCCTACTGTGAGAAAGCATTAGAGCAATATAGGGAAGGTGGTGATGCAATAGATGTGTTAGAGGCCGCGAAGCTAAAACAGAAGCTTTTCGACTTGTCTAAATAGATATAATTAATTTAAGCAAGTATAGCTGCAAGAATTCCACTTAAGAATATGCCGTCAAAAGTTCCCGCTCCCCCTATACTTGCCACCGGTGCCCCTAGTACACCTATTTTATGTAGATTAGTTAGGTCGGCACCGATAAGAGTACCCATCACTCCTCCTACGTAAGCAACGATCGGTCGATGAAGCGAGGGTATAGGGAGAAGTAAAGCTGATAGGGCGGCGACGACCGGCGGTATAAATGCGGGCGACACTATTCCTATTCCTGGTCTAGGTTTTGCGACCAAATGGGTTATAAAAGTAACTATAGTTATACTAACTACTCCGTATAATAATGAGTCAGGGTTCTTTATCAAGAGATATGTGCTGACGATGATCGGTATTATTGCACCTCCAAGATTTATTGAGATAGTCGTGTAGTTTATTCCCTCATTGATTGTGGGGATTTTAAATGTTAGCCCATAGAAATTGACTTCTTGTGTTCTAACAATGGGGATAGTTGATCGCATCTTGAATAATGGTATGTTGACTAGAACTTCCCAAAAGGGTTCCTATAAGTATGATTATTACAACACCCGTACTGAGACCGATTTTGTTGAAGGCGATTCCTATGAATCCGAAGAAAAACAATATAGCTATTATAAATAATAAAACCACAAGAATAGTGAGATACATTCTTGGATGCGGATAATATATGATCTTTTGGGGCATTTTATCATTTTAATCAGAAAGGGGGTTTAATTAGTTTTACCCGCTTCCAAACTAAAGTCTAGTGCAATTATTTCTCCTTTTTGAGTAAATGGACCTTTTAGTGACATTTTTCTGATTAGTTTTATTTCATAAGATCTTTCACCGATTGATTTAAAAGGGGAAATTAAGTTCATAATATGATACATCTGCTTCTTAGAAGATGCTCTTTAAGTGATTTAGATGAAGTTGAGAAGGTAGAGATGGCTTCTTTTTCCAAACCTTTCTCACATTATATGTTCTATTTTCTACTTAAGAATTATCCTGAGGGCTTTATTGTTGTTGATGATGGCGGCCGTATTACGGGATATATTGTATATTCAATTTCTGGCGGTAAGGGTTCGATCGTGTCAATAGCTGTTTTACCCGATTATAGAAGAATGGGAATAGGCCAGACGCTGGTTGATTACGCCGTAGAAGATCTTAGAAAGAAAGTGCAATATTTGGAACTGCAGGTGAATGTATCTAATTTTGCGGCAATAAACTTTTATAAAAAGAATAATTTCATTTTAGTTGAAACTATTCCACAATATTATCCTGATGGAGGAGATGCTTATTTGATGAGAAAAAATTTGAATTAAGCTTTCATATATCTTAATTTTTTCATTCGTTATTTAATCAACGAACTTGAGGAACATTTCCTCTGCTTTTTCGAGAGGAACCTGCTTTGGAGGGTTCTTGAAAGCGTAGGCGGATATCGGCAGCACAGTTCCTTTGACGTTCTTTGCAATCGCAATCTTTGTCGCTCTTACAACATCGAATAGCACTGAACCGGCGTTTGGTCCGTCAACTGTTGAAAGCTTTAAATCAATCTGAAGTGGTGTATCGCAGAAGTATGTTCCCCTCAGCCAGAAATAGCTGTCCCTCTTATTTTGAAGGAATTCAACATAATCGGTTGACCCCGCGACCACTTCAGCCTTGTAGGGTAATGATGCTTCAATAGCTCTGGTCTTAATAATCCTTTTAATCTTCTTTGTCCTTTCCATTGTGTCAAGTGATTCGGTGCCACCACCTACATCAAGTTGATAGGTCTGTGTTATTCTCACACCATTTTTTGTAAGCAGACTCAGGAGGGTCTTGTGAAGTGCGGTAGATCCAAACTGGTCTATCAAATCATCACCTACCAAAGGTAATCCTGCATTACTAAAAAGTTCGACCCATTTCTTATCGCCTGCTATAAAAACTGGTGTAGCGTTAACGAATGCACACCCCGCTTTAACGGCCTGCTCGGCATACCATTTAGTTGCTTTAACTGCCCCACTTGGAAGCAGATTAACTAATATTTCCGATTTACTTTGTCTTAATACATTGATTACATCAGATACAGGTTTATCGTCTATCTGAATGATTGCTTTAAGACTCTCTCCGATACCATCTAAAACAGGGCCCTTCTCGACTCTAACATTCATGTCAGGTACATCAGAAAGTTTTGGCGTATTGTTAGGGCCAGAAAAAATCGCCTTTTCTAAACTTTTACCGATTTTAGTCTTATCCACATCGAAAGCTGCTACGATCTGAATGTCTGAGGGATAGAATCCTCCTAAACAAAAGTTCTTCAATCCTTTACATTCTTCTTGTTTTTTACATTTCGCATAATAGCTAAGACCTTGAACAAAGGACGATGCACAATTTCCGATTCCTATTAAAGCAACTCTAATCTTGGACAACATCAACACCTAATACATTTTCCACAGCATTTCCCACCTTTATAAACTGTTGTCTGCTTATTATCAAAAAGTAGCGTAAAATGTTTCTATGGATTTACAAAAAGAAAGGGGGAAGGGTTTTTAGAGCTTCTTTCCCACTACGAACATTGTAGTTTCGCATTCAGGGCAGGTGCCCTTGACCGCTGGTTTGCCATTCTTAAGAGTGACTTGCGTGGGGTTCTTTATTTCCCTTTTTGTCTTGCATTTAACACAGTACCCTTGCATATCTCTCGACTACGGGGGAGATAGTGCGTCTATATAGGAATTTCTTCAATGAGAAAAAGTAATGTGGGAGTTCTTAGACTATTTATTTTTCTTATCTAAGGGAATTATAACAGGGGAGCAAACCATTTTATATTGCATGCATTTTTTATTATGTCAATGCGTACACATTACCAGAAAAAGGCGATTCGTTGTTTCGGTGTTGCAGAGAGCTTTAGAAAGGGCTTGCTTGCTTTTTCCGTTTTGTCGGGTGTTGTCATGAGATCCGATCTCGTTATTGACGGATTCGTATTTGGAAAAGCAACTTTAGGTGGAGACGATGTCACTGAATCGATAGTTGAAATGTTTAAGCAGTTAGAAAGAAAAGATGTGAACGTTATTATGATTGGAGGAAGCGTCGTTAGCCTATTCAATATAGTCGACATCGACAACCTGTTCGCTTCCATAGGGATTCCTATTATCTCAATTACTTACAGGCCCTCTGAAGGTTTAGAGGAACATTTGAGACATCATTTTCCTGACGAACCTGAAAAGATAGAACTGTATAGGAGACTTGGGGATAGAACGCTTGTTACACTACATACCGGTAAGCATGTTTTCCTTAGGTGTTCAGGAATAAGCGTTGAAGATGCAAAGTATGTTGTTGACAAGTTCACTCTGCAAGGTGCTATCCCTGATCCGATTAGAATTGCCAGGCTCGCTTCAAGATCAGCTCTCAATTTTATTTCAGTTAAAGATATCTAAAATAGTTCCGTCTATACATATACATATACAGCTGTGCGTAACCCGCATATTTACCGAAAACTTTTCTAGCTAAGTCACCGAGTTCCAAATAAAGTCTTTTACCTGGATTCTTTTTCGTGTAGATCATGTTTCGGAAGAAGTCAAGATCCTCATCGTCTATTAAGCCCTCCATTGCTGTTGCGTATGTTCTTGATATCCAGATGTCTATCGGAAACGCTTCCATTTTGCCAAAGCCATAAAGCAGTATGCAGTCGGCGACCTTTGGACCAACCCCAGAAAGCTTCATTTCTCCAAAAGCCATCTTCTTCCAAGCTTCATGATATTCCATGTTAGCTATTTCATCGACGAGAGTATTATCTCCCTGAATTCTTCTCCCCGTCTCCAAGAGGTATTTGGCTCTATATCCTAGCCCCACTGTCAAAAGATCTTTCAAACACAAATTTGAAATTTTAACAAAATCAGGAAGTGTATAGAAGGATATTGAGTCCATTTCCTTCTTGGAACCAAACATTCTAGAAAGCTCATATATCATCTTCTCTATTGCAGGTATGTTTTTATTTTGTGCACAGATATAGCTTATTATCGTTTCGGCTGGGTCTTGTTTAAGGATCCTAACTGCTGAAAATCTTGATATCGCGCCGGACATAAATTGGTTTAGAGCGATTTTTCTATCAATATCGTTTTTATTGTCCTCCAATCCAAGAAAATCAACAATCTCCTTCTCTTTTATATCATCTTCTGAGTGAATTAAGAGGGTACTTTCTTTTTGATAAATTTTAAGAAGCTTACATTTTGTTACACCATACCAGTATCCATTTATCTTTTTCCATCCAAAAATCTGCCCGCTTGTGAAACAATAATCGGCGTTGAAGGGATCATAGAGGTTCAGATCTAAAGATATCTCGTTCATTTTTGTCCCACTCTTTGTTCCATTGATTTGCTATAATTCTCTAGCATCAATGTTCCGTTTTAATCCAGTACAATATTATAAATAGATAATATATGTTATTTCTTTAGATTGACATATTCAATTTCCTAATACTTGTGAAATGTTCTGTTTTGGAAATTTATGAGTCAATTTTTAACAAGAATAATCCAAGATCATTATACTTAAAGTCCTTTAGCTTTCATGATCGCATTCCTGTTTTTCTTGAAAACATTAACTTGATATTTTTTAAAGAATTCGATTATAATTGCAATAAATATTATAAACTGAAATATTTTTGTGTAATGCTTAAATATTAATCCAAATGAAAATACTTTTGATGTCCTCCCCTTTTAAATTTCTGGAGAAACGTGTTCTTCTCAGAAAAAAATTGGTTGACAGCGGTTATCAGGTTAGAATGCACAGTTATGAATATTACGTTATCAAAGAAAAGTTTGTCTCAATAATATCCATCGAACCTGAATTCAATAAGGCTTCAATAAAACAAATAAGCTGGAACCTAAAAGGTTCTATTCCTGCAATCGAGGAAATCTTGGGTATGCTCAAAGAAATTGACCCTAAACTATCCGTGGAAGTAAAGGAGTAGTTCGAAAAACATTAAGAAATTTCTTAGCTCAGATGTACAAAATTCCTAGAATATGGTATTATTCCCAAGCCACAAGATTTTATATATTTCGAGTCGTAGCAGGTGGCGTCATGTTAAATAACGTATTCGAAAAATACGACCCTACATTTGCGACACTCTACGTTTACAACCTGTGGAAAGCATATGATGGTGTGCCGGCATTAAACGGTTTATCTTTGTACATGAATAAGGGTGAAGTCCTAGGACTTATCGGCCCCAATGGGTCAGGGAAGACCACAACCATCAAGATAATCCTGGGTTTAGTGAAGAAAGATCAGGGTGCTGTAAATGTTGTAGGATATGACATAGACAAAGAAGTTTCTAAATATAAGAGTTATTTAGGCTATGTCCCAGAGTCCGCGACTATTCCTGAGTACCTGAATTCTTATGAATTTCTGTATTACGTTGGTCGAATAAGAAACATTCCTGAAGATGTCTTAAGGAAAAGGATTGACGAGCTATTTGGTAAATTTAATCTTTTTGAAAAGAAGAAAAGCCTTATCACTTCCCTTTCGAAGGGTATGAAACAGAAACTCGTCTTTTCCTCAACTCTTTTGGAAGATCCTAAGATTCTGTTTTTGGATGAGCCCTTTATAGGCATTGATCCTGAGGGTCAATTTGAACTAAAGTCGATGATAAAAGAACTTGTAGAATCAGGTTGCTCTGTTCTCTTATCTACACATCTATTAGACCTTGCAGAAAGATTCTGCGATAGGGTCGCAATAATAAGTAGGGGAAAGAATGTTGCAACAGGGAACCTGCAAGAGCTCAGAGATCTTGCACACGCGGGTAAAGATACTACTCTTGAACAGCTTTTCCTTTCTTTGACGAAGGAATCTATGGTTCAGGAAAATACTGAATCACCGTCGAAACAGAAGAAGAGTTTCTTAAGTCGTCTAAGAAGGATGTAGACAATTTTGGCTATAAAAGAAATTTATTTAATGAGACTTGTTGCGTCATTTGGTTCATTTAGGAGGTCTAAAGCCACCCTCCTACTACTTCTATTATATTCGTTGTCCGGGTTAGGGATCATCCCCCTAATTTTGAGTGGAAACGGCTCATCTAAGGACATACTAGTTCAAATTGTCTTGCAGTATCCTGTTCTCTATCTTCTTCCTGTTCTTTTCCTTTTCTATTCTTTGATAAGCCAGATAAGTGTTATCGACTATGAGAGAGATTTCATTTTTTCTGCGCCCATAAATGCGCGGCAGTTCTTCGTGGCAAAGACCTTGTATGATCTCACCCTTATTCTCTTCATACTCTGTCTCCCTTTTTTTATCTCATTTATTGTTATCATTTTATTGTTGAAGGTTTTTTACATTCTCTTCTTTATGTTAATCTTTATTATTCTAGGCATTTCAGTTGTATTAGAAAATAGTTTTAAGGTTTTAATAATCTTCTACAATCGCAGCCTGGTTAGAGTTTTGGTTACGGCTGTCCTGATTGCATTCTGCGCTCCGATACCTTTTCTACTGATATATCACAGTGTACCATACGTAGCTAATCTGATTTCTCCAGTAGGTTCTGCTCAAGAATTGTTAGCCAACCCTGTAGGAATCTTGGCCGTTGCCCCTGTGATTTCAGTATGCTTTTGGATTATTTTCTCCCTTTTTCTATGGCAAAAAGCATCTTCGCTGAACTTTATTCCTTACGCACAGGTTATTCCATTAAGAGCCGCGTTTGACACGAGCTTCAGATATCAGGTGCAACAACAGCAGAATCTCCTGAATCAGATGAATCGTTTTTCAATACCAGTGTCCCTTGAACAGGCTCCAAAAAGTACAGTTTTATTCCACGTTAAGGAATCACTTGTAAGAACATTACGTTTCGGAGATCTGTACGGCCTTCTATTGACATTCATTTTTTTAAACCTTCCTTACCTTTTTATAACTTCAAAGGCACCTGAATTCCAGAGCATTCAAATGAATTCTTTCGTAATACTTTTCATACCAATCTTTTTCCCGATTATTCTTGCACAGCTGTGGATAACCGAATTCAGTGACTATTTCTGGATCCTGAAGACCTTTTCTTGTAAGGTAAAATCCTATGTTTTTGGCGTCTTCCTTTGGCAACTGCTACTTTATCTTCCCATGTTGGCGATCGCCTACCTAATAGGCTCGTTATGGACAGGTTACCTAAGCATAGGTTTGATACTATCCTCTGTTCTTCTCTCTTTATCCAACTCTGCCTTAGGCACCTTCTACGGTATCTGGACGGTAAAAAGGAAGCTATTCACACCATACGTATACATGATGGGAATGCTTTTTTTCGTGCTGATTTCGCTACCAATTCTTATTCCTTCATTTATCGTCCAAATACTTACTCTATCAGAGCTCTATATCTCGATTCTGACGCTTTTTTCCATCGTCTACGCTATCATAGTAACGGTCTTCTTCTTGTATTCCACTATAAAAATTTTTAGTGAAATGGAGCTCTAGATCGTTCACGACGTGATTCGATGAACGTCCTACAGTAGAAGCGATCTTCTTCAAAGATCGGACTGGCAAAATAAGATGTTTATATATCAGTTATTTTGAGCCAAAACCAATGATATAGGATGTCCAAGAAAAGAAAAATTTTATTTAGACTTTGAGGAACTTAGGAGGGAAGACGTACCGCTTGTTGGAGGAAAGAATTCAAGCTTGGGTGAAATGGTAAACGCTGGAATACCAGTTCCACCAGGATTTGCTCTGACTTCAGCGGGATACGATTATTTTATCGAAGCTTCTAATCTTGCACCAAAGATTGTAGAACTGCTGTCAGGACTGGATACCAATGACCTAGAAAAGCTCACTGAAACATCGAAGAAGATTCGTGCTGTGATCGAATCGTGCGAATTTCCAAAGGTTCTAGAAGACGGACTTATGGAACACTATAGGGCGTTGGGAAAGAAGATAGGAATCAACAATCCGGAGGTAGCGGTTAGGAGCAGCGCTACAGCCGAAGACCTTCCGACGGCGTCGTTTGCGGGACAACAAGACACCTACCTGTTTGTACAAGGAAGAGACGCTCTCGTAGAAAGCGTAAAGAAATGCATCAGTTCACTTTTTACGCCGAGAGCAATCTCGTATAGGGTTGAAAAAGGGTTCGATCACTTTAAAGTAAAGCTTTCAGTCGGTGTACAAAAGATGATCAACAGCAAGACCGCAGGCGTGATGTTTACGCTAAATCCGGTGACAGGAGACAGGAACGCGATTACAATCGAAGGTGCGTGGGGTGTAGGGGAGTCTGTTGTTCAAGGTCATGTTGACCCAGACAGATGGGTGGTGGAGAAAGGTAGCTTCAAAATACTTGAGAAGAATATCTCTCAGAAGAACCTGATGACAATAAAAGGAAAAGGTATAGATGGATTCAGCAAAGAGGTCGAAGTTCCAAAGAATCTACAGAACCTATCCTGCCTGTCTGACGAACAAGTAATCGAATTAGGTAAAGATGCTGACCTTATAGAAAAACACTATGGCAGACCCATGGATATTGAATGGGCTCTTGACACGGACACAAACAAACTCTATATTGTTCAAGCTAGGCCTGAGACTGTATGGTCTTCGAAGGTGACTACAGCAGAGGTCGCCAAAGTCAAAGCATCGACAGCGAAAGTCTTGATAAGGGGACGTAGGTGCTTCACCAGGTAGATCTTCAGGAAAGGTCAATATTATAATGGACGTAAAGGACATCGCAAACTTCAAGGAAGGTGAGATTCTAGTTACTGAAATGACCGCTCCCGACTGGGTTCCTGCTATGAGAAAAGCGGCGGGGATCATAACAAACGGTGGAGGTATGACCGCTCACGCTGCAATAGTCTCAAGGGAACTAGGTGTGCCCTGCGTCGTAGGCACTAAGGGAGCAACTGAGGTACTGAAAACGGGACAGGAAGTTTCAATGGACGGAGCTCTAGGAATAATCTATGAAGGAATAATAGAGGAGGAAAAGCCTGAAGTGAAAGGTGAAGCTGTAGCAGCTACAGCGGTAATAGCAAATGCTGTACCGATTACTGGAACAAAGGTGTACATGAACCTTGGAGACCCTGGAAAAGCAGACGAATACAAGGATCTACCATTCGATGGAATAGGACTTATGAGAATTGAGTTCATCGTCGCAGATTGGGTGGGTGAACACCCGCTGGCACTTATTGAGCAGGGAAGGTCACAGGTTTTTGTTGACAAACTCGCGGAGGGCATAGCTAAGGTGGCAGAGCGCGGTGTATCCGAGACCAATTGTTGTAAGAATGAGCGACTTCAAAACAAACGAATATGCGGCTCTAAAAGGTGGCGAGAAATATGAGCCTAAAGAAAACAACCCGATGATTGGATGGAGAGGTGTCTCAAGGTACATTAGTCCAGAGTACGAACCGGGCTTTAGACTAGAATGCAAAGCTATGAAGAAAGTAAGAGATGAAATGGGTCTCAAGAACGTTTGGCTCATGCTACCCTTCGTTAGAACGACATGGGAAGTGGAGAAGGCGGTAAAAATAATGAGTGAAGAAGGCCTTGAAAGAAGTAAAGATTTCAAACTCTGGTTCATGGCAGAAGTACCTTCAATAGTGTTGCTAGCAGACGAATTTAGTAAACTCTGCGATGGTTTCAGCATTGGATCAAACGACCTTACACAACTGATCCTTGGTGCGGATAGAGACAGCGGCATACTCGGCAATCTGGGATATTTTGATGAAAGAGATCCGGCAGTGCTAAGGTCAATCGCCCACCTGATTAAGGTTGCACACGAAAACAACGTTACAGTAAGCATATGTGGACAAGCTCCATCGGTGTACCCTGAGATAACAAAATTCCTTGTTGAGAATGGAATAGATAGTGTATCGGTCAACCCAGACACAGTTGTAACAACAAAGAAGCTTGTAGCAAGTGTTGAACAAAAACTGATACTGTCAAGCCTTTCTGAACTAAAAAGGCTCTCAATGAAAGAATAGATCTCGAAGAAAGAGAAAAGACAACTTTCTTCTTTCTTTTTTTTGTCTGTCCTTCAACTGATTAAATATATTATTATACCGCTGACGCTATAAATAATAAGGAATTTCTCGTTGAAGTTGGGTGAAGAAAACTTTAGGGTGAATGCTAAAGAATTTTGGAGAGCTCATTAAAACCTTCTTCCATTCTAATAATCGGGAAATAGACCCACTTTGGCTCGACAATGTCGTTGCACGCCTTCCATTCTTCGATGTTTGTAACCCTATATTTTATGAAATTCCCTGTAACTTCTTTGTCAGTGAGATAGGTAAAATATATTCTTCTGCATTTATCAAAAATTCTTTGTGTGAGCTTTAGAGTGTAGACATTACTACCATTATGTTTCCAAGTATATAGCAGGAAGGTACCTCTGACTGTTGGCCAACCAAGAGCCGATCTTAGAAGGTCTTCAAAGCTCTTGGTTTTCACAAGTAGCGGTGAAGCTTTGGGGAAATCCCTATAGTCCACCTTATCGTCAACATATATAAAGGGAATGAAGATGTCTGAACCTTCTATCCCCTGTGCGGGAGCGATCTTGCCATCACCACCTGCAACGGGAAACTTCAAGAACTTTCCCCCCATTTCTTCTCCTTCTGTAAAATAGACGTTCATAAATTCGCTTACCTCCTCAGGGTCACCGAAGGTGAAATAGTATTTCACATTATTTGTTCCCGAAACGAATATTCCCCCAAAGAACTGCATGACGTCAGTTGACTTTGAAGCTACGACCAGCTTCGCCAATTCCTCCAATGATTTTACCTTAAAGAGCACGCATAATCTTTCCACTGGAATCATATAAATTTATATTGTTTACCTCACTTGTTAGGAATAGTTAATTCTTTTATATGGGTAATATTTTACCTGCATTCGATAGTACATGATTAAGGTAGGAATAAATGGTTTCGGAAGAATTGGAAGGCTATTCTTTAGAGCTGGTTTGGGCGATAAAATATTCCAGGATAACTTCGAAATTGTAGCGACAAACGATATAACCGATTCAACTACGCTAGCGCATCTATTGAAGTATGACTCCAACTTTGGTAAACTAGAGAACGAAGTCAAGGCCGAAGCTGACTCTATAGTCGTTAACGGAAAAAAGATTAAAGTATTTAGCGTTAAAGATCCTTCCCAGCTTCCTTGGAGGTCATTAGGTGTAGACTACGTGATAGAGTCTACCGGCCTATTTACAGACAGGGAAGGTGCTTCAAAACATTTTGCGGCAGGTGCAAAGAAAGTTATAATATCTGCGCCAGCTAAGAACCCTGACCAGACAATTGTAATGGGTGTAAACGACAAGCTATATGACCCTGTAAAACATAATATCATATCTAACGCTTCTTGTACGACAAACTGTTTAGCTCCTGTTGTAAAGGTTATAGATGATAAGTTTGGGTTACAGAAAGGTTTCATGACGACATGTCATGCTTATACAAACGATCAGAGGGTCTTGGATTTACCACACAAGGATTTGAGGCGCGCAAGAGCAGCGGCTGTGAACATCATTCCAACCACAACTGGTGCTGCAAAGGCTATAGGAGAAGTGATGCCACATCTAAAGGGTAAACTCGATGGCCTATCTCTGAGGGTGCCTGTTCCAGATTGTTCAATCAATGATCTCGTATGTTTAGTGAACAAGGAAGTAACGAAAGACTCTGTCAACGCCGCTTTTAAGGAAGCTTCAGAAACATACCTTAAAGGAATACTTGAGTTCACGATGGAGCCGATTGTATCATCTGATGTCAGAGGTAACCGGCATTCGTCCATTGTTGACGGAGACTGCACAATGGTTATGGATGGACATTTCGTTAAGACGCTTTCTTGGTACGACAATGAATGGGGATACTCCTGTAGACTCGTCGACCTATTGAAGTACATGGCAAAGAAGGATGGAGCATACTAATTTCTTTTGAATAAATAGGATCATAGATTTTCGGGACTGACTGACATGTATAAGACGATGGACGATTTCGATTTCAAGAATAAGACCGCTATCGTAAGAGTTGATTTCAATTCAACCGTAGACCCTTCTACTAAGAAGCTCTTGGACGATGAACGGATTAGACTTCATTCGATAACGATCAAAGAACTTACTGACAAAGGGGCTAAAGTTGTTGTACTTGCACATCAAGGTAGACTCGGAGATCCGGACTACACGACGTTGAAGCAACACGCTCAGCGTCTGTCAGAGATATTGAAAGAGAAGGTTACATACGTTAATGAAGTCGTAGGAGAGAAGGCGGTTAACGCGGTAAAAGCTCTCAAGCCGGGTGAGATTTTGGTTCTTGAAAATGTGCGCAGCCTATCTGAAGAAACCGAAAAAAAGACCATAGAAGAACAGTCAAAGTCTTCACTGGTTCGAACTCAGCTCCGCTAGCTGACGTGTTCGTTATAGACGCTTTTGCAGCCGCACACAGGTCACATGCCTCAATTGTCGGTTTCACAGTTGTGATGCCCACTGTTTTGGGCAGAGTTATGGAAAAGGAAATTAAAGCTCTGGAAAGAATACGCTCTGTAGACAACAGACCTATCGTCTACATACTGGGAGGTTCTAAGGTCAAAGAAGGGGTTGAAATAATCGATTACGTGCTATCGAATGATCGTGCTGACCACATAATAACAGGTGGCCTTGTATCACAGCTCTTTCTAGCTGCCAAAGGTCTTGACATAGGGCCGTCGAACAAGAAGACCCTTTCCGATAAAGGTCTATTAGAAATGGTTCCAAGAGCCAAAAGTATCCTCGATAAATACGGTGACAAAATATCTGTGCCAATCGACTTTGCCGTCAATGCTAACGGAAGAAGAGTGGAGATACAAATGATCAACCTTCCAAACAAATACGAAATATCTGATATTGGAGAGAAGACGATTGCAATTTATCAGAACGTATTACGTGGTGCTAAGGCTGTTTTGATGCACGGACCTATGGGTGTTTACGAAAACGACGAATTCATTAAAGGAACAAAAGCGGTATTCGAATCAGCAATTGCCTCAAACGCTTTTACCGTTGCAGGTGGAGGTCACACGATAGCGGCACTAAGTAGGTTAGGTCTCTACAACAAGATTTCTTACGTGAGTTCCGGCGGTGGCGCCCTCCTGGAAGTGCTGATGGGCAAAAAGCTTCCAGCTCTGGAAGCGATAGAAAAATATCAAAAGTAGCTTAGACCCTACTCTATTGCAATTTTAGTATTTCTAAGGCTGAAAAAATTACGTCTGCGGGGACAGCTGCAAGAGCTCAGTCCTGAAGGCTTGGGGAAGTGATATCAACAGTTAAAAAATGTGAGCTGAAAATCTAAAAGCTGAACAGTTATCTCTCTCTCATCTGAAGCTACACTTTTATACGAGATAAGGTACAATACTTTTATCTGATATGCTTGGAGTTTAGAAATGAAATTAGATATGCAAAATTTCGTTCACCACTGAAGAACTTTGAATCTGAAGAGCAGGTCGTAGAACATAGATATGACCCACTCACCGGCCGCAGCACCGTAATAACCAGAGGTAGGTTTCAATATGTCAAAAAGCTTTTCGAATCAGATTTACGTGAAATCGCTGAAGTTGTTGAAAAAACAAGGGCGAGCTGCCCTTTCTGCCCAGAAAAACTTGAATTGTCAACACCGAAATTCCAACCTGAAATCATTGAAGAGGGGAAGATACAGGTCGGCGATGCAGTACTTTTTCCGGGCCTGTTTGCCCATATGGAAAACAACGCGATAGTTGTCCTAAGTAAGGAACACTACCTCCAACCTAAAGAGCTTGCACCAGAAAAGATGAGCAACGCTTTCAAAGCCGGACAGGAGTATATCAAAAGGCTTTCCCGCACATACAATAGAACATTCTACGCCTGTTTCATCGAAAATTATCTGCCATTATCAGGTTCTACGGTTATTCACCCCCACATACAGATTCTCGTGAGTGACCTATCGTTTAATTTACTACGGGAACTATTGGGAAAAAGTCAAGAATACTATTCGCGTTACAAAAATAATTTTTGGTTAGATTTGATCAAAGAAGAAGAAAAAAGCGAACGTTATATTGGGGGTGTTGGTGAAACTGCTTGGTTCACTCCTTTCGCCCCTTCAAATACATATGAGGTTTGGTCTGTAAGCAGGAAGCATTCAAGTCTTCTGGACCTGAACAAAGAAGACTTTGAAACGTTCGCAAAAGGTGTGTCAAACGTTCTTAGCTTCTATCAGGACGAAGGGCTATCAAGTTTTAACATGCTGTTATACTCAGGACCTCTAGGTGAAGATTCGGATAATTACTTCCGTCTGGGTTTAAGAATTGTGGGACGCGCTGGATACAAACAACCTTTTGTCAGCGACCTTTGGGGGCTTCAAACGATAATGATGGAAGGCGAATCATACGATACTCCTGAAGACATGGCTCAAAGGCTCAAAAAATACTTCTAGGGCAGATTATGTTCACAATTGACGCTTCGATACTGCCCGATAAACGCCGTCCTCCTACCATCGCACTTTTTAGGGCAGTACTGGCACGCGACATATTCCTCTTCTGTTAACGCAAAAACCCCTGAAACCGACTTCCTCGGTATCATTAAATAGCTAGGAGAAAGCTGTACACCTATGCTCTTCATTGGATCAAGTATCATAAAGAGAACCTTTTGTTGCTTTATGTCGAAAAGGATTCCCGTACCCGTTCCCGGTCCAAAGCTCGATACCTTCCCACCGAGCTCGCTCTCAATCAATCCTTTCACATAGTCCCGAGCTTCCGATACAGCAAAGTCCGCGATCTTTTCAAAAACGAACGATTGGAGAATGCTGCTTTTAGCTACTTCAGAAGCATTTTTTTCAAGTTTCGGCCCGATCGTCACAGCATAGACGGCAACAGTCTGCCCTTGCTTTAAATTATCTGCAAGTACTTGGCTTTTGAAGGTGTGTCCCCCTTCTAGCTGAACTTCATCATCTCCTACCCTTGTAACTTCTTTTAAAGAATAGACGGCTCTAGGTTCAATAAGTGTGGCTGCTTTTTCGACGAGAGCATTGACTTCGGCCTCCCTCACCTTACCCAACTTTTGAGTTTTAATTATTTCTCCCGTGTCTAGTTCAATGGGAATCTTGTCGACTATTTCCATAGTAAACTACTGTTATATAAGATATATAAGAATTGCATCCAAATCACCTTTCTTTATACATTTTTCTATAGAATTTGCCTTGTTTATGTTAATATTTTAATATAGATGTGTTAAAGTTTATAATGTCGATATCCTTAGAGGCTACGAAGCCGCTATTAAACCGACAGAACTGAAAGAAATAAAGATGGCAATTAGAGACTACATAGCCATTTCTGTTATCACCATCTTTCTCGTAGGAGCCGTATACATCTGGTTATTTCACGGGGATTTAAATTTCATAACATACTTGAAGATCTTATCTAACATACTTTTCTGGGTTTTTATCAAATTTCTGCTTGCACATCGATGCACAGAAATAATATGTTTTACCCTTATATTCAGACTTCAATTTAGATGTCTTCTCGTCAACTTCCATACCACAGACCAAATCCTTTGACATAAATTACCGGCATATTACTGTTTAAAAGTGATATATAATTTTTATTTATTTTCTTAAAAGCTTAACTCATTGTATTCACATTGATTTCTGAGTCTATTGCTTATGAAAGAAAAGAAAAAAAGTCAAATACAGTCACATAGCATAGATAATAAGGTGAAATTATGTCAAATGATACCTGCACATTTTGTAAATTGGTGAAGAAAGAAGAGTCAACCAATTTGATTTATGAGGATGAACATGCGATAGCTTTCTTGGACATAAACCCCATAAGTGAAGGGCATACACTCGTTATTCCTAAAAAGCACATAGAAACTATTTTTAACATTTCCGACGATGAGATTGCAATTTTGTTCAAAATAGTCAAAAGGGTTGCGATTGCTGTAAAGAAAGGAATTAACGCAGAAGGAATTGTGATAACCCAAAGAAACGGAATTGCCGCAGGCCAGCGCGTACCACATCTACACGTACACATAATTCCTAGAACCTGGAGAGCAGATGTTCCATCAGACTCAAAGAATTCAAGGATTAAGTCACGAAGAATTAGATCGTGTCACAAAGAAAATAAGCAAGTATATGTAATTTTTTAAGAATCAAAAAAGGTACATGATGTCGTTTAAGTGATTATTTTTTATTATTTTATACGACGTTGATCAATTCTTTAAGGAGTTCCTAGTCGGTTTATTAAAATCCACTTGCATTTGTAAATATAAATATCACTGATGTGTTAACATATTTATGTTCAGAGTAAGGATCGAGGATAGCTTTGATGCTTCACATATAATTCCAGGGCATCCAGGTAAGTGTAGGAACCTGCATGGTCATTCATATAAGGTTGAGGTTTTTATTATAGGAAATCAGCTTGATGATAACGGAATACTTGTAGGCGCCGATTTTATTGATTTAAAACAAGCTCTCAGAATCATAGTTGATAAATACGACCATAAGCACCTAAATGACATCATGGGAAACGACACAACTTCTGAGAACATTGCAAAGACGATATTCAGAGAACTGAAGAAGGCTGATGTAAACAACTTGGAGAAGGTCAGGGTCTG
Organism: Nitrososphaeria archaeon; assembly: GCA_963752255.1. Taxonomy (GTDB): domain Archaea; phylum Thermoproteota; class Nitrososphaeria; order JACIWG01; family JACIWG01; genus JBEKIG01. The sequence continues at coordinate 153,610 of CAVVXT010000012.1, read as the reverse complement.
GGAATCCCCGAAGAATTACGCGGAGTACTGGGAGTAAATGAAACCCAGCTCGAGCGAACACAGGTTAGAGCAGGCTGTTAGAACCATATTGGATGAAATCGGCGTAGAAAAGGGGTCTGAGACCTACAGAAATACACCGAGACGAGTTGCTAAGATGTACTTGGAACTTTTTTCGGGTATGGATGAAAGGAATGAGCCGAAGATGACTTTATTCAGTAACACCGGATACAATGATATAATCGCAGTAAAAAAAATACCTTTCTACTCCGTTTGCGCCCATCACATGTTACCTATCTTTGGTGATGTCTCGATAGCGTACATACCAGGGGAAAAGATTGTGGGGCTATCAAAGATTCCTAGGGTGGTCAAGTTCTTTTCGCTGAGGTTGCAGGTGCAGGAAACTTTCTCCGAGCAGATAGCAGACTATCTCCTTGCAAAGTTGAATGCAAAAGGTGTTTTCGTGTTAGTAAAGGCTAGACACCTTTGTCTTGAAATGAGGGGTGTTACCATGCCCAATGTTGAAACGGTCTCAAGCACAGCCAGAGGAATTTTTGAAACTTCACAGGCGAAAAGAGAAGAAGCGCTAAAGATGATGATGAACGGGAATCCATGATAAACCGTATAAGCGCCTTAATTACAAAAAATTAATATAATTAAAATAGGATAGGCTTCGATCAGAGGAAAAGAATATGGAATTAAAAGGGAGCAGAACAGAAAAGAATCTCCTAGGAGCATTCGCTGGAGAGTCTCAAGCAAGAAACCGTTACACCTACTTTGCGAGCGCTGCTCGCAGCGAAGGTCTTGAACAGGTTTCCGCGATCTTCTTGGAAACCGCGGACAACGAAAAGGAGCACGCCAAAATATTCTTCAGCTATCTACAGGGCGGTGCGGTAGAAATTACGGCATCTTTTCCTGCAGGAGTTTTAGGTAGGGTTGCCGATAACCTACAGGCAGCGGCTGAAGGTGAAAAGATGGAGTGGGGCACCTTGTATCCTTCGTTTTCCAAGATTGCGCAAGAAGAAGGCTTTTTGAATATAGCAAAATCGTTTACGGAAGTCGCTGAAGTGGAGCAGTTTCATGAAAGGCGATATAGAGCACTATTGAAAATCGTGCAATCAGGCTCATTCTTTAAAAGGGAAAAACCGGTAATCTGGCACTGCAGAAATTGTGGGTACACCCACGTAGGTACGGAAGCTCCGAAGGTATGCCCCGCATGCAAACATCCACAGGCATTCTACGAAGTGCTCGCAGAGAACTGGTGACTCATCCTTTTTTTCATATACTAAAGGGTTCTAGAAAGTTGTATACCTAGTGAGGTTTGAAGCACTGGCGATGGAAAGGGTTGATTAAGCTCCTTTCCCACTAAAGATTTTTTCAGCTTTCGCGGCCATAATAAAATCATTGGCACTCAAACCCTTGATAGCGTGCGTCGTCAAAGTGACCTTAACACGTTTCCACCTAATCAGGATATCAGGGTGATGATCCTGTTCTTCGGCAGTTTTGCCGAGCCTATATGCAAACTCTAGGCCATCTAGATAGCTGCTGAATTTATATTCTTTCTCTATGTGATCCTCATACAATGTCCAACCTGGAATCTCTGGAATATATTTCTCTGCTTCAGCTCTCGACATTGGTGGTGTCCCACCTTCACATGGAACGCACTTTTGTTTCGCTAAATCCAAACAAATCATCTATAACATTGTAGGAAGTTCTATTTAAAAATTGATAATTCGTGTCTTCTTTTACAAAATGCATAAGCGCGATAAATGACAGAAAAGGCCTGAAGAGGGGTTAAAGAATAAGATCTTCATAATAACTATTGTTTCACCCAAACAATCTTAAAAATTTTTTTTATTTGCAAACGCTTTTATATGCCTTAACTTCAATAAATAATTGGCGATATAAATGAAATTAAGCGCAAGAAACCAGTTTGAGGGAAAAGTAGAAGACATTGAAATAGGTATAATTACCGCAAAGGTAAAGGTGAAGGTTGAAGCTCCCGCTACAGTTACGTCTGTTATTACCAAAGAGGCAGTTGAAGACCTTAAGATAAAGAAGGGAGATAAAGTAAAGGTAATAATAAAATCAACGGAAGTAATCCTCGCAAAAGAATAGAGTATAAAACATTAAGTTAAGTTAAATCTGTTATAGAAGCTAACCTTTACTTCTATTAACTGAGGCAATAGATAGAACTTATCCTAAGGCATTGTTGGATTGCATTCTTTGAAATAGATTTTTTTTATAATCTTTTCTTAAAAACCTCAAGAGCCTCTTTGTGTAACTTAAGTTGTTTCGACAATAAATTCTTTTCCCATGACCATCTTAGTGTCCAACGAGCTCTTGTATGATAACTCTATGATCTACCGACTTTCTATTGACAAAGATACTAGCTTCTACTATAAAGCCCTATCATTTCCCTATAGCTCAAGCCCTTACCTCTAAGCTCGAGCGCCTTCCTTGTCAGCTCGTCGTCGTCCCCTTTTTTTCTTGGCATAATAACATTATATAAAAACGTTATATAAAAACATTTTATAATAACGTTAGACATCCGGCTCGCGACAAAAAGTTTCCGTTAAATCTTATAGGAATACCATAAGATAAGGTTTCCAAAAAAATGCCTAAAAAAATCGGATGATGCCCCAGTACAATATTAAGGGTCATAAAGCGTAAAAAGGCTTGACAAAAAAGCTAGTGCCCAAATATATCCGTATGCCCGTTTATATTCATCAGACATGAGCTCACAAATCCTGCTCTGGCTTAAATCGAAGTCCTTTTCACGCTGCTTTATTATATCTGTGCTCTCCGTCATACTCCTATCCCTTTTGAGCGCTACTATTGCCTTGTTGACATAGGGTACCCTATTGTCCACTATGACAATTGGTCAAGTGATGGCGGATGATGAACGCTTATGATGGATGTTGATTGTTGATGATGACTGTTGATGGCTGTTAACTTTATATAGGAATATTTCAAAAATAATCTATGCCATACTTTATTCAACTCGTAAATTGGACGGACCAAGGGATAAAGAATGTCAAGGAATCTTCTAAGCGGGTAGCAAAGGAAAAAGCCCTTGTCGAAAAGACAGGCGGAAAATGGCTAGGCTTTTGGTACACGTTTGGTCTATATGACATGGTGATATTAGTAGAAAGCGACAACGATGAGAACGCATTTATAAATTCGCTAGCTGTCGCAATGGGAGGCAATGTCCGCACAATAACCCTCAAAGCCTTTTCAGCGGAGGAAGGCGCGAAACTAATCGCAAAACTTCCATAACCACCATAGAAACATTAAAGGGGTCAACAACCCCTACTCCTATTTTTGAAAATAACAGAAAAGGCTAGGGATAAACTAACTCAAAAAATAGCGTTATAGTATATACAAAAAATGTTGTGAAGGTGTGTTTGGTTATTCGACGAGTTTTCTGGCTTCTTCTGCGGGTACTGCGACGAGCGTCTCACTTGTGAGGAATCCTCTTCTCATCGCGAGTTTCAAAGCTGTTTTTTCATCAGGCGCTTCAATTATGCCGACTGCGTCGTATCTGCCTAATGTATAATATGTTCCAAGACTCTTTACTCCTTCTTTCCTTTCTTTTTCATAGAGCTTCGCGTTTTCAGCAATCAATTCCTTTGTAGGCTTCTGCCTGAACTTCATTAAACTGATAAAGATCATTTTATCACTTAAGTATTAGAAAGAACCTTCTCCCTTATAAGAGTATTTAACATTCACAATATATTAAAAATCCTCTTCTACTACGTGAAACAAAGAAGGCTCGAGATTAACTAATAGATTCTATATGTAAACCATTCCAAGTGCAATCCCAGTATTGATGTTTGCTCAAGGTCGCACCTATTTTATTCGCAAAATCTTCCTCATAAAAATTCGATTTACTCGCCCAATCTTCTTGGAGAACTCTGTTAGCTGCTACTTGTTCTATATCAGTTATATTGTGCAATTTTTTTTATTAATTTATCAATAAATGTAAAAAAAACATGTAAATAGCAGTCCTCTTTGCAGTGTGGACACAGCGATTTAAAATGCCATGGAAAGACGTAGACGCAATTGAAGAAGAAATGGGTTTAACGCCCAAAATAGAAGAGAAAAAACGAAGGAAACACTATATTCTCTAACCCCTATTTTTTTGATAAAAAAATGCTAAGAAAAAAGTCTATCAGTTTGATAACAGTCTCTTGTGTCCTTCATGTAAATTATCTTTAGTGTTTTTAGAAGAAAGTACAAACACTTCGAAAATAAACCTTCTTCGTTAAGATCCACTTCATAGAAAATATAAGAATTCTTGATAAGGTTAAGTGTCTAGCTAATATTGTTCAGTATGCAATGCTACAGATGGCATTATGCTTCAGAAATGGTTATCTGTGGGCTCTAAAAAGGAAATGAGATGTGATCTGTTTATGAAGTCCAAGGTTGCATATTGGGTAAAGAATGTTTGTCCAAAGAAGGGCTGTAAGAGGGATAATGTATGATCTGGATAAAGGGAATAGGAGCCTTCGTAGCAATAGAGGGAGCCTCAAACATCTGGTACTGGTGGTACGACAAACATCCCTGGTACTTTCAAGTAGGAAGATTACTGAGAACTGTCTGCGGCATTGTATTAGTTGTATTGGGTTAAGCGAAGAACATATCGTCAGCGACAGTCCCTGTGATCTTTATAGTATCTTTTTTAAGGATTCCACACTTGGGAGATAACCAGTTCGATTCAATAAATAAACTTGAAAACAATGATACAAAGAGAGGAAGAGCTAGGATCACAATTAAGATTAGTTAGCTGTTTCTAAAGCTTCTAAGTCGACATTGATAGCTTATGCTCTTAGTGAGATAGCCTCCTTTAACGGTGTAAAATCTGTTAAGACACATATCTATCAAGAATAAATTAGTGGTCCTCCTATATAAAGGAGACCTTATCCACCAGTTAAATAGAGATTTCTTCCATGATATATATAGTCTATAAAGTTTACTCTAAAAACCGTTCCTATGTGGTTATGCTTTTTTGTAATTTAATATTAAAAGTTGCCAAATGATTCTCTTAACTATTTTTTATATCTGATTTTGATTACATTTTATGACTATCGTCCTACAATATTAAAGGAAAAATAATGAAAAGGCAAATCTGAAAGTATTGTTATAAAATATATAAATAGATATTTTCCTTAGTCTGTAACTATTTTGAATAAAGAGGGGTACTCTGTTAATATTAAGATTAAATCTTTAAACTTTGAATACTGTCCCGATGGTTAATGCCAGCGAAGAAGAAGACAGAATATACGGTGGGAAAAGACAAGCAAAGGAAATCCACAGTTGGAAGCGGGTTTGGTGAAAGAAGCAAAGGACAGAAGAAAAAAGCAAGAAGGAAGAGAGGTCTAGAATATGCGCAACATTGAAAGCTATAGGGCAGTCCAAATGAAAAAGTTTTAGCTATAAGCAACTCGAGAAAAAAAATAAAAGTAACTCAGATCAGAGGGAGATCATTCTCTTAATCTTTTGCCTTTCTTTTTGCTTTCCCTATTTCCTCTTCGGCTTTCCCTTCAGCTTTCTCAATCTTACCTTTAAGCTGTTCCGTTTTGTTATCCGTCAATTTGCCTACTTCTTCACGAATCTTTCCCTTGATTTGTTTACCTTTTCCCTTTACTTCTTCTTTGCTCATGATTATTGGATACACTTTGGGGTTAATAAATCCTTTTGTTAATGAAGTGAAGGATATTACGTTTGCAGAATACCTAATATAAAGTTGAGCGCGCCCAGCCTGCTGCTCGCCAGCGCCCACATCGACACATGAGGTTGGATCGACCACGGCAATTCCTCATATCCTAACAAAGCGAAAATCTTCATGAGGGATCAAATAGAAAATCTTAAGCTATTTAGGAACTCACTTCAAAACCAAATAGCCATCAATTAAAAAACCGAAGAAGACAACGTAGAAGAAAAAAAATTCGATTCCTATTAGATTTGAAAAGTTTTTCAGAAAGATGGCGTTCTATCAACCAATGATTTTGACCAATTGTTTCCCACTCGAACTACTTTTAAATCATAGGCCGTCCTGACTTAGGTCATGCTCGGGATAAAAGAGGAGATGGAACCCTGAAGAGCAGGCTGACTGCAAGGGAGAAATCTAAGCTGCGCACCCTTGCCGAATCCTTGGTCGGGAAAGAGAAGATATCTTCCATTTGTGCTTACGGCTCTAAGGTTGCGGGCTATGCGAGAGAAGATTCTGGTTATGACATGATCATAGTTGCGAAGGACTTCGATGAAAGCATAAGGTACGTACAAAACCAAGAGCCCATTCAGTCATCAGCGATCATCGTCGAGGAGACCGCTCTGCGAGAAGATGCAAAGCAATCTTCTCTTGATGAGTTCGTCGTAGGCAGGCTTTTGAACATCTATGAACCCATAGTTAACCCAGAGTTCTTGCGGAGTGTAGAAGTCGAATACAAAAAGAGGGTCATAGCTGAAGAGCTGATCGAAATCCATTCAGACTACGGCGACTTTTCTTCAAACTTAATCATTCCTTACGAATACTTTCTTTTCGATAAGCTGCATAAAAGGGCTCTTGTCTACCCACATGTGATTTACAGCTACGATCACACTTATACATGTGCTCGTAGGAAAGAGAACAAGGAGTTCACGGTTCGTGGGTTCCGAGAAGCGGCAGCATTTCTTGCTTCACAAGGGATATTGGAAAGTACTAATGAATCGGTCAGGGTCAACCGCAGTATGTCTAGTGCGAGCTTACTTTCCAAGATTGTCTCAATGTTTTCGCCCATGAGTACAGGCGTTGCCCAGTACCCGATTCATGGATTCACTAGAGAAGTGGGAAGCGAGATCGTCAAGACTGAAGCTCTCTCTAAAGTGGGAAGGATGGGAGGAACGGTCGAACCATTGGTTGAACTCAACCGGCCGAAGAGGCTGCTTTGCCTTGAGGAAGGGCTTCTTTTTGATGATGTAAACAGGATAACCGAAGAGCTTGCTCAGATGTCCGGCTTCGGCAAAACCTATAGCCATAAAATGGAGAAAAAGGGAGAGATCTACACTTCCACTGAGCTGCTCGAAATTTCGGGTCATGGAAAGCACATGTACTATATCCTCAAACACTTTCCTGATCTCAAGTCCATAAAGTGGGGATTGCTCAACCTGTGGGCTTTTACTGCTAAGAAATTCGACATGAGCCCACTTTCAAGACTCCAGAGAGAGTACGAGGCTGTCAAGCGAGTACGTAAACTTGGAATAAGAACTCATAATATAATCGGCATTGCCTTTCACGAAAGGATTCTGGTTACCGCGTATGTCAAGGGGGTATCACTCTCTAAGTTCGTCGAGGAGGTAACGGATGGGAAAGGAACCGGAACGAAGTACATCGTAAAGTATGGCAAAATATTGGGCAAGTTGCACAAGGCTGGCTTGGTATATGGGGACACGAAGGCAGAGAACGCAATCGTGTGCAAAGATGAAATCTATCTTTTCGACCTCGAGCAGGCCGTGGAGAATGGTGATACGGCGTGGGATCTCGCCGAGTTTCTCTACTATTCCGCAAAGGACGCGGCTAAAGAGGAAGGGATGAAGCTTGTCGCTGAAGCGTTCCTTACCGGATATCTGAGTGAAAATGACGGCCAAGCGATTGCAAAGGCGAAGGGCGTGAGATATCTTGCTCCGTTCCAGCCATTCGTATCTGCAAGTATGAGAAGCGTGGTTAGGGACGCTCTTAGAAGGTACTCGTCTGCTGGTGACTCTGACCTTTGAGTAATTCAGCAGCTCAGCAGCTAAGAAAAAATAGTTTTGAAATGTGTTCAATAATGAAGCCAAAGAATATCTGATCAAATCTGGATTAAAAGATCATATTCCTAAAAGAACTTTGCAAAATTGGTCTCGTAAGGCATATAGAGAGACGAATATATAGATAATTCCACAAACTCTTAGAGAGTGGTTCTGTAGTGAAATTAGAATAGAGATAATTAATTACAAATAAAAACCCAACAAAGGCTATGAATAAACTAACTCAAAAAATATCATATGCGTTATAATATATCAAAAAAATGTTGTGAAGGTGTGTCTTAATTATTCGACGAGTTTTCTGGCTTCTTCTGCGGGTACTGCGACGAGCGTCTCACTTGCAAGATGTTCTCCTTTTCTGATGGAGGCTTTCATAGCTGTTTTTTCATCAGGCGCTTCCATTATGACGACGTTGTCGTATCTGCCTAGTGTATAATATATTCCAAGATACTTTATTCCTTCTTTCTTGTCTTTTTCCATGTTCTTCGAGCTTTCAGCTAAACATTCCTTTGTTAGCTTCTGCCTGTTCTTCATTAAACTGATAAAGATCATTTTATCACTTAAGTATTAGAAAGAACCTTCTCCCTTATAAGAGTATTTAATATTCACAACTAGCCATTATCTCCTTTTTTTAAATCTAACTTTCCGTTTTAAGTAGTTGCATTTTTTGTTTGTTTGAATGTTCCCAGTGTGGTATTGGATCCTCAGTGAACAAGATGCCTACAAACTGCCTCATCTTAAATTTGGTATAATTTGTGTAAAATTAGGAGTACATTTTGGTTGGATTCTGAAAAACTCTTTAATAAATTGCAATATATCCACAATCACAAGAGGTGACATGGAAAAGGTGATAGATAAAAGGAAAACATTAATCCTGTTCTCAATGGTCGCCATACTAGCAGAATAGGTGTTTTTCACTAAAGTGAACCTTTCCACGTCTCGCTAAACTCATACCAGACAGGTCAAAAAGTGTCTTAACTGGTACTGGTAGGTTATATTCGTGGGTAACCTGACACATGAGCTTTAGTCCGAGATGCAACAGTTTGAAGTTAGTTCAATTTTTTTTAAATAACCTCATTTTTTTGGGGTATCGATAGGTAGATCAGCGATTGTGTTATCTCGATTTTTTTAACGCCTCCCTTTCCTGAGATGTGTTCTATCGCTAAATCCGGCAGAGCAGAATCAGCGATTTAGGGTGATGCTTACCCTAAGCTTTTAAAAGCCAACTGCACATGGGAGTGCATCTATCGCTAAAACATCGGTGGGTGATGTGGTAGCCCGGACCAGATTCGAACTGGTGTTTGCGGCTCCAGAGGCCGCTGTGCTTGACCGCTGCACCACCGGGCTATTATTTGACGGTTTATTGTTCCTACCTAAAAGATTTTCTAGAATAAAAAAAGGATTGCCCCGTATCCGGAACACTTAATAATCAAATCTAGAATTAAGAAATTTATTAAAGTCAAAATGAAAAAAAGAGCTAATTTATGATGAATTGTTAAGGCGCTATTGTTCTTAAGACTTTTTAATATCTTGATAATCAGCAATAATCACAATTGCAAAGACTCCATTTAATGGGCCCTAAAGTCAAAATTTATAAACACAGAAAGAGTTGTGCATTACGTAAGGATGGCCGAAAGAACTTTTACCTACACAGTTGGAACAAAATTACCTCCCAACCTCAGAATAAATCTTTTGGATTTCATACATCAAAGATACATTCTACCCCAGGAAAAGATGTTCGAAAACGTCTTAAAGGATATAACTGATGGTGATCCTTACCTTTCCTTCAGCTTTACAATGCCGGACACTAGGCAGAAGTTTGACGAGAAGGTTATAGCTAGTGAGCCTATTCAGATCATTATAAAGACCTTTGACGACACGGTGACGGAAGAAAAGATTATTGAAGCAAAAGAAGATATCGAAATCTCGATCGACCTTTTTGAAGAACAACTTAGAAGGAGCACTTTATTTTTTGCATGGGAGGAGGGTGAAAAGATAGTTCCAGAACGCCTTACTGGAAAAGAAAGGTCTCTTAACCGGCTCCTTATTGAGACACAGATTCTCATTCTAATTCTGTTTATCGGCGTCGGTATAGTGGTTTTCACGTTTTTAGGTGGTTACGCCCTGATTCCTTTTTTAGGTATTCAATTGGTCGTTGTCCTTTACTCAAGCAAAATTGTCGCCAGGGTAGGAGATTGGCGAATAACAGAGCGCAATCCGACTATCCATTTTCTTGAATATCACTTGCCTTCACAGGAAGCTGATATGATCAGGAAAAAATTTACAAAAGAACAACTAATTGCACTCAAGCGCGAAGTATACGAGAAGACGGTTTTAAAAGATGGAGAAATTGACTGCCAAACAGTTCACGAGATCTTTACCAAATACGGACTAGATTGCAGGCCAGAGGATTTGGTTTCTAAAAAAGTAAACGTCTACCAGATGGTCAAAACTACAGCGGACAAATTCGGGTACAAGATGCCTAAAATCGTTGTTGCAAATACTTTACTCCCTAACGCGTCTGCGTCAGGACCTAGCCCAAGTCGCGGACTCGTCATGATTACGACAGGTCTTCTTGTTCAGCTCGAAGAAGCTGAGATCATAAACGTCTTAGGTCACGAGTTCGGACATTTAAAAGGACGAGACCCACTTTTACTGTATGGCCTAAATGCAATTCAGTACCTTATCTACTTCTTTGTGTTTATACCCTTTGTCTCATCCCTCTTACTTTTCTTCATATACTTTTGGGTTATCTCAGCCATCTTCTTTTCCATAGCAAAATGTCTTGAAGCCAGAGCCGACCTTATTTCGGCTATGGTAATCCAGCAACCACAGGTTCTAGCAGGAGCCCTCCAGAAGATAGGTTTCAAGAGGCTTCTTTATGAACGGATGCGGTCGTACCGAATCCAGGAATGGTTAAGTTTGGAGGCTCACCCACCCATCTACTTTAGAGTTCACAGGTTAGAAAAAATTAAAGATCCCTCAAAAATCAGACATCCACTTATTCAATCAATTGCCGACGTAACGCATGGATTTATAGCAACTATTTAAAGAAAATATGATTTTTATTAAAGAATATTCTATAGAAACAAAATATAAAAGGAATGATGAAATAATAGTTGAAAATAAAATACTGATTAATAAAATAAAAAGGGATTGGGTGGAAAAATTTTCTAAATCAATTTTTCCAGTCTTTTGTTTACTTCATTCCAGTTTATGATGTTCCAAAATGCTTCCACGAACTTGGATCTTTCATTCTTGTAGTCTAGGTAGTATGCGTGCTCCCATACATCAAGAGCCATCAGTATGGAGTGATTTGGGAAAACATTAACATTATGTTTCTCTATCTGCATGATAGCAAGTCTGTTGGATTCTGGAGAAAAGGTGAGCGCCGCCCAGCCAGAGCCTTCTGCAGTATTCGCTGTCTGACTAAATTCTTTTTTGAACCTTTCAAGGCTTCCAAAACTAGCATTTATGTTGTCTGCAAGTTTTCCACCAGGACTTCCACCCCCTTTGCCCGCCGGCGCCATATTTGGCCAGAATAGGGAATGTAGAACATGTCCGCCCAAGTTGAAGGACAAATCTTTCCAGAACGCTTTCCTGTCGATGTCGGTGCCTTCTTTTATTGCCTTATCCAGTTTTTCGAAAGCTGCATTTATGTTATTGACGTATCCTTGATGGTGTTTTGTGTGGTGTATTCTCAACTGTTCCTCCGATATGTTTGGTGCTAAATCTGAGTAGCCATATGGCAACTTCGGTAGAGTGTATACAAGTATTTTTTCCATAATCTTCGAATGAATTACTTGTCGTGCTTTTATATAGTTTTCTTTCTTAGACGATTATTAAATAATATCTTGAAAATTATTGTAAAACCATTATAAAGGGATATGCAAAAGCATTATTACTATCTTTTGAAGGCAAAATGAAAGCCTTAAGTTCTGTTTTAGCCTTTTCCGCTAAATTTAAGTGTTTTGCGACTGGGAACAAACGGGAATGGACCCGTTTCATTTAATAAAGTCAAGTATTTCGTAAAAGTTTCGAATTGGTTTAATATTGGAATGCTTTATATCTTCAACTTTTCCAAAGTATAACCCTAAACCCGCTGCTTTTAGCATAGTCAGGTCGTATACGGTATCTCCGACAGCTACAGTTTCCCTTAAAGGGACATTCCGTTCTTCTGAGACCTTTTTTAATAGCATGTCTTTTTTGAGGGGATCAACGATATCTAAGCCTCCAGCTACTAGAAAGTTTTGACTGTCTACCCGAAGGCTATTCGATAGAACGATATCCGCACCAAGCTCTTCCCCAACCTTTTCTGCGAGTAGGTTTAGTCCAGCTGTTATTATTATCACACTAAGGCCTTTTTCTCTAAGATTTAGTATCACATCTTTCACTCCATTTTTAAACCTATATTTTGATAAGATCTCCTCTATTTCTTTGAGGTGTATTCTCCCTCTTTTGTTTAGCCAAGAGGACGTATCCTTAACCATAAATTCTTGATAGGAGATCTTTCCGCTACGATACTCTTCAAGAGATTTTTTCGCTTGATCCAAGGTGCCAAATCTTTGATGGATAAGCTGCCAGCTGCTTCTGCATGTTATTAATGTCCCGTCGAGATCAAAGAATATTAGCCTGTATCCCAACAAAGACCATTATCGTGTACAATATAAATAATTGACGCGCGAGGGTCTGATAAACTCTTATGTTCTTAATTTTTTAAGAAACTGAACCGACAAACTTTTTAATGGTTTAAATCCAAATTTTAGAACTGTAAAGTTGTATATGGAAACTTTCCAGATTTGAAACTGATAACTTCTAAACCCTTTTTTTATCGTTTTTAGCAAAGTTTATATCTTGTTTATAAGATGCCTAACAAACTGATATCTATGAGTCTCTCATATGGAAGTAGTTTAGGTACATATTTTAAGCTCACAATGTTATTTGCGTTGCTAGGCGGTATATTTGTAGCGTTAGGGTTTATCATTGGAGGGATTGAAATAGCAGCGTTGTTTTTGTTGATGGCGGTCGGCATCAATTTTGTCATGTATTTTGCTAGCGACAAGATGGTTTTGGCATCTACTCACGCTCATATAGTTGATGAAAATGAAGCTCCCAGACTTCACGCGATAGTTACAAAGTTAGCATATGAAGCTAAAATACCAAAACCTAAAATTGCTATAGTTAATAGCCCGCAACCCAATGCTTTTGCAACCGGAAGAAGTAAGGACCATGCAGTAGTGGCCGCGACAACTGGTCTGTTAAATATTATGAATGACAGCGAAGTCGAGGCAGTGCTAGGCCATGAAATAGGGCACGTTGTTCACAAAGATATGCTGGTTTCAACAGTCGCTGCATCTATTGCGACAGCCATCTCGTACATCGGCATGGTTATCATGATGTTAATGCTTTCGGGAGGTGGCGGTAAAAAAGGGAGTGGCGCGACTGCTCTTGGGGCGGTGATAGTAGCACCTTTAGCTGCATCATTTGTTCAGTTAGCAATATCCAGAAACAGAGAGTATTATGCTGATGAGGCGAGTGCGATTCTAACCAAGAAACCTCTTTCTCTGATAAGTTCGTTGTCAAAGATAGAGCAGATGATACACCGCGGTGCCACTATAAACACTTCGCCTTCAACTGCATCTTTATGGATCGCAAACCCGTTCAGGGGCAATTCAATGCTCGAACTTTTCAGTACCCACCCCTCAACTGAAAAAAGGATAAAAAGGTTGGAAGAAATTTCAAGAAAGACAGGCTACACATTTTAGATAATGCATGTCAAGCTTAACAATTTCTGTGGACTATTCCAGTTCCTATTCTTCAAAAAAGCCAGTCTTTTCACGAGACATTATTAAAGTGAATGTCGACTCCGTTACAACAGTTAGCAAAATAAAGGAAGCTGTTCTAAAACACCTCAATTTGCCATATGATGACCTCTATTTTTTAGAGTTAAAGAGGCAAAAACTAGAAGACTTGGAGACTGTCTCAAGCTTAGGCATATCAGGGAAAACTGTTCTGATATTAAGATGCAAAGACGTTGACGCGCTATTTGAAAGAATGCGGAAAGATCGTCGACTGTAGATTCCAACCTACTTTCTATCATTTATTCCGTGCAACGATTTTTTCTTGAACTTCCAACATAGCTTGATTGTAAAATACAGTTCCATCAGATTGAAGTCATCTTGTTCCCGTTATTTCAGATACCCAAAAGATTTAAAGAACGACGCCTAGGTTATAACAACATGTTCGAATTAACACCTATTGGAGTGGTTCACACAGACGTTAAGGATGAAGATTTGTCCAAATCAGGTTCGGTGGAGGGCAGGATAGAAGTGTTCCAAGATTTCCGGGAAGGGCTGAATTCCATTGAAGGGTTTTCACATCTGATTCTGATCACCTTTCTTGATAGAGTTAGCGTTGAGGCCAGACATACGCTCAAGATTAGATTCCGTCATCTTCAACAAGCGGGTTTACCACCTGATATCCTTCCTGAGGTCGGGGTCTTTGCAAGCGATTCTCCGAAAAGACCCAATCCTGTGGGTGTAAGCATCGTCAAAACACTCGAATTTGACGATCGATTCATTCAAGTCAGTGGTTTAGATGTTTATGATGGCACCCCTGTTATAGACATCAAACCTTATACTCCTTACAGGAGGATTCAAGATATCAAAGTCCCAGAATGGTTCTCTAAGATTTCATTGCATCTAGATAGGGAACCATAGAAGTTTTAACACTTGCACAGCTGTTTTAGCGTGGAATCATTTTTCTAGGTAGAATCCTGCCGCAATCGCTCCATAAAGTCCAACGTCATCTCCCAAGGATGTGAACTTTATTTCGGGGAGCCGGTTGACCATGTAATCGCCAACTTTTTTTTCTATCGGTTCAAATAAGAGTTCCTTATTATTTAATGCCACAGACCCTCCTACGACAATAACCTCGGGGTCGTATGCGTTTATTGCGTTAGCGAATCCTATTGCGTTGAATTTACTCACGTTTTCTAAGACGGATAAAGCGAACCTGTCACCTGATTTTGCCGCGTCAAAGAAGTCTTTGCTTGTCAAGGAGTCTAATTTCTGATAGAGGCTACTCTGCTTTAGCGTATCTTCTTTGAAGGTGCCCGCCACTAAACGCACATAATTTGGGATATTACTACCGGAACAGTAGGCTTCCCAATGCCCTCTCTTCCCACACCCGCAAGTAAGTCTACCTTCTGGATCTATTGTAAAGTGCCCGATTTCGTGAGCGTTTCCCTCCTTACCTAGGAGAAGATGGCCGTTGGCAAAAACTCCACAACCTATGCCACTACTTATCGTGATGTAAACCACGTTATCGACTCCCCTGCCTTGGCCAAAGAATTTTTCACCGATTACAGCTACTACACAGTCGTTGTACATTCTAACAGGTTGATTCAGTTCTCTAGCTATTGGCTCTACAAGGTAGGATCGCTTGAAGGGTAGATTCGGTGGCGAAATTGAGCCAAGTTTCTGGTCAAGAGGTCCCACTGTACCGATGTTCACATTTACAAGATTATCTAATAGTTGCTTGGGTAGTTCTTTGATCATTTCTATAATCTGTCTGCTTATGGCGTACTCGTCTCCCTCGCGCACAGTTTTCCTCACAACTTTTGCAAGAATTCTTCCGTCCCTAACGCCGATTGCGACTCTAACGTTTGTTCCGCCTAAATCTATACCGAGCGTTGTATCCAATTTAAATCACAATAATTGCTTGTTAACAGGAAATAAATGTTTATTGAATATATTACCTTTACGCTCTTTCCAGTCAGGCGATGAACCCATACAGGTGTCTAAGAATCTAAACGAGTTATAAACTTTTTAGAACAATTGTTGCTCCAATGCGCTTCAGATAGGGTTATTTATTTTCTCCGCACACGTTAATTATAGCTTCTTTTAGAACTTCTATGCTGTCCAAATATTCTCTGATGTCCACCCTCTCGTAGGGTGTATGTGAGAGTTTCGAATTACCTGGACCGTATGTTACTGATGGCACACCAACTTCTTTGCCATAAATGTTCATGTCGCCTGAGCCAGTTTTCCTGACAAGCATAGCATTTTTACCCTTCACCTTCATTATCGAAGCTTTGAATGCTTTAACCAATTGGCTGTTGACAGGTGCCGTATACGCTGGTGTAAAGTCTTCGACCTCCATTCTGAAACCTATTTTCTCTTTACATATGTGTTCGGCTTCCGCTTTTATTTTGTCGACAACCTCCTCACTTTCGACAGAGGGTGGAAATCTTATGTCAACCGTCATTTTACATGACGATGGGGACATGTTGTGGGACTCTCCTCCTGATATCTTCGTCAGGCAGGCGCTGATGGTACCAAATTTTTTTTCCTTGTACTGTGCTTCGTCATTGTACCTTTTTATTGATGTCCATAGCTCTATCGCGGCATCAACAGCGCTTTTACCAAGCCACGGTGAACTAGAGTGATAACTTGAAGTCTCAAAACTAAGGCTTAGACGTAAACCTCCCTTGTATCCTATAACGATGTTCGTTAGCGAACACGGTTCTCCGAAGACCGCGTATGATGGCCTACACCCTCCTCTGATGATCTCTTTAATGCCATTTCCGGTGTCCTCCTCTCCCACGACCCCCGCGACGATGATTTTGTTCCGAAAAGAGACCTTCTTTAACTCATGAGCTGCACACAGAAAGGCTGCCATAGGTGATTTAGCGTCAACTGCTCCTCTTCCACCTATAAACTGCTGATTACGCTGCGTGGGCAGTTCTCCTACGACTGTGTCTATGTGTCCGCAGAGAAGTATCGAAGGCTCGGTTCCTTCATATATTCCTATGACATTTCCAGCTGCATCTATGTAAGAGCTGTCTGCTAACAGGTCCGATGTCAACCATACGCGTATGCGGTCCGCTAGCGTAGATTCACATCCGCTTGGAGAATAGATTGAAACAAGCTCGTAGAGGAGGTCCACGTAGTCCATTTACTCCTATCTCCTAGCTTCTTTGACCATGTATTTTATAATTAAACCGGGGATATCTATTCCTGTCGCCGGAACTGTGTTCTTGAATTCGGTCGTGTTATTGACTTCATGGACTATTAGACCGTCCGGTGACTCCATCATGTCGACACCGAATATTCCTCCCCCAACGGCTTCGGCCGACTTGATCGCTAATTCGCTAATTTCTGGTGTTATATCGCATTTGACTGCCTTTCCTCCCCTAGCCGTGTTTGTCCTCCAGTCGCTTTCCGGTTGATATCTGTATATTCCCGCTATAACCTCTTCTCCTACTACAAATATTCTTAGGTCTCTTGGGGGCCTTTTGACATATTCCTGCAGATAGTATAGCTGGTACATTGGATACATATAATCTCTATCTTCAAATACTGCTTGGGCTGCCGGCTCGTCATTTAAAAGTGCGATAAGCCTTCCCCAGCTACCGCTCACAGGTTTAAGCACAGCTTTTCCTCCAAATTCTTCTCTGAAAGCTTTCATAGCTGTTTCAGATGTCAATGCCACAACTGTCCTAGGAGTTGGTATCCTGTTTCTCTGGAGTACTAAAGTTGTGAACATCTTATTTCCAGTTATTGTGGCCGTGTTTAGAGAGTTGACGACCCTTTTCCCCTTGTATTCGAAGAAGGCCGTCGTATGTAGATTCCTGTAGTAGCTGACGCTTCTTTTGGAGAACGATGTCGCCGATTTTTTTGTCCAGCGGCTTCGAAATGTCGAATAGCTCTTCCTTGATGTCTATCATGTCTATTTCTTCGCTGAGCTTCTTTCCCGCCTCGTACAACGCCTTCTCCTCCCATCTTATGACATCGTAAAGTAAAGAAATCTTAGACAATGCCTTCACATCCTTAAACCCTATTTAGGGCTCCCTCTCCACGCTTCAGTAACTCTTCCATTTCTTCAGTAAGTTCGAGTTCGAACAGGTCTATTCCAAGATCCTTTAGTCCCGATACAAGCTTTCCACTTTCGCCAGGGGCTTCTATACCGAACATCTTAAGCAGAAATTCTGCCCCGTTCTTTCCAAGGAGGCCGCCAAAGACAAGCCTTCTTTTGTTTCCTACTACTTTAGGTGGAATCAGTTCGTAAGTCTTGGGATTTCTTAATACCGCGGCTATGTGTGTCCCCGCTTTATGTTTGTAGGCGTTTGCCCCTACTAAAGGCGCTGAAGTGGGAACAGGTATGCTCGTGTACTCCTCGACTAGTTTTGCTAGGTCGAAAAGCATATTGAATCTTATTTTTATTTCTGCACCGTAAAGAAGCTTTAAGACAGTTGATGCCTGAGAAAGATCGGGTATCCCAACTCTTTCACCCAGCCCATTTGCTGTTACATGTATCTGCTCCGCTCCAGCTTCGAGTCCTGCAACAGAGTTCGCCAGCGCCAGACCCATATCATTGTGACAGTGCACGTCAAGTGGAACGTTAACACTTTTTTTGATGGTTTTAACCAAATTATACATACCCGTTGGTGTCATAATTCCTACCGTATCCGGTATACTTATTCTGTCGGCATGCGCTTTTTCCAGTTCTTTCACAAATGCTACCATATAGCTCGGGTCCGCCCTACTAGCATCCTCTAGGGTAACTCTAATTTTGAGCCCATGCGCCTTAGCGTAATCAACAGCTTCTAATGTTCTCGACAGCGCTTCCTCCCTTGTGATTCGCAGTTTGTATTTCAGATGTATGTCGGAGACAGAGTGATACATCGCCATGAATGCCGCATCACATTCAAGCACTTGATCTATATCCTTCTTCAGGGCTCTTCCATGTGCTACGATGGTTGCCTTAAGCCCTGCTTTAACGATCTTCTTACATGCTTCCATGTGCTGTCTTGATATTACTGGACTTATTTCTATCGCATCTACTCCGAGGAAATCTAGAGTCCATGCTATCTGTATTCTCTCGCTGTTCGTGAAAGAGCATCCTGGAAACTGTTCGCCTTCCCTGAGCGTGCTATCCAAAATAGTAATTTTTCTTCCCTCCAACGCGCTCTTTCCGTTAATCTGTGGGCCAAAACCCACCCTTTCTTTATCTTCCCTGATCTTTTCAATATCTTCTTCAGTTTCCATTTTTAAAACCTTCAGGTTATAATCTGTTATAGTGTTTTAGGTAACTTCCTTCAAAATAATTACAGTATTCGTTCTAAGTACACCATTCGTTTTTCGTATTTCTTCAACGTATGTGTTGACTTCTGTAATATTAGGTCCACCTACGAAGGCTATAATATCATATTGGCCTGTTATTTCGTATACCAGTTTAACTCCTTTAATCTCCTTTATGGACTTCGAAACTTCGAATGTAGGAGTCGACGGATTGACTGCTATCAGGGTGAACGCGTGAGCAGCTTCTTCCTTCACATCTATGGTAAATTTTCTTATTATCCCATCCTCTAAGAGTTTCTTTATCCTTCTTCTGACAGCTGCTTCGGATAGGCCAACCCTTTTCCCTATTTCTATGTAAGAAGTCCTTGAATTCTCTTCTAGTGATTCGATAATCGCAGCATCTATCTTATCAAGTTCCATATCATAGCCTTAAAAGCGGCTTATTTAAAACATTTTCCTTCTAAATATGTTGTTTTTCGTACCAATTTAACGATTCCCTTAGTATCGACGTTCCCTTGGTGATGTCCTCTTGATCTATAATTAGCGGAGGAAGTAGCCTGAGTATAGTCTTGCCTGAATACAACGTAATCAGACCCGATTCAACCGCTTTAAATAATATATCATGAAACCTTACCTTCAGCTCTAAAGCTATCATCAACCCCTTTCCCCTCAGCTCTCTAACAATCTTTGAACTTCCAACCTGCTCTCCGAGTTCTTTTTGGAGGTATTCACCTGATATTCTAGATTTGTCGACTACACCATCATCGTATAGGGATTCAAGTACAGCCCTTCCCGCCGCGCACGCTATTGGGTTCCCTCCCATAGTACTTGTGTGCTCTCCAACTTCTAGAGTGCTCAAATATTCTGTTTTACCTATTGTTGCAGCCATCGGGATACCTCCCCCAATACCTTTGCCTATGGTCATTATGTCAGGTCTTATTCCCCAGTGCTGGTGCGCCCACATTTTGCCGGTTCTTCCAAGTCCGCTTTGAACTTCATCAACCACCAAGAGCAGAGCCATGCTTGTCCGCTATCTCCCTCAAACCTTTCAAGAACCCCTCAGGAGGTATTTTTATCCCTCCTTCACCTTGAACGGGCTCGACAAATATTGCCGCGAATTCGTCTAAATTTCTTCCCCTCTCAACATCATCAAGATTACCAAATTCGGCGAACTCAACCCCCTTGTATACAAATTCATCGAATGATGTCCGATATTTTTCCCCGTAGGTAAGTGAGAGTGCGCCAAGAGTTTTTCCATGATAGGCTCCCTTCATTGCTAGTATCTTCTTTCTCTTAGAGTATTTGACAGCAATCTTCAGTGCAGCTTCAAGGGCTTCGGCTCCACTGTTTGACAGGTACACCATATCAAGTCCACTTGGACTCACTGAAACGAGTTTTTTAACAAACAATGCCCTTTGCTCATTGTACAATGAGCTGTGCAAAATCATTAATCTGTCGATCTGCTCCTTTATTGCATTTATAACCTTAGGATACGATTGCCCAAGTATCGCAACGCCATAGCCACCCATATAGTCTATGTACTCTTTCCCATTGACGTCCCAGATTCTAGTGCCCTTTCCTCTTGCTATCGCAATTGGAAGCTTCTGGTATGTATGTGCTATGTGTGCGTCTTCTAAAGTTCTAATTTCATCGAATGTCATCGTCATTTCCTTATCACCGTCCTATTTTCTCCCCTTAAACTGTTCATTATGGGATTATCTAAGCTGCCTGAAGATATTATGCTCTCTTTCACTCCCTGTTCTATGGCTTCAACGGCCGCAAGGATCTTTTTATCCATACCGTGACCCACCTTTCTGATGCTGGCACTTGCGTCCGCTAAAGTAAGTTCCTTGACAAGCTGTCCGTCGATAAGGACGCCATTGACATCTGTCAAGAAGACGACCCTTTCGGCTTTTAATCCGCCCGCAATATACGCTGCGGCTCTGTCTCCATCCACGTTTAGGGGTTCGCCTTCTGTTCCTAAGGCTATCGGCGATACGACAGGGACGAAGTCTTCTTTTAAGAGCGTCACAAGTATGTTGCTGTTTACACCGATTATTTTTCCAGTATAGCCTCCCTCTAAGGCCACTCTTCTACCTCTGCTATCTACTGTAAGGAGTCTCTTCTTTCTTTCTGCTACAAGTAGTTCACCATCGAATCCGGATATTCCAACGGTTTTCACTCCTTTCCCTTCAAGAGCGAGCACGATTTCAGAATTTATCTTTCCTTTCATAACCATTGTATATATATCCACTGTTTCTCTATCCGTGTATCTGCTTCTTATCCCCTCTGGAGAGACAACAAACTCTTGCTTCTTTCCCAGCTTTTCAGCTATCTCGGTGACTTCAAATCCCCCTCCATGGACTAAAACTAGCTTTTCTTCCTGCAGCGCTTTGCAGAAATCTGAAAGGATATTTTCAGGAGGTCCAAGTTTGAGGAGGCTGCCTCCCACTTTCACGACAGTTACCATTTTAATTACACCGGGTGTAGTGATGGTAGGTTCAATCCTTCTTTCTCGCCGAAGCCCATCATTATATTCATTGATTGCACGGCGTTTCCTGCTGCTCCTTTGATGAGGTTGTCAATAGCTCCAAATACAACAATTCGGTCAACATGGGGGTCTATTTCAAAACCTACGTCTGCAAAGTTTGATCCAATGGTTATCTTTGGGTCCGGATACTTGTATAGACCTCCCTTGTCCATTATGAACCTCACAAACGGTTCGTCCCTGTAGAAGTTTCTATAAGCCTTCCAGACAGTAGCCGCGTCAGGTCTAGACGTCTTCATCACATGTGAGGTCGTAAGTATTCCCCTCACCATGTTTACAGCATGTGCTGTCATTCCAATTTCGGTCTCTTTACCTGATACATATTTTAGCTCTTGTTCTATTTCAGCAGTGTGACGATGCGCAACGGGCTTATACGCTCTCACGGCTCCGAACCGTTCAGAAAAGTGTGTCGAAAGAGATGGTTTACCCCCTGCGCCAGAAGAGCCTATCTTCGCATCCACTATCACCGTTTTTTCGGTTAATCCTGCCTTAGCCAAAGGAGCAAGGCTAACAATTGATGATGTAGCCATACATCCTGGCACGGCTACGTATTTTGTAGCCTTCAGCTCTTCTCTATGAAGCTCAGGTAATCCATATACAAATTTGTTAAGAAGATCGGGGGCTGGATGAGTCCAACCGTACCACTTGTCGTAGGCTTTGGGATCCTTGAGCCTAAAGTCTGCGCTCATGTCGATTATCCTTGTTCCTGTTTGGATGAGTTTTGGTACAATCTTAGAGGAGGTACCATGTGGGGCAGATAAGAAAACAACGTCTACTTTTGAGGCCGCTGTACTCGGATCATCTGCTGAAAACTGAAGGTTTGTTGTTCCCTTCAGATTGGGATGAACTTTGAAGATGTATTCTCCCACGTGCTGTCTCGAAGTTGCTAGAGTGACTTCAACCCCGTTATGTATCAGTAATAGTCTAAGTAGTTCTCCTCCAACGTAACCGGAAGCTCCTATTATCCCCACTTTCACCATTATTTTTTCGCCTTTTCCAACGCGTACTCTGCTATCGCCTTTGGTATATTAACTGTAGAAACACTTGAAGCACCCTTGAACTCAACACTTCCATTTATTTCATGTATGAGAAGTCCTCTCTCACTTTCCATTGCATCAACTCCGAGGACGCCGCCTCCTACAGCTTCGGCCGCCTTAAGTATGAGCTCTTTCTGGTCTTTATCAAGCGAAGCTAATTCGGAATAACCTCCGCGAGCGACGTTTGTCCTCCAGTCATCGTCAGGTTGATATCTGAATATTGATATTAAGAGATTATCGCCTATGACTATTGCTCTGATATCTCTTGGAGGTCTTTGAACATATTCCTGTAGGTAGTAGATTTGTTGAAGAGGTTCATGAAGCATTTCCCTTGTCTCAAAAAGGGCCTGCGCTTCGCGTTTATCCCTTAGGCAGGCGATCATCTTCCCCCAGCTTCCAACAACTGGTTTTATTACCAGAGGGTACCCCATTCTGTCAGCTAGCTCAAGTGCTGATTCCTGTGAGAAAGCGGCCCCTGTCCTTGGGGTGGGTATTTTAGCTTTATCTAAAGCTAATGTTGTTAGAAGTTTATTACTTGTTATAGAAAGGACACCAAAGCTGTTGATGACGACCTTCTCCTTTTCAAGTATCGCAGCACAATAGAGTCCCCTCATGTGGCTCATGCACCTTTCCAAGACCACATCTCCAAAAGGAGTCTTTGATATGTCGTTTCCGACAAGTTCTAGAGGGCAGGTTTTCGCGTCGACCAAGTCTACGTTAAGCCCCATCTTGTGAGCTTCTTCAGCGAGGGCTTTTTCTTCCCATCGAAGTCTGTCATACAGTATAGATAGAAGCATTTTGTTCCTTATTCTCCCCAATCTTCTCCTATTTCTTCAGCAGACTTTAGCGAGGCGGCTCCGTTCTTGATTTCAATAACCTCGAATTCTGTGCCACAGTCTGGGCAACTAACTATTTCGCCTTTAATAGCGTCGTCGGGGACTTCTATTTCTCCGCCACATGTTTCACACACGGTTTTCAAGATAACTCACCTCCAATTATTTCTGAAACTTTTTGGTCTAATTTTGAAGACGCTTTAATTAATCGTTCGGCCTCTTTTCTTATATTTTCCCTACACTTGGTAATATTCAAGCGCCTTTCTGACACCATTTTTATTGTATTCGAAGGACTAGGTCCCCCATATATAGTCTTTTTGATGACGCTTTGTTTAGGATCCAAAAGTGACTTGTACTCTGTAAAATTGATTGCGTTTTTTTTGTACGGAGTTAGCTCTTTTAGAAATACGGAGTAGGCTTCTTCGGAAAGAGGCTCTAACTCTTTTTCTAAACATTCCCTCACATAAGCCCCTAATATATGATGTGCTTCCCTAAATGGTATTCCCATTTTTATTGTAATATATTCAGCTGTTTCCATTGCGGTAGAAAAATTTTTTATAAGAATGTTTTCACTTCTTTTTTCGTTGAATTCGAGGCCTTCTATTAAGCCTTTCATAACATCGACTGTTGTTTGGATAAGTAAGTAACTTTCTGACATTTTGGGCGTCATTTCTTGTAAATCAAGATTGTATGATGACGGCAACGCTTTATAGACACATATTGTGCTTGCCAAGTTGCCCAAGATTATCCCAGGGCAAGCCCTCGCAATTTCTGTCACTACTGAATTCTTCTTTTGAGGCATCGCACTGCTTGTCGAAGCATATGAGTCTGGTACAATCAGAATACCGGTCTCGTTGTTTGACATAAAGTTTATGTCTTCGCTGAGCCTGCTCAAAGTAAGAGCTATCGACGAAGTAATGAAGATGAATTCAAGGAGGGTGTCCCTTGAACTTACTGCATCGATCGAATTTCCTACGACGGATGCGAATCCGAGGTAGTCCGCTACTTCCTTTCGGTTGATTTTGACGGTTGTGCCTGCTGAAGCTGCTGCACCCATCGGCGAAGAGTTTACCCTTCTATAGTTCTCACTTAGTCTACTTATGTCACGCGAAATCATGCTTTCATAGGCTAGAAGCCAATGAGCGAATGTTATTGGTTGCGCTACTTGAAGATGCGTGTACACAGGCATAACCATTTCCGTTGACCTTTCAGCTTTGTTCACTAGGGTTTCAGACAGGTTTAGAAGAGAAGACATAGTAGCTATAATATATTCTCTTGTCACCATTTTTATGGCAGTAGCCACCTGGTCGTTCCTGCTTTTTCCTAAATTTAGATAGCCTCCTATTTCTCCAGTTTTTTCCCTAACCTTTTGCTCGACAAACATGTGTACGTCTTCAAGCCTCGATTTCTTTGGAAGTTCCTCCTTTATGTTCAGCCCCTTGAGTAGTCTTAAAGCGTCAGGCCCACTTAGAACACCTGCATCATAAAGCGCTATCGTATGTGCCTTGTTTATTTTTATAACTGAGGGGAGCAGTGGTGAATCAAAGTCAATTGAAGCTGTGTAATTCAGAGCTTTCTCGTTCATTTCCTTTAGCCGTTTACCTCTCAGTAAATCGTTCATTTGTTGGCTCCCGTTTTTCTTTGAACCTCTGAAGCTATTCTTGACTGCAGGCCCCAGATCTCAATGAATCCAGCTGAATCCTTTTGATCAAACGTTGAATCTATGCCATATGTTGAGAGAGCTTTATCATATAGTGAATAAGGAGATTCAAGGCCCGTAATAGATAAACTTCCCTTATAAAATTTAATCTTGACTCTGCCGCAAACTCTCTTCTGTGCCTGTTTAATAAAAGCCTCCAAATCCTCTCTCAGAGGATCCATCCAAAGACCGAAATAGACGAGTCTTGACCATTCGGAATCGACCGTTTCTTTAAAAGCTAGTTCATGTCTTGTCAAAACCATCTTTTCGAGAGCTTTATGAGCCTCTATAAGTGTTACAGCCGCAGGGCATTCGTAAACTTCTCTGCTTTTTATGCCGACAAGTCTATCTTCGATGTGATCTATCAAGCCTACACCATTTTCTCCCGCAATCTTGTTAAGCATGACTACTATGTCCTTTAAGCTTCTTTTTCTTCCATCTAATGATACAGGATTTCCTCCTTCAAATTCAGCCTCCGCATAGGCTGGTGTAATTGGTGCCTTAGATGCCGGTGTAATCCATTCGTACACATCTTCTTCTGGTTCACTCATTGGATCTTCAAGAGAGCCACCTTCTATCGATCTTCCCCACAAATTTTGGTCTATGCTATATTTTTTCGCACTCCTCTGAATCGTTATGCCATGTTCTTTAGCGTATTCAATTTCCTCCTGCCTGCTCAGATTCCATTCCCTTACTGGTGCAATAATCTTAAGGGACGAGTTCAACGCTTTTGCCGTAACTTCAAACCTAACCTGATCGTTTCCTTTCCCAGTGCATCCGTGAGCGATAGCTTCTGCCCCCTCTTTTTCTGCAATCTCAACGAGTTTTTTTACTATAAGAGGCCTTCCAATAGCCGTACTAAGAGGGTATTTCCCTTCATAAAGGCCATTGGCGTTTATTGCCGTTGTGATATATGAGTCAACAAATTCGTCCTGTGCATCGATCGTATAGTGTTTTATTGCACCGATTTGATATGCTCTTTCTTCAATTGTTTTGAAATCTTCTTTTTGACCCAGGTTAACTATGACGGTTATGACATCGTACCCGTACTTTTCTGGTAACCACCTTATCATCACGGAAGTATCTAAACCACCAGAATAAGCTAGCACTATTTTCTCTTTAGACATAGGATTTTTGCTTCCAATAGGTAAGTTTATATATTTTTTGGTTATTTTTGTCCAATTGGAAATAATTATGACCAAAATTGGTCAAAGCATAACTTTAAGCGTAAAAGATATAGTTTCAAATGACATTTTCATTCAGGCTTCAATTAAAGGAGGATATTCCAACTATAGCGCGATTGCTAGGATGATAAAGCCAATGGTTGACAAGAGAGTGGGGTATGATGCTGAATATCAGAGTATAGTCACCGCGCTTAAGAGGTTCAAACCATCTATCCCACAGATGAGTAAGAATGTTATTATGATATTAGCAGACAGCGACATTTCCGTCAAAACAGGTGTCGCAAAGATAACTGTTGAAAAGACGAGAGCGATGATGATCAGATTTACAGAATTCATAAGAAAATTCTTACACTCTATTATACATATTTCTTTAGGAACTTCCGCAATAACTATAATCATGGACGAAGATCAATCGATGGATGCCTGGGACTTCTTAGGTAAAGGCTCTTCGTTAGAATTCCGGAAAGGACTTGCGGCAATAATTGTAGGCAGTCCACCCGATATTACAGATGTTCCCGGGTGTGCGATATCGATATATGAAAAGCTTTTCACATCGGGTGTCAACATTGAAGATACTACAAGTTCTTATACTGATACTGTTATTCTAGTGAAAAATGAAGACGTTGGTAGAGCGTTTGAGGCTTTAAATGATATGATAAATGAATCGAAAAAGGCTTTAAAGATTATCTTTCACCAAAAATAGAATTTTCGCACACTATTTTCTGCTTCTCCTCCATCTAAAGTTTATAAGCATTATTAGAAATTGAAAAACGATGCCTTCAAGGGTCCAAGGATCTGTAAGCCTATCTAACCCTATCAAGAATTCTAACATCCTTTCTTCACACGGAAACATTGAAGGGCGCAAAATCGTTATACAAATTCTTGAGGAAGGATTAAGATCAGCGGACCCTTACCCTAACACCCGTAAGATAGTTCATATAAAGAATGGGAAACTGACGATAGGATCAGATGTTTTCGATCTTTCAGAGGTAAAGAACATCTACGTTATAGGTGCTGGGAAAGCTGTCCAAAGGATGGCTAAAGTATTCGAGGAAGTGTTAGGAAATAGACTTACGGAGGGCCACATAAATATAAAAAAAGGGGAATGCAGTGACCTTAAGAAAATTGAAGTAACCTTTGCCGGCCATCCTCTACCCGATGAAGACTCGGTGGAAGGTGCTGAACGCATAAGGCAGATAGCTGAGAAAGCTACCGAAGACGATATTGTAATATATGTGGGATCTGGCGGTGCAACTTCGTTGAGTGCTCTGCCACCGCCAGAGGTCAGTATAGAAGATCTCGCCAAAACTTATCTTCTACTATATTATGATCGAGGTATACCTATTTGGGAGTTAAATGTTGTAAGGCATCATCTCTCGATGTTAGGCGGAGGCAGAATAAACATGTACGTCTATCCAGCCAAATACATCTATATTTTGACTAACGAACTCTGGCCAGAAGAAACACTATCATATGCTGAACCCTACTCGACGTTCAAGGACGCGATAAATGTTGTGAAAAAATATGGCGCGTGGGACGAACTTCCTCGTTCAGTAAAGTCTCTATTTGAGCGGGCAGATCCGAGGTATGAACTTCCGAGCAGGGAAGAGTTCTCTAAAGTGTATTTTAGAAAATCTGTTGTCATGACAGCTGAGTATATGCTTCTGGGTGCAAGGAGAAAGGCGGAGGAGATGGGGATAAGAAGCGTGATCTTGGCTCAGAGAGTAAGTGCTGAAGCAAAGGATGCGGCGAGAACACTTGCGAGCATTGCACGTGAGGTTGAACAGCGTAAAAGACCTTTCAAACCCCCATGTGTGCTTATATCGGGAGGTGAATTGATTGTGACTATGGGTAGGTATGTAAGAAAGGATGTTAAGGGTGGCCGCAATCAGGAATTTGCTTTGGCTTCAGCAACCAGGATAGAAGGAAGCGATAAAATAACTGTAGGAAGTGTTGACTCTGATGGCACTGATGGACCGACCGAAGTGGCTGGGGGCATTTCTGATGGATTTACTGTTAAGAGGGCTAGAGAGCTTAATGTCGACATCTATAAAGCGTTAGAGGACCATAATTCGTACCAGGCTCTAGCAAAGCTTGAGGATTTAATTTATACCGGTAGCACTGGAACAAATGTTCAAGATCTCAGAGTAATATATGTATCTGATTAGGTTTTAGCGATATAATTATTTTCTTTTACAAGTATTAGTTTAATGCGTAGATAGATAGGAACATATTTAACTTAAACATGTTAATTTCTTGGAAGGCCGGTTATAACAATAAAGTTTATTTTTTTTCTTTAATCGTCAAATAATTAAAATTTTTATCAATATATACCATTTAAACGTTTATATACAATGTTTAAATAGGTCTGATTTACAAATGTCCGATAAAAAAAGAACTAAATACGCTATAAAATCTGGGCTGTTAATAGACGGTACTGGTAATACACCTTTGCACGATGTCTTTGTTGTCATAAACAATGGAAAAATTGATTCAATATCGAAGCGCGTGGATTCATCCATTGAAGTTTTAGATGCAGGAAATTTCACCGTTATGCCGGGCATGATCGACTCACACCTACATATCGGCGGTCACTGGACTGACAAATGGGTAGAGGAGACTGTAGTAAGACCAACAGAGCTTCTGCTCATAAAAGCTATTTACGATATACAGGATCTACTTGATGCAGGTTTCACAACTGTTAGAGACTGTGGAGGAATTAACGGTCCCTATCTTCGAATGGCGGTTGAAGCCGGCATAACAAGGGGACCTAGAATCGTCGCATCGGGAAGGGTGCTTACTCAAACCTTCGGCCATGGCGACGAACATTTCTTTTCTCTTGAGATAGCAAAAAGGAGGAGTGAGTATAAACAAGGTATGGGCAGTATTATTTGCGACGGTGTCCCTGAATGCATGCGAGCTGCCAGACTAGCGCTAAGAGAGGGTGCGAACTTCATAAAAATATGCTCTACTGGAGGTGTTATGTCTGAAAGAGACAAGCCAAACGACGAACAATTCACGATAGAGGAGATAGGTGCAATAGTAAACGAAGCCAGGAAAGTAGGCACATTTGTAGCCTCTCACGCACAGGGTGCGAAAGGAATCAAGAACGCCCTCGTCGCAGGTGTTAAAACAATCGAGCACGGAATATACATCGACGAAGAAGCTTCGAAGATGATGGTTGAAAAGGATGCGATCGTTGTTCCAACTCTATCTATCGTTCACCAGCTGATAACAAAGGGCAGAGAAGCTGGGACTCCAGAATGGGGTTTGAAGAAGTCTATGGAAGTAATCGAAGACCATGTAAAAAATATTTCTGCAGCAAAGAAACGTGGAGTCAAAATAGCCACGGGAACAGATTTCGTTGGAAGTCCAATGTTAAAGTTCGGAAGCAACGCCATGGAACTGCAACTGCTGGTAGAAAAATGCAATTTTACACCCATGGAGGCGATAGTTGCTGCAACCAAGACCGGAGCTCAAGCGTGTGCGCTTACAAACATGACGGGGACACTTGAAGCAGGCAAGTTCGCGGACTTGATAGCAGTTAATGGAAACCCTCTAGATGATATCGGTCTACTCCAGAAGAGGGACAACATTAGGCTCGTCGTTAAAGAAGGTGCGATAAACGCAAAGAGGGGTTTCTAAACAATGTCAACCAATAGACAGATGAAAGCTTTGAATAAGATGTTGGTTATTGCAGCAGCAGTTATTATTGTGATTGCTGGAGTTGCAGCCATTTACCTTTCGGGAATGATGAATACCACAACTTCTTCTACTTCGACTTCCACGAGTATGTCGACCATTCCAACATCAAGCTCTAATTCAACTTCGACTAACCTACGGATAGGTATAGGTACAGACCCTGATACTATAGATCCCGATGGTCAAACTACGACGACCATTGTGAACATAATTCAATTCGCAGTTGAACCTTTGTTCTACTACGACCAAAATGGAAGAGTCGTGAACCTCCTCGCCGAAAGCTATACAGTATCCTCTGACGGTCTCAAAGTTGATGTCCAACTCAGAAAGAACGTCAAGTTCCAGGATGGCACTGACTTTAATGCAACAGCTGTCAAGTTCTCGTTTGATAGAGTTCTGAACCCTAACGTAACAGTTCCTATGAGAAGTTCAATTGCCTGCCTTAATTCAACAGAAATTACAGGTACATATTCGGTTCAATTCAACCTAAAATACCCGTTCGCTCCCTTTATTATGGCTACTTCGGAGTTTCCAATAATGTCGCCTTCATCTTACGCAAAACTCGGTGTAGCAGGTATTAAAAGCTCTCTTGCTGGTCTGGGTACAGGGCCTTTTATGTTCAAGGAATGGGTTAAAGGTGATCATATAACCTTTACAAGGTTTGACCAATATTGGGGTGGGCCTGCGGCTTTTGGCCAAGTCAAATGGGTGATCGTACCCGATGCTACGACAAGGGAAGCTATGTTGCTTTCGGGAGACCTAGATATGATACTGTCCCCTCCTCCAACAGACATTCTTAAACTGAACACGACAGCCGGCGTCAAAGTACTAGCAGCAGACAGTTCAAGAATGCTGTGTGTTAACATAGAAACACAGAAAGGTCCACTCAAGGATGTAAGGGTCAGACAAGCCCTAAACTACGCAATCGATAAGAACGCCATAGTCAAGTACGTCCTCTTCAACTTGGGAACAGTTGTCAATAGCACGGTACCGACATCGTTTTTCGGTTATTCACCTCAACAACAGTACGAATACAACGTTACGAAAGCTAAAGAACTGCTTGCTGCTGCAGGGTATCCAAACGGGTTTACGCTGAACATGCTGTGTCCAACAGGCAGATACCTTTTTGACACACAAGTTGGTCAAGCAATACAGTCCATGCTTGGCAAAGGTGGGAATAAATGTGACAATATCTACTCCAGACTGGCCAACCTTCGTCAGCCAACTGATGGGAGGTAACGCAACTTCAACCACCTGGGATCTGACCTTGATAGGATATGCTATGACTGTTCCAGACGCAGATCAGATGCTCTACCCAGTATTCGACTCATCTCAATGGGCACCAGGCAAATTTAACACAATGTTCTACAAGAACGCAACCGTAGACTGGGCTCTTGAACAAGGTAGGCAATCGAGTAATAGTACCTATAGGCTACAAATGTACGCTATCGCGCAGAAGGGCATATGGGATGATGCCCCATGGATATTCCTATACAGTCAAAAATTCGTTATCGTGACAAGCAGCAAAATTCATGGGTTAATCATCAGTCCCTATGAAACATTTGACATCAGAAAAGTAACAATTTCATGATGACAGGTGTAAGATACTGTCAGCCCTCTCCTATTTTTTTAAAAGGCTCCTGATTCTCATACCCACTCTGATAGGTTTAGTTACATTCCTTTTCATTCTTGTCAGGCTTATACCAGGGGACCCTGCTAGAGCGCTAGCCGGTCTTATGGCAAGTCCACAAGATGTTGCAGTTCTTAGACAGCAGCTTGGCCTTGATAAACCCATTTATGTACAGTATTTTATTTATATGAGTAACCTATTCACATTCAATCTGGGTGTCTCAGCAAGGACACAATCTCCCGTTCTCACAGAAGTTCTTTCAAGGTTTCCATACACACTCTCCTTAGCCTTAGGAGGCACCATCCTAGTGGTTATTCTAGGTATTCCATTAGGGGTTTTTGCGGCATCAAGAAAAAACACCTTTTTCGATACTTTAATTTCATCTTTTTCAATCGTTGGTATTTCATTGCCAATTTATTGGCTTGGGTTGATATTGATAATGATATTCGCCGTAAGCTTACATATTCTCCCAGCAGGTGGAACCGGTTCCCCTGCAAATTATATCTTGCCAACTGTTACCATAGCACTCTATCTGATGGCTTTTGTCGTAAAGATAACCAAAGCCAGTGTAATTGATACGATGGAGAAGAACTATGTAATAACAGCAAGATCCAAAGGTTTAAGTGAAAGGGTTGTGCTTTACAAGCATATTCTTAGAAATGCGCTAATCCCGGTCATAACCATAGTCGGCCTACAATTTGGTGCCCTGCTCGGCGGGGCTGTTATTACGGAGAACGTCTTCGCTTGGCCCGGACTCGGAAGGTTGATTGTCGATTCAATAAACTCCCGAGACTACCCTATGGTGCAAGGTTCCATATTCATTTTCGCCCTTTTTTATGCTCTGGTTAACCTTGCTGTTGATGTCATCTATACGGTTGTCGACCCTCGGGTGAGGCTCAAATGATTTCCACTATAAAGGAAGTTCTAAGATACAAGATGGTCCTTGTTTGCGTGCTCATATTGTCAGCTTTCATAGTAATGGGTTTATTTGCTAACTTTATTGCACCCTACGATCCTTTAGCTACAAATCTTTCGCAGAGTTGCCAGTCTCCCAGTTTATCCCATCCATTTGGCACCGATGAACTAGGAAGAGACATCTTGAGTAGAGTTATCTACGGCGCAAGGTTGACGCTCGCTATAGCGTTCGCAGCTACGATAGTAAGCGGCGCAGTGGGAATAGTTGGGGGAGTTTTTTCCGGTTTTTATGGTGGCGCTGTAGATATGGTTTTTCAAAGGCTAACAGACATACTTCTGGCACTGCCGGGTCTCTTGCTTGCTATAATGTTCATCGCAATCATGGGCAATAACCTAACTACAGTAATAGTTTCAGTATCTCTGTCTATGATCCCATCGTATATAAGGATGGCTAAGAGGGTTGACGTTGCAGGTGAAGGAACTGGAATATGTCTTGGCAGCAAAACAACTAGGCGTCAGAAATATGAAAGTAATGATGAGACACATTATTCCAAATATTTCTCCCACACTGATCGCCCAAGTGACTTTGAATCTTGGAACCACAATTCTTTTTGTTTCAGGCCTTGGTTTCTTAGGCATAGGTATTCCACCGCCCCAGCCAGAATGGGGGACGATGCTGGGTACGGGAAGTGCGTATATGTTCTTTGCGCCCCACATAATTATTTTCCCAGGACTTGCCGTATTTCTTGTAGTATTTTCATTCAACAGGATTGGAGACAGAATAGGTGAGGTCATTGCAGTCAAATAGTGTTCTGCTCGATGTTCGCAATCTAAAAGTCAACTATAAGCTAAGTGGTTCTATAATAAGAGCCGTTGATGGAGTTAGTTTCACTCTTAAGAAGGGCGACAGGCTTGCTATAGTAGGGGAAAGTGGAAGCGGCAAGAGCACCTTAGGTCTCTCCATTATCAGGCTTTGTTCAGCAGAGATTGCAGGAGAAGCCCTGTTTGAAGATTTGGATTTACTTAAGCTCAAGGAAGAAGAGATTAGGAAGATGAGGGGCTCTGAAATCTCAATCATTTTCCAAGATCCAGGATCAGCACTTAACCCAGTCATGCGTATCAGAGAACAGGTAATGGAGGTCTTTACATCACACGGTTTTTCTAAATCGGAAGCATATCATAGAAGCTTAGACCTTCTAAAAATAGTTGGACTACCTGATCCAGAAAAGCGGATGGAGTGCTATCCACACCAGCTAAGTGGAGGGATGAAACAGAGAATAGTTATAGCCATGGCTATAGCGCTTAACCCTAGTTTAGTAATAGCCGATGAACCAACTTCTGCACTTGATGTAACGATACAGGATCAGATACTGAAGCTTATCAGAAACCTTTCAGAAAGCAAAGGCCTGTCGATGATCTTGATAACACACGACATGGGCGTCGCCGCAGAAGTCTGCAATTACATCGGGATAATGTACGCTGGAAGAATTCTTGAAATGGGATCTTTAGAGGACATCTTCAATAACCCAAAACACCCGTACACGCTCTCATTGATGAGCTGTATTCCAAAAGGGCAAAGGGGTATTCTTAAACCATTGCCCGGAAACGTACCCGACATGTCCAACCTTCCTGAAGGTTGCAAGTTTCGTCCGCGCTGCCCGTATGCGCAAGAAAATTGTAGGCTCGATGAACCCGAACTTGTGCCAATAGAGGGGAGGCTTATAGCTTGTCATAAAGTAAGGTGACATTTACGGAAATCATTAGAGGAGAAAATCTATCAAAGTTCTATGACGTTAAGGTTTCTACCACTAAATCAAGTGTGCTTAAAGCTGTCGAAGGTGTCAATATTTCAATTCGAAGTAAAGAAGTCTTCGGGCTTGTTGGTGAAAGTGGCAGTGGTAAAAGCACACTTGGGAGGCTTCTCCTCTGGTTGGAACAGCCGAGTTCCGGTAGGGTGCTCTTTAAGGACTTGGATCTGTTGAAAGCTAAGAAGAGCGTCGTCAAAGAAGCGAGAAGAAAAATGCAGGTGGTTTTCCAAAACCCTGACTCGTCACTGGACCCGAGGATGAAGATTGGCAAAATTTTGTTAGAGGGTCTTGAATGCAGCCGTTACAAGGGGAACTGTTATGACCGAATAAAGAGTGTTGTCGGAGACGTCGGCCTTAGACCTGACGTCATAGACATGTTCCCACACCATTTAAGTGGAGGGATGAAACAGAGAGTTGCTGTCGCAAGAGCTATTTTAGCTGAACCCGAATTTATTGTCCTAGACGAACCGACTTCGGCTCTCGACGTGTCCGTACAGGCTCAGATCCTGAACCTACTTACTGAAATCCAGAAAAAAGTCGGCTTATCCTATTTGTTCATTTCCCACAACCTCTCCGTTGTTAGTTATGTGAGCGATAGAGTGGGCGTCATGTATCTAGGAGAGCTTGTGGAAATAGGTGGAAGCGATGAAGTCTTCAACAATCCTCTTCATCCCTATACAAAGTTACTTATATCCTCTGTTCCATCTCTTTACATGTCAAATAAATATGATGTATCAAATTACAATAGTACTCCTGAAGGATCAAATGGGGTCATAAAAGGCTGCAAGTTTAGTCCACGCTGTCCGTATTCAGATGACCTATGCCGCTCCAAGGAACCAAAACTCGAAGGTGACAGGCATCTTGTATCCTGCTATCACGTAAACGGCGTAACAAATGCCGCAAGATAGCTATACTCCTGCAGATACCGATGATAACTATATTCCCTCTACAGAGCTTTGAGAATCCCCTATACCAGATTTCCAAGAATATTGAACTGCATCTCGTCAATTTCACCTTGTAGTTCAAGTTTTTTATTTTTCTCTACTTCGTTGATTAGAGGTTCCGATACTTGGAATGTAGCCAGTTCAAGAGTGTTTTTAATACGCATAATCCGAACTTCTTCATTCTTCTTGTCTAGGAGACGCAGTGCAAGCCCTATGGCGTCCTGATCTGTTGGCATCACAGTAGGGATCTTGGCTCCGATTATCCCGATCATGCCGGCAGTCAAAGAGTTCATGTATGTGTCATTGAAGTTTATTTTATCAAATAGCCTTTTCGTTATTATATCTGCTAGTCCAACGCCTATCGCGTTTCCTTCGGTTTCCTTAGTCAGATCAAGTGTCACAATCATTCTTATGTCGAGTAGGTCCTTTGGTTTTTCTTCAGGCCATGCAAATCTACCTGTGACATTTGGGTCCATCCCTGTACCGCTGATGTTCTTTCCCATCTTCTCCACTATGAGCAGATCTAATTGGTTGAAAGGGATCTTCATCATCCATTCCTTTGATTTGGCAAGAAGTTTTCTTTCTTCTCTTTCTATCTCATGAGGTTTAAGCGCTTTTATCAGGGCTGTATCATGGTACTGGTTTTCAACTATAGCTATGCCAAGCTTGACTGGGGCATTTTCCATGATCTTCCTTGCAGTTTGTACGATCAAGTTATGGTAACCATATCTTCCATTGGAATGAAATGTCTGAGCTCCCTTCTGCTTGCCTAGGCCGATAACCATCATCTTCATAAGGCCGCTCTCGACTTCGTCCTTAAAATCAGTGTGGGGCTTAACCCTGCCAACCACTATAATCGCATCAGCTCCAAGAGCGGGTTTTGAAACATAGACAGGTTTACCGTTGTCGAGTCTAGTTACCTCTTTTACCTCCATTGATGACATTATAGGTGCGCCGGCAAAGCTCTCCGTCAAACCAAGGTCGCTCAGAACTCTGACTTGGCCTTCAGAAGTAGCGCCACCGTGGCTTCCCATCGTAGGCATGATAAAGGGAATCCCTCCAACTTTCTTCACCTCTTCGACAATCGTCTTTATAATATCAGCTATGTTTGTTACTCCCCTACTTCCAGCTGTTATGGCGACCCTTGCACCCGGTTTCACGACTGATTTAAGATCAGCGTTTTTCAGTTCCTCTAGTAGTACATTTTTATAGTCTATCGCTGGAGATGCATCAAAATATTGTCTGACATCTACCATGTTGGGGTACATTTCTACCAGCTTACACTGTAAGAATCTCGGCTATATCTTTTTGTTTTATAGTCAGAAATGTTATTTAAAATACTGTGTAGAGTTTAGAAAAAGTGATATCAAAAAAGGAAAGGGGTGTGAAAAAAGCCTTAAAATCAATTTGCCTTAATCAACATTATTTATTTCATGTTTTTGTCTAAGGTGTCAGAATTTTTTCTTCGAAGACAACACAATCCTTGCCTATGCTAAAGCCTGCGTGTTGCTTTCCTGGTGACACAAAGAATGCTATCAGAAGCTTCTTCTTCCCCGTATTTGTCACACCATGCACAACGCCGGAAGGTATGTACACAACGTCTCCTTCAGAGATCTTCATAGTCTTCTTTTCTTTTCCAACAAAAACAGTGCCTCTCCCTTCTAAAACAAAGTAGATTTCCTCTGAATTCACGTGGGTATGAGGGTACAGCCCGTCCTTGGGTTTGAAGACGCCCATCGCGAAGTCCTGGTTTTTACTTGTGGTCTCGTTGGAGATTATGGGTTTTATGGGTCCTCCAAGCGCTTTAATAATTTTAACGTCTTTAACATTCAACGACTTAACTGACATTAAATATCACTTTATCTAAAATGAGTATAAAAACTTTTATAAGATTATACTAGCTAATAATTTCTGTTGTTTTTGCGCTAAGAAATAAACGAATTGTTGTTTTAGTCCTCACAAAAGAAATATAAAGAATTAATAAAAGATAGTTGACGATAGATAATTTTGAACTCCAGAGAAAGGGTCCTGTCTGCTCTCAACCATGAACAGCCTGACCGTATACCTATCGATATGGGTGGAACAGTTTCCACGATACATGTTGAAGCATATAAACCTCTTCTTAGAAATCTTAAGATAGACGTAGATAAAATCAGGCTTTTAGATTTGATTAGTGGATCATCTAGACCAGACGAAAAAGTTCTTAGGAAATTTCACGTAGATACGAGGTATATCTATCCAAAATCTGCTGGAAAAGAGCTCAACTATCCAAAAGAAATGCTAGATGTATGGGGTGTTAAGAGGAGGTTCACAGGATATTATTATGACGTGACAAAGGATGGCAGCCCACTCGCAAAGGCAAAAGATATGGAAGAGATAGAGCAATTCAATTGGCCTGATTCACACACCATCTCTTATGATCTCAAAGATATGATCGATCAGGCCGAAAGACTTGCTAAACAGGACTACGCTGTAGGTTTGCCATATGTAATAGTTGGCTCCTTTGCGCATTCGATGCTTCTCAGAGGCTATCAACAGTTTCTAGCTGATATAATACTACGTCCTGAAATTGCTGATGCAATTATGGAAAAAGTTGCGGGTATAATGGTTAGTTTAATTGAAGAATACGTCAAACCTATTGGCAACTATCTCGATTTCGTATTCTTTGGAGATGATCTAGGGACTCAGACAGCTGCCATAATATCGCCGCAAGTTTATAGGAAGTACGTTAAGCCCAAGCATATAAAAATCGTTGACGCTTTCAAACGCGTAACGAAAGCCAAGGTCATAATTCACAGTGATGGAGCAATATCTTCCCTTATCGATGACATTGTTGATGCTGGTCTATCAGGTATCAATCCTGTCCAAGTATCGGCAAAAGGGATGGATGGCAAAGATCTAAAGGAGAAGTTTGGAGACAAGGTCGCCTTTTGGGGTGCAATAGACACGCAGCATGTTCTTCCTTTTAGCCAACCATCAGATGTTCGAGAAGAAGTTAGGTTGAGAATAAATCAGTTAGGTAAAGGTGGAGGATACGTTCTAGCGTCGGTTCATAATATCCAACCATTAACGCCGCCAGAGAACATTGTTGCCATGTTCGATGAAGCTTGGAAATATGGGCAAACGTACTATAGTAAATAGACTTGGATGTTTCTCATTTAATTGTAGTTAAGAAAATTTGTTTTAACTTTATTTTTTGTAATATACGTTGACGCTTATAGTTTTTCAATTATTTTACGGTCACCGATTTAGCAAGATTTCTCGGTTTGTCTGGATCATAACCACGGAGTACTGCCAGTTGATATGCAAGAATTTGAATTGGGATTATGTGTGTTATAGGGTCCAAGGTATCTGAATCAGCTGTTTTTATGAAGAAGTCAAAGACGGGATTATTCTTTGAATTAACACCTATAATATATCCTCCCCTTGCCTTTATTTCCATTGCGTTTGATACGATGTCCCTTTCAGTTTCTCTTGAAGAAAAAACTATACATGGTGTACCATCTTCTATCAGAGCGATTGTTCCATGTTTTAATTCCCCTCCACTGAAACCCTCAGCATGAATGTATGATACCTCCTTGATTTTTAATGCAGCTTCTAACGCAGTAGGGTACATCAGTCCTCGTCCAACTAAGAATATGTGTTCTTTGTCTTTTAGTTTATCTGCTATTTGTTTTATATGTTCTCTTGTACTTACAGATGTTAGGTTGTAGATCGAATTCCATAGATATCTAAGATTAGAGAGAC
Source organism: Nitrososphaeria archaeon (assembly GCA_963752255.1). Taxonomy (GTDB): domain Archaea; phylum Thermoproteota; class Nitrososphaeria; order JACIWG01; family JACIWG01; genus JBEKIG01. The sequence goes on along the minus strand of CAVVXT010000012.1, from coordinate 114,697 downwards.
CCTCTTCATACCTACCTACTACGGTATACGCCAAAAGCGAAAGAACAGCTAGTTGTGCCGTATAAGTCTTCGTTGATAAGACACATATTTCTGGCCCTGTATTTAACATTAGAGCCTTATCTGAGTCTCTGTGTAGGGATGAACCAACTACGTTTACTATAGACATAACTTGGCTATTTTTTCTTCTTGCAGTGCTAACAGCCTCCAAGACATCAATGGTTTCTCCACTCTGGGAAACAGCTATTATAAGTGTTTCAGGAGTAAGATAATGCTCATAATTCGAGAACTCTGAGGCTAATACCACATTTATATGCATCTTAACGATTTTGGAAAAAATATAGCTCGCAGAAAGGCATGAATGGTACGAGCTACCACAGGCCACTAAAAACACTCCTTTTGCTTTATTAATGGCATCAGCAACGGCAAAGAGGTTTTTTGTATCTTGATTCGCTGCCTTTTGAATTGTATCCACTTGTTCTGATATTTCTTTCATCATGAAATGGTCAAAATTACCCTTTTGCGCCTGGTCAACACTCCAATCTACACTATGTATAGGTCTTGCCACTTCTTTATTTTCCTTCAAAGAAAAGAATTTAATCTCATTATCGGAGCCTATAGTTATAAAGTCTTTATCATACACATATATCACATCTTTTGTATGCTCTATAAAAGCAGGTATATCACTTGCAATAAAATTCTCTTTCTTTCCAACGCCTAATACAAGTGGTGAACCATTTCTGGCAGCAATTATTTTTCTTTCACCCTCACACATAGCGAGAATTGCATAGTATCCTTCAAGTTGTCTTATCGCATCTATTGCAGCACTTTCAAATTTTTTTCCTTTTCGCATTTCTAATTCTATCAGATTTGGTATCGTTTCTGTATCTGTCTCGCTATAAAAGGTGAAGCCATTTTCTTCAAGCATTTTTCTTATTTCTTGATAATTCTCAACTATTCCATTATGTACAACAACGATCTTGTTGTTATTCGAAATGTGAGGATGAGCATTTGCACGTGTGACTCCCCCATGTGTAGCCCATCTAGTATGTCCAATTCCCATTGTACCTTCCATGGATTGAAAGTCAATTTTTTTATTTATTTCTTCTACGCGTCCAATATCTTTCTTTATTTGGATTCTGCCATTTCCATCAAGTGTAGCAATTCCTGCGGAATCGTATCCTCTATATTCTAATTGTTTGAGTGCCATAAAAATTACTGGAGCTGCTCTATTTTCCCCTATGTAACCTATTATACCGCACATGGTTTAAAAGTCGATATAAGCTGTATAAATTCACCATCGCTATCTAATTTGTTAATATTCGTATTTCGTTAATAAGTCCTTTGGGTGTAAAGACAATAAAAACTTATAAGCAGAAATAAAATATTATAATTTGATTTAAAATGGTTGAAGGACTTTTAACATACCAAAAAGAAGATAAGAATCTTACTGCCCATACTTCAGTATTTTTTGACTTGACCCCTACGAGAGTATTATCAAATGAGATAAGTTGGAAGATAATCCATTCTATTGAAGACAAGCCAAAGTATGCCAGAGAGATAGCCAGAGAACTTTCATTAAACGAACAAAGCGTTTACTATCACATTAAAAAACTAATAACATCTGGCATAATAAACGTAGTCGAAGAACAGAATATCCGCGGCGCTAGTGCAAAAAGAGTTCTCTTGTCAAATAATGGAATTACAATACTATTTAAAGAATCAAAGGAAGAAGCTTTAAAAATTTATCATTTATATAACAAATTCCCTTTATTTTTCAAAGAATTCTGCAAAGATGACTCATTTAATGGGTACATTGTTGTAGGTTCGCCTGAACCACATGGGCCTTTTAGGGCTGTCGCACGAGACGGTCACTATGCAGCAGAATTATCTTTTTTCCTTGGAAAATATTCAAGTAATCTAAAGAATTTCATTATCCGCTTAGATACGGATATTAAAGCTGAACGATTATATAATGAAAACCTCATCTTGGTAGGAGGTCCCGTAACAAATATTATAACATCCGAAATAAATAAGTATCTTCCTGTAAAGTTTGCGGAGCCAAACTATTGGTCAGGTCTAATTGATCAAGATGGCAATGTGTACCAGGGGGAGACGGATGCTTTAATCTCCAAGATCAAAAATCCCTATGACCCTGAAAAGTGTATCATAATTATAGCTGGTATTAGACATCTCGGAACAAAATCGGCCATAATCGGTTTGACAGAACTGTCAGAAGAGATACTAAAATTCTACAATGGGCAGTCAAGGTATGCTTCGATAATTAAGGGTTACGATCAAGACGGGGATGGAAAAATAGACCACGCGGAAATTATAAAATCATATAATACGCTTTAGTATTGAACTCTATCTACACTTATTAATTTTTTCCACTGAAAATAAGACTCTCAGCGTTCTGATTGAATAATAAAATAAAAATATTTAACGGGATCCTCATTCACGAAAAAACTTAAATATAGATTTGATAAATGAGACGGAGAGAAGATATGAACAAAGACGAGATTCTGGAAGCAATTCGTGACAATATAGTAAACCTTGACTTTGACAAATCAAAAGAGAATACTCTAAAGGCTATGGAGATGGGGGTCGATCCACAACAAGTAATCCTCAAAAGTATAGCTCAAGGTATGGAGATCGTAGGTAAAAAGTTCGAAGCGTCCGAATATTTTCTGTCCGAGCTCATAGTTGCTGGAGAAATTGGAAAAGAAGTAACAAAGCTACTTGAGCCAAAACTGAAGGGTGTCAAGATTAAGAAGATTGGGAAAGTTGTTATAGGAACTGTTAGAGGTGACCTTCACGATATAGGAAAGAACATTGTCTCGATGATGCTTGAAGCATCTGAGTTTAGCGTCATAGATTTGGGTGCCGATGTCTCCGCAGAAGCGTTCGTCGATGCTGTTAAGAAAGATAAGCCTAACATAGTCGCGATGTCAGCTCTGCTGACGGTAACAATGGTGGAAATGGAAAACGTTGTAGACGAGCTTAAGAAAGCCGGTTTAAGGAAGAAGGTTAAAGTCATAATTGGCGGCGCGGCTGTCACCGAAGAATTTGCCAAGAGCATAGGCGCCGACAGCTATGGGTCGAACGCGGTAGAAGGAGTAAGATTCTGCAAGCAGTGGGTAGCGTAAGAAAGGGGGGAGCAAGGCTCCGTATGAAGTTTAACAAGGTGGAGCTCGATAAAAATAGTTTAGTTTTTGGTTTTAGCCGCCATCCCCTGATATATGGCAATGGCTTAGAGATAGGAAAAGGATGTGTTGTACCCGAGATAAAGTATTTTCCAAGAGTAGGCAAAGATTCGAAGGAAGAGTTTAAAGCTATAACAGAACAGGTTTTGAAGAGGGCAACGAGTTTAGGCGTGGATAAACTCCAGCTTGAAACCGAATTGACATATGTTGAGATGCAGCATTCGACTCTTCCAGGAGAAATAACTAGACTACAGAAGAATCTGATAGACGAATATTCTAAAGAATATGGTATGCAACTCGCTCTCAGAGTAACTGTTCCAGACATAAGGGATTTCGGCAAGCCAAAAAACGACGAAGGGGGATTCAATAGGATGATGGATGCTTTTGAGCAGGTAGCTTCTAATGGCGCTGATGTCCTCTCGATAGAATCCGAAGGCGGAAAAGAACTTTTTAACTACGCAGTAATAAGGCAAGACCTTCTTGGAATTGTCGCGGCATTAGGGTACTTGGCAACTTACGATATGAAAAAACTGTGGAAGGAAATCGTTAAAATCGCCAGGAATAAGAATGTTATCGCGGGTGGTGACAGTGCTGGCGCATTTGGTAATACTTCAATGAGGCTTGCAGGGGGTCTAAGAGACAATGTCATCCCCCACTCTCTTGCAGCGATAGTAAGGGCTATGTCAGCATGTAGAAGCCTAGTAGCGTACGAGGAGGGTGCTATTGGACCTGGAAAGGATTGCGCCTATGAAAATGTGATTATTAAGGCAATAACAGGTTACCCTATGTCATTGGAGGGTAAGACCGCTGCTTGTGCACATTCGAGTCTTGTCGGAAACATTGTCGGTGGAGTTTGTGATCTTTGGTCAAATGAGCAGGTTGAAAACGTTAGGCTTTTCGGCGGCTACGGTCCAGAAGTTTTTTTGGAGATTCTCCACTATGACACAAAAATTATGAACACAGCGATAAAAATTGGAAAACAGCAAGAACTGAAGAATATTTTGGTTGAATCCGACAAATATGTTGACCCTCAGGCTTTTGTTCTATCTCCAGAAATAGCTTGTGAAATAGGGGGAGCCATAGTCGGTGGAGGGGACGAGCTTTCTAGAACTATCTCCAGTGGAATAAAGGCTTCAATATTGATGATGGGAGAACAAAGGTTAGAACTTGGCAAGAGCGAGAAAAGGTATCTGGAGACTGCGAAAGATAAATTGGATGATATTTATCGAGACCCCTTAAAGAGGGTTGAACAAACCCTACCGAGTTACGAGCAAAAGGTTGGAAAACTCAAGGTTAAAGACTATTTAGAAACCTGAATGCCTTTAAAAGTTTGCGAATAGCTTCTTATGAGATTTCGAAGATTCTACCTCAACATTAAGTATTTGAACATTAGAAGATAAAATGCTCAAAATCTCTCCACTGTTAATACTATATAGATTGAACATAAAACACCGACTTATGTTGTCTACTTTCTACGTCGATCGACTTTTTGCACAATTTACATTTTCACGTAAATAATGGTCGATTATTTGGATCTAAGCTCTTTTTCCAGTTCCATTTTACCTTGCTCAAACTCTTTTAGAACAATAGGATGTGTACTCGCTATGGTTCGAGAATTGCGTATGTTCTCCGAATAAAATTCCCTTAATTCTATTGCCTTGAGGAACCTGCTATTAAAGTCGTCTAAATAAGATCCATATATGTGATATGAATCGGAAATATCCGTGTACTGACCGACTACGATTCCCTTTTTGATCTTCTTTGATAGCATCGCTGCAATTTTTTTCTGTAGTTCGGTTAGAGCAAAAATGTTCATGAAAGCTGCTTTGTAGGCGTCTCTTGATCTCCAATGAGTGTTCATATTCAACTTCAGCTCACCATCTTCCTCGGTGCATCTTAGCCATATTCTTTGAAGACAGGGGGGATCGTCAGTTGAGGGGTCCAACATAGGGTTCCAAGTTATTGCCTGAGCTCTTCTTGTGTAGGGGACACTTGCAAGTTTGTTGATTAAATAATCGATTTGATCGATGAATCCTTCTTGTGTGGGATATTTGAAAAGTCTTTGATGGTATGTATAAGTCCATTTTCCGCTTTTTGGGTCAATCCAATGGTCATGAACGCCTTCAATCACTTCTTGTTTATACTTCTCTAGGTCCTTGAACATAGAAGGGATAGATAGATGGATTCTTGGCTCAGAGAGAGGTTCACTTACTACCATTATCATTGTAGCATCGATGCTAGGTGGATCTTTTGGTTTATCATATTCGGTCTTAATTTTAATGCCGTTTTTACATAACGTTTTTAGCGATTTTTCCCACGTTTCCGCTATTCCCTTTCCTGTAACAAGCAATACAGGTATCATTAAGCTCTGAATTAGGGACAACTGTGAGCCATTAAAAATCTTTTGTTTTAACAGTGAAAAGGAAATTCAAATGTTAGGCGCTATATCTTTTCCAATCTAAGGGGCGAATCGAGCTCAGGGTCTTGTCGAATAACGATTCATCTTTGTGAGGGATAAAGGTTGCGTTAATGAATTCATCTTTAAAGAACTTTATCAGGTTGAGCTCGACAACTTTAACTTTTTTAACGATAGAGTCCGCCTTCTTCCATTCATTTCTAGACAAAAGCAGAGCGGTTGCACCCGCACCAGAGCCATTTCCAATCTGGGTATATCTGTCATTGGGTAGTTCAGGTAATAGGCCAATCACTGCAGCGTAAAAAGGCTCGATGTATGTGCCAAAAGCGCCTGCGATGAAGAGTTTCTTGAAGTCTCTGATGTCAACCTTTCCCAGCTTTGCCAGCGTCAGTAGCGTGGAGAAGATTGCTGCTTTAGCTAACTGAAGCTTCCGAATATCATTTTGTGTTATAACTATTCTTTTCCCTTTCTCTTGGAAGAGTATAAACTGGAGTTCACTATTTTCTTTGATAATTTTTTTACTTGATCCCTGAATTATTCTTCCGGTTCTATCAACAATTCCTTTTATCTTCATCCATGCCAGTGCTTCAACGATTCCTGAACCGCATATACCTAAAGGTTCAATTCCACCGATAGTTTTGAAAAAGACCTCGTTGTTATCTTCGCTTATGGATACCGACTCTATGGCTCCTTCCATCGCCCTCATACCGTTCCTTATGCTGTATCCTTCAAGGGCGGGGCCAGCAGCGCAGGAAGATGCCAAAAAACTGTCTTCAGTCTTAATGACTACTTCTCCGTTTGTTCCCAAGTCGACCAAAGCAGCAGGTTCCTTAAATCTATGTATTCCTGAAACAAGTATGTCTGCAACCAGATCTCCTCCAACGTAGGCACTTATTGAAGGCAGGGTTCTAAGATACGCGTTTCTGTTTGAAATAACCTTTAGGTCTCTTGTCTTAGATTTCGTGGGTAAAGTGAAAGGTGGAATATATGGTACACGCGAAGAGTAGTAGGCACTATTCCCTAGGAGAAAAGAGCACATGACGGTGTTGCCGGAACAGACGATATCATAAATCTTTTCGGAATCTACTTTTGCCTCTTCTAAAAGTTCAGAGATGATTCTGTTTACAGTCTCAATTATCGCCGAATGCATCTTGGACAGATTTTCTTCATTCCTGTTTGCGAACTCGATTCTACTAATAACATCTTCTCCAAATTTTATCTGTTCATTGTAGTGAGATTTGATAGCTAACAATTTTCCGTCCTCTAAATCGTGTAGATAGCCAACAACGGTTGTTGTACCTATATCGAAAGCTATTCCGTATAAGTGACCTGCCTCAAAATGTGGACACAGGTCGATTAGTTCATCATCGAAAATAGCTACATCAACGTCAAAGTCAGAATTCCACATCACATTTGAAACTTTTCTTAGTATAAGGCTGTCGTACCTTTCAATGTCTAAACATAAGAGAAGTCTGTTAAGATCTGCTTCTTGATCATCTAGGGAAGGTTTCTTCAACACCACCCTACATTTGGTCACATTCGGCTTTAGTTCTGATTTTACTTCTTGTCCCCAAACAAGAATCTTGGTTCCGGAAGCCCTTGACTGCTGATTCAATTCTATTTCAGCATCCGATAGAATCCGAATCTGGCAGGACAGTCTACTATCTGAATCGAGCACCCTTTGCCATCTTTCCTCTTGCTTAGTCAAAGGCGATACCGCGCCTTTAGCTACCCTCACATAACATTTACCACATAACCCTTTTCCGCCGCATATGCCCCCGATCTCTATTCCATTTTTAAGTAAAGCTTCGAATAATGTTTCTCCATCACTTGTATATATGATTGAAGCCTTTGGATAAACAGTAACCTTGTGTAATCTTTTCGACATCTCTAAAGCTCACTTTTCATTAAAAAGCTTTCATTTATAAGTTTCGCTGAGATCAACACTCAAACAACGTTCAGAATCAGCTTAATGATTAGTTAAAAGCTTATAAGAATAATTGCAAGGCATCAGTAGATGAATCGTATGAACCATCGGGAACGATTCTTCACAGCACTTGATTTGAAGGAACCAGATTGCGTGCCGATAACAGATTTAGCTCTAGATCCCCCCATTGTTGAAGCAATTTTGGGAAAGAAGCTTGGACCAGTATTAAGTATGGCTGGGGGGAGCGACAGCTGGCAGTCGTCTATAGACTATAGACTTTCTATGTTTGAAGCATGCAAGAAGATCGACTTCGACGCGGTTGCGGCAATGTCAGACTATTCACTGACAACCAAGGACTATAAACCCAAGTATATCGACGAGAAGAGGTACATAGACCACTGGGGTAGAATAATGCAGACGGATCAGCGATCCAAAACTACATACTTTGTAGGAGGTACAATAAATTCTCCAGAAGATCTAGATATTTACCAAGCGCCAGATCCTTTCCATCCCGACATCGTAGAAATGATGCAGAAAACGATAAGAAGGATAAAGGGAGAGGATATTGTAATAATGGCTCAATGCCACAGCGGATGGCATATGGCTTTCCAAGTTAGAGGTGGTATTGACAAACTTTCAATAGACTTTTACAAGAACCCGAGCTTCGCCCGCAAGCTATTTGACAAGATTTCAAAGACCTGTCAAGGGTTTGCCGAATCCCTTATCGAAGCCGGTATCGATGTTTTATTTGTTACAGACGATTACGCAGATAATAAAGCTCCAATGATGAACCCTAGACTTTTCAGAGAATATGAACTCCCAAAGCTGAAAGAGATAGTAAATATCGCTAAGAAACATGGTATACCCTTGATGAAGCATTCGGATGGAAATCTATACCCAATTCTTGATGACATCGTTAATACGGGAATAACAGGTCTCCATCCTATTGAGCCGGGGGTGATGAGCTTGAAAGATGTAAAAGAAAGATATGGAAGCAGAATTTGTCTCGCCGGAAACGTTGACTGTAGGAATGTTCTACCATTTGGGAATGAGGAAGCGGTTAGAAAGGACGTTAGAAGATGTATAGATGAAGCAGCGAAGGGAGGCGGCTACGTCCTGACATCGAGCAATTCGCTTCATGCGAACGTTAAGGTAGAAAACATATACACTATGGTCGATGAGGCAAGAAAATACGGTAAATATCCATTGCATAAATCGTAATCCGGTATATTTCCAAAGATTATAGAGTGCAGACGCCTGACCAAACCCTGAACTCACGTTTTTTGTTGGAAACTTCCCCATTTGATTTGATATGCGAATTTAGTCTAAAGTAGATGAAAGTTGGATTCTATAGTATGTTCAAGCTTAAGAAGGAGTTTGATGTTATTCTAGAAGGGATCAATTGGTAGCCTTAAACGCATTTGATAGAGTTCCTCTGCGATATCAGTTTGAACTATGCACCATTTTTTTTAACAGTTTACAATGGTCACATTAGTACATCGGTAACAGAATTAGTTTTAACGATGGTTTTTATTTCAATATAATCAAAGAGCATTAATTAATCGAGTATGAATACCTTTATCGAATACGATTTTTTCCTAAAGTTTATAGAACACTTTCTTTGTATGTATCGTTATGTCTTTTTCCTTTTTAAATGCGCCTAAAGATAATAAAGAGCTTCTTATGAGTGATGTAGTTAGAGTCCTCAGCTTACAATTAGGAAATCTCTGGTTCAGCGAATTATCGTCGGAACTTAATTCTTTTAGGCATACTTTGGGGAGGCCTGTCGCCTTTAGTAAAGAAGAGCTTAATGAATCGGTAAAGGCTCTTATAGCTTTGAACAAATTAACTACTCGAAACGGTTTTAGAGCGACATTCACTAGACCCGAACCTGATATACTTGTTGGACTAATTAATTCAAATTCTCTTGAAGCTGCTCTTTCCACTGACCCGGATATTATGAAATATAGAATTCTCTCCAAATTCTAAACATGTCTCTTTATTAAAGCATAAAAATTTGGGGTTGGATAAATTAATTTAATTCCAGGTATGATCTCTGTATCATTCTTCATCTATGGCTTTGGTTAACCCTTGTTCTTCAATTACATTGTGCTAGGCCATTCTCTCTCCAATTATTGCTCCCAACCTCCATCTGAGAGTTTTTAGATACTTCACTATCTTCTCTTTTATCTTAAGCATCTTGTCCTTGACTTCTTCGACTCCGTCAGAGGTTACTTTGTATGTAGGGATTATGCTGATACACTTGTCTACGTTAGAAAGCATAACTTTACAAAAACCCCAACTCTTGAGCAGAGGTGGCTAATATAGTTCAAGTTTATCATTCCGGGCGTATCCGTCCCACCTAAATGTAGATCCTTTACGATCGAAAGTATATCTTTTTATTTCTGTTTTCAAAAAGTTTATTAAAGCTCGCTTAGTTGCTGGCTTGCGATAAAAAAATAATGTCTGATGAGCAAAAGAGGCTAATAAGAGGATGTGAAAGGTGGAAGAACAGCCTAGCATATTATCTTACACTAAAACCCACAAAATCTAATGTTGATAGCATTTGTCATTCATCATCTTACTTTATCTCTTGGCTAAATGATCTACACGATTGCGATGAAAGATTATATGAGCAACTTTTATCCTCGTCAAAATATTATTTGAATAAAGCATCAGAAGTAATATTCGACCATTTTTATGCGAACTGTAGACGTAACGCTCCAAATTTTTCTCTTTGTTCTAAAAGATATGTCAAGTCCGTCGGAAAACTTATCGATCACGTGTACTATGTATTCTGGTGCAGCTTTTATAGTGGAAGAGAAGACTTCCTTGATCACATTTTCAACGTTTTATTGTGCGACATCGCAGTCAACCTTCCGCCAACCTCAAAACTAAAGGGTAGAGCTGAAAAAGACGTAGGGCGCGCCCTGTGGGAGCTCTTAACCTATTTCGAGAAACTTCTAGACTATGATGTTCCTGCGTGGGCAATTCAGAAATTCCAAACCGACGATCTATTGAAACCGAAAATCTATGAGGATGACACATATAACATTATGACAACACTAGATAACCTCGAACAATCATTTCCGACAATATCGGATGACCCCCAATACAGGGCTTATAGAAGTGAGCTGTTAAGATCTACTGAGCGCGGTGCTCACGAGAGAAGGAAGGCGTTAAAAAACGCTCTTCGACAAAGATGTGGGTGTGGTGCATCTCTCAAGTTAATAAGATCGGATATAATGCTTAACAGGATTAAAGGTAACATAGTTCTTTTAACTAAGACGGAATGCAAAATCTGTGGCAGATTTTATAATTTTGAAAGCTCCGCCCAAAAAACCAAGGAAGAATTTGACGCGCTTGAACAACTAGACGAATACCTAAACTCAAATTATGACATCTTGCTGGTTCAAAAGATAAAGGACAATCCTATCAGATAGATTTCCTTTTAAAGATACTGTTCTTCCCACTTTTTTTATTGCTGTCAATCAATTTATTTGCTATAAACTGTTTTTTGTTTTTTTGACAAAGCTAACCGCTTCTTGCCTGAAATTATTATAAGCTTTTGCGAATTCGCTCTTAGTTTTTATTACAGCCCCAAAATTAGGCCATTCCTCAGGTGTCAGTCCATGTTCTCCGAATTTCACGTTTACCCCAACATCTTTCAGCTTTCCTAAAATAGCAGGTGTAAGTTGTAAAGCTTTTCTGCATTCATCCCTTATGTCATATTCTTCAGAAAGTCTTTGCATTGTTTCAGCTCCAACTACCTTGTTCACAACAGCATCCAGATATTCTTCTAAATTGAAACTTGGTTTCCTACTCTCGTTCAAGACGTTTGTCTGATGGTTCGGAAATTCTGTATTAGTCATGTTACTTGATGCGAGGGTCAAAAATGTCTCTCAGGTTTTCTCTTCGAAGCGGGAAGCATGTCTATGAACGCTATAACTTCCTCCGCCTGCTCTTCATTCAGCTCGAATCTGGCTCTGATATGATTCAGCCATTTAGACCTATTCTCCGGAACAAAGAAGACTTCATAAATCCTTTGCGTAACGGCTATTCCACATTTACAGATATCGTCTTCCAACCTTGATAAGTATGCCTGCACTTCTTCCTTCGTTCCTCCGAACATATCTGCGTCCATAACAAGTTTTACGAAAGGTTTAATCGTTAATGAGCTAAGATAACTACGATCGCTAGATATCTCGAATAGCTTTTCGATAGACAGAGCACCTGCATCCTGTACACCAAGATCTTTGGCTAGTAATGTTATAGCAGAAAGGTCTTTGTTCTTGTTATAAATCATTTCCAACATTATTTTAGCCTGCTTTTCACGCAAATAGTCGTTGAGTCGTCCACACATAGTAGTTTCATAAGATGTTCCGACATGAATCCCTTTTTTGACAGCTTTCGCTCTACCCTCTATTTTAGAAATTATTAGAGTTGTCTCCTGCGAGACAGTATAAGTTTCGGTGTTGTTCGTGCCTATTCCCAAACTCTCTAAATCGTGTGTTGTATCAATAGAAGAAGAATTGTTTCCTGCGACCTTGAACACAATATTTGGTCGCATCTTTTCAATGTCGAAATCATTATATCCCCACAGAAGATATTCGTCATATTTTCTGAGAAAATTAGAGGCATCAGAATATATCTGTAAAGCGTCCTTAATACTCTCTTCACTGCTTCCACTAACATTCGGGCTGAGCTGATAGCTAACCATGCCGTTTACAAAGTTTGAGGATATAGCGATAGGCCTGAACACTGCCTAGGTTAGGAAAGACGGATATCTCGGTGGCCTTCATTGCAATTTCGTCGGCGAACGCTTCTGGTTCATCTAACCATTTTCTGTTCTCCTTTGCTACCGTTTTGAAATCCTGGCAGAAGCTTTCACCTTTAAAGCCATCCCATAGAGAGGGATCATCTACATATGCTGCGGCGGCTAGAACTGGGTTTGTTGAAACCTGAACGTAACCCAAATGCCTCAGCCACCTCAAACCAAGAGCATAATCGTTGCCGAACCTGTTCTTCTTAACACTTAAGCGATAGTATATATTTTCTTGAACTTCTTCTTTTACCGCCTCCAGAAAGCTCAACATCCTCTCATCCGCCCTAAGCTTTCCTTCTACGGTTTCACCTATCTTCGAGGTCATCGACCCGGGTGGTTTATAGTTCTTGGACATCGGTATCTTCATTTCAGCAATAAAATCGTCGACGACATCCTTTGCGATCGTAGTCGCAAAATATTTCTTTTCATATTCTTCCCACTCACCTAAAGTTCTTCTTACATAGTTAATAGCACTCTCTGTTTCATCTTCTGAAAACCCTATTAGTACACGCTCAAAACCAAAAAAATTTAATGCTATATTTAAAAGTGTAGCATAAGATTTGGTCCGAACGATAATCGATTCCTGTAAGGGAAGGTATCTACTTTCATAGAATTTTAAATTCAACTTTCGCGTTATGCTTCCAACGGTTTTTTCAAGACATCCTATCATCCCTCTGTTTAAAATATGATCTGAAGCAAGCTTCACGTGACCCTTAAAAGCTGTTTGAATAACATGGTCCACGTGATCTAAGCTTAATATAGTGGAAGACAAGTCTTCGACTTTCATAATAATATGTTGCTCTTCAGCCATCAATCAGCACACTTTCGGGAAAACTGTTCTACTGTCTTATTTATTTTTCTCCATCCCTATAACGCTTTTTCCAAGTTCAATTAGAATCAGAGAGCTTGGATAACCCTGCATCCTTTTAATTCGAAAAACATCTTTGATAGCGCTAAAAGATCAGATTATATTATAGTTTTAACGAAGATTGAGGGCAAAGTATGTTCGTTCCACTTCAATAAATTAGATCGATTCATGAGCTGCAAGTTAGAGTTTTAAAGTCAAAGGATTCTTGCTGCTCGTTTACAAAATCTTTCTTAAATGACAAAGCTCGTTGGGGTTAGAAATATTAATAATAAGGTTGAATTTTAAAAGAAATTGCTTACTTGTTTACGGTCCAAAATAAATTCGGGTTAAGTGGAATAGGCTCAGCTACTTGATATAATAAAATATAATTAAAATCCAAGATAATAATTTAATATGTTGATTTATTATTGAAACGATTTTTTCACAAGGATGTCATAAACTATCTTTTTGACTACCGTATCCCTAACCCGATTTCTTGAGCCAGGAGAAGATTTTGTAAGACTTGAAATGCAACATGCAGCCAAGTCAGAAAATTAAGTGATCTTCCAATAAAGGATCCGATGGTTAACCTTTGAAATAAAAGCCCTTCATTAACGAACCCACTGGGCGGTCCAGTATTTATTAAAAATGTGGAAAGAGGAGAAGCCCTGGCTTTAAAATAGAAGACTCCATTTATCATGAGAAAAGCTTGTTAATCAAAGCTGTTCAACTTTATCTTTATCATTTAATGGAAATAAATGTCTCTTAGACCTTAAAAGAAGGTCATATTCCATAGGTGGTTGATACGTTAGTTATTTGGCTGAAATCGTTAGGTTTTCATTGAGTATGTAATCAGACGCACAATTAATCTTAAAATAGAACTTTCTCATCTTATCGGTTCATACCTTGGCTGCTTATTCCTTAATCTGATGTAGATGTATCCGAAGGGCCAGGCCCTCAGTTGCTTAACTACACCCCAACTATTTAACCTTCGAGGTGAAGTATAAACGTACGCGTTTCGCATGTAAACGAATTTGCCGTGTAATTTTCTAATCTTCGAAGAGAACTCCACATCTTCAGCAACTTTAAGTTCTTCATTGTATCCTCCAACCTGCCAAAAAGCTTCTTTCCTGCAAGCCATGCAAACAGCAGGTAATATTGGTCTCTTTATTTTGAATAATGTACTTATTCCAATCTCATTTGCTGCAGTATATAATATGAAATTCTTACCGTATTCGGTTGTAAGTATCCTAGGTGTGCCAGCAAGAACTTGCTTATTATTAAAATGCTTGGCGATGTTGGTTAAGAGGTTCCGGCATGCGATGGTGTCTGCGTCGAGGAAGACGTATATGCCCCCCTTGGCCGCCTTCGCTCCTTCATTCCTTCCAGCGGACACTCCTTTACGGTTAACGGTTACTATTCTTTCAGTATATTTCTTTGACACATCAATCGTGCGGTCCTTACTCATGCCATCTGCTACAACTATCTCAAAATTCCCCTTGTAATCCTGTTTTTGTATTGAAGCCAAAGTCAAGCCGATATAGTTTTCCTCATTAAGTGCAGGAATTATAAAGCTGATAAGGGGGTATTCCATATATGCTTAACCTATCTAGCTATTTATAACGCTTGTCTTATTTTTTTACAGCAGGCCTACTTAACTTTGGCTTCATCCTCTCTACCACTCTGGTCCCACTTTACCTTCATGATATTCTTTCTATAGACGTTCTCATAAGTGGTCTGGTTATAACGTTGGCGAGACTTCTTTATTGGTTCAACCTCTTTCTTAATTGCTCTCTTACTTATGTCTACTTGTGATATATAAGCTTCCAAGAAGAGTAGCTTTTAACAAGTAAAAAATATATTCCAGATTAGGATAGGTTATCTGAGGTAAGTGATTTGAGTGCTTTTGAACCAGAAAAAGAACCTTCCAAAGGGAAAAGGCATTTTGTGTTAGATTTTGGCATAGAAAAGGTTGAAGTCGAGGGATATGAGCCACATAAAGCTTTGATAAAGTATCTAATGAAAAGAAGAAGGAGTCTACTTTTTACAAGAGACCATACTAAAGTTGAATCGATGTTTAATAAGATGCCAACCCACGCTCAAGTAATATCACTGAAGACAAAAAAATCGTTTGACATTAAGTGGGAAAGAGTTGGCACAGGCGAATTTCAAGGGGCAAGGTTCACTTTTGAGCTAAAGGAGCTAAATTGAAAAAGAGCGGAATGCGACCTTCTACTAAAGATAGCTTACATGTGGACATAGAACCCGCTTATTTCATGTTTCAGTAGGACCTTGATTAGGTTCCGTACGTCCACTGCTATATTAATGATCTGGTTCCATAGAATTGGTGTCAAAATTCTGTAAATAAATCTCTAAGTTTTTAAATAAATATTAACTATTACATTAGCAATTAAACTTTTATATTCGTCAAAAAGCCTCCCTTAAAAAGCGTGAGTAAGCTTTCTATAATAGTGCCAACATATAATGAAAAGGAGAGCCTCGAGAACCTCGTAAGTAAGGTTTTTGCTTCACTAGATGGGTTGGACTTCGAGTTAATTATAGTGGACGATAACAGCCCCGATGGCACTGGGAAGCTTGCGGACCAAATAGCTTCAAGGCATCAAAAAGTTAAGGTTGTACATAGGGAACGTAAGATGGGTCTTGGAACGGCTATTTTAGACGGTGTTAGGGTGTCCGAAGGTGACTTTGTAAGCGTTATTGACGCGGATCTCCAGCATCCTCCAGAGCTCTTGAGAAGCATGTTTGTGAAAGCAGAAAGCGGTACTGATATAGTGATTGCCTCAAGATACATCGAAGGTGGAGGGATCGAGGGCTGGTCATTTGTTAGAAGAATCGTATCTAAAGGTGCACTATGGCTTTCGCATCTGCTTTTAAAGAAGACTAGAAATGTAAAAGATACACAGTCAGGTTATTTTATCTTTAGAAAGAACGTCATCGAAAACGTTGGACTTAATACTAGAGGGTTCAAACTTTTGATAGAAATACTTGTTAAAGGCAAATACAACACGGTGGCTGAAATCCCATACACGTTTAAACCTCGGTTGACCGGAGAGAGCAAGATGAATACAAACGAAATTCTCGATTACATAAAACAGCTGGTTACGCTTTCTGACTTTAGAACATTCAAATTTGTAGCAGTTGGTGTTTCAGGGGTTTTCGTTAACTTAGGTGTGCTCTGGCTGTTTGTTTCGGCCGTCAATCTTTCAGGTCTCTTAGCGGGTGTTCTATCAATTGAGGCTTCTATCCTCAGTAACTTTTTATTAAACGATTTTTGGACTTTTAAGGACAGGAGAAGTGGGCGGTTCTTGTACAGGCTTATAAAATGTCATGTTTCCGCATTAGGTCCTCTTATTAACTACGTCGTATATGCTCTCCTTTTATATCTAGCAATAAACTATATGGTCGCTGATGGGGTTGGTATCCTACTCGGTTTTGCAGCGAATTACTTCTTTAGTGAGATGGTGATTTGGAGGTAGGTTAACTATGCATTTGGACATATTCGATAAGCTCTCATCTAAGATTGATAAGCTCTCATCTAAGAGGGCTCGAAAGATGCTGATTGTGTTGATGATTATTCTAACAATAGCCTTTGCATATGAATCTTTCACGCTTGCAAATAACATGCAGGGCACTCTAGGATACGTATCTGACGAATGCTGGTACGCCAGTTCATCAAGGAATATTCTAAGAGAATTGTTCAACGTACAGCCATCTTATATTTCACCTGATGGCTATTACCATTACTCGATATTCTTCTATACTGCTAGTGTTCGTGACGATATGATACCAAGTCTTAACGATACTCTCAACGCCCAGTACGGAGGATACATATTGCCCACCACGTACAACAATACATACTGTGTCACAGTAATGACGCAGAAGCCACTGAACGAGCAGGCCATAAAAGACAGTATTCAAGGAATTGAGCTTATTCAAGCGGGTTATAAGTATCCCGATATTAGTGGGATTGAAAACTATATGAACACAGAACATCCTCCCATTGCAAAGTTTATCATTGGCTTTTCTATGTTGCTCTTAGGAGATAAACCTATTTCGTGGAGAATTCCTAGCATAATATTGGGAACACTCATACTGGTTCTCATATGCCTGATAGTAACTGAACTCACAAACAACTACTTTATCGTCTTTTTGGTGTTCCTCTTCGCCTTCGTTGATTCAATTTTCATGGCCATGTCCTCTGTAGCTATGTTGGACATTTACGCAGCCTTCTTTCTAACATTATCGGCGTGGTTGGCGTTAAGGAATAATTATTTCCTCTCAGCGGTATCGTTAGGTCTTTCAGCTTCAGCTAAACTAACTGGCGTCTTTCCAGTCGTAGCACTTCTTATCTACATGCTAGTCATTAGGTTCAATGTTATAAAATCTTTCGTATACCCGCTGATCGTCTCTCCAGTTATATGGATTTCCGTCAACATTCCTCTTATCATACATTACGGTGTACAAAACTGGGTCAGCCAAGTTGAAGGTGGATTAAAATGGCATATTACAAATAGGCCCACAGGTCCACCTGTTTCCACTCCTTGGGGGTGGTTCTATAATCAGAACCCATTTGCTCTTAACTTCAAACCGGATGTTATAGCAAAAGTCGACCCTGCAATTTATATCATAGCCTTAGTAATGCTGGTGTTTATTCCATACATCTACTTTAAAGTAAATAAAAAATACTTGGTCCCAACGCTGTGGTTCCTCGCAGGATTCTTAGGATATGTTGGGGTGTACTTCCTCGGCAATAAGACCCAGTACAGCTTCTATGTAATCACGCTGTCACCTATGGTCTATGTTTTGGCAGCAGCATTCATATACTATCTCACTGAACCATGGACTTTTAAAGATGCCCTCAAATCATATTATGCCTTCATAAAGAGAACCCCGAAATCTCAACCTACACAAGTTGAGGATATAGATGAAGATTATAGCGTATAGGACATGCAACAGGTTCCACAGCAGAATGTTCAAGGAACTACCTAAGGTATAAACAGAACTTTACCAGCTTCACCCTTATCAGATAGATTAAAGGCTTTTTCAGCATCATCAAGGGATAGCTTATGAGTTATAATAGGGTGCAGATCAATTAACCTGTTTGATACTATTTCGATTGCCCTATACCATGTGTCGAACATTAATCGACCTGTGATCCCCGACAGATCTATCTCCTTGTAAATCAGCATATTTGTCGTATCAATGTCCGTAGGTTTCTGGGCTGTTCCAACAAGTACCACCCTTCCCGTAAGCGACGCCATCTCAAGGGCTTGTTTTATAGCAACGTTTGAACCAGAGATTTCGATGACAACACTCGCTCCCTCCCCTCCTGTCAGCTCTTTCACTCTTTTGACGGGGTCAACAGTTGCTACGTTGATTGCTTCAGTAACTCCAATATTTTTGGAAAGACCCAGCCTATATTCTTTAAGATCTGTTGAAATGATCTTTGATGCACCGGCAACCTTGGCGAGCTGTTGCGCAAATAAGCCTATTGGGCCACATCCTGTGATAACAACCGAGTCTCCGGGTTTGATATTAGCCTTTGTGATTGCATGAAGAGCGACCCCCAAAGGCTCTAAGACAGCTCCTTCCTCGTAACTGATACCGTCCGGGACCTTGACAGCTATTATTTCAGGTAAGACTGTGTGTAATGCGAAAGATCCATATAAAGTGTCTACACCAAATATCTTCATGTTTTTACATATGTGCATCTTGCCTGTTCTACAGAAGTAACAAGTACCACAGGGTATATGTGTCTCGGCAGCGACTCTATCCCCAACCTTCAGAGACTTAACATCTTCTCCAACTTTGACGACGTCACCGCAGAATTCATGTCCAAGAACCCTCGGGAAACCTGGGTTGTGCCTCTCAGCATAGCCGTCCCAATGATAATAATGAAGGTCTGTGCCACAGATTGCGGTCGCTTTAACTTCAACTAAAACGTCACCCGAAGCTAGTTTAGGCTCTTCTATTTCAAAAATTTCTATTCCAGCGTTCTTGCCTAGTTTTTCCAACAGCTTTCAAATCCAACACTAATTTAATTACGCTAGTTGGCTATATTTAAAGTATGTTATGGACGCACTTATTGTCTATTGTAGAATACCATTTTTTCATAAATCATATCAGCTGGAAAACACTAAATAGCCAGAGATGACGTAATTGTTAGAAGGAAGAATGGTGGAATGAAGATTATATTCTTATGTGGTGGAGTAGGTAAAAGGATGTTTCCGATAAAGAAGGACAAGTGTTTACTTGACTTCTTGGGTAAGCCTTTGCTTGAACATCATATAGAACAGGCTAGAAAGATCGGTTTAAATGATTTCGTGATCGTAGGCAATTCTTCTAACATTAAAAAGATTAAGTCCATATTCTCAAGAATCAAAGTTAAAGCCGTTTTCTTCGTCCAAGACGGCCCTTTTGGAATGGCTGACGCGCTTATGAAAGCTAAAGACGCTATCTTGAACGACGAAATTTTAGTGGTTAATCCCAACGATATTTTTTCTTCTTCTTTATACCACAATATCATAGAAGCTGAGAGCAATGGATATGATTCATCTATTGTAGCTCATAGAGTCGACTCATATTTTCCAGGCGGATATTTGGTTGTCAACTCCAAGCACGAACTTCTAAGTATCTCAGAAAAACCAGGACCGGGCAACGAGCCAAGTAATCTCGTCAACATAGTGGTTCACTTTCACAGGGATCCAAAAAAACTTCTTAATCAAATTGAAAAGACGAAGAGCGCAGATGACGATATTTACGAAAGTGCGTTTACCAGCCTTATAAAAAAGGGCTATAAAGTGAAGGTTTTAGAATATGACGGCCCATGGATCGCCATCAAGTATCCATGGCATATTCTTGAGGCTGCGGAATATTTTCTAAATAGTTTAAAGGTTTCCAAGATATCCGGTTCAGCTCACATATCGAAAAAGGCTACCGTGAATGGAAACGTCTTCATTTCAGATGGGGTTCAAATCTTAGAAGGTGCAATAATCAAGGGACCGTGTTATATAGGGCCAAAAACGACTATAGGAAACTGTTCACTTGTAAGAGATCACGTACACATAGGAAGTGGCTGTACAATCGGATTTTCAACAGAGATAACCAGATCATACATCGGGAACGAATGTTTTTTCCACTCAAACTACATCGGAGACAGCGTAATAGCTGATAGTTGTCTTCTTGGTGACAGAACGTTAACCGCAAACCTTAGGTTTGATAAAAAAACGATAAAGGTCTCCGTTAACAGCATCCTACAGGATACTGGAAGAATGAAGCTAGGGGCAATGATGGGTGAGGGGTCATATATTGGAGTTGGAGCCATGTTAATGCCCGGGGTTAAGATAGGCTCAAGCAGTATCGTCGGTCCAGGGGTTATTCTATACAATGATACGGCGCCTAATTCAAAGGTCTATCTAAAACAGGAATTCAACGAAGGAAAGGTGGATAAAGAAAAAGAGAGGATGGAAAAAAGATGATAGGAAACGCATTTGGCCATAGTCTGTTAATTGAGATACTTGAAGAGCCGGAAGCACAAAACAAAACTTATGACGAGAATAGTGAGAAAGTGAAGGCAATAGCTGAAGATATTTTAAAAAAAGTACAAAGGGAAATATACATAACAGGTTCTGAGACTATCTTTCATTCCTGTCTCTAATCTCAATACTCTTTGTTTAATTTGGCTGGTGCTTATCGAACGAACTGGGCTTGTCTTCAGCTATGATGCTTCGAGGTGAAATTAAATATAAGGTTCAGGAAAAAAAGACTTCAGCAACCTAGTGTTAAGTTCTCTTAAGGAGCTTTTAAAGAAGATCTGACAATAGAAAAACACCTGTGCAAGTCGTGTTATACGAATGAAAATGAAAAATAAGAGCTCCAATTTTCTTACAGAATATTTAATAAGTCAAAAATATATAAAGCATAAGAACAAATTTGAAGATAGCAGATATCGAAACACCCGCTATTATGATAGACTTGGACCTTATGGAAAAGAATTTGACGGTTATGAAAGAATGGCTGTCAGGAAAGAAAACGAAGTTAAGGGCTCATTTCAAGACACCAAAGTCCACTGCGGTAGCTTGGAGAGAATTACAATATGGAGCTTCCGGTGTTTGCTGTCAAACGCTAAGTGAGGCGGAAGTCTTAGTAAACGCAGGTGTCCGTGAAATCCTTCTTACAAATCAGATAGTTCAAGAGTCCAAGATTCAAAAGATGGTCAACCTTCTGAACTTTTCTGAAATCAAGTGTTTAGTCGATGATATAGAAAACATCAGACTTATTTCTCGATCGGCTGAAAGGAAGAATAAACAGATGGGTCTTTTAATAGAAGTGAACGTTGGAATGAACAGGTGTGGCGTCGAACCTTCGGAAACATTGAATCTTGCTAAGGCGATCTCTTCGCTAAAGGGTGTGAAACTAAAAGGCATTCAAGCGTATGATGGTCACCTGCAAATGGCCGAACATACGATAGGGAAAGATAAGAAAATGGAAGAAGTAAAAAAAGTTATAGACCAAATAAAAGTTCTTAGAGAAGACTTTGAACACGCCGGTATCTACCTTGAAGTTGTAAGCGGTGCGGGAACTGGAACATACAAGTACGAATTTAACGTCCTAGACGAAGTTCAAGCCGGTTCCTATGCTCTAATGGATTGGAGATACAAGGTCGCTGCCCCAGAGTTTGATATGGCCGTAACAGTATTATCAAGAGTAATTAGTATTTCCTCTTCAGATAGAGTTGTCGTTGATTGCGGTACGAAAGCTTGCTCAACCGATTCCGGAATGCCTCAGGTAAAGGGTATGGGAGAGGTAGAATGCCGGGTTTCAAGTGATGAACATGGAGTTTTAAATCTTGGAACCAAAAACAGATTTAGAGTCGGGGATATTATAGAACTATATCCTAGCCATATATGCACTACTGTGAACCTTCACGATAAATTCTATGCGATTAGAGACTCTGAAATAGAAGCTATCTGGCCGATTAATGCACGCAGCAGGTTCGCATAGATTCCAAGCTCTAAACAATGCTATTAAAAACCATGTCGAATCTTTATTTCAACTATCTTATTTCCCGACGATAGTTAATTAATTGAAAATGAAACCGTGTTTCAGTATGTAAGTACTAAATATTGTCATTTATTTTTGTTTACCCATCTATCGTTACCTTTCTTTTAAAGACCATATAACGTGGTAAGAGTTAGAATTCTTTTTCTTAGTTGCTTCTCCATCATCCGAAATCAATTAATCATGAATTTCTATATCCCCTTTAAGTGTAGAATCGTATAAAAAGTCATATTCTTTTAAAAAAGTGAATAAGGTTTAATTCGTTACATTCTTAAACCATTTCGTAAGGGTATCGTATCCTTTCTCTGTGTCACGTTTACTTATCCCCAAGGGCTCCAATATCTGGCCCATCATGCTGTACAAGTTAGATACATAATCTGCTATGTTGATTTCTTCCTTCTTAACGAAGTCTATTGGCTTAACAGTAAATT
Source organism: Nitrososphaeria archaeon (assembly GCA_963752255.1). Lineage (GTDB taxonomy): Archaea > Thermoproteota > Nitrososphaeria > JACIWG01 > JACIWG01 > JBEKIG01. The sequence continues at coordinate 91,967 of CAVVXT010000012.1, read as the reverse complement.
TTTTCCCTCGATAGTTAAAGGCCTTTACCTTTGCAAAGGTTATAACTTGGCCTCTTCTCAAATCGATTCCGGAATCGATCATCTGAATCGCACACTGATAGGTTTGGGCGAATACGTTTGAACTAGCTATTTCTGAAGGCTTCTTATGTAGTATAACATTAAATTCCATATCTTTGACCTCAAACCTCTTCTCAAGAAGATCTTTATCCCTGCTTTCCAATATCCTGTATACTCTATTCCGGACATCTACTATATCATCCTGAGAGTTTATCTTGGCAAGCTCCATCGCTGTTTCCTCAAGCACGTTTCTGACAAATCTTGGTGTGTTCGACTTGAAGGCTACAAGGCCCTTAGGATCGATCTTACCACTCTCGTATATCCCAAGGTACGCCTTCTTAGCGGATGAGAAGACACAGACCTTATAATTCTTGTCTATAGCAAGGTCGAGCCTGAGCTCATTCCTTACCCTGTTAATCAACGTTTGCAGCTGTTTACCATAAGGGTTTACAACAAAAAGGGAATCCGTATCTCCATAGATAGGTCTTAGGTTTTGTTCGAGAGCAAACTTCCATGCGGTTTTCAGTGCATTTCTGGAGTATGCTGTTATAGATTCAGCAAGCGCGGGGTTCGCGAGACCTTTTATCCTTATCGTCACACCATAGCAGATGACCAGTATCATCTTTAGGACTTCAGAAATGACCTTTGCGTTCGGCTCTCCTTCTCTTCCTTTCTTTTTGTAATATCTTATTCTGAGGTCTTTGAGCGTCCCAATCAAAGTGGAATATTTCCCTCTTCTTTTTGTACAGATATGATGTTGCTCTTCAGGTACTTTATTTGTCAGGCATTCATGATGTTCGCAATTTACTGTTTCATGTGATAGATTATAGACATCAATACAACTCGGGTAGAGTGACTCGAAGTCAAGAGCATAGGTATTCAAGAATATACCTTTCTCAGGTGTCATCACCAACGCTGCTTTCCCGTAGATACCTCTAGGACTCTCACCGCGTGCGAACTCTTCTGGTTTAGGAATTACATACCCTTCGCTCTTCAGGTATAGGTAGTACAATGCTTTAATGAAGTTACTTGGAGGAGCGTTTCTAAAAGTTATTGGGCTATTGGTAATCCGTGAAAGATATAAAGCTTGAAGCATTCTATCCTTATCATATTTGTAACGTTTTGAGACTTCCTCTGGTATATCAGGAAGTGGCTGCTCAATAATATTGAAGAATTTCTTGGCAAGATCGTATTTTATCGAGTCTGAATCCATAAGATCACCGAAAGTTTCTTCGAAAACTTTAGCATCAACGCCGATTGGTCGAAAACTTTCACCGAAATCGCCGTATGTAACGCCGAACCTTATACCTTTATCAAAGGCATATTTTTCCTCAACTTGGAGATCGTCTTCCCAGACCTTATTTAAAACCCGTCTCGCTTCTTCGAGTGCTGCTTCTTTTCCAACGATTCTATAATATCCCAGCTCTTTATCTGAGAAAAGCTCCTTCTTCCTGTCCGGGGTTATCTTACAGCCCAGATCTTTTACTTCGCTTAGTGTATCAGAATCTTCAAGGGAGTAGAAGTAGGGGTGATATTCTATTCCTTCATTCCACTCCTCAATTTTACCTTTATCAGAGAGATAAAATAGTCTGACTACATTACCATCATATTTTGCATCCAACAGAGTGTAATTGGCCATTACTTTTCACTGTGACTCACATTGGAAAGTCAATCTAGTGATGAGAAGTTTATTGCTTAAATAAACCTTGCTGATTACAAACGTAAGTCAAAGTATATAAGGAAACACTACATTTGCGAAAGCCGTTTGTAGTTGGCTGAAATCGCAAAGAAGGTTGGAATAGGAAGAACCCTTCTATCCATCTTGAATACTGTACCTTATGGTATCATTTTAGTCGGAAAGGATGAGGATATTATATATGCTAACCCTAAATCCGGTCGAATCCTTGGCTGCAATCTGGATGAAATCAAGAACGTAAAGGATACGATAGCCAAGGTTTTTCCAGTTGAGGGAGACCAAAAGAATGTGTATACAGCTTTTAGAAGGCATTTAGCTGAAGGAGGTGGTCCATCAATTTATCGTATATCTAGTCAGGATGGTGAATTGAGATATGTGAAAACAGAAATGAAAATGCTTAGGGATGGCAAATCGGTAATCACTTTATATGATATAACAAAGGAAAAGGTAGCAGAAGAACAAATTGAGGACCATGCAAGTTTTCCGGAAGAAAACCCAAATCCAGTTTTTCGCCTAGGAATTGATGACGCAGTACTATATGAGAACAGAGCCACCAAAGAACTGCTTAAGGGCATGGTAGGGGAGGTAGGATACTATGCATCAGATTTCTGGAAGAACTTGATCTTGGAAGTTAGTAAAAGTGAAGAAGTTAAGAGTGTTGGGATCGAACACAATTCAAGAACGTATCTATTTTATGTGAAGTTGGTGCTTTAAAAGGGATACGTTAACTTTTATGCAAGAGATATAACAATAAGAAAAGTTGCTGAAAAAAACCTTGAAGTTGCTTTAAAAGAGGCACAACAAAGATCGAAGGAATTCTTAACTTTATTTGAAAGTGTCCAAGCTGTCCTTAAATTTCCATTATGCAAGATCTCTTAAACCAGCTTTTGCCTCAACAAACTTGCCGAAGCTTCTAGACTCACTTATTTTAACAATTGAAATCCCTAATAATATCACGTTTAGAATTGACGTTCAAGACGGTTTCCCTGAAGTATTTATTGATTCAGCCTTTATGGCAAGGGTGTTTACTAACTTGATCACGAACGCTATCAAAGTTATGCCTGAGGGAGGTAATCTACAAATAAAAATGTCGAACACTGAAAAAGAAGGAATAGTTAGCGTTGAAGATACAGGTGTGGGTATATCTGAGGAGAATTTACAAAAACTCTTCAAGCCATTCTTTACTACTAAATCAAAGGGTACAAGATTAGGGCTTGCAATATGTAAAAGACTGGTAGAGGCGCATGGTGGAAGTATAACCGTGGGAAGTAGTGTTGGAAAGGGTTCAAAGTTCATAATAACACTTCCTTTACGGAAAAGGGTTTGAATTCAAATATATCTTTAATATGTTGGAAAGGCGTTAAACAATCATATTCTGAGGTCTTTTTCTGGGGCTTTGTCAATATGTTGTTTTGTCAGATTGCCGTCAGGGTCAACACCTTCCGTAGTCATAATCATCGGCTATCATCAAATAAATATCATCAGCGTTCATCATCAGCCATCACTTGATAAATTGTCATATTTGACGCAACAATAATAATACAGTTCACTCGAAAGCATACCCTGCAATTCTTTAAGGTCTGCGAGCATTCGGAGGAGTTTGAAGACTTCCTTGTGGCTCTTTTTTTGCCTATGCTCCAAGTTTATTTTTGTCGTAGAGGCCATATGGAGGTAGATGTTTAAGCAGATCGACAAGGACTATGTTCCGGTGGATGTATCCTTCCTGAGGGCTGTCGAAGAATTCAAGAAGATGGTCCTAATAAGGTAGGGTCGAAGTGTTGGTCAAAGATTATATTATGGCACTTTTACATCTTTCTGATGGAATTTGAGCGTAGTAGAGGGGAAGCAGTTCTCAGAGCTTTTAGAAGCATTAGATTTCAATGCAAAGCTCCAAAACGCGTCTCTTGTCATACGCGCCTACAGGGACCAAGATAAGGTTTGGGAATACGATGATGCTTCCAGGAGTGTCAAGTTTCAGAAGGAACTGGGCCTTAACACCCAATTCTTCAACGTATATGATCCTTCTAGGATAACCACCTTTCTTCCAGGAGAAAAGGTGGGGAAAGCTTATAACAGCCCCAGACTGGAAAGAATTCTTTCTTTCGAAGATGAGCTACAAATACTTGGTTCCTGATATTGGATTCATCAGTAGCCGATATTGTTCAAAGCTTCTGTCATACTTTCTCGGTCCAACTCTGAAAAATCTCATATTTGCGGTGCCAAGGCTCGCTATGTTGGAGATAGAGAAGATGGGATATAATACCAAAACTGGAGTTCAGCGTTCTTCAATTGATAGCAGTAAGGCCTTCTATGCGATGAATGAAATCAACTTCCTGAAAGATAATACTGAGTTCACCCTTCTTCCACCCTTAGATGTGTCACTGATGACGAGCTTCGCCAGTAGAGATGAAGGAGGACATTCTGGTGTCTGGATACGTAAAGAGATAGCAGATGCTATGGGAAAGTTTAAGAAGAGCGCGATAGAGTTCAGAAATAACACTATAGTCCTCCTTACATGTGATCCGATAAGTTCATTTGTCGCAGAAGCTGAAGAGCTTGGAACGTGCTACTTCGGGACAACGTCGGAAGAGAATGGAATAATCAGTTTCAGCGAACAAGCTCAGCTCTTTGCTTTTATTTCGGACACATCTATGGTATATGATAAGGTCAGGATCGATTTTTGTGCCGGCGATAAAGTATTTAGATCATATGGCGTTGAAGTTGTCTCAGGTAACCTATTGGCCCCTGATTTCGTTTTAGGTAAATTAAGGATGGTGAAACTTTAAGCTTAGATAAATTTTGCGATGGAATCCCATGGTCAACTAAAGCAACACTGATGCATCACAATGGAACCGAACAAGTTTCCACATTTGCCTCTTTTCGAGAAAATCAATATGAAGAAAGAAAGGGGGTTATCTTATACTTGTTTGGAGGATGCTGACTTGAAGGAAGGGGGGCTGTCTGCGACAGACAACATGGTTCTAGAGGCTATCGATGAAGCCCTCTCCATCTTAGGAGTTAATGTAAAGAAGTCGGTGTACTATTTTGCAGAAGCTGACTATGGGTTGACTAGGGAGGAGATTCCATCCAACATTAACAAATTTCATGAAGCCTTACATATGCTGTTTGGCATCGGCTCTTACACTCTTGAAAAGTATATCCGAAGTTGTTTGATGAATAAGTTCGGTATTGATATACCAGAAGAAAAGGACCTAGAATCTGGCCGAATTTGTCAGCAGGCTGAAAGATATGCATCGAGGCTGAACTTCCTGTAATTTCGGTTCAGCAGCCATTAGGGACTCTCCAAGTTTTTGCTTTATTCCTATGTCAATGATGGGTTTTTTTTTAAATTTTTTATACTTAACTAAGGTTAATGGTTGAATAGGAAGTAAGCTATGGAGATTATTATAGACTCGGTTCCCCCTTTTGACTTCGACCTCAGTTCAAAGATCTTTTCATACGGTGATAGACGTATACGTAAATATGAAGGTGAAAGATTTTGGCAGGCCTTGCGATTTGAAGATCATTTAGTGCTCATTATCGTCAGATCATTAGGTTCTGTTGATAAGCCGAAGTTGTCAATCGAACTAAAATCTGGATATACAGATGATATAAAAATCGACACAGCTCGGGAGAATGTACGTTCTATTTTTAACTTGGATCTGGACCTTAAACTGTTCTATAAGGACGTGAAAGGGGATAAAACGATGAGTGGAATAATCGAAAGACTTAAGGGTCTAAAGAGCCCAGCCACCCCCACTGTCTTCGAAGCGCTAATAGATTCGATAATTGAACAACAAATCTCCCTAGAAGTAGCTCATGGCCTACAGAGAGACTTGATAATTAAATTTGGCGATCCCTTGGAGGTCGACGGCGAAGTCTTTTATTCTTATCCAAGACCACAAAGACTGGCTTATGCCAGTCTTGGACAGCTACGTAAATGCGGTTTGAGCATGAGGAAGGCAGAATACATTAACAGCATATCAAAGTCCATAGCAAGTAATGAGTTAGATCTAGAAAAGTTCAATGACTTTGAAAGTACAGAAAAAATCATTGATGAGCTAGATAAGATAAGGGGTATCGGATTGTGGACTGCTGAGCTAACAGTACTACGAGGAATGCATAGATTCGATGCTATTCCTGCAGATGACCTTGGGTTAAGGAGGTCCATTTCACACTATTACTTTAGTGATGCAGAGATTTCAAGCAAGGAAGCACGTGTAACAGCCAGCAAGTGGGGTAAATGGAAGGGGTTAGCTGGCTTTTACCTAACGGTGGCTGAAAGATTAGGCGTTGGAGTTTGAGCCACAGTTCGCTCTCAATATCTGTTAGTGGAGAGATTTTTTTCATCAACTTTGGCTATAAAGATTATTAAAGCATATCCGCGCGATATAATCGATGATAGAGGACACAATTGAAGTTCTCAAAACCTTATCGATATTTGTAGCCGGAAATAGGAAATTCGTCCTAGAAAAGAAGTTACCTGAAAAATATTCACAGCTACAGGAAGATATAATCGCACATCTCCAGAATGCCACAAAGTGCGTAGATAGACTGTTTGATTCCCTGAACAAGATACATGATGTATCTACATTAAACGACCTTCAGAGGGCTTCTTCTTCTTACGAATTGATAAGGCTAGAAGACGAAATAATCGTCATACTCAGAGAACTGGCTCAGATAAAGATAAGGTTGCAGGTTTTAGCCGAGGAAGCGTTCAAAGAACCGATGGAAAAGGTTGAAATTTTAGGAAAGATCGCCGTAATCGAAGATGTTCTAAAATATTTTTCTAAGGAAAGGCTTAGCGAACAGGTCTCCTTGCAGATTAAGTCTTCTATTGAAAACCTTATCGCTGACACAAGCCTAGATGAGACGGAAATTCAAAGGGCTATACAGCAGTCTAACCAGATAAAACCTGACTTCACGTATAGAATAAGATTTGTCTCGGAATACCCAAATCTTTCATCTCTTATACTTAAAGATAAGAAATAGTATCTATCGTCGATTACAAATATAAGCACGTGCAAGTTTAAATATGATGCCTATTTTAAATTGGGAGAAATAAATGCCCGCGTTACAGTTTGAGCAAGACAAGATAATTGTCGAAGCACCGGCATCTTCAGCCAACGTCGGCCCGGGCTTCGATGTTTTTGCGTTAGCATTAGTCTCGCCAAAAGATAAGGTTACCATATCTGTCGGAGGGGAGTGGCTGACGGTTTCTGTAGAAGGAATAGACTCCGACAGGATACCTATTCAATTGGAAGGTAACACTGCTGGAATTGTCGCGTCTACGATGGCGAGGGATTTTCATTTGACAAGGGGTTTAGACGTTAAAGTCGTCAAGGGGATACCGGTGGGCATGGGGATGGGAAGTAGTGCTGCATCAGCTTCTGCGGTAGCTTTTGGCTTGAATTTGCTTTTTTCTTTAAACTTGGACCAGAACGCTCTTGTCAGGTACGCTTCATTAGGGGAAGTAGTGTCTGCTGGTAAACCCCATGCTGACAATGTTTCAGCATCTCTGTTAGGGGGTTTCACTATAGTCAGGTCCTACACACCCATGGATGTCATTAAAGTTGATCCCCCTAAACATCTTGGCATATGCATCTCCTCACCCAAAGTGTCCTATGGTGCAAAGAAGACGGAGCAGTTTAGAGCTGTCATACCAAAATCAATCGGACTGACACAGCTTGTTCACAACGTAGGTAACGCTTCCGCCTTAGTGGCTGCTTTATTTCTAAAAGATCTAAAGCTCTTCGGCTGCGCACTCAGCGATGCGGTAGTTGAACCTGCAAGATCAAAGCTGATACCAGGGTACTCCTATGTCAAGGAGGCTGCATCAGGTTCTGGCGCCCTCGGTGTGACAATCAGCGGTGCTGGTCCAAGCATGGCTGCATTCTTTGACAACAGTGTTTGCGATGGTTCGGAGATAGGCAAGTCAATGTGCGAAGCCTTTAACAGGGCTGACGTTGAAGCGTCTTATTACATCACAAAAGCTGGCGTAGGTGCTAGGATGGTCAACAAGTAACTGCAACAGTAGATTCCAAGAAGCAAATCAACAATGTTGTCTTCAGGTCTTTACTGTTTTAGGAGGGTTAGCGAATCGGTTATCTTTGTCTGCGTGATAGTTCACAATCATCTGCGGGTCCTTCAGCCTGCCAGTTAGGATGCCGACAACCATATCATCCTTCTTTATAGTCTCTTCTCTAACAAGTTTTTTTATCGCTGCAATACATGCGGCTGAAGCCTGTTCACAATCGAATCCGTTGCTACCGACGACAGCTACACCGTCTTCCATTTCTTTATCACTAACTTCCACCGAGATTCCATCTGTGAAATCTAGGCTTCTTAGACCTTTCTTGATGTTTACAGGTCTTCCTATCTGTATCGCCGTAGCGTTTGTCCTAGGCTTCACCCCTCTTCTATCCAAATAATTATAGTAATCTTCTATCAGTTCTTCATCAACCTCTCCATTGTTCCACCTCAATTTTTCTCCATTGTGCAGACCATTAAAGAGAGTGAAGAAGGTTTTAGAACCTTCGGCGTCTACGGAAACAAATCTCGGCTTCTTCTTTATCCATCCCCATTCATAAAGTTCAATAACCGCTTTTCCAAACGCCGAACAGTTCCCCATGTTTCCGCGGGGGAACACAAGCCAATCAGGTGGCTCCCAGTTAAGGTACTCCAGCACCCTGTAGACCATCGTCTTCTGGCCTTCTAGCCTGAACGGGTTAACAGAGTTCATAACATACGCTCCCCTTCTTCCCTTCTCCAGAACAACTTGGAGAGCGTCATCGAAGTTACCTATTACTTCATATACGTCTGCATTAAACTGAAAAGCCTGACCAAGCTTCCCCGGTGCAACCTCTTCCTTCGGAATGTATATTCCAGCTCTAATACCCTCGTTCGCCGCGTACATCGCAAGAGAGGCTGAAGTATTTCCTGTTGAAGCACATATTACTTCCTTAACCCCTATCATTTTCGCATGAGTCAAACCTGTGGATATGCCGTTATCTTTGAAGGAGCCGCTGGGATTAAGTCCCTCAGGCTGAAAGAGGACGTTTTCTTTAGGCATTCCAACGTATTCTGCGACCTTCGTCATCTGATAAGGTCTTGTCCTCCCTTCTGCGCCATCGAACGACACGAAGACCTTACTGTAATTTTCGTGATCTTCAGAATCAAATCCTGTAAAGTTGATGAGTTCCCTGAACCTCCACACGCCGCTTTCATTGAAAATGTTACCTAACGGGTTCCTTCTCTGAAAAAATTTACCTTTCAACCTTCTTGAAAACCTACCCTTATATTTTACGTCAAGAAGGTTGCCACAATCGCAGGTCGTTCTTATTCCTTTGGTGTCGTATTTTTTTCCACAGCTTGGTATTATGCACTGAAGGTAAGCTTCAGTCTTCATCAAATCCGATTTAGGGAACAGTTGATAGATATTTAAACATGTCGAGAACCTAACACGCCATTGATATAGTTACCAAATCGTGCAATCAGATACATTGTTTTAATTATGAAGAATCATTTATTTTCCCTTTAACCTATTCCATCATCATCACATAATATTAGGTGTGTGCTTTTGACTTCAATTACTGTCTACGGTGGCTCGAACACGATCGGTGGAAACAAGATATACTTCGAATTAAAAAGTATAGGAGTCTTTCTAGACTTCGGCTCCAGTTGTCTTATAAAAAGCATTTCTCGCTAGAAAGTTTGGATATAAACTAATGTTTATAGCAAAGAACTTTTAACAGGACTAAGAGGATATAGAGCGTGAAGGGAGGGCTCTCAATAAATCAAAAGCGTATTGTAGCTATCATAGTTATCGTAGCCTTAGTTTTTGCGTTGGCAACCTATTACTTATATGTATGGCTGCCAAGTGTCCAGTCAAGCAAAATTGTTTATCAGGATGTTACAGTTGAACAGGCTAAAGAATTGATAAGAAATACAACAGGTTTAGTTATTCTAGACGTTAGAACCCTTGATGAGTTTAACAGCGGACACATCGAAGGAGCCATATGTATCCCCGTTAACACTCTACAAGGGAATATTAGTAAATTAGATCCTCAATCATATATCTTGGTCTACTGTGGTACGGGAACTGAGGAGTGCCCAAGCTTCAACTATACTAGCTAACAACGTTTTCCGTCACGTATATAACATGCTCGGAGGTCTCACGGCCTGGAAAGCGGCCAACAATACAACAATACCACCATAGTCTAATGCTCATCTCATCACATATTAGACATAGGAAAAAGTTGAATACTTGATTTTTGAAGTAAAGTATATTAAAGGTTGTCGAATTTAATCTTAGGTAAATAAGTGTAAAGAAAGTGGCAAAGATCAGTGTTGCTGTATTGGGCGCGACCGGTATGGTCGGTCAACAGTACATACGCCTGCTAGAGTCACATCCATGGTTTGAAGTTTCACTTCTGGTAGGGAAGAAGTCTGCTGGAAAACTCTATGGTGCAGCAGCTGAATGGATTGGTGAAAATGATCCACCAGAGCGTATTCAAAGGATGCAGGTCGAGGAATCAGTTCCCCAGAATTTCGTAGGGCTCATTTTCAGCTGTCTTCCTTCAGATGCGGCTAAAGAGCAGGAAGGAGCCTATGCGAAGACGTATCCAATCGTCAGCAACACTAGCGCCTATAGAATGGAAAAAGATGTGCCGGTGTTAGTGCCCGAAATCAACAGCGGCCATCTAGAGCTTATCAAAAGGCAAAGGATGGAAAGAGGTTGGAAGGGTTTCATTGTAACAAAACCGAACTGCACTACAACCGGCCTTGTAATGTCTCTGAAACCTTTAGATGACAGGTTTAAGGTTAAGAGGGTGATAGTTACTACGATGCAGGCTGTCAGCGGTGCAGGATTTCCAGGTGTTTCCAGCCTCCAGATAATCGACAATATCATACCTTACATCAAGGATGAAGAGGAAAAACTTGTCAACGAAACAAAGAAGATACTTGGAAGCATTCGAGATAATTTTGTAATTGAGAATCCTATGCTGCTCGCCGCCTCCTGCAATAGAGTTTCCGTGATCGACGGTCACACGGAATCCGTGTACATAGAGACAGAAGGAGAAATCGATGTCGAGGAAGCGAAAAATATGATGTCCTCTTTCAAAGGCTTGCCACAGGATTTTAAGCTGCCTTCGGCTCCTGAGCATCCTCTAATCGTTAAGGAGGGAAAAGATAGGCCTCAGGTTAGGCGCGATAGGTATGCTGGAACCGTTCCAGGAATGAGTGTAGTGATCGGAAGGGTAAGGAAGGGCCTTGATTCAAGATCACTACAATATACTCTTTTGAGTCACAACACAATAAGAGGGGCGGCGGGTAACGCGATACTGACAGCCGAGCTTCTCAATAGATTGGGCTACTTGGAGAGATAGTTTAATGAAATATGTAATGAAGTTTGGCGGTACATCGGTTAAGAATGTAGGATATAAAAAAATATCCGAGCTGCTATCAAACTTTAAGAATGACAGCGTTATCATAGTTGTCTCCGCGCTAAAAGGCGTAACCGATGACCTGCTTGAAGCAACGAGGAGAGCTGAGTCGGGTGACCAAAAATGGGTGAACGCATTTTTAAACAATCTGAAAGAAACCCAAAGAACGGTTGCAAAGAATTCTGTCGGCCAAATACCTCATAGGCTTGAGGAACGCTTGTCCCAGGCGGACTATGAACTTGAGCATGTTCTATACGGAATCCTATACCTGAAGGAGGCAACACCAAGGAGCGTTGATTACGTTATAAGTTTTGGTGAACGGTATTCGTCTGATATAGCTTCTGGGACGCTACTAAGTACAGGTTACAAATCTAAATCCTTTACAGGTGGGGAAGCAGGTATTGTTACAAACAATCGTTTTGGGGAGGCGACACCAATAATGGAAGCAACAAGCGAGAATATTAGGGCTAATCTGGAACCTCTTCTAAATGAGGGATCTATTCCCGTTGTCGGCGGATTTGCGGGCGCTACAAAGGAAGGGATAGTTACAACATTCGGCAGAGGTGGCAGTGACTATACTGCGACGATTATAGCCAGTGCGATAGGAGCTGATGAAGTTTTGATATGGAGTGATGTCAACGGCATAATGACAGCGGATCCAAAGATCGTACCCGAAGCCAAAACGCTTCCAGAAATAACCTATGATGAAGCTCTAGAGATGGCCGTAATAGGTGCAAGGTCACTGCATCCTAGAGCGTTAGAACCTGCAATAGAAAAGAAGATACCTGTCAGGCTGAAGAATACATTCAATCCGACCCATAATGGAACATTGATTGTGGCTAGGGTTTCGAAACCGAACTTTTCTGTCGTCAAAGTTATTTCTCTGATAAAAGATACGGGAATGGTGACAGTTAGAGGCGCCTCAATGGTGGGAGAAGCGGGGACAGCTGCAAAATTCTTTGATCTACTTGCAGATGCCAAAATAAACATTATGATGATTTCGCAGAGCGTTTCTGAATCCAACATCAGCGTCGTCATGAAGAAGCAGTACCTGGAACGTGCGCGCGAAGTACTCGATTCGGAAATTGGTAAAAATGCTAAAAGAATGGAAGTTGAACCCGACATTTCGGTTGTAGCAACCGTCGGGGAGGGCATGAAAGGCACCCCAGGTGTTGCGGCTAGAATGTTCAGAGCCGTAGCCGACGCGGGGGTGAACGTTAGGATGATAGCTCAGGGGTCGAGTGAGCTTAACATAAGCTTTGTTGTTAAAGAAGAAGATGGTACAAAAGCTGTTAGGGCATTGCACAACGAATTCATCGAAAAAGTCAAGTAAGCTTTTTTTGTTTATAAAGTATAAATAATTGACAGAGAGCAAGACGTTCGTATTACTATGACCATTGAAGTGTCAAGGGAAGACAGACTTCTCCTTGAAAACGTCTGCGAAATGCATGTCCACCTTGCACCCGACCTATTTCTGAGATCCTTAAACGAAATCGAATTCGCCAAAAGTGCCGTGGATGTAGGGTACAGGGCTGTATTGTCGAAAAATCATTTTGTGATCAACGCGGATAGAGCGCAGATCGTAGGAGCTGAAGTTTCATGCGTCAAGTTCTTCGGCGGTATCGTACTAAATCATACAGTGGGTGGACTGAACCCTAAGGCTGTAAGGGCCGCGATAGGGTTTGGTGCAAGGGAAGTTTGGATGCCCACCTTCCATTCACAGAATCATATCAAAGTTGCAGGACCAACCTCGTACGATGCTTCAAGGTTTGTCCCCAATTCCGACCTGGGACCTATAGAGGGAATAAATATCCTGCAAGAAGACGGTGAAGTCAAACAGGAAGTCTACGAGATACTTGATCTTGTTGCGGCAAACGACTTGATTCTCGGATCAGGCCACATTTCAAAGGAAGAAGTCTTCGCTCTAATAAAATCGGCAAGGAAATGTGGGGTCAAGAAGATACTCGTCACACATCCCGGCTTTTACATCACACCCTGGCAGATATCTGATCAGGTTAGGATGGCAGAAATGGGCGCTATCATGGAACATGACGTCTTTGGTTGCTTGGATAAGCCGGAAAGGTCGTTCACCGTACAGCACCTAGTGGAATCAATAAGGAAGGTTGGGACAGACAAGTGTGTAATGGCAACCGATTTTGGTCAGATAAGAAATCCTCATCCCATAGAAGGGATGCGTCAATATATTCACATGATGTTGGATAATGGTTTTACCCTGTCAGAAGTTGAAAAGATGGTTAAGGACAAACCTGCAAAGCTTCTAGGAATAGACTAAAGCATATTCCTGATCCCAATATATTAAAACTTTGGATTTATTCCTCTCCCTTTCTTTTTTTCCCTTTTGAATGTAAATGGTCATAAACTTTTTTATAACCAGTTAAGAGAAAGTGTTGAGTGACACATTTATGCTGAGAACGCATAAAAATATCGATGAACGCTTTTCTGGCAGGTGTCTTGACCTGATTCCTGGGAAGCGTTCTATTGTTTCCCTCAAGACAGAGGATTTTATGAAGGTGGATGAAAAAGGGTTGGTCCATGGTGGCTTCACATTTTCGGTCGCCGATTACGCGGCTATGACCGCGGTAAACCATCCGAACGTTGTCCTCTTAAAAGCGTTAGTTAAATTTACTTCTCCTGTGAAAGTCGGCGACACTCTGATAGCGAAAGCCCGCTTATATAAACATCAGAATAACAGGTACTATATCAGGGTTGAAGTATTTGTTGAAGAAAAAAAGGTTTTAGAAGGAAAATTCGTGTGTCTTGTGCTCAAATCTCACGTCTTAGATATTAGAAAATAAGTTAAAAAGGAAGCAAAATTGAGCTTTGATTCTTAATGAGCACCTCATTCTATCGTCCACTGTTTGTAAGAGCAACACTTTTGGCTCTAGCAGTGGGACTTTCAGGGCCTTTCCTGACGCTTTTTGCGATAGACTTGGGTGCTAATTCTATTGATTTAGGTCTCCTACAGGCTGCAGTGAACGTTGTTCCAAACGTGTTCCAACTGCCTTTCGGCAGGTTAACGGACAGGCTTGGGAAAAAGAAGCTGATCCTTTACATTGCTAGTATGGTCTACTTCGTAATCTTCGTCCCTATTCTATTAGCGCAGACACCCAAGGAATTTGTGTTACTGTTATCGATACAGTCCGCTGCGAGTGCGATGATGACCCCGGCTTTCCTCTCGCTTATCGGGGACGCGACGACGATGGAGAACAGGGCTGGAATCATGGCGAAGTTGAACCTGCTAAACGGTTTCGGCAGCCTCATTGCCACACTATTCACTTCTGTCGCCGTATATTTTATCTTTGGGATAAGCAGGTCTGGATTCCAGTTCATGTTCCTGGCTTCGATCGCCTTCGGAGTCTTCCAGACTATTTCAATCCATTTTATAAAGGAGCCTAAGACAAAACCCTTAAAGGAGTCAACGCAGCTCTTCAGCGACCTTATCAAGATTACTAAAACAAATCCTCTTTTCACCCAATTTGTTCTCATGAGCTCTCTTTACGGTTTCTTCATGTCCTTGATGTGGCCTCTGGTCGGGCTGACTCTTGCTGAAGTCCATAATGCGGGTGTTCTCGAATTCGGCTTAATACAGATATCAGCCATGGTATCGTATATCGTAGCCCAGAACGTCTTCAGGCATCTGTTCGATCGAGCAGGTAGGGTGCCTGTTCTCGTCTTTGCGAGAGCTGGGCTTCTTGTCTTACCTCTTATGTACGCGTTTTCTCCCAATATGATGTTACTATATATCGCAAACCTTATCGGAGGAGTCTTTTCGGCTTTGAACGATACAGGTGTTCTAGCGTACCTGTTCGATTCAACGCCGGGGGGCCAGAGGGGTGTCTGCATTTCTTTGTATAATTTAGCAACTGGTATGTCATACTTTGTCGGTTCAATCGCAGGAGGTGTGCTCATCGCTTTGGGTGAACCATACTTTGGTCTAGTTCTAGCGCTGCAGTATGTTTACATGATATCGGTGTTTGGGAGACTCGCAATAGCTGTAATGCATCAGAAGCTTATAGAAACAAAGAAATCTGAAACAACGCTAAGAAAGGCGCTGATCGAAGAATTGCGTTCGAGCCTGCCAAGAAGGGCGAGGGATCAAAGCACGGAATAGGTAAAGTTCTTATTTAGCAGAGGTAAACAACTCAGGTTGAAGTATATGGAAAAGATACTTGTCGCATTCGACGGTTCAGAGGAGAGCAAAAAGTGTTTATCTCAGCCATAAAGCTTGCAGGCCTCTTCGAAAGCTACATTACCGTATTCTACGTCGCCGGTCAGTCCGTAGTAGGGCCGATGATTTCTTCATCAGCCGCCACACACAGCAGTGAACTTCAAGGCACGATTCTACCTATCCCAGAAAGCATGCGCGACCTTATGACAAAGGAAGCCCTGGACGTTCTATCGCAGACAAGGGAAGATGTCGAAAAATTAGCTAAAAAGATCGACTACGCCATAGTCTTCGGAGACCCCGCGAGCGAAATCGTGAAAGAAGCCGAAAAGGGATACGATCTTATAGTCATAGGCTACCGCGGCACACATTCTACAATGTTGTCATTGGGCAATGTTGCCGAAAAGGTTACGAAGAACGCGCCCTGCTCGGTTCTTGTACTTAAATAGAAATTTAATTTCCAAGATTTCTTTTTCTCAATGAGGTCTCAGCTTTTATAATATGCTTCTAAAAATTTCAACTGAAATCATTTTTTATGGGAAAACTAGCTCAGATTTTCTAGCGTTAATACTTAGCTTTAACGCATTGGGATAGTTCCCAAATAATATATTGGATAGGAATGTTGTTAAAAGGAAAATTGTGAAAGTTAATTTGACAATGGCGTCTAAAGACATTCTATATTTCCGATCGAATGCTAGGATGACAAGAGAAATTTATAAAAGAGGACATATGGGGATATTTGCATCGGAGAAAAAAAATGGAATCTGAGCCCCAAACTAGTTTCGATGTTGAATTTGCTAACGGTGTACTGGATGAGATACAAAAAGTTTTTTCAGCAGAAGTTGTTTCCTGTGTACAAACCAAAATGGTACCGAACATAAGTGATTCGGAACAGATGACGGAAGAAGGGAAGAAAGAGTTGATGAGGATTTTCTTGTCTTTAAGCTGGACCCAAAGACTATATTTTATAGTGAGGGCTTCGATTATGAGCGTTGTTGGCGCTTTAGTTACGCTGAGCTTGATATGGTATCTAGGTACCATAAATGTCGTCCAGGGCGTGTTTGTTTCCATTATATCCTTTATAGCCGCGCTATTGATATCTAGAGTATTAGAGCACGAAATCAATGTGGCCACTAAAAGGACAGTTCAATTGATAGAAGGACATGCCGAACTCAAGAAGTTCCTCATTCATTTCTGAATTTCATATGTAGTATTGCATGGCCGCTACTACGATGGCTTTGAAGGGTATAAAGTACATGGGCTCCCGCATCTGTTATTCCAGACTTCCAGAATGGTGGGCACAGTGGCCCTAGTAGTTTCCTTTATAGCCTACAAGAAAATGGGGAGTTTCGTAACTTAAGTCTATTTATTAGACAATTTGGAAAAATCTTCTACTGACCCCCTTCTCCTAATAAAATCCTCCACCTTTTTTCTCAGTGTTCTCCTGGGGCTGTCGAGATATCTTATTGTGAACGAAATTACTTTATCTCTATCTTTGATTTGGTCAAAGAAAAGATCAAGGAATTCGACGGTTTTTTCGACTATGACTCTCTTACATTCCTCTGTCAGGTGAGGAGATGTAGGTACGCTTTCGACTTCCAGAAGCTTGTCTGTAATCTTTTGTATAAGGTATGGTTTTGCTAATGCGATCTTGCTGGAGCAGCTGACGACATTTGCTACTGTAACCATATATTCATTGTTCAAAAAATTAAAGTATTTGTCGAATACGGCATCAAACTTCTTGTCCTTATCAACCCTAGACTAGGTTTGCTATTATGGCCATGGCGTTCCAGGTAAGGATCCTGTACTTGCTTTCCAAAAGATTTATGAAGGAATCCATGTACGGATACATTTTTTCTGGATTCTCTTCACTCAAGTCCATTAGTGCCTTGGCACAACCGTACCTAATCGCGGCTTTTGATGAGGAGAGTCCTTTGAGCACTTCTGGAAGTATACTGGAATCTTGTTCAACCTTTTGAAGAAGTTCTTCTTTTGTCATTGTTTTGCTTACAAGTTTCCGCAACAGTTTAGATTCCATGATAAATGACACCCTTAGTAGGTTATAATCTTTGATGCTTGTTAGCACGAATTACGAGAACGTTCATCTACAGATACACCATTTTTGATGATGTCGTTCTTGCATAAGTTGAACTGTTCAAGCAGAATAACTTCAGTCCATAGTTAGTTAAAAACTTTAAACATTGGAACAGATATTCTTAATATATTATATGTAATAATATAGGTCCGTGTGCATCGACCGAAATAATAAGGTGCTCTTTAAAAAGGGGCACCCATTAATATGCACACAGACCATTTTTAGGGAAGGGCTTTTTTGTAGTATATACGTTTTACCTTTAAGATAGAAAGCTTAGACAGATGCATATCCTAATCAACCTGACATCGCTGTTATTCCAGTGTCAGTCTGACTTTTTAGAAGACTTACAATTCTATTTGCACGTTCAGACTAAAATGAGCGCTTTGTAACACTACATTGTAATCTATGAAAAAGAGAACTATAATAAAATAAACTAATTAATTAGTGACCAAGATTAGAGCGGACTATATATAAACTAGCATAGCCACTCCTTTTAGCGTCTAAAATATAATATTTTCTGCTATCCATTAAATTTTTGTTATATTATTAAAGATTTATATAGCATTGTAAAGTGGCCCTAGTCATGCCATGGAAAGACATAGACAAGATAGAGGAAGAACAAGGCTTAATGCCTTTAGATAAGGCTAAGAAAAAAAGGAGAATGTTCTTCCTTGCCTAAAAAGGCAAACGGTTTAAAAAACCACTTAGCCTCCCCTATTTTTTGACAATAACCTTAAAAATTATAGGAAAATATTCCAGTTTATTTTAAAATAAACGTTAAAGGTTCTGAGAAAAAGGTGGTCTTATTATCGTAGTGATCATTTTTCTATAATTCTGTTACTGCAACACCAGCCATCACAAGAAGGGTGCCTATGATGAAAAAGATATCAGAAGGTTCAAATAGGACAAAATGTGCGATTACAACTGAAACTACAGGTATAAAGAACAGGAAAGCACCTGCTTTAGTCGCTGGAACATCTTTTAGAGCACGGTTCCAGAGAAGGAAGGCCAAAGCTGAACAGAGCAGACCAAGATAGAGTATCATAGACACAACTGGTATTGATGTCTGAACAGCAGGTTTTTCTAAGAAAATAGCAGCAGGAAGCAGGAACAGTGTACCGAACGCCATAGAATATGTAGTCATCTCGTTCGCTCCACATTTTGATAGCGTTTTTCTACCGAGCACCGAGTAGAGGGCCCAGGAGATTGCGGAGCCTAGACATAAAAGGTCTCCGAACACCTTCGTCGGGTAAAGTGACCATTCCTGGGGTTCGATGACAAAGAGTACGCCAAAAAAGGCGAGTGCGGCACCCAGAATTAGCTTTGAGCTCGCTTTTTCCTTTAAGTAGAAATGGCTAAGCAATGAAATGAAAACCGGATTTATCGCGATTATCAGGCTAGCATTTGAGGCCGTTGTATACTGTATCCCAACATTCTGGAGCAGGTTCTGTAACGTTACGCCGGTCAAACCGAGGAGGACAAAGGCTCTCCAATTTTCGAGGACATATTTTCCAAATGCATTCCTATTCTGTAGGAATGTTAAAGCAAAGAGGAAGGGGAGTGCTATCAGGAACCGTATAAAGGCTAAAGTGATTGGAGGAACCTCCAACACCCCGAGCTTGATTATCGTGAAGGTCGAGCCCCAGAGGAGGACTACAGAGGAAAGGGATAGGACGTCGATTAATTTCACGGCGATATCACATTCAAAAAATTGCCGTCAGCGACGTAATTAAGTGTTACGAAGTGCGGTAGGAACACTTAATTAATTTCATTAAAGGGCATATCATTGCAATTAATTTTGATATCGTTGAACGTAAGCGGTAAATTATGAGATGGTTTCCAATTGTTATAGTTCTTCTACTCAAGGAGACGAAGGAGCTGGAGGAATAACCGTAACAGCTGGAGGCTGTGTGGGTTGTCCAAGCGCCTCATCGAGCAATGTCGAAAACGACCTTGCTACAAGGATTCCTATGAAGACTGAGACTATAGCTCCTAAAATCCAATTCACGGCTCCGAAACCTGAACCTATTAGTCCTAAGACAAAGACAAGAACCAGCCATGCGAGGTATTTTCCGAACCCTGTCTTAGATATTATCTTCCAGGCTTCTCCGAAAGCAAATATTTTCATGAATCTGTTGTTGCGAATCATGTTACCTATCGCCGCTACTCCAAATATCGAGAAGACGAAGAATATTACAAGCGCTATCACTACGTAAGCAAAGATCGATCCTATAAAAGCCAGGGGGGAGACTAAGAAGCCGAGAGTGAAAGTAGGTATAAAGGGCAACGCCAGTACTCCTAAGATGATCGCTGGTATAATCGCGTAAACAATTACTGCGATGATTATTTTTAATCCGTCGACAAAAAGTTTCCCGTAATCGGATATTTTAGGCGGTTCAGCCAGACCCTTTCCTTCCCTGATAACCTTTACTAAGTAGCCAAGAAAGATAAAGTCAACGATCGGGATAATGGCCAGTACTAACAATATAATAAGGTTGCCAATGTTATTCAATAATTTTGCTGTGAACCTTCCTGCTTCATTAAAGTTTTCTATTATATCCATATTCATCTATGTTAAGTCCTTTTCTCCTAATATAAGCTTTTATGGTACAGAATTCTTAAGATTTGCTGGTTCTAAATGGAAGGATAAGGGATCCTAAGATCGAAACCTATATCGTGTACAGACTGTTAGGAGGAAGAGTAATAAAGCCCCTTGGAGGCATTTTATTGGTCTCACCTACGCTCATATTTGACCCATCTAGTCTGAGAATTCCTGTGGGCCATGAAAGAACTAATCTAGGATAATTTGAAAGAAAAAAATATATGGTGGGCTAACTTCTCCGAAGTTTATAGCCCAATATTATCGTCGACGCTAATGCTATGGCTACAATGGCCACTACTATATTTGGTATCGTGGGTTCTGTGAGCTCTCCTCCTACAGTATACGGTAGAGGCAGCTTGTAGACGTGCAAGCTATCAACACTTTGGCCTGCCACCACTACTATTTGGCCGTCTCCTGAGACTGATATTATGGGGCTCATCTGGTCCAAGTTAAACTGTCCTAGAAGGTTACCCTTAGGATCGTAGAAGTATACGCCAAATTCGGGGTTTTGGGTTTGTTCAATTGTCGCTACTATTATGCTTCCATCGGCGCTTATGGCTGATTCTGTCACAAAATAATCACTAAGCCTCGTCCAAGTGAATTCACCTGAAGTCCTGGTTCTCGAATTGTTCCAGAAGTGGAGACTAAAGGGTACCGTTCCAGATGAAGCTACGACCATGTCTCCGTTTGAGTTCATGTCAACGGACCTGAAGGGTAGGCTAAGGTTGTCCCATGTCGGGGGAACATTGCCTATAAGTGTAAGCGCGTTTGCCCAATAGTAGAGTGAGGCACCACCATTCTGGTCTACAGCTGATACTGCGTATCCGTCGTCGGAAACTGCGACATCGCCTATTGCGCCAACATATTGATAGCTGGAAATCCATTGGGGAGTTGGCCCGTTCCATGCGTCCTTGAAGAAGACTACTTCGCCTCCTGTGCCTAGAGTTCCACCTACAACCACGTAATGTCCGTCAGAGGATATGTCTACAGCGCTAACGTGGTCCAACATGTAGACTTTCCAGTCCGGAGCTTCGCTGCTTGTGGTTCTCAGAGTTGACCCTCCAAAGTAGTATACGCCTTCGCCTGTGCCGCCTACTACAACATATACCCCATTATCTGATATGTCGAGCGCCCGCGGTTCGATAACCCCTCCTAGACTCACGCTTTCCCATGTAAAAGCGCTTTGTAAGCCGCTTCTGCCCCTAGATTGGCCGAAGTAGAAGATGTGACCGTTTGTGCTTCCAACTACCACGTCTACCCCGTCAGCGGATATTTTAACTGACGCGAACGTGGATGGCACTGACCAGTACAGTGGTGTGCACCACCATATCGGGTTACTGTTGCTCGATAAATAGTAGTATAATCCCGTGTTGTTTACAGCTACGAGGTAGTTTCCATCCTTTGAAACGGCCGCGTCGCTGGTCTGCATGGCGCTGCTCCAGAGCTCGAACACATTCCTCTGGGCGTGTGTTTGAGGTACTGCTACTGTCATCAGCATCAAAATAAGAGAGAATGTTAATATCAATGAAGGTTTTTGCATGTGATGAAGTATTTGCTATACTGTTATTTAGCCTTTCCTTCAGCCTTTAATATAATAAAGCAGAAATTTCATCTTTAAGGAGTAGGGAGTATTTTCCATCTATCCTAATATCCCTTAAAGTTACGAATGACACGTTAGCCCCTATGTTGGCGTAAACTTGTGGTCCAATATCCTTAGGCTATGATCTAATAAAAGAGCTATAGTTCATAGACTACGCCAGGTATCTTGGGAAACGGCTGCACTTCACCTACGTGTTTTGCACCAACTATCCAGCTGACAAGCCTTTCGATGCCTATCCCTGCTCCGGCTGAAGGTCTGAGCCTATCTTCTTTTGCGAGCGCCAAAAGGATTTTATAATTTTCTTTCTTCACCTTATCCCTTTCGATCTTCTTTACAATCTTATCGTACTGCCACTCCCTCCTTGCACCTGATAGCACTTCGCCGTTTTTTGGCAGGATAAGATCGCAGTTGTCCCACTTACCGCTATCGAAGTCTTCAAAGTCATAGAACTCCCTTGGAATGTTGATAACCCATGTTGGGACCTGTATTTCTTTAGGTAGCATCGATTCCCAGTCATTCCCCCACTTACCCTCTAACTCTTCCCTATCGTAAACTTTGAACGGAATCTCTGGAATGGTTATACTATTATATCTTCCAAGGTGTATTAGCTCCTCCTTGCGTTTGCTTTTCAGGTCGCTGATCACCCTGCAGAATATTCTCTCCACCAAGCTTCTTATGTCATTTGAGGAAGCGTTTCTCGTCTCAAAGTCGAGCTGTGTGAATTCGTATATGTGCCATCCCGTTGATCGCCTCTCCCTCTTCTCTATTCTTATGTTTGGTGAAAGGGCGAAGAACTTCGGATAGGCTAGAGAGCAGGCGACGAGCTTGTGTATGATCATGCTCAGGGTCGTCCTGACGGTGACACCGTATATCTCGGTTTCAATTCTTTTCTCAATCGACGCCCCTGGGTCGGGCCAGAGGGGATCGGTTGACTTCGAGAATATTACGGGTAGAAACCATTCAAAACCCTCTTCAGTGAAACCTTCCGTGAGCGATTTCAGGGTCTGAGTGAATATCTTGCTCAAAAAGAATTTCTCCGTCAACTCTTCAGTAGTCATCTGCTCAAGTGATTTCGGTATTTTAATTGAACCTTTTTCTCCTGCTTCGCCTTTTTGAGTCTGCACGAACAGAGCGACACTTTACATCCCTTAAAAACATTATACCATATTCTTTAGCAATATAACGGATAAAAAATATATATATCTCTTTTTTTTAGCATTATGCTAATATGATGGACGATAAGGACAGAAAAATATTACTTCAGTTGCTTGATGATGGTA
The DNA here is from genome assembly GCA_963752255.1 of Nitrososphaeria archaeon. Taxonomy (GTDB): domain Archaea; phylum Thermoproteota; class Nitrososphaeria; order JACIWG01; family JACIWG01; genus JBEKIG01. Next base: position 69,005 of record CAVVXT010000012.1, on the reverse strand, counting down.
GGAAACCTGTCGTGGAAATAGCGAACGAGCTGGGAATGCCTCGCGCGACGGTTCAGGAGAGGATGAGGAGGCTTGTGGGTTGGTGTAATAAAAAAGTTTACAGCCCTACGAGATTACGATAAGATCGGAAAGGAAGTGACGGCTTTCATTCTAGTCGGCTTCAGCGGAGATAGTAACGTTTCACAGAGGAATGTCGCAGAAGAAATCGCGAAGATACCTGAAGTCTACGAGGTCTCCCTGATTTCAGGAGAATGGGATATAATAATTAAGGTGCGTGCAGGATCAGTGAGCGAAATAGGGACACTTGTCATAGATAAGCTTAGAATGATGAGGGGTATACAGAAGACGCAGACATGCGTTTCCTTCCAGACGATCAAGGACCCCTATAACTTGCTTGCAGATTTTATGGGTTAAATAATTATTTTTTACTGATATTATAATAAATGTGGTAAAAAATAAGGTAATGAAATTAGAGTACTAAGAAGACTTCTTCTTCGCCACCATTTTCTTGATTAGGTCTTTCGCAGCGGATCTTACAGCGTTTTCACTATTGAGTTCAGGTTTCCAGCCTAAAGCTTTAAGTTTACCGACATCTAGGAGCATATTCTTGACATCACCTATCCAGCCTCTGCCTCCGTCAACGCCGCCGGTGAACTTGAGTTCGACGTCTTTTAGGCCCATTTCTTCTATAACTATCTCAGCTATAGACCATAACGTTGATCTGGTCCTCTGAACCAATGTTGAAGACTTCAACCTGCTTTTTCGAATTATCTAGACCATATTGCATTGCTTCGACACAATCTCTAACATGAAGATATGATTTTGTCTGAGCGCCATCACCCAAGATCTCCAATTCCTTAGGGTTCTCCTGAAGCTTCCTGACGAAGTCGTAGAGAACTCCATGCCCACTCCTCGGGCCGACAACGTTAGCTAAACGGTAGATGACGGCCTTAAACCCGTAAGTGTGGGCATAAGCAGATATTAGGGCTTCACAGGCAAGCTTGCTGGCGCCATAAACTGAAATAGGCTCCAAGGGTGAATAATCTTCAATAGTAGGAATCTGAAGTGCGTCCCCATAAACAGTAGAGGTAGAAGCAAAGCAAAGAATCTTGACGTTCCCACCCTTCCTTATGGCTTCGAGTAGGTTGTATGTAGCCAGAATGTTCTGCTTATAATGAATGTCAGGATTTGTGGAGCTAAGCTTAACTTCAGGATTAGCTGCCAGATGCCATACTACATCACAGCCTTTTAGAACATATGAGACTGCGCTCCCTTCTAACATATCCCCTTTGAAGAACGTGCAAGAATCTTTCCCTAAGTTTCTTTGGATATTATCAAGCTTACCACTACTGAGATTATCATATACAGTAACACGGAGACCATCAGACATTAAGGCATCAACAATATGGCTACCTATGAAGCCTGCTCCACCTGTGACGAGAGCTTTTTTCATCAAATCTGAAACCCTTTAACTATAACGATACTAATTAATAGTGGTTTAAGTCTTCCAAATAAAGTTTTTGCTATATATTGAGGTATTGTTATAAACCCTTACATGTATACGAAATAGGTGATAGGATATGCATAGAGATCAGTTGATTGGGGCGCTGCTCCTTTTAGTAAGCATTGTTGGGATAATTGTTTACGGCTTCCTTTTGTATTCATTTCCTATAATAGTGCTCCAGATTACAGGCTTTGTAATCATTGCGGGGGCTCTAGCCGTAGTCTGCTGGATAGGGTACACGCTTATGACAACACCTCCACCTAAGCCGATCGAAGAAATAGAAAAAGAGATGCCAGCCGTAAAGGATGAAGCAGGATCCGCTACACCAGAGAGCAAGTAGGAACATCCTCTAGGTAATATCTGGCAAAAGCTACTTTTATGGTCTTATTTAGAATTCTAAACCTTATTGTCTAACAATATAATATGGATATCCATTTTTTACCATTTTTTACCATTTTTTACCATTTTTTAGGAACTTGCATTCGCTCCATTCTATATTCATATATAGGAGGAGAACTTTAGCCGAATAGGGAGCAATTATGTCTTGTGATGTTTTCTTGAAGGTTTTGTTATGAGCGAGACAGATCATGCAATGAGCGAACCAAGTCCTGTTACGAGCGAACCAAGTCCTGTTACGAGCGAACCAAGTCCTGTTACGAGCGAACCAAGTCATGCAAAGATGTATTTGGCTGAGTTCTTGGGCACTTTCGTGTATGTCTTCATAGGGTGCAGTGTCTCTGTGCTGGCAGGAAACTATATCGGAGTAGCCTTTGCCTTCGGCCTCTCCTACCTTGCTATGGCATACACCATAGGAAGTATCTCCGGATGCCACTTAAACCCAGCAGTTTCGATATCGATGTTGGTTGCTGGGAAGATGAAGGTTAGACGTACGGTATCCTATGTGGCAGTGCAGTGTATTGGAGCGATATTCGCATCCGCAATGCTCTATGACATAGCTTCAGGAAGTCCGCAATATGACCTTGCAACTGTAGGCTTAGGGCAGAACGGGTACGCCGAAGCTTCAATTGCGGGGATTTCTATGGTATCCTGTTTTATCGCTGAAATGGTCCTGACCTTTATCTTGACTGCTGGTTTTCTTCGGATCAACTGGTGAGAAGGCTCCTAAGGGTTTCGCTGGGCTATCAATCGGATTAAGTCTAGTAGTAATCAATCTTGTAGGAATACCTATCACAGGTACCTCAGTCAATCCTGCACGAAGCCTTGGCCCAGCTGTCATCGTTAGAGGAACTGCTTTGACCCAGCTATGGCTATTTTTGGCTGCTCCCATCATCGGAGGGATCCTAGCCGCACTTGTCTGGCGATGGCTCGAATAGAGATGAAAAATAGCTATCGAAAGCCAACCTTTGTTATTTAAGAAAATTTGCTATCTTGCTGATACTTTAGCTCCTATAACATCAGCTGATTTTCGAATAAACTCCAACGATTGTTTAACTTAATCGAAAGTTGCTGTTTTTTTATTTAAACGCTTTCTTAATTTTACTTCCTTATTTTTACCGTATTATTCTCTGATATTAAGTATCTCAAGGGCTATTGTTTTTAATTCTTCATCGGTGAGGGACCTTTTCTTCTCCTCTCCCGTTGCCTTGACGATGTCAAGTATCTGCATCAACTGTGTCTTATCCACTTCTATCTTCATCTCCCTTAGCTTATCCCATATGGCATGTTTCCCAGAATGTTTCCCGACAACAATTCTCCTGCTTGCCCCAATCTCATCTGGGGGAAAGGATTCATAGGTGTAGGAGAACTTTAGGACGCCGTCAACGTGGATTCCGGATTCATGGGTGAACATGTGGCCTCCCACGATGCTCCTGTTCACGGGCACAGCTATCCCTGACGCCTTCTCCACGAATTGTGAAATTTCAATGATCCTGCTGGTCTTGAATGTGTTGGGTCGACGGTATAGCTTGATTAGGTTCATGATGACCGATTCCAGGGATGAGTTCCCACCCCTCTCACCTAGGCCGTTGACGGTTGTTGAGACATACTCTGATCCAGCTTCACAGGAAGCCAGCGCGTTGGCTACAGCCAGCCCATAGTCGTCATGAGCATGAATCTCCAAAGGCATATTCACTTCTTCAGTAACCTCGCTGTCAGATAGAATGATGCGGCTGGTATGAGCACACCTACTGTGTCACAGATCCTCAACCTGTCTGCCCCTGCCTCCTTTCCCTTTAGGGCGAACTCTTTTAGAAAGTTGAAATCTGTTAGAGTCGCATCCTCTGCGTTGAGGGAGACATAGAGGCCGTGGGCTTTGGCATACTCCACCATGCTGACAGCACGCTGACCACCTGTTCCCGATCCATCTTCAACTTGTGTTTTAAGTGAATATCCGATGTGGCGATGGATATGGCTACCGCATCGGCGTCGGTCTTGATCACCGATTCTATATCCTCCTTGACAGCCCTAGCCCAGCCCATCACGCTTGCCTTAAGTCCCTGTTTGGCGATCAAATTGACCGCTTTGGTTTCATGCGGGGACATAGCGGGTGTACCGGCCTCTATCTGATCACGCCGATGTCGTCAAGAAGCTTGGCAATCTCCAGCTTTTCCTCGATGGTGAAGACAACACCTGGCGTCTGCTCACCATCCCTCAAAGTTGTATCATTAATCTTTACACCCTTAAACCTAAACTGCTTTACCACATCATCCTCAAAATTATAAGGACTTACAAACATCCCATTATCCGATTTAACTGGCGCAGCCATTTTACTTCCATTGTCACATTCGACAAGAACACTTCTTTATAACCATTTAAGTGACCACTCCTCAAACATCTGCAAAGCTTTTCCATTTTAATGAATAATTTAAGAAAAAGGTAAGATAGACGCCAGATCGGCTCCACTTTAGATCTTATAAACAAGGTCGGAAAAAGATGGCGTTACAATAGTTATGTATAAAAAAATTAATTAAGAACTTGATAACTACGCACTTAACCTTATGAAGTTTAAGTATTTGGTTCCTTACATCGTAGTTGCCGTATTCCTGTATCAATTCACTAAGGATTCGCTCAACTACTCATCGCCATTTTTCGTGATGGGATTGAGATACTTGATAGCGGGCTCATTGTTGCTATTAATTTCGAGACGTTTTCTGTTTAATAGGGATTTAATAATTCTGTCGTTGCTTACGACATCAAGTACTGTCCTGTGGGCGTACGGACTCGAATATTTATCTCCTTCAGATTCAGCCGTACTAAGTTACACAATGCCCCTAATAACGATCTTCACCTCATGGGCACTGTTAAAGGAAAAGGGGACACTCACAGAAGTAATAGGTGCCGTGATAGGTTTTTCAGGTGTCGTAATCTTCTCAATACCTCTACTGACAGGTTTCCTTCTATTAGGTTCTATACTAACCCTCGTCAACGCAGTCTTATGGTCACTATTTTCAGTGTATTTCAAAAAAATGAAGGAAGACGACCCAATCTCAGTCGTAGGCTCCCAGTTCATGCTGGGTTCGCTCTTCATGCTTGTCCTTTCTCCAATTAATTTCAAGCTCAGTTTTACAAACGAATTCGTCATCGACCTACTTTACCTTTCAATCCTAGGAGGAGCTTTACAGTTCCTCCTATGGAACCTGATGATAAGAGAAGAAAAAATAAACATAGTGACGACTTCGGTTTTCGCAGTTCCAGCTCTCACTGTAATTGTGCAATTCTTGGAGACACTGACGATCACCATCTGCACTGTCCATAATTGGCATTGCAATAATGTTCATAGGCATATATATTTCCCAGATTGTAAACAAACCAAAAACATCCGACAAGAGATTGGCGTCGCAAACCTAGTTGGTTTGGCGATGCCATCAAACTGAATGTTATAACAAAGAAACTTTCGCCAAAAAGAAAACCAGTTGTCGCAGTGCTCTTTAAGGACTCCTTGAACAGCTATCAAGTGGAAAGATTGAAAACATTCATAAAGAATGCTTGGGATAAAGAGTTGCGATTAATATATGTGAGCAAGAACAATTGATCCCGTACTGAACGGCTCGAGCCGATGCCCAGTATTCTTTCACTTCACCTACGCTCTCATGCAGGATGATATCCCATCAAACGAACTGAACAGGATTTTTACATTAAATATGAGCACATAATAAATATTCTTCAATCTTTTTTGGTTTCAGGCTACCTGTCTAATTAAACCATTTTGGGTCTTTTTGACGCATCCGCGACAGAAGGAATGTTTACGCCACCTTTTGACAGGCAGATTTTTCACTTGAAGTGGAAACTTCACATAGAGTCTGTATGAAAAATAAATTGTTATATTCACGCAGCTTCTATCATCCGTTACCGTTAGAATTCAAGGAAACCGTTAAATTTGGTACTACTTCAAGCATAGTCGATACATGTGAATTCTTTAAAGGAAATGAAAAATATCAACGGTGCCCAAAAGACAAGAATAGTAGTTGCACTACTATCAGCGATATTCATTTTAAGCATGGTATCTCCAGCGATATTGGCGAACGCTTATACTCTGCCCTAGTAAACCAACTGTCAGTTGGATCAGCGAAGACACTACTACGGGAGGTAACTGGCAGAGTGTTGGATACGGTAAATACGCGTACTTATTGCCTGATCCCTGCCCGACCCTACTGGAAATACCAGTAAGCTGCTTCTCTAAACCCTGCGGCTCCGGAGGCTCATCAGCTCTTGCTAACCCACCGTACGACTGGACGCCAACTCAGATAGCTGGTCTGGCTTATTGGAAAACTTATTCAAACTTTGGGAACGAATATTATTCGAAATCTCCAGCTGTGACCTATTCCATGCAAGGAACATTGATGAAAGTTCCTCCTTCTGGTCCAACCATCCAGTACCCGGTTTTTGATTGGGCTTGGGCAGGTTTTACGTCCACTCAAACAGATCATAGAGAGGTGTACTATCCAACCCAAAACGAATGGAGGTTAGCGTGCTGGGATGATGGCGGCGAACGCGGTCAGCCTATACACGGCTACATTGACTTCACACTGACCTTCCCCAAGGGAACATACTCGCTTACCATATACGCCTACGATTTAGAAGCATCCAGGACTTCAGAAACATTCAACATATACGATGTGACTGGAACACATCTTCTTGCAAGCCAGCAGATAAGTAACAACCTACCAGTAACAGGTTCTAACACATTTGCTAACGGTGTCTACGAAACATTCAAGGTTACTGTCTCAGGTTATAGTGGTTCGATCATACTGCAGGTCTACAATGACCTTGGACATAATACTGTAGCTCCTTCAAATAACAACGTGGTACTTTCGGGAATATTCGTCAACAAGATGTAAATCCTTAAGGGCACCCCCTTTTTTCTTTTTTTAAATAATATCAAAGGCATATTACTTAATAGGCTGTTATTATTCATATTCTCAACTAGATGAAAAAATGCCATAAAAAAGTGTCATTTATTGACAAATTCACTGGGCACGCATATAATATTTATATATGAAATTTTATATTAAGGGTCAGATAAAATTGAATAGCAACTTAAAAACGTATACAAGTTTAGCGATAACGTTGCTGCTCTTTACTTTATCCACTGTTTCTATCTTAGGTGTGGCGCATGCTGCCTATGATCCTGTATCATGGGTCCATGAGGATACCATCACGAAGGGAAACTGGTACCCCAGTGCCGTAGGCAGCCCTATAGGGGTGTACGGATCGTACGCACATATATTGCCGAACCCGCCCGTAAACCTTACTCAAGTACCTATAGGGAACTTTTCAGTTCCTATAGGAGGTTACAGCAACTTGCCGAATCCGCCTTACAATTGGACAACAAGTCAGATCGCTGGTCTACCATACTGGAAGCCAGACCCATCATACTGGGATGAATACCAAAGCCAATCACCTCAGGTAACCTATTTTACCAACGGCACCTTCTTTGATCCTATTAAAGTAATGATACAGTACCCAACGTTCGAATGGGCTTGGAATAGTCCTCAAACATCTCAAGGTTCAGACGCTAGAACAGTCTTCTACCCACTGGCGAACATGTGGAGGTTGGCTGCATGGGATGATGGTGGCGAACGCTCTTTCCCAACGCATGGCTACATGAACTTCACACTGTTCTTTCCTGGAGGGACATACCTTCTGTCACTGTACGCCTACGATTACGAGCGCACATCTAGGCAATCAGAAGAGTATCTGATCTACGATTCAACCGGAACTCAGCTTCTCGCCTCGAAGCAGATCAGCGGAACAACCTTCGACGAAGGGGTCTTTGAGACATTCAATGTCACAGCTCCGATTGGAGGTCTGACGATTATCCTGCAGGTCTACAATGACGCTGGGCATCCTGCCAATACGGTGAATGTGGTTCTTTCGGGTATATTCGTCGACAAGTTGAGGTCTATTGGTGGAGAGCTGCTTCCGGAGGGCTGGCTTGCCCTAGGGCCTTTGATTGCGGTTCTGGCGGTGTCCTCAGCCGCAGTTGCGGTAGTGTTTGCATTCAAGAAACTTAGTCCGAAGATGATGCCGCTCAAGTACTAAAATACAATAAAGAGTGTTACATTAGGCTATGTGTAATACTCTAAACCTTTTCTTTTTCAGAATTAATTGAATTGGATGCTCTTTCTTAAACAAAAGGTTCTTATACGGAAAACCTTGTAATCAAGGCTAGAATTTGATGAATACCTATCGACTTTCACCCCAACACGGGTATGGCGTTTCAGAAATATCTGCAAAAGAGCAAAGCACCAGCCAGAGGATACGGTCTTCAATTATTAAAATGATGAAGAAAGCAAAAAGGGCCGGCATCTGGAAGAAGATGGAAGCCATGGACCGGGGTATCCTTGAATTGAGTTCAAGCCTAAAGATCAGCTTCAGGAGTCTGGAGCTGTTGAGGGCAATTGCTAGGATAGCGAAAGGGATAGCTTCAGTGACGTCCTTTATGCGAAGAAATTATCTCCTGGGAGTGAAGCCAGCCTACAGGATAGCTGAATACGCCATCAGTTTAGGCTATCCTGAAGCCATGAATTGGGTTAAGGAGAAAACGTATGTAGTCTGGTGGGGGGTCTTCTGCAGCTCAAAAACATATACAATGTGAAGTGGGAAATATGGAAAAGGCTAAGCCAATTATCGTAGCATGTATCCCGGCATATAATGAAGAAAAGAACATTGCAAGAGTTATTGTAGGAGCTCAGAAGCACGTCGACAGGGTCGTAGTCTGTGACGATGGCTCCAACGATATGACGTCGGAGATAGCGGAGAAGCTTGGAGCTAGGGTGATCAGACATGAAAGGAACATGGGATATGGGGCAGCGTTGGCAACCCTGTTCAGGGATATCAAGGAAGCCAAAGTAGATGTGATGGTCACGTTGGACGGCGATGGCCAGCACGATCCGGAGGAGATACCTAAGGTTGTGTCTCCGATTGTGGGTGGGGAAGCGGATATCGTAGTTGGATCAAGGTTCATGGAAGGAGGGGAAGAGAAAGTTCCAGGCTACAGGAAGTCTGGGATAAAGGCCATAACGAAGATTTCAAACACTCTTTCAGATTGTACTTTAACAGACGCCCAGTCAGGTTTTAGGGCATATAGCGGGAGGGCTTTGGAACTGATATATATTGGCGAAATGGGAATGGGAGCTAGTACCGAAATAATTATGAAAGCTCGCGAACATGGATTGAAGGTTCAGGAAGTCCCGATAATCGCATCCTATTTTAAGGAGCCCTCGAAGCCCCTCGCACAGAATCCGGTATACCATGGGGTTGATGTAGTCCTGTCTACGATAAAACATCTGTCCATAAGGCATCCCCTGCTCTTCTACGGCGTACCAGGCCTAACGTCTCTTGTGATCTCTGTTTACTTCTGGCTTTGGACAGTCGATCTATATGTCAGTACAAGGGCGATTCTGACCAATGTAGCGCTGGTGGCAGTTGCAACAACAGTTTTTGGGTTGATCTTGATAACTTGTGCAATAATGCTGTGGGTCATAATAAGCGTCATAAGGGAAAGGCAGTAACTGCATACGAACAGGGGTCATAGCAGGTAACCTTCAGAGGATTTCTGAAAGTGAAAGCAGCAATAATCCTTGGCACCAGACCAGAAATAGTGAAGATGTCGCCAATCATCAGAGAATTTGAACGGTTGAGCTCAGATTATTTTATTATTCATACGGGCCAACACTATTCCCACAACATGGACAGGATGTTCTTCGAACAACTGAAAATTCCTAAACCAAGGTATAGCTTGAAGGTAGGCTCAGGCAGTCATGCGGAAGAAACTGGAAAAATGTTGATCGGAATAGAAGGGCTCTTGGTTCAAGAAAAGCCGGACATAGTCCTCGTCGAAGGTGACACGAACAGCGTACTTTCTGGAGCACTGGTGGCTTCTAAATTGCACATTAAGATAGGCCACGTCGAAGCTGGACTACGTAGCTACGATAGAAGCATGCCGGAAGAAGTAAACCGGGTCCTAACAGATCACGTCTCCGACTATCTCTTTGCTCCGACAGAACAGGCCAAGAAAAACCTGCTCAAGGAAGGAATTGAAGAGGACAATATATTCCTAACAGGAAACACGATAGTCGACGCTATGATGCAGAACATCGAGATGGCCAAGAACTTTCGCATCCCTTTAATCGCCAATGAAAGAGAAGAGTATTTTCTCGCTACACTTCACAGACAAGAGAACGTTGACGTAAAAGAGCACCTGGGAAAGATAATGATCGGTTTGGAGGAAACTGCGGAGCGCTTTAAGGTTCCAATTATATGTCCTCTTCATCCAAGGACAAAGAAGATGATAATACAGTTCGACCTAAAGGTGAACGACAGTTTAAAGTTCACAGAACCATTGGACTACCTAACTTTTCTCAACACTTTGAGCAACGCAAGGCTTGTGTTCACCGATTCCGGAGGCGTGCAAGAAGAGGCATGTATTCTGAGAGTACCCTGTGTAACGTTAAGATACAACACTGAAAGGCCGGAGACGATAGATGTAGGAGCGAATGTTTTGGCAGGAACTGAACCCAAAAACATGCTCGAAAGAGCGGAAATAATGCTGAATAGGAATAGGGATTGGATTAACCCCTTCGGCGACGGAAAGGCGGCTGAAAGGATAGTAAGAATTATAACTTCATCCAGCTGATGGGGTCTGATATGACCTTGGCCAAAATACTTGTGACAGGCGGAACAGGTTTCATAGGATCACATCTCGTAGATGAACTTAGAAGGAGGGGTCATGATGTAGTCGCACTTGACCAATATCACACAGATGTTGACGGTTATGTAAGGGCCGACGTTAGAAGTTACAGACAGATTGAGAGGGTTTTTGAAAAATGGAAGTTCGAATTCGTCTATCACCTCGCCGCAGAGTACGGCAGATGGAATGGCGAAGATTACTACGAAAACCTGTGGGCGACAAATGCTGTAGGCACAAAGCATATGATACGGTTGCAGGAGAAGTTGAAGTTTAAGATGGTCTTCTTTTCTTCAGCAGAAGTCTATGGAGACTACAGTGGGATCATGTCAGAAGATGTCATGGTGAAGAACCCGATAAAGGACACCTATCAGATGAACGACTACGCCATAACAAAATGGGCAGGTGAGCTGATGTGCGCTAACTCGGCAAGGATGTTTGAAACAGAAACCGTAAGGGTAAGGCCTGTCAACTGTTATGGGCCTGGGGAGCACTATACACCTTACCGCGGCTTCATTCCCAAGTTCATTTATCACGCACTTTACAACAAGCCCTACTTTGTCTATAAGGGCCACAGGAGGATAATCGATTATGTTGAAGACTCCTGTAGAACATTCGCCAACATTGTGGACAACTTCATTCCAGGAGAAGTCTACAACGTAGGCGGAAGACCTGAATGGGAAAAGGAAATCAAGGAATATTCGGACATAATCCTCAGGACTGTCGGAAGGGATGACTCTCTGGTCACCTATAAGAAGTCTGAGCCATTTACGACTAACGTCAAGAAGATAGACTGCTCAAAAGCAGTGCGTGACCTTAAGCACGATCCAAAGGTTTCCCCAGAGGAAGGCATCAAAAGGACCGTCAAATGGATGAAATGGTACTATAGGATAAGTGATTAAATTGAAGGAAGAAGTTTTCAGTGCGTTGGAGGGGAAAAAGGTTCTTGTAACAGGCGGTGCAGGGTCCATTGGAACAAATTTGGTAAGGAAGTTGAATGAACTTGAAACAAAAGAAATAATCATTTTAGATGACCTTTCCTCCTCATTTGAATGGAATGTTCCTATGGGACCGAAGATAAAGCTCATTAAAGGGAGTGTCCTCGATGACGATAAACTGGAGCTAGCTTTCAAGGGAAGGCCACAACTGGTCTATCACTTGGCAGCGCACTTTGCAAACCAAAATTCAGTCGACAACCCAGAAGTTGACCTGATGGTGAACGGGATGGGGACGCTCAAGGTCCTCGAACGCGCGCACCGTTTTGGAATGGAGAGGTTCATCTACGCTTCATCGGGCTGTGGCATTTACGGTTTAGATTCGCAGATGCCATTTGAAGAGGACGATGTTTCGCTTAGCCTGTATACGCCGTATCAGGTTACAAAGATGCTTGGGGAACTTTACACTAATTACTTTTACAACCTCTACGGCCTTCCGATCGTAAACGCAAGATTCTTCAATTCTTATGGACCTGGAGAGGTTCCGGGAAAATATAGAAACGTGATACCGAACTTCTTCTTCTGGGCTATGAAAGGGTTGCCCCTTCCTATTACAGGAACAGGTGAGGAGACAAGGGATTTCACGTACGTTGGAGACATCGTTTCAGGTCTTCTCTCAATGGCCTATAATGATAAGGCGGTTGGAGAGGCGTTTAACCTTGCAACAGGGAGGGAGATAAGGATAATAGACCTTGCAGAAAAGGTCAACGAATTGACCGGAAACACTTCGGGCATCGTTTACAAGGAGAGAAGGGATTGGGACAAGAAGAAAAGATTGCTCGCCTCTATTGGAAAGGCTAAAAGAGTTCTTGAATACGAGCCTAAGACACAATTCAAAGAAGGACTAAAGTCAGTGCAACGATGGTTCGCTGAAAACTGGAAGAATATTGAATCGTGTGCCACCTTCTAGATTGCACGTCCTATTAATTTCCCAGATCTTTCCACCGGACATGGGTGGAAGCGCCACACGAGTTTACAATGTTGCAAAAGGCTTGGTGGCGAATGATGTCAAGGTAACGGTCGTCGCAGGTTTGCCGCATTATCCGACGGGAAACATACCGAAGAATTACAGGGGAAAGCCCCTTGTCATCGAGAACATTGGAAAGATCAGGGTCATAAGGACTTTTGTGCCGCCTTTGGCTTCAAAGGGATTCGCAAATAGGTTCATCCTTTCTATTTCATTCGCTGTTTCTTCGACTTTTGGCCTATTCTTTACGGGAAAGTTGAATGGAGTCTTTGCTTCATATCCCAATATTCTGTCCATCTTTCCAGCCCTTGTATACAAGTGTCTTAATTGGTGTCCCATCATACTCGACGTCAACGACCTGTGGCCGGAGGCGATTGAAGACGTAGGCGTGCTGGAATCCGGCTTCTTTCGGAGACTTGCCGGTTTCATAGCTAAGATCGCATACTTGTCAGCGGATAACATAACTCTGATAAGCTCATCTTACACTGACACGATAACAGGCAAATATCACATTAGGAGGAACAAAGTGACGGTTGTTCCAGCTGGAGTTGACCTAGATACTTTTTCTTTCACCCCCCAACCCGTTCCCGATGGTATGTTCAAGGTTCTCTATGTTGGAGCCTTTTCACCAGCCTACAATTTCGAGCAAATACTCAAGGCGGCGAAGTTGTTAGAAGGGGAAGTGAAGATAAGGATATTTCTGCAGGGAGGCGGAGAAATGGCCTCAAACCTTGCGAAGGAAATCGGAGAAATGGGGCTCAGTAACGTTATGCTCACAGAAAAGATTGTCCCGAGAGAGGAAGTCGCAAAACTGATGGCTGGCGCAGATGCACTCCTATTACCCCTAAGTGGATTAGAGAACGTGGAAAAGGGATTATCTTCAAAGTTATACGAGTATCAAGCGTCAGGGAGACCTATAATATGTTGCTCAAGTGGAGAATCCGGACGATACGTGCAGCGTACAAAATCGGGCATAGTCATCAGACCCGGTGACCATAGGGCGCTAGCTAAAGCCGTCCTTTACATATACAAGAATAGGGAAAGGGGGGATTCGTTGGGAAGGAATGGGAGAAAAGCAGTTGAACAAGGGTTAACGTTGAGCAATATAGGTTCAAACGTAAAGGACATTTTAGAAAGGAAGTGACAGGATTCTATGACAGTCTACGTAGGAAGCTTACAGTATAGTCCTGTGTTCAAATCACATTCTGTAGCCTTCGGTAAGGCGTGTGAAAAAGAAGGTTATTCCGTGAAATATATTTTCAGCGGTGCCTATGAATGGTTGCTGCCGAAGGAAATACAGGATAAGACAATTTTCATCGGACATTCTATTGGCATCTTCTCAATGTTGAAGGACGCATCCAGTTTGAAGAATAGGAAAAAAATTGCCCAAATCTTTGTAGAAGATAAACCAATATGCTTTTACATGCAAAACTACCATTTCCTAAACCATTACATCGAGAGCTTATGCAAAAAGCATGGCTGTAAATTCATCTATCATGTTCATGAACCCTACGTTGAAGACAAGAATGCTCACGGAGGCTTCAGCCAGTACTGGTTATATTTATTCGAGTATTTTCAAGGAAAACTGCTTAAAGATGCAGACGTAGCTGTAGTATCTTCTAATGAAGCATCACGTCTTCTTGACCTAAAATATCCTAAACTGTCAGGAAAAAAGATGCTGGTCCCTCTAATGTACGAGGATTTGGGAGGGATGTCATCAGCCTCCCAAGAAAGAGAATACTTTACTTTTGTCGGCCCTCTGCTTCCGGCTAAGAATCCTGAAAAGTTTTTGGAGATAATGAATTATTCAAAGGACAGGAAGCTGAACCTTAAGTTTCTTCTGATTTCACGTCATAAGGTAAGGGATGAGCGGTTCTTGAAAGAAGTCGACTTGAAGATCGTCGATGGAGAAAGAATAAGTGACGAGGAATATGGTAACCTAATTAATAGAAGCTATGCAGTTTTGGTGCCATATAAGAGGGAAACCCAGAGTTCAGTTATACTTGTATCATATATGTACGGAACGCCTGTAATATCGAGTGCCGTTGGAGGGCTACCAGAGTTTGTCACCCCAATGAAAACAGGCTATCTACTGAACTCAAACGCAAGTGCAGAGGAATGGATCAACGCAATAGGAAAAGTCCAAAAGAATATACGAGAACTTTCAGAGAACTGCAGAAAGTACTTTATTATGAATTTTTCTGGCGAAAATTGGAAAGAATACCTTGGTGTATTACTTGATGAATGCTCATAGAACGAATAGGTTCCGAATTCTGATTAACAGAGTTTCCAGCATAATTTTTTCGTAGGGATTACATACGAACACACTCGGACTAGACATTGGATGCGGGGAGAATAAAGAGCAAGGTACAGTAGGCCTTGACATTAGAAGAACTGACTCTGTGGATGTCATAGCTGATGCTCGAATGCTTCCATTTAGGAACGAATCATTTGAATACGTTTTTTCAAGTCACATTATTGAGCATTTCAGTCATACCGAAGTCAATGATTTGTTGGTTGAATGGATTCGTGTGCTAAAGAATGGTGGAACATTTGAAATACGTTGCCCTGACCTCCGTGCGAGGGCGTTTCTTTTCTTTTTAAGCCCAACATGGATGAATGTGAAAAATATCTATGGAGGGCAGACCCGTTTAGATGATTATCACAGGTGTGGTTTTTCTTACGGTCTCCTAAAGAGTCTGCTAGAATCTTGTGGAATAAAGAATGTGAGAAGGCTAATCAAAGGTTACAAAGGTATCCCATTTATTCCTGATTGTCTCCACGTAAGAGGAATTAAAAGGTAGGATCATGAAAATACTCCAGGTGATACCAGTTTTCTACGCTGCATCAGGTGGTCCTGTTTCAAGCGTGCGCGCAATTTCTAAAGAGCTCTCAAAGAGGCATGAAGTTACAATTTACACAACAAGCGCCAAAGATAAGGAACACGATTCTCGAAATTTACCATTTGAAGTTAAGTCAGACGGCTATCAAACTGTATATTTTCCAAGAGTCTTTACAGCTAGTTACTTAAACATATCGCCCACCATGGAAAGAGCTCTAATTGAAAATATTCGAGACTTTGATATTATACATCTCCACTCATGGCGTCAATTTCAAGATATTATTGTCCACCATTACGCCAAAAAGTGTCATGTTCCATACATCTTACAGGTTCATGGATCTCTCCCAAGAATCGCAGCAAAAACAAAGTTCAAGTGGATCTACGACTTGCTATTTGGATATAACATACTGAAAGATGCCTCAAAGGTTATAGCACTTAGTCAAATGGAGTTAAAACAGTATCTAAGGTTTGGTGTGCCTAAAGAGAAAATAGAAATCGTTCCTAACGGCATAAATTTAGAAGAATATGCAAATCTTCCGCAAAGAGGGTTTTTTAGAGAAAAATATGGATTATCTGAAAACAGCAAAATAATACTCTATCTCGGAAGGCTACATCAGATCAAAGGAATAGATTATTTAATAAAAGCTTATGCGAACTTAATAAATGGAATGAAAGTTGATAATGCATTACTTGTCCTAGTTGGACCAGATGACAGCTATTTGAATGAGATAAAACACTTAATTAACAAACTGGGATTAGAAAATAGAGTTCTGTTAACTGGCCCACTTTACGATAAAGAAAAACTTGAAGCCTATGTGGATGCAGATATCTATGCATCACCATCTAGGTATGAAGCATTTGGAATTAGTCTGCTCGAAGCATGTGCTTGCGGTAAACCGGTAGTTACTTCTGGAATCGGGGGAGTAAAAGATTTCGTAGTTGATGGCATAACTGGTTACTTAGTGGAACTTGGAAACATCGAAATGTTGTCAATAAGAATATTATCACTATTAAAGGATGAAAACAAAAGCAAGAAAATGGGTTCCAGTGGTAGAGACTTCGTCAAAAAGAACTTTGACATAGTAAAGATAGTAAATAGACTCGAACAATTGTATAAAAATGCCATTGATTCAAATAAGTTTCAAAAAAGACAATAAAGAACAAGCGAAAATCGATTGGAAAACCCAAAGATACTTCTAATATGTTCAAGTTTAGGAATAGGTCTTACTTTCCGCCTTGCTCGTTTGGCCAAATGCCTTTAGAAAAAACTAAAAAGGGTAGTAAGGTCATTTGGTATTTCAAAGGTTGTTTCTCAGCTCGAAGTCTATGAGAAAGTGCAAAGTTGCAATAATACATAATACAATTGCGCCTTATAGGCATCCATTATTCGAAGAGCTTTCTAAAGATGTAGACTTAGTGGTTTATTACTGCACAATAAAAGATGGTTCACGTAATTGGGATTTATGGCCTAGAAACTATGACTACAAGTATAAGATTCTTCCAGTAATCAACATTAAGACACCAATCGGAAAGCTTAGTCTAAATCCATCTATCCTAAAGGAAATTATCAAAAATAAACCGCATGTTGTAATAATCGGCGGTTACGTTGACCCTACCATGTGGTTCGCTTTTGTTATTACTAAACTATTTAGGATCTCCATAATTTATTGGACGGAAGGAATCAAGGAGCCTCAATCGATACTTGGAGCTTTAACTAGGCCGCTAAGAATATTGTTCATAAAAGCTTCAAATGCAATTGTAGTTCCTGGGGGACTGTCGAGAAATTACGTTATTGATCTGGGAGCGAATGCGGAAAAGATCTTTATCGCTCCAAATGCCATAGACAATAAATTGTTCATTGAAATATCGCATAAGTACCGGTTATCCAAGGAGGAGTTAAAAGGTCAAATTGGATTGAAAGGTAAAGTTGTTATCCTCTATGTAGGTCAATTCATTAGAAGAAAAGGCATTGAATATTTACTACGTGCTTATGGAAAACTTGAGCATGAACGCAATGATATCGCATTGGTACTGGTGGGAAGTGGCTCCTTAGAATTGTACCTAAAAGATCTCGCTAACTCTCTCCATCTTAAAAATTTTAAGATCATTCATTCTGGTCTGAGCCTAGAAGAATTAGTAAAGATTTATTCTGTCGCCGACGTTTTCGTATTACCTACACTAGAAGATCTTTGGGGTTTTGTAATAAACGAGGCGATGGCATGCGGGTTACCCGTTATTTCCACGAAAAATTCTCAAGCAGCAATCGAAATGATACGTCACAGCGAAAATGGCTTCGTACTTAACGGGGCTGACAGTGAAGAACTGTACTTAGCCATGGAAAAGTTGCTCGATTCGGGGAAACTTGAATCTATGGGAAAAAATTCCGTTGAAATCGTCACCACGAAGTTCGACCCAAGCCTGATGAAAGAAATGTTTGTTGATGCCATTAGTTATGCACTCTCAGTTTAAATTAACATGGTAGAAAGGCTCTGAACAATATTCTCGCTAAATTCATCGTAAAACTTCCATTAGTCATTATTCCCACGAGATATGGAATATTTACGTCTCCTCCTGTCAGCCCCAAGGCACAGATGCTGGGTACTTACGAGTGCTTGGCTCTCCGCGTTATAAAATCTACACTGAAACCTGATGATGTGTTTGTCGATGTTGGGGCTCATGCTGGCTACTACACATTTATATGTGCAAAATTAGCGAAGAAAGTACTCGCCTTTGAGCCCAATCCATCCAACTGTAAGTTTTTGCGCTTCAACATAATTATCAATAAACTTAAAAATGTAATAGTGGTTAAAGCAGCAGTTTCCGATTTTAATGGGCATGCGGAGTTATATATTCCCACACGAGGGGGTAGAAACTTAACCGATCAGGGCACTTTGATACATAAAGGTAAAGGTTCAGTTGAAGTTCCCGTTGTCACGCTGGACACCTTTTTTGAGCACATGGATAAGCCAAGTGTGATTAAAATCGATGTTGAAGGAGCTGAGTTAAATGTAATTAAAGGGGCTCTAAAAACAATTGCCAAAGGTGTTAGGCTGGTTATCGTTGAAATACATAGCTCTGATATGAAAATCCCTATCATTGAATTGTTACATGATCTAGGCTACGTGGTGTGTGAGAAAAGTAAGTTCTTGTTTTTTACGGACTAAATAAGCAAGCATAAAAAATGGATAAAGTTTGTCTATATCAGTATAATCCTTCGAAATGATGTGAACAATGAGAATCCTTATCTTGACATCAAGTTTCCCGTATCCGCCATTAGATGGAATTCGGATAAAGACATACCATCTGATAAAGGGTTTAGCTGCTAGGGGACATAATATTCAACTGTTATCTTTTGTGAAAAACGCAGATTTAATCTGTCCATATAATTACAAATTCGCTGAATATTGTGAAACGATAAGCGTGCATAAAGAAACTAAGTGGAATCTTAGTATGTTATCGAGCCTTTTAAGTAAACACTTATTATACTCTGTATTCAGTTCAAGTTCGACTACATTCATAAGAAAATTAGATAATTTAACCAAAAATAAAAATATCGATTTGGTGCATTTTGACACGATACTTTTAGCTCAATATTTAAAACTCACCAAAAATCACTACCCATCGATTTTGTCAATCAATGACAGTTTATCACTCGCTTCAAGAGATATGGTATTCATTAAGAAGGAGGTACCGTTCATAGAAAAAATATATTTCATGACACGATACCCGATTGAAACCCTCTATGAAAGGAGTAATTATGAAAAATTTCAGAAGATTCATGTGGTATCTCCCATTGATAAAGGGTACTTGTGCTCTTTGAACCCTAGAATAGATGTTGAGGTAATCCCAAATGGAGTTGATACTGACTTTTTCCGTCCCTCTGAAACATTGTTCCTAAACGGCCATTCGATTATTTACATGGCGGATTTGAACGCTCATCACCATGAGGTCGCTTGGTTATTAGGAAAGGTTTTGCCAAAGATAACAAAAGCGATGCCAAATGTTACATTATATCTAGTTGGAAAAGGCCTTCCTCTTGATTTGTTGTATGAGGCAAAAAAGAAGAGTAATGTTTTGGTAACCGGGCATGTAAACGATATTAGACCGTTCCTTAATAGAGCACATGTGTTTATTGATCCGACATTTAAAAGAGGGGGCATTCCGAATCATGTACTAGAGGCTATGTCCATGGGGAAAGCTGTTGTTGGGACATTGTTTAGCTTCTTAGCAATTAAAGGGGCCAAACCTTGGAAGAATGTCGTCGCGGCTAAAGACGAAAAAGACTTTGCTTCAAAAATAGTATACTTATTAGAAAACGAAAATGAGAGAAAAAGTATTGGTGCAAATGCACGGCAATTAATCGAGTCAAAATACACATGGGAGAAAATCATTCCAAAATACGAAGAAATGTATGAAAATGCAATTAAGAAGTTTGATAAATGTAGAATATCGAAGAATGTTGTTTCCGTACATTGATAGGATTATTAAAGGTGGATAATCGCGTGAAAAATCCATTAGTTTCAGTCGTACTACCAACTTATAACAGGGCCCCAATAATTGGCGCAAGCATAGAATCAATACTAAAGCAAAGTTATGATCAGCTTGAACTTATCATAATTAATGACTGTTCGTCTGATGGCACGTATGAAAAACTGCAAAGTTATTTAGAGTCAGACGATCGAATTAAAATATATCATAATCAAAAACGACTTGGGCTACCTGCTTCAAGAAATAAAGGAGTTTTGCTTTCCGAAGGTTCACTTATATTTTTTTCCGAAGATGATCTTGTATTAGATGATAATTGTATCTTGACCTTAGTCAAATTCTTAAGTAGCCTTGATAAAGCAAATCGACCTGTTGGCGCGGTAGGCCCACGTCTAATAAGTTTTCCTAGGTGTCGTCCTAACGGGCAGAGACATGTTGTTTCAATCAGTTCAATTACAAGAGACATTAAATGTAATTTTGAATTGAATACCAATAAGTCTATCGAAGTGGAGCTTCTTCATTCATGTTCCATGATACGTCGGAAAGCCTTGCTTAGTGTTGGCGGATTCGAAAGCAGGCTCTACAAAGGTAGCTACTCGCGGGAGGAAACAGACTTCTACTTCAGACTTCGCAAGAAAGGCTACTGTCTGTTCTTTGAACCACACGCAATAGCGTACCACTACTTTGGAGGACTCGGTGGTTGTATTTTGTCAAGTAAACTTTTAGGGGAGTATTACAATATAAGGAACCATCTGATGTTTTCGGTCAGATTCTATGGAATCTCCACCCTTCTTACGTTTCCTGCATTCATTGGTGCGTTTTCGATTAGGAAATGGAGAGGTTATTAATGAATAAAAAGATCGTTAAGTTCCTCAAAGTGACTGTAGGCTTTGTGGCTACAGCCGTCTCTTGAAAAAAATGCGTATGTCCTATATATACCATGTGTATAAGGCAAATTGAATTGAAAACGCTGATAAGCAAAAGCTGTAGATCGAAACTATTGGTCACGCCATATACTTACCAAGAGTTATCCGGGGGAGTCGAAGTTTTCTCCGAGTACCTTGGGAGGGTGTTTACAGACCTCCGGACACTCACGATAAGCGACGCGGTTGAAAGACATGGTTTGTTCAAGGCGTTGGGTGGGAGACAATGGACGCCTGAGTTGTACAACTCTCTTATCACAGGAAGACTGGCTCGAAACCTTATCAGACAGGGAAAAATCGACCTTGTTTTTGCGAACGGAATCTATGGATGGTATCTGAGTCTCTGCAAGATAGATATCCCTTCCGTGAACATCTTCCACGGGTTATATCGCGGTGTTGCGGACTACGTTCTCAGCAGTACTAACTCACTGGCGGCAGCTCATTACAGATATTGGCGTGGCTTCTTGGAATACCTCAGTGGAAGGGGAAAAAAGCACATTGTGTGCGTCTCTGATTTCGTTAGCTCATTGCTGTACAAGTACTACAGAATAAAAAGCACCGTCATTCCGAATTGTGTAGACTTGGAGAGATTCAGACCATTGAGCTCTCGTGAATCCCGTGCCAAGTGGGGCTTACCGGCAGACCGCAAGGTTATAATGTTCGTTGGCCCCCCTTCATACAGCAAGGGAATTGATGTAGTATTGGGTTTGGCACGGAGGAATCCCAAGCTGATATTTCTGATACTTTCCTCTGGAAGGTCAGTCAAAGATTCCCCCTCGAATGTTGCTGTGATCGAGAGAGTCACACAAGCTGCTATGCCAGAGATCTATTCTGCAAGTGACTTATTTATCACCCCATCACGGTTTGAAGGATGCAGCATGACCGCTATCGAGGCCATGGCGTGCAATGTGCCGATATTGGCGTCGTCAACCGGGTCTTTCTATGGTCAGCTGGGACCTCGCTCATTCGGATACGTATTGCCAATAGAGTCATCCTGTGAAGAATACAGTTCGGCTCTACGCCAAGTCCTCGATGGAACAGGGTCTTTTACTCCTAGACGTTATGCCGCGCAATACTACTCCCTAGAGAGTTTCACACTGCGATACAGGGAATTAGCTAAGCGTATTATAGACACTTCTGAGGGTCAGTGACTCATGAGCTATTCTAAAGTTCTGAAGTCGAAATCTGCAGAAGTGCTCAAGGCCATGGGTATTTCCTCAATAGTTGTAGTGCTTCTGACCTTATTTACATCCTTTGAAGGTTTTGACGTTCAGGTTGCTTGGACTTATCAACAGTACAGGCAGCTTGGCGCCATATCTAGTGTCCTTTAATGAGATATCGGGAGCGCGTCCGAACGCTCTGTCTTACTTGATGCAGGTTACGAAGGTGCCAAGCTCCGCCAACGTCGGTCTTAACCTGCTGAACTTCTTGCTCTTCTGGTTCGTAATATCTCTGATTTTTGTGCATGTTCTTGGAGCATCCAGAATAGGCTTGTATGCAACACTCACTTTCGCAGCTCTGTTGGGATTAACAGCCGGCTTGTTTAAAGGGTCAGTCGATGTGTTTGAACTCGCAGAATTGGTAGCAGTAGTTGTCGCCTGTGAGGTCAGCATTAATCTCACTTTTCTGTTGGCTAGGAAGAGAGGAATTGAATCTGTTACAAAACTGTTCTGCGTGATATTCATATTATGCTTTCTCTTCTTAATCGCATATTCAGTTCCACTGCTTGCGTCCATCTATTTTGTATGGTTCGCCTTGCAGATAGGATTAAGCGGATTTCTGTTATGGACTCTGCTGAAGACCAGATTGGGATTGAATGGTGGAACCTTACTGTCACCACTGATGGTTTTTGTCTCAGGTTTGACGGTTATTGCGCTGCTATCATGGATGCTTGTCGAACTGGGCGTAATGACTTTAGTGAACTTGGTGGGTTGCCAAGTCTTACTTCTTTCTATCCTGCTCGTTATCGTAAAGAAGTCCAAGATAAAGTTGAGTCTATCCTCATTCATCACTCCAATTGGAAAGACAAATTACATGTATCTGCTTTTGCTGTCGATACCTGTAGCCCTAGCGTTCGTAAGTGGGTGGTTTTTAGTAGGATGGAACCAAATTCCATGGTCTGATGCATGGCTCTTCTGGAGCAGAGGGTTTTATGCCGCGAAGACAGGTACACTCAACCCCAGCTATCTTTTCCTAAGAGGAGGCACTAGCTCACCTCCGGTTTCGACACTCTTAGCTTCGATCTTTGTTATATCTCCAGATGTAATATCTTCGCTTTACTTCATGAAGATGCTGTCTTTGACTCTAATAATTATCGGTGGTATTTCGATAACGGTGTGGAAGATCTTATCACAACGTGGATCGACATTCGCCCTTCTTGGTTAAGAGGATTCATTCTTGGTTTCCCGGCATTAGTTTTCATAGGAGGCTCTTGGTCGCTCTTTTACACTGTGGAATTCGTCCGAGAACTGATTGGAGTAATACTCTTCATAACAGTCCTAATTTTTTCAGTTTTCTTGATTGCTAAGAGTAGTACTCTACTAGTGGTTTTGACGATGGGCGTCACAGTCTTAATTTTCATAGTCAGCCCCTATACTGCATTATATGCGTCAATCTACGTGATAATCTTGCTTGGTCTACTCTTCGTAAAGGGCCGACTGAAAGAGGCGTTCCTCGGGCTCTTCGTGTTGTTGACACCTGCAATAGCTTGGCTAGAGATATACATTCATTTCCAAGGGTCCTTTCCTTCCTTCGGAACTTTTTTTGCTCCAGGGCCGAGCGTATCTTATATGTTTTCTTATGATGTTATCAGTGTAGGAGGGCTCTTGTGTTTCATTCTAGGTGTTCTAGGAAGTGCATATTTGATTTCGTTCGGCATAGAAACACGACCAGAGGTACTCCCCATCGGACTTTTCTCAACCTTAATGCTGTTGCTAATACCTCTACCTTTTCTGATTCCTGCGGGCTTCGTCTTCCGCAACGCGTTCTACCTAAGCCTTATGATTTCAGTTTCGAGCGGACTTGGTATCCTTTACGCTTATGCAGTCTTCAAGAAACTGCAAACCAGATTCAGATGGTCAGCCCTATTAGGCAAACGTCTTAAGAGCACCATAGGATTTGCTGCAGTGGCCATACTGGTCTTGTCCCAGACAGCATACGTTACTCTTCATTCAGAAACAATCGACC
Organism: Nitrososphaeria archaeon; assembly: GCA_963752255.1. Taxonomy (GTDB): domain Archaea; phylum Thermoproteota; class Nitrososphaeria; order JACIWG01; family JACIWG01; genus JBEKIG01. The sequence continues at coordinate 44,955 of CAVVXT010000012.1, read as the reverse complement.
GTTCTAACGAAGCTGGAGTTGTTAGTGTTCTCAGTGCGGTTAACACGTTTCTGCCTAACAACACGCAAATTGTCGCGGACCCTCCAATAGTGGACAAAGCCACGGGATTGCTTGCTCCGAGACCGGTCTTTACGAGTGCCACATCCACAACAGGAGGATTGCTGCACGATTTCCTGAGCGCTCCAGACAACCTAACCGTTTTGATTGATCTAATGAATTATTGCGTTTCAAACCGTTTGGCCTTACTGGTCGTTTCAAATGGCGGATACTTTCTGGACGGAGTAATGAACTCAATCTTGGGGAATTACAGCCTACTTGGCAATCTATACAATATTCGGATTTATTATGTGGGGAATCCCGTAATGCTAGTTGATAGTTCACCACATTCGATTTACTTGATTATTATAACCAAAGTAAGCCATTCTATTTTACCTTCGGTATTTGCCATTCCTCTTCCGGGGCAGGAAATAAGTAATAACACTAGGACCTTGACTATCTCTCCGTCCAACGGAAGCATTAATGCAAGCGCTTTAGCGTATAACAATAACAGCATGGCTATTTGGCTCAGAATAAATCTAGCTCAAAATGTTTCGTTGTCCCAATATCCTATACTTTTCTTTGTGGCTCGAGGAAGCAGTGGAACTTGGGTGAACGTCGGGTTTGGCAATGCGAACCAGCTCCTGACGTATATAGGTGATAGACCCCTTAGTGGATATCCACAATTCTACTTGATAAATCTATCATCAAGCCTAAAGGTGCAAAGGTCGGGGAACTATTCCTATGTCTACGTAGCTTTGGCTGGATATGGGCAGACTCTATACGATTTTGACATTTCCAGCATGGCGTTGCTAACTTCATCTCCTATTCAAAACCTGACAGCACCTTGAAAATCGGAGCACTATTCCTCACCAAGGGCGTGGGCGGGACGGCGACTTGGTCAAGGGGCTTGCTAAGGTCATTGTCGAAAAAGGGGGTGCAGGTTCAGCTAATGGACGTCCATTCTCTTTTTCTCGTCAGACAAAAATTCGACGTTCTCCATTTAGCCACTACCGCCCCAAGCATTTCTATTCTTGCCCTAGCTCGAAGACTAGCGGGAACCAGAATTGTATTCACCCTTCATGGAGACTATAAATCAGAATTTAGGATGTCAATGAGCATGATGAATAAATTCAAATATACACACGCTTGGAATGCAATGCTCGCATTATCAGATATCACTACTTCACCATCGAGATTCCTACAAGACATGTATGGCATCGATGTCATGATCCCTAATGGTGTGGACTTGGAGACGTTCGATAACTCAGCCTCTTTGGACCCTACAACACTGGGTTGCAAGCAAGGGGATTATATCGTTTTATCTGTCTACAATTTGGACAGCCCTTGGAGACTCAACGCAGTTACGCAGACAATAGAGGTATTCCGGAGATTTGTCAACTACAATCCGCGCTCGCACTTGCTAATTGCGGGTGGGGGAAAATACTTATCTTGGCTGGCAAGCTTGGTAAAGTCGTCAGAACCGATTACTTTTCTTGGTCAGCGGCTTGACATGAACAGAGTTTACAAAACGGCAAATGCCCTCCTACATACCACATTATCTGACAACCTCCCATATGCCGTCTTGGAAGCTATGGCATCTTCTATTCCCGTAGTCTCGGCCCAAATCGGTGGGATTCCAGAACTTGTGACTGATGGTAGAAACGGTTTCTTGAGCACCACTGGTATTGAAGGTTACTTTTCGGCTTTAGCCTACCTATCAAACAATACAAAGGCCGCCGTCAGAATGGGAAAGATGGGAAGAGACATAGCCAACAAATACGATTGGTCAGGCATTTCCTCATCCTTTACGAAGCTGTACAGCCAACTAATGACCCGCTGATTCCTACGAAGTCGTTGGAAGAAAATATGGCCAATTCCAAGTTCCGTCCTATTTCAAGCGTGGCGGTTTCAATTAGATTATCCCGTTCCTGTCCAAGCCCAATGCGTGAATTTTTTCATAAGCACATTTACACATGAAGTAGTTTATGGGGGTTCGATTAAATAAGTACAATGCACTAGTTATCTTTATGTTAACACTTCTTTAAGCGATGGTATGACCCCAAGCATGCTCCAGGCTTGCGATTCTGAGATACCTGTAATGAGTTTCAATGCTGGATGAGCTAGAGATATAATCGATGATTATGTTAACGGGTTCTTGGTTCCTCTTAAGGACTACAGGATGTTAACTTCTAAGATTATTCATATGCTTAAGAACCCAGATATTATAAGGAAATTTGGCGTCAACGCAAGAAGAAAAGCAGAGGATAATTTTTGATATTAATAAGCGAATCTACAAAATAATGGATATATATGACAGAATATTTTAAGGGTCAGTTTACATGTCTAAATCGAAAGCAAAAATAATCCAATTCATAAGAAAAGTGGACTTAATCGGACTAAGATACTCCTATCCTATTTTATTATATTTATTGCGAGACGACGTAAATATGAAAAATTTTCCAGATTTGTTCACCGATTATGAAGAGTATCATAGGCATTTGACAACATTTATGGTTGAACGGGCAATAGCAATATCGAAATGGATATACCCAAATTCTGAAATATTGGATTTAGGCATTGGAGATGGCCTTTTAGCAAATTACCTCGTTCAAAATAAGGAATGCAAAGTTAAAGGGATTGACATATCAGAAGAAGCACAGAAAAAATGTAATATACTGGGATTGGAGGTAAGAATTAAAGATTTAAACCAAGGCATAGGGCTTCGAGACGACGATATCTATGACTATATTAATGCTATAGAGGTTCTTGAACATCTAATTAGGCCTCATGTAGTATTAATGGAAATGCTGGATCATGCAAAAAAAGGAGTCATTGTGACTATGCCGAACTCGGGATATTGGCTATGGCGAATTCAACTATTGAAAGGATATTTTCCTAAACAATCACAGACTCATCTACACTTTTGGACGGTTAAAGATTTCAAGTTATATTGTCAACGATTTGGAATCGAGATCTTGGATTCAATTTTTCTTCCTTCGAGTAGTGATCTTCTTTCTAAAAAATTCCCCAATTTCTTTGCATGGCAACAATGCTGGCTCTTAAAACCTAAAGGTAAAAAATAAAAGAATAAAAAAGATTAGAATAATTGGATAGATGTAAACGGGAGGGCTGCAGAAAGAAGCCTTCTGGTCTTAAACCCCATGCATAACACTCAGAGACTCGACGGAATAGACGGAAACAGTTGGAGCCGGCGCGAACCGAGTTGTAGGCGCAGACGCAGAAAAGATAGCTCAAGCCATAAGGGCCGTTGAAGAAAAATATGATGGAATAAAAGTAAGGTTTAAGGGAAAACCATTTGGAGACGGAAACGCAGCGAAGAAAATTGTGGAAATTCTAAAGGAGAAAGACTCATCGAACCTGCTCAGCGAAAGAGTACGTTAAGTGTTAACGCTTTAATATTGATGCAGGAGGTGGAGAGGGAGGAGTTTTTACTGTGAAAGCGGCGGAGATGGCTAAGGTTTCTGCCAGGGGAGGTTTCAACCTCTTGTGGGGCTTAGCGGTTTCAACGGTCATATCAGCGGTAGGTATCATAGTTGTTGCCAGGCTTCTGTCTCCATCTGAATACGGCTTAGTCATGGTCGCTTTGACGGCTCCAGGCCTTGTAACGATGTTCAGAGACTGGGGCGTGGACTCAGCACTGATAAAGTATACGGCTCAATATAGGTCAGAAAACAAAGCGTCTGAGGTGAAGAGCCTTCTTGCCGCTGGGTTATTCTTTGAGCTGATTTCAGGCTTCTTCCTTTCCCTTATCCTATTTTTTCTTGCAGGCTTCATAGCAACGAACATCTTTAACCGCCCGGAAACAACGCCCCTGATTCAGGTGGCATCCTTCACAGTCTTCGCTGGAGCCCTCCTTACAGCATCTCAATCTTTTTTTACGGGCTACGAGAAAATGGAGCTAACCAGCATCACGATGGTGTGCCAATCAGTCCTCAAAACAGTTCTGGCGCCACTCCTAGGTAATCTTAGGACTCGGAGCCTTCGGAGCAATACTGGGAAGCACAATAGCGGTCTTGGCCGCGGGATTGATCGGCGTTCTACTGTTGTACGTCATGGTTTACAGGAAAATTCACAGCCCAAACGAGGATGGGCTGAAGATTGTGGAAACCGTGAAAACCATGCTCAGGTTTGGGCTACCCCTCTCAATATCATCTATCTTAGGCGGTTTTCTTTCGCAGTTCTACAACTTTCTAGTCCGTGATATATTGCACCGATGCATTGATTGGAAACTATTCTGTGGCAACAAACTTTGTCGTCCTAATCGCCTTCTTCTCCACGCCGATCTCCACCGTGCTTTTTCCAGCTTTCTCAAAACTGAACCCAAAACATGAAGATGGGACGCTAAGGAGCATCTTCCAGCTCTCGGTAAAGTACGCATCACTCCTCGTAGTGCCAGTAGCGGCTGCTATCATGGCTCTATCACAACCAGGCGTCGCTACAATATTCGGCGAGAAATACTCTTATGCACCATTCTACCTAACACTCTTGGCCATAAGCTACCTTTACACGGCATTCGGAAGCTTAAGCGTGGGGAATCTCATAAGCAGCCAAGGAAGGACAGAAGTCAACATGAAACTAACTCTTGTAACTGTGGCAATAGGTCTTCCCCTAAGCTTAGTATTGATTCCTAGGCTTGGAATAATCGGCTTAATCGTAACAACGCTCATTGCCGGAATACCAAGCCTGATAGCGGCGCTCTGGTACGTTAGAAGGCATTATGCAGCATCGATAGACTGGGTGTCTTCAACCAAAATACTTTCAGCCTCTACACTCTCCGCTCTAGCCGCATACCTCATCCTATCTCAGCTGTCTCTTCCAAGCTGGATAGAACTTATCATCGGAGCCACAGCCTTTTTAGCAACATACATAATATTAGCCTCACTCATAGGAGCAGTTAAAAGAGCGGACATAGAAAACATAAAAGAGATGATAAAAGGACTTGGGCCACTATCAAAGTTGCTCAGCCTACCATTAAGCCTTATCGAAAAACTGATGTTGAAAATCCATAAGACTTGACACGAAGCACATACGCAGCCCCACAAAGCACAGAAACTAGCTTCTTTATTGTGGCGTCGGTTATAGCAAATCAAAGGGCACCATCATTATCCCCTATTATATGGTCGCATACCTATCAGCACTATAGGTTCAGTAACAAGATATAACCCAAAAGTTTCCTATGCGCATCCAAATATATTGGCTCTAGGTAAGGGACGGCTCTATATGTGGCCTTCAGCCTGCCATTTATCGAAGGACTCCTGTTCGGCTCTGATGTTAAGAAAAGAGATGGTGCCGTCAAACAAATTGATAAAAACCTGTTTGAAATAAGTCATAGAGGTTAGTATGGTTTCCTAATTTCATGCCCGAAACGTCCCCGACATAGAAGGCCAAACACACCCATCTGAACATTTTGGGTTAGCAGTTAAGATTATATAATTTTAACATTTTCTTTCTTCACTTCATCCCTTTCGATCTTCTTTACAATCTTGTCGTACTGCCACTCCCTTCTTGCACCTGATAGCACTTCGCCGTTTTTTGGGAGGATAAGGTGGCAGTTGTCCCACTTCCCGCTATCGAAGTCTTCAAAGTCATAGAACTCCCTTGGAATGTTGACAACCCAGGTATACAATTTATAGGTTAAACGCTCTAAAAAGTGCCTGGAACCGCTGGAAATGTGTCCCATAACTGTCTTTTTTCTATGTGTTTTATCTCTTAATGTAAACTAAAAATATGATATTCACATCAAAATAGACCAAATATCCCATTGAGATACAAGCAAGAACTTATTTACCATTTTGGGACAGCCATTAAGATTGTATGCAAGGGTTCAAAAGTAAATATGAAATCATGAGAGAAAATAATGGAATTCTCCTCAACACCAGCGGAAGGATAAGGGCTGACCTCGCTAAAATAATAATCAAGGCGAGAAGGTCTGGTGCGTGGAGAAAGTTAGAAAAGATGGACAGGAGTCTGCTCCTACTCAGCTCCAAGCTAGAGATAAGGTTCAGGAGCATGGAGCTACTTCGTGCCATAACAAGAATAGTCAAGGAAATAACCGAACTTACTTCCTTTGCGTACAGAAATTACCTACTTGGCATAAAATCAGCGTATAGATTAGCAAAATACGCCGTTAGTTGCGGCTACATGGAGGCTGCTTTATGGTCAAGCGACAGGAGCTTTGCTATATATTGGGGTACTGTTATAAACCCTTACACGTATACAAAATAGGTGATAGAAGATGAATAAAGATCAGTTGATCGGGGCACTTCTTCTTATAGTAAGCATTATTGGGATAATTGTTTACGGATTCCTGATGTACTCATTTTCAACAATAGTGCTTCAGATTACCGTCTTCCTAATCATTGCGGCAGGTCTAGTCGTAGTCGGATGGATAGGGTACACGCTTGCGACAACACCTCCACCTAAGCCGATCGAGGAAATAGAAAAGGAAATAGAAAAAGAGATGAAAACTGTAAAAGATGAAGAAGCAGGATCTGCAACACCATAGAGCAAATAGAAACATTCTCTGGATAATAAACGGTAAAAGTTAAGAACACAGTTCTAGAGTAATGTTAAAAACATGAACATCAAATTGCGTTTTTAATGAGAGACCGCCGGCCACAGATCATCATAGGCATTTACATCCTTCTAGTGGCTTTAATAGGATTACTTAGGGTAAACTCCAACCTTTACGGCTTATCCACGGTGATTAGCACAAACTTTCTTGGCACGATGGTTTTTAATACAACGACATTAGATCAGTCCCAGTTGACAGCAATATTTGGAAATACATTTTTCCAGAGCAGTCTAGTCATAACCATTCTCACGCTAGCTACGGTTATTTACGTTGAATTAGCTGATCCGTCGTATGGTCCAAGTAGGAAAATTATAGAGGAATTTAGAAAAAGTTGGATGACGCCTGCTTCAATACTTGTAATTCTTTTTACTTTTATAGTCCTATTTGGAATTCTAAACCTTATGGCCTAACAATGTAAAATGGATAAGTAAGAAAATTGAAGTTTAGCAGCACATTGGAATTTCCATACGATATAATTACAGCAGCCTCACTGTCTACCATAGCGGCTTTATTATCCTATTTAGGACTGTTCTTCTACTTTAAATATCCTTACAGCCTTTTTTTCTTTAACCTTATTTTTGTGTCAACCGGACTGTTTGTATCATACATCATCGAGTTTAGAAGGATCAGGATTTTATCGGTCGCATACATCGTAATGGTTCTCGCTTTCGTCGACGGATTCCTTTTGAGCGGTGCCTACGCCCTATATGGTATCATGTTAGCCTTCGGCGGCTTTCTTGTTCTTCCACTCTTCGGCGCATTATTGAGAAATAAAGGGGAAGATGTCAGAATCGTCCTCGAAGCGAGCGGCATTCTCTTTGCCGTCAAGATAGTCCTTTTTCCATTTCCAGTCCAAGTACTGGAGTCGGCTCTAATTCTCCCCATAGCATATACTATACTGGTTACTGACATAATACTGTATTTATGGTTCAGGAGGATATCATTAGATAAGGTTGGACTATGGAGGGGTACAACCAAGTTAAGCTGGCAGGTGCTTGCAGGAATCGCCTCAGGGTTATTGTTAGGGCTCTTCCAGTATTTGGTTTTAAATCCGAAGACTAACAGCATAGGACCAAACCTTCTTCAGAACATAGTTTACGTCGCAATCTTCATGATCATCTTTGTCGGCCTTACTGAAGAATTATTGTTCAGGGGTATAATTCAGACTCATATGACAGGATTTCTTACACAAGGTCAGTCGATCTACCTTACGTCAATAATTTTTTCCTTGTTCCAGATTGGGTGGTCTAATCCGTTTGAAATCCTATCCGTTTTCCTCGTTTCCTCCGTATTTGGTTATCTGATGATAAAGACGAACAGTCTCATATCCCCAGTGCTAGCTCACGGTCTAAGTAACGTGACATTATACCTGCTGGCCCTACGGTTCTAGAACAGATAATCAAAGCAAAAAAATTTAGTTAATGACTTAAATGAGAAGCAGGCTGTTTGTATTCTTATTGATCATAGTTCTATTTTCAAATACCTTTTTCTCGTCATTTAGAACGGAGGCCCAAACGGATGATTCAACAGAAGCTTTAAAACTAAAGGATTACGTAAAGTCCACATTTTTTAGGCTCCAGGATGCGGAAAGAATGGGCGCAAACGTGACCCTTCCAGCTCAGGAACTTAACATGGCTTTGCAGCTTATCGATCAAGCGGAAGGAAACAGCTCGGACAGCCCTCTCCTACCCCAGGCTTCATCAATAATTGACAACGTAAACAGTTCGATACCCTCCCTGATAAAGGAAGGTGAGAGCAGGACGCTCTCGACAGACGTTTGGCTTGTTTCGACGATAGCATTTATTGCGGTTGCATGTGCGTTCGTTTACCTCTACCTGCCAAGAATATTGTGGAGTAGTTGGGCGAAATACCGAGCAAATTGGAGGGTGAGACCTAGTTGATTGACGATGAGGTGACAGCCCTAGTGCTAGCTCTCATAGTTGTAGGAGGCATATTTGCAGTCTCTTCTCCAATATTAGGTGAAAGGGTCAGTGAACCATTTTCAGAAATTGCAATTCTTGGGCCTGAGATGAAGATAGGTTACTACCCAAACAGTTTGCAGGTCAACGAAACCCTCAACCTCTACCTTTACGTCGCCAACTATGAAGCACAGACCACCTACTATATCGTATACGTCAAACTCGGAAGCTCTAATACGATCGTCAATGCTACTCAGCCTGCGAATGCCCCCATAATTTCTTCTTACGAAATTATCCTTCCAAGAGAGCAAAACACTACTTTAACAATAAAATTAACCTTTTCTAAACCCGTGACTGATGCAAAAATAATTTTTGAGATGTGGACTTTGGAAAAAGAAGGAGTACAATATAGCGGAAAATGGAACCAACTTTGGTTGAACATAACGGCTTCAGCTTAGAATCAGAAAGTTCAAACGAGGTTTTAGAGTTCTTCAGAAAAAATGAAGGATCAAAGTTAAGCGAAGCTATAAAGGTTCTCTCCGATTCAACGAAAATCAAAAGGCACGAGATAGTTAAGAAGATCTATACGTTAAATCAAGAAGGGCTAATTCATCTTTATGACCCTAGCCCTCCGTCAACCTTGAGATCCTACCTGTTCAGCTCATATTCTGCTTGGTTTTGGGCTCTGTCGGTATTGGTCGCATCTACAATCATGTCAGTTTATGTGCCTCTTGGACCATTCGTCTACATACGATATTTACTCGGCTCCATCTTCGTACTATACATTCCAGGTTCGACGTTGATTGAAATCCTATATCATAAAAAAGAAGAGCTATCGCAAATTGAGAGAGTAGCGTTATCTATGGGAATATCGCTGACAATTATACCGCTAATAGCGCTCGTACTGAGCTATACCCCCTTCGGCGTAAGACTATATTCTGTCTTACTTTCACTCTCCTTTTTGAGTATATGCTTAGGTTTAGGAGCATTAAAGAGAAAATTCGCTTCCCTGCGGTCCTAAAGAAAAAATGTTTGTAAAGTCATAAATCATGATCCAAAACCATCGAACGCCGTCAAAGGATGAAATAACGGTCGTCATACCCACTCTAAATGAGGCTTTAGCGATAGGCAATGTGATTGACGAACTTAAACAATGCGGCTTTACAAAGATGTTAGTCGTAGATGGCCATTCCACAGACGGAACACTTGAGATAACGCGCTTGAAAGGTGTTGAAGTCGTAGTTCAAGACGGAAAGGGTAAAGCGGATGCGATAAAATCGGTTCTTCAACTCATAGATACCAAGTACGTTTTGGTTATGGACGGAGACAATACATATGATCCTAATGACGTAGAAAATATGATCAAAATTGCAGAGAATAATGATGAAGTCATAGCAGCGAGAACTGAAGGCAAAAAGAATATGCCCTTGTTAAACAGGCTAGGTAATAGGTTGATAACTGGTTTCTTTAACTTACTTTTCGGAACCGGATTGAAAGACGTTTTATCAGGTATGTACCTGCTTAAAACCGATGTCGGGAAAGATCTCTGGTTTGAGCTCAGAGGCTTTAGTCTGGAAGTAGAAATGGCCGCTCTTGTGGCGACTACATCTAGAAAGATTAAAGATGTAAACGCCAACTATAGATCCAGACTTGGAAAAGCAAAGCTACGTAAAACTCAAGGACTGACTATACTTAGGGATATAATAAGGCTTGCCTTAAGATATAATCCGACGTTCGTAATACTAGCCGCAGGTTCATTTTTCCTCTTTCCCGCGGCAATAATACTTTCATATGTTACTATTTCTTTACTATTTATGGGAGTGAATCACTTCGTCTGGGCAATAATGGGGGTTACGATAGGTGGCGTAGGAATGATATCACTACTACTATCTATTATGGCACTATACATAAAAAGGATGGAATACAGGATGATCGAAAGACTGAACAAGGTTACGAATAACAACAATCATAACGTTCAGTAAATCCATATCGTGTTACTTTATGTCTACAGAAAAAATTCTCAAAGAAGTTGAGAATTGGAAAAGTTACATGAATCAGGATTTCAACATCTCCATTGTAGGTTTTGGAAAGATGGGTGCATTACACAGTGGAATTCTTAACCTGCTCAAGCCCGGAAGTGTCAAAGCCGTCGTTGACAAAGGGCGTCTACTTACCTTTGGCGCGTCAAAGATCATCAAGTGTACCAAATTTTATAGAGATTTGGATGAAATGCTGCGAAAAATTAATCCTGATACGGTTTACGTGACTACACCAGCTGGTTCACATTATAACATTGTTTCTAGACTGCTTGAGTCTCAAGTTGAAAACATATTTGTAGAAAAGCCGCCAACAGTAGACTCACGACAACTTGGGATTCTGATTAACAAGAAAGGATCAAGCAAAAGGGTTATGGTAGGGTTCCAGAAGAGGTTTGCGCTACCATTTAGGCACGCAAAAAATATAATTTCAGAAGGTGAAATTGGCAAGATAGAAAATGTATCTTCTTACATAAAGTCAAGTGACATATTAACACCTACGGATAGATTCGACAATATTGGTAGGGGTGTGTTGCTTGATTTAGGGATACATCTAGTAGACCTCCTTAATTGGATATTAAAAATAGACGCGGTAAAATCATCTAGCTTCAGAAAGATTTTTACAAATGTAGATGACTATTTTGAATTTACCATGAAGACTGCTAAAGGAGCCGATGTTTTTGTTGAGACAACATGGTCAAGCCCTGAACATAGGGTGCCTTTAACTTATATCATGATCAGGGGTTCTAAGGGAACTTTGGAGGTTACTGAAGATTACCTTAGGGTAGAATATACACCGAACTATCCCGAAAAAAGAAATAAGTTAGAGCTGTACAAGCCCAATTACTATCAGAGTACGCCTCCAGTTAACCTCGGCGATCCCGAGTTTACCCTAGAAAACATGCATTTTCTACAAAGTATTTGTTCATCAGAAGAGCCTCTGACCAGTTTGGAGAATGTGCGTGAAACAATGTATTTAGTTGACCAACTGTATCGGAAGGCTCAAATGTAATGGTCAGGGAACTCTTACTGGGGGATAACGCTTTCATCGGAGTCAGTCATCTATGTCAGGAAAAGGCTAAGGAGGAGGATAAAGAATGTCAATTAGAGAATAAAGCTAACGTAGTTAGAGCGGCCTTAAAAGGAGGTGCGACAGGGTTCACTTTTTCGAGCCACGAAAGCAATCTGGAGCTTCTAACATACTTCCATGATTCTGATAAAGCACTTCTGGGAAAGATGAACTACTATATCCTTGTGCCTTATTCACAATCATACGTTAGAAAAAGCAACGTTGACGGCACGCCAGCGCTTATCAAATCTAAGTTAAGGGAATTCTTCAGCGGCAAAATGTCTATTTCAGACGCTCTCGTATCACTTTTAACCCTAAAGTTAGATAGGTTAGCGGGCCTTTTTCTTGAATCGGAGCTTATCCCCTACTTTGAAATCTTGCCTAGAAAAAACATCAAGGGTATTCTATTACATGAAGTGTTAACTGAACTTTTTATAGCATTTGACCTTATGGATTCAATAAAGCCCTTAGAACGTTACATGAATACCTAGATTCAAGGTCGGATTCGGTTTGGAGACAAGGAATTTTAGTTCTTTGTCCAATTCTCTCAAAAAAAGTGGTCACTTTCCAGAATATATCAGTGACACCGATCAACAGAGTGGGTTATCAAATGGCAGAAAGTAAGGATGGGGTTGAAAATGCGATTAAAGAGGTAAGTAGGAAAAGCAAAATCATAGCCATCAACATTCTCGCTTCAGGCATTGTAAGTTTAGACCAGGCAATAGAAGATCTGAAAAGATATGAAGACAACATATACGCCATAACTACAGCTTCGTCAAAACCTAATAGAGCCTTCAGTAACTTTCAGAAACTTTCACAAATTTTCTTGGTTAAACCCGAAAATAACATAAATACGCTCATCAACCAAGTCTTGTATTAACTAACAACTTCAATTGAACGTCAGATGGGCCTTAGAGTTCTAATCGTCGGAAGAGAGTATCCGCCATTTATCGTTGGTGGAGTCGCCACGCATACGTATAACCTGGTCAATTCACTGGAACAACTTGGGGTAAACGTCGACGTCGTTTCCTTTGGGGACTCAAGAAAATCTAATGGGAAAGTAACCTTTATTGACCCAAAAAGTTCCATGATAAGCCGGGAGGGTCAACCAATATCACGCGACCTTCTAATTCCTTATGACATTGCTTCATTCACCAGAAAAATAATAGGAATCATCGAAGGAAATAATTACGATGTCGTCCACATCCAGGAGCCCTATGTCGGTGGGCTGATCAAGGCCCAGAATAAGATTACAACTATCCACGACACCAGCTATTCGGAAGTCGCATCAATATTATCTGGTTCCCCACACTTTAGAAACATCGAACGCATGGTTTTCTATACGTCATTTGGTTTCCTAATGGAATACGCGTCGTTGGCCACAAGTAAGGTAGTAATTACTCCAGCATTGCATGTTCGGAACGAACTCGTGAGAAAGTACAGGTTGGGAGTAAGTAAACTTGTGACAATAATGAACGGTGTTGATCCAAGGAACATGTACTCTTCAATTTCTAAAGGAAAGGCCAAGGAAATCCTAGGCATCAAGGAAGATAAGATACTGCTCTTTACCTCTTGCCAGCACATCGCAAGGAAGAAACTCGATATTTTACTTGAAGCATTGTCACTCCTCAAAGGTGAGTATTTAGAGAAGATTGAAGTAAGGATAGGGGGAGACGGTCCCTTAAAACCAAACCTGGTTAATCTGGCGATAAAGTTGAAGATCGATGACAAAGTAAAATTCTTGGGATGGCTCACACGCGATGAACTTGAGCTTCATTATAGAGCTTCCGATATTTTTATCATGTCTTCAGACTATGAGGCGGGTCCCATTTCTATGCTGGAAGCTATGGTCGCAGAAACCAGCGTTATAAGCTCAAACATTTTGGGTTTCCCTTCACTTCCTAGAAACGGAGTGGATGCGCTACTTGTACCTCCACGTGACCCGAAATCCTTGTCAAAAGCCATAGAGAACCTGATCTCCGACCAAGATCTGAGAACGAAGCTATCTCAAAACGGGCGACGCTTTGCAAACAGATTCACATGGGATAAAGTTGCGGAAATGACCATCAAGATCTATGAGTCCGTAGTGGGTAATTAGGTCTGAAAATTCTCTTAGTCAGCCATTCGTTTCCTCCATACCGTGGAGGACTCTCAAACGTAATTGAAAACTTGGCACGGGAGCTTTCATTATCGGGTAATCATGTAACTGTTCTGACTTTAAGGCTCCATCGATCACTTAAACAAAGGATTTTATTCGATGGGGTGGAAGTTATTAGGATAGCTGGAGTAGCACCATCTAACAATTACTTTTTCCCGTCACCAGAACTAATGGGTGTGCTGAGAAAAGTAGATGCAGACGTCGTTCACGTGCATAATATTGGGGCGCTCACGGTGCCTGTCACCGTCTTTTCCCATGCTCTCCTGCACCTAGACTCTAAGCTCATTGTTTCACCTCACCATCATGAGGGTGGAAGTACTTCCCAAACCCGTCTAATGTGGAATTTGTACAAACCATTAGCAAGGAAAACACTCCAGTTAGCCGATAAAATACATGCTGTATCATTGTTCGAATCAAAACTACTTCGAAGAGATTTTCAGGCAGAACCGATAATCATACCAAATGGAATTTCAGATGATACTTTCTTATACAGATGGAAACAGCCGGAAACACCTTCAGTGATGTACGCCGGTAGGATAGAAGAATACAAGCAGGTTCATACGTTAGCTAAAGCGATTTTAAAGGCCCAACAGATACTAGGACAGAAGATTACCTTTCGCATAGTGGGAAATGGAGCCTACCTTCCCAACGTCCTTGAAATGGCAAGAAGATTGCAACTGCAAGTTGAATATTATGACTTTCTTCCCAGAAAAAGATATCTTAAACTTTTGTGCAATTCGAGTCTCTTTGCAAATCTATCCTTATATGAGGCATTTAGTATAGTAACCGCAGAAGCTCTTGGCATAGGATTACCCGTTGTCGTTTCGAAACCATGGGGCTATAATTTTGCCGATTACAACGTTAGAATCGTGCATGGTTATAATGCCAATGAGGTTGGGAAGAATATATCGGAAATAATTGAAAAGCCTAACGAAGGTAAAAGAAAATACGATTACACTTGGAAGAAGGTTTCGACAGAAATTTCTGAAAAGTTGTACAATTAAAATGCCTAACAATCTAGGTTTGAAGGCTCTTGAAATAACCAGGAGCATGTATCATAACACAACTCCGCCTAAAATTCCAATTGAAAACGTTAAGGCTCTCTCAAATATACTAACCAAGAACAGGATGCACGTTGCCGCGTACAAGTACCTTAGCTCAATGAAGGGAGAAATGAGAAATCAAAGCCTTCTAAACGGACTGAGTCCGATGGTTGAAAAGGATGCAATTTTGGCAAGGTATAGGGACAAAATGGTAGAGAAAGCAGTATCTGTCTTTGACGAATATAATATATCGTATGTGATCTTTAAGACCTACTGTCCGAGCGGCTATGTTGGCGTAGATTCAGATATTATTGTCCCTCTAGAAGCCTTACCTAAAACGATCACATTATTGTTGAACAGTGGATTTTCCTTAATAGACGATACCAGGAAGAAATATTCCACTGGCCTGATAATTAAAGAGAATCCCATAATATTGGACCTGCATACTGACCTGACCGTTGCAGGAGTGAGCTACCTTAAACCAGAATTGATTTTCAAATATACGGTAGAAAAGAGCATCGATTTAGGGGATAGAAAATTAACCATTCATACGCCTGATGATATGCTGGAAGCGATCATAAGGGTTTTACATTCATTAGTTAAAGAAGCTGAACTTAAGTTGAATGATATATATGATTCTTTAATGTTGTTCCAAAAATATCCCTTGATGGATATACGACCCATTTTTTCTGAAATCGGTCCTTCGAGCGAACCTGCTTCTACAGGGTTGAAGATCAACGCGCTAGCTTTGAATGATTCACACATCCTTGAAAAAATGGGAGAGACAAGCACAAATCTATGGTCTTTAATAGAGAGAAAGGCTTCGGAAAAGATACTTGAAGGAGACTTTCCAATAAAATTTGGCACGAATACACATCTCCAGATTTTTAGCGAACTTGGCTAGAAATTCAGAAGATCCAAGAAAGTATTTGCTGTTCATAGGCAACATCCTTTCTCGAAAATCGACTTTGAAATACTCCGTGAAGAAAGTATTAAGTGGAATTTAGAAATAAGAAGACTTTGAAATTAATTGGCTATACTTCAACCTGAAACTTTTACAGAAGCAATCATTTATGAAGGAATTTTACTTGTACTACTGCTAGTTCCAACTCTTATCTACAGTTTAAGGGGTAAGGCAAGGTCTAAACCGAGAATTAGTATAAGATCAACTAAACTACTTGATGTCATTGTAATATTATTGACTCTTATTACAGCTATCTCATCAGTTTTACCAATAGGTAATGAAGCTGTTAGACCTATTATTTTCTTCATCATGGAGGGCGTGTTATCAGGTTTATTCGTAGTTTATATGGTCTTTCGGGGGAAATCTTCCGTACTTCTTTTCGCTATGGTTGTAGCGGTACTGACACCTATAATTTCTCTCTTCGCCTGGAATCATATGTATCCACTTTATAACGTCAGCGATGAAAGCCTCTACACAAGCGGTAACATAACGGCATATCAAACTGGTTCCGCTATAGTAAAACTGTATTATTTAATACCGGTTATCCCCCTTATAACAGTCCCCTTTGGTTTAATAACTAATCTGACTTCAGGAACTAACATCATTTATTCCATGGTCCAATTGGTTGTTTCATTTCTCATGTTTTGGGTTCTGCTAAGAAAGATTGGGGCGGATAAATCTTTACCTGGGCTTATGCTCTTAATATCGACACCCGCTTTATCATTCTTGACAGGGAGAATCGGCTTACCTGGCCCCTACATATTTCTTGTGCTATTGCTTCTAATGGTGAACACTGTACAGCCCAGCCGCAAAACGATCGGTCTAATGATATTGGCAGTAACAGTAGGTGTCTTCGCTCACCCGATAGCGCCACTAACTCTAATAGGCCTTTTTGCAGTGTCTACCCTAATTCCCCGTTTGAAATTCAACAGTATAAAGGGTGCGGATAAAGCGTTGAAGATAACTCTTTTAATTTCTTTAGCGTACTGGTTCAGCACGTACCTTGCCATCCTAATTTTTGGAAATGCGAAGAGCCTCTACGATGCTGGCTTCAAGTTTGTTGATATGCTACTGGGAGGAAAAGCGGTAGAGGCAATATTAGGCACTACCATATCCAAATTAGTTGCTCCAGGTTACTCTAATCCTAGTTTTATTATATTCTCTTACACATGGGCAGTTCCCTTGGCGATAGCAGCATCGCTAACCCTGGCACTCATATTTTTCTTTTTAAGAAAAAAACCGACCGAATCTGTTTTAAGTGGGGCGAAGATCAATCTAGGTTTTTCATCCGCGATATCTTCGATCTTTTTCATGACTTATGCTTATTCAGGCTACGTAATCGGATCGGGATCGGGTCAATACATGTTGCCTATAGCATACTTTTTATCCATGCTATCATCCGTAATTGCAATAGGCCTAGTCTTAGAGAAGTATAAAATATTTCCAGTCATAATATTTGTTCTTCTCCTAGCGACAATGGTGGCTCTGGGATCCTACAGCCCAGACAATGCTGCCATAGAACACACTAATTTTGAAGTCTCCGATACCATACACCCTTATGCTTCATATATACAGGCAAATGACCTTTCAGGCCTCTGGAAACAAAATAATATAACGAAAGTATACAGCGATTATGATATTCCTCTATCATCCTATGTTCAATACGGGGATGTAAGACAGATAATATATAGTATATTGGATGGGCAGAGTAAATTTGGAGATTATGGATCAGCTATATTTATACTAAAAATAACAAGGCTGCAGCAAGAAGCGGTATTGAACCAATCATCAATCAACGACATCATATACATGAGCGACACTCATTTAGTAATATCAGTACAAAGCTGACATAACTAAAAGATCAGAAATTCAAATGGTTTGCATGATACCAAAGATAGCGGTCCTTACGCCTGTATTTAATGAAGAACAAAGAATTTCTTCCATGCTGTTCAGTTTGCTAAAACAATCTGTTAAACCTTCAATAGTAATTATAGGTAACAATGATTCAACAGATAGAAGCTTAGAAATTGCTCAGAATATCCTTAAACCGAGCGGAATAGACTTCTCAATTATAAACGTAAAAAGATATCCTGAACTGGGAAAGTGGAACATTAATAACGTCTATTGGCATCTTAACAAGACCTTGGAGGCAATATCATCAAATATAGACTACGTAGCAGTCATAGAGGCCGATGTTGTAATTGAACAAAGATATTTTGAGAAGATAATACCATATTTCCATAAAGACCCCGGACTTTGTATAACTGCTGGTACCCTTGAACCTCTTGGGCTTAACGATGATCCTTTTCCTTTGAATAAAATAAAAATCATGCTCTGGGGATCTAATCGCGTATATAGGGCAAATCATTGGCTCAAATTGAATAGCATATCTGATTTTAGGAAACTTGCCTCATGGGATACAGATCACATACTGTTAACCCTCTCAATGGGAAATCATGTATACCCTATTGATCATGTAATGTCTTGGACCTTCAGGAATGTTAGAGATTTCAGGGGAATAATGAAGGGGGCTGCAGACGCTTACCATGGATTACCTTTTTGGTGGGTTATCTATAAGACCGTTCAAAAAAAGGATCTTGCATACCTTATTGGTTATTTAAGAACGAAGTCCAAAAAAAAGGAAAGCGATCCTGTTTCAGACGAATTAGCTAAAATCTATCAATATTCTGCTCTCAGAAATTTTACGCGTAAAATATTAGTATCTTGATTTCCTTTATAATTTATTCTTCCCCATCATTTGGGTTTTTTAAATGAAAATAATTGGTCTTAAAGCGTTAAGTACTCTACTTGACAGAAAGAGCATTTTTGTGCTGGAAAAACCAAAGGAAAACCTACTTATTCTCTAAATTTACCGCCAAAAAGTAATCCTAACATCCAAGCAATAATCCTAACATTAAAGAGTCACTTTAACAAACCATTACTGAGCCATAAATCTTGACAAAATCCCTGTCATTGCTCATCATTGAACGAAAAGTAGTCTCATTGATCAATAAGCCGTTTATCGGACATATGTATCCCTTAATGTATTCGAAAATCGCCAAAATAAGGTCAAACTCATTTCCAACGCCAAAATTAATGCTTATCGAAACATGCAGTGCATGTAACCTAAGATGCCGGATGTGCCCTGCTACTTTGGAGAGACAAGGCCAGAAATCTAGGGGAGCCACTGTCATGGATATGTCCCTATATAAAAAAATAATCGACCAGTGTTCGTTATTTGGTATCACACATATTAATCTAAATTTTTATAACGAACCGCTTCTAGATCCATTGCTATTCGATAGGATTGCCTATGCCAAAAGTAAAAATTTGATAGTTAGTATGTTCACTAATGCGACCCTCTTAACCGAGGATAAGATTGAGAGACTACTGTCTTCGGGGATAGATTTGATCGTCATAAGCATTGACGGTGTCACTAAAAAAACTTATGAAAAGATTAGAAGAGGCGCCGATTTCAATATGGTCATAAAGAATGTACTCAATCTTGTTAAAGCGAGAAATGGGAGTTCGAGAAAGAAACCATTGATTCAGTTCAATATGGCTATAACTAGTGACAATATAGGTGAAGTTGCGGCATTTAAGAGTTTTAGTGGACTTTATGCCGATAACTGTGAAGTGTGCCCTGACAGAACGATGGGCGCATTGCCAAGGTTATTAGAATTGAAGACTAATTACGCTTTTCCTTGTAGACATCTATGGGAACAGATAGTAGTTATGGCTGATGGAAATGTTCCATTATGCTCTATGGACTACAATTGCTCAGTCAAGCTAGGGGATTTATCTAAACAAAGCCTCAATAAGGTATTAAGCTCGAAGACATTAAATGATGTTAAAAAGCTTCACATGGGAGGACAAGGAAATAGGATTACTTTGTGCGCACACTGCGATGCTCTCTATGTTTCAAATGCTATTAACTGGCTGAAAGCATGAAAACTTGGTATTTGAGGACGTTGTTGATAAGGAGCACGATAATGTTTCAGAAGAACTCAATATTCTTATTCTGATTTGTCCCTTTCTATCGTGTAGGTTTTTTGAATGCAAGTAATTGATTTAAAAGCATTAAGTACCTTATTTAATGGAAAAAGCATTTTGGTATTAGAGCAATCAAAAGAACGCTCACTAAATCTTGTTACAATTACTGAAGATTTTGCAATTAAAGAGAAAATTGCAACATTTAATGGAACAAAGGGCTCGTTATTAGGTTTGTTCCTTGATACGTATTATATATCAATAGATAATAAAGTGTACGAATCAAAGGATACTGTAGAGTGGAGAGAGGCTCTTAGAGTGAAAGAAGGAAATAGGATCTGGCATATGTGTCAGACATCTTTAGGTTTGTTTGCACAAGAATATGGGGAAAGCCTCACTTCAATTTATCGACTTGAAGGTAACCGAAAGTCAACAAAGGTTATATCAAATATAGAGGTTGATCCGAATTCAAGGCATTTCCATAATATTACTTATGACAAGTATCGTGATGTAATATATTCAACTCTAGGTGACGGAAACATTGTAAGAGCTATTGAATTAAAGGAAAATAAAAGTACTATAAATTGGAAAAAAATCTTTACTGGACCATGGCAATTTGTTCCCATATCAATATTAGAAAAAAAAGTATTATTTGGCTTTGATAGTAGCATAGCTAAAGGCGGAATTGGAACTTACTATCCTGAAAATGGAACTTGGAATTTTCTCTTTCTCAGATACTTAAACGAAAAGCTAGCACAATTCTATGACATAAAATATTTTAACAATTTATGGATTGGAATCCTTGGAACTCCAAAAGCTTTAGTTGTCTCAAAGGATCTTAGGTACTGGCATCTCTTGAACATAGGGTATATTGCTTCTGATAATGCTGCAGAGGTTAATATAAGCCGAGGACAGGTAGCGATAGCCAATGGAAGCAGTCTGGTCATTGTCGAAAACAGTGATTTGCTAACACCATTTAAAAATAGAGCAGTTATGTTTCCCTACTGGAGTCTATTTGATCAAGCAAGGGGTATCGGCTTTCGATTAAAAAGATATTTCAAATGAAACCTACGAATTTTAAATCTACTTGTTGACTTTATATTCTGAACCATATGTCGAATAATTTAGCAACCTCAGAAAACCCAAGAGAGCCGAACACGATAGTTCTCCCGCATGTTTGCATAGTCATAACTACATTTTATGCAGGACAAGCACTTAAACTCGTACTGAATTCGATAGCAGAATTGGATTACCCCAAAAATAGAATAAATACGACTGTTGTTGCTGTACCAAATGACGATGAAGCTAAAAAATACGTAAATGAAGTCAAAGAAACAGGTACTTTGAATGTGGACTTAAAGTTATTGGAAACACCCAACGCAGATATTAAAAGGAACTACGGATTAAGGCATTCCCCAGATAAATTTGTTATGCTTGTCGACGATGACACATTGCTTGATAAAAATTGCCTTAAGAGAGCCTTAGAAACTATTTCTTCCGAGCAGGATATTGCTGCAGTCGCATTTCCCGCAATGCCCAAGTATCCACGTCTAGATGAAAAGTTAAACCATGGAAGATACATTGGAACGCAAACTAGTGTAAATGCAGTGTCAGCCTGTACTCTGTTTAGGATAGACGCACTCGAAGAAGTTGGGTTCTATAGGGAGGATATGGGCCCACCAAATTCGATTCACGAAGACTGGGAACTTGGTTCAAGACTCAAAAAACATGGATACAGAGTAATATTTGAAGGAACAATTGTCCTAAATCATGTATATGACTTGACTGATCGAAAAAAAGACTTCCAAAAGTTTCACTTAGATAAGAACGATGTTGAGTATATGGGATTACGTTCACTAATTTCGAAATCAATAAATTACGTCAAAGGGTATGCTACAAAGCGTTGGTGGAGCATGCTTCAAGTCTTTAAGGCCAGCCCTTTAAGCCAGCTGTTGGAGTACGTTTTTTACTTTATGAATCCAATTTTACTTCTGATTTTAATTTTGACCAATTGGTTTTATTCATTAATATACTTTACATCAATTTTCGTTTTATTAATTTCGTGGAGCTTTTTCAAAGGCTATTATAAGACCTATAGTTATACTAATCGTCTCATATATACGATCACGGTATTCGTAGTAAGGTCTGTCAGAACATATGCGTTTCTAATTGGTTTAACTTTGCATGCTCTCAGACAATAAAAATAAGAGTTCATAAAGGAGTTTCCGACTTTTGATCATAGGATTAAGGCATGATATTGACACAGTCTGGGATTTCAAGTGGGCTATATCTAAGGTAATTGCACTTGAACGTAAGTATAAAGTAAGATCAACTTTTTTCGTGCGAACAGATCTTCTGAACTCAGAAAAATACTGCCATTATCTTAAACAAATCGAGAATGAAGGATGGGAAGTGGGGCTGCACCTTATTAACACGACAAATGATCCGAGACTACCTGCTCCTATTAGTGAATTGAACTTTTTAAAGGAAAAAGTTACAGAAGTAAATGGCGTAACACCATGTGGTTCAACTATAGGGTTTGCCGGCGATGCTACATGGGTTACCATGGATTCTCTAGGGCTTAAGTATATGGAAGGTTATGGTTTTCCTAATTATAAAGTTAAAACTTTCGTTATGCCAACGCCTATAGATTTTGACCTGTATTACGTAAGAAACTTTGGTGCTAAGGAAGGATATGGGAGACTCAAGAAGGATTTAAAAAAGAAACTTAACAGATCTGAACTGGTTACTGTACTTGTACATCCACTTTATTTTGTCCTTTCCGTTGGAACCAAGGGACGTTTGAAAAAATATTTTATGACTATTTTAAAGCAAAGAATGATGAATGAAGTCTATGAAGATTTTCTGTTCGATTTCAAGCCTGATACAGAGTTCATGACCTACATAGATGCATATTATACGATGTCATCAAATCTACCGAGGTAGTCTTTCAACAACTATGTTATTTGATTTGACGCAACATGGATAACCCTCTAAAGAATTGGATTCCATTTGTCTCCTTGATCATCAGAACATATCATAGTAGTGATACTTTGACAAGGACATTAGAATCGTTAACGTCGATCGAGTATGATCCTAAGAACCTGGAAATCCTACTAGTTGAGGATTTTAATGATGAAGAATCACAAACTGCGATTAAAGGATTTTTGGAAATGAATCCAAATTTTTTCCCCAATTTTCGAGTTCTATATATGGAAGAAAACATTGCCACAAAAGCTTGGAATAAAGGTATAGACGAAAGTAAAGGAGAGATACAACTGGTACTCCCAGACGATGTCAAAGTGCATCCTTCGACACTGAAAAATGCATTTAACACATTTTTGGAAGATAGTAAGGTAGCTGCAGTAACTTTCCCTTGTGTCCCAGAAGGGATCAATAAAATACTAATGAAATATAAGTTAAATAATATGAAGTACTTAGGAATAAAAACAACAATTTCATCGGCTTTATTAGTTACGGCTTATCGAAAAGACGTTTTGGCGAAGACTGGGCTCTTCAGGGAAGACATGGGATTACCTCTTTCAATACATGAGGACTGGGAACTTGGAAGTAGAATTAGAAAGAATGGTTATACGATGATAGTCGATGGAACGATAACGCAGGTACACTTAGAGGGAAGAGACGTCGACTCTAAAAATAAAAAAGGAACAGTACTCGAAGGAGAAAAATTTTCACTTTTTCCGGCATACATTAAGAGATATGTCAGACAGTACATCAAAAGGGACTGGTGGAGTATGATTGAGGTTCTAAAAGTGAGTCCAACAACTCAATTGCTCGAATATTTATTCTATTTTACCGATCCTATAATATTGATAGCTTTATTCATCGTAGGATGGCCATATTTTGTAACCTATACCATATTGTTAGGCGCAATCATTGTTCTACATAGTTGGTCCAAAGGATATTATCAAGTGTTTTCGCGACTTCAAAGAATAGCATTCCCTATTCTTATGTTCCTCGTAAGATCTTTCAGAACTTATCTAACATTAATAGGTTTCATAATAAATAAAATTAAGACGTAAGATAAACATGAAAATTGCTGTCATAGACGATGCCGGATTTGGTTTTGGGAAACCTGGCCTTTTTGGCAAAGAACTTTATGTGGAACTTCTAGCCAAAGTAA
Organism: Nitrososphaeria archaeon; assembly: GCA_963752255.1. Taxonomy (GTDB): domain Archaea; phylum Thermoproteota; class Nitrososphaeria; order JACIWG01; family JACIWG01; genus JBEKIG01. The sequence goes on along the minus strand of CAVVXT010000012.1, from coordinate 20,998 downwards.
ATGAAGATATATTGGGTAATAAGGTGATTAGGATTTTACTTGGCAGTTCATCTGAAGATAATAGAATAGTTGGTATAATCGGTTCGAAGACGCCTATTATAAGAGCTTTTAGAGATGAAACCTTAAGGCAAAAACTTGAAGAGGTTCTGAAAGATGAAAAACCAGATATCATCCATGTTAACGTGCTTAATGCTAGATATCCAAGAAACATAGTCAATGTCGCAAAGAAAATGAATATCCCCATTGTAACAACGGTCCACAATTGGACATATGTATGTCCTAGTGGGTGGGCAGTTAAACTTCCTGAACAAATTATATGTAACAATTTAGGTTTACAAACACATTGTATTAGATGCCTAATGAAAGTTGCTGAATTAAATAAAGTAAATAAGATAAGCAGATTGACTGACGGAGTCAATTTATACTATTCCCTCCGCTCTTTGCTTCAGAACTCTCAAGCAATCATATCCCCTTCGAAATCTCTTGCTAAATCCATTGAGCAAAGTATGAAGCTTAAAAGAATCTATACACTACCAAATCTCCTCCCTGAAGAGTTAATCGATATGGAACCTAGATATGGAGGAGAGAAGGCAGTTGCCTCCTTTGGCAGATTGACTCATGAAAAAGGTGTTCATCTTTTAGCAGACATAGCTAAGAGATCGCCTAATGTTACTTTCAACATTATGGGGGCCGGACCATTAGAGGAAGAAGTAAGAAAAAGCTCCATTGAATGTCCAAACATAATATATCATGGTTTTGTATCCAACAAAGAAAAAATTGAGATTATTAGCAGATGTAAGGCTGTAATTATGCCAATCCTATGGTTCGAAGCGTTCGGATATACTGTAGCTGAAGCCTTCTCAATTGGGAAGCCTGTTGTAGGCTTTGCTCTGGGAGGAGTTAAAGAAATGATCGAAGACTCAGGAGCAGGGTTTGCAGTCAATCCATTTGAGATGGAGACTTTTAGTAATTGTATTAGGCATGTAGTTGATGACGACGAAACTTCAAGAATTCTCGGGATTAGAGGAAAAAAATATATTTGCAATGATTTAAAACCAATTACCTATTCCGAAAGACTGCAATCAATTTATGAAACGTCGAGCTCAGAAGCAGATTGAAGGCTGTCCTGATCTATCCAAGCTTTGAAACATTAGGAGGAGGCGAGCGTTTAGCAATTACAGCCATCGAAGCTTTAAGAGAAATGGGGTTTGAGGTATGCTTAATAACATTACATAGACCAAGAATTAATGTCATCAATAGGCTATTTGACACGGATATTAAAATAGATAAAGTCAAATCTGTATTTGTATCACAGGTAGATTGTCAGCGATGGCCAATCCATCTTCAAATCGCCCCTGTACTGATGACCCTATTATTATGTGCCACGACAAAAGCAGACTTAATTTTGAACGCTAAAGGAGAAACTATCCTTCCTTGGTTTAGTCTTAGTGCACCTTACTCTACATTTAATAGTGCTCCTTTAGTCACATACATACATCAACCTCCTGTTCATGAATTGCAAAGCGATAACGAATATACTCCAAAGTATGCAAAATCGTTTGTTTGGAAAGTATATTTCACCTCTTATCGTCTCATTTTCGGTCGGATTCTAAACTTCCTAGAGAAACTTGCAATCCACAAAAGTACTATCCTAACGAATTCGAATTTTACAAAAAGAAAGATTAAATCCCTCTATGATAAAGTAGAACCAATTGTCTGTAGACCGCCTGTAGATATCGATAAATTCGCTCAAGTCTTAGACTCTAAACAGAGAGAGGATAGGATACTTGTTGTATCGAGAATAGACCCTCTAAAACAATTGGAGAAAACAATAGAAATTGTAAAGCTACTGCCTAAGAACATAAAGTGCACAATTGTTGGAACACTTTCTCCTTTTAGGCATTACACGGATTATTATATGGCATTAAAAAAGAAAATTGAATGTTATGATTTAGATAGCAGAATAGAAATTAAAACAAATATTGAATCTGATGAAATGCTAAATCTAATGGCAAAATCTAAAATATATTTACATACAATGCCTGGAGAGCATTTTGGCATTTCCATCGTTGAAGCGATGGCCGCAGGATTAATACCGGTAGTTCCTGACTCAGGAGGGCCACCAGAGTTTGTTCCAAAAAAATACATATACCATTCGCTTCATGATGCAACTCAAATTATTGAAAAATATATTAATTCACCTCAAAGCGAACGATTAACACTAAGTGAAATATCTAAGCAGTTTTCTGAAGAGAAATTCAAATCAAAAGTAGGGCAAATAGTACATTTTGTAGTTTACAATTCAAAAGTTAAATGAAAATTATCTAAAAGTATTTTGATGACGTGATGGCAAAACTGAAAATAAATATTACTATGTGGGGCACAGAAAGAACAGGCGGAAATAGGGCCATATTCGAAATAGCGAATAGGCTTAGCGATCTAAATCATAATGTGATTATAACAACATTAACAGGAGACTATTCATGGTTTCAACTAAGGGCAAAAGTCAACTGTATAAGCACCTTGCCAAATAAAAGAGCCTTTAGGATTTTCAACAATATAATAAGAACTTACAGAAAATCAAGGAGAAGGCCTGAAGAATCGCCTGTCTTCTACATGGATAGACTTCTTAAAATGCATTTTGGGACTTCACTAGATCTTATTCCATTTATTGCTGAAAATATTCCTGATTGTGACATAAATATCGCAACTTGGTATCCTACTGCCTTTGCAGTATATTTTAGCAATAAAGGTAAGCCTTACTACATTGTTCAAGATTTCCCAGACTTAGTTAAAGAACAATGTAAATATTATGAAGATTATTGTCTAAAAATGTTTGAAGCCAGCCTAATGATGCCCTTTTACTTTCTAACTAATTCAAAGTACACTCAGGATTTGGTGACAAAATGTCAACCATATGCTAAGAGTAAAGTAGTAGGTGTAGGAGTAAATGAGAAGGTATTCCATCCACAAGAAGGCAAGACCCTACTCGATATTCATAAGCCAAAAGTGATGATCATCGCACGGGGGTCGAAGCAAAAGGGTGATGAAGTAGCCATGAAAACACTTAACTCAATCAATAAAAAGATACCAATTCATGCTATAATAGTAGGTTCAACTAGTAGTGTCCAAAAGACTTTTAGCTTAGTAAAACCAGATTTCGATTACGCATGCTTTGGAACAATAGATGATGAAAAATTAAGTGCTCTTTATTGCTCTTCAGACCTATTCCTTTATACTTCCTACATCGAAAGTTTTGGTTTACCACCCCTCGAAGCAATGGCCTGCGGAACCGCTGTGGTGTCCACAGACTGTTTAGGTAACAGGGAATATGCCATTGATGGTTATAATTGTCTACTTGCTCCTCCAGGTGATATTGAAAAGCTCACTTATGCATGTCATCGTTTACTAAATGATAGCAACCTTAAAGAAAGTGTTATTAAAGGCGGTCTTGAGGTTGTTAGGCATTTCACATGGGACGTAGTTGTAAAACGAATCGAAGAATCATTTAGAGATCTATAGGAATGCAATATCTACTTAATTCATATATTTGGATTAAAGGTTAAGAAACCTTTTGCCATTCATAGACTCTTTCTTTAACCTCTACATTTGCACAAAGAAGGCTTTCTTCGCTAGAAATCCTTGGGTAGCTTTCAGAATTCTTATACAAGGAGGCTCTGGAGCGATTATCCTTCCAAACGGCGAGCATACAATAACAGATTTTGATTCATACAATAAGTTAAGGATTATTTTCCAGAATGGATTTGAGGCTAGACAATTTAAGTTAAAATATAAAGGAAATACATTATGGCTAGCACAAAAAGGAACTGTTAATCTCGTCGCTCCTCTCCACTGCCTTCCTGTTATAGAGGAAAATTTTGAAGAGCAATATCAGATATTTGACTACAACGGCATGAAAGTTCTTGATGTAGGAGGCTTCATCGGCGAAACAGCCGTCTTTTTCAAAACATGGGGAGCAAAGGAAGTTGTAGTATATGAACCAGCAGAAGAGCATTATTTCCTTTCAAGATTGAATATGATGTTGAATAAAGTTCCGGGCCGAGTTGAACAAGCTGGTGTTAGTGGACATAGTGGCAAAATTGAGGTTTGTTATAATGATCTATTATCTTCGGATTTTGGACTAAATGGGCCAAATAAAGCTATGATTGAAGTAAAGTCAATAGACGAAATTCTTTCTGAAGGTTTTGACATAGCAAAGTTTGATTGTGAAGGTTGTGAAAAAAGTCTTCTTCATGCTAACAAAACCTTGGTGAAATCGATACCCAACTATGTAATCGAATGCCATAGCAAATCAATCTTATTTGATTTGATACAGTTCTTTAGAGGATTAGATTATAAAGTTTCTATTGTCCCAGTGTTTGGGGAGACTTTCGATGTCATTGTACTGAAGGCCATCAAACGACAAAAAAATTTTTAATTTAAGCTAATCTTATGAGAATTAATTTCACATTATTATACACATATATGACAGGCGGTATTAGGCAGATATTTGAAATAGCCAATGGGCTTGAAGCACGGGGAAATGAGGTGACCATAACAGCGTTACGTGGAGATCACTCCTGGTTTCCCCTAAAGGCAAAGGTCAATTATGTTAGACCTCCTAAAAAATGGTCTAGGTATGTTGATATTTGGTCTAAATTAAAGAGTAGGAGAACGGAAACATATTTTTGGACTGTTGAGAGGATTTCTATACTATTAGGGATTGAATGGGATTTTGTAAAATTACTGACAGAGGCAATTCCTACCTGCGACATTAATGTTGCATCTAGTTCCTATGAAGCTATGGCTGTATATAGAAGTAAAATAGGTGTGCCCTTCTATCTTGTAATGGATTACGAAGAACTTGTTAGGAATATAAGTGGCAGTTATGGCATGCAAGTGTTCAGTGAAAGCCTTCATCTCCCTTTCCACTTTATGACTGTTTCAACTTGGCTTAAGGAATGGCTTAAAGAGAATTATAACAAAGATGCAGTCGTTATTGGTAGTGCTGTAAACCAAAATGTATTCTATCCAAGGAAAGGAATACTTGATGGAGGCGATGATCAAAAAGTTATGGGAATTTTCAAGTACGGATACCCAAATAAAGGAGAAAGGGATCTCATTTGTGCACTAAATATGTCATTCGAGAAATTACCAAAACTTAATCTTATCGCTGTTGGAAGAAAATCAGTTTTTGATAGAATTACAAAAGAAGTGAAACCCAACTTTCCCTTCTTATTCTTTGAGAGTCCAAGTGATGATGAACTCGCGAAATTGTATTCTTCTGCAAATCTATTTGTATATTCTTCTCACGTTGAAGGTTTTGGTTTACCTCCTCTCGAGGCAATGGCATGTGGGACGCCTGTAGTTACTACGGACTGCTTAGGTGTAAGGGAATATGCCGTAGATGGCTATAACACATTGTTAGTGCCTCCAAAGGATCCGAACAAGTTGTCTGAGGCTATATCTAAACTATTAATTGAGATTGAATTAACTAAAAAAATCAGACAAAATGGACTTAATACAGCTGGACACCACAACTGGAACCAGGTTGTAGATTGCGTCGAGAAATATTTTAAGAACACCTTGGTAGGTATCCGTACTTGAAAATTATTATTACAACAATATTTCAGAGCGAATGGAAGAGCAGCTTTTGCTTTGACAAGGTCTATTATTATAATGAGACTTTTGAATAATCACACAAAACGTGTAGACAACATATTATGAATTTAATTGAAATGATTTAGACGACCACCAAAATTCTTGTAATTTCTGAAAAGTACTGGCCGCAAGGTGGAGGAGCAGAGTACGCTACACATCTAATACTAAACTTACTGAATAAAAGAACCAGCAACTTAAAGATAACCGTTTTGACAGGAACAAAAGAACCATACAAAACGGATGGCGCCAATTTTATTTACTCAGATATTCTAGACACTCCAACGAAGATACACTTATGGAGAAATCTAATTACAGCGAGTAAACTGGGTTCTTTCAATGAAATTATAAAAAACAATGATATCACGTACATTCCAAGACTGGCTTACCCTCTTGTTCCAAATGTAAAGAAACTTGGTAAGAAAGTCTTAGTTCATCTCCACGACTACCAGCCTATCACATATTGTGCAGGTATCTTTAGTAATACGAAATCGGATTTTAAGTTTGGATTATTGGATGATATGAGGAGAAGCACTGAATTCGAAATTCTTGAGAAGCAAAAAATATACAAGGCACTGCTTTCATTTCTTTAACTCCTGTAAATAGATTAAGTAAGCTGTGGATAATGTCTGCCGATAAAGTAATTTGTGTTTCAAAAAGGCAAGGTCAGATTATAGGATCAGTCATACCCGGAGTACAAAACAAGATCAAAGTTGCCTATAACCCGTTGCCACATATCACTTTAAGCGATAAGAAGATAGAAAATCCAGCATTCCTGTACTTGGGTGGCGATCGATACTTCAAGGGTTTCCATTTAATTTTAAATACATTTCGAAAAATATGTCAAAAACATAGCAGAACAAAATTCTTACTTGCTGGAGGATTTAACTTAAAAGCAAAAAATATGCTAACAAACTTAGGCGATAAAGTACTTGAAGGAAGGTTATCAATTTTCGATCGAATAAATAGAGACGAAATGTCGAAACTATATTCTATAAGTAATGCATTACTATTTACTTCGATTCTGGAAGAACCCTTACCTTATACTGTTCTAGAATCGATGTTAACGGGAACCATTCCCATAGTCTCTGAAGTGGGAGGTGTTCCAGAAATTGTCCAAGGAACTTTTGCAGAAAAAATGATTTTTAAACCTGACAATTTAAATGAATTAGTAGATAAAGTTGAATATGTACTTTCATTGTCAGGAGAACAACTTTCCAATATTGGCTTAGGTCTCAGAAATTCTACATTGGAAAGGTTTAATGAAGATTCTATCATGAAGAAATTATCTAAGATTCTCCTCGAAAATTAGAACAACCAAAAATGTTATTGAACTTTGATTGAATCATTTAACTTTTCTTTGAAATTATTTCACAAATAATGATTATAATATGAAAGTTTGCCTTATGTCAAGGGTTTATTCTTCAAGTAAGGCATGGGCTGGTATAGGCTCTTATACTTAGAAAGAGAAGCGTATTTGAGAGCGCGTGAATTATTTTCGAGCTAGATTATGGCACAAAGAACTCTGGAGATATACAATAAGGTAACTCTGAAGACCTAAAGATGTCTCTCTTAGTATTTCTTGGAACTGTAGGAGTTGGAAAATCGACTCAGATAGGGCTTCTTGAGTCAAGACTCAAATCTGATGGATTCAAAGTTAGGACAAGTTTCCTTAAAACCAATCACCTTTTAGCATACCTTTTTACTATCTTTTTAGTTAAACTGCTAGTTAAAGATAAAGAATATTCTTACCCAATAGGAACATTAATAGAAAATAAACCTGAACTCATGAAAAAAATTTATAGGTTATGGTTAACACTTGACTTAATAAGCCTGTCCATCAGCTTCTTTTTAAAAATCTATATCCCAATTAAGAGGGGAAGGATAGTTATAGTGGAGGAATATTTTCCGGCAACAATATCGGATTATATGTACTTTGCAAGGTCAATTGGATATCCTATTAAGAATCTTTCTTTTGTGATAAATTATATGCAAAAACTATCCTATATAGGTGGATCTTATTTGATAATTTTCCTTGATACGAGCATAAAAGATCTCCTAACGCACTGGAAAAATAGGAATAGCCGTGCTGAACTTTATACGAATATATTAATTGCTCCTGACTATATTGGTATGCAACGTTCGGTTCTCTTTAATATTGCAAACAAACTTTCTTCCAAACTTCTCTATCTTAGAATTGACAATAAAACAATCAAAGAAACACAAAAAAATATAATGGAATTTCTAAACAAGAATTGGAAATGTTTTCTAGTTAAGGACGATGCGAATAAAAAATGACAATCATTTGCTTTTTTGGACCCGACGGATCTGGAAAGACTTCTTTGGCTAGAACACTCGCGACTTACCTTCAAGGTAAAGGGTGTAAAACAAAGATTTCATGGATGAGAGGAAGTCATACTATAGCATCTGTTATCGCAAGATTTCTTAAAAAATTTATAATCTTTAAAGGAGAAAACAATCCTTACTATCAAATAACTATTCCCAAGAAATTTCTCCCTATATGGAAATTAATAGAATTTATTTCCGTTATTCCAATAATATTGCTGCGCTTCATTATTCCAAATTTATTAGGTTTTATAGTAATAGCTGAAAGATATGTACCTGATTTTATAGTTTGGGTTACTTTGACAACAGATGACCCTCAATATTATAATTCTTTTGTATCTAGATTCTTAAGTGCTTTAGCTTTAAATTCAAAAGCCAGAGTTTATGTAACTGCAGAATATAGAGAATTAATTAAAAGAAGGGCAGATATTGATTTTCTATTTCTACAAAGACAACTTACACTCTATGAGAAACTAGCCAAAATCTTGAATGCCTTTACACTCGATACGACAAATAAAAGCGTAGAAGAATCTTCTGAAATACTATTAAACTTTGTGACAACTCGGAGTTGAAAATTAACCTTTGACTCCATGGGTAGTAGTAATAATTCCGAATTACAAGCTCAAGGATGGAATTAAAGATAAAGAGCTTGAAAAAATTTCAAGCCCCTTTATATACCCATTTGGAAAAAACATCTAAACCTAATTCGAGTGAAAGGCAATGGCCGATAACCTAACAAGAATAGCAGAAGATTCAGCTCGAGGCGGTTTCTTTCTATTTTCAGGCAATTTCGTTTCACTCTTAATAGTAGCGATTGCCTCAATTCTCATTGCTCGATTACTCGGTCAAGATAACTATGGACTTTATTCCCTTTCAATAGTTGCACCTTCCTTATTCATTAACTCCTTAGATTTCGGAATAAACTCTGCTATGACTAAATTCACAGCAAAATATAGATCTGAAGGGAAAAACGATCTTGTAGCCAGTATTCTTAGAACAGGTTTTATCTTAAAGCTGCTAATAGGTGTAACAGTTTTTTGTATATGCTTTGTTTTTTCGGATTTCATAGCCGTCTATTTTACGAATCGTCTTGAACTAAGTCCCTTTATTAAATTTACATCGCTTCTTATTATATTTCAAACTATTTTCAATTCGTTAGGATCTTCTTTTATGGGATTAGATAAGATGGAGGGAACAGCTCTAACATCTTTTATTCAGGCAGCTGTAAAAACGGCTCTGTCACCTTTACTTATCCTTCTCGGACTAGGGATCTTTGGCGCATTAACAGGTCATATCTTAGGGTATGTAGTTGCCAGCGTTTTGGGTAGTCTCGTGTTCATACGATTTTACAGGAAACTCGGTAACTCTTCTCAAGATGGCTTTACAAGCAATTCTAAAGTTATTTTACACTATGGTATTCCTCTCTACGCTTCAGGTTTGTTCGGTTTCATAATATCGCCATTTCAGACAATCATATTAGCTCATTTTTCTTCAAATGCTGAAATCGGGAACTATAGTGTCGCAATAATGTTGGTGTCAATGCTAAGTATCCTAACCGTTCCATTTGATGTGCTCTTCCCTGCATTCTCAAAAGTTAGTTCCAGTAGCGACGAACTTAAAAGAATCTTTAAACGCTCAATCAAGTATACTTCTTTGATAGTAGTTCCGTCAGCACTCATAATAGCAATTCTTTCGAAGGAGATTGTCCAGATTTTGTATGGTCAAGATTTCCCACTTGCTCCACTATTTCTTCAACTTAGTGTTTTGACCTACTTCTTCGCTGGCGTTGGTAGCATCATCTTAGGTAATTTGCTCAATGGGATAGGAGAAACGAAGATAATATTTAAAGCCAATACAATAAATTTTTTTGTCTTTTTACCTTTAGCCTTGATCCTAACTTTTTTTTATGGCGTATCTGGCTTAATAATATCAACAATCATTTCTGGTATAGTTATAACTTTATATGAATTAAATATTGCAATAAAGAAAGTTGGAACCACCCCAGACTTTAAAGCATCATTAAAAATATACTTGGCATCATTTATTTCGGCTGTACCAGTTTTACTGATAGTCAATACATTAACATTAAGTAGTATAACAAGTTTGGTGATCAACGGTCTTTTATTTCTTTTTGTTTACTTAACTCTTTTGCCTTTAGTTAGAGCGATAAATCCGATTGATATAGAAAATGTAACGATGATGTTTAAAAAGATAAGGATTATTTGGCCAATTCTAAAACCTATTCTGAATTATGAATCAAAACTTATTGCACGTTTTCAAAATGGTTAGAAATTTTTCTACGATTAGGTTTAAGGTGCAGTGTACATTTTTGAGAGATTTAATGATATGACAACAAACTACGATGGGGTTGACACAACTATCATTTGCCTAATACTTTTTAAAATTTTAAAAAATCAAATGAATGTAAAACTATGTCAACTTTTTTAGCGAATGTTAGAAAATTTATTGGACATAGAATATCTGATAGTATGAGGAATTTTCTTGTAGATTTGTGTAGTCTAAGTGAGCTTGTCCCTTCAGCAACTTTATCTGACAAATTGGAAGGAATTTCCGCTCTTGTTAGAGTTAAGAATGAAGAATGGTGGATTGAACCTTCTCTCTTGAGTATAAAAGACCTTGTTAGCGAATATGTTATTATTGACAGTTCTACGGATAATACTACAAGAATCATCGAAGATATAAAAGAAAAATGGGGGTTAAACATAAATCATATTATCGATTTTGATGAAAATATTGTGAATTTATCAAATAAAGGATTTAAACTTACAAATTATAAATGGGTTTTAAGATGGGATGGAGACTTTATAGCAAAAGAAGAAATGCCATTTACGATAAGGGAATTGATTGGGAGTCTTAATGTCAAGAGATTCTATGTTATTTATTGGCCTCACATTTGTTTGGATGGAGATTTATACCATCAGAATTTAGGAGAAACGCTTCAATTTGAACATTGGCTTTCGAAATATTCTCCACGTTCTGTTTTCGTACAGATTCCCCATGGCTTTGAATATATGCGTGTACCATTTTATTATGCAAAAAGACTTACAATCGATAAACCATTATCTTTTCACTTACGTTCTGTAAAACCACCAAAACGTCTTCTTTTCAGAAAATATTGGCAGGAGTTGTTTGAGAGAGATCTTATAGGTAAAATAAATTTAGAAAAATATGTTCAAAATAGGATTCTAGAAGAATACAATACAAAAAATATTGAAGAAGCATCGAGAATCTACTTTAAGGATTATCTAGGTAAACTTACATTATATAATCGATCCAAATATGGTGACTATCCAAAAATTCTGAAAGAATATGCAATGAAAAGGTTTAACATTGTACTCTAATTATTCTGCCTATATTATCTTATTAATTCAAAGTTCAAGCCTAAATATTAGAAAAAATCGATTTTCAACTTAAATAAACCAACCAACTTTAAGACCTTTCTATAAATTATAAATAAATTTTGTGTATTAAATGAAGGCACTAATTTTAGCAGGAGGTTACGGCACCAGACTGTGGCCGTTGACAAAGGACAAGCCTAAACCTCTGCTTCCAGTGGCTGGTAAACCAGTCATCGAATACTTAATTGATAAGATAATTGACATAAATGTCAGGGAAATAATTATCTCAACTAACTTAAGATTCCAAGAGAATTTTGAAAAATATCTCTCCCAAATGTGGCTGACAAACATTAAGTTGGGTATAGAACCATCTAGATACTGAAAATGAAAAGCTAGGAGCAATAAGAGCGTTGGCAGAACTGGCACCAAAGATCGACGACGACTGCTTAATAGCCGCTGGTGACAACATCTTCACATCAAGTCTTAAGGGATTAGTCTGGAAATTTAATAATTCGCACCTCCCATTAGTAGGACTTTATAACCTTGAAAACTTTGAGTTAGTTAAACGATATTCTTCTGCGGTATTAGGTTCCGGAGGAAGAATAGTACACTTTTCTGAGAAACCGAAGGAACCAAAAACTACTTTGATAGGAACCTGCTTATACCTCTTTCCTAGGAAACACTCCACAGGCTGAATGAATACGTAAATCTCGGACTAGATTGTGACGCACCAGGAAAGTTTATCGAATGGCTCAGCAAGGAAGAAGCCGTACAGGGCTTCGTTCTAACAGGCATCTGGTACGATATAGGGAATATGGACACCTATCAAGAGGCTAACCGATACTTCTCCACACTTAACACAAAACTATTTTAATACTACTTTAATAAATGTTGATCTTAAAGTTACCAATTTATAGATAAAAATGCTAGTAATAAATAAAAAATTCTAAGTTTCTCAAGGTAAAAGAAATTTATTTCTCGAATGAACCATTTGATGTGAAAGACTGTCATGGTGTTTCTTTTTTTCATCACGTAACCTAAAAGTTTTAGAAAGAAGTATCGTTGAAAAAAGAATCAAGTACTTCCCATTCAATATAAAAAAAGACCTCACATATCGCGTACAGTTGTTAAAAAAACTCCGATACAACGTTTTATACGATCCCGTAAATCGTGGCATCAATATCCATGATTCTACCCATTTCGCTATAGTCAATGACGGAGCACACGATTTTAAATTGATGGCTTACTATATACGACCTTTATATCAGATCGAACAGTTATTTGCTGTAGGATTCAACTCCATCGAGGTAATTGGTCTAGACGGGAAAAAGATTGTTGGCACATCAAAACTAGAGAAGGCTGAAAATGATTGGCTTCACTATTTGTACAGAATTGATTAAAATTTGAGAGACTATATTCTTTTAACGGAACGAAGGAAGATTTGTTAGCATTCTTTAGCTGAGCTACTAGACTGAAACACATAGGATATGCGAGGATGGCTTTAAAGTTGTGGAAGGGAAATTGAGTTTTCTAGGCGTGATGAAGCACAATCCAGCGATAAAGCACCGATAGTAAAGTCAATAGTTTTGTGTATCTTTCATGGCAAGGGAGAGTAGTACAACTTGGCAGCCAATGACGTCCTTCTATTCCAAAAAATCAATAATCTCGCCTAAGATCTTTAAGGCAAAGGGACTCGAGATGGGGATTTCAAAATGACTGAAATTTCAGGATCAAAATTAAACATCGAACTCCTTGAGGAACTATTCTGCATGTATAACGCGACTTCTCCAAAAAAGGCGATCCTTAAGGAAAAGGTATATTCAAGCCTAGAACACCTTAACGGATTAAAGAAAAAAGGATACGTTGTCGAATTATACGATGGTAAAATCTTCCTGACGAGGGAAGGTATTGTGGCGCTGTTAGCCTTCTTTAGCTGAGCAGACCTTTTAGGGAGGTGATCGGTCAAAACACTCCGCGCACATTTCGTGAATATACTGTGTCGTTATAAGTTTTACATCCATCCCTATATATCTGCCTGTGAAGAAGGGCTGTAAGAAGGTATGTTCTCAATGATAGTCAAGGGAATAGGAGCCTTCGTAGCAATAGAGGGAGCCTCAAACATCTGGTACTGGTGGTACGACAAACATCCCTGGTACTTTCAAGTAGGAAGATTACTGAGAACTGTCTGCGGCATTGTTTTATTCGTCTTGGGTTAAGTAAAAAAAAATATCATCAGCGACGATCCCTACGATCTTTATAGCATCTTCCAGGCTAAGCCATTCCACAATTGATAAGTGTTACCGTGCTCATATTGCTTACGAGTGGTAAGAAGAAAAAAAAATGACGTAGGCTATAATGTTAAATATATCGATAATCAAAAAAAGTCGAGGATTAAACTTGGCTTTTAAAACGCTCTTTGCAACAACCACCATGGCCTTCCCCATATTTTTAGGTTGATATTTTTGTTCGCCTCTGATAAATCTTGGTGTAATACTCATTTGAATTGATCCTGAAATTCCAAGCAGTTCTTCCATCGAAGTCGATACTGCTTGATAAGGTCTTCCTTTTATATCGTATTTTGGTTCACTTATTTGAATAGCTTTTTCTAATAATTTACTCGCATTCTTGTTTCCAATGACCATCACTAGATCTTCTGTGTCTTCGCTACCGCCGGTGTATGAACCCCAAGAACGAAGCTATCTCCTTCTTATAGGGGTATACCATGAACCGTAGTTCAAAGGCTATGTGATCCTCAGATTCATTCATTCGTAAATTCTACACTACGTCAGCATTAAGGTAGGTGAAAAATGCTTTTTCTCTTGCCCTCATTGAGTTGTGTTCGAGCTGTGGGTGCAGCATATGCACATCTGTTATCGTGATTTAAACGTGCGACTGCTGTTCTAAAAATTGATCTGGCATATGCTAAATTTATAATTATTCCACTACCTAATCTGATTCTAACTCTCTTCAAACAATTAGCTCTCCAAAATTCTACTAGGGTAAGATAAGTCAAAAAGTCTATCTTTTGAACCTCCTTCTTGTCAAACAAATCTTTAATTGTAGCATACATGACGAACTTTCCCAAACTTAACTTCCTATATTCTTCAACGAAAGATGTCTTTACGATGTAGGCGGTTCCTTTGTACTGTAAGACCATTGTGTAGGCAACAGGCTGGTTATTGAGTTCTAGGAACCAAATTTTTCGCCCTAGGATTATGATATTGTTGTTTGTTGATGATGATGACTTTAGGAACCATATTATAGAATTATCAATCGTTTCCCCTGTGAGTTGTCTATGTTTTTCTTTCCAACTCAGCTTTTCAATAGCTAGTATCTTGTCATATATAGCCTCTTCACTGCATTCATTATAGTTCTCAACTACCGTTAGTTTCCATTTACCTACTTTATTCATTTTGTTTTCGATATATCTAAGTTCTTTCCTAAAATGAAGGCCACAGAATTTTTTATAGTCATCCCAGGAGCAATTAGCTGAAATTATCCCATAATCCATGAACTGGTGCGAATGCTCAAAAAAGGGGATATTGTTTGACACACATACACGCTTCAAATCACGGAGATTTGGTGAGTCGCTATTCAAGTTTAAGACTATAAACTTGGAGTTTAATCTCTTAAGAACTAAATGAAGTACAGTTTCCATAGTCATCGATTCATAATTGTCCTTTATAACAAAATGTGGGGAAGTCCAATATTCAGTGAGAAATTCAGCATAGCGAATTCCAAGATGTCGCTTTAGAATCAATGGGGCTAACCCGACAATTTCCCCATCAACTCTTACGATTATGATAGCGGGAACCTGATTTATAGAGGCATCTCGTTCCATTGCGTTTCTTATGAACGGTAAAAGCGTGAAAGGATTTTCACTGCATTCTTTCAGAAAAACGTCCAAATCATTTTCATCTTCCGATAACTCCTCGGGATTAGTGATTATTCTTGCTGATACCTTCATCTGTTAACTCGCTTAATAGTAATAACTGGTTCTAATGAATATTTCGCTTGTCGCTATATCCCGCTCAACCCAGCAGTTCGTTGAAGTAGAACGACGTGAGCACTTTTTAAACTAACTTTATATAGATATTAAGAAGATTTAGATGACAACCAAAATTTTTGTAATTTCTGAAAAGTACTGGCCGCAAGGTGGAGAAGCAGAGTACACTACACACTTAATGCTAAGCTTGTTGAGTGTAAGAAACAATGACTTAATTACTGTACTAACCACACCAGAAACAATATTGACTGTTGTGACTGTTAATAGTATAGGAATGAATAAAACTATTTCAGACATTTTATCATTATCAACAAATTTACAAATAGCAAGGTCATTTATTGTAAATGAAGTATTGACATTGTTTGGAACGAATATAGCTCAAGTTTCACATGCTGAGAATATAGAAGACAATCTGTTTTTGAATATATCATATGTAAGAAATATATCATTAAGGTTTAATATGTTTGGGATAGTTGGATTATTTAGAAGTAATGGCACTGCTATAACTCCTATATATCAACTATGACAAGTATATCAACTACGACAAATATTTGTAATTACAACTACTTCATTAATTACAAGTTCAACAATTCCCATAGCTACATTGATAATAATTATATAAACTTAACCGATTTTGTCGCATTAACATTTTTAGTAAATTAAATATCCGTCGATAATAGTGGATAATTCCGGATCAAACAAAAATCTGCTTGCACAATTAGCGCAAACATTCCTCTGATATGCTCGGGTAGATCCCCCCGCGCAATATTTATTATCACTTCGCTCTCATACAGGACAATATAAAGTTGAGCCGACTAAAAAAGTTTGAGCTAACTTTTTTTTGATTATCCAATTGAGCCAAACATTATTATCCTTAATTTGCTACTAACTCTTCCTCTTTGGTGGTAAAGCTAAAATAATAGGTTAATGATATAACTCTATATATATTATGCTAGAAAATGGAATAACATACAATAATCTTGAAGAAAAAGGTCGATTACAGTTCTTCTTCCATTCACCTTCTTCCATATTACCAATTAGAGACGTTCTAAACGAACAAATTCTTAGAAACTATCCTTGCAAAATTAGAACCCACGTTTTAACGGAGTATCTATTCTTCAACATCCCCAATGAAATAGACGTTATGATATGGAAGAAATGATGTTTTATGGTGGATGATGTTTTAGAAGTTTCGACTGCAGGTTTTTGTCCTAATAACTGTTACTTCTGCCCTCAAGAGTTCTACCAGAAAGCCTATAAGGGTGTTAGGTTTCTTTCGCTGGAAGATCTTAAGTCTGCTTTATCGAATGTGCCGAATGATGTTACAATCATCTTTTCAGGTTTCAACGAGCCTTTCATCAACCCATACGCGATTGATATGATAGAGTACGCGAGGGGGAGAGGGCACCAAGTCCACATTTTCTCTACTCTGGTCGGATTAAAGCCTGAAGATGTTAAACGGCTTGCGAAGCTGAACATAGAGCGCTTTACCCTGCATCTTCCAGACAACTTGGGGCACGCGAAGATCCCAATTACGGAAGAGTACCGAGAAACTTTAACCGAGGTTCTAACAATTTTAAGGATTGATGCATTCTCCATTATGAACAATAACTTTAAAAATATAGGGAGGGCAGGTCTATCGAGAGGGGGTAAACGCTTTCATAGAAAAGGGTTCTTCTACTGCCCTTACCTCGCTCATCCAGACTTCGTGATGCTCCCTAACTGTGATATAGTCTTATGCCCCCAGGACTTCGGACTAAAACATCTCTTGGGAAATCTGCTTAAGCAGAACTATATGGATATTTCGAACTCTAAAGGTTTTAAGCGCATCCAGAGAAACATGCTCGCATTAGACGGTGACGTTCTATGTAGGGGCTGCGAGCTGGCTGTTAGCCCCTTCTTATTTGGTCGAAGAACATGGTTGAAGCTTCTCTTGAAAACATTATCCTTCCAGCGTAGTTAAGACAACAGATAGTAAGTAAGATAAAGACTTTAGGGTTAAGCTCATCAAACAGAAGTTTCCCAGAATTAGGTCAATAACACCTAAGCATGCTCGCTTTGTAATTGTAAGCAGACCTTTTAAAGAACCGAATACATTTGGAATCGCTTGATGTCGATTGGGTTGAGATAAATGTCCCGCGTCATTTTTTCATTCATACTCTCGATAGCTTTAAGCTCTTAGCTGAGAAGTCTTATATTGTCTTAAAGAGTGTCATTTTTGATTCTGATGATTTTCAGTTCTGGGGCAGTGAACATGGCTGAGTAGGACAAGCTAAGATGGGTAGCCAAGAAATACGATTAATAATCTTGTAGCCGCGTTGCCAACTGAGCCGAGTTAGCGCGCGCGTAAACACTCACAAAGTAGATAAATCCAGAAGCATAAGGGTACTTCGTGAACTAATTTAGGAACAGCCATGCGCGCAGCGGGCCCGCCACCACTATACTCAAATACTAAGGTTACAGCTTAAAACTTAAAAACCGACAAGAAGTTAATACACCGTGTGAGTGTGGTCAAACTAAGGAAAATGATTTCTAATAGAATCGGCGTGAGAACACTTCTTAAGAGCAGATATGTTTATTCTCGGACAAGAGCAGGTGATAATGGCAAAGGTTTAAGCTGCTTCCTAGTGAATGGAAACGCAGCGGTAGAGGTTCACAAAAGCGCTCGGATAGTCAATAAAGGCATGTTTACTCTAGGCATTTACGCGACCAGTTTTGTGTCCAACAGTCCCTGCACATTCGAAATGCGTGAGAACAGCAAAATGATAGTCAACGGGTCCGTTCGCGTTGGGAACGGCACTAAAATTCTCATCGCCGAAGGCGGAACCTTAGAATTTGGTGACCAAATACATGTTGGTTCGGATTCTAAAATTATTTGTGCGGACTATATTACTGTTGGTGATAGTTCACTCATTTCATATGATGTTGAAATAAGAGACACTGATTTCCATAGAATCATTCGTGATGATTTTACAGTTTCCAAGCCAGTCTTAATCGGTTGCAATGTCTGGATTGGTAGTAGAGCCGTAATTTTGAAAGGTGTCAGGATAGGCGACGGCGCAGTGGTGGCCACAGGGGCAGTAGTCACTAAAGATGTGCCTGACGCATGTTTGGTCGCTGGCATCCCCGCAAGAATTATCAAAGAGGATGTAAGCTGGGCCGTCTGAATCTTGCGTGTTAATGAAATTACAACGTTCTGCTTATTTGTATGTTTGTGGCGTAGAAATTAATTGTTGAATAAGAACGGGAAGCAATACCGCATTTTATTTGTGGGATTAAATAGAGCAACTTATGGACTCATCCTGAGCGATTACAGCTCATCAAGGTTTCCCATAGGAGCAATTGTATTCAAACCTACTTTTCTTCCCATTTCCATTCCAATAAAAGAATCTGAGGATCACATAGCCATAGTTTACGTGAACATGTTGAATGGCTCTATTTACTCTTGCCCAAAAACTTTGTACATAATGAGGGCCGCCTTAAAGAAGTAAAGGATATTATGATTAAAGTTGAATGTATTCCACCTCCATTTATAATATGCTGGGAAGAAACAGCATGCATACTATTAGCTCCGCCCATAGGAGCGGTAAACAGAGCGGACATAGAAAACATAAAAGGGATGCTAAAAGAACTTGGGCCACTATCCAAGTTGCTCAGCCAGCCATTAAGCCTTATCGAAAAACTGATGCTGGAAATCCATAAGTCTTGACATAAAGCGCGTACGCAGCCCCGTCAACGTCAACACCTATCATCAACCGTCAACAACCGTCAAAATCCATCAATCAGCGTTGATCATCCGCCATCATTTGGACAATTGCCATACTTGACAATAGGGTACCCTATCTCCAGAAAAACCCTGCAAATGCCCCAGAGCAATAAAGAAATAGAAAAAAAGCGTTGTACACGTGCGAATATTTTTGGGCCCCAGCTTTTTTGTCAAAACTTTTTACGCTTTATAGACCTTAATATTGTACTGGGGCATCATCCGATTTTATTGTCATTTTTGGTTTAAGGGGATGAGAACTATTAAAAGGAGCGGGGATAAGAGGTTGAATTATTAAACTCGATCTTATTGTATTAACTCTATAGAATTGTATCTTAGCTTTAAACTCCTCGGCCATATAAACACCACCTATTTTCTGTTGAGGTAACCTTTATGTCTTGAAGTATATGGCAATTTTAGATATTCAAAGTTATTTACCTATCCTTACCATTAATTACTGCCTGTTCCCACTTGAACCCCTTAAGATTCCTATCTTCCTAAATGCTCTTAAGAAGGCCATTAAATTTAAAGGTTAAAGGATTATTTAACGTTCTTTAAGATGTTCCTTTAACATGTCCTTAAATTTACAAATTGGATAACCAAACTCAGACAGATACTAGAGTCTATGTCAATAAATGACGTCAGAACTAATTTTAAAAGGAAATATATTATGGATATTTTCACAATAAAATAATAAAAGATTTGTGAAATTTTATAGATATAATGGTATACTAAATATGATTTCGGTATATTAAATAAGATTTATATAAATATGATTTTGGTATACTTGCAATTATCTTACGGAAGAAAATATAGAGAGATGATTTCTTAATATGCTGATGAGCTTGTTTGTTGTTCTCTTTTTAATATCGTTTTCAACTTGCTCAATTATCTACGTAACCGTATGCTATTCTGTTCTGAAGAGGGCGGTGCGATAAAGGTATGAAAAGGCGAAGATAATGGAATCTATAGATGATAGGATAAATAAGAAATCAGATAGAAGGAAATTTTTGAAGACTTTAGGTGTAGGTGGGGCTATTGGTGCATCTTTTGTTGTAGGTAGTAAATTAGACGTTGTTAAAGCTCAAAGTTCTCAGATACCTATTTCTAATGGTTCATTTGCAACAGATTCAACGTACGAAATATTTCAAAATGGTTCTAATGTTGTGGCTAAAAATGGATTGACAGGTGCAATAGACAGTGAATATACAAATACCGATTTTGCTACAGTTCTTATAGGTGTGGTAACTGCTTTAAGTTCAAGTGGTGGAAAAATAAGTATAAAAGGTCCATTTTCTGTAACTAAAAATATTCTTATAGACGGTGTTCAAAAACTCATTATAGAGGGAGATGGTTCAACAGTGCTTACATCTACTCCTCCAAATTCATCTAATCCTCTTTTAACTGTATCAGGTTCAGACAGAGTAAAATTGCTAAATATGAAATTAGATAGAAATTGTAACAAATTTGGGGGCGATGATAATACATGTTATGGTTTAGCAGTGTTAAATAGCACAAACGTTGAAATGGCAGGTTTAGAAGTGACTAAGACAGGGTCATTTGCTATAAATGTGGGTGGTTCTATCACTAATAATGCAGATGCTGTTCCGTGGAAACCTTGTTCTAACGTTCATTTTCACAATAATTATATACACGATACGTATCAAGATGGTTATCATGTTTATGGAGGAAGCAATCATCTAATATTAGATAATATTATTACAAATACAGGGGACGATAGTGTGGCATTAACAGGTATGACTGGTTATACATGTTCACAAGCCGCTATATCTAATAACATTTTAAGTCCTGCTGGTGCTGATGCAATAAAATTATACACAAATTATTTACAGCATGCAACCTCTG
>CAVVXT010000011.1:0-34827 GCA_963752255.1 Nitrososphaeria archaeon | reverse complement strand
GAAGACCATCTTCGCGGGAATGAACCGTTAGGAGTCGAAAGCCCGAGTCCGCGTGTGCCGCGTATCATTTGACCCAGAGAGGAGGTCTTTTCCCGCAGGAGCCGGCCACCAGCCCCTGGGGGGGAATTGGCCATCCGGTTACCGCAACCTGACCACGGTGGCGCCCCATCCTCCCAACTCGGGTGGGGCGTCATTGAGGCCGACCACGAACGTCGTTCGGGCCAGGACCGCGGGCACCGTCCGCCGCTGACGCCGATGCCGCGTCCGTGGATGATACGCAAGACCTTAAACCCCAATCGGTCGGCTTCCTCGAGATAGGCTTCGAGCACGGCGGCGACCTCCTTGGGTTGGACGCTGTGCAAGTCGAAGACGTCGGTATAGGAAGGCGAATGGGTTCTTGGTCGTGCTCCATGGGGTTCTTCATCATGACGCCAGCGCGCTTACGCCTGCAAGCCGCGAGGGAAGCCCACAGCCCAACCGGGTTTGAGTCCTGGAGAATACTGCCGAAGAATATGAAAGGGTGGGTTGCCGATGCCACCGGAAAGGCACGGCAGAGCATCCAACCCGTAGTACTTCCCGCGCCCGGCCCCTGCCCGGGAGGGGGAATGTCTTCCCGGCGCACCGGAGTCAGCCGATCCAGGCGCCCTGCAATCGTTACGAACGGGTGAACGGATCATGACGCCAAAAGCAAGGCCGGCGCCATGGCAACGGCGTACTCGGGGTTGCGGCAGTTTTGGGTGAAGTATATAGTGAAATTTTATGGAATGTTCGATGAAGACTTGGGTTAGCGTCGTCTTGCGGGTCACTCTCGCCTGTTGGCGGTGGGTGCGGAAGTGTGCGCCCTGGAGGGGGGCACGGCCTCTTCCAAGCAGCCCAGCCCTCTTTCCCAGGCAGCCGACGAATTCAAGGTCCTCACACGGGATCTGGGGATGCGCCCGGAGAGCCCGCCGAACGCACAGGAGCACCACGGCCCCAAAATGCGATGGCACGGGCGGATTTACGAAAACTTCCGCAATGACGTTCTGGATGCGATTCCCCACGAAGTGAAACAGAACGGGGAAAGCATATCCCCGCTTCGCCGCAATCAATTCGGATTTAACATTTCCGGCCCCCTGCTTTTCCCCCATCTCATCACCAATCCCAACAACACTTTTTTCATGCTGTCGTATGAAGGTGTGCGCGAGCGGATTTTTCGTGCCACGCTGCTGACCGTTCCCACCGCGCAGCAACGGGTGGGTGACTTTTCGCAAACGGTGGATTCCGCCGGGAATCTCCTGCCCATTTACGATCCGGCGCAGACCGCTCCCAATCCTGCTTATGATCCCACGCAAGCGGTCTCAACCAGCAATCTTCAATACCTGCGGGCGCAGTTTCCCGGGAACGTCATCCCCACGTACCGTCTGTCCGGCTCATTTGACGGCAATGTTTACGCTTTGAATGCTTATAGTGGTGTTCAACTTTGGAACTTCACTACTGGAGACCAGGTGGAATCTTCTCCTGCTGTTGCCGGAGGTGTCGTTTATGTCGGCTCAGCTGATGACTATGTTTTCGCTTTGAACGCTTCTAGTGGTACTCCAATCTGGGGCTTCCCTACTGGAGGCGCTGTGACTTCTTCTCCTGCTGTTGTTGGGGATGTCGTTTATGTCGGCTCATGGGACAACAGTACTTACGCTTTGAATGCTGCTACTGGTGCTGAAATATGGAGCTACTCTACTGGAGGCGCTGTGGCTTCTTCTCCTGCTGTTGCCGGAGGTGTCGTTTATGTCGGCTCATATGATAACGGTACTTACGCTTTGAACGCTATTACTGGTGCTCCGATCTGGAGCTTCCATACTGGAAGCATTGTGTATTCTTCTCCTGCTGTTGTTGGGGGCGTCGTTTACGTCGGCTCAAATGACGGCAATGTTTACGCTTTGAACGCTATTACTGGTGCTGAAATATGGAGCTACCCTACTGCAAGCGCTGTGGTTTCTTCTCCTGCTGTTGCCGGGGGCGTCGTTTACGTCGGCTCATGGGACAAAAATACTTACGCTTTGAATGCTTCTAGTGGTGCTGAAATCTGGCGCTTCATCACTGGAGGCGCTGTGACTTCTTCTCCTGCTGTTGCCGGGGGCGTCGTTTACGTCGGCTCAAACGACTACAATGTTTACGCTTTGAAGGCTTCTAGTGGTGCCAAAATCTGGAGCTTTACTACTGGAAGCTATGTGGAATCTTCTCCTGCTGTTGTTGGGGGCATCGTTTACGTCGGCTCATGCGACAACAATACTTATGCTATTGGGACTCACACAAACACTATTACTGTAACTACGAGTGTTACTAACACTATTACACC
Source organism: Nitrososphaeria archaeon (assembly GCA_963752255.1). Classification (GTDB taxonomy): domain Archaea; phylum Thermoproteota; class Nitrososphaeria; order JACIWG01; family JACIWG01; genus JBEKIG01. The sequence goes on along the minus strand of CAVVXT010000011.1, from coordinate 32,495 downwards.
GATTACACAAACATCTACTATTTTCAAAACCATTACTCAACCGCCAACAACCGAGACTATAACTGTCACCACTTCTGCTCCTGCAGTCACGGATCTGTTTCTACAGTTGCTTTGGATACCTTTACTGGCAATCGTAGCGCTTTTGGCAGTCACCCTATTACGTAAAAGTAAAGTCTCCCAGGGTAAACAAAATCAGATGTAGTGTTTGTAATAAATGGATTGATAAGTCAAATGTCAATCAGATAAATTCCTATGCTGCTAATAGACCAGGGAGAAAAAGGAAGGGAACTTTATCGTAGGGTTGACTAGGTGATCTTTAATATGCAAATATTGCAACAAAGAGGCATACTAAAAGGTTCATTTGATCCTTGTTGTGGTCAGGTAAGAATACGGGAAAAAATCTAAACCTAAAATTTCAAGTCCAAGCTAGAACTAGAATGAAGAAGAGGAAGCAGAGTTTCAAGTTATTGCCAAAGATCTGGGCAGCTGTAGGGTACACTTCGATTTTACTCTAAATGTTATTGATCTATTGGATTCGTAGCCCTCAGGTAAAGGAAGGAAAAAAGTTATAAAAATCTTTGAACGAAGTCTGTAAGTTGAAAAATGAGTTAGGTTGAAGGCGCAGACCTCCAAGACCTCAAGGCCTCGTACCAATAGATGGATGATGCCAAATATAAGAGTATCAAGAGCGCCGTGACCAACGGCTCGCCGAAGCGATCTGGGAGGGATACGATAGTGAGGTAGATGGTAAAGACTGTGAAGAAGACGGCATACATGACAAGCCTAGGCACTAGCAGCGTTCCCAACCTCAGGAAGTCTCTCATGACGTCGACCTTAACCTCATTCGCGATTTCGTATGAGCCGCCGTTTTCTCTGACCAACCCCATCTCATTCAACTTGTTCAGGTGATATTGTGCAAGGGAAGGGTTCGAAAAATGTAATGCGTGCTGAACCTCTCTTACACCAACCTTTCCTTTCTTCAGAACGTAAACGTAAACCCTAAGCGTATTACCCTTTAACTGCACTTCCGCCTGCTTTGGGTTCATTAATACGCCTGCCCGACATGCATTTATTACCTTTTCCTGCCCGTTTAAGGAAATTGAACATGATTATTTTAGCTTCTAGAGCATCGTTTAAAAGTGTTCTATTATATCATCCATACCCCTAAGATGAACGCATGAGCACAAAAAGGAACGTAATAACGACAGGCGTTGTAACATTCATCGTATCGATTTTTATAATTTCAATATTATCATTCGGGGGATTTGGATCAATTCCCTCTAACACAGTCAGCACAACGACGTTGACGGTTACAACCGGAACTTCACCATCTACAACTTCATCTCCGGCCTCTTCGACCTATACGACATCATCAACTACACCTTCTACGACCTCTTCTGCTACAACAACTTCAACAATAACCTCTACGACTACAGCCACTTCAACAACTCCTATTCCACAAGGAGAAGGCATATTGTCGATACAGCTCACTGACCCCCCTCGCGTACCAATAGGGGTGACAGGGGTTTATGTCAGCTATAGTGACATAATGGTGCATGTAGCACAAGCAAACGGGACTAGGGGGTGGTTGGAAGTCCCATCACAGGGGACCATAAACCTTACTAGTCTTACGAACGTAGCTCAGACCATCTCAAATGCCACGATAGAAACTGGTATATATAATGCCGTAAGATTCAATATTACTTCAGCTCTAGCGACCTACAACGGCAAGAACTACACCGCATTTGTCAGAACAGCTATGTTAACTGTTCCTATAGTTGGTGGGATAGAGGTAAATAGTTCAAAAACCGCCGTCACCTTGGTAGATCTGCAACCGACCGTCATCAACATAGGCAGCAAATCAACTCCAGAATTCATCATAAGCGCGGTTGCAACAGCTTATACGGTACCCCCAACAGCTTACAGGGTACCTCCAGTTGGTCGCAGGATAAATCTGGCCAATGTTGAATGGTGGAATAGACTCATGGAAAAAATCCCCAGACAGATCCAAATAAAATCGGCATCCCTTTCACAGAATTCTATTAGCGTTGTTGTAAACAACACAGGCTTTGAAAACCTGACTTTGCAACTAAGTGATCGTATCACAACCTGAAGCAATATCACAAGGAAACCTAATGTCCTCCTTAGCTGGAACAGCAGTCTTTATAATACAAAAGAACGGTACGCTGACACCAATACAGTTAGTTCAGGGACCGCGTAAAATTGAAGTTGACGCTAAAACAGTCTTTGGAGGTTTGGGCTACAATCTTCCTGTATCATCAAATGTGAAACTGTCCTACAGCGGTGGGATAACACTCGGATTTGGCCTTCCCTCGGGAGAACGTGCGGTAACACCCCTCCAAATAACATCTGGGACAAAATATTACATAACAGTAGTAGCCGAAGGAGTAACTACGACCATCATGGTACCAGCAGGCTAGACAGTAGTAGCCGAAGGAGTAACTACGACCATCATGGTACCAGCAGGCTAGACAGTAGTAGCCGAAGGAGTAACTACGACCATCATGGTACCAGCAGGCTAGACAGTAGTAGCCGAAGGAGTAACTACGACCATCATGGTACCAGCAGGCTAGACAGTAGTAGCCGAAGGAGTAACTACGACCATCATGGTACCAGCAGGCTAGATGCCTCCACCCCATTTTTTTAACTTCCTAATAACAACTTTTTTTGGATTGAGTCAATTGCGTTAGTGCAGAGAGGGTAAGCTGAAGAAGACTCTAGGACAGTTTTTGGAGGTCCGGGCTATTATCTTTCATTTGATCCAACGGTGACGCTGTCCTATAAAGGGAATGTAGTTCTCGGATTTAGTCTTCCTTCTAGAGTAAGCGAGATAATAACAACGACCCTACAGATAACACTTGGAACAAAATACTACCTTACGATAGTGGCAGAAGGGGCAGTAGCAACATATCTAGTGGTGGCGAGCTAAGATTTATTCCAGAAAGAGCTTTAAAAAAATTGATTGTTCCAGATACGTTCTAGAATATTCAGTATTATAAGATGCTGAAAAGAAAGATATATAGGATATATCATAAGATGCTGGAAAGATAGGAGACGTGAATTCGATGACTAATTCGGGGAAGATAATAAAGGGCACTGTAACCATTCCAGTAGAATTGAGAATAAAGTACAAGATGTACGATTACGCCCCGATTGTTTTTATAGAGATGGACGATGGAATAATGATAAAGCTCTTAGGAAATTATAATAATACTAAAGAGACTAAAAAGAAAATAGATAAAAAGAACAGCGGTCAAGGTTATCCAAATTTAGATGATGAAATAATCACACTCGTCAAGGGTTTATGAGATAGAAGAATATATATGAAAAAATGGACACAGATATTAAGAGGCCGTTTAATATTCCTAATCTTTGCTTTAATATTCTTCGGTGGTGTAGTCTACGCCTACACTTTAAACGATATTCCTATAATGGACGCTTCAATTGCCGCGGAAGGAATCTGCCTTGTTATTTATTTTGTCTTGGGTTTGCCTAAAAAGGTCAAGTCCAAACATACGAATTAATATTTTAATAGAATGGAGCTGAGTAAAAATGAGCAGAAATTGGTCAAATCAGCAATCGTTGAACGAGCCTGTTTGGATAGCGAGGGACTTATCGAAGTGCAGCGGATGTAGGAAATGCGAAATCGCCTGTTCACTTCATCATGAGAATAGGATATGGCCCGAAGCATCAAGAGTGAGGGTCTTCATGTTGGTTCCAGGGGCAGATTTTCCGCATCTATGCGCCCAATGTGAGAACTATCCGTGCGTTGAGGCTTGCCCTTTTCAGGCTTTGTCCGTTAACAGGAAAACCACGTGCTGTCGCCGTGAACAAGGAAAAGTGTACTGGGTGCGGCAAATGCGTTGAGGCCTGCCCAGGAAGGGTGCCGCATTTGCATCCTGCCGAGAAGAAAATCGTGATCTGTGACTTGTGCGATGGCGATCCACAGTGTGTTAAGGTTTGCCAGGAAGGCGGTTGGGGGGTCTTGAAATCGGTTCCAAGAAGGGAACAGCCTACTGGTCTTTACGCGCGCACCCCTGAGGAGACAACAAGAAACCTCGCGACGAAAATGTATGGGGAAAAAGCGGAGGAGTTTCTCTAATGTTGGGGTATGCAGGAAAATTCCTAGAAGTGAATCTTTCAAACGGGAATTTCAAAAACGTCACGATTGAAGAGGAATGGCTTAAGGATTACGTGGGGGGTAGAGGGCTCGCAGCTAAAATCCTGTGTGACAGACTGATTTACAAATGGGAAGAAATAGATCCTCTCGGGTCCGACAATATTTTACTTTTTCTACCTGGACCGTTTACTGGATTTTACCCCGGGGGACGAGTCTGCGTTTCAGGAAAGTCTCCTCAGAGCGATGGCGTTGTTGGTTCAACGGTTGGTGGCGAGTTCGGAGTTGAACTGCGCTGCGCAGGTTACGATGGTATTATCGTTACTGGTCAGGCTCTGAAACCGGTTTATTTGTTCATTAAAGACGAAGATGTTGAAATCAGAGATGCAAGTAGTCTTTGGGGAAAAGACACCAAGGAAACAAATACGTTACTCAATAAACAATGCAGGGCTCTGTTGAAAGAGCGTTATCCCGGATACGGTGAGTGGAAAGAGCCGGCAACTCTATCCATTGGTCCCGCCGGCGAGAACAAGGTTCGAACAGCGGTTGTCACGGCTAAATGGACGCACGCGGCTGGCTATGGCGGTTACGGAGCGGTAATGGGCTCGAAAAAGCTTAAGGCGGTCACCGTCAAAGGCACGGGTCCCTTGCCCGAGGTCGCAGACCTTGAAAAAATCAAGCAAATAATCAGCTTGGTAGACAAGATTGCCTACGGTAACGAGCTGTGGCGAAGATGGGGAACCGGCGGAGGAGGCTACAACTTTGGAGCGAAAACCAGTTCCGAACCTATCAGGAATTGGCAGGAAGAATGGCATGACGAAAGAAGCTACGGCGTGGAAGAGTTTGAGAACAGGTTCTGGGTGAAGCAGTCTTGGAGCGATTTCGGTTGCCCAACGAACTGCATGAAAATCGCCGTCGTCAGGTCAGGAAAATTCAAGGGGGCTATAACCGATAACCCAGACTACGAATTGCAGGCTTATCTGGGTCCTAATCTCGGAATATTTAATCCGGAAGAGAATGTGTACTTGTCTGCCTTAATTAATGACTTGGGTTTGTGCGGCGTTCAGACAGGCAACGTAATGGGGTTTGCCGCTGAACTGTTTCAAAGGGGTATTCTCTCCAAAGACGACCTAGATGGAATTGAATTGAAGTGGGGGAACGCAGAAGCCTTTGCTGCATTGGCCAAGAAAATTGCTACGAGAGAAGGCGTCGGCGATTTGTTGGCTGAAGGCACTTACAGGGCAGCGCTGAAGATAGGAAATTTGAAACACAAAGACTTGCTAAAATATGCTGTTCAGAGCAAAGGTATCGGAATCGGCGCCCATGGAATTCGTAGTGGCATGGACTTCTCTAATGAAATAGGATTTGCTTGTTCGGTTCAGGGTGGTGATCACACGTCAATGACTAGTTTGCCCTTGGACGGTTATGGAAGCGAGATTTGGGAAGTGTTCTACGATTCAGCCATCATGTGCAAATTCACTTGTTTTGGTTTTCCTGAAAATTCCAGATTTGAACTCTACAGTGCCATTACCGGATTAAACTTGACTCGTAACGAATGGGCAAGAAACGGTGGATTAAAGACTCTGCAGATTCAAAGGGCACTACTGCTTTTAGGAGGACCAGATTTGCATTGGAATCCAAAAGTTGATGATGATAATCCGAGTAGATTCTACGAACCTTTGCCTTCAGGCCCGTGCAAGGGTAAAGCTGCCGACAAGACAAGTGTGAGCAAGGGTGTGCAAAAGTACTATGAAGAAGCTGGCTGGGACGTGAATGGAATACCTAAATCTGGAACTCTCGTCAGGCTGGGGTTGGTCGAAGTTGACAACGCTCTCAAGAAGTTGCGCGGGACGTAGATGGAAGATGTTTGATTGATAGATCGCGAAATCAGCTTAAAAAATATCAGAGAACATTTTTTCCAGATTAAAGTGGATAAAATCCATATCCTTAAGTTTAATAATCTCCTATAGTCAGACAAGTCGCTAGTTAAGAGCATTCGTGGATATTCATAGAAAACTGTATAACTTCTATTCCATATTATAGCTACCTAAAATCGTCCCTAAAATGAAGCTTTTTCTGAAAATCATATCTTAGAGAAGACGACGGTCATCAGAAGTTCACGATAGACTTATATGATTGAGAATATTCTTTGCCGATATAGGGGAGGGTTGTCTCAATTGAATATTAGGCTTTTTCTTTCTTCTCTTTTGCTGTCCTCCTCCGTTCTCCTCCTCGTCTCATTCTTTACTCAAATCGTTCAAATTCGTATCTATGAACCGTATGCGAGCTTGAACGGTCTTGCGTTCAGGGAATCGATAATCAGAATAACCTCCCTCACGAATTCTGTTGACCTTATTTTTCTCTTTATTATTACTGCGTTTACGTTTTTGATTCTCACCTTCGATTCTCCAAAATTTCGTTTTATGTTACCACTGTGCATTTTATCTTTGGTAGTAGGTTATTACATTTCGAACCTACAGCTTGCGATCCCCTTAGTCTTTACAGCCATCAACTTGTACCTCTTTTATGTAAGGGCAAGGGCTGAATCGTATCCAAGATACATCCTCTTTCCACCTATTCTAATGGCTATCCTGATAGCAGCTGTCTCATTATTTGAGCAGGTCTCCTTCTTCCTTTTAGGAAAGTATCTCTTTCAGGGTGAGGCCATTCAAACAAGCTGGTACCTTTCAAACATCACCTACTTTCTAACTGTGCCCTTCCTTGTGATAATCATATTCTCTTGGCTGGTCTGGTTGTCCTTTGGCAAGAAGAGACCTCATTGGAATAACATGATCGTGGGAAAAAAATATTTTATTTTACTCTTCACATCAGCTCTGGTTCTTTCGTTCATCATCCCACTTATACCATACCTTGCAAACAAGTCAGCGGACTTGGTCGGAGTCGACGCTAAGAATTACATGAATATAATCGACCAACTGAAGTCTGAGCCTCAGAAGGCTTTTGGCACGGTAATTTCAAACGATATGTCGATTCCCCTATCACTGCTTTATTTTATATCTTCCTTTACGCCATTTCGAGCTTCGTGGATACTATGCTCTATGATTTTTTCGATACTGCTGTTCCTGAGCACATATTATCTGATCATCAGATTTGAAGGCTCAAAGATGCTGGCTACCTTTGGCGGCGTCATCGCATTAACGTCCGATCAAGTTTCCGAGGCTCTGGCAGGAGGACTCTATGCCAACTTCCTAGCGCTCTCTGTTATGAATGTGGTGTTCGCGCTTGTCCTACTCCCCTCCTCCAATAAGAAATCAAGCTTACCTGTCATAGCGGTGTCGTCTATTATCCTTGACTTGACACATCAATACAGCTGGGTCGCAACCTTGTTATTTATCATATCTTTTTTCGCCTTCAAAAGGATTTCAGGCGGCGATAACGGAATTCCTCTTAAAAGAATACTCCTATCAGTTCTTCCATTTATTGTCGGAGGATTATCAGCCGAAGCGCTGCGTTTCCTTACGTCTTCTATGAAGCCCTTCATTTCAAGTGTTTCAATATCCCAGCAGACATTCTCGATATTTAATATAGCAACCTTCTGGAGCAGCCTAGACAACGCGAGCATGATATACATTGCAGGCGCCCTAGTAAGCCAGCCGATAATCCTAGCGCTGATCTTGCTCCTTCCATTTATTATGAACGTGAGGTCTGAGCTGGGAACCCTATGCTTTTCGATTGCGGCCGTATGCTCGGTTTCAAGCCTGTTCGCACCCTATTGGATGATTAACAGGATACTCTATTTCTTTCCATTCCCGTTACTCCTGATATTAGCTGTAGGATATTCGACGAATGATAGAAGGCTTCTACAACTTCTTCTTGTAGGAATAGTGCTTTGTTCTCTAAGTTATAGTATATATTTTCTTTCGTCTATTGCATAGTGCTGTGATGTTCGAATCTTTGATTTATGGCATGTAGGGTGGAAAAGTATTCTATCCCTATCCTTAATCTCCAAATAACTATCTTGTCATTGAAAAAAATGGGAATCAAACTGGACAAAGATGTACTATAATCCATAAATTTGCGCAGTCCATATAAGATTTTATGCGATCAAATTTTCCTTGTTCTTCCTATGAATCTATAAAAAAATAATCTGTTCACCTGAAAAGATTTAAATAGTCTCGAACCTCTGTAGAAAACGGTTAAGGATGGAGAAGAAAATAAGCCTAATTTTCGGATTGTTCATTATAGCCACAATCCTATGCGCGTTTATTCCAGTTAACGTTGCAGCTCTTAGTGCCGATGAAACTTCAAGCGGTTATGTTCCAGTTGGTGGAGAGCTGACTTCAGGTGGTATAACTGTCATGGAGGGACTAATGTTGGCAACTTTGGTCGTCGCATTCGTTGCAGGAACAGTGCTTGTGGCTAGGAAACTTAAGTAATAACTCGTACCTTTGTTTCTAGGAATTTTGATCTGTTATTTGCTATTTCTAGAGAAATCATTAAATTTGCTTGTAAAATTCTTTTACTATAAGCTGGAAATTTGGACCTCAATCACATTGGAGTAATCTATTACCATTCTTGATGGTAACATCATAGACTACAAGAAATCCACTTTTGAAGTTTATGTTTTTCGTTTTCGTTCAAAGAAAGGGGTTATTGGAAAATATTTATTCGACTTTGCTCGTAGGGAGGATATAGACAAGAGTAGTAATTTCATGAAAGAAATTTTAGAATACAATGCAAGAATTTGGAATGCACATTTGTCAACTCGTCGCTTTGGGACAAGACTAAAGTTTAAAAATACATTTTCTATCCTTCCATACGATGAATAGCGAAAATAGAAAGAAGCTTAGGCTTTCCACGACGGTATTAGCCATCTTAGTAATTTTAATAATAGCGGCTATTGCAGGTGTCTTCTTACTACTGCAAACCCCCATGACGACAACATCAACATCACTCCTCCATCTCATCTAGTTCTACAACGACTGCGTCTTCGACAACATCCCCTACTACGACATCGACGACAGCGAGTACTTCGACGAGCACGACATACACACCCTCGACAACCACATCCACTACTACACCTTCTACGACGGTATCTTCTACTACGACATCCACTACCACGCCTTATACTACGACATCGTCTACTACGGCATCTTCTACTACATTAACCTCAACCACGACTACATCAACAATAAACCAGACAATCAAGGGTATGCAATTCAATTCGACGGTGGACTTCGTTAAGACCTTCAGCCACGCTAAAGTTGACATAAAGACCGTAAATGGTAGCGATGTCCAGACCTTCTCTATCTCCTACACGGTTGAAGGTACAGAAGTTATTCAAGGCCACAATACGATAAATGTTAACATGACAATAGAAAGTAGCTCAAGTAGTAGTAGTTCATTCGAAATATGGATTGGAGAAGATAATGGAGTTGTTTACAGGGTTCAAATGGAAGACCAAATCATCGAATATCCGACGTCAAGTCAGATCGGCTCCAGCCTTTTAGGCGTGTTCAGCGTTTTCGTAGTTAATTCTCAGAACCTCAGTTCATTACAATATCAGATCTCAGGGAACACGATTGTAGGGCTCACAGAAGGTTGGACTGTAACATCATTCGACTACACAACATTTGCAATTGGAGGAAAGACATTTCCAGCCTATCACATTAAGGTGACCAACGTCGCCCACCCTGAAATAGACATGCAGTCAATGGAAGTGACGCTCGCCAACCTCATCTCTGACAGATGGTGCTACGTCAACATTTTCTTCCAAACGAAAAATGGTATGACATTCCAAGAAAATATGTCAGAGCTCACGCTCTCAACTTGATGGTCGATAAAGTGAAAAAAATCGGGCACATACTTTCCGATGTACCAAAACCACTTCCTTTTTTTCCGATGTCTTATTCTCAATATTTCTATATTGGTCCAATAGCCTTAAACTTGTTCTTTTACCAAAAGGCATAAAAGGGCCTCGTTCACCATCATATCAAGTACATGTATTATGGTCGGTAGAATCAGGAGGATAAGAAGAGCCATCAGCAGAAATAGGCAGAAATTTACAAAGAAGAGGGTTCTGCTTGTAGCCGCCACCATTGCACTAATATTCATCGTTTCCGACTTTGCCTTGACCTACCACTATGGGCCCACTCTCACTCCCACTTCTACTTCATCGCCAACTCCAACCAAGCCAATGGCAGCAATCATAGACTCACTTTATGTGATGGATGACAATAGCTACTTCGACAAAACGGCTAACGCTACCCTATCGAACGCCGGCTACAAGGTCAATGTCATCTTAGGGGCAAACGTGACCGTAGACTCATTTAAGAACATCACCGGATACAAGATAATAGTCCTAAGAGTTCACACAGCGCAGGAAGGCAGCCTAATCGTTTTCTTCACCGGAACCCAGGCCAAGGACCCAAACCAAGATACGGGATATATGTTTGAAAAGATGATGGGGTGGGTCAGGATAGGAGAAGTAGATGGACAGTACTTCTACGCGGTCACGCCTACCATGATCGCGCAAAATACCGGTCAAACAAAGTTCGAAAATACGACCGTTATCGTGGACAGCTGCTATGGACTTGCTGCCGATTCGATGGCTCAAGCCTTTACAGGAGATGGCGCATCGACCTACATAGCGTGGAACAGTGGCGTCTACCCACAGTATTCGGATAACGCAACACTCCAGCTGTTGGGACTCATATCGGAGCATGTGCCAGTGGTTCAGGCGATAAGCCAGATCCCAAAGGAACCTGACTTCGGAAGCACACTTTCCGCCTACCCCTGAGGTTCTGTCAAGTATTCGTGTGAGACTTAGCTGACTTGGATCGACTTTGAGGGTTAGGGTATATCCATTCCTCTGCCATCGCTTCATTTATTTGATGCGGAAAATAGCCACTATACCAAGACTACAATTACAGTTAAAACAAAGGACCCTATAACCTTCTGGAAAATGATTCTTTTTTAGCCAGTAGTACAATTACTTTCCACCGAATGAATGTGAATGTCTCCAGCCTTTTTTTTCGTTTATATGGTCTATTGTTAGAAATTCCAACACTTTTTCTCCTCAGCAAGCACACTTAGGTTCCCCCTTACTACAGTAGGTGAGAACCTCTACACGGATTCTCCCACGTATTCTGTTAGTTACTTCTTTGCATTTTTCAGGGCGTGTTTGTCGATAGCGTCTGCTCCATTCTCTACATTCATCTCGATGAAGTTTATTATACTCACGCTTCTTCCTTAAAAATTTCTTCTCTATTTATTGAATATCGTCTTATGAAAGATTCATGTTGCATTGATATCCTTTTTTTCCATTAAATAAAAGTATATATATAACTCAGACTCATGTCTGTACGACCGAAATGAATAATAAACATTCGATAATGGCTTTATCGGCGCTTATCATATTACTAGCACCATCACTAACAGTATTAGCATATACCACGGTAACCAATCCTGCTCCGCTTCCAGCTGATCAGGCAAGCTGGTACAAGACAGTAAATGGGGTTCTTACCAGCGACTATTACACACTATACCCATACAGTCAACAGAGTTTGGACATAGGATTTTCAAAGTACGGTGAACTGATAAACTCAACCGGTGGCGTTGGTGTCGGCATGCAGTATCCAGGTCATGATGTAGTAAATACATACGACCAACGTTTAGGAACTTCACGTGATCCATTCGCTAATGAACTTGTTTCAGAGGCTTATTGGGTCAACGGATGGCTAGCAAACATAACATACAGAGACAGGTTATTCGAAGGAACACCCTACCCAGCATACAGGGTTGTCTGGGCTTTTGCACTCTTTTCTGATGGTATAACCTACGGTGGACCTTGGAATAATAATACGGCATCTCCAACCGTCGGCATCGGAGGAAGACAGACAAACGGTATGGCAGCGACTCTACCGATACAGATACTCTACGACGGCCCAAGGGAGACGATAGCCCTTTTGGTAACTAACATAAACGATACACAAAAACTCACGTCAGGAGTTATTGAATCATGGCCAGTAGCACAACTACAGATTACGATAATATTCGACAAAGTCAAGAAGGAAATAGTCGAATACAAGGACATGAAGCTCAAACTGGAGACAAAGGTACTAGACGGCTTGGCGAACATACAGTTCGGTGACAGAGGAGAATGGGACTTAGGTCCTCCAACTGGAGCGAATAAACTAAACAGCTACGCAGAATTCTATCCAAGTGCTGCGAAAGTAGGACTCAATACAGTGTATGGTCCAGATTGGGAGAATGTCACGGGAACCGAGGGCGGCGCAGCGAATCCGCCATACAACGGAACGACATGGTTGCTACGTGACCTTGTAGAGAGCTTTGTAGCTGTAGCCGGACAAAACAATGTCAATCTAACGCATGATGATTACGAACAAACTGAAGCAGTATTCGTAAACGGAATATACCAGCTTCCGAGTACAAACTATAAAGTAGAAGATCCCAATGCAGCAGGTACTGCTAACAGAACTATATGGTTCACCAAGAGTGGTGGACTGAAAGCAGGCGATGTTGTTACGGTTCAATACAAGTACGTTTTCGAGGAGTTCGTCAATGATTACAGCCTCGCGCAGGTCATCTCAGCCGACGGTGCATACGTTGGCGCAGTAGCATTCTGGCCACAGGTGTCAGACTGGACAGTTAACGGATGGGATACAAGGCTAACCGCACTTTTCAACGTTCAAACCGCTATTATGCCCACAGAACCTAGCATACCATTTGTCTCAGGAGAATGGGATATCGCTCTTGGCATTGGACAGTCGTTCAGAGGCGTTTGCGTATACGTGTTGACGGATAACGTGAACGGAACTGTAACACCGATGGGTAAGGTAGCAAACATAGACAGCGAAGTAAAGTACCAGCTCAACGAAGTCATGAACCCATGGGATCTACCACAGGCAGCATGCAAGAAGGCCGCCACATGGCTTGAATGGAAACCCGAAGATCAAAGTAGCATTACACTATCAAATGCTCCATTCCTATTGGGATGTTGGAACGGATACAATACACAAGCTGAACGTGTGATGGACGAAGATCAAGGAGGAGCACTGCTCGTAAGAGGAGTAGACTATACTATATCCATTGATGCTAACGGTTATGCTACACTAACAGCAAAATCAGCAGCATTCTACTTTGACTTACTAAAGATAGAATATTCAACGTTGGGTACTTGGCATTCTGCAGTCGCAGGTACTGCTGATCCTGCTAGGATGATGATGTGGAATAGTGGTCGCTACGAGTGGATTGTTGTAGGAAGAGACGCCGCTTCAGTTGACTCAGCAGGCGCAGCCATGATATCTGCTTCATTGCATTTCACAGGTGTATCGTTAGGTCTCGCAGGAGAAGACATGATGGATCCAGTATTAGCTAACCAGATACCAAACGTGATGTATCAGTTCGGACCAGGAAGCACTGCAGTAAACTACAAGGATATGAAGGGCAGGGCAGCGATCAAAGACGACTGGTGTACACGCTGGCCAATTACAACGTCTAACATGATTGGCGTAGGAGGATTATATGCCAACATGGTCACCTACTACACAAACGACTTCACAACCGCATTCTTTGGTAACCCAACATACACACCAACAAGCAGTAAATGGTTTAACGCGATAGGGGCGATATCATGCTGGAGCAAGAACGCATACACTGACACATCAACAGACGGCTACGCGGTGATCAGCACATATCAGGACATAAACGGAACGACATTCTTAGTCGTTTGGGGACTGCAGGGCAGAGACACATACTACGCTTCACAGTGGATATATGGTAATTACTGGAACCAAGTACTAGGCACATGCCCAGGACTATTCACTCTATGCGGACTGAACTGTGGAACGACAAGTATAATACTAGACATCAACTACGGCTCGACTACATTCACACAACATCATCCTGTCATAACAATAGTAGAGAACCTCGGAACGATAAGCGAAAAGTTACCGACACATCCAGATCCATAAGGGATAAAAAATATCCCTATTCCCTTTTTATTTTTTTTAATTATATTATATTATATTAGTTCTGTCTCCATTAATTGACTTAGGATAGGTTCTGGCTTACTAATATCTAGGGTTATTGAAACCCCAATCTTTTAGTACTAACTAGTCAAAATTCAACGAACATACTTAAACAGCGTTCTGAAAGTTCAACAGAATCCCAGGTGATTAACACACGACGATGAGCCTGGCTGGGATGCTAATGGGAACCCTATTGACAGCTATTTAATATACGACTTAGTTGTTCTTTAAAATCATAAGCAAAAAGCTTTCAGATGACTTTCCGTTTATGGATTGGAAGAACTTTCCAACGTCATCCTAATAGTTCCTTTTTTCTTTTTTCGAGTTAAATGTTAGGGCGGCGGAACTTTTAAGGAGGAACCGACAACGATTAGAAGCCAGCTTCCACCTTGAGTCGTTTTACCACTAGCCACAATGGACATTGGATAGGTGCCAGTCGAGACACCGCTTGGGACAATGACTGTTAAATTTACACTTATAGAATCACCTGGCTGGAGAGTCAACGATGTCGGCTTGAAGTCAGCTACATATCCTGGGATATTTGAATGCGCCTCAAGATCAAGTACTTCGCTAGTATTCAGCTTTGTCGCTTTCAACGTAATAGGCACATTGAACGATCCTCCACTATCTGGAACGTTGACAACGGGTATGCTTAGCAAAACGTCGAAATCTGGGTTTGCGAAAGGGGGTAGTCCTCCCATAGTCGATATTTGTGTTTGCTGGCTTAAAACAGTTGAATTGAGCATTGAAACCTCGGATGTTAGACTGGAAACTTGGTTTTCATAGCTTGTTATTTTCGGTTCATACATCGTGTATCCTAAGCCGTAACCACCAAAACCCACAAGTATAATAACGACTATTAGTAAGGCGACCATACTCATCTTCATGGCATACTCACCCAGTATATATCACAGGAAATATATATATATCAAAGTTTCTCGAAGAGGATTAAGAGAAAATGAATTTGAGAAGTATACGGAAGGTTCTAATTGCGTCGTCAATCTTAATGCTGGTTCTATCTGTAGTCAGTACTGGCATTGCACGTTCAGATTCAACCGACTCCGCCTCGGGTAAGCCGATACCTGAGCTGACTTGGACCTCGGGAGAGGAATTTCCCGTAGTTGATGGACGCACCATATTTCCGACACTGGCACCTCCTATATCTCCGCCTCCAGAATATATGACCCATTGGTACGCTGGGAGCGTATATCCTTCGGGGTTACCCACCCAGAACGCGCAAACCGTTTACATGAGGATTAAGGTTCCCTATTCTCAGCCTAAATCAGATGAGTTCTATTACGTACTTCTTTCAGCTTGGGATAGTGCAGGGAGCTACGATCAAATTGGTTTTTCTAACAACTATGGCACTTGGGGGTTAACCTACTCGTGGACAAGTGGATCGCCAGATAATCCAACTTATCATTATACACCGAACGCGACGGCTCTGTCCCTGGGAGTTACATATACATTCTACATTACCACTGTTAGCGGCGTTACCCACTTCGTAGCTCAAAATTCGACACAGGTTTGGTCCTTGGACGCACCTACTGGAGGAAACTACCTAGTTTTGACTGAAATATATGCGGGATACTATGACTATACGAATTATGAGGAAGTCTGGCAGACGTCCATCCCAGGAGGCTCCCCAGCTTTCAACTTCAATTTTATCAACAACTATTGGATATCAACTGGTGGTGTCGCGAAAGCTACGACATGGGGTGCTTGGTCATATGGGGCGCCAAGCAATGTAGCTGTGATAATAAGTGGTAACGATGTATTTGTGGATAATCTAATTGGGATAACAATTTCTGATTTCGATTCAGTGTTCGCTGCAAACAATGTAAGCCTGATTTATCCTTCTGACAGTACAACGAAGCCTTTAAGCTGTGGAGCTGCTTCTGTAAGCGACTGGCTGGCATCGATGGCGATTTCGACGAAACTGAAAAATTATACAGAAGGGTTGGACACAGAAAGTAAATTCGTGAACCAGGGCACAGGAAGAGCAATCGGTAATACAGGTGCTGGAATCATAAGCTTCGGTGGCCAATACGTGAACCCAGTAGTAAAATATGCTGAACTTAATTCAACGGCTTTAGCCGATCGGGCGCCAATAAGGTTCTACTACGACTCGGCTAATGACATATTCCGCTTCCAATACTGGAATGGAACAAACATCCCCGGAGCAAGCCTACCACACTCAGTCATAAACCAAGGTGAAGATATGTTCGTCATAGAGACTTACAAAGATGCAAACAATAGATTCGTAATGTTATGCTATGGCTTTGGCTGGAAAGGCACATACGCTGCGGGAAAATATTTCAACATCATGATATACCCCAACTTAGGCTCTTATTCGCATAGTTGGATCATCGTTAAATGGAATGACACAAACGGTGATGGGTTCGTCAACAACCCTGGCGACGGTGACACGTATACAATCGTAGCCGCAGATCCGTCTTAGATGGCAACCGCGTACTCCGAGGCCGCGTCAGACAAACCTCAGTCATACAGCTCTTGGGTGAAGGTAAGCGATCCTTCGTCCTCGTCTGGTGCAGTGATGAAGGCTTCTATTTCATCCCCGAATGGTGCAATGCCGTATGGAGCGTACATCAGTACATAGCAGGGAGGTGGAAGCATGTTGGGTGGACAGTATACGGCTTTCTTCAAACTCAAAGTTTCATCCAACCTGACCTCTAGAGAGGTAGCGTACATCAATGTTTGTTGCAACAATGGTGCAACTGTTCTCGCTTCGGCTCGGGTTAAAGCTGACGATCTTGCCTCCAATGTTTGGCAGTGTTATCAACTGAACTACGTTGTGCCCAACAGTATGACCAATGGTCTCGAATTTCGTGTTCAGAACTTTAATTACGGCGTCACAGATGTTTACATCGACCAGATACAGATCAAAAGATAGTACGGCATTTCTTACACACTTCACTCTTTATTATCTATAGCGTTAAAAAAACAGGAGAAATCAAAACTAAACTTGTATTATTATCTAGGCTTATAGGGATTTATACCTAAGTGTGATTTAAGTCCTCAATATAGCAAAGGCTGAAGAAATCTATAAGAAAAAAGTGGAAAAATACAGCTTCACTATTGACTCACTGTAACTTTTCAGTAGCGTCAGGAATTTTGTTTTCTTGCCAAATTAGTCTCTCTTCAGTTCGGATTCTTCTCTTATATTAAGCAACCTTAGCTCGA
This sequence comes from Nitrososphaeria archaeon, assembly GCA_963752255.1. GTDB lineage: Archaea > Thermoproteota > Nitrososphaeria > JACIWG01 > JACIWG01 > JBEKIG01. Next base: position 15,140 of record CAVVXT010000011.1, on the reverse strand, counting down.
TTCTTCGTATGGTGTTCTCTTCGCCATTCTTTTACTTGTTCTCTATGTGTTTGGTAGTATGATGTTCTTTTCGCCACACATAAAGAGATATTATGATGCCTGCTACTGTGATTATCGATCCTATGGTCATCATAGGATATATTAGAGGGTTAACATTCCAGCCGTACCATTCTTCAATGATATTAACATCCGCGGTCGTATTTACCGGTATCACGTTGTACATGACGAGATAATACTGGCCGCTTTGATTGATGTTTTTGACAAAGAAGGAGGTAGTGTTTCCAATACCGTAGGCATGAAAAAAGATGTAATTAGGGCTCTGGTTGTTGTCTATCAAAGTAAAATTAGAATTGTCAACCATTATGATGTCAAGAAAAAGGGGGTTTTCCGTAACGTTATAGACAATAGGAAGTTTAAGATAAACCTCAAGTGTATGTGAAGGCGTCCAGTTGCCTAATGTAAAACCAAGTACCGAACCTCCTTCGCTGTTAATTTTAGTGGACAGCCGGTAAAGTACCCTTCCATCCTTGCCATAGGCCATTGTAGCCAAAGGAGTAATTATCAGGATCAGAATCCCAACAACAAGTAATAGTATAGCGAATCTGTTTTTCAACGCAGGGAATCATTCGACACACATTATATTAACGTTTTTTTAATACATACTAAAGCATTTATCATTTAATTTCTTCGGCGTGAATCATGGAAGCCTCGTTATCCCCTTTTTCTGTTGTAGACATTTAATTAACTATAGCTATCTACAGGGATTCTATATCGATATCGGTATGGATATGACTAAAGAGATCCCAAACATCTATTGGATTTAGAAGAAAATGGACATAATTAGGATTAACTTGCCCCTCTGCAAAAACCTCAGCTCTATGCCTAACTATCGGATCGCCAGTAAAAGGAAAGAGCATCCTTTGTGCTAAATCTTGTGGGTTAATATCGTGAAATAGTGTAATATCTCTAATTATGACTTTCTTTGAGGGAATAAAGCCTTCCAGATTTCTATAACGACTGGACTAAGAGTTGGAACGATCCAGCTCGCGTTTTCTTTCAGCCACTTCCATAAGCTGTGAATCTTTCCTGCGTCCTTAGTATCTCTCTTAAGTTCTTCTTTTAAAGAGTCCAACTTGTTTGTAGATCTTAAAGCCTGCGACACCTCTCATGGCAGATATCAAAGTTCTCGTAGAGCCAAGGTTTAACTTTCTGCTCCCAATCTTCTTCTGTGAGTTTCCCTAAGAATGGTAAACCGCATACCCTACAGGGTAGTGTGAAATCATAAGGTTTCTCCGACAGCCATTCCTCTGCCGCTTTGGCGTCATATCCAGCGGAATACCCCTTATTGTATTGATCATCCAGTTGTCGTTTCCAGTCGTCGTTTAGCTTCTTTGAGCTTTGCTTCATTTCAAGATAGGTGTCATATAGTTCCTTCATAAGTTGAGGATTTCCCAATTCAATCGTTGCCTGAATTGCGTCCTTCCCCATGTCAAACAACTTAAACGCCCTCGCACCAATTTCATCTTCGTTTATAGAAGATTGTGCGCCCAAATACTTCCTTTTGACTTCAGCTATGTGATTTGGGCTGGTGTGACGATTTTTAGCGATAACGGCCCAGGGGATGTGATTTTGCAAGTCCTCCAATATCAGCTTATCCAGCTCGTCCAAATTTTATCGCTATCTTTAGTATTATCATACTATCCTTTAATATTTGTGCTATCTGTACTATCTGTCATATTTTAAACATCGTCCATGCATCTCGTTAGGATGTACATGATAAGTGTGCCCACCCAGTTTTTCTAAGCATTTCCCAGCAAAAAAGAGGACGCTTTAATACATTTATCGATTTTGTTCAATTATGGTTCTGTTACCATAGACAGGACCGATTGGGAAGAGCTAAGCAAGTTTATTGGAATAAAGACACATGTTGACCGAGAATATCTTATCGACCCAAGCTTGAACCTATCAAAATTGCGCATCAATCCCTTCAATGCTGGTTTACTTGTGATCAAGTTCATCGGGCTCGTTCGTTCTCTCAAATCAGATATTGTGATAAGCACATATGGCGACTTGGACATATTAAACAATCTAGCTGATATTGTGTATATAGGAGGAATGCCCTTTTCCCTAGCGAGAGACTATAGGGGCAATATGCCAGAGATTATGAAAAAAGGGTATACACAGTTTGCGTACAATATCATGAATATATTGGTTCATCTACTAATGAGGAAGAACCCTCTTCTCCTAGCCAACTCGAGCTTTACAAACGACATACTGGTCAAATCCTATAGATGGAAATCGAGAATCTGTGTCATCTACCCTCCCTGCGATACCGGAGAAATTAACCTCCCAGACAAGAAAAGGGATATGGTTCTCACTATGTCAAGATTCTTGCAGGGAAAAGGCCTTGAAGCCATTCCGCACATAGCTCGAGAAACCGAGCGATGGAAGTATGTAATCGTAGGCTCGACTAAGGAGGGGTCGGATAATGTGATCGCAAATCTGAGGTTAAAGGCAAAAGAGCTTGGAGTAGCGGATCGTTTGGAAATATATTATAATGCACCGAGACAGGTGCTTTTGAGGCTCTTGTCCGAAGCTAAGGTATGCCTAAGTCTTATGAAGAATGAAATGTTCGGGATATCCATAGTAGAGGGGATGTCTTCGGGCTGCGTACCCATAGTTCACAAGTCTGGAGGACCATGGAAGGATATCTTGGAAGAAAGACAGGGACACTGCGGTTACAGTTATTGTGAATATAATGAAGTAGCCGGCTTTATCCGGCTTCTGTCAGACGATCAGCTATTCAGCACGATGTCAGCTCGGTCCAGAGAAAGGGCCCAATCCTTCGGACCGGACGTCTTTAGAGAAAGGTTCATTCAAGAGTTCAAGAAGGTTTTGGAAGCAAAATATCCTGCGAGTAAGGAGAGTTCTCCTGCATAGGGAGATCATTATTCAATATTCTTTTCCCTCTTAGACCTCTTAGAGTAGGGGTCTTCTTGCGAATTAAAATAAAATATATTGCGGCTGACACGAAAGCGAAGCGAAATGATGAGAGAGGCCATATATTCGATAGAAGGCCTAAAATCCCTCTGTATGAATACCTCATAGCTTACCTCTTCGCTGTTTTGAGCGTATAAAATTATATCCTTTTCCCCTCCCACATGTATTCCGTTCAACCTTATGGTCGCGGAGGCGTTATCTTCCATGAATATATTAAAAGCTATAAGCGATATTTGGTCATTAAGCAGGTTCGAGTAACCATTTAAATCCTTCGTCTGCGGTGTAAGAATAATGCCTTCTGTTGCGTTAAATGTGTATACCCATTGGTCCGTATCGTCAAAGACGTCCAACCAAACCTTGGAAACATTTCCCTCGAGTATTTGGTAGTCAAAGGTCAAATTGAAATCTTTACCTACATGTGCCACAATAGGGTACGCCATCCTGATCTTACTACCTCCTTCAGTGCCCCTGTCATGCAATTGAATGATTAAACTGGAATTCTCGCTTGTCATATTGACGTCTAGGTTGCCATCCCAGTCTGTCACTCTGAACGGTATGTTGGGGGTTCTCATTGATAATGCCAGGCCGTACGAACTTGAATTGGCTCTAAAGAAGAGAAGGCTCTGGTTAAAGGAGCCTTCTAGGTTAATGGGGTTTACAGTGCCCTCCTCGATTTGTGTATCCGAAGGAGTGATCGTAGATTCCACTAGATTATTTGTAAGCAGCTTAACCATCACGTAATCGCCCTTTTCTAGCCCGTCAATCTTCAAAATGCTGACCTCTGACTGTGATAGGTTCAGACTGCCACTGATGGTCCTAAAACTTTCGTCATTAACGGTATAGTTGTAGAGGATTCCTAGACCCAAAGATGCAAAGAGCAGAGCAGACAGAAACATGGCTACAACTTTTCGACTTCTCAGAAATCCCAAATATCCTATCAGGTTTCCGATAAAATCTCTGACATGTTCAAAACTGTAATTCCAGCTTGTCAAACCCTTGATGAGCAGAAATCCTAAGACCACGCTCCTGAGAATTATGCCAGAAACAAGTATTAGAAGGTGCTCGTTTTTCAAGAATTCGGGAACGATGGCTTGGCTCGACCAAGACAGTATCTGCATGATATGGCCAATTTCGATGGGGATTAAATAGGTCAGTGGGTTACCAGAACTTGCAAGTAGCACAAAGAATTGGGTCGAAACCGAAAACTGTGTACTGTACCCCTTGAAGAAAAATATGTAAGCAATGTAAAGTAGGCCAGATAGCTGTAAAAGGCTCATTTTCTTATTCATATACGCGAAAATTAGCAACAGAATCGCTAAAATCTGCATCAGTGTGAGGAAATCAGGAAGCCAGTTAAGCCTCCAACTGTAGAGTGCGTTGTCATAAGGACTTGGGCTGTATATCTTGAGAAAGTTGAATTGGTAAAAGAACTTGTCGAAGTAGGGATGCATTATTCCTCCAGTACTAAAAAAGCCATCGAGAAGAGCCCAGACAGTTTCCCATGGACCCCTTGACCCAATATTTGTGAAAGTTGAAATGTATGAAAATGGGCTTAGGAGGGCAAATGGGAGGCTGACGATCGCCAAAGACGCAAAGGTGGCTACTAATAGTTTCAGTTTGTCCCTGAAACCTTTAAACATAAATAAGGCCGGTATTACAAGCAAAATCGGATAACCCTTCCCTAGGGTTCCCAGTGCGATGAATAGGCCCGATAGCACCGGCTTTTTCTTGAGCATCATATATATTGCTAAGGCCGCTGGCAACAATGAAATTATGTCATTGGAATAGGTATTGGCCATGATAACTGATGGAAGAACGGCGTAGTATAGTGCCGTCTTTAGAGACCTTTTTTCCCCAAACTCTAAATTCAAGATGGAGTACAGAACGAATAATGTTCCAACTAGGAATGCGCCATTGACAGCCCTTAGAGCGTAGAAAAAGAGATTCTCGTTTCCCTTAAATATCGCATAAAGCGGCATGTACACCAAAAGACCTAATGGAGGGTATCCCTCCCTTGTGTCGATGTAAGGCAGCACCTTGTGCGTACCCAAGTAGGAAAAGATATTATACCATTCATTCTGAAGGCCAACTGGAAGAGAATATAGTACCACGATGGACGCTGAATAAGCAATGATCACGAGGTACTTCGTTCTCGCGCTCAATGCCCCTTCCATCACAACAATAGTCTTACAAACTAAAGATAAATAAGTTATAAAGCGATCTCTAATCGATTTTCCATATTATTAGAAAATAAATTGGAATTCGTATTTAACTGCTTGCGCCACTCGAAATTTTTGTGTATATCTTGTGGTTGGTACTTAAGTAATTGTGGAACTTTCCTAACGATAGCTACGTTATAGCAAAGTCTCAGGGAACCTTGTAAACGGAAGCGATACCTTCTAACTTATTCAAAGATAAAATTGTAATAAAGATGGTGGAATTTCAAGTTCACCAGAAGTTGGGATAGGCGTTATCATAGATCGCATAATGGAATTTAAAATCCCCTATGAATGATAATCTGTCCATAAGTTGCTGCAATCATTGTGGAAAAACCTTTATGCTTTTATTCTAATTCAAGTGATGATATAGGGAGGACACATATTTTCAATGCTTGATCTGATAACCGCGTTTGCAAAGAAAGTTATTAAGGTCTTTTATAATATCATATGCTTTCTCACCTTTTTCTCTGGACTTTATAATCTGATCTCATTTCTTAACGCAATGAACCTGTAATATTGATGTATCACAGTGTTAACTTAAAGAGTTGTCCATATGTATATCCTGATAACATTGTAACAGTTGAGAATTTTAGGAAACAAATAGATTATCTAGCTCACAATAAAAGAGTAATCAGTCTTTCAGACTTGGGTGAAATGGTCAGAAGCAGTAAGAATTTTCCTCCCAATTTAGCTGTTATTACGTTTGATGATGGATACTATGATTTTTATTCGATAGCCTACCCTTTTCTTTATAAAGTATAATGTATCATGTACTGTATTTCCTATTACTTCAATTCTTAACACTGGTGAAGCGAAATTGGAAGACAGACTCGCTTACCTCGTAAATACTGCATCGAATAAGTCTTTCACTGTCCAGGTAGGTGGAGAGTTACGTACATACGACATTGCCTTAAATCGTCAAAAGATCGACTGCTTAAGAAATATGAATTCAATTTTTCTGGGTATGAAAGGAAATGACAGGCTTGATATGCTTTCAGAGATTGAAAGTCAACTTGGTCAACCCTCCAAAACTTCAGAACGGGCATTTTTGATGTGGAAGGAAATTATCGAGATTAACCGAAGTGGGCTTGTTTCCTTCGGTTGTCATACTCACAATCACATCAAATTGGCTGATCTAAGCCTTGAAATGGCTGAGGTAGAAATATCGAAATCTAAAGAACTTATGGAGAGCTTTTTAAATAAACCGTGCTCGCTCTTTTCTTATCCCTTCGGCAGAAAGCGCGACTTTAATCAAACGACCAAAGAGATTCTTCAAAAAAATGGTATTTTAATCGCTGTCTCGACCATTCCAGGAAGGATTTCTAAGAATTCAGATCTCTTAGAATTAAGACGTATTCAAGTTCCAGATGACGCATCCTACAAGTTCAAATGCTCTCTTATTGGAATTACTCTTCAAATGCCTTAGTGTGGTGAGACTTTGGTTCAAGTTAAGGATTCAGCCAAGAAGTACTTCGACAAGAAGTCGGTCGTTTACTTCGATGAAAATTACAGGAAGATTGATAACAAGTACCCTGTTCTCTATCTTCGTCACAACTACATCCTTAACATGATTGATAATTTCCGAGGGTGTGCCCTCGATGCTGGCTGTGGCTCTGGCATAATGCTCGTTGACCTCTCAATAAGAAAATTTGAGGTTTTCGGAGTTGATATTTCCTCATCTATGGTTAAAGAAGCTAAAGAGCTTCCTCTAAGGTTTGGAATTACTGAACCATTTTTATGTGTTGCAGACATCGAGAATCTTCCTTTCATTGACAGGTCTTTCGACTTGATCGTTTGTGCCGGAGTCATAGAATATTTGGATCAAGATGATAGAGCACTCAGTGAAATTTCAAGGGTCCTCAAACCTAATGGTATCGCCTTCTTATCGGTCACGAATGCCTTAACACCTTTCTGGTTTTTTGAAACCTTTGCGAAGTTCGCTGGCTTCTGGGGTGACCTAGTTTCTTTTGTAAGAAAAGATACTTCTTTTCCCAAAGTTAGAACCCATGTTCCCTATTATTTAGCAAAAAAGGCAGAAAAAATGGGTTTAGTGAAGACTGATGTCGCTTATTTCCATTTTTCACCTTTGCCTGCTCCTCTCAATTCTATATTTCCCCGATTATGCAGGAAAATCGGTTTAAAAATGGAGACTCTTTCTAAAAGTCACTTAGGATTCCTCGGAAGAGGGTGCATAATCAAGTTTGTGAAAAAAAGTTTCAAGGAAGCATAAGATTATTTTTTTGTCTATTTTCAATGCAGCAAACAACAGAAACAAAGAGTGTTAATCAAAACGTAGATGAGTGGTCTTTCGGGTGATCTAATCAAAGAATGGATTTTCTGTTGAATCTTTTAATTGTATATATAGTTCGGTATGAAGCATAGAATCATAGGGTGTTCGATTGCCTAAAATAGCTGTCATCCATCCTTCCTTGAACTTTATGGGAGGCGCTGAGAGAGTCTGCCTGTCAATAATTGGAGCTCTAAGGCAGGAAGGGGATATTGTTACAATGCTAACAATTGACAAGACGGACTGGAAAAAGATTACAGATCGTTTCAGCAATGACATACGTCCAGACATCCAACTCTCTGCTAGAAACTTTAGAATGACGGAGGTCAACGCGAACTTTGCTAGATCTTCAGTTATAGCATTAGACTTCCTGCTTTTCCTAAGAAGAAAAATAAAAGTTTTCGATATCGTGGTTAACACTTACGGAGATTTTGAGCCACTTAACACGTTTGCTGACATCACATATTCAGGACTGCCTTTCTCTATGTCATCGCAATACCCCTATCTTACGCCTTACCCTATTAAGAATAGAGTTGTTCAGAAAGCGTACTGCCTTGCAAATTGTGTAACTAAATTCCAGGTCCTGAAGAAACATCCTTTGATATTAGCGAATTCTAAATTTACTGAAGGATTGATCAAGGAAGCTTATGGAACACATATTGTAACTGAGGTTCTTAATCCTCCATGTAATGTAAGAGATGCCACATTTCCAATAAACTTATCACATAAACAGAACATAGTGTTAACCGTATCAAGATTTGCATTTGGAAAACGACTTGACTTAGTACCTGACATCGCCAAGCGCGCAAAAAATTGGACATTTATAATAGTGGGGTCCACATCTGAGATATCAAGTGTCTTAATAAAACATGTTCGTGAAAAAATAAAGTTGTTTGGTTTGGAATGTCGGGTAATTCTTATGCTCAACGCCTCTAAAGATAAATTGCAGGAGGTTTTGTCCATGGCAAAGGTCTACTTACATTTGACCGAGAGCGAACCATTTGGGATATCAATTGTTGAAGCTATGGCGCACGGCTGCGTACCTGTCGTTCACAAATCAGGAGGTCCTTGGTACGACATTCTAGATAGAAAACAGGACTACTTTGGATATGGTTATGACAAATATGAAGAAATAGCTGATTACCTAATGATGTTGGAAAATGAAGAAGCCTATAGAGTCTTATCTCTAAGAGCACAGAAAAGGTCAACAGATTTTAGTGAAGAAATTTTTAGAAGGAAGTTTACAGATAAATTCAGGAAAATATTAATGTCTAAAGGTGTATTATGATAGGCCTCCAAGGTAATTATCTCTCATTTTTCCTATTTGAAATATTCTCTGTATCCTTTATTCCGGTGACAAATATATTTTCATTCTCTTTTGCGCATACTAAAAGCCGTAATCCAACACATTCAAACACTTTTCCGATCTCTTGAATTGTATAGAATCTAACCCTCGAAGCGTATCTGCTTCCTTTTAGCGCGTACTCCTCAAAAAGCGAAAAGTAAGATTCTGAAGTGAAATCTTGGAAACTGTAGATAGGCGATACACACAACCTTTAAAAGCTTTGATATTCTTCGAAGGCACAAGTATTAGTCTTCCTTCTCCATATGCTGTAGTGCATAAAAGGAATAAATAAGGTCAAAAGAGTCATCGTTTAGAAAATCTTCCTTCTTGAAGTCGGCTCTATGAAAAAAACAATTTTCAATTCCCTCCTCAAAGCCAGAGTAGATGTATCGACACCGTGGATTTCTTTGCAATAAGGTGTGGCAAACTTCATAGCTCTACCCATCCCACACCCGACATATAGTACAATGCTTTCTTTGTTCATGTATCTAAGTAACCTAGAAGCATCTTCTCTCGTATCCAGAACTCTTGTTCGTCCTTTTTACCACAGAGTATAGACTCCATGGTTAAACCATTATTTAACCTAGATATCTCCTAAGTGAGCCTAGCTGATGACAGGAATCTAGATGCCACTCAATTTCAGAGTATTTTGTTTCTGATGTTTATGATGTACTTTAACATATCCGCATTATTCTATTTGTTCAGCATCTTAATAAGTTATTATTTCAGGGCCAATTAATAAAGACCCCAAAGTAATTAATATTGGTACTATGTTATGTATAATAAGCTATTTCTTCTGATACTTGAAATTTCTTAGAATCATAGAAATTCTTTCGTACTGTATTTCCAAAGGAATATTAGTATAGGCTACATCTAACTTGTAAACTCTACTTAGTACTGAATAAGAATAACCGAATGGCACAAAAAGAGCAGATAAGAACTTCCTGTCAAGTAAAGCGACAACGGACCTTAATAAAGTATAATAAAAAGAAAAGCCAAGACTATACATGGCATATCCATCCCTAATTGCTTCCATCATGCGGTTGTCTAAATTACCATGAGCCGTTTGTCTTAGAAGTAATCCCTTAGCCTTTTCTAGAGGTATGATTTTGAATCCCATACTTTTGGCTTTCATTTGCATATACAATTCCTCATTGAAACACTCCTTAACAAGTCCACCAGTAGCTTTGTCCATGAAAGACTTCCTGTAAATAATGCCAGAACCGGATATATTTCTTCCGAGCAACCAACCTGTTATCACGCAACTTGGCTCAGCCATCATGACTTCCAAAGCCTCTTCTAAATAACCTTCAGAGTACAATGTGTCAGCGTTGGCTACCATAATAAAATCATACTGCCCTCCTGTACTCTTTATTCCTTCGTTTGCGAGCTCCGCTATTCTATGAGCTCTGAAAAGTCTGCCTTGATATTGGCTCCAAGGCATGCTCGTCACACTTATTGTTGAATATTTCTTTGAATATAAAGCCGCTATTTGTGGCGTTTGGTCAGTACACCTATCAAGTACGATAACTATCTCATCAGGCTTACGGCTCTGAGACAATAGACTCTCAAGACAAGTCGATAGAAAATTCTCCTCATTCTTGACAGGTAATATCACAGCAAACTTCTTCAACATTAAGAGCTATGACATAACGCATTTTTTAATTTTTAATTTGCCAAAAAAGTCTGAGACGACCCTGAAATATACATCCATATACTTTCTTCTAATACATTAAAGAAAATGTCCAAATTCAGCAGGCATCCTCTTTCATAATGGTTCAAATCATAGGATGCAATCGAGAAGAGCATTGATGAGTTAGGATAAAACTTCACAGAAGCAAAATCCCATAGCGTTTAAGGGTAGTGTATCAACATTAACCAAAATCATGATCATTTACTAGGTAAAGTTCATAAGACTATCCTTCATGAGTGTTGAAGGATGATACCTAAATTCGGTGAAGAATGGTTTAACAAGAAGATATGGAAACTTACCGTCTCCGAGTGGCTTTTGATTGCTATGACAATTTTGTACGGTATCATCTTCTCATATTATACTATTTTAAGGCATCTTTCGTTTAGAAGTAACGCCTGGGATCTCGGCATATTGGTTCAAGCTATTGCAAGTGCGGCAAAAGGAAGGCTGTTCGTCTACAATGTAGAACCCTATGCTACTCCAGGTAGCTATTTTGGGGTTCACTTTTCACCAATTCTATTTGTGATCTTGCCTTTTTTCTATATTATGCCGACGGTCGAAACAGTGCTTGTCGTCCAGGCATTTGTTTTGGCTTTGGGAGCAATACCAATTTATTTTATCGCTATGCACGATTTAAAAAGTCGATTGCCTGCATTATTCATTTCTGCTGCCTACCTTTTAAACCCTTCATTACAGGGAATTAACTGGTACGATTTTCACCCGGAAGTATTCTTCCCGTTTCTCATTCTCTTGACCACTTATTTTCTGAAAAAGCGAAGCCCTTGGTTGTTTCTGCTCTGCATTGTACTGTCTTTAGCAACGCTAGAACAAGTTTCATATATAGTGGCTATTTATGCCATCTATGTACTTTGGGAAGTTAGAAATGAAATTAAAGAATCCATTATCCAAAATAGGATTAAGCTGTTTTCACTCGCTCCCTTAATCGTCCTCGTGATGGCTGTTTTTTGGGTCATGTTCTCAGGCGCTGTCGTGCAGGCCATTAACCCCAATGGCCTGCCTGTACTCGAGGCACTTTCACACTTCAACACACTGGGTGTTAATAGCTGGCTGGAAATACCTATAAAGGCTATAACAAATCCTAGTCTAGCACTGAATGCCATCCGTGTAGACCTTCCTGACAAAATGCTTTATGTTATTTTGACTTTCGCGCCAAGCGGTTTTCTTTCCTTGCTCTCGCCTTTCGCACTATTACCCTCGATACCTTGGCTTTTCCTATCATTCCTAAGCAATTATCCGGCTTATTACGAATTTGGCTTCCAGTATCCCAGCTCTCACGTTACCATTTGTCACAATAGCAACTGTAGAAGGAGTAAAACAGCTATCTGATAAACTAAACGAAGAATCGTCAAAAAGGGTCTTAAAAAAGGTGTCTTTGTTATTACTTGCACTTGGAATAATTTTGGCTGTATTCGCTTCTCCTCTATCTCCCATATATAAACCAGGTAATTACGAATACTTTAGAGATTATGGCATTTCAACCCCTTCTTCTATGGAAAATAAAGTTGATGTGATTTCGAGGTCTATTCCCAACGGCGCATTAGTAATTACTACTGTAACAATCTTCCCACATTTGTCAACCAACCTAAACGCATATACGATCCCAAATAAATTTGCCCTTTCATCAAATCTTTACGATGAGGATTTTGAGTACCTTAAAAACATAAAATACGATTATATCTTCTACACATATTTTTGGGACAGAGACGTTTCTGATACTCTCTATAAGGAATTTGTAAATGGAAACAGCAGTTATGGGCTATTTGTTGAGGGTCCTGGATTAGAACTTTATAAGTATGGCTACAGTGGTACTCCCACGAAGATTGCCTTAAGGTTTTCGAGTAATGAACTAAGCTTCTCAAATATGAGCACAGTGGCTGAAGATTCGTCTTCGGAAAGCGGAAATGTAATTTTGTATAACCCGTCATCAGTTGCAAATGGAATCGCATGGTTCGGGCCTTATATAACACTGGTGCCAGGCAACTACACTGCCAACTTCAGGATAAAATTCGACAGCATACCGAACGGAAGGGCTATAGTGCTCGATGTTTCGTCAAATCTGGGAGTTAATGAAATAGCTTGGCTCAAAATTTATGGTAGTAATATTACTCGGCCACTTGTATGGTACACATTCTCGATACCTTTTAGTGTAGGAGTAAGATCTCCCAACGTGGAATTCAGAGGGTTAGACGTCGCAGCGAACGTGGGTTTGTCTCTAGATAATATCGAGGTTGTGCCACTTTGAGAAAACTAGAGTATTACTTTTTGGGGAGAGTACTAGGAAATGCAGAAGGATAAAAGTGGATATGTTAAATTCTTGAAATCTCCAGACTTCATCGTATTTTTGACTGTTCTCCTTCTCTTTACCTCAGGCTTTACAATTTATTTCGAGAACAGACCGGCTTCTCCATCCTTTAATATTGGAGACGTAACTTTCAAGTTCAATGAAACTGAAGAAGCCCTCGAATTCGTTGCCAAAGCGCAAAGAGGACAGATAGAACTAAAAGAAGTATTAATCAACAATGTAACCGCCAAGTCTGAAAATGTCAGACAAAGTCATAGTCAGAGAAGGCGAGATCGCAAATTGCTCTGTAGAATACAATTGGAAATCGGGTGGATACTTACCAGCATAATGCTTAGCATGGTTGATGATGATAGACCGACGGAGTCTACAGCGAGAGCTCCCGTGATAACTCAGAACGTTAGCCTTGATGTTGAGAATGTGAATTTGACCCTTAGCTCAGAGGCTGACTTGAGGTTGGTCCAGCCGAATATGAAGCTCAGGGCAATGGCACGAACAGCATGCACTTTGTTGCTATAGGTCGAGGAGATCAATAGGAGTCTGTATAGATTCGATGACCTTAAATATATGGCTGATGAAAGCTTGAATAGAGCAGAAACCATTGTAGATTACTTTGGAGGGTATGGGATTGTAATAAATAAAGCAGACTACAATGACCTTGGACAGTTGGCTCAGAAAGGAGGAGAATATTATTCTAATATTAGTAAACCCACTTAAGGATAACAAAGGGAATAGTCTTACGAGCGCAATACCGGCTCCACTAAGTTACCCAAGTAACAATGGATACATATCGGATAACTCGAAGTACGGTAGATCTTTTCTATATGATTGGATGAACGACAAAGGATTAGTTCTTGTTACAATTGGCTCCAGTGAACCATACAAGAGAATATTATACAGCGATGGGGATTTATATCTATGCCAAGGATTCAGTACAACCGTTTGACGCCGATAACTTCTTAACAAATTCGTCCGCTAAGGGCAAGCATCATAAAAGGCGACTACATGATGAGCGATTACACTCCGGTGAGAATAGACGGCACATTGGGTTTATCCTATCGAGAATCATACTTCAAATTTGACAAAGATACGATGGCAATAGATGGTTTGGCATATTATGCCTATGGGGACTAGAATATGCCACAACTACAGGGTAATCTTAACCTCACTTTGCCCGTCTTCATCAAGGTTGGCTCAGGCGGTTGGTTAACAATGGGCGACGACGAATACTACCTATCAGATCAAAGCCTTGCCCACGACTTTTTACATGTCCTGTATTTGCAATCCGTTTGGGATTCTTCTTGGATACCATTCGGCTGGTACTGGGATAGTGGGGGCACTTTCGTCACCAACAATTATGGAATAATAAAATTAAATGGAACATTAGAGACAGAAGCTATTCCATCAGCCTTGCTAGGTAACGGAATCACCATAAGGATTATCGCTGTCTCTCGATCAGTAGAACCAACAAAGGAATTGTAGTTTAGCGGTCATTTCAATATAATCTTTACTAAGACTACAAGATGAACCTACGCACAGTATCAACCAAGAATCAGTTCTCCTATTTGAATTTGAAGGGAATACTCCTATTTGATCGCTCTCAATTGAAGGGTGTCGTTTATCAGTTTCTCCCAGCTGTCTGCTATAACTCCACTACCAAACAAGGCAGCTCTTTTGACGCATTCCGAGCGGACACCGTGTGCAGGATAATCCTCTCCTTCCAAACTGTAGGCCTTTTTAAATGATCTCCTTTTCATCTCTGCATAGCCAGCCTGTCACGCCGTTCAGTATGCTTTCTCTTGGTCCTTGTCTGTCAGAGGTGAGTACGGGTTCGCCACAGGCTATGCTTTCTATTGGCACGTAGCCGAATACTTCATCTGTAAACGGGAAGACTGTGAATATAGCATTAGAGTACAGGTTGAGGAGCTCCTGCGAGTTAACTCTGCCAACCATCTCTATATTAGGGTGTTCCAAGATATCGTGTTCTAAGCTCTTAATCTTGCTACCGAACATCTTTATCTTATTCCTGCTTTGGAAGTTTTCTGAGCGTTCTCGCTTCTGTCTCCTTTCCGAGATACGATATCGCATAGTCCCTGCTCGGCCTTCTAGTAGTTGGTCTGAATTGCTCCAAGTCTAGGGGAGGATATATTATGGCGTCAACCCTAATGTTCGCGTTCCTATAAGAATCAAAGCAGTAATTCGAATTCGCAACCACAAACTTTGATTTGTTTATCTCTTTAATGAACTTGTTATCACCCCATTGCAGAACTGGTTTA
>CAVVXT010000010.1:0-174216 GCA_963752255.1 Nitrososphaeria archaeon | reverse complement strand
GAACCTATGAAGTAACACTTGTCGCGACCTTCGAAGCAACACACATCTACTGCGTCAGCCTTGGTAGTGGCTGGATCAGAGGATAAGTCACTCGTTATCGCACTTATGATTTTAGATTTTCGAGAAACAATTGTAGTACCATAAAATAAGGCTCATACCCAAATGGGTTCGAATCCCGTCTGGTCCAATCCAATTAGGATATGATGAAAGAAGTTTTGTTACAGACAATCTTCCCCAATTCGTTGTAATACAGTCCGTCTTGACCTTATTCAACAAAGGAGACCATTAAGCAAATTAACCTAAGAGAATATACCAAGATGTGTGCCAAAAATGGTTACTTTTTGCTTTGAGACCATAAAACCTAACACTAGGAGCAGAAGCAAGATCATCGCAGGAATTATTGCATAAAAATTACTTAAGCCAATCGATGCTAAAACTGCACCAAGTATGCATATCAAGAGCACAAAGTGCCATGGAAAGCCGATTTCTTTGAACCATCTGCCTAAAAAGAATAAGGTAAACCCTTCAGGAATATGGTGTAGTGCAAGAGTTCCATATATTATAGGATTTCCTAGCGGAAACATCAAAAACAATACAATGACAGATAATATTACCGCTATTATGAAAGAAGGGAGTTTAATTGCCTGCGATAATAATTGGATTGTTGAATAAATAACAGATTCAGAATACTTTCTAGTTTCTCTCGAACTTTTAGGTGGGGGTCTTGTTTCCCAAGCCTTAATGTTTATGCAATTATGTGAAGGCGGAAGTCTATGATCTCCACATAAGTACAAGCCGCAGTAATTACATTTGAAAGGAAATTCTACTTCTTCTCCACAATAATCACATCTGGACACGTTAGCGAAATTTTAACTATTCGCTATAAAAACTTTGTACTTCTATCAATCGTAGGGTAGAAATACATACAGGGTTGCATAAAGTTAGTGAAATTGCAAGATTACTTGGTACATCGAATAAGGTAGTCTACCTATGGATAAAAAAAGACAACTTCATGTAATAAAGTTCCCATCAGAGTTACTGAGAATTGAAGCCAATGGGGTTCAAAGACTTATTAAAGGAGATAGGTAATGAAATTTAAAGTAATTAAACGTAATATCTCTTCCTTATATTTGATACTTTTCCTGTTTCATCATAAGGAGCGCCCAGGCCGGGATTCGGACCCGGGTCGCACGGGTGACAGCCATGCATACTAGGCCAGTCTATACTACCTGGGCAGTGTGTTTGTTGGTTATTGTAAGTGGTTTTTTAAGTTTTTTGTTTCCCAGCCGCCGTCTAAAAGTCAAATTAAATTGATTTTTGTATCGTCTAAATCGAAGAAAAAGTTCAGGCTGCTCCCACAGAGATTCATACTTTCCAATATAATGGTGGTCTAAGTCGTAACCTTCTTTCTCGCAGAACTCTAGAACTCTTTCGAGGTTTAAACTTCTAAATATTTACTTTAAAAAACCTAGGGGTTACTAATTTAGAAGTTTGTTTTTCTATTTTTGAAGACAAGGGCTCCTGGCATTTGCTTTTTTCAAGTCTTCCAAATACGATTGTTCAGTGGTTTTACCTATCAGACTCTGCTGTCCGTTTACGAAGTTTAGAGTCTGGTAAATTGTTTCGTCTCCTTTCAGTTGCTGATCAAAGAAACATCCCTTTTTAATGCCATCCAGCTCAAGAAGAGTGAACCAAGTATTATTTGAAGAAGTGAAAACATCATAACTTTTAAATATTGAATTTATGTTTGGAATTTGTGATATATTGTGTCAGAAATTTCTGAAGGCTATTTAAGGAGCACTCCTTTGGGAGGACATGGGTGCACTTGATCCTGACAAGTACATTATTGCAACTTTCTTGGCTGAAATAGGCCCATATCCACCAAAACGAGTAGCTGAAGAATTGGCAGTGGAAGAGTCTACGGGAACATGGACCCCTGTCTCGTATGAAACTCCTCAAGTTAGAAAGGAGTATGGTGCAAAAATAGTTGAGCTCATCAACGCCAAAGAGAACATGTACGTTATCCAGTTAGCAATCAATGGAGAAAATTATGACCCGGAAACAGGCGGATTAGCGAACCTTCTTGCAGACATTGCGGGAAATGCATTCGATCTGCTCTTTTGTTGATAAGCTTAAGCTTATGGACCTACATTTTCCTAAAACTTGGGCATCAGCTTTTCCTGGGCCGAAATTTGGATTGGAGGGTGTTAGGGAATTGACTCAGACGAAGAGTAATCGAAGGCCAGTTATCGGAGCAATAATGAAGCCCAACATTGGATTGGACGCTAAGACCATGGCTAAGATGGCCTATGAAATCGCGCTAGGAGGGGTGGATTTACTAAAGGACGACGAAGCTTTAGTGAACCCTAAGTACTGTCCGCTAGAGGAGAGGGTTGTAAGGATAATGGAAGCCCTCGATAAAGCGAAAGCGGAAACGGGCAAGAAAGCACTGTACGCCTTTAACATTACAATGGATAGGCAAGATAAGATGATGGACGCCGCTGACTTCGTGATCAATCACGGCGGGAACCATCTGATGGTCTGCTATGCCTACACGGGTTATGGAGGAATAAGGAGATTAGCTGAGGATCCTAGCATAAAGGTTCCTCTCCATGTTCATAGATGTGGGCATGGAGCAATTTCTAGGTCTCCTTTTCACGGATTTGATGCTGTTTTGATATCCAAGCTGGGTAGAATGGCTGGAGCAGATGAAATGCACGCTGGATCGATCGAAGGCAAGTTCCACTACACACCAGCAGAAATGATAAGGCATATGGTAACCTTTAGAACCGTATGGCATAACTTTAAACCTACTATGCCAGTCCTGTCCGCTGCAAACCATCCGGGAAATCTTCCTGCTTCATGTAATCTTGTAGGAAACGATGTTTGTCTATTTGCAGGAGGAGGCATTTTAGGGCATCCGACAAGCTTGACAGCTGGTAGTAAGGCTATGATGCAAGCCGCAGACGCTTATATGAAAGGAATAGCATTGGAAGATTATGCAAAAGATCATGGAGAGCTTCAGGCTGCAATAAATTTGTGGGGAGTTAAGAAAATAGTGTCCACCTAAAATACTAAAATTGCAGAGGGGAATTTTAATAAAGGGGTCTCAGGTGCGCCATATCTAGGGTCCCCGGGTGCTTGAAAAGTCTAAAGAATTCTATAATGCTCTTAATCGTCGTCGTTATATGGGGTGCGAACTGGGTTAACATGAAGATAGGGTTAAATTATGTTACCCCCCTAAACTACCTCTTCCAAAGGTTCTTTTTTTCAGCTATCATGATTGCCCCCTTCGTATTGTTCCTAAAGAGTGGGATACGCAAAGACTCTAGGGTTATCGTCAACGTGATAGTGCTCTGTGTAATATACGCATTTAGTGTCATGTTTATGATGCTCGGTTTGGTGTCTGAAAGTTCGGGCATAAGCTCAATGGTTGTTTTTACACAGCCTTTGTTCGTCTTCGGGCTATCTTCAGTCTTTTTAAGGAATGAGATAACGGGGACAAAGGTCGCTGGGGTTCTGGTTGGATTTGCGGGTATAGGAACGATCTATCTTGAAAGAATAGGTAGCGCTGGAGGAGAAGGGCTACCGATCCTATTTCTGTTGCTCAGTGCGTTGTTATGGGCTGTCACAATAGTCTACTACAAAAAAATATCGGATGACGTTCACCCGTACTGGATAAGTTTCTCCCAAGTGGCAATAGGCTCAATCGTAGTGCTTCCCTTCGCACTTGCATCGGGTGGTGTCAATTTTGTATCCGATCTGCCATATATCGCTTCAATGGCGTATATAACTGTCCTGTCTACCGTTTTAGCTTTCTTTCTATGGTTTTATCTATTGAAAAACGAGGATGCCACAACAGTGTCCTCCTCTAGCCTCATGATCCCTGTAATCGCCCTTGTTTTGGGCATGTTTATTCTCGGAGAAACAGTGAACATATATCAGGTGATAGGGGTCGCATTGGTTCTAGCAGGTATCTACCTCGTGAATAGAAACACTAAGAGTGTAATGTAATCATTTTATGACAAGAGTTTAATCACCATGTGGGCACTGCAATATTTGTGTGAAAATAAAATCAATTAATTAACATTAACATGTTAAAAAAATAAATATAGTACCCATTTTATTTCTAATAACATGGAAAAGCCGTGGGGATCATAATTGGGCTGCGGTGTTTTTGGGATACTCAACGTAAACGATGATCCCACATACTTGGACATTTATTGGGGTATAAGGGCGTTGAACAATAGAGGTCATCAGTCTTGGAAAATAGTGACCTATCATAATGGTTTTTTCGGATATGGGGCGCTGGGTCTTGTACCACCATTGGATCAGATAGACTCGAAGCTGAAGAGTGCGGGAATCAGCCTGTCCCAGATCTTGCCAGGTGGTTCGGGGATAGGAAATACAAGGTATACAACTTTTGGAGGAGCCGATCCAGAATCTTTAATGCACGATTCTCAACCTATTATTGAACAAAACAGCAAGGTGAATCTTACTATTTCATATAACGGTAACATAGTGAATTCTGGCAAGCTAAAGTCTGAAATTGTTTCAAAGCTCGGTCCTATTTCCACGTCCGTTGACACTGAACTGATTAATAAGAAGTTGATTCTAGAACTTCCTAAAGGGGATATTTTTTCTGCTGTCAAGAATTGCATGGAGCAGATAGAGGGAGCATATTCTATTGTTGGGCTACATGACGGTGACCTGTTCGCTTTTAGAGACGCTTATGGAATAAGACCCCTATGCTATGGAATAGCAAAGGACAAAACCGATTACGTTTTTGCCTCCGAAACTCCAGCTATTGAAAAGGGAGGCTTTGATTTTAACTCTTTCATTGAGCCAGGCGAATGTGCGCTCGTCGATAAGAACGGAGTGCAAAGAAGAAGACTGCTTGTATCACGCAAGAAAGCGTTCTGCTCCTTTGAAATAGCCTATTTTTCGAGACCAGAATCCTTGTTGTCTAACGGTAAATACATCTATAAAGCTAGAGAGGGATTTGGAAGAAGCCTAGCAAGAGAGAATGCTGATGTAACTAAAAAGTTGGATATCGTTATTTCAATACCTGAAACCGCTGATGATGCGACATACGGCTTCCATGAGGAAACCGGAATACCTTGGGAGCGTGCAGTTAGAAGAGACAAGTTTGTATCAGAAAGAGCATTTATAAAAGCTCCCGAAGAAAGAGTTCAGACAATTCAAAGAAAGATTACGATAGTTGGTGAAAGATTGAAGGGGAAGGTGATAGGCTGTGTTGACGACAGCATCGTAAGAGGTGACACGACCAGAAATATAATTAGAGAAATCAGGAATTTCGCTAAAGAGGTTCACCTTTTCATTACGTTTCCGAAGATAGTGAGCGTATGTCCCTACGGTATCGATATGGCAACCTTCAAGGAGCTTATTGGTGCCGTCAAAACTCAAGAAGAAATAGCCAAAGTTATTGGCGTTGACAGCTTACATTATCAGAGTTTAGAAGGTTTTCTAAACGCCAGTGGATTCAAAAAAGACGAGCTGTGCTTAGGCTGCATTACACGTCAATATCCTACTCCATACGCTGACAGACTGATTGACAGGAAATGGAAGAAGTTCTGCAGAGGCTGCCAAGAAAAAGGGAGGATCTACGAATGATCAGTGTCTTAAAGGCTATGGAGTTCGAAGGTAATGGTTGAAGTTTTAGTTGTAGGAAAAGGAGGGAGAGAAAACTCCATAGGATTCGCTCTCCAAAAGGATTCAAGAATAGACAGGGTTTACATCGTCCCCGGCAACGCTGGAACCTACCTGATTCCAAAATGTATACCGCTGATGGATTTTCCCAGAAAAAAGGTTAAGGTAACCTCAGAACAGGTGATGGAATACGACAACAAAACTCTCGAGAAGGTGGAACTAATAGACGAAATTCTATCGTTCGCGCATGAGAAGAGCATTAAACAGATCTGGGTAGGCCCTGAAGATTGTCTTTCTTTGGGAATAGTGGACAAAGGTATAGAAATTGGGGTGAATTGCATAATCGGAGCTTTGAAGCACTGTATGAAGTTGGAAGGGAGCAAATGCTGGCAAAAAGACCTTATGAAAAAAGCGAACGTTCCAATTCCCAGGCACAGAAACTTCCGTTACCCAAACGACTTCAAAGCCGCTCTTGACTTTGTTGATGAGATGTATAACGATAAAAAGAATGTTGTAGTGAAATACGATGGCTATGCTGAGGGGAAGGGTTCAATAGTCTGCGGCTCTCGAGATCAGGCAAGATGGGCTGTTAGAGCTATAATGAACGAAAGAAGAATTGGCGAATGTATACTTGATCCGAATAACGGAAACATCGAAATTGACGAGAGATTAGAGGTTTTGGGGGAAGAAAGTTTCTTTGTTCTAAAGAATGAAAAGACCATGACATCGTTTGGAACGGCTTGTGAAGACAAAAAAGCGTACGATGAGAATTCTCCTGACCTAAATTTTTTCCGAAAATTTGTCAACACATACTATAAAAGCCTCCAAAAACTTGGGCCGACTTCCAAGCAATTTGAAAACGTAATCCCGTTGACTATTAATCAAAATACTGGTGGTATGGTAGGTGTCGCACAATCGCCTTGGATGAACGAAGAAAGCGTAGAAGACGTTATGGGAACCATTGTCAAACCTACTTTTAGAATGTATAAAGAGACAACAGGAAGTGAATGGAAGGGTATTGGGTATTTTGGGCTGCTGCTTGTGAAAGAAAACGGAAAGGTGGTCAGGAAGGTCTCGGAATTCAACGGAAGAGACGGAGACACTGAGACAGAACTTAGAATGCCCCTGATCGAGACCAGCCTTTTCGACATAGGAAATGCGTACCTAAGAAGATAAACTTGACCAAATTGAAATCAAATGGAAAAACGCATACACATTTGGACTTACGCTTGTAAGTGGTAGGATTCCAAGGACCTATCAGGCCGATTACGAAGATCTTGAAATCGTAGCAGAAAAGGGTATAGGGTTCATCAAAGATCAGAATTTAGGGTATCCGTGGCCGCATTTAACTAACCAGCCTATTACAGGCATCGATAAGATCACCGGTGTCCAAATATTCGGATCCGGTATTTCATTAAGGAAACAAAATGTCAAACAAGCTTTAAAGAGCGATGGACTTGACTTTTGCACTTCAGGTGGAAGGACAATGGTTCTAGTTGGAGAAGGAAAGACCAGAGAAGAAGCTGAAAGAAGCGTCTATGAAGAACAGAAAAAGATATTTTTTAAAAATAAAAGATACAGAAAGACGCACGTTGATTGGGGAAGAACATTGGATCAGGATGGTGCCTAGAAAAATGACAAGGCTTAATAATCGAGCATATTCCATTGAGGAAAACGTGATAGTATGGAATTAGAAGAAAGATTAATGGTTCTCACAGAAGCTGAAAGATTTAAGCGCGAGTTTGAAAAGAAACTGGAACCAACTTTAGGATTGAATCCTCAAAAACCATTTAAATTCATATCTGTGGGTGGCGGGGAACTAGGAGATTTAGCGATTACGGCTTCAAAAAGACAGCTGGGAGGCGTCAATGGTGGGGTAAAAACGGCTGCATTCGATACATACGAAGGTTTTCCAGCGCAGGATGTCGCCGATAATGGAAAAGTGTTCAACATGATGGATGGGGACAAACTTGAAGAGAACATCAAAAAATTTGTACCTGACCCATCTGAGCCACACGCCATTTACTTAGAGGTAGAAAAAGCGGATACAAGAAGGGTATGCAAAATGGGTGTTGACGAAGGGTACAAGGTCATGTCCACACCCTTCGGACCCTTAATCTGTATGGATAGACATCTGACAAAGCTCATGTTTGATAAACTGAAGCTGTCTAGGGCTGATTGGTGCTATGCAAAAAGTCAGCGTGATATAGAAGGCGTTGCTAAAGACTTTAACTTGCCCGTAATCGTAAAACCAGTTATGACCTCAAGCGGACACGGAACAACAATAGTGAAGACAGAAGAGCAGTTGGAATCAGTTTACGAGCATTCTTTAAAACACGCTAGAGGAAGGGGGGATGAAGTTATAGTTGAGAGGTATCTGCCAGAGTTGAACGTTAAGGGAACCGAAATTACCCAGATAGCCGTAAGACACTTCGATTCAGGTCACAGGATTGTTACTTCCATAGCTCCACCGGTAGAGCACAAAAGACCAGGCGCCACTTTCCATGAAAGTTGGCTTCCATCCGACATATCGGATAAGGCAAGAAAGGTTTGTCAAGAAAGCGTGAAAAAGATCGCTGAATTCATAGGAGGATTAGGCGTTTTCGCGTTAGAGCTTTTCGTCATAGACGACGTCGTGTACAATAACGAAGTCGCTAATAGGCCCCATGACACGGGCATGATTACGAGGTGGATGTTGAACATGGATGAAGGAGCCATGATGCTCTTCTCAAGCATTGGACTTCAGATAACTCCATTCGATCTAAAAATCTCTAGGACAGGATACGGTGTGGCACACGTAGTACTAGCTGAAGGCTTCAATGAAGACAAGAAATATCGTGTTAACAACTTTGACCTAAACGGGATAAGAACCTACGTCGAAGAGAAAGGATACGATGGTGACATATGGTACTTTGGTAAACCGGACGCTTACCCGCAGAGAAGAATGGGCTTAGCTGTAGGTTTCCACAAGGACATTAGCTGCGCTAGGAAGATTGCGGAGGACGTTGCGCACCAAGCTGAAAAATTAATATCATTTGAAAGGTAACCAAATTGAAATTTCTAGATCTTCCAAAGTTGGGAGGCTTCTAAATGATATGCCGGATAAATGTCAATGCGCTGTCAGATGAACTTGACATCAGAGGAAAAAATGTTAAATCGTTCATAGAAGACATTTTTAAAATAAAGCTTGATTCAGTTAGAACAAGGCAATCTTACACGATAGATGCGAAGCTGACACCTAAAGAAATAAATGTGCTAGAAAAAAAATTGTTCATCGACAATGTAATCGAATTGGTTTCTTCTGATGTTGGCGGTAAAGATTCAAATTTTGACTGGTTAGTGGTCGTCGGATATAAGCCAGGTGTCACCGACAATGTTGGGAGGACTTCAAAGTATGCGGCAGAAGAACTTTTGGGAAGGAAGTTTACGGAAAAAGAAGGCATTTACACGTCAGTTCAATATTTTATTAAAGGCGGACATTTAAGCAGGGAAGAAGTTGAAAAGATAAGCAGATTCTGCCTTGGAACAAATCCAAGCACCGGCGCCAACCCTGTAATAAATAGCTTGAAGATCAAAAATTATGAAGAGCTCAAAAAAGAAGGGATACCTTTAGTGGTTCCGGCGGTCAGGTCTGGTCGGAGAATTGAAGTTAAAGAATTTGATCTTCAAGTCGACGATGGAGAATTGATGAAGATCAGTAGGGAAGGGATCCTCTCTCTGAGCTTGGAAGAAATGCAGGTAATCAAGGAACACTTTTCAAGACCTGAAATCGTTGAACAGCGAAAGAAGGTGGAGCTCGGAAAAAATCCAACCGACGTAGAACTCGAATCTATAGCTCAGACTTGGGCCGAACACTGTAAACACAAGATATTCAACGCCGTAATAGACTATTTCGATTGTGAAACCGGAAAAAAGGAGCGCATTAACAGCCTATTTAACGAATACATTAAAGGTCCCAGCGAAAGGATAAGCGAAAAAATACCTTGGGTTGTATCTTCGTTTAATGACAACGCTGGTGTAGTGAAATTCAATGAAAGAATCAACGTTGTGGACAAGATTGAAACACACAACGCGCCTTCTGCTATAGATCCTTACGGTGGATCGATTACAGGAATAGTAGGCGTTAACAGGGACCCGATGGGAACAGGTAAGGGGGCAAAGCTTCTTTTCAACGTATTCAGCTACTGTTTCGGAGATCCATTCTATGATCAAAAACTGCCTGCTGGAGTCCTCCACCCCAGAATAGTGAGAAATGGTGTACACAAAGGGGTTATTGACGGAGGAAACCAAAGCGGCATCCCTTTGGCAAGGGGAAGAGAGTTCTTTAGTCTTCCATATACGTTTAGGCCGCTCGTCTTCTGCGGGACAGTTGGTTCGATGCCGGTTAAAATCAACGGTGAACCAAGTCACACGAAGCAAGTTTATCCGGGTGATTTAATAGTATTAGTCGGCGGTAGAACTGGAAAGGATGGAATACATGGTGCAACGTTTTCTTCAGCTGAATTAGACAAGGATTCCCCAATACAGGCGGTTCAAATAGGTGACCCGCTAACTCAGAAGAAGATGAGCGATTTCCTGCTTGAAGCAAGGGATCGCGGGCTCTACAGATGGATAACTGACAACGGAGCCGGCGGGCTTTCTTCGTCTGTTGGTGAGACTGCTGAACACACTGACGGCTGCGATCTTGACCTAGAGAAGGTCCCATTAAAGTATGAAGGTCTCCAACCTTGGGAGATCCTTGTCTCAGAAGCTCAAGAAAGGATGACGGTCGCAGTCGATCCATTAAAGAAGAATGATTTCCTGCAACTCGCTAAGGCAATGGATGTTGAGGCAACGGTTTTAGGCTGTTTTACTGATTCAGGCAAATTTCATATAAGGTACGGTAAAAAAACTGTAGCCTATCTTGACATAGGTTTTCTGCACAATGGAGTTCCACGAATGAGACTTAAAGCGGTATGGAAAAAAAAGTCAAACAGTGAGCCAGAATTTGCAGAACCTAAAGGCCTAGAAAAAGTCCTAGAGGAGATGCTTTCGAGACTAAATATTTGTTCGGAGGAGTTCAAGCTTAGGCAGTACGACCATGAGGTTAAAGGGTTATCCGTGGTCAAACTGCTCGTGGGAAAGGAGAGTGATATCCCTTGTGACGCTACTGCATTCTATGTGGAGTATGGCAGCAAAGAGGGGCTTATATTAGCCGAAGGAATCAATCCAAATTATTCTGAAATAGACACATACGACATGGTTGCGTCCGTAATTGACGAAGCAATCAGAAGGGTTATAGCAGCTGGAGGGAAACTGCCAAATGAAGAGAATATTTTATACGGTTTGGATAACTTCTGTTGGAACATTTCTTCTCTGGACAACGAGGATGGACAATACAAGCTTGGACAGCTGGTGAGAGCAAATAAGGCTCTTGCTGACTGCTGCCTTGCATTCGGTGTACCATGTATTTCCGGTAAGGACAGCATGAGGAATGTTTGGAAGGTCAGCGAATCAGTTGACGGTAAGGAAGTGGAGAAGATCGTTTCCATTCCACCCACACTTATGTTTTCTGTCCGAGCAAAAATATCGGATGTCAAAAAGCTTGTAACGATGGACGTGAAGAATCCTGGTGATCTGGTCTACGTCATTGGCGAGACCTTCAACGAAACCGGTGGGTCTGAATATTATCACTACATGGGGGAGAAGAGGGATGGTCGAGCCTATGTAGGGCAGAAAGTGCCCAAGGTTGATCTAAAGAAGGCTAAGGAAATATATAATAAAATCAGTGTGGTAACAGAAAAAGGGCTGGCGAATTCGATTCACACGCCTACTCTTAGGCGGTTTAGGTGTTGCCTTTGCGTTTACATGTCTAGCGGGTGGATTAGGTTTGGAAGTGGACTTAAGTAAGATCCCTCAGTCTTAGAATACAAAGGGATGATATTCTACTATTCTCAGAATCCAACAGCCGATTTATAGTAACCGTACCAACAAACAGGAAAAGAGAATTCGAAAAGGTGATGAGGGGCGTCAAATTCGCAAGAGTTGGGACCGTTACTAGTTCTCTTCAATCTTAAGATTAAAGGGTTGAATGGAAGCTGCATTATTGATTCTGATATCAAGCGTCTCAAGGGGATATGGAAGAAGACTTTGGAGGGGATTTGAATGAAACCAAAAATACTGATTCCATACGGATTCGGTTTAAACTGTGAAGATGAAACAAGATATGCTTTTGAGCTGGTGGGTGCCCATGTCGACCAAGTTCATCTGAAGCAACTTTTTGAGCACCCTAAACTTCTTTTAGAATATCACCTTCTGGCTCTTGTTGGAGGTTTTTCTTTTGGGGATCATATTTCAGCTGGAAAAGTTTTAGGAAATCTTTATAGGTTGAAACTTGGTGAAAGCATCAAAAATTTTCTAATTGATGGGAAACTGATTTTTGGTGAGTGCAACGGGTTTCAAGTCATGGTGAAATCCGCAATTCTACCATGGTCAGAAGGGGATAAAACGGAACAGAGTGTTACTTTGATGAGCAACGATTCCGGTGTCTTTGAAGATAGATGGGTGAAACTAAGAATAAATCCAAGATCCAGGTGCGTGTTTACCGCCGGCATTAAAAGCATGTACCTGCCAGTTAGGCATGGTGAGGGTAAATTCTTTCCAGCAAATCAATCTGTACTTAGGAAAATAGAAGAAAATAATCAGATAGTTATGCAGTATGTTGACGACAACAACGTTCCAACCATGCAGCATCCTCTAAATCCAAACGGCTCCATCGAATCTGTTGCAGGCCTGTGTGATTTAACTGGAAGAGTGTTCGGGCTTATGCCTCATCCAACAGCCTTTCTGAGCATCTGTAATCACCCAAGATATCAGAGAATTACATCATTTGAAAAAGAGGAACCCGCTCAAGGGATATCAATATTCAAGAATGCAGTTCAGTATATTGAGGAGAACTTTAGATAAGTGACTATTTTGGTTAACAAGGCTTACAGCCCAGAAAAATTTTTTGGCGAAAAGATAAGGGAAATAATCGAGGAGACGCATACAAAACCTGGCACGGAGGGTGCACAGGAAATCTCCGTTAAAAGAATCGGTAAGAGGTACTCTATAACAGAATATTCGGAACCCCTCAGAAGCTCAGAAAAGATGACTGTTACCGATGGAACAGGAACCAAAGGCTACCTTATATGGGCTCTGAAAAATTTCAGTGAATCAGGAAGTAATCCCTTTGCTATGACAGTTGATGACCTGTACGAACATAACTTTCAACCTTACAAGATTCAAAGCCATCTCATCCTTCAAGAAGAAAATTTAGCTGCCATCTTAGAGTCCATAAGGTCGCTTAAGAGCCTGTGCATCAAATATAAGTGGAAAACTCCAGCTGGTGTAATGATACCCATAATTATTGACGGTGGTGAAACGGCCATATGTAATACTATCGGGGGAATGGAATTTTCTGTCACTGCAACTGGGTATGCTGATCCCAAAGACGTTTTAGTGCCCCATGCAGGAGAAGGTGATACGCTGATCGGGATATCTAGTAATGGCATCCATTCAAATGGATTAACGTTTGTGAGGGAAAAAATCTTGCGTAGAAAAGGGCTCGATTATAAGCTTGATCCAAATAGCACTCTTGGAACCGAGCTGGTAAAACCGACTAGGATCTATATCGAGGCTTTGAGAGAATTGAACAAGAGCTTTAGAAAAGAAATAACGGGTAAAGTTCACATTACAGGAGGAGGGTTCAGCAAGCTTAGGGAACTTTCCAAGAAAGCAGTTTCTTATGAAGTCTTCAAAGAGCATGGGCTTGTTCCTCAGAAGATCTTTCAATTCATATATAACGAATCTCATATGAGTGATACTGAAATGCTTTCCAGATTTAATTGCGGCATAGGGTATGTTGTTTCCATAAAAAGTGATGTTGCAAAGGACGCTGTGGAAATATTAAACCGATACTATCCATCCGACATCATAGGTAAGGTAAAATCAGGGAATTCGTTAATAAAAATTCATTCACCGTTTAGTAAAAATGTGGTGAAACTTTAAAATGCTAGAAAAGTATAGATCAAAATCCCTTAAAAGAGTAGGTTGGAGCAAATGGCTAAACTTAACGTTGTAATTATCAAAGGCTCGCGCTCCGATAAGGAATTCTGCCAAAGTCTAGGCTCCTATCTAGAAGATAAGGGAGTGCACGTAATACATAGGACAGCTTCTGCCCACAGAACTCCATGTTATCTTCAGAAAATTATAGAAGAATATAACAGATCTGACAACGTATCGGCGTTCATTACAGTAGCTGGGCTTTCAGATGCACTGTCGGGATCTGTCGCGGCTAACACCACAAAACCTGTTTATGCTTTTCCACCTGACCTTGGAAAATACGGTGAAAGCAAAGTCTTTTCGAGCACTAAACTTCCAACGGGTATAAGAGTTGTGCTGATAAAAAAACGTGAAGAAATACTGCAATTACTGAAGGAAACTTCGAAACCAGTCTACTCTGAAAGGGAATTGTCTGAAAGAAAGATGAAAATTGTGGAAACATATCTGACAGACAACCAGGATAAGGGTCTCAGCGCGCCTCTTGGATTGCCCCTTTTCAAGAAAGGGAAGGTTAGAGACGTTTACGAGCTAGGAGACAAACTGCTGATAAACTCCAGCGACAGAATATCGGCCTTTGACGTTAATTCTCTAACTGAAATAGAGGGGAAAGGAGCGTCCCTGAATCTTTTGTCCGCGTGGTGGTTTAGAAGAACCAAAAACATTTTTCCCAACCACTTCATAGACACTCCTGATTTAACAATGATGCTTGCCAACAGAGCGGAAAGAATAGACATAGAATGGGTTGTCAGAAGTCACCTTTACGGTTCTATGTTCCGTGATTATTCCAAAGGAGAGAGAGTTCTCTATGGATATAAGCTCCGGAATGGCCTCCGTCTTGCAGAAGAATTGGATGAACCTATGTTAACTCCAACCACAAAAGCCGACGTCGGTCATGATGTTCCGATCGGCAGACAGAAAGCAGTGGACATCGACTTAATAAAATCTTATGAATGGGATGCTCTTTCAGAAGCGTCTTTTAAACTCTACGAGTTCTACTCGAAAACAGCTAAGCAGAGGGGGCTTCTAATTCCAGACTTTAAAATAGAGTTCGGAAGATGTAAGGGAGAATTCATTCAAATTGATGAAGCACCAAATCATGATTCGGCGAGGATCTGGGTTCAAGAACTCTGGAAAAATAATATTGGAAAAAGGCAGGAAGGATGGTGTTTGGACAAAGAGTTTTACAGACAGTTTCTTTTAGATTCACATGTCGACCCCGGTAACCCTCCTAATCCACTACCTGAGATACCGGCTGCAGTCGTAGCTGAAATAAGGAAAAGACTTGACGGCGTCTATCAGATGTTCGTCAATAATGTAAGTATTGAAAGATTGGATTTGAAAAGTTTAGAGGAGGTAGAGAAGTTATATTTGTCTAAAACTAACCCTAAATCAGGACATGGAGGTTAGTGTTTGCCCGCGCCAATATCTCTCGAAGAGCTAAAATCGAAAGGTCGTAGCGTAACCGAATGCGAGGAGTACTTGCCTTCTTCCTATGCAAGGTATATTGATTGGGAAAAATTAGAGGAACCTGAAATCGTCCAGTATCTTTCTCCCCGAGCTATTTACGAGTACCAGCTGATTTTCATAAAATCGTATATCAACGTGTTGGGTAAATACGAGGTTATTCCAAGTGCAATTACGGCTGAAATAGTTCAAAAGCTTAACGGAAAGGATGTGCCCTATAGGAAGCAGCAGGAATGGGAGGATAAGTTAAGACACGATATAAGGGGTCTTGTCAGGGCCAGCCAGGAGGTTTTAAGTAGGGAAGCAAGATATTACATATACCTTGGTCTCACAAGTTACGATGTCGTCAATTCTGCGTGGAGTGCGGCTTTGAGGGATGTCTCATACGAGGTAATCGTGCCAAAGGGAGTAGAATTATCTCGGATTCTAATAAAGAGAGCTCGAGAAGAGAAAAAAACTATTCTTGTCGGTCGAACGCATAAACAGCATGCTGCCCCCACGACCGTCGGCCACTGGCTTTTAGAAATACTTGGCGGTGTAATGCCGCTGCTTGGGGAACAGCTTAATCTTTCAGACAACCTTAGGGGAAAAGTTTCAGGGTTCGTCGGAACATCGGCAGCTCAAAAATTTCTCTTCGGTGGAAAAGTTCACCCTCGGAAATTGGAGAAGGAGACATTATCTTTAATGCATTTACTGCCTGACCCTTTAACCGGTCAAGTGGTCCATCAAACATACTATATGCCATATTTTAGTAACTTGATAGGCATAGCTGGTAACCTGGCGAAGTTTGGTGAGGATATAAGAAACTTCCACAGACGGAAGTAGGCGAAATATGTGAGCAGAGACTGTCGGAGCAGGTTGGTTCCTCCACTGGGGCCCATAAAAGGAATCCGATCGACTCGGAAAATATTGGGGGTCATTGGAGGCAGATTTTACCAAAAATTATCAGTGTATATGAAGATTTCGTTACTGACTTCCAGAGGGATTTAAGATCCTCATCAAATCTAAGATACTATGGAAGTGAAATTCCATTTATAACATATCACATGTTACGCAGATCTGTAAAAATCGCTGATAACATGACGATAAGGAGAGAGAAAATGATGGAGAACCTTAGCATGACTAAGGGTCTCATATTGGCTGAACCGGTTCAACTGGCGTTGCAGGTCTATTGCATCAAGAAGAACCTTGATATTGATACACATGAATACGTTAGAAAATTGTCAGACAAAGCTGTAAATGAAAATGTGGACTTTCTTTCGATAATAAAAGATGACAATATCATCAGTGACATGCTCACGAGTCTAAGTATTACTGATAGAACAGTTTTACTCTCGCCAGAAAAATATATAGGAACAGTTGAAGAGGATATAGAATATTTAACAAATACATGGGAGACACAACTTAACGAAATTGAAAACAGGATTAAACAACATATAGAAAATACGAGTTACCTCTAAAAAACAGGCATTTGCTAAAAATTATCAGACTTTTGAAATAAAGGCCAGAACATCTCTTTGATATCTCTCAAATCTACTTGTAAAGGTGGGGGGGATTGGACCCTTGCGTCTACGCGTTAATTTCAAATCCTAGTCTTTCTTGATTTTAACGAGAAAGACCTATTTACTCTCTAAACATTCTGTTAGACAGATATTTTTCTTATCACCAAACAGTGTATCCACCGTCTACTACGATGTTAGCTCCTGTAACATAACTTGATGCCTTTGAAGCTAAGAAGATCGCTGCACCCACCATTTCTATTGGCTCAGCTACACGTCCTAAAGGCACGTATGATTTCCAGATGCCTTCTATCTCCGGCGTAGTCTTAAACCTTTTCTCAATCATCGCTGTTAGCGTATATCCGGGGCTGATACAGTTCACATTTATGTTATACTTGGCCCATTCCACAGCCAAACATTTTGTCAAATTTAGAACACCCGCCTTAGCTGTATTATAGTGGGCTTGACTTTGAGGCCTGTTGGCAATCATACCGGAAATAGATGCGATTGTTATTATTTTTCCTTCTTTTTGCTTTATCATCTGTCGAGCTACAGCTTGGCACATCAGGAAGACTCCCTTCAAATTTGTGTCAATCATCGTATCCCATTCTTTCTCCGTCATCTCCTCAGCTTTGACCCATTGTCCAATACCGTGACTGTTTACTAGGATGTCTATTTTACCAAACTCTTCAATCACTTTACGCACAGATTCCCCTATCTGCCTCGAATCCAGTACGTCCATGTTAACCACCAATGTTTTTGTGGGGAACTTTTCTTCTATTTCTCGCTGCACCTTCGTTAGCTTTTCAGATGTGCGCCCAAATAGTGCGACGTCGACTCCATATTCTGCTAAACCTAATGCGATAGATCTGCCGATTCCACTTCCTGCTCCCGTGACGATAGCTTTCTTCCCATCCAACTTGAATAAGTCTTTAACGGATTCATATTTAGTATCCATACAAATATTCTGTAGACTAAATTTTTAAACTTTTATGGTTTACAAATTTCCTGTTTATTCTGATATCTACCTTAAAGTTTTGAATAAAGGCAATCCCATAGCTTTCAAAGAATTTCTTTCCAAACATCCTGAACGTGAGATATTGAAGGGTAGAATCAGAAAGATCGAGGATGCAAATATATTAGGCGGGCCATAGCTGTCGTAGAGCAGTACGGTGCTTCACCTGAAAAATATCTGGAGCTGAAGGCCCTTGACCTCTCTAAACCATCTGTTCCCCTTCGATGATCTAATGTGGATGTTTTACAACGCAAAGGAGCTTGTTCAACACCTTAACGAATCAAGTTAGCCTTCTGAGCCTTGATCTTAAGATTAACCCTTTCGTTGAATGGATAATAGATTAATGTCTTTGACCCCCAAAACTCAAATAATAGCCTTTCAGAACAATAACTATGAGAGTGAGGAAATGTGAAGATCACTGAAAGCGTATATCTCGTGCCTGGTGTGAGAGGCGCAAACTCTTACGTCTTCCTCGGCAAGGAGGCTTTAGTTCTTGTGGATACGGGAATGGGAGGTAATGCGTCGAAGATTCTTGAATTTGTGAAGTGGCTGGGTAAGGAACCTGCATCAATAGCGTATATAGTGCTCACTCACTCACTCACTCCGACATGGATCACTCTGGCATTTTAATATTTTCTTTAATTGGGTTTCTACGATTCGTGATAACAGGGATCGCTAAAAAATTAATAGTACCGCGCTTTAATAGTCATCTAGATTTTAAAAAAAGGAGCGATAGCAGATATTATGTTAATCAATAACTGGGAGAAAGTTTCAATTTTATTAGATCTATTAGTTTCAAAGGAGTTTGATGATGACATTGATGATTAGGGCAGTTTGTTTTTATGGAGCCGTTTCTTAGTAGATATTCTACCCCTTCAATTGGAAGGGTTAGCGAACCTTTCATTCCACACCGTTCACATTCTGTAGGCCATGTACCCTGAAGAAGGCTCAGAACGTTGGATTTAACTTTGAGTTCCAGTTCCCTAGCCTTCGGCTCCAAATGCGTTCTCAGAAAGTCCGGCCATTCTGTAGACACTAATTGATTGAACTTCTGTGCGGTTCTTTGAGTAGATGTTTGTTCAACCCTCTTTTCAAATTCTTCGTCGAGCCTTTTGTCGACATCAGACTTTATTATAGCTTCGACATCATCATACAATCCTTTCCCTGCCAAGTCAGTCATCTCCGGTCTATAACCTGTTATCTTGAGGCTTGCGATTATGTGATTGAGTATTCGAATAGCTTCATTTCTTACCTCCGTAGGCTTTTCGGACAGTGTCCATTCTGCTTTCATCAAGTTGGAGCTTTCTAAAGCTTCCTTTTGAATTTCTTCCTTCTTGGCTTTTATGAAGATTTCTGCTGCCTCTTTGAGTGTCTTCCCTTCCACCGTAGCTTTTAGATCTTCAAGTTCCTTAACTCTCTCTTTGAGTTTTGAGGCTTCTTCTCTGCTTGAAACAAGATTGGTCGTCAAATTATTGATCCTCGAATCTTTTTGGTCGACTTCAGCTCTGAGGTCAATTATTTCTTGGGATAAGTTGTCACGCTCTAGTGTCAGTTCGCTGTTTATTTCCATCAGTTTGTTTCTTTCGATTTGAGACGTTTCTTCGATCTTCTTATTCTGCTCTATCAGTCGTTCATTTTGCGCTTTAATGGTATCATAGAACTTTATAGCTTGAACATCTTTCAGGTACTCTTCAATTTTCTCTAGACTCATTCCCTTTAGCCCCCAACAAGATAAGTCAAGAATGCAATGTTTTCATTGAATTGCAAAGTGATCACACATGTGGGATGCTTTTTCTTAGCCCCTTCAGGGACCATTCGAGCAGTTCGACTAACGTAACGCTATAACTTCCTATCGCCCATAATTTCGATTCAACAACGTCTTGGAGTTTAAGTGTCGGATTTATACCCATAGCCCTGCAATGATTTACTATGCCACTCAGTATAAGCGCATCATATTCCAATGGAACCTGTCTAGCTTCGCTCGGATATTTTATGAGCAACAGCATAATTCGGCCTAGCTTGAGGTCCTCCTCAAGTTTCCCTGCCTCAGCCTTTAGTTCACCATATCTTTGGGCGTACTGTTCATACTGTACAGACATGTCCGCTAAAGTTTCAACGAACTTTTTAATCACGTAATCGACATTCTTTGTAATTTCGTTCCTAATCGGCGCAAGAGCATCATCGACTGAAGCCCTGAGTGCTTTGATCGTCGCCTCCAGTTGTTGAGATTGATCTCCAAGCTCTTTGACCGTTGCTTTAAGTTGCTCTTTATTTTTGTTTAATGTGTCTATCTCTGCTCGAATCTTCAAGGTTTCTCCGTATAAGTTAATAGCCTTCAAGACCTGTAATGGGTCACCGTAATTTCTGGCGGCTTCGTAGATGTCGTTTATGGCTGCTATACTGAACTTGTATTTGTAAAGCAATGTCTTGCAGATCTCTATTATTGTTGCAAGGTGGGCGTGATCAGCTTCAACTTTCTTCAACTCAGATTCTAAATCATCCTTCTTTCTCTTGATTTCAGATAGGTCAACGAAAGAGTTTACTGCATCAAGAACTGAATCTACTCTTCCGAACTTTTCTGCTGACGCCTTTAGTCTCTTGAAGGTGGGTTCGTCGAAGCCGAGAGTTTTTATCCTTTCATAAGTCGCCAGGGAATCTTTTGCAGCATCTTTACGTTTTTCCAAATCAGTAACTTCTAGCTTTAATCCGTTAACTTGATTCTGAAGATTCTCTTTCTCAGAAGAAGTCTTCTTAATGTCTTCTTGGATAGCCCCAAGTGCTCCATAACTTTTTAAAGCTTCAAGGATTTTACCGGCGTCTCCATAGACTTTTGATGCTTGGAGAATTTCATCCATTAATTCAATTGTCACATGCATTTTGTCAAGTTCTGCTTTGGATGAAAGGATTTCACTCAACTGTCTTACCGATAGGCCTGAATTCTGGAAATTTAGATAGGTTGCAACTATTTCTTTGGGATCAACTTTAAGCCCGTCAGCTTCACCGAGTAGGTTTAAAATATCTTGGAAACCAACGTTTTTAGAGTCTAAATTTTTCTTTATCGAAACGAATATCTCAACATCTTCTAGGCTCAAATCCATGTTAATTAGTTGAGTTAAGAGGTCAACTGCATTCTTCTTCTGGCTCAAATTTTTGACGGTCGCACCTCTCGTGTAGAGCTTTACTGTCGACTCTGACCATCCACCATCAGTTATCTCATTTATCTGCCTATTAGTGAAACCAAATTCTTTAAGCCTATACATAAGCTGCTTAGCCCTCACCAAATCTGTATCACTAAGTGGCTTATTCTTGGCTAATTCCTTGAGTTCCTTGGCAATATCTTCAAGCCGTTCGGGTTCTTCGTCCACTTTTTTCCCATTTTTCTTTTCCATTTTTCTAAACTACCGCAACCTTTTATACCGACCTACCACCATTACAAACTGAGCGTGAGTTGTAATTCATGTTAAAGGCGAAAATTTTGAAAGTCCTAAAAGAGTCTGATCAAGCCCCCACCTTAGCTGAAGTAGTTGAAAAAGTGAGTTTTGCGAACATTAACCCCACAACCGTCTATCGCATACTAGTGGATTTTGAAAAAGCTGGAGTCGTGCTCAAATTTTCAACCGTTACACCGCGTTATGCGTTAACCGAACTAGGAGGAAGAATTGAAGCGGAGCTTAAAGACTTTGATGATTGGGGACAAAAGAGATGGGAAGAAATTCCATGGCGTAAACAAGAATTGATCCACCTTATGTTGAAGCTTGGTGTCATCGAAGAAAAAAGGGGCATGGTGAAAATGATCACTCTTGGATGCGGTTACAGTGAGGAGATCGATATGAAAATTGTTCCATGCCCTGTATGTAGTAACCTTATCCCCGTCCAAGGACAAAGTTCGCGGGATCAGGTCAGATGTCAAGAGTGTGGAACAGAACTTGCAAAAGCGAATTTAAAAAATAACACAACTCAGATTGCTGCTACTTTAGGAGCTTTTCTTGTCGGCATATCATTAGTAGCGTTGGGTTCTATGCAAATGTGATAAAAGATCTCAGAGAGTTGTATACTGAGAAGGTACATTAAATATTCTATTACTACATTACCGTGAAGTGAATTCACTCTACTTTAAACAAAGATATTCATAGCTAGGAAAGGCAGATTCTCGGAGTTGATAAAATTTGGAATCGATAAAGGCACTAGCTTTAAGATAATCTTGGATAATAATTAGGATAATGGGGGCATAACGTATAAGGATAATGGAAGATAATGGTGAGGATAATGGTGAGGATAATGGTGGATAATTTAGATTTTTATCTGGCAAAATTTGTGCTGCCATTAAATATGGGTGGTAGGGTCTTCTGCTGGGGTGTACTGGGCTTTTTTAGGGGACACCAGCCATAGGCTGACATCGCAGTCTAGCAAGCTATCACCCGTTAACCATCTTCCACTACCCGCCGCAACCTAAAAGATATTCTCCCTATTGTCCATAGACTATCCCAAAATTTGGAAACAATCACCGGACTAAATAAAAGGTATAATTGGATCTGTTTAGAAAATATGCTCTTGCAGGTTACACTAATAGCATAAAAAGATCTCTTTGGGACTTTTGCAAGAATCAAGAATGGTGAACATATATCTTTTTTCTATATGAATAAAGTCACGATAAGTTCCCTGATTGTCCTCTTGATAATTGTAATCCTCAATATACCCTTTAATCAATTCTTCCGACATTCTGACTTATGGACATCTTAATGGAAGGCAAAATATTAAGCTTTTTAATCACATGCACGAATTTCTTATATCATAACCTATAAATTTTAGAAACTCTTGATATTTTCTGAGTTCAGATTGAAGCTTGAGCTAAAACCTGAAATAGCATCGCCATATAGGAGCCTGTCCCAACGGGCAAGAGTTCTCACCGAAGATTGGGTTCAGGAGAACCTGTACTGCCCAGCGTGCGCATCCGATGTATTATCTACCACTCCAACAGGAAGGCAGGTAGTGGACTTTGTCTGCCCGGACTGTCTGGAAGAATATCAACTGAAGAGCCAGAGCCACCCCTACGGATATCAGATCATGAACTCCGCCTATGAACCGAAGATCAAAGCAATACGCGCTGGAACGGCACCGAGCTACCTCTTCCTCCAATACGACATGAAATTGTTTAATGTGTCGAACCTGTTTCTTGTTCCAAAATATTTCATGACGGAATCAGTAGTAGAAAAACGGAAACCCCTCAGGGAATCTGCTAGACGGAGCGGCTGGGTAGGATCCAGCATTCTCCTCGGAGAACTGCCAACAGATGCTCGAATACATATCATCAGGGATGGGTTTGAAATGCCCAAGAATGCGGTAAGGTATTCTTGGAAAAGATTTTCATTCCTACTTGGACAGTCGTCCCTTTCACGGGGATGGATGACGGATGTGCTGGCATGCATAAGAAAGCCTAGATCAAGAGACATTCACGTTAAATCAGGCCTACACGTTTGAGGACCAATTAGCTAAGCTCCACCCCAGAAACAGACATATCCGCCCCAAGATCCGCCAGCCAGTTTACAAGTTTTAAGAGACCAAAAGGTTATCACATTCTTGGGGCAAGGTATGTATAAAT
The DNA here is from genome assembly GCA_963752255.1 of Nitrososphaeria archaeon. GTDB lineage: Archaea > Thermoproteota > Nitrososphaeria > JACIWG01 > JACIWG01 > JBEKIG01. The sequence goes on along the minus strand of CAVVXT010000010.1, from coordinate 150,887 downwards.
TTTGAATTTAAAACTATTTCCTCTGCGATAGATGTGTTTTCATCTCCGTATGGCTTTTGATTTTCGGGGAGGCTTCTCCCTAGCTTTGGGTTTTCAATTATCATAACTATTCTCCTATTTTTATTATTAACTAACGTTTTGATATAGGAGGAAAATTAAATCTGAGGGACATTGACCTAAAGAATAGGCTAAATGAAATTGAAGAGGATGTTGGGAAGCACATCACATAAGTACATTAGGAGGAGACGGTCTTTCTAATTATGAAATCGGATTGATCTTAATATACAACTGAACCATTTTCCCAAGTCTGAATAATGTTAAGAATAGGATTCAATATATCTTTATAGTTCTCTATGGTACTTTCCGATTGGTTTGGAATAGCCGCAACCATAATTTCTGCATCTTCTGCATTGGCTGGCGTTTTGATTGCGAATTGGTGGAACGAGAAACTTTTAGACAAAGAAAGAAGGCAGAAGCTATTGGATCCAGTAAACTTTAAGCGTGTTGAAGCCCTAGACGCAACATACAGGAAGATGGCTGAAGTTCGATTTATTTTGAATATGTATGCAAACTCCCCTTATTTACTTTCGTCACAAAGTGACTATAGACGTGAGGTAGGAATAAAGCTGGAGGAATGGAAGAAGCTTGAACAGCAGAACGTTATCTGGTTGGCGAACATTCAGAAAGAAATCTCTAATGTTCGTGGGATATTTAGAGAGGTTGCAAGAGCCATCTATGACGATGTTTTAAAAAAGACTAGTTCAGTCACCTTAACAGCTGATCAATGGCGAAAACTTTGGGACGATGTCTCCATAACCGCAGGTGCAATTCGTCGCGAAATTGGGCTAGAGACACTGGAAGATGACATAAAGAAACTTCTTGATCTTGGCGATCAGAAAGAATTGAGCAAAATTCTTGGGTCAGACTAGATCATGTTAAAGACTTTCTAAAGCAGGTCAAGGAGAAAGTTAAAGAATATTCTGAAGAAATAAGCGAAAAGAATAAAGAACTTCAAACACTAGTTAATTCCCTAGCGACTGAAAACATTAGTTTAAGGAATAGGGTTGAAATATTGGAAAAGGAGATTTCTAAGGTTTCAGAAATAGAGAAGATAGTTAAAGAACTTCAACGGAAAAGGCTAGATGTTAACTAATAATGACGAATTATGTAGAATATATATACATGCTACTTTTCAGGGGCACTTGTATAATATCGTAAAGGAGGTTCTCCTTCTGTCAAGATTGCTATGTAATAGACCTTTGTTTCAAATTCCGTTTTCCTTTCTTTAGGGAATATCAATTTCAAATCCTGTTTCCCTTTCTTTAAAGGTATAATTGCTTCGCCTTTTTTATTAAATATTGGAATAGGAGATATTTCTACATTTATGTCATCTATCATCTTATCTTTTAATATTGGTTTTCCATTTACACGCACTTGACTTATTACAGTATCCTCTAATACGTTAAGTTCAATATTAATTTCATAATCATTTATATCAGTTTTTACAATTTTTAATTCTTCTCTAGATGTTAAATAATATAGTAATACACCGATAAATACCAAAATTACAATGAAAGGGTATAAGGCTTGCTTTAGAGTAATTTCAAATTGGATGAAGTGATTAAATATTGAAGCAATCCAAGCAAAAAGAATTGAACCAGAAAAAAGAATTACAACCAAATTAAGAACTAAGCTCCTTTGACGTGAAAAATAGAAGATACGATAAATACGTTTTGAAAGTTTGGAGCCTTTGCGCTCTGAATAGGGGCGAGAGCCAAATTCAAAACTTGTATATTCTGGTGTTGGAACTAGGTTATCTAATTCAACATTTATGTGATTTACAACATTATTATAAAAACTGAATTTAAAAAACTCATATAATCCTCCAATTGAGAAAAAAAAGTAGATAATTGATAATATAACAAATGGGATATCGGTAATATTTGATAAAAATAATATTGCTAGTATTGTAAAAAGACCAAATACGAAAGCTATAAAAATTGTTATATGTGATGCACCTTTCCCAGAGTAATAGTCTAACATAGTTGCAAGGTGGGTTTGTTTTAGTTGTTTGTCAACTAAGTCTTTATCACAATCATTATTCAATGACTTCAAAATACAATTATTCTTTATTGAGTATATAAAATTATAAATCTATTCCTTAATGTCAAAAAAGCGAGAGGTGAACTAGCCACACTATATTTTTTATTCTATCGCCAGCTCTGGCGGTGTAGTCCAATGGTCGAAAGTTCTAGGGTCTATTTTCAAAAGACATGATCTTACTTTTATCAAGGATATTTTGAACCGTTAGGAATAAAGGCACATTGTAGTTAATAGAATCTCTAAATTCTTCTAGGGCCTCTTCAACTAGCCTATTATCTCCTCTAGCTGAAAGTGAAGGATAAGTGAAAGTTATAAAAAATAACTAATTATAGTCAGAATTATGATTTCTATGAAGAATAAAATAAAGGCTAATTTTCCCCTATTTGCAAGATAATCTCTAAAATAATAATAGACAGGTAACACAAGATAAAATTGAGCAACAAGACCCATTACAATCATTCCAATTGGTATATTTTTTAAACTAGTTACTCCGTATGTAACATATAATACTGTTATTACAGTAAAATACATTAATAAAAACCATGAAAAAAATTTTAAAAAAACTTCAAGGAAAATATTTTCTCTTGTATGACCCACAGACCAAAAAATTATTGTTAATAACAATATCAATATAAAAGTGGAATAAAAGCCAGTTGGCATTATAAATCTTTGATAAGCAAGGGAGAAAGAAAAGATGATAGTTAAAATAGTAAGCCAAAGCTTGAATATATCATCAAACCTTTTAATTTTGTTCCCCTGTTCCCTATTGGATTGATTATAAAAAGAATTCATACACTAGATATAAAATCTCTTTTTTATATAAACTTGTTTTATCAAAGTTGCGGATACCATTAAACTTAAAAGAAGGTATTTATATGTTAAGAAACAGAAATAGGGAAAATTATGTCCAAAGAAAAACGGAGGATTCTTACTCAAGATGAAAAATCCTCTCTTTTAAACAATCATAAAGAATGTTACATATGCCTTAAGAGTTTTGAAGGTTATTCACCAGAGGAAATTGAATTTGATCATATTTACAATTATGCTGACGGAATCTTCATTAATTCATGAGTAATATTTGCCCTATATGCGGGAAGGAGAGAATAGGTACTTCTTTTTGTTCTAATTCTAATAAGTCCATTATTTCTTTCTCAGTTTTCGACATTAATTTCTAGACAGTATGATCTTTGAATATAAGGTTTTTCAGACGACTATACTGGTAATCCAAAACTAAACATTTTACGAATTTAAAACAAATTCTTCATCATACTTTCTAACTTACTGATCTTCAAAAAATATGAGCAATATATAAGCAATCAAATATTATGTTTGTTTTTTATTACTATAGGTATTAATTTTGTCCAATAATTATTAGAACGTGACAATAGAGATACCAATTATTTATCATTTTTATTCACAGAAATATTGCGATAAATAATATATAACTTGTTATTTATCTGTACATGTCATGACAAGCTGGCAGTATTATCCAAAGTCAGATGTCATACCTGAATACCTGCTAAAAGTTGTTAACATTTTCAAGCAGCATGCTGGCGCAATAGATTCCTCAGAGCACAAACTGAACAGCGATGGAGTTCTTTTGGTTCTGAAGAAGTCCCTACTAGACATTGGCTTTAAAGTGGAGAAAGGCAATAAGCTTGGAGATAAGATAAGTGCCAGTCCTTTTTGGGCGAAATAATCAACTTGAGAAATCTTTTCAGGTAAACGCTTTCCAAAAAGACACAGGTACAGTCCTTGAAGTAGAAGCTGGAAGGGCTGTGACTAATTACCAGTTTCTAAAGGACTTGTTTGAAGCTTGTATGATGCATGACGTGAGCTTTTTAGTTATAGCTGTTCGTATTATCTATAGAAAACATCCTGATTTTGAAACAGTGGTCACCCATTTTGACACACTATATGCCAGTGGAAGACTGAAATTGCCTCTGAAAGGAAATTTGATCATTGGTTACTAGACGATTTCTTGGTTTCCTTTTAGAATTATTCTTATGACTAATCTTCTAATAAAAAAGTAAATCGAGTTAATATTATATATGAACAGTTTAATTAAATCTTGATGATTGCTCTCTCATTTGTAAAATATACAACAAATTCCTATCACATTCTTAGGAAAAGGCGTGTATAAATTTCGAATTTAAAACAAGTTCCTTATGACGTTGATTATTTCTCTTTCGTATAAAGACAAATGATAAACTTATATTGAGACTAAGTAAATTTAGAATTAATGAATGGATTAAAAGTATACAAGAATCACATAAAGACGACTATATCACTAGCTCTATGCATAAACAAAGGGAGTTTGATTGATTTCGAGACCACAGGTATACCAAACAGAGACAGAGAACACGAGGTAATTACCTTTGGTTATTTTCGTTTGAACGAACTCATTATTGTTCAAAGAAAAACGAAAGAAAAGGAGCCCTTCTACCGGGAGATAAGAGAAACGATTAGAACACTTCCCAAACCACTCTACTCATATAACACCAGATTTGAAAAAGATGTTATCAGAATCGAACTAAAGATGGAAGTGGCTGATGATGATTTTGTGGATATAATGCAGCCATGGAGAAAGAAGGCAGAAGAATCGGGATTAAAATGGCCTAAATTGGATGATCTGATGAGCGAACCTGAAGATTATTTCAATGATGATAAAATATGCGGAAAGGACGTACCTGGACTATGGAAAGCATATTTATCAGGAGGAACAGAAAACCTATTGAAGATGATAATGGAACACTGCTTAAGCGATATTCTGAGAGAAACAATACTATTGGTTAGATATCCTGTAGAAAGCCCTAATGCTTAGTTCCATTCCTATAAGTATCAATATCTCCTAAAGCCTTGTGCGTCAATTCTTTTATCGTTAGTGATCTCCAAAAAAGTTGCCTTATATCAGATGTTTTAGACCAAAGAATTAATTCGGAAAGATGTTGGGGTGTTCGACTAAAGTATTAATATGACTGAGACGAACTATAGTATTATGAAACTAAAAGAATTCTTTAGAATAATAGATATTTATAAAAGAGATATTTATGCGGAGGACGATTACTTCCAATGGCTTGAAGAACCGTTTTGGAAGAACTATGTAAATGGTACTACATCTCCAACTGATGTTAAACAAGTGGAGAAATTTCTTTTTGAATGGAAAATGGGACGAGTTATAGGAAAAATAAAAAAGGAATTGGGTGAAAAGAAATTTCTATCTCTGAACATTGAAAAATCTAAGACACTTAGTCGAGTATCTCTGGAATATTCAAAAACTGTAATTTTGACCTTGACTTCGATATTAATAACATTAAACAGGAAGTAAAGAACACTTTTAACGATATAAATGCGGTTCTTAAATCCACATGCACTTCAAAAGTTATGCATATGGTCTACCCAAATTTATTCATAATATGGGATACCAATATTCGAGATAACTGGGGAGTAACTGGAACTGCTGAAGGCTACACAACTTTTCTTATCAGAATGCAAAATGAATACAGAGAATTAGTTGAGGATTATGCAAAGATAAACGCCATAGACCTAATGGATGCCAAGAGAAAAATTATTCAAGAAATGAATAGAAATATCAATAATAATATGCTTATAACCAGATGGATTGATATTTATAATTGGACCAAGTTTACCCATTTAAAAGAGGAACTGTAGGCGAAACTTTTCAATTCTACGAACTCCCAGAAGGTCGATTACTACAAAATCACTACAGGTTTTATAAGTAGAGAATTTGATGAGTTTCACGAATATTTTATGAGACGAGCTCATACCTTTTCCATCTTCCTTTTCCCTCAGTTTTTATTAATCCGAGGTTGACCATCCTTTGCATGTAATTCCTATAAGCTCTATCAAAGACTGGGTTTTTGATTAAACTGCAATGTTCATTATAGAGCAGTCCCGTCATATAAAAAGACGTCATCATTATAATAAGAAATCAGATCAGAGCAGCCTTAAACTAAAGGACTATTCTATAGAACAGGTTATCAGGACTTCTAAATAGGGAATTTAGGAAAATAGGAATGTTCAGGAATTTAGCTGGGAAAAGAGGGTAAATAGGGGTGTGTACAGGAAACCTTTAGGAATTGCTTCATGTGGATAGGAAAATTAGGAATCCTAAATAGGAAAATAGGAATCCTAAGCAGGAAATTTAGGAAAAAAATAGGAAAACAGGACAGGAAAAATAGGATTCCTAAGCAGGAAAATAGGACAGGAAATAGGACTCCTAAGTAGGAAATTTAGGGACTTCTATTTAGGAACTTTAAGAATCCTATTTAGGAAAGTTAATAAGGGCAATAGGAAAAAAATAGGAGTGATAAGAAGCTTATTGAAAGAGCATGAGCAAAAATTCGGATACAAAATCACCTAAACTCTAAGATGTATGAGGAAATGGTTGTTATAAAAAGATTATTAAAGGAAGAGACACAAAGGATATTTAACAGAACCCTATAACCTATAAAATTCAGACGCTAGACGTTACCTAATATTGGAACAATTTTAGCATTAGGTTCATTCATATTATTGTGCTATGAAAAGTAATTCATAACTATGAGTTTTAGTTAAAGCATGCCTATGATACTTTTCCCGTAAAATAACCTCAGACTTGTATTTTCTTAGAAGTCTCTTTAAAGAGACATAGGAAGGTATTCCTGTTTTGGACGAGACAACTATAATACTTTTTTGAAATTTATCGTAATGATTTAAAGTTGATGTGCTACTATGTATAAGAAAGCTAGACCAAGAGACATTTACGTTAGATCAGGTCTACACGTTTGAGGACCAGTTAGCCAGGCTCCATCCCAGAAACAGGCACATTCGCCCCAAGATCCGCCAACAGCTGCAAGTTTTGAGAGACCAAAAAGTTATCACATTCTTGGGAAAAGGTATGTATAAATTTCTAATTTAAAACAAGTTCATCATTTTTACAAAAAGATATAGAACCTAAAAATAAATTCAAGTTTTATATGTAACCTGATAAGATGAAATTCAAGAATTAATCGAGACTTGAATTATCACCTATTGACAAGACAGCAAATAAGATAGAAAGGAAATGTAAAGGGGATTAAATATTCATATATCTCCACTAAGTATTGTTTGACTAACATTCTCCCTAGAGAGAAAAGATGCGAAACCTATTGTTAAGGATAAGATAAGAAGCACGTCATCATTTCTGAGGTCTCTTAAACGGCTTTCAGGTCTACCAGCATGTCGAATGTTTGGATAATCGCATGCAAAATCATAAATCTTCTTTAAGCTTTCACGTACTGCATCATGTGGAAATAAATCCACAGGACATTGTTCCAAAGCCCGCGATAGCGTACTAGCTCTTCTATTTGCTTTTGCAACTACCAAGTTTTCTAATAGATTGCTAGAAACACGTACACAATTTCTTTGCTGTTGTGACTGATGTAAATTAGAAATGATGTCTTCTAATTCACTTAGACATTCTGAGCACTCAGGATTATTTTCAAGAAACTGACGTAGATGTACATATTGAGTCATTAATATGCCTTGAATTGTTAAATGAAACTTGCAATTTGCGTCAAGTTTGTATCTTAGATTATGTTCGAGTAAGAACTGCGATAATTTTGAATAATATTTCTTTGCCAGTTTAGTACCGAAGTTGTCTTTTAAGACTCCATAGAATCCCTCCAATAGCTCGATACAAATAGCTTCATTAGTTGGAGGGTTGTACTTTTTGAATTCATTTTTAGCTAGTTTTGTGTCATTTATTATAATTAAAAACATGTTACGAGCATCTATTTCTTCTTGTGTGACGTCGGGCTCATTTGCTCGTGAATCAATTCCCAATATTCTTCCTTGAAAGCGATATAATTCAATATATACGTCAGCTGGTGCCGATTTTTCAAGGGAATTCCAGATGTATCTGTTTAATTGTTGCCAATTAGGTTTTAAAAGGAACTGCATCTCACGACACCAACTCTCCCTTAAATGATTTGGACATGAGAGAATTGAATAACTCTGTAATTTCCCCAGTGGATAGCTGCTGTTTTTCTTGGATATTTTGGACTCTTTCAACAATTGAAACGAATTTATTCTGAAGTTCAATAGGGGGAATTGGTATTTCAACATTCAAGACATCATCGTTTGTCACAGCGGGATAGGAAGCTCCTTTCATCTGAGATGATAGAACATCGATGAATTCTGTTCTTCTTGTGAAAACATATAGGAATCTTGGATTCAATGAGCTCTTACAACGAAGAACGCAAAACCCAGTAGAACAAATCTGACTATCGAGCTCAGGCGGAACAAGCGCAGTTGCATTTAGATTAGGTCTCACTGTTGATATGATCACGTCATCCTTTCTGATTACTTTTCTTGCTCTGCTTGGAGCATCTTTCCCTAGGTATAGTTTTTACTTTTACTATTTTTCCAGATTTATTATCAATTCCAGCAATATCGATGTATTTGAAGTATTCATGAGGTTTTTTTTGTGGGTCTCTTACTTCTGTCTTTATAATATGTTCTCTGATAGGCTCACGTGTGAAATTACCGTCTCCAAACATCTGCAGAAAAATAACTTGAAGAATTTTGTTAGTCATCAAATTTGCTTGTTCCCGTTTATCTTTCAGCTCATCAATTTTTCCAAGGATGGATGCTATTCGTATCTGTTCATTTAATGGAGGAAAGGGTATCTCAAGATTCCGAAGATGTGAATCAAGTAGATGTTTTACTGTAGCAAATGTTACCCTCTGTTCTATCTCTTTGAGTTTAATTTTAAGAATATAATAGAGATAACTCTTGGAAACAAAGTTCTTAGGTATAATTTTTGCAACTCGTTGGTTCAAGACAGCTTTTCCAAAATTCCAAATAATACAATTGAATTCTCCATCCATTCCAACAATAATATCTCCGTTTCCAATTACATATTCTTGTCTATAGATATCATCTAAAAAAGTAGGTTTTTCAGGTTTCTTTATATCCCTTATTCTTACAACCCGAATCCTACCATTTTCCTTAAATTTCTTTGAATTAAAAGGAAATCCGTATTGAATATCTGCAAGTTCTTCCAGTTTCGATATTTTCATTGAATCATCTTTTTAAGAGTTATTAAATCGTTTTCGATTTCACGCTCACTTTCTAGAACATTGTCTATTAGAACTAAAGGGTCTTCATATTCAACTTCCTCGCGCTCAACTTTTTTGTATCTTGAAATTGAGAGGTTGTAATCACTCTGTTTTATCTTCTCAAATGGCACCAAGATGCTTTGTCCTGACTCCTCTCGCTTCTTGTACTTCTGAATTATATTAGGAATGTCACCTTCGCCATCAATAAAATCACGTTTCTGATCTAGGGTATATCCATCCTGTCGCATCTCGTAGAACCAAACATTATCGGTCTTACCTCCCTTTACAAAAACAAGAATGGCTGTACCAACGCCGGAATAGGGCTGGAAAACACCTCCAGGCATGGAAATTACAGCTTCAAGTTGACAATTCTCCAACACAAGTTTTCTAGCTTTGATGTGTGCATTTGATGAACCAAATAAGACACCGTTTGGAACAATAACTGCAGCTTTACCTCCGATCTTCAGAAGATTATAGAAGAGTTCCAAAAACAGAAGTTCGGTTTTCGTTGTATCTAATTTAAAAGAATCATTAATGTCGCTTTTATCGATTGATCCAGCAAATGGAGGATTCGCAAAAACAATATCATACCGTGCCTTTTGTTCAAAGCGTTTAGAAAGAGTGTCAGCATAACGAATGTTAGGTCTCCCGATACCGTGGAGAATCATGTTCATTAATCCAATACGAATCATTGTAGTGTCAAAATCAAAGCCGAAAAATGTTTCTCGTTTCAAAAGGTCCCAATGAGATTTCTCAACAATTTTGTCTCCAACCAAGTTGTGTGTTGAGCCATCTTCGTGGATACTTATGATATCATCGCTTGTATATTTTCTCAAGATGTGTTCGTAAGCAGCAATCAGAAAACCAGCTGTACCGCAGGCAGGATCACAAACAGTCTGGCCTATATCAGGCTCGATGAGTTCAACCATCATTCGAATGATATGTCTTGGTGTTCTGAACTGTCCATTCTTGCCTGCAGTCTTTAGCTCACTTAACAGATATTCGTAGATGTCTCCTTGGGTGTCTTGATTTCGTTCTGTGATATTCATATCGTCAATTATCGCGACAGCTTCCTGCAGCAAGGAAGCCTTTGGAATAACGAATACAGCATCTCTCATATATTGTGAGTATAATACATCATCGCCGTTGGTCAGGTTTTTAATAAATGGGAAAACGACTTCTTGAACATGTCTCAACATTGCTTGAGCGTTAAGATGTTTCCATTGTGACCACCTACAATTTTCATGCCCTTCAAAAAGTGATTTGTGTTTCTCGTTCCTCGCTGCTGCTCTTCTTGCATGGATGTTATCTAGGTCTTCCAATCTTTTCATAAAAATTAAGTAAGACATCTGCTCGATTGCAGTAAGCGGATTGGCAATCCCTCCGGACCAAAATCTATCCCAGAGCTTATTGATTTGCGATTTCAATTCAGGGGCTAACATGCAGTACTTCCACCTCTAATTGGTTGCATAGTTGGATCGCTTCTTTAAGCTCGTCCACATTGAAAAGCGGAACCGGTGCATTAACACCGAAGTTAGTAAATGGCGGCTCAAACAGGTCACTGTACTCAATATGGTGCTTCTTTAAAAACACAGTTTGAATTGTACGAAGGAAATTAACCTGATCTGAGTTAAGATAATTCTTCTCTATAACGAAGGCCTTGAAGGCTTCTTGAATCCTCCTCTTTGCATCGGGAAACTCGTACAGGCCTAAAATTTTCTTGATGAACTGAACGAGTGTCCCTTTGTGCTGTCCATAGGCTTTCTGCAAAACCTCTTCAGTAATATAAAGCTCTGGACTATTTAGAGTCTTTTCCAAATTCTTAAGGTCTTCCTCATTTAGAACCTCATCGCGTTTAATCTTCTTAATGGTGGGATGTTCCTCAATGAGCTGCTTAATTCTTTTCTCAACCTTGTCAATATAAGTTATAGCATATTCTTGTGTTGGAACTGGGCCATATTCGATGAAGTCTCTCCGTTGGACAATATCGTCAATATCGAGGATAATAATAGGTCGCGGTTCAGGCTGTTTATATTTCATTAACGATGCGAATTCTTTTAAAAGCATCTGGGCGTCATCGAAAGTTATGTTCTTCCAAAATTGTGGGCGTAATGCTTTGTCGAGCAATTCCTGTTTATCCTTCACTTCTCGAATTGTCGTTGGCAAGGCATTGAGCCACTCACCTATGTCATCTTTAACCCTATCAATCTCGGTTTTATTATCTTGTAAAATTGCAAAGCTCAACTGTTCAATTTTCAAAGTCCAAGATGCTTCGTTTGGGTTGACATCCTTCTGATAACGCATTAAAGGCGCAATCTTGGTTTTTAAGAACGTTGGTGCATCTAGCCCCACTGTATCCCATACGTTAGGCGTTAAAGCTCTCTCAATATCTCGTTTATGTTCTTTGATTGTGACAGAATCACAAGGTAACGATTTTACATCTTCAGTAAGTTTCTTCTTAAGTAGATCTGCTCGTTTATCCCTTTTCAGAAGCAAATAATCTAGTTGCTTGAGTCTTGTTAAGAAGATTTTCGTAGGAACTGCCTCGCTTAGTTCTTCCTCTTTACCCTCTGGATGCATGTTATGCCAGTCGAAGTTATTCCAGAAATCGAAAATCAGAAAATACTCCTTTTTTTCATATGGCAGCCAATCCCTATGCTTACATATTCTGTCGTGTCTCGTTCCTCTTCCTATCATCTGCCAAAATCTTATTTTTGAAAACACTGGTTTAGCAAAGACCAAATTACATGCTTCTGGTATGTCCACTCCTGTATCTAACATGCCAACGGAAATAGCGACGCGGGGCAAGCTTTCGGTCTTGAATTCTTTGAGAAGTTCGTCTGCTCTTGAATCTTCTGACACTATACGCCTTGCCAGACGACCTTTGTATTCTGGATAGAGTTTTTCGAAGGCTTCCCACAATCTTGTTGCGTGCTTCTGTGAAACAGCGAAAATAATAGTTTTAGCTGGTAGTGTTCCAGTTGCATCCGTTAGACATTTTTCCATAAACTCTTTTACTATAGCTTCGTTAGTTCCTAACACAGCAACTTTTTTCTCTATGTCTGTCCCTTCAAAGTTAATCTCTTCTTCACTTATTCCTTTCTCTTCAAGCAACTTCTTCTTTATTGTGTCAGGAACGTCGCTAGGCCGAATGCCTTCAATCTGAAAACGAGTTTGAGCAACATATACTTTGTAGTCTGCAGAGCCACCCATCCTTAACCGCCTCTTCATAAGTGTAAAGGTAGGTTGGAATACTATCCTCACAGTTAAAAAATCTGAACGTGTCACGCTCAATTAAGTCAGATGGAGTAGCTGTAAGTCCAATTTCAATCGCATCAAAATAAGTAAAGACCTCCTTCCATTTGTTGTAGATAGAGCGGTGAGCTTCATCTGAAATAACTACGTCGAAATCGCCTGGGGAGAATTCTTGATAACATTCCATGAAGGTTTGTATTGTTGAAGCATAGAGGCGAGAGGTCTTGTCAACTTGTCCAGAGAATACTTTGACTTTAGACTCTTGAGGGAAGAATGTTTTAAACCCGTTGTCACCGTATGCTTGGTCTCTTAGCTCCTTTCTGTCAGCGAGAAAGAGAATCCTTTGGGCACGATTAGCTCTTAGAAGAACATCGATAAGAGCCATTGCAACACGAGTCTTTCCTGTACCCGTTGCTTGAACGATAAGAAATTTCCTTTTGCCTTTCTCTATTCCTTCCAGCACTTTTTTTACCGATTCGATTTGATAAGGTCTATCGATAATCTCTTTGCTGATGGGAACGTCAGAGAAGTCCTTCCTTGAGTAATTCTGAAATCTAATGCGTTCAAGGGAACGCCTATCATGGAACCCACTAACGGCTCTAGGTGCCTCGAACGGTTTATTCCAAAACCATACCTCATATCCGTTAGTTAAGAAAATGAAAATATCCTTTCCTGTCTGCTTCTTGATATCGTTAACATAATCTTCAGCTTGTTTTTGCCCTGAAAGATAATCCCTGTCCGTTCGTTTAGCTTCGATAATAGCCAAAGGCAAACCATTAGAATCGAGAAGGAGATAATCTGCATATGCTTTTTCTTCTGGATTTTTCAGAGTCTGATCAATGGTTTTGTAGTTACCAGCCTTGAAGTCTGACTGTTTAGTATCAACCTCTTGAATAACTTTTGATCGGTCATCGACGTCCCAACCTGACTTCCTTAATTGAACGTCTATCTTCTCCCTACGTGTTCTATACTCGGATGTTTTTACCATAGTTATTTCCTCAAACCATTCATAACCCGAACTATCCATCCATCAGCCTTAAGGATTGGGTCAATTCTTGTTCTTGCTTTTTCCTCAGGCATCATGTCAATGATCTATTCCTACTTCTTTATTATAACCTTCCTAACGTTTAAAGATTTAAAAAGACGCTTTTCAGCATTCTTACTCCACTTTATGTCGTCACTCTTCAAGAGATGCCCATCCATTTCCATTAAAGTCCCTTATGTAATGCTTTAATATAGCCAAAATATTCCCCAAAAATTAGCTCGTTACACAAGAGGGTTAGTCGTTCTGTTTTCCTAGATGCATATGTAATCGGATGTTCACTGCTACCATTATCGTTCTAGATTTATTCTCCCCTTCAAATATCTGAAACTCCTTATACAACCGATTATAAAACTCCATTACCGCTTTAACAGACCATAAACGTGAAGATGTGTGTATGTTTGTACCTCCTACTACCCAAAATCCGATTCTTATTCTTAATCTGTCATTCGAACACGGTATTTATGTTCTTCTGGAAGGATGACTATATCATGCAAAGGCCAAGCGGATTACATTGTGGGTCAGCACTGTACTTATGCTCAACTACAACTCTTAATTTATATTCTGACTCAGACATTAAGTCAACTTTCAGTAAATGTCTAGTTTGTGAATATGTTGAACCTCTATCTTCATAGTAGTCTGTATGCCTTTAACAACCTTGTAAGGTCACGACCATCTATTACACAATACATCTTCTTATTCTGATTACAAAGTTTTATGAAATAAGTAAGTGGTTCATCTAATAGTTCTCCAGTGTAAACAAGGAACACTACATCAACAAGTAGTTCTGTAGCCTTAAGTAGATTAGTTGCGACAGAGTTTATTGTCACCTTTCGATAGCTTTTACCTTTAAGTATAAAGGCTGCATTACGAAGGTCATCTTTATTATTAATCCTTAATTTCAGTGTTATTATGTCCGCTTTTTCCGTTGGGGAATCTGCTGTACGGTTTTCATCTTTCAGGATGTTGCGAATTTTAGCCTCTATTTCTGTCTCCCTCATCTCTCTAACTGTATTTAATTCCTCCTCAGTTATATCATGAACCTTCTCATATTCCGAGAAAGAGAATATATCTTCTATCAGTATCTTCCCGTATTTCCCCTTAGGAGTTACAAACTTCCCAACTATGGGGTCATAAATCTTCTGAACATGTTCAGCTTTAGCCTGCTTGTAGGGAGGTATGAGAACTTTAGCACTCTCTAAATCCTGAAAAAGTAGAAAGTAAAAGTTATCATTGAAAACCATATCATTAAATCGGACTTTCATTATATCAAAGAAGACAGGAATACCTATATTCCTCAAAGAATCGAATATTAGATCATAATTCTCGATTATATCAGTTTCCTCCTTAATGTTCACTATGAACTTTGACATGTGGGCAATGAAAATATCTAACTTTGGCTCAAGTATGGAGCTGACTATACCATTTTTTAGTCTAAATTCTGGCGTCTGAATAGATGCGTAAAGGTTGACGAGACTCTGAACACAGGATCTATTATGCTGAACTAAATTGAAAAGAAAGAGCACTTCATATATTTCTGTTAATTTCTTCAGTGTAGTCTGATCATAGATTCCCGTAACCTCCTCTTCTATGTCCGTCTTTAGTTTTTCCTCAAAAGGATAAAGAGTTAAGACTGTGGCATCCTTTATATATTTCGCTTCAGAAAGAATATCCAGAGCATTTAAACCATTACTATCGACTACAGGATGCCTACTTTGCAAGTATCGTATGAGAGTCAGATTGCCTATAACCGAGTTATCAAGAAGCCTCTTGATCTCCCTTTCGTTAAGACCCTTTGACTGCTCGAGAAGGTAAGAAACTAAAGATGCTCTAAACTCAACGGAAGATAAATAGAAGGCGTGAGTAACTTTTCTAAGAGCAGCATCTAATAAATCATATCTTCTTTCAGCAAAAATTTGTCCTATAAGATTCTTACATCGTTTGATGTCTAGTAATTCTTCTTCGGCAGTTATTTCAAGTAGAGTTTCTGCACTTATTTCTTGATTCATAACTTTACACCATTAAAGTAGGACTCTATTGTTGGTTGACTTTTGTTTAATACATTCTTCGCTATTACTTTCTTGTAAAGGTTGAAAGCTATATCGTACACATCTTCTCCTACTTCTAAGATATTCTCTGGTATATAGAGCAGTATCCTGCCACTGGAAGACACTCTACTCGTAATCCTTATCCCTGCGGCATAGTCGATTTTGCCTTGAATTTCTCTGAGATAGACTCCAGTTTCTCTAAGAATCTGTTGGACTACTGGTGATCCGACTACTTTGTACCCTCTAAACTGTGTATGGACATCATATACTTGAACAAAAATTTCTTCTCCTAGTCTTTTTTCTTTAATATACTTTCTAAGTTTCTCGTTTTGTCCTGGGTCTATATAGATGTACTCAACATCTGATTGGAATGCCTCTAGAATCTTGAGCATTTCCTCTTTAGTAATTCTGTAATCGTAAGTCTCGTGACCGTCTTCAGCTAAAGCTCTGATTGATTCATTTACTAATCCTGCGACTTTTAATACTAGAATATCGGACCCTCCAAACAGTATTACCTCAGCATTTTGTTTGCTTAAGGTCAGTTTTATCTTAATTTTATGAGTAGGATTAACAGCTCGTATATGTCTAGTTACTATTTCAGGGTCATCGCGTTCCGGAACAAAATCCATTTTAAGAGGAATCTCTTGAGCATAGTAGAACTCTAGAGTCTCTTGTTTTACATTAAAATTAAGAAAACCTTGCTTAAAAGATTCATTCTGATGTCGCTTTCCGAAAGAATATTTTTCTTCAATAATTTTCTTGATTTTAAGAAGTGCTTCTTTCACGTCAGGAAGAGGTTTTACTAAAGAAGTTCTCGACAAAAGGACTGATATAGAAAATATAGCTGGCTCATGTACTTCACTATCTGATACTCGAAATTCGTCTAGACTGAAATCCGAATTATTATCTACTCTCGTTCGATTCCGACTCCATTGGTAATAGTTGATACATATTTGTAAAGGTAGCGATATTAATCCTTAGTGTCAATAAGAAAATAACTATTTTCCTTCTAATTAAACTTCCCCAGTATGCTAGACATATTTAAAGCGATGAGTAAGAACAATCTTGAAGCAACAGGACAAGCCCTAAAATTAACTTTTTGGGCTTTTATCAAAAGATTGGCAGGTTGTAATTACTACCCATAGTATAGACGTATTAAATGCGCTGCTAAATATTACCGAGGACACTTCAAATAAGGCAACCCTTTCTGAAATAAGTGTTATACAATTACAGAAAGGGAAAGATGATGTTTTAAAATATAAAACTCTAAGTATTGACGACCTGCGAAGTCTATTTGATGCAAGTCAAGATCCCAGGATACTTGTGGACCTTTTAAAGCTCTAAAGCCTGTGATGTTATTGGAGATTCTGGATAAACTTGAAGATAAATCAGAATCGAAAAAGATAATTAGTGTATTAACGAGTGATGGTAAAAAAAAGTTTAAGGTTCTCCGTGCACTTAGCAAAAGATACAATGGAAAGGGAAAAATTCTATTCATTCCTGAAATGTCTCTCCCTACTAAAAAAGGAATGATAGCTTTGAGTGCAATAAAGACATACCTAAGTCTCTATTATAAAATCCAGAATTTCCTCTTTATTGTTGACAGAGACACAATCAAAATAGATTTATTAACTGATGTAAAAAGAATTTTGCTAAATGAAGAAAGAAAAGCCATCAAAGGCGAAGAATCTTTATATAAGTTATAAGTTGGAGCCCATCAAGCTACAATATATGTAGCTGTAAATGGGAAGAAGAAGGAGATCAAAGAAAATATTGCAAGACTTGTTGAATTAGAATATAATAAAGTAGTGCCTTCAAACAAAAAAGATATAACTGAAGAACTTAATTTACAAGGAATTAGTGAGTTCGATCTTTTTAAAAAAGCAAAGCAAAGAAATATCTCTTCAGCCTCCCCAAGTTTAGATGTAGCTCTTACAAAAATTGAGCTGTTAGTAAAATTAAATATGAACAGTTAATCAGGTATCCTATAAATCTCTAAAATCTTATAAATAAGATCAACTGTTTGTTAAGTTAGTGCGAATAATGGAGCAAATTAGTGTTTCCGTAGAGAACTTTGGTCCTATAGAAAAAGGAACCATAGTAATAAAGCCCTTTACAATTCTTCTTGGTAAGAATAATACAGGCAAATCATATTTTGCAATGTTGATACATACCTTTGAGGAATCGTTACTGAAATTCTATTCTTCATATATGCCGATGTTTATTGAATCCGAAATCTATAGAGAGAATAGAATGTTATATAGTGGAAGAAGAAGGAATCTTTATGAGAAAATTCCTATCGAAGTCGAGAACAATTTCATTAAAGTTCTTTTATCCAACAAAGATAAGATAGAAAATTTTGAGATACCAAAAGATTTAACTCAAGAGCTATACAAATCTATGATGGATGGTTTTAAAACAGAATTCTTGCGAATTCTATCCGAAGAGCTAGAAAGAATTTTTGGATGTAGTTTGTTCGATCTATGCAGTCACGGTAGTAATTCACTAAAAGTTAATTTCAGGACTATGAATTTTGAGATTGATTTAACATGTGAAAACAGAAGCTTCGATTTACAATTGATTCCAACTTATCCTTTAGAGAAACTACTCTTTAGATTTTCAAAATCTAGGTATAGCTCAATTAGGTTTGAAGGGAGAAGTAAAGGAGTTATCAAGTTTTCAATTACTCCAACTGTTCTAAAGGAAATCGAAAAAGAAAAGAGCTATTTCAGATTTTCGATCTTCAAAAATATTTTTGATGCATTCTTGTCTTCTATTTTATCCCCCCAAAAAATAGATTTACATTCTTTCTATCTGCCAGCTGCGCGTTCAGGCATCCTTTCAGCGCATAAGACAGTAGCATCAGAACTAATAAGGGAAATGCCATATATAGGAATTAGAAAAATAGAATTCCTTCCATTGAGTGGTGTTATCACAGATTTTCTTGCTAACATAATCAGACTTCCAGGACGTGGTGGTAGCTTTTCCAACCTCGCAAAACTAATTGAAGAAGAAGTCACTATGGGTAGAGTTGATGTAAAGGAGACAGAGAAATCTAATTATCCAGAGATTTTCTACTATTCAAAAAATGCTAAATTTCCTCTTCACCGAGCATCTTCAATGGTCTCAGAAGTAGCACCCTTAATCCTATACTTAAAGTATATTTTAAGACCTGACTCAACTCTTTTCATGGAAGAACCAGAGTCCCATTTACATCCAGATGCTCAAAGAAGACTTACAAGAATCCTTGTAAGGCTTGCAAATGGAGGAGTGAAACTGATTATGACAACCCATAGTGATTACCTATTGCAACAAATTCAGAATTTTGTTAAATTATCAGAAGTTTCTGAGAAAAAACGAAAAGAACTGGGATACGGTGTTTTGGATCAAATAAAATCTGAATATGTTGGAATCTATCTCTTTACACAAACTGAACCTGGCAAAAGCATAGTCAAAAAAATAGATATTCGTGATACATCAACGAAGGATTCTGGGTTTAACGAGGTTATCACAGAACTTTATGGTGAATCGGTCAAAATTGATAGAGCACTACAACAACGATAGTGTAGTAGTATGTCTTGGGCTTTAACAGATCTTTGTAATTCAGCCAGACCTTATGTTACATCTAAATGTAAAGATCAAGGTTGCTCAATGAAGATCGGAAGAGGTGTAAACCAAAAAATTATCATAAATGTTGAAAAATATTGGGTTCAAAAACACAAACCAGGGAAGGTAAGTGACTGCTTGATTCTCTGCTGTTTTTTAGAAAAAAAGAAAATTGTGATTGTTGAATTAAAAAAAGGTGATGCCCCAATTTTGGATGCAGTTCAAAAAATAAAAAACGTATGTGATTCAATTAGGGATTTCCTAAATCAGAATTCCTTAATTGGTTTCAATTTCTATCCAGTAGTTTTATCTGGTTACATTTCTCCCATAGAAATAAAATTACTATTTTCTCAAAGAATTTCCCTTGAGGGTAAATCAGAGCAAATCATAAGAGAGAACTGCAACATCACATTGGAATATATCTTTAACAAATACGATTGATATACTTCATTCAATCTAAAATAATAATTAGATACGTATTATTCATTGTTTTTCTGAATTTTCGATTATTTTGAGTAATATGTTCTTACCTACAATCAAAGTGATGTTCTCTTCTTGTATAGAAGAATCTAAAGATTCTAATTTAATCGGCATTACTATTTAAAAAAGACCGCGTCCCAGATTTAAAAATGTTGTTATTGTTGAGAGAATAGTTTTCAGTACAGTAAGAAAAAAAGGGGGAAAGCAAAGGACGTTAAAAAACCTTATAGCTAACAAGATTAGAAAAATACCAATTACTTTAGAGTAGAGATGATAGCTGACATATTGAATATAAGGCAAATAGAGGGACTTAAACCCTTTTAGGTATAAGTCCCACCGGACCCGCTACCTTTTAAAAAATCTAATAGTCGCTACATTTTAAAGTTGAGAAAAGAGAAATGGAAGTTTTCTTTTGATGTAACAGTAATTTGATTAAGGTATGCCAAAATTCGGGAATGATGCAGACTCGTGGATTAGCTTAAATATTTGTTAGATGTTTGCATATCTATTAGTGTAAAGTGAGAAGATGTTACCGATTGATTTGGCTGTTCAATTGCTCGAAAAGAATGTAATTCCCATTCCCCTAGGCCAACCGACTTTCGCTGACAGGAGATATCATTCGAGCGATTTCGATACTGCTAACTTTCATGCAATCCCTAAAAGCGATGCGGAACGGACAATCTGTTTCATCGACGGAGGTAATATGGAAATAGCTAGTGCACCTAATTTCATAATAGAACTGACAAGGTTATATTTCAACCTATTCAAAGGAAACAGGAGAATTGAACCGTGTAATGTTCCTCAAAAGATTGATTTTTATACGGTATGCTATGCGACGTTGGAAGATAAGAAGATAGTTTACAGGACGGAGTTCGTTCCGATAAAAGAAATATGGAGGAAATATTTGCCTGAAGTTGAAGACCTGAAGTTCAATTCCTTCGATAGGACTATAATGTCGGGGCTTCAGAGGGCTGCGATAGATAGGGTCTCTAACGCGGCACGTACATTCGCTGAATGGAAATTTACAAACTTTATAATGCAGGAAGAGCTCAATAGAAACGATATACTCGTAAAGGACGGAACTCTACAGACATCTGTCACAAACGAAAGTAAGTATGCGAATGAAGCATACGACACGGCGTTAAACGAGGAGGTCTATTTCACCGCCTTATCCAAGACATCTACACTTTTTACAACGACCGGACAGCCGCTGCTCTCAGCAATATGGGAACTCTCCCAGAGCACATTACTAAAGGGGTCTTCCTGGTACTATCATCCGATCGTTAAAATAGCACATCCTGACCACAGAGCTGACATGTTTGCAGTTAAACTGCATAGGCAGTCCGAGCATGTTTTCAGGTTTGAAATATTGAGGGAGCAGGCAGAAGGGAGCAGGTTCGAAGAAATTGAGTCGATCATTTCCGCCATGGCGGATAACTCTAGAGACGTAAGTTTCCCCGGATATCCTTTCGGGTTAATGGACGCGGACAGGCTTGGCCGCGTAGATACGAATGAGAAATCGACACAGGAGTTCCAGTTCAAGGTGGTAGCGTCCAAGAGGGGGATCTGGAAAAAGATATCTCAGTTCACAAGGTCTTCCGATGCTCACGTAATCTTAAACGAATTGATGCGGTGATCGACCTTGCAAGTTGTCGGTAGCATAATTCACGGGAAACATGGAAGCATCCTGATCAGACAGAAAGGAGCGTAATTTTTAGGATTCTGTGCGATTAAGGTGCACGATTTTCTAAACTGACATAAATCAAGTTTCTGCCCTCACCGCGGATCTCCTCAGGATAAAAAGCTTGATGGAGAGATTCAACACGAACATGATTGCTATAAGGATCAAAGCCGCACCCCACGCTTGCGCCTGCAAATACTGATACGGAGTGATCGCATATGTGTAAATTAAAAGCGGCAACGCCGCAGTAGGTTGAAACAGGCTAGTCGGAAAATAGACACTGCCCAGAGCGGTCAAAATTAAAGGCGCGGTCTCACCTGCAGCACGAGCCACAGCTAGAAGTACACCAGTAACCAGCCCGCTCTTCCCCGTGCCTATAACCACCTTAATCACAGTTCTCCATCTCGAAACCCCAAGTGCCATAGAAGCCTCTCTCAACGTCATAGGAACAAGCTTAAGAGACTCCTCAGTAGTTCTCGCAATTATCGGAATCATTATGATACTAAGCGCAATAGCCCCAGCTAACGCAGAAAACGCCTTAGTCGACAAAACAATTATGATATAAACGAAAATCCCAATCACAATCGAAGGAAACTCCGCCAACACATCATTCGTAAAACTTGAAACCGTGGAAAGCCGAGACTCTGGCCACTCCGAAAAGAAAATTCCCGCCCCAACACCAATGGGCACAGCTATCAACGTAGCTATCCCCATCATTATGAAACTACCAAAAATCGCATTAGCTATTCCCCCTCCAGGAACACCCACAGGCCTAGGAAGATTAGTAAGAAACGATAAACTTATGACAGGAGCGCCCTTCAAGACGACTACGCCTAGTATTAGCACCAAGGGAATTACCGCAAGGGCTACGGCTAACATAACAAGCCCAGTCATCACTTTGTCAACTACCCTTCGCCTGCGAGCCGTACCAGTAACAAGGCTAATCCTCTTCACTGTGGCATTATTTTTCTCAGACTCTGAATCGTACACCACGCATCATCCTCCAAAGCAAAAATCTGGCGAAAACATTGATAATTAAAGCTACAAAAAACAGGATCAGGCCAATTTCGATGAGAGCAGAAGTATAGAGCGGGGAAGACGCCTCTGTGAACTCATTCGCTATCACAGCAGCCAATGTATATCCGCCGGAAAATAGGTCTGCCGTAATTCTAGGCGTGTTGCCAATCACCATCGTCACCGCCATCGTTTCACCCACGGCTCTCCCCAAACCAAGGATGGTGGCTCCAAAAATGCCTGACCTCGCATAAGGTAGAACGCTTTTTTGTGTAACTTCCCAGTCCGTAGCACCAAGCGAGTACATGGCTTCCCTTTGACTATTTGGAACTGCGTTCAGGATATCCTTAGAGACCGCAGAGATCGTTGGGATTATCATTATGGCAAGTATGATTCCGGCGGTAAAGAAATCGAGACCGAACGGCGTTCCAGAAAAGAGAGGGATAAAGCTGAGGTAACTATGTAAGGGCGTTTCGACATAGTCTCGAAGGATATTCTTTAAGAATAACAGCCCCCATAACCCGTAAATAACACTCGGCACTGCCGCGAGAAGCTCTACCAACGTTCCAAGCACATAAGCAATTCCTTTTTTGGTTTTGAGCTTCTCTGTAAGAAATATCGCCACTCCTATACTAATGGGTAATCCTATAAGAAGAGCAATGGCAGAAGTTAGCAATGTTCCGTAAATAAACGGTAACGCACCAAAAATATCATGAACTGGATCCCAAGTTCTAACTATAATAAATGATAGGCCAAACTTGGCGATAGAAAGATTTGAACCCAAAAACAACTCCAATGCGAGTAACCCAAGTAAGCATACGATGAAGACGGCTGCCACGCCAACAACTGCCTTTAGGATTATGTCACCTTTCAAAGCTTCACGGTGCAAGTTTATTTTAGACCTCGCATTTTTTATTCACGAAATTATAAAAAAAGGGGGAAAAAAGAATCTAATAAACAATTAGGTTCCCTAGTGTATTGCTACGCCATTGTACGTGACTGAATTGAGGGTTGCATCATCGATAGCGACGATGTTTGCTGGCAACGGTATGTAACCCAAACTCTGCTCCGGCTGATTGTGCTGAGTTTACGACCCACCAGATGAAGTTCACCACGGCTGTACCCTTTGCTAGATTAGTCTGGCTGCTGATAGACCAGTAGGTAAGTTAGCGTTGAGATTGGGTAAGCGTAAGTAGCTGCCTTATCGTTAAATATGTTGTCGATTACGGATACGTTCGTCCATTGGGCGTTTCCTGCCGGAAGACCAGTAGCACCTGCATTAATTGCTTCTCCTATATTAGTCAGGTTCGCTAGTATGAATTTGCCCGCTGCGTTTTGCACTGTTCCATATGAGATCAGACCCTTGTTATTGATTTCGTATGCGATTTCAATAGGTCCTATTGAATATTGCGTGCTTGAGATGGCTCCCGCTACACCTTCATTACCCTTTTCTCCGAGACCAACAGGCCAATTTACTGAAGTTCCTTTGCCAACTTTGGTTGCCCACTGGGTGCTTGAATCAGAGAGATAGTTTGTGAAGGCGTACATTGTTCCGCTGCCATCGGATCTGTGGATCACTACGATAGCATGGTTCGGTAGGGTTGTGCCGGGGTTAAGGGCTGCAATGGCAGGGTCGTTCCAGTTCGTTATATTGCCAAGGAAGATTTGAGCCAAGACTGCTCCAGTGAAATTGAGGCCGTTGCTAATTCCTGGTAGGTTATATGCTGGTACAACTGCGCTGGCAGATTCTGGTATTGTGAGGAGAATTGTGCCTGAGGGAAGTGCCTTGTATTGTGCAGCTGTCAATGGGGCGTCTGAGCCACCGAAGTCGACAGTCTGTGCTGTGATTTGTTGGATTCCTGCGCCACTGCCGACGCTTGCATAGTTAACTTGAACGTTTGGATAAAGTTGGTTATAGGTGTACTCCCAAACAGACATGAGCGGGTAGATCAGAGTTCCACCTGCTCCGGTAACCGATATTGGTGTTCCTGTTGCACTTGGAGTAGTACTGGTCGGGGTGATGGTCGAGATGACGGTCGAGGTGGTTGTAACCCCACTTATTAGAGTTGTTGTAAAGGTTGTTGGAACTGTTTTTGTTGAAGTTACCGTCGATGTTGTTGCTGAAGTGTTTGTTGAGGAGCTGATGTATGTGTAGCCAGCAACTGCTGCTACGATTATGACTATTGCCACTATTACTATGGCGATTGTGTATGTATTTTTCATTTTTTTCTCTATTTGCGAGGTAGTCTAACTTTATTATATATATATTCCCTCCATAAACTATATAGACTATAAAGATACGCATAAAAGCCCTAAAGTCCAAGACATGTAAACCACTTCAAGTTGCGCTCAAATATTGCAACAGTTTGCACATTTTAAAGGGGGAAGTTGCATATGCAAATAAGTACAATAAAATATAAAGCAAGCTGATTTTCTGCTTAAAGATAACCGGATAAGACTTTGACAAAAACTGTTTTGACGATTCTTCAAGTCACTTTTTGCCATACCTTTTTTTCATTCGCAAAATAACATGTTATTCTTACAATAGAATTTATAAACTATATAGATTAAAGGTATATTAATAGCTAAATATGATATTTACGGAGGTGTATTTAGATTGCTGGAAACCAAACTTAATGAAGAAACGAGAAAGCTTCAGTTCACTGGAGGGTCAACCTTCATAATCTCATTACCTATAAGTTGGATAAGGCAAAACGATCTTAAAAGAGGGAGCTCGATAAAATTACGTGAAGAAGAAGGCGGTTTATTATCAATCATACCCACTGATACAACCATGCAACAAAAGAGAATGGACGAAGCTACGATCAGAGTTGCACTTAAAGATTCTTCAGACTCGATAATTAGAAAAACTGTCTCCGCCTACCTCGTGGGCTATAATATGATACATATAAAAGCTGAAAGCCAAAAACAGTTATCTGCAAATCAAAGACATGATATTAAAGATTTTTCTCGTATTATGCTTGTTGGAACCGAAATAGTCACAGACACCCCACAAGAGCTAACTTTGCAGGTTTTGTTGAGTTATCCTGAACTTTCTGTTCAAAGCGCCCTCAGACGAACGAGCATAATAGCAGCTTCAATGCACAGAGACGCTATAACCGCCCTAAAAGGATCAGACCCTCAGCTGGCCAAAGAGGTCATAACTACAGACAATGAAGTGGATCGATTCAACCTCTATATAGTAAGACAGCTCAAAACTGCGATTCAGAATCCTAAATTAGTAAAAGAAATCGGCCTACAAAATGCCCGTGATTGTCTAGGCTATCGTCTCGTAACAAAGTCCGTGGAAAGAACTGCAGATCACGCAGCTAAAATCGCGGAAAACGTCTTGCAACTAAGAAAACAGTTAGAACCGGAAATAATCGGAAAGCTCGAAACGATGAGCAATACAGCAATCTCAATGTTTGAAACAGCCATAGAAACGCTTTTCAGGCAGGATTTCAATCTCTGCGGAAAGTATTTTCGAGAAAACAAAGGATGTTATTTCTATTGAAAAAGAGGCTGTTATTGCTTCTCAAAAGATGGAGGTTGAAGAAGCATCATATGTACGATTGATTATCGAAAGCATTCGCAGAACCGCAGAGTATGCCACTGACATTGCCGAAATCGTACTCAACCTGACTGTTGAATCAATATTGGCATGAGAAAATGATAAAAAGCAAGCTTCTAGAAAATAGCCATGCGTGGTAACAATAGCTAGTAAGTCATATTCGGATGCGCAGTCCATTAAATGAACTTTGCCCTCTGTGCGGTATACTTCTTTTACCTTTCATAGCTTTATGTTATTAAAGAACTTCACGCATAAGTTGAGGAAAATTATCACAATCACGCGAGATCAAATCAATCATCTCTAACATCCATTCAACAATGTACGAACTATCTCGATTATCTTTTTTCTTAGTTCGATTTTCATCCATATATATCACGTATAAAATTTAGTAAGGTGCTTGCGATTTTGGATGCAGATGAAAAATAAAAGTTTCCCAGCTTCCTTTTTCCTATCATCGCATTATAGATCGTAAAAGACATTTATCTGCTATTCCCAAATAATTTATTGAGGGCTCTTTATTCTATATAGATGATGCCTCTAATAATTTGGAAGCATCATCTTTGCTGAAATAAGCCCAAGCAAAATCTCCTAAAGTAACAACAGATTTACTGTAAAAGGAAAGTATAAAAGTAGAAGTTAAGTTGCCGCTAGAAGAACAGAGGATGGAT
Source organism: Nitrososphaeria archaeon (assembly GCA_963752255.1). Classification (GTDB taxonomy): domain Archaea; phylum Thermoproteota; class Nitrososphaeria; order JACIWG01; family JACIWG01; genus JBEKIG01. Next base: position 124,316 of record CAVVXT010000010.1, on the reverse strand, counting down.
TCAACAAGCATTAGCTTACCTAAACTAGGTGAAATAAATGAAGTTTACAAGATCAGGACAGAAAACCTTAGTGCTTGGTATGGAAATAAGAATGCTATCAAAGACATCTCTATGGAAATAAAGTCTAATGCTGTAACCGCTATTATCGGGCCTTCAGGCTGTGGAAAATCTACGCTAATAAGATGTTTTAATAGAATGCATGAACTGGTTCCTTCAGCTATAGTTTCGGGTAAGGTTTTTCTAGATGGTGTTGACGTATACTCTAAGGACATCGACCCCGTTGCTGTTAGGAGAAGAGTTGGTATGGTGTTCCAGAAACCTAATCCATTCCCTACTATGTCCATCTTCGACAACGCTGCCGCAGGTCTTAAATTGAATGGAATAAAAGACAAAAAGAAGTTGAACGAAGTTGTTAGAAAGAGTCTTGAGCAGGCAGGATTGTGGGACGAAGTCAAGGATGATCTGAAGAAGACTGGGACTGCCTTGTCGGGTGGACAACAGCAGAGGCTGTGCATTGCGCGGGCTCTTGCAGTTGAACCTGAGGTTATCCTTATGGACGAGCCTTGTTCAGCCCTTGACCCTGTTGCAACCGCTAAGATTGAGGAGTTGATAATAGCACTTAAAAGGGAATATACTGTCGTAATAGTGACACATAATATGCAGCAGGCGGCGAGGGTTTCAGACTATACAGCCTTCCTCTATCTGGGACAACTTATCGAATACACTGAAACGACTACAATCTTTAGTACTCCACGAGAAGAACTGACAGAGAGATATATAACGGGGAAGTTTGGTTAGAAGGTGAAAAGAAATGGTCAGATTAATGGATATGGGGCTTGAAAGGCTAAAGAGTATGATCATGGAAATGGCGGACTATTCGGAGGCAACCGTGTTCACTGCAATCAACTCTTACAGTGAGGGACAAGACCTGGCGGATATGGTCTACGTGCTCATCTCTCCAACTACGAAAGATGGAGGATGATGTAAACGAGCTGGCAGTTGAAATAATATCTAGATATCAGCCAGTGGCATCAGACGTTAGGTTTTTGAAGTCATGCATGGAGATAAGCTATGGCTTCTCACGATTTGGAAGATATGCGTTTGACATATCACAGGTGTTAAGAATCGTTGGCAACCTTTCGACATGCGATAAAACTGAAGTATTAAAAGCGGGTGAGCAGGCGAAGGAAATGATAAAACTCAGCATCCAAGCCTTTGTTGAAAAAAATGTAACGATTGCGAAGGAGGTTAGAGAGATGGACGACGTTATTGACAAAATATATGTGGATGCTTTAAGGCAGGTGTCTACGCAGTCCAATGCCGACGTCAAATGTTCGATATCATCTATCCTTATTCTTCGATATCTCGAGAGAATAGCCGACCATGCTACTTACATAGGTGATTCTGTTGTGTACATTGTCTCTGGTCAACAAGTGCCAAAAATGAACATTTAGAATTTTTCGGATGCGGATTCTATAGTTAGATTAGGCATTTGTTGAATTTTTAACCTTACGACTTGTTTTACCTTCCAACTTTATGATTCTCTCCTCCATTTTTCTCCTCTCGCGCTGCAGTTCTAACAATTTTGTTCCTGTTCTGTATATTCGTTCCTTCAATATATCTTCAAGCCTAAGCCCAAGTTTTCTGGCTCTTTTTAGTTTCATGATTTCGTTCTTATTCCTGTTCATTTATTAATAGTAAGTATATGTCCATTATAATTCTTCAAGACAATTTTTTTGTACATTCGACTCTATTTTCTTTTGCAACATGCATTAAAAACGGATCAGTTCTGTTACATATGTGAGCTGAAAGCTAGAGAACCGCTCTAGCTAATAGTGAGATGCCCAAAAGTATTATTATCGTTGCCCAAAATGCGAACCAAGAGGTTAAAGTTAAGGTTCCATTTAGGAAAACACCGATTAGGTAGTAAGAACCCAGCCAGAAGATTACATCGGAAATATTTCTAGCCTTGCTAACAGTTGACAAGTTCAGCAGAAGCTTAGCCACTAAAACCAAAATTTGGAATAATCCCCATAACAGACAGAACAGACCGACTGCATTGTAGAGGGCTAAATGAGCGCCTGGATCGGCCGGCGCTGGAAGAAAGACATTTTGAGTATTGGGAAGCTTAGTTAAGTGGAAATCTCTAAAGAAATCTTGAATTTTTCCAAATAAACCAGGAGTTAAAATTGATATGACCCCAATTAATATTATGAAAATTCCGAAAGAGACAATACCGATCACATATTCAAAATGCTTTGACCTGACTAAAGTATTATCGTCATTCAAATATTTATCATAGTACGTAATTTTCACCCTCTATTTAATTTTTTTATTTTACGCGGACAACTTTAAATATTCTGCTTGTCAATATCGACTCTGATATAAAGGGGTAATTTGATGCCTTACTGTCCAAAGTGTGGTTCAGAAGTGGATGAAGCAATGGCATTTTGCTCTAAGTGCGGCACTTCTCTTAAAGGCTCACAATATGAAGACGTAAAAGACCGCGCTAAAGCGGAAATTAGGGACGCGAAAAGGGAATGGAGGGAAGAAAGAAGAAGAATGAGGGACGAGAGATGGAACAGATATGGCGGAGGGATGTTCAGGTTCATCGGTCCCTTAATCGGAGGTATAATCTTAGTTCTGCTAGGTTTAGCGTTCTATTTACAAGTTGTCGAAGGCTTTGGAATATGGTTTTTTATATCCTCTTTTTTTATAATCATGGGCATATTAGTTATAGTTATAGGAATATATGTTATAACAGTTCTCACTAGAAGATAACATACAAAAAGATCGCTTCCTCTATTAAATCGACTTAGCTGAGACTTTGGATTGCTTTTTCTAGATTTTTAACTGGAGTCTAAGGTCTCAAGATGGTGCTCTAACAATCTATGTATACCTCTTCTAGTGACTTCGGAAAACGTGGAAACACCTATTCCTAGTTTTTTTGAAAGCTCTATCGAATTGATCTTCCTAGGATAGTCAAAGAAGCCCATGTTAAATGCAAACCAAAGCACGCTCTCCTGCTTTTTCGTCAAGATCTTACCCTTCGGTGTGTATTTTCCAACTTCCATTATCTTTGGTTTAAAACCCTTATCTTCTAAAGTTGATATAATGTTCTTGAAAGCGTCAAAATTAGGCGTTATAAAGCTGTAGACAATTGTGTACCCCTCTATGTTTCTTCCCGACACGAGGAATGATTCATTAGATAATATTGTTCCACAGACATCACAACCTTTACTATTGAGCCATACCGATGCTTCTCCCTCAGATACGTTACCCGTCTGAGTTCCAACGAAATTTCTAGGCAATTTGTTGAATTGTTCCCTGGACATCTTAACCAGATGTCCGGTCGAACGTTGGGCATAACTCCTGATATCGGTCATTTCAAAATGCTGTATACGAAGGTGTTCCAACATTCTTAGTATCTTGCACTGTTTGTTCTCTATCTCAATAGTTATGTGGTAAGGCTCAGCCTGTTTATTGTTAGTCAGATGTATTCACGAACATATTAGCGAAACGCTTATGTAAATATCTATCGCTTTTTTAGAAAAGAATTATAGCAAAAGATGAAAAAATAACCCGAACATATACGGGTAAAATTTATTATTTACGCGATTTAATATTATTGGCGGGTTTTATGGAATTTAAGACATCAACTATAAAGCAGAAGATAACTGTAACAGCATCTCCTGAGAAGCTTTATGAAGCCTTTATGAACCCTGAAGTGCACTCGGCTTTTACTGGTACCAAGGCTACTGGGGTGCCTGAGGTGGGACAGAAATTTACTGCAGGCGATGGCTATATATCTGGAAAGAATTTAGAACTTGTGAAAGGAAAGAAGATAGTGCAGGAATGGAAGACGTCAGAATGGCCGTCGGGTTATCCACCTTCGATCTTCAAGCTCACGTTCAGGAAGACCAGAAGTGGCACAGTAGTTAATATGACACATTCTAAAGTTCCTGCCGAACAAGCGGAATATTATAGGCAAGGCTGGATCGACTATTACTGGAATCCTTTGAAAAAATATTTTGACAAAAAAACGAATGAAGATTCAAGCTCCTTTTGAGATGTTATATCATTTTATTATTATTGGAAAGTATTTTCTAATGTGGTGATGTCATCTTTTTCCATTGTCCAGCCTGTTGCTCCAACATTTTCTATGATTCTACTTGGTTTAGAAGCTCTTGGGATTGGAAAGATTATTTTACTCTTGGAAAGAAACCAGTTCAAGGCTATTTGGGCCGGTGTCTTTCCTCCATACTTCTCGGAGATATGGTCTAAAACTTCTTTCTGTTTCCGAGAAGGTTTTGTAAGTTTCCCATGTGCCAGCGGTAAATATGGTATTATAACTATGTTATTCTTAATGCAGTATGGTAGTATGTCAACTTCTAAACCTCGGTCAACTAGATTATATTTGTTTTGAACGGAAACCAGTTCAGAGTTCGAAAATACACTGTCCGCCTCCTTAACTTGGTCAAGTGAGAAATTACTTACCCCAACATATCTGATCTTTCCTTCCTTAATAAGCTGCCCCATCGCATTCATGGTTTCCTTGATGGGAACTCTAGAATTCGGCATATGTATCTGGTAGAGGTCGATGTAAGAAGTCTGGAGCCTGCTTAAGCTCCGTATGGCTGCTTTTAAGACCTGTTCATGCCTTAGATGCCATGAAGAAACCTTTGTCGCGATGAATAGGTCCTCCCTTTTATAGCCTTTGATGACTTCGCCAATATATTTCTCTGTGCGATATACCTCAGCTGTATCTATAAAATTGATGCCAAGCTCTATTCCTTTCTTCAATGCTTCAATCTTTTCCTTTTCGTTCCTATGATGACCAAGGATCAATGATTCCATTATACCTTTTGCGTCAAAGAACGTACCCATTCCTATTGCAGAAACTTTGACTTTCGCCCTACCAAAATCTTTGTACTCCATAAATAGTCCATCTTAAAGCTGAGATGTTTGGAGAGCACATAAACGTTTAGTATAGAAACATTTTATTAGCTATTTGACAAAATATTCAGAAATAAATAATTTTTTTTGAAAACAAAATTTTCTACTGTCATTAATAATTCCGCTGGATCGCATCATAATTAGAAAAATAGGGAATAAACTGTTAAATAATCAAACTTAACCTTGCTTCTATAAATGATTCGGCGCTTTTATGAGTTGAACCATTCCATTGCTGGTTTGCAGTCTTAATTTTTCTCCTTGGATCTATTTTCTCCAAGGAAATATCAGGACAGAAGTTCTAGCTTTTTGGCTGACGTCATCGCTGACGCTTCCAAGTAAGAATCGTCTTACGGTTCCTAGACCTCTACTTCCCATGACTATTAAGTCAATGCCTTCTTTTTCTGCGACTTCAACTAAGACATCTGAGGTTACCCCGAATTCTACTCTTTTATCTACAGGTAGGTCAGGCTTACCGATTGAAGAAAGGGCGTGCGAGATGACCAATTGGCCACCTTCTACAGCAGTCCTGGGCGACATATCGTAGAGTTTACGTTCTTCTACGTTAATAATCGTAATCTTTGACCCCATCTCTTGGGCTAGCTTAGAAATATAATCTAGGGCTATTATTGAATGTTCAGACCCGTCGACACACACGAGAAATCGCTCCAGAGGACATTCCTTCTTGATTATGAGAGTAGGGACTGTGGCATTCATTACAACCTTCCTAGGTAATGCTTCCAAGCATTCTGGGATCTTTTTCGTCTTCACCTCTTGCGCCGACTATAATGATATCAAATCCCTGTCTCGAATATTCGAGCGCGACTTCCGCTGGGTCAGGTCCTCTAATGATCTGTGCTTCAACTTCTATTCCCTCTTTTTTGAATACTTCTTGAGCTTCACTTATTATCTTCTTTCCCCTTTCTTCCAGGTCATCAAAAATTTTAGTTATCACATCATAAGGAATGTTTTCAGGATAGAAACCAGAGTACAACGCTCTGTCAGGGATAACGTGCAGTACTGTTACCTTTGCATCCGTCTTCTTGACCATTCTCACGGATGTGTCCATTGCCAAGTTACTTAGTGGAGAACCATCCGCCAGAACAAGTATCTTTTCTAAGAAGGGATCCTTTTCCAAGATTATCAAATATATTTATTAATCTAGATTGATTTAATCCTTTCTATATCAAAATTATTAATCCTTCCTTTAAACAAGATCAGAAGAAGGTCATCAAAACCGCAAAAAATATTCTAACTACGTATGAAGTCGCATTATCTGGAGCATCTATTTTTTCTTTTCTTCTATCTTTATAGTGAGAGAAACATGTTGTTGTTAAACGGAGGTTTTGTTCCAGGTCCTCCATATAATTCTTCGTTTTTGAATTTGTACTTTCTACGATATTCTTCTATAGCGTCCAAGTCGGGATCTAACCCTAAGCCGGGAACTTTTGGAAGATCAATCCATCCCTTAATTGGTTGAATGCTGTTTGGCATGAACTTTCGTCCGGTATCTTCTTGAAACTTCCTCATTGTGTTGTTGGGTAGCCGGTTCCCATCGAAGAACTCTACAGTCATACCGTTGGAAGTTGCCGCAACACAATGTGCGCTGACTAAGCCTAGACCATGTGGACACATAGGTATGTTGAACGCTTCGGCCATGGCTGATATCTTCATGTACTCTGTTATTCCTCCCACTTTACCTACATCAGCTTGGCATATGTCGACACATTTTCTGACGAAAAGCTCTTTGAACCCGAATTTTGTATATTCGCTTTCTCCTCCAGCAATTGGAATATCCGTGGATGCAGAAACTCTAGGATAACCTTCATAGTCTTCCGCAACGACAGGCTCTTCGAGCCATCTGACGTCAAAACGTTCCAGTCTTTTAGCCATCTGAATAGCTGTGCTTGTGGTCCAGCCATTGTTTGCATCAACCATCAGGTCTATGTTGTTTCCTACCGCTTGTCGCACAGCCCTAACTCTTTCTATATCTTCCCTCGGATCACGTCGCCCAACCTTCATCTTTACGGCCTTGAATCCAGCCTCCACCCAATTTAATTGTTCTTTTACCAGCTGATCCCTGCTTAATGAAAGAACACCACCGCTACCATATCCCGGAACCCTATCTCTGTAACCTCCGAGAAGCCTGTAGACAGGCGTTTTAAGCTTCTTTCCGATTATATCCCATAGCCCGATGTCGATCTGACTCATAGCAATGATCGCGGATCCTTTCCGTCCTTCATTAAAGCTCCTCCAGTACATTTGATTCCATACCTTCTGAATATCCATTGGATCTTCTCCGACTACGGCTGGCTTCAGTAACTCTAACATATAGGCTGACATGTCGTATGGAATTATTCCTGTAATCCCTTCATCAGTCAAAATTTCAGTGTATGTCCATCGGATAATGTTCCCACCATAGTTTATTGCATCTTGAAAAACCGGTTTTCCGATAACCTTTCCGATAACTGGTCTAGAGAACGGTTTAATATCCGTAACCTTCAAATTCTAAAACCTCATCCTTAAAATAGGAATTCTTCTTTTATAAATTTATATGGCTCACAACAAGCTATTCATTCAATGTCGATTTAATCCGATCCATTCTACGTTATATATTTACCATATTTTCTAGCTTCGTCGACCATTGTGAATATGTTATCAACCTTCACACCGGAGTGCAGGGAATTACTTGACGTAAGTACGAGCCCACCGTCCTTTCCTGCGGCATCGATTACCCTTCTAACATCTTTTCTAACATCTGATTCTGAACCATAAGGTAGGATCCTTTTACAGTCGACATTGCCTCCCAAAAATATTCTATCACCATATCTCTTTTTTACATCAGCTATATCCATTGGTCCGGGCTCGATGGGATGTAGTCCTGAAATACCTGCATCGATCAGGTCGTCTAATAGAGGATACAGGTTACCGTCACTGTGTTTCATGACTGGAACATTCCTGTTATTTGCAGTTTCTATAACACGCTTTAGGTATGGGAGCTCGAATTCTCTGAAAAGGGCTGGGCTTATGATTGGACCATGATTATCGGCGTAATCGTCGGTCAAAACTAAAAGATCAACACCGTCATCTAACATCATCTTAGCGAATTCAAAGCAAGCATCTGCGAACTTTTTCATCACCTTCTTCGCAAATGTGGGATTTCTATACATGTCTATTACAAACTTGTCCAAGCCGCCTCTGGCTTCCCAGGATATCACAAAACCCGTTTGCACCTCTCCTCCAACAGCCATTTCTTCCCCTGCATTCTTTATTGCATGGAGGAGGACCTCTTCTCTACCGGGTTCGTGCACGTTAGGGGGGTTGAACGCCTCAAGCTCTTCCTCTGTGTTTATTGTTCCCCCACAATACCATACTATATCTGTATCCTTTCTTATCTTCATCCTTCTACCCCATTCGTCAACAAAAGTTTCCTTATCGAGGAATTTGGGCTTATACCCTTTCCTCGACATTCTGTAGTTAGTGAGCAAAAAGGCGTCAAAGTCTAACGCCCTGTGCGTATCAATTAGTGCGTCGACGTTCCTTAGAACCTTCTTCCAACTGTTTGTTCTATCTATCATTGGAGATTGCTGCCCACCTCCACTTGTATTGACTCCTGTGATCTTTTCTACGATTGAGCCGTCTATGTCCAAATCCGTTATCGGCACCTTATCCGGTATCCTATGTTTCAGCACTGCAAGAAAACGTTCCCTGTTAGACCCTACCATAGTTTATCGACCCTGCGTAATATTAATCCTTACAGGATATGAATGGGCAGTATCCGTAATCAATCGGCCCATGTTTTGTAGTTTCATAGGGAAATTAACTCCCTCATAATAGGCGTAAGTTGCTATTCGAAAGAATTCGTTTTCCTTAGGCGCACACCCATGTTGAACTACCCTAGGACATTTTTCGCAGGCTATACCGAACAATCCTATCTTAATTAGATTCTTTTTTTAAGGCGATATTTAACGGTTCCCATGTTCTAAAAAGATTTATATTACAACATGAAATGTTGCGTAGATTTGTCACGTCCGTTAAAATTCTAGCAAACCCAATAACAAGGCCATTAAGGAGCCAAATATGGTCGATGTATATTTCCCATATGTTCAATGAGGTTTACCTTATGATGCACCTTGCTCTTATACCGGTGTTCATAACAGAGTTTCACCTGACACTTTTTCAAGTTTCTTTAATCGCCGCTGTTCCGACTGCGGTGGGAATCCTGATGAATGTGGTTGTAGGCCACTTTGTTGACAATATAGGAGCTAAACCAATCCTTATTCTTGGTTTGGTGGTGCAGGCTCTTGGAGGGTTTATAGTGTATCAAAGCTCAAGTTTTGAGTTACTTATCCTTGGACTTGCATGTATAGGAATCTCAAATCCTTTATATCATAACCCAGGCCTTTCGACTATTAGTAGATCACTTTCCGATCGTGATCTGATAAGAGGAGCAGGTATACATGCTGCGTTAGGATCAGTCGGTATCTCTATGGGGTTATTTGGGCTTTCGCTATTTCTTCTGTACGACCAGTGGAGGATTGCTTATTTTATATGGATTGTTCCAATTCTTATCTGGGCTTTTCTTCTTCTAAGAGTCAAAATTGTGGCACCCACAAATATCGGGAAGTATAAGCCTGATGGAATTTATAGCAAAGGTAGTATATTCAACAAGATGTTCATCTTCTTCCTTATTTCCTTAGGGCTGTCCCAGGCAGGAATCGCTGTAATCCAGACATTTATGACAACTTACATGGTTCTAGGTAGAGGGATTCCTGCTGCTACGGCAAGCCTGATCTTCACACTCGGTCCTCTAATAGGTATCATAGGAGGTCTTTTTTCCGGATATCTTGGAGGTCGTCTGGGCGACTTTAAGATGTTAATGCTCGTAATCGGCATTACGTCATTGTTCGTCATCCTCTTGCCTTTTACTCCGACTGCTTTTATTTTAACTGCCATGTTTATGTCATTCACTTTCTTTAGTTGTACACTATGGCCTCCAGTGAACTCTATGACAGCTAGCCTAACACCTTTAGAGAAAAGAGGTATCGCATACAGCCTCTCTCAGACTACCTTCCAGGCCACATCGGCTCTCTCGCCACCTCTCGCTGCAGTTTTAATAGGATCTTCATCTTTGGTATCGATGTTTCCGTTAAGTTTCACTTTATTATTAGCTAGTATGCTTAGCACTAGGAAAAGCTAGAGTAAAATGAATATCTTCTACAGAAAAAATAAATCAAATAAATCGTTAAATTGCCTGTTTTGAGAGGTTTGTCGAGGGAAAATGAAATGGCTGTTCTTCGATATTGGGTCAACTCTTGTTAATGAGGAGGCATTTGACAAGTACCTGTTTGGATACGTTTATGAAATGATTGAGCGTTCAGGAGCTAAGATCACTCATGAAGATTTTGATGAAACTTTAAAGAAGATAATTGAAGAGAGAAGGTTTGGCGGCGCAGCATATTTTGGGCTTGCAAAAACGCTCACCGAACACTTTTCGAGTGATAAGAAAATTATGCTAAAAATTGTTGAACGATATAAAAAATATGCTTTGAAAAGGTATCTGGAAAAAATGGAGCCTTATTCTGACGCTCTAAAAACGGTTTCTGAGCTAAGTAAAAAGTACAAGTTAGGTATAATAGCTAACCAACCAGTGGGCACGAGGCAAAGGATAAACTCTTTTGGGCTCGCAGAATATTTTAGTGTCATAGTCTTATCTGAGCAGGTTAAGCTGAGGAAACCGGATACAAGGATATTCCAGCTGGCATTGAAGATGGCGAAATGTAGTCCTGAAGATTCGACAATGATCGGTGACAGACTTGATATCGACATGGGGCCATCTAAGCTACTAGGTTTCAGGACTATAAGGGTAAAGCAAGGTGTTATGGTCAACCTCAATCCTATAAACGATTTTGAGATTCCGGATTATAAGGTCAACAGTCTTAAAGAGCTTCTTGCTATTTTGTGAAAAGTTTATCTAGTCATGTAAAAGTTGAACCAGTGCTATCGAATGATGATTATATGAAGGCTTTAATCCTGGATGGGTCCAGAAAAGGGGATTTTATATCAGCTTGCATAATGGACAAGATCCAGGATATTCTAAAGGAAAGAAATTACCAAATCAAAGCATTAATTCTTCGAGATCAAAATATATCAAGTTGCTTTGGCTGTTTTGATTGTTGGAAAAAGACGCCGGGTGTGTGCGTAATAGATGATATAGGACGCTCTATTGCAAAGGAAAATGTTCAAAGTGACCTAGTTATCCTGCTTTCTCCTGTCGTTTTTGGAGGATATTCGCCATGGTTGAAGAAAGCTCTTGAACGTATGCTACCAAACATCCTACCCTTTTATACGAAAATTGGAGGCGAAATACACCATAGTGCGCGATATGAGAAATATCCGAAAATGGTTGGAATAGGTTTCCTTCCAAGTCCTGACCAAGAAAGTGAAACGATATTCAAAAAGTTGATCGAGCGCAATTCCATAAACTTCTACAGCGAAAAATATTCAGCAAGAGTCGTCTATCCTAACGACGCCCCAGAAGACGTATACAAAAAAGTTGCTGAAGCTATAGCAGAGGTTATTGATCAAAAATGTCTAAACATGTAATAGTTCTTATAGGAAGCCCAAAAAGTTACGCTAGCACATCAAATGCCTTAGGGGACTATCTCATAAAAAAATTAGAGAAACAAGGTTTTGTAAGCGATAAGATCTACATTTATGATGCCATGAAAACCGATAAAGATGCCGTTCACATACTTCAATCTATTGATGATGCTGATCTTTTGATACTTACGTTTCCGTTGTACGTGGACAACCTTCCATCTCAAGTCATTGCTCTGTTAGAACTGATTTTTAAACACCGTTCGCTGCAAAAAGAGCCCAAAAAACAGAAGATACTTTCGTTATCAAATAGCGGTTTTCCAGAAGCAAGCCAGAGCGAGACTGCTCATGCTATCTGTAGGAAGTTTGCTTCTGAAACAAAAATTGAATGGATCGGAGGTCTTGCTTTAGGAGGTGGTGGGGCGATTGGAGGAATAAACCTTGAAGACCTAGGAAGAATAGGTGGTAGTGTTAGAAAAGCTTTGGAAATTGTCGCAAACGCAATTTACGAAGATAAACCATTACCTGATGAGGCAATAAAACTGATGAAGAGGCCACTGGTATCCCCACTGATGTTCACCTGGTTCGGAGACACCGCATGGAAAAAGGCTGCAAAGGAAAATGCTGTGGAGGATAGGTTATATGAAAGACCCTATCAAGCAAGTGAGGATTCCTGATCAAACGAACCCTATACTGTTTTAATTCTCTAGTTTAGCTTCTGAGTGTTTGGTGTTGTAGCTGCAGCTCCGTTGGTATTGGCCATATTACTGTATGCTTATAATTGGTACTGTTGATAAATGTTTTTCCCTACGACGATATTGCAACATTGTTCAGGAAGAAAGCTGATTTAGCTAGAAGTTATAGATGTTCTTCTTCTCTGAGTTCTAACTACTATAAAAGCCACAATGATATTTAGCCCCTTTCTTTTTATCTGTCCTCTTAAACTGTTACAGTAATTCCTTGGCCTCCTCTACAAGCTTAGTAAAAACTTTTTTTGTGGCACATTTACCAAGACCGACACCTGGACAGTCCGCATCTACCTCGAATATGTAACCTCCATCTTCTACCATTGAGAAGGGATAGAACCTGCAGATTAGAGGTCTTCTATTATAGATTGTACACCTATTCCTAGATAGAAAGATGCATGAACCATTTTCCAGTATCATCTGATACTTGTATGGGCCATTATTCTTAATGATTGTGCAGAATCTCTCTCCAATAAAAGCTTCTTTTATACGTTCCATATCATGGTCTGTTAACAGTATCCGCCTTTTTCTTTCTCCATGATCCTTGCAGCATTTTCCACATCGCTGACATTGCCAAGTTACATGCGGATAGGAAATAATGGCCATTGAGCTCGACGATAACACTTACTCAATTAAATCTTTCTTTATTCCATAAAAAATAATATATGTGGTTTATTTCTTGTCGATATTTGTTATTGATTCTTCACACTTACTTCTTTTGCTCAAGCTTCTGAATGCGATTTTCAATCCATTCCGCAATCTTTTCTTCTGTCATACCTTCTGCTTCCTTCTGCGCCTTCAGTTTTTCTTCAACAACTTTGAGTAGGTTTTCCGGATTAACCGGCTTCATTATATACGCGTCTGCTCCAAGATTGAGCGCTTTAACGGCGTTATCCAACGATGGATAACCTGTTATCATTATCTTCATCATTTCAGGTTTAGCCTTATGAATCTTTGCGAGCAGATCTGTGCCCTCGATGTCTGGTAGTTTAATATCTAGTAAAGCTAAGTTGAAGTATTTTGCCTTGGCTTTTTCAACTGCACTCTGGCCCGTCTCTGCCATGTCTATTTCGTATCCTTTTGACTGCAGAATCTCCTTTAAACTTCGTAAAATGTCCCTATCGTCATCTACAATTAGGATTTTTGAATTTTCAAATCCCACCATTCTTGATCTTCTCTTTAACACTATTCTAATCACTTTAGGAGTATTTTAACTTTCCAATTGGAATCCTAATTGTGAATATTGATCCTTTACCTGATTCACTTACTACGGAAATGCTTCCACCGTGAGCCTCTACTATTCGCTTGCAGACGGCTAGGCCGAATCCTTGTCCCTTGGATTTGGTTGTAAATAAAGGCTGAAACAACTTGTCCATGTTTTCTGCGGGTATGCCGACTCCAGTATCTTGGACACTAATTGTTAATGTCCCATCAGAAATTAAAGACTCAAAGGTCAGTTGGCCCCCCTCTGACATCGCCTGCATAGCATTGTTAGCAAGATTAACGAACACCCTTTTCATCATAGAAGAATCTATTGGAACTCTAGGGAAATTTTCTGGAGTCTTAATTGCAACCTTAACATTTTCTGCAACAGCGATATTAGAGACGGTGTCGTTGATTAAATCCAACAAATTGGTCTCGACAAGGTTTGGTTTTAGGGGCTTTGAATAATCTTGTAGGTCTGAGATTATTTTATTCATGTAGTTCACCTGCTCTCCAATTCTCGAAAGAAGATCTTCCATGTGATTTTCTTGTAAGGCATTTCCCACTTCCTGGGGAGCCTTCTTGAGAATTTCATTACAGATGTACAGCGTATAGATTATAACCTGTAGGGGGTTGCGCAGGTCATGTCCTACCATGGCAGCGATTTCACCTATCGCCGCCAGCCTTTCTGACTTGATTAACTTATTTTGTGCTTCAAAAAGTTCTTGAGTTCTCTGCTGCACCATCTGTTCAAGTCTATCCGCATAATCCTTAATCTGACTAGTAGCGTTATTCAACTGTCGAATTAGCTGAGCATTTTCTATGGCAACAGCGGCTGGATGAATGAAAAGTTCAAGTGGGGCCAAAGACTCCCTTGTCGGTCTCCTGCCATCAACAGGGTCGTCGATGCTTAACACGCCAACTATTTGTCCGTTGGCTAAGGTAAGTGGAGCATAAAGTAGGTCTTGTGGATCCCAGTCAACCATTTCCTCACGCATTAATCTACTGGCAACAGTGTTATCAGAAAATTTTTCTCTAACCCATGGTTCACTCCATGGCAGATAATAAAATTGGCCTATCTTGAAACGATAGTATTCGGGGCCAAAACGCTCACGCCAGACCTTTGGTGAAGGTGTGTTCTTCCAAAGAAAGTCCCTTTCTTCATCTGTAAGACCGGAACTCACTATATCATCTAAAGTTTTCACTTCTAAATTTTCGTCTCTTAACGTTATAACGACCCTTCTCCAGCCCAAATCTCTTATTGCATTTGCAGCCACTCTTAGTCTTTGATAGAGATCAGTTGTATGAATAATCTCTGCAGAACTTTTCAGGAGAGAAGAGAGTTGATTCGATCTTCTCTCTATTTCAGCTTGTTTCTCTTTGCTACTAATAGCCGCAGCAGCATGAGAAGCTAAAATCTGTAGTAACTTCATATCTCTTTCATCAAATGCGCCAACCTTCTTGCTTTGTACGCCTAAAACACCTATTACTCTGTCTTCAATTTCAACGGGGACGACAAGCTTTGATCTTATGCCTGGAATATTTTCTACATAGTCTCTATCCTTCCAAACATCATCTAGGAGTATAGCTCTGCGAGTGTTGTATGCTCTAATGTCAATTCCTCTTTTTGAGCCGTCAATAGGTAGTTCCTTTACAAGAGTTCTAGAGATGCCCCTATGACTTGCCAATCGGAGGTATCCTCGGTCCATTATCAAGAATGTTGCATATTCAAAACCTAGTGCTTTCTCAACAGCGTCAAGAGTTAGATCGAAAACCTGCTGCAGGTTTCGAGCAGCATTCAATGTAACGCCATAAAAATTTAGGGCTGAAAGTCTGTCTTCAAAGCGTCTTCTATCCTCCTCTATCTGCTTACGTTCCGTAATATCCCTTACTATACCCTCAAAAGCAATAAGGTCACCTTTCTCATCCTGAATTGGAATATAAATCTGTTCGGTCCACACAATCTTACCTTTCTTGTGCCTCCAGCGTATTTCTGATTGAACGGGGGTCATCTGTTTATTAACTTCCTCCATCATTTTATCTAATTTGTGAACGTCGTCAGGATGAACTGTTCTATAAGTTAGATTCTTATCTGCATAAAATTCCTCGGGAGTGTAACCAGTTATTTTAGTGCAGGCTGGGCTCATATAATCGTAACCTCTTATTAGGTCGTACAGAAAGATAATGTCTGACGCGTTTTCTGCCAGCTTCCTGAAGCTTTCTTCTGATCGCTTTAACTCCTCTTCTATCTTCTTCCTTGAAGTAGTTTCGGTGACGTAGCCTTCTAGAGTAGCATATGAACCAGTTCCCGAGGGAATAACGTGACCCTCTTCCCATACCCATTTCATTTCACCATTTGCTGTGAAAATCCTGTATTCTATTTTAAAAGATTTTGATCCAGTTAAAGACTTTTGAATTACGTCAAGAACCTTTTTTTTGTCCTTGGAATGTACTAGCTGGCTGTACGATATCTTATTTTGTACAAAATCAGATGGAAGGTAACCCGTAAGGTCAAAACATCCGTCGCTAACGAACGACATCGTCCAATTATTATCGTTGGATCGACGATACACCATACCGCTCAAATTGCTCATTAGTGACGAAAGAGTCCTTTGACTTGCTCTCAACTCGTCTTCTGTTTTCTTGTAATCTGTGATATCGTTCCCTGAATTTAATATCCCAATAACCTTGCCATCGGAATCTTCCAATCGAATGCCATTCCAAGCAAGAAACCGCTCTCCATCCTTACGCGTTAGTACCGAATTCTCATAATGGTAATTCGATTCCGTTGGATCTTGAACAATATTTGTGAATATCGCTCTAACCTGTTCCCAAGATTTCTCAGGTAGAAAGTTATCTATCCAATTTTTGCCAACAATTTTCTCCATTGTATATCCTAAAAATTCGCTTCCTTTCCGATTAATGCTTTGAACAAACCCGTTAACGTCGATGACAAGTGTGATCAAACCAGCTGCCTCTAGATACTTTTGAGCTTTGTTACGTTCTTGTCCCAGTGCTTTTTCTGTCTTCAGAAGATCGTTGTGTCTATCTATAAGTTCAAGCGAGATTGAAATATTCTGAGCTAAGTTTTTTATAGGGAGCATTAAATACTCCGTTTGCTCAGATGATGAGATAGCTAAAGCTCCTATAATTTTTCCTTCTCGATTAACTGGTGTTACCACAGTATTTTTTCCTACCAGACCTGTCATCCTAGTTACAAGGTATGCGAAAGGCCTAGGAAGAATTTCACTAATTATATCACTCGTCTTTACCTCAAATGTATCACAACTGTTTACGACTCTATTGAAAATTTTAGATTTATTTAATTCAATATTGTATTTATTAATTCTTAAGCCAGTAATCTTTTCTATTTTCTTAAGATTCTTAAGAACCAGAGATGTTTCTGCCATGTCAAGCTTGGTTCTATCATTATTTGTTAACAGTACTGTGATATCATATTTCTTTGATCTAGAAAATTCCTCCTTCAAAATATTAAAAATTTCCCATTCGTTTAGGACGCCATGAATTTTATTGGAAACGTTATCTGTTAATCGCATAAATTCAACAAGTTCCATCTGAATCTGGTTTGTAGGATCCAAATATTTCCCTCTAATTATGCAGTTTGTCACTATTTCCCCATTTAAATCTTTTATTTGGTTGAAAACATTTAAACCAGCAAAGAAGTCGTTTAATGTAATCCTTTATTGAATCTTAAAAGATCACGTCATCCAGCAAGTCTTTAACAAAAGATTCCCTAAATAATTTTTAAAACTATTAAAATCAATTTTATAAGTACTTCTTAATCCATATAAGTGTGTAATCGATTAAAGGATATCTATGTCTTGAGAAAGAATGGTCAGCTCCTTCTATTTCCTTGTATTCTTTAGGCTCATTTGCTCTCAAGTAAAGTAGTTTGCAACTTCTAGGAGGCGTAATTTCGTCATTAGATCCTACTATCACAAGAATAGGGATAGAAGTTTTCTTTATTACATCCAGAGGGTTACTATTTTTGTAAACCCATTTGAGATCCTTTTGTAGATCTTTTCTGTTGAGTCCAGAGAGCTTTCCTTTTCCCTTTAATAAAAGGCGGTTAAGACTCTTTCTTTTGCTTCTCAACAAAGTGTATTTCTTAAAGTTGACCGCTGGACTAAGGAAGACAGCGGTTCTAATTCTTTTATCTATGCCTATAATTTTAGATACTGGAACGGCGCCCATAGAATGCCCTATAACAGCTAATCTTCTACAATCAACATAGGGTAGTGAAAGTACATATTCTATTGCATCGTGAGCATTTGCCTCTAACATTTTGAGACTATATTTACCACTGCTACCCCAAGCGCCTTGATAGAAATAGATAATGGTTACATATCCATTCATCGCCAATTCTTCTGCAAGATCTATGTTCTTTGTGTCACCTGGAAAACCATGACATATAATGACACCTGGAGCTTTAACATCGAGCTTCACAGGTCTATAAAGTCGACCTATTATCGCATTTCCTTCACTTTGAAAGGTGATTTTTTCTACGGAAATCTTCATACGAGATCTTCCCAAATGTTAGTGGTTTGTAGATATATCAAGTTTGACACATTGTTTGTAATGTTCTATAATAAAGGTCCCGGGGGGGTGATTTGAGCACCCGACGCTCCGGTATCTGTACGCCTGACAGGCTGAATGAGGTTTGCCAGGGCAAGCTTCTACAGCCGGAAGCTCTGCCAGGCTGAGCTACCCCGGGTTCGATAGGTGGAGGAGTTTTCTTTGCTCAATATATATTTATCGCATTATAGCTCCAAACCATCCTACTAAAGACTATCCTTTTATTATACTGTTGTGTAATCCATCTTGTGCTCGCAATGAGTGCTATGATAGGGGAAGATACAGCAAAATATATTTTAGGAGCAGAGGCGGACCAGATTCAATCTAATGGCGTTGACTTAACGCTAGATAAGCTCTTCAAGATCATTGGATCAGGTAAAATCTTCAAAAACTCCATTATCCTACCTGAATATGTTGAGGTTAACCCGGATAAAGAGAATCTCTTTTCACTAGATAAAGGTGTATACGTATTCCAGGTTAAAGAAAAAATATATGTCCCCTTAGATGCAGTCGGCTTCTGTCTTCCAAGATCTTCTCTGGTAAGGATGGGTGCGCACATAGGAGCCGCGATATGGGATTCTGGATACACAGGTTTTTCAAGAATCTTGCTGAAAGTTGATAATTTCATATCCATAGAAAAAGGTGCGAAGAATAGTCCAGTTTATCTTAATTAAAAGCGAGAAGAAGGCTAATGTAGGATATTGGGGAAGATATCAAAGGGAGCAAATCACAAAAGATTAAGGTAAACTTTAAAACCTTCTGGCACAGTTTCTGACCTAACATATGCGATGTTACCTATCTCTACAATATTTCTTAAATGAGTACCACTGCACGCTATGTCTTCAAAGCCATTAATCTTGACAATTCGGTAGAAATCGAGTTCAGGAAGACGGGCCAAGTTAGGTGAGTCTTTTGCCTCCTCTAACATTTTACTTCTATCAACAAGTCTTGTCGTAACAGAATAGCCCTCCGCTATGATTTTGTTTTCTAATTCAACTGCATTCTTGAGCAATTCTTCACCTGGCGAGGAGCCTTTGAAAGAGATGTACCATGAATCTCCAAGCCAAGAATCTATTGTTTCTATCTTTGACCCCATCACCACTCCTAGGGCATGATCAAATAGATGGGAAGACGTATGGCGTCTCATCATAAGATAACGTGTAGACCAGTCTATCTCCTCAGTAACTTCACCTTCTTGTGGTTCACCCACCTCAACTTTGCCATATAAGATGACGATACCCTTATACTTCATAGCTTTGTTAATATTTATAACAAATTTTTCGTTATAGACCCTTCCTTTATCAGAAGGCTGGCCACCGTATTTTGGATGAAAGATTGTTTCCTCTGTAATTAGATAAGCATTCTTCTTATCTTCGAACACAACCCTCAGAATCCTGGTTTTATTTTTGTTTAGATACGAATCTTGCCAATATTTTGGAATATTCACTTCACAGCCTAATACGACTTTGTCCAGATTCAAGTATATGTACCTACGATAATATACTAAATATAATTTTTTACTTTATCTTTTAAATTTTCTCTTTGGCGAAATATGGAATAAAAAAACTAAAAGAAAAGTTATAATCGTTATAACAAAGTCCCTAATCTTAAGTGAGATTGCATTTCTAGTTTTATAGAAAAAAATTCCAATTGCCATCATTATTCTAGCATATATTCAGTAGCCATTAAATCGTCTAAGCCAATAAATAAAAGTTGAGAAAATAGACCTATTGTCGCTTTATTCCAAGGTTGGTTCTAGTAACAATTTAGGTATAAAGATGTCCAATTTTTGCATAATATTTAAATTTGTTATTTTTTCTCATTTAGAGTCGTTTTTAGAACTTATGCTATTTAGCACCTTATATGGCTAAATACAATAAAATATTTTTCAAATTATACAAGAAAAATTAACAGAACTCAGATAAGTCAAATGTTGGCATATACACATTCGAAGAAAGACTTTTATATCGTTTATAGATAAGTTATTTTTCAGAGAATCAATGAGCGCGCTAAATGTCGATACCTTAGATGTGAAGATCATTGAAGCACTTCAAGAGAATACCCGGGCACCTTGTAAAGCTATTGCCGACAAAGTCGGCCTTTCGGACAGGACGATAGCTAGACGAATAAAGAGGATGGAGGAAATTGGTATAATAAAGGGTTATAGGGTTGACGTTAACAAAGAGCTAGTTAAAAACGGTCTAGTTAAAGTCGCTCCAAAAATAGCTGCGGAGGATATTATAGAAACAAATGCGACAGAATGGGATAGTATAGCGTACTCAATAAAAGACATCTTTGGTGTTGCCGGCTCAGTGATCCTTTTTAACATAGGTCAGTCGATTGGTAGATGTTATGTAAGGCATCTAGTCGTTTCCATTAAATCTTTGAACGAATTAATTCTTAACTTTGGGCAGGTCTTTCAGTCAAGAGGATGGGGAGAAATAGTATTTAATCAGATTGACTACGAGAAAGGTGTTGGCAACGTTACGATTTCGAAGACTCTGTTCAAGAATCAGATGACTGAAAACGTATTGAGAGGGATATTTTGTGGCGGATTAGAAGAGATTTCAGGTAAGAGGGTTTCAGTAAAAAGGTTGGAGGATGATAAGACAACAGAAAATTCTCAAAGGTTTGTTTTCGAAATTTTTAGGTGACTGAAATGGCTTTAGAAAAAAATACAGACGGGGATATCAGAGTTAGATAATATTCTGGGAGGAGGAATTCCAAAGGATTCTGTCAATTGATTACCGGTGGACCAAGAAGCGGTAAGACGATACTTTCGATACAGTTCCTTCTCAACGGAGCTACCTAATACTCCGACAAGGGGTTGATTATAACATTTAATGAAAGTTCTAACACGTTAAAACAGTTTATGTTTTCGTTGGGTTGGGATCTTGATCGTCTAGAGAAAGAAGGAATGATTAAAATACTCGATTTTGTCGCAATGAGCAAAGTCGGCTTACAATCAGCAATAGATACCATACTTGAAGAGGCTAGATTTTTCGGTGCGAAAAGAATGGTGATAGACTCTATAACTGCTCTAACTTTAGCTTCCAGTGAAAAGCAAGAGGTTAGGACAACAATTTCCGTAATCCAGAAGTTACTCAGAAAGATCGATTGTACAACATTTTTAATATCGGAAAAACCTTGGGGTGAGAAAGGTATCGGATCCTGTGTCGAGGAATTCATAGCCGATGGAATAATATTACTTGAAACCTCCCAGTTAAAGGAGAGCTAAAAAGAAGAATGATGGTTGTAAAAATTAGAGGGACAAACCATGATATGAAATTCTATCAATACACAATTATGAAGCAGGATGAGATAGTGATCACACCGTACCCTGAAGTCACTTAATTGAACATTGAAGAGCTTTGGAACATCTGCAATTTCTTTAAACAGAATTTAAGTGAATATGACTAATACCATGCTAAAAGTTAACATTCTCTTTAATGAACAAGCCATTTAGAAGAATATAATTCATTTTTATCGAGTAATATTATCTAACAATTTTCCCTTTGAACTGTAAAGACTGATGGACAAAGGCATCTCACCCCAAGCGTGTGTTGCACAGCTTAGACAGGGGTCAAATGCTCGTATAACAGCTTCAACCCTGTTCAACATTCCTTCTTCAAGCTTTGAACTTACTACATACTTCTTTGCTACTTGTGTCACTGCCTTGTTGTATGCTAAGTTGTTGTTCTCCGTTGCAATGATCATATTCACCCAAGTTATCCGACCTAAATCGTCAACTTTGTAGTGGTGAAACAAGGTTCCTCTGGGAGCTTCAGCAACACCTACACCTTCATTCTGGTTAGCATCAGATTTAACCCAAATGTTCTCTTTGAGAATGTCTGGGTCATCAAGCATTTGTTTGGTCCTCTCAACACAGAAAATTATTTCGATCAAACGCGCGTAATGATACATGAAAGTACTTTCAACTATGCCGTTTCTGCCAAGTTTTTTGAATTCCTTAAGCTCATCATCTGCGATAGGGGTTCCGCATTTTGCAGAAACATTTAATCTACGAGCGGGCCAACCCTATATATTCCGTCCGGATATCCTAGAGGCTTATAATATGGAAATTTCATATAAGACCACGGTTCGCAGGCTTCTCCGATGTATTCGAGGTACTTGGTCGGATCTAGTCTGTCTCCGATAATCCTACCATTGGGATCCTTAATCCTTATTTCCCCATCGTAATGCTCGAGTCCACCGTCTTGGGTTATAAGGCTCAGATAGTAGGTTGGGAAGTTACCGAAGTCTGCTGTTTCATCTTCGTATTCTGGAAGGCTTTTCTTGAATGTTTCTAGCGTTTTAGTCGCTATGTCTAAGGCTCCTGGAAGATCAGCCTGCAGCCTATTTCGCTTCTCTTTTGTAAACGGATATTTTACACCTCCGGGTACGATCCAGTCGCTGGAATGTATTCTTTTGCCGCTCAAAAATTCGATGATCTGTTGACCAAACTTCCTAAGTTTAATCCCTTGTTTCGCAATTTCTGGGTATTTTTCTATTAGACCAAAGATGTTTCTTTTAGCTGGGTCAGAATCTAAGCCCAGCAATAAATCTGGTGATGAAAGATAGAAGAAGCTTAAAGCATGTGATTGAATCATTTGTCCGTTATGCATTAAACGACGCAGATTCTCTGCAGTTTTGGTTATCTTTACAGAAGCTATCTGGTCGCATGCCTTCGCTGAAGCTAAAAGGTGACTTACAGGACATATTCCGCACGCCCTCGAAGTTATGCTCGGCATTTCGTAAAAAGGGCGGCCTTCAGTGAACTTTTCGAAGCCTCTGAAGTCCACTATTTCGAACCTAGCTTCCTGTACTTTTCCGTCTTCTTTAAGGAATATAGACACCTTTGCGTGGCCTTCTATCCTTGTTACAGGATTGATTACAATTTTCTCAGCCATATTTTTTTCACCTTTCTAACCATACTTGAATTTGTCTGCCATTGTAGGCACTTTACCTGCTAAAAGCTCTGACAGGACATAATTTATGAGGTCAGCGTGTGGGGGGCATCCTGGAATAAAGAAGTCAACCTTAACAGCTTCATGCAGTGAAAGAACGTGTTCAAGAAGTGCAGGAACTCCTGTCGGTATCTGAGGTTGAACATCGGTGTTTTCGATGAATTCCCTTTTGAGGACAGAATTCGCACTGTCACTGAAACAGTTCCTTAGAGCTGTAACGTTTCCTGTTACTGCACAATCGCCTAGGGATACAAGTATTTTGGTGCGATTTCTGACAAACTTTAGCAACTCTAGCTGTTCCACGTTGGCCACGGCACCCTCTATTAGTGTAATGTCGGTGCCATCAGGGAATTCCTTTTTGTCAACAATCGGGCTGTAGACCAGTTCCATCTTTTCTGCTAAGTCTATGAGCCTCTCGTCTTGGTCGAGGAACGACATGTGGCATCCCGAGCACCCACTTAGCCAGACCGTAGCAACTTTCACCCTCACCATTTCCTCTCACCTGCGCCTCCTGTCTATAATAAATTTTGGAAGTTCAGGATTCTTTGTTTCAGAAAGTGGTTTATTCTTTACATAGATTGATCCAACAGGACAGACTGCAGAGCACTTGCTGCAAGAGGTACAGGAGGAAGAAGATCCCCAGGGCTCGTCTAGGTCCATGATTATCTGGGAGTAAATACCTCTATGCTTCAGGTCTATAGTGTGTACACCTTCTATTTCATCACAAACTCTTACGCAGCGAGTGCATAGAATGCACCTGTTGCTGTCAAGTACAAAACGTTTGTGAGTAGAGTCTACCTCAAATCTGGTCCATTCGCGGTCCACATTAACATAGTCGACTCCAAGTTTGGTCGCCATAGCCTGAAGTTCGCAGGCGCCGTTTGCAACGCAGACTGAACAGATGTGAGTTCGTTCAGACAATAAAAGCTCTACCAGTTGTTTGCGATATCGAGTCAGTTTTTCTGAGACCGTCGCAACCTCCATGCCGTTACTGACCAGAGTAGAGCAAGATGGAAAAAGCTTGGGTGAACCCTTCACTTCAACGACACATAGACGGCAGCCCCCAAGGCTAGTTAAACCCTCCAAATAGCATAAAGTTGGAATATAGATGCCGTTATCGGTCGCAGCTGTAAGTATCGTGGTGTTTGGTTGGACAACTAATTCCCTTTCATCGATCGTTAGCTTAACACTGGGAAAACTCATTTAGTATTCATCCCCTTACCTTGTTTATTAAAACAGTTCGAGCTTCCTGCAGGGCATTTCTTCTCAACTA
Source organism: Nitrososphaeria archaeon (assembly GCA_963752255.1). Taxonomy (GTDB): domain Archaea; phylum Thermoproteota; class Nitrososphaeria; order JACIWG01; family JACIWG01; genus JBEKIG01. The sequence continues at coordinate 99,978 of CAVVXT010000010.1, read as the reverse complement.
TGTGTTTTAGGTATTCGTCTTTGAAATAGTTGATAGTCGTCAAAATCGGGTTTGCAGCGGTCTGTCCTAAACCGCATAGACTTACATCCCTGGCCAGATACATCAGTTTTTCAAGCTTTTCTAAGTCCTCTGTTCTTCCTTCACCTCCCATAATCCCGGCTAGAATTCCTCTAGCTTTTGTGAGTCCTACTCTACAAGGCACACATTTTCCACATGATTCGTCAACACAAAAGTCTGTGAAGAAATGTGCCGTATCCACCATGCAGGATTTGTCATCTAGCACAACAATTCCACCAGATCCCATAATGGCTCCAGCCTTAGTGAGACTTTCATAATCTATCGGCAGGTTAAGTTTATCTTCGGGAAGACATCCCCCTGAAGGGCCTCCAACCAACACAGCCTTAAACCTCCTACCTTCCGGAACACCTCCACCTATGTCGTAAACTACTTCTCCCAATGTTGTACCCATCGGAACTTCTATTAATCCAGGATTATTAATCTTGCCCGTTAAAGAGAAACATTTGGTTCCACTGCAGCCTGGTGAACCTATCTTAGAGAACCACGCACTACCATTTAATATAATTAATGGGACGTTGGCTAATGTTTCTACGTTGTTAATTAATGTCGGCTTTCCCCAAAGGCCTGAAACAGCCGGGTAAGGTGGTCGGGGGCGTGGCATAGCTCTACGCCCTTCGATGGAAGCAAGAATAGCGGTTTCTTCGCCTGCAACGAATGCACCGGCACCTAATCTGAGTTCAACATTGAATCTGAAATCTGTGCCGAGAACCTTCTCTCCCAAAAAGCTTTGCGTCTTAGCTTGCTCAACAGCCTTTTTCAATGTCTGGACCCCTTAGAGGGTATTCACTACGGATGTAGATGTAACCTTGTTCAGATCCAATAGCGTATGCGGCGATGGCCATTCCTTCAAGAATTGAATGTGGATCCGCTTCGGCAAGTGTGCGGTTAGCGAATACACCTGGGTCTCCTTCATCTAAGTTTGCTACAATATATTTTGGGGTCGTTGAAGACTTAGCAACAAAGTTCCACTTTTGACCTGTAAGAAAACCTGCACCGCCACGACCCCTCAAGCCACTGGCAGATACTGCCGCTATTACCTGTGCTGGTTCCATGGTTGTTAAAGCTTTGGCAAGCGCAGAATAGCCTCCCACAGCTATGTAGTCTTCCATTCTGAGAGGATCGATTTTTCCAGCATCTCTCAACACTATCCTAAGCTGTTTTTGGAAGAAGTCGGCATTGCTGTATAAATTGCCTTTGATTGGTCTACCATTTACTATATGTTCGCTAACTATTTTTTTCGCCATTTCTGGTGTCATGCTCTCATATAGGTAGTCACCTGGTTCGATCATAACGGCTGGTCCTATGGAGCAGGTTCCAATGCAGCCTGTCCTAGCCACCTTACATATCTTATCGACACTGAACTCTTTGACGGCGTCTTCAAATGCTTTAAGCACTTTAAGAGCACCAAAATGAGCACATCCACTTGAACAGCAAACATTGATCCTGAATTTGTATGAAGTACGGAGTTCATGCTCCATTTCTGCCGATTTATGAAGTTCTTCAGGTCTCAATTATTTCAATCTCCTTTAACCTCTTTTATCCTTTTTATTATAGACTCACTAGTTGCTCTACCTTCGACGTTTTCGTCTATAATGGCATTAGGTGCCATCGCACATGCGCCAATACAGCGCGTAGTAAAAACAGAAAGTTTTCCGTCAACAGTAGATTCTCCACGCTTTACGTTAAATTCGGCCTCAACTTTCTTTAAAATATCTTCTGAACCCTTAACATAACAGGCGGTACCTAAACAGAAGGTAACGACATGTGCCCCTGGTTTCTTAAGCTTGAAGAAGTTATAGAATGTTGCAACCCCAAAAACATGGCTTGCAGGCAATTTCAGCGCTTTAGCGACATAAGCCATAATATCCTTGTCTAAAAATCCGTAGGACTCCTGTGCTGTATGCAGGACCTCCAGAAGGGAATCCTTCTGATATTTGTGTGCTTTAAGAGCGTTGTCAAGTGATAGGAGACGCTTGTCAAACTTCATAGTAGACTGGGAATCACCTTTTGTAGCCATTAATTCTCTTTCAAAGAGACACAGACCTTACTATTTAAAATTTGCCTAGTAACGAACAGAATCAAAGTTGCATCGGAGACTTACGCGATCTATTGCATAAAATTTAGGAAATACTCTTCAAATTCTGTGGAAGTGCTTTAAACACCTGCATGCAAAGATAGCCTCCGAAAACAATTCCAGAGGTGCATGAGGAAAAAAACATTAGTTCAACAGTAATTGTCGGTAACTGAAGAATAGGCGTAAGGACAATCGCATTACTTGCGGAAGGGAAACCGCTGACAAGGTATTCTGAGCAATAACTTCCATTTTTTCTCCTGGGTCAACTATACCTTTCATAGCCTTTAAGAACTCTTACTTTACATCGATAAGAATCGACGCCACTGGATAAAACGTTGACCACCAAATCATTACCAACAGTGTAACGGACCTCCTTTACTTTATCCTCAACAAACTATCTGACATCTAGTTCTTCTAGCCGAATCTCATTTATTTCTATAACTTTGAGAACTACTACTATAGCAGGCAGAATATCGCGTTAAATAATAAACAATACTGTACAAATTTGTGACAATTTATTAGAAAAGTAGATTTTTTATTACTACAGTCTTTTAATTAAAAGATTTCCGTATTTGCAATATTCCCCTATAGACTAAAGAGTTCACTTTGAGACTTCTGTTCTAACAATTTCTAACTCTTTTTTGCACTGACTAACCAAATTTTTTATGTCTGAAGAAAGAGTAAGGAACCTGAAACCTTTCTTCATGTAGTTTATGGATTCTTGCGCGTCTGACGTGTATATGCCGGCAGGTTTACCTGCTTTCCTTCCCGCCTCAAGAACCTTCTCAATGGCTGCCCTGAATCTGGGGCTTTCGTAGTCGTGCGGCACCTGCAAAGAGAATGAAAGGTCCTGTGGCCCTATGAAGAATGAATCTATACCATCCACTGAGAGTATCTCGTTAACATTGTCTACTGCTTCCTGTGTTTCTATCTGGACGATCAGGGCGACTTCGTTGTTTGCTCTTTTATAGTATGAGGGGTCTAGGCCGTAGGCCGCGGCTCTTCTTGGGCCAACTCCCCTGATGCCAAGTGGTGGATACCTACTGGCTTTGACAGCTTTTATGGCGTCGTCTCTGTTGTTTACCCACGGGACTAGGATGCCTTCTGGCCCTACGTCTAGTGCACGCTTTATCATGACTATATCGTTCCATGCGACTCTGATGATTGCTGAAGTGTTGCTTCCGTTTAGTGCTGGCAGCAGCCTCTGCACGGTCTCTATGCTTGTTGGAGCGTGCTCGGTGTCGAAGACGAACCAGTCGAAGCCGAGCCTGGACAGGGCTTCCGGCACATCTATGCATGGAAGCGTAATCCACATCCCAACTGAAATCTTGTTTTCTCTCAGAATCTTCTTTAATCTTCCTGTAACAAACTCTTGCATAAGAAGTCACTACAAGTTCAGGAAATAAAGTATATAATTATTATCATATTAAAACGGGAACGTTGCAAGTCAAAATATATAAGCTATTTCAGAATTTCAGTGTAAGAGTGACCAAGTATACTGTTTGCTGCTATTAAACAACTTACTCTACCATCATACTTTAGGTTAAGTTCCCCTTCTATGTTTAGAAGATTTACGTATGCACCTGAAGTCCTAGCCATATGGAGTGAAGCTGCAACATCGACAACGCGTAGTCTTGGATAAAGTTCTATGAAAGCATCTATTAATCCTACTGATACATACGCCGATTCCATTGCCGCACTACCAAGAAATCTTGGGTGTTTAGTCTGCTTAAACAGCTTTACAAGTCTTTCCTCGTATTCTTTGTTGTTTAGGTAAAAGAGTCTTGGTATAATCGTAGAAATGGCAGAGCTAAGCTCGGTCACGTTTGAGGGATGTCTGGCTTCACCATTGAAGAAGACGCTATGGCTGTCTGAACATATAATATCTCCATTAGTTACGTTAATTATGCCAGAAGCCAATATATCAGATATCAAGTCCCCCTTAGAGATGGCTATTGATATGCTGTAAAAAGGTATTCCTTTAACCGCGTTGTTGCTGCCGTCTAATGGGTCTACAACTACAGCCATTCCTCCTCCGTTTATTTCCTTTATCCCAGACTCCTCCGATATTATAGTAAAACCTTCTCCTGTTTTTTCAAATTCCTCAAAAATCACATGCTCGGATTCTAAATCAATATTATATGTGATGTCCCCAAATCTGTTCACTCCAACTCTTATGGGGTTGTCTCGAATTTTAAGTAAAGCTCTTTGAGCACTTTTAAGAGTACGTTCGATGAGATGAGTTAATCTAAACTCGTCCATATCTCAAAACATATGACCTATCGAATCCGCCCTTATAAATTACTTGCCCACCGCTAATGCAAATAAAATATCAACTTGTTTTTTACGAATGGCCTAAACTTTGTCTGATAAGGAAGTTTTTTCTCTTGTTTTCTTCCTTAAACCATAGATTGTTATTAATATAACTACCAGAGCAAGTGTGTACACTATTGTCCCAAGTGCCTGGTAAGGAATTCCACCGATAGGCAGGATCTGAGGCAACGTTGTTACTATAGTTATTTTAGGAGGTGTCGTAGACCTTCCAACTGTTACAATGTCGAATCCACTTTGGGTGTTGTTTGTTGTGACAACTAGAACAGATAGCCAGTATTCTCCAGTTAAAGTTGACTGGAAGGTAATATTATTGGAGTCACTCCTATAAGATATAGTCTGGCTATTTCCGTCAGGCATCTGTATAAGTGCTCTGGCTGATATAAAACCCTTAGGCAGATTTATCCTGAAAGCTATCTGATCTGCATTATCTTTTATGATGGAGATTCCAACGGGATTTATTTGCACTTCTATTGGTATCCTTTGAGCGATCTTCTCGCTCGATATGTTTAACCAACCGTAGTACGTTCCATAATCATATGTATTGAGCTGAGCTTCGATCGTAATGAATGTGCTTCCGTTAATAATGTTAGTGTCCTTTAGTCTTATCTGTACACTGTCTGGACCAGACCAATCTGGAGCGACTTTAATACTGAGGTTCTCTCCTGATAGTGGAACAATCTGTAACGTCCTATTGGTTCTTGTTTGGTTATAAGGAGATAGATTGAAGACGAGGCTTCCGGGTAAGACTGTGAAATCGCTGATTATCGTGTTATAGACCTCCATAAGTCCTGCACCTTGAACGTCAACAGGATACTTCTCAACTCCTGTTGTGAGAGGTTCTGCGTTATCCATGAGGAGAGACATGATTTCATAGGGGTTTAGTTTTGGCCTTTCCTGTTTTATTAGAGCAACTGCGCCTGTTACACAAGGGGCAGCGAAACTTGTACCCGAAATATTTTGATAACCTCCCTGATAATCCGCCGTTTCTACATCATATCCTGGAGCGATTAAATTAGGTTTTAAGTAGAATGGTGAAACCGGCCCTCTCGAACTAAACCATACGACCTGATAAGGGTTTGAGTTTACAGTGAAATTCCCAGTAAGTTTTTTTGTTGATAGAAAGTTAAGAATGTATTCTCCATCTGCACCCGAAATTGAAGCAACGGGAATCGATACAGAAATATTTAGATCACCAAAAAAATTTTGTGCAACGTTGTTGAATACTATCAGGGCGACGGCTCCCTTTTCCTGGACATTCTTTGCCTTTTCGCTAAAGAAATAGGTTCCCCTTTTTGCGACAGCGATCGCGTCTGTAAGGTTAAGTTTAGAGACATCGTCCTTTCCTCCAAGGCCGACGTAAACTAATTTTGATATTAGCGGTTTATTTGTTGAAATCGTATTATTCATGGGAATTGCTTCGAAGGATCTTCCTATCTCAGGGATCGTAAACTCAGCTTTTAGAAGTGAGGACCCTATATTCGATGAAGCTCCGACAGAAATTACATCGTTTAGCGCGCTCGGGTAGTCTATGGTGCCTCCGATAGGTCCTGAGTTACCTGCGGCTGCGACGACGACTATCCCTGCATCCACAGCGTTATTTATAGCAATTCCCAATGCAGCGTCTGATACCGCTGATCCAAGGCTTATATTGATCACAGTTGCGCCGTCTAATACTGCTCTATCAATAGCTTGTACGATATCTGCCATTGACGTCTCTTCAGCCTTTGTTGTTACTTTATATGCGAGAATTCTTGCGTCCGGCGCTATTCCCGTAAATCTATCGTCTTTGCCGGCTATGATGGCCGCGACCGCTGTTCCATGTCCATCAATATCCATTGGATCATTATCTTTTTCCACAAAATTGTATCCACCAACCACTTTATAATTTGGTCCTATTCCTCCTCCTAAAATTGGCTGTGAGTAGTTTACTCCTGTATCGATCACTGCCACTTTGATTCCTTTACCTGTAATATTTGAATTTAGGGCATCCTTTAGTTCCCATACTCCATTAGCATCTACCATCTTAACACTGTTCTCTAAATCTAACTTATATTCAGCGCTTTCTTCTAATGAAGCGATTATTCCAGTCTGATTTAAGGTCTGAATAAATCTTCGAGGTATCTCTATAACTGCTCCGAAGATTACGGTATACATATATGAAACGACTCTAAGAGGTATTCCACTGCTCTGCAGTTTCTTTATATTTCCCTCCAGTTCCAGCAACTTGTACTCTGAAGCTTTCTTTATTATCGAATCATTCAAGCTAATCCCAAACTTTATAGCGAGAGACGTAGTCGGTTCTCCTTTAAAGGAAACAATTACTTCAATATCTCCGTCAAAAGGTCTTATTGAAATGATAATACTCGCGAGCATAAGGGCTAGGATTATTATCATAGCTTCTTTATTCGCTAACGAACACAACTTTACCAAGCTGCTTTTCTCAACTGAGTATGTTTGTTCTTATTAAAGAATTTTACTAGAGTTGTAAGATGATATGAAATATACTTTTAATGCTTTTAATGGTTTCTGTCCGGAAAATCTGTTTCTATCTTATTTGGTAAGTATGGGTAATTTTAAAATTTCGTTCGCTTTTATGAGGAATTAGTTATCACAAGATCCATTAGATGTCCTTGTAATCACCGTCCTTCTGTTTTTTCAGTATTTTCCAAGATCTTATAAGAACTATTTACTTTAAGTAAAACGAGTGTTCGGGGAAACATCTTTATACAGCTTTCAGAAAGGACGAGCAGAGGAATTTGGCTCCAAATATAATTGAAGTAATCCCACTTATGTCACCTTTAATCAACAGAGGAGACAACGTTGTAGATGTAATAATGTCATTATTAAAGAATAAGCGTCTAGTTCTAAGAGACTCTGACATTGTTGCCATAGCAGATAAAGTACTAGCAGTTTCGGAGGATAGAATAGTTGACTTGCGAGTTAAGTCGTCCGATGAAGCAGTAAGACTTTCTAAGAAATATGGACTTGAACCGGGGTTTGTACAGGTAGTTTTGGACGAATCAGATAAGATTTATGGCGGTGTGTTCAGGGCAATACTCACAGTCAAGAATGGTATCCTTATTGCAAATGCAGGAGTGGATCATAAGAATGCACCCGAAGGGAAAGCAGCTCTATGGCCAAACGATCCAGATTCTTTAGCCAACGAAATTAGGAAGAAATTGGAGAAAAAAACCGGCAAAAAAGTTGGTGTTATAATTGTCGACAGTAGAGTTAATCCTATGAGACGAGGCACCGTCGGCATTGCCATAGGTTCTGCGGGGATAGATCCTATCATAGACTGTAGAGGTAGTAAAGACCTTTTTGGTAAGTCATTAAAAATAACTTTCATAAACGTTATTGATGATTTAGCTTCTATGGCTCATTTAGCGATGGGTGAAACAACTGAAAGAGTGCCTTTTGTGCTTATTCGGAACGCGCAAGTAAGAATGTGTGATAACGTGTCATCAGATTCTGCAAAGATTTCAGAGAAAGATTGTCTTATTATTAGAGGTTTACAGGGTTAACTATCTCTTTACTTTTCTAAGTTTGGTGCATAAACTTAAAGTTTACACTAAGCTTAAATTTGTATACTTAATAAATTCTGGGTAGGGCACTCTTTGGAGAACTTGGAAGAGGATCTCACAAACATTTTTGAAGCTGTAAGTGGAAAATTGCGATTCCATTTTATGATTGCATTGGGGGGGACCGCAAAGACCCTATAATGTAAGCAAACTCTTGAAGTACCTTTATCTAACCCCTACAGGATATTTAATGAACTTAGTTAAACTTGTAGAATCATTCGAAAAAGATTGCATAATCTACTGAAGATTGTTATTGCTAGAGGACTTATGTTATCGCAACCAACTTTTTTCGTAGGTGGAATATTGATTTCTATTGTAATTTTCTTCGTAGTGGAAAGAGTTAAATGATAATTCAAACAAATATTGTTGTATGCTAGAAGAAAAGATGATAAGAAAATTTGATATTATAATCATCGGTGCAGGGCCGGCAGGGCTTGTTGCCGCTCTTTACGCGGCACGAAGTGTGCAGAGTTGTATACTAATAGATAAGCTTGGACTTGGGGGGCAGGTGGTTGTTACAGATATAGTAGAAAATTATCCAGGGTTCCAAAAAATTTCTGGCCAAGATCTTGCCCAAAAATTTGTAGACCATGTTAAGGCATACGATGTTCCCATTGAAATAAAGGAAGTTCAGCGGATAGTCGATAAAGGGAAGTGTAAAATAGTCGTTACAGATGGCGTTGAATACACTGGTAAAACTGTTATAATAGCTACCGGAACGGAACCTAAAAAATTGATGGTTCCAGGTGGGCAAGAGTTCAGTGGCAAAGGAATTTCTTACTGTGCCCTTTGCGACGCCCAATTTTTTAAAGGTAGTACTGTTGCGGTTGTAGGCGGTGGCGACAGGGCCATAAAAGAAGCTATTTATCTCTCACGTCTAGTTAAGAAGGTTTATGTCATACATAGACGAGATAGTTTAAGAGCGGAGAAGGCGTTACAGAAGAAAGCTTTTCAGATCAAAAATATCAAATTTCTTTGGTCTACAGATGTTATTTCAGTGAACGGTTCAAAAAAAGTCGAAAGCCTCACCTTAAACAGGAAGAATGCAGAGAAGCAGTTGACGCTGAACGTGAACGGTGTTTTCGTGTACATAGGGGTGACACCTTGTACTGACGTGTTCGAGGTAGAAAAAGACAAACAAGGTTTTATTAAAGTCGACGGAGAAATGATGACATCCATCAAAGGGATTTTTGCCGCTGGCGACTGTGCAGTTCACAATAGGGACAGACCGTGGGGGCAAATTTCTATTAACGTAGGCGACGGCGCTAAGGCTGCTATTTCAGCGGACGAATATATTTCTAAGATGTAAAAAAATTAAAATCATCAAATGTACATGAACTCCATCTTTCTTTTATTTATTCCTATACCCTAAACTACATCAAATACTTATGCCAACACAATTCTCCCCCTAATGCATAATCTTTATTATCTCATTCGAAAACTAAGTTGGTTTTGTTAATGTACTGTGAAGTCAGCAAAATTGGCGTTGTCAACGAAATGAAATTGTTACGCTATAAAGAGCTAACTAAGTTTATATCTTGTTCTTGTTTTTCTTTTTGGAGTGAAAAGTGTTGACAGAATTGTTGTTTCAGAAGGACAGCTATCTTAAGGAGTTTAACGCAAAGGTATTGAATGTTCAAGAAAATAAAGTTGTTTTAGATAGAACAGCATTCCACCCTCTAACAGGTGGTGTAGACTGTGACCTAGGTTCTATTAGCACAATATCTGAAACCTATAGAATCGTACAAGTAACAGAAGACAAAGTGACGGGAAACGTTTTACACAATATTGAAGAGGTTCCAAAGATCAAAATAGGCGATAATATAACAGGATCAATTGACTGGGAAAGAAGGTATAAACTTATGAAGTTGCATACTGCAGCTCACATTCTTTCATCTATTCTTTTCAAAAAATATGGTGTGTACGTAACAGGTGGGCACATAGATACCGAGCATGCAAAAGATGACTTTAGACCTAGAATCGTCAGATAAATCGGTTTTTGATGAAGCAGTAAGGGAGACGAACCAAGATATTAGTAGGGGTGCGAAAGTAAAAATATATTTTCTATCGCGTGAAGAAGCATTGAAGATTCCTGGGATAGTAAAGCTTGCACAGCGTGCACCACCAAACATTAATGTGTTAAGGATCGTGGAAATTCCAGACATTGACGTTCAAGCAGACGGTGGTCCACACGTAGCAGACATCAAGGAGATTGCAGGTATAACTATAGAAAAAGTCGAAAACAAAGGTAAGGGAAGAAAAAGAGTATATTACAAGCTATCTTAACAAGACACATAATCCTTTAATAAGTAAGGTAAAAGAACTAACTTAAATGAAAAGGATTATCACTCTTCTCACGGATTTTGGAGGCAACAGCATTTATGTCGGAGAAGTGAAGGGCGTTATCTTAGGAAAAAACCCTGATGCAACCATCGTTGACCTTTCGAATGATGTATTTCCTCAGAACGTAAAGCAAGGTGCTTTCCTCTTAAAATCGGCATACAAGTTTTTCCCCAAAGATTCTATATTTATGTGTGTTGTCGATCCCAGAGTAGGTTCTAATAGGAGGGCTATCGCGATAAAGACAAGTAAATATTTTTTTATTGGTCCTGATAACGGTCTTATGTCCCCCGCTATATCTGAAGATGTAATCGATAGCGCCGTTGTTATAGAAAATTCGAGATATATGCTGAATAATTTATCCAAAACTTTTAATGGGAGGAATGTGTTTGCTCCTGTTGCAGGATATGTCTCGAAGGGTCTTCCAATCACCAGTTTGGGTCCAAAAACCAATTCCATAGAGCCTCTGGTCCTTCACGAACCGTATTTTGAAGGAGACTTTGTCGTAGCTGAAGTGGCCTTTGTCGATACCTTTGGTAATATTGTTACTAGTGTTACTCATACCTTCCTTGGTGAAGCTCGCTTAGATATTGCAAATTCTGTCAGACTGTTTTTTGGTTCTAGATCTTACAGAATGCCACTTATGGAATCTTATTCAAAGGTCGATGAAGGCGCTCCACTTGCATTATTTGATAGTTTTGAATGCTTAGAAATATCTATAAGTGCAGGCAATGCGTCAAAATATTTTCATATTAGAGAAGGTGATGTACTAAAGTTCGGGTTTAACGATTAGAAGTAAAGCTTAATAATATTAGAAATATTATTGTGGTCTGCTAAGTGATTTCTTGAGTACAAATGTATCTAAAGTAACAAGTATAATCATAGCTAACGAATTAACATATTTGCCTTTGCCCAATCGCTTCTACAGTACAACCTCGGATTCATCGGTGCTTGAGTACATGTTAGACGCTCTCTGGACGGTATTCGACAGCACACTTGTTATATCATCTATTGATCCCCCTTTCGAGCTTTTAGAAAGAATTGATTCTTTTGGTGCACGTATAATATTGAACAAGGATAAGCCTTTCTTAGAAATACTTGGTACATCTTTGGAATATGTCGATACCCCTATAATCTTCATCGTCAGTGGAGACAGACCTCTGCTTAAACCGAGCGTTCTCTATACAATTGGCTATAACATAGGCAATTTTGAATGCGCGATCCCTAGATGGAATGATAAAAGTGTTGATCAATTTCTGGTATCATTTAAGACTTTGGCTTTGAAGGAGGTTTTAAAGATTAAAATGTTTAACGATTATTCATCCGATTTTATAGACTTGTTTAATGATATCCTTTATCTTTCTGTGGAAAATGAACTCAAAACTTCTGATCCAGAACTATATTCATTCATGCGGTTAACGAACTTTGAGGACGGGGAAAAAATCGTTAAAATACTAAACTATAAAGGATCCAGTTAGATTAACCTAGCGCCAACACGCTTCTGTTTTTTTTCTTTTACAAATCTCCAATATTTTATTACAAGAAATTATACTATAAAAATTTTTAAATTCCTTTAAACAATATACTTATGCATGAGAAAAGTTGGAGTCGCGTACGGTGATGCCCTACTTCAATATTCTTTTGGTATAGACCATCCCATGAACTTCAATAGGATAAGAGTCTTCTATCGAACGTTCGATAACGAGTTCAAAGACAGTCCTAAAATGGACGATCTCATGCTTGTAGCACCTGTAATGGCTGACGAGAATATTATAGGACTTTTCCATACAAAAGATTATATCGAATATGTCAGAAAAGCTTCTATCAACGGCTACGGTTATCTAGACTATGGTGATACGCCTGCCTACAAAGGCGTTTTTGATGCAGCAGAATACGTTGTTGGAACTACAATCGAATGTGCAGAACTGATTATGAGAAAAGAAGTTAGAACAGCGTTTAACCCCATGGGGGGACTGCATCATGCAAAGAGGGATTCAGCTGCCGGTTTTTGCGTCTTCAACGACGTCGGCGTTGTTATTGAATATTTACGCAAAAAGTACTTCATAGAATCTTTTCTCTATGTCGATATTGATGCACATCATGGGGACGGTATATTTTATGAATTCTTGGAGGATAAAAATGTCTGGATAGTTGATGTACACGAAGATTGGCGCACTCTCTATCCAGGTACTGGAAAAGAAGAGGAAAGAGGTGAAGGAGCCGCCTTTGGGACAAAGTTAAACATAGTTTTACCTGCGGGATCTGATGACAAAGTTTTCTACTCCAAGTTTGAAAAAGCAATAGACTTCATTTCAAATATCAACCCGGAATTCATCATTTTCCAGTGCGGCGGCGACTCCTTAAAAGGTGACCCTCTAACCCATCTAAACCTAACGCCAAAAGTTCACGCTGATATCGCAGATTTTCTAAAAAAGCTGTCTATAGAAAAAAAGTGTTATGGCCCCCTCGCTGTAGGAGGTGGGGGATATAATAATATTATAACTTCACAAGCATGGATCAACGTCATAAATTCCTTTCTTAAATGAGACTTTTAAGGCACAGACTTTAACGACGCATGTATTGTACCTCGGATTATTATGTCGATGTAGCATATTTTTGTTTCGAATATGTTTTATTAGGTAAGTGATTTAATCTAAGATTAAAAAATATTTCCAACATACCCTCTATGTTAATTTACGATTAATAAGTCACTGAAGCAAAAGACTTATTTCTTTAATTTCTCCATAAATTGGAATGATGGAATTAAAAGTTGTGAGAATAGATGTTCCTGAAGGTTTAAACGTAATTTTGGGCGCTACGCATTTTATAAAATCGGTCGAGGATATTTACGAAGCTCTAATCAACAGTGTTCCTGATATTAGGTTTGCGCTAGCCTTTTGCGAGGCTTCAGGTAAGAGATTAATCAGGTGTGAAGGAAACGATGAAAATCTTTTAGCTTTAGCTAGTAAAAATGCTTTAGAACTATCTTGCGGACATACATTTATAATTTATCTTAAGAACGCTTATCCTATCAATGTACTAGAAAAAATAAAGAACGTCTATGAAGTGTGCAGTATTTTTGCTGCCACCGCAAACAACCTACAGGTAATAGTCGCTGAAACAGACCAGGGTCGGGGCATTTTGGGTGTTATTGATGGCTTCACTCCGCTTGGCATCGAATCTGAGGAGGATAGAAAAGAGAGAAAAGAATTTCTAAGAAAAATAGGTTACAAGTTCTAAATTTTGTTTCTCCTTAGCCAATAAAGTATCCTCTTCGCATCATCAATTTTTTTTCTCAATATGGAAGGGTTCATGTCCAATAATATTGGATTAGAGATGCTCACACCTCCCCCCATTACGTTTCTCCTTTTTTCAAGTTCTTCAATGATCCTTGGTTTAAACTGTGAAGTGTTCTCCATTGAACAGATCATCAGGTATAATTCGACAGTAGAGTCAATGAACCATTTTATAGAAGCTACATACGCATTAAGCGGCATGTTCTGTGAATTTGCGAAATCGCACTTGCGTGATACTTCTTCCATTCTAATATTTGATAAGAGTATTTTTGTTCTAGGAAATTCTGTTGGTGGAAGCTCTTCGAACTTATAAAAATCGGCAAGCTTCTTAAAGGTTTCAAGAACCGAGAACACTCTTTTTGATGAAGCGGTTGTAGCGTGTTCTAACCCAAGAAATCCAGCTATGTCGACGAAGAAATTTGTCCCCTTAAAAAGGGGGTTTTCACGAACTTGTTGCATTAGGTGAGATGGTGAAGTCAGGATTCTGTTAAGAAGATTGATTGCTGCTGCTGCATCGTAACCGACTGTAAGAATCCAAAAAGCAGATGAAGCATAAGCCCCAAAGTTGTATGCCTCCTCGGAATATGTCAAATTTTTTAAAAGCTTCAGCAAGTATTCTTCGAAAGCTTCCAAATATGATTCACTCTTTCTTTTCAAGAGCTTTTCCTTGTATGCCGCCACTGACAGGTTCGGGTCGTTTATTATTACCGCATTTGATAATATTATATCAAGTTCTTGGTTCTTCTTGCTATCAATTTCCTCTAGTGAGTGACAGTATATATTTAAAATATCCTCTGACACAGTCCCTAAATAATAATTTTTTACGTTGTTCGTGAAGACTATGACATCATATCCACAGACTGGCCAACTCCATTTTTCAATCTTACATCCCACTAGAATGGAAGGGTTTTCTGCAAAATTGGTAATGACATAATCCCTTATGTCCTCTAACATACCTCTCACATTTTAAGTAAGAATTGTGCGACAAAAAAAGTTTTATTCAATCATAATTAAAGAAAAGTATATATACCATCTATTTTAGCGTATTGTTGTATATAAATTTTGGTGAAAAGTTATGAGTGAAGATAAATCTACTGGGGGAAACCTTACTTATCTTACAGAAAAATGTCCACGATGTAATCGTACTAAACTGATTCTGGACAGTGCGAGGGGTGAAATATTCTGCAGTCACTGCGGTTTCGTAATAAAGGAGAAAATTGAAGAAGCTGGTCCTGAATGGAGAGCTTTCTCTAAAGAAGAGAAAGAAAGCCGTAGTAGGACAGGTGTGCCATCTTCATTAGCCATGCACGACATGGGCTTATCGACGATAATCAGTCAGATTGACAAGGACGCTTCTGGCAAGAGCATTTCATCAGCGATGAAGACAACATTTGATAGGCTGCGAACATGGGACGGTAGAAGCCAAGTTCACGAACCTGTCGATCGCAACCTGAGGCAGGCATTCAGTGAGCTCGATAGGTTAGCGGATAAACTTAGTGTCGGCGATGCGGTCGTTGAAAGAGCAGCTTACATTTATAGGCAGGCACTTGATAAAGGTCTTGTTAGGGGTCGTTCAATTTCTGCTCTTATTGCAGCCTCCCTCTACGCTGCATGTCGTGAAACAGAGACTCCGCGTACATTGAAAGATGTCAGCGCAGCAAGTAACATCAAAAAGAAGGATATCGCACGTTGTTATCGCTTACTTGTCAGAGAGTTGGAGAAAAAGATGCCGGTAGCCGATCCACTAAAAACCGTATCAAGGATCGCAAGCGCAGCTGGATTGTCTGAAAAGACAAAGAGGAGAGCGCTTGATATTATTAAAAGAACCAAGGAAAGCCTATCTTCTGCCGGAAAAGATCCAATGGGTTTAGCTGCGGCGGCACTTTATGTATCATGCGTGCTTGAAGGAGAAAATAAAACTCAAAAAGACGTCGCAGAAGCAGCAGGAGTCACTGAAGTCACTATAAGAAACAGGTACAAGGGATTAAGGAATATTCTAACACCTGAAGAATTGAAAGTTGTCGAATAGATAGATCGTACCGGTTGCTAAAGTCGACGGAAAAAAAGCCAACTAATGACACCTCTTTCTTAGAAGAAAGAAGAATAGATAGAAGAAGAAATCTTTAATGCATTAATTATTTGCGAAAATCGCAGGGCATATATTAACTATTACAAATATTCTAGGACAGTCGATAATACAGTTTCTACTATCTTATCCCATTTTATTTTTTAGGATGACTCTTAAAATCTGGGAAAATCTTTTTTAGAAAGGGAACCGCTTCATCTACTTCCTCCAACGTCATGAATTGAAATTGATATTCTCCTTTGTAAGGATCGGGCTCTCCCAGGCGCTGAAGGAATTCAATATGCATAAAGGGGTCGTTCTGTCTTATAGTTATGGGCGCCCTCTCATTTGATAGGTTTACCATCTCTAACGCCAATCTTCCCACGAACCCGCTGTGAACTTTTGCCGCGTTAAGGAAAGAAAGGCCTAGCCTGCCAAATCTACTTTTCGCTGTAAGGTGCGCGACGATGTTTGTTGGAAGCATGATTATTTCTTTCGAGATCAAGTTCTTGTGTTCAAGATAGTTTAAAACAACACTGTTTCTAACCGTCAATATATATCCGTCTCCGTCCAAAAGTTGATCGTTGAAGGGATATAATATTCTATACTCCTTCTGCAACTTAACGATTTCACTTTTTCCTAATATGCTCATTTGTGTCCCCAAGAATACAAGGTGTAGCTGATATAAACTATTACCTAATTCTATGAATCAGGAAACTTGAAGCGTAATAAATTATTATGACCGTACCCAACGTAAAAACAACGATGTCGACGAAAGATGAAAGACCAAGGTTAGAAACTTGCTCTTCAAAAAAATAAATTGCATCTGAATAATAGTTAAAACCCCAATGGACCAGTATTGCGGCTCCAATACCATAGTAAGAGTAAGCTATACCTAGCATAATACCCGCAGCAGTCGCTTCACTAAATTTTCCTATCTCCCATCCGGAACCAGGAGTGATGTGTAAGAAACCAAATAACAGGGCTGAAGATATGATTAAGGTTATGAACACATTTCTCACTCTCCTTTTACCATCTTCTACATTAATTATTTTTCTTAGCGTTGGCACAGGAGCAATTAGATACTCTAGGATGGGAATTTTGACTCGCAAACCTTGGATTGACAATAGAGAGAACAATCCTATTATTGACAGCCTAAAACCTATCTCTTCTGATATCGGAGCCCATGAGACTAGGGTTAGGAATTCTGCAGGATTTGTTACGGGTAGCGACCCACTGGATATTCCTATCTGATTTTGTAAAGTGTCAATTACAAGTACGATGACGATTGTGACAGCGAAGATTAAAGTTGCTGCTGAAAGATTATTATCGAAGAGCTTCAGAGTTCCATTTGTGTAAGCTTCTTTTAAGGACTTTAATACATTCTCCTTACCTGAGAATACAAGAATTGTAAATATTGAGAGACATATGACCCACTCGAAAACAAACTGTTGTTGAATGCCAACTGTGAAGGGTAAGGCCAACAGGCCACCTATAATAAATAAATAATATTCTTGCGCTTCCCCTTCCACCTGTTGACCAACGTCTGTATTGAATATGACATAGGGGCCTAGGATAAACGATAATATCATGGTTGCTATCACCAAGAGTAACAAGATGATAACCACTATGCTAAAGAACCGTTCCGCTGTGTTTTTCTGGTTTACAGGATTCTTCAACAAGTCTACCACAGGTAAATGATTAAATAAAATTTTGCAATTTGGGAAGTAATTAGGAAATACTTTTGTAAATTTTTGGACAATCTCCTAAGCAGGCTCCTTTACATAGTTCTGAACAGATTGTTCTATTCTTCTTTTTCTAAACCTATGGGCCCTCTGTAGCCACAAACTGGGCATTCGTATTCCTGCGGTAATAACCAACCGTGGAGACCAAGCACCGGTTTTAGTTTACTCAAACACGTTGGACAATATTTGATTCTTCCTTTGCTGACGGATACTCTACGTATCTTTGGTTCTTCACTCAACATTTTTCCCCTATTGAACTTCTACAGCATTGTTGTTAAATCCTAGCTGCACGAGCCTTTCTTTGATAACATCCCTGTGATCGCCCTGCAAAAGGATGGTGCCGTTCTTAGCTGTACCACCACAAGCTAAAGCTGTCTTGAGCTGCTGGGCGACTTTCTGCAGATCGTTATACTTCGGATCTATGCCTTCGATAACAGTCGTCTGTTTACCAAACCTTCTAACCTCCAAACGTACAGTAATCTTAGCACTTTCTTTGCTTATTTGTTCACAGACACAAAGGTCCTTAGGTAACCCACAAACGGAACAAATCTCCACCAAAATTTGCCTCTAGGCAGAATATCTTATAAGGCGTATTTAAATTTTTGAAATAATACCCTACTATTATAAAAGATCTATGTAAAACCTAATTTTCCTAACTTTTAACTTATTCTCAAACTCATAGATAATATTTTTTTTAAACACTTTCTTTGAATAAAAACTTTTGTATTCTGGCTTAACTTTTATTCACACTTTATTAATTAAGTTAATAACTACAATCCGTCATAGGAAAGGTTGATTGACCGTAGTAATGTATGAGGAGTCAAAGATAGTCCTGGAAGTAATTGCTTTAGTGATGGCTATATCAGTACTGTTTGTTTCCTACAAAGGTTTTTCAGAAACCAAGAGGTCAGTTTTCGCGAGGCTTTCCCTTGCTTTTGCAAGCCTCTCAGTTAACTTCTTCCTACAATTTTTTGCGGATTTTCTTGTAATCTTCGGATTTACCGTTTTTTATAACTACCTTCACATAGGTGCCTCTTTCTTCGAAATGATGGGCTTTTTCTTTATAGCATTTTCTCATATGGTTAAAGTCTCACAAGAAAAAAAGGTTGCGAGTCTCTCTTTATTCATATTCAATCCCATTGCTGCATTTAAAGCTCTTTCCATTTTCTTTATATTCTACGCTACCCTAGAAACTCTGATTTCATATTCCATGAACAGGTCTAAGATTGTTTTAATAACTGCATTGGGTTTAATAGGTTTTGCGGCTCAATCAGTTTTAAGTTGGCTTGCTGAATTTGTTTACAACCCTTTTTTTTATCAAATTTTCTCTTTAGTTTTCCAAATAATAGGTATTGTCGCATTTTCTCTTCCGATATGGATATATTATAGAGGTGCTAAATCGTAGATGATGAGCTATCGCAACCAAGTCCATATCGTTTCTGATGTACTTTTTGCAGTTAAAGATGGGCATCAAGACGGTATTGGTATAGCTCAGTTAATGCGGAAAGCCAACCTTTCCTATATTCGCGCAATCAAGATCATCACCGAACTCGTTAGTGTTGGTCTGATTGAAGAGATCAGAATGGAGAAGTTTACAAAGTATAAGATTACACCGGCTGGTCTAGAATATCTTAATGTATACAAAGACTTTTCTGAATTTGCAAAGAACTTTGGTCTAGCGATCTGATTTTATTTTATAAACATTTTCTATTGCATTAACTTATCTATTTTTGAATGTATAATGATCAATGTGAATAGTATCTTATTTAATGTTTTAATGCTTAACATTTTTTGAATGGATTTAGTGTTATAGCTGGAAATACTAAAAAACATACTATAGTAATGGAAAATTACTCTTCTTTATTCACCATCTCTGTTATTTGATTAGCAAGGTAATGGTTCTTCAAAATTGCTTTTACAGACTTCACACCTTCCAATTTTGAAATTGTCTTCTTTATATCTTGACCTATTTTTATTGCAAACATAGGTGGACAATAGGGCATTGAAAGGTGATATTCTACGGTTATATTTTCCCCTTCTATAACGATTTTATCGACAAGTTTCATCTCTGTGATAGGAACACCAATTTCAGGGTCGTAGACCTTCTCAAGCGCTTTTTCTATCCTATTCTTTAAAGCATCTTCCATGCTATAAGCAAAGCAAGGCAAATATAAAAATTGTTTATAATCAACTTTTTCTTTAACAAAGTGTATACGGATTCTAACTTTGTTAATAAATTTAATTAACTAAAAAAATTTTTGTATTAACTTGATTTTAATGGCCTCATCTGATAACTCAAATTCTATTAGACTTCACTCCCATACTTTATATCTCTGTCTTAAAGTTAAAGAAATACTAATGGTGCCGTTTTTATCTTTACAAGTGCTGTCATCAGTAATTGTCTACTTTATCCCAATTCAAGAAACGAAATAGAGATTTTAAAGCATCAAGATTAATAATGTTGCTCTAAATGGTTTTAAAATTTGATTTGGACAAATGGCATGTTTAAATGATATTAACAGGCTGGCTTAACTCATTTTAATACCAACGTTCTATTCGTGAAAGTCTATCTTTTGAAAGACTAATGCGTCCTTGGTCACTTCGAATTGTTGAGGACAAATTTTAAACTACAAATACTTAGTCCAAAAAAAGGATAATTCAGTCTGAAAAATGTGCAGAATCATTAAAATTTAGAATATTCTGGCACAAAAATTAATCCTCTTTTCTGTTACATATTATAATCTTTCTTAATTATTGTTTTAGAAGCTTTTTTTCCATGACGTAGGCATCTTCTCCGTCATTATAGTATCCCTTAATTCGTTCTGTTATGTTGTAGCCATTTTTTTTATAGATATTTATTGCGTTTTCGTTTGAGGTTCTCACTTCAAGAAATGATATTTCACAGCCGTTTTTACTAAACTGGTCTAATGCCATCTGCATTAAGGCGCTCCCTAAACTCTTTTTTCTATACTCTTCGAGTACAGCGATAGAAATGACATGCCCTTTTTTTATGAACAACTTCTTTCCTTTTAATGAAAAACCATATTCAATTCTACCCATATGGTATGCTACTATTCTACCATTGTAATCTACAACCAAGAAGGTGTCTGGATTAGTTGTCAAAATAGAATTATAAAATGAAAGTGTGTAGTGTTCAGGGAGTGCTTCGCTGTTAACGTAAACGACGCCGTCGATATCCTCTTCTCTGGCCTTCCTCATACTGTATTCTTGGGGGATAAATATTTGCACATATACGCCATGAACGATATTATAGATAAGTTTTAAAGTTCGATACTTCATGCCTCCTCAGATGGAGAATATTGGGCCGTCGAACGTGGCGACTTTTGAAGAGATAACAAATGAAGTCAAAAAGAACTTCACTGTTCTCGACTCATATGTTCATTCCGATGGTGCTATTGAATATAAACTTTTATTGGAGAAAGATACAAAGGATAAGTTTCTTGGACTATGCAGTTTCTTGCATGAGAGAATGTACGTTCCAATACTAAGAAAAGAAGGCGACTTCCTCACTTTATACGTTGCACCTTTTGTGAAGAAAAAAAAGTACAGCGTCAAGATAGCTTTAGCTCTTTTTGGTGCTACAATAGTTTCCTTATTGGTTGACGGTTGGTTAAGAGCTTCTTCGGCGATAGATCTGAAAATCTTTCCAGAATCGAACCCTATCATTGTAACACTGTCCTATGTACTCGCATTCGTAGGAATCCTTGGTCTCCACGAGCTAGGTCACCTTCTAATGGCAAGGCGGCATCGAATGGCATCTACACTTCCTTATTTCATCCCAGGTATACCAGGTACAGGGATTCCAACTTTCGGTGCAGTCATCTTTGCCACGGATCCGATGCCTAATCGAGACATACAATTTGATATCGGTCTTTTCGGTCCTCTTGCTGGTTTCATTACTACTACACTGGTTGGAGTTTTTGGTGTGTTGTCTTCTGTTACTCTTCCTCTAAGTACGTTTAATAGTTTATTCGGTTCCAATCAAGTCACAGTTACTAATATTCCTTTGTTGATGAATTTGATGATGACCATGCCTAGGTAAAGTCTCTATTTCACAAGAGGTTGTAGTCATCATGTCCCCTATAGCTTACGCTGCATGGTTCGGTTTTCTTATAACATTCCTGAATACGCTACCCGCATGGCAACTTGATGGCGGTCACATGGCCCGCAGTGTTCTCTCAGGAAGGCAACAAACGATTGCCACTTTTTTATCAGCAATTATAATGGCGATCTTTGGGTTTTTGCTCATGGCGCTTCTGGTTCTATTCTTCTCTTCTAGTCAAAGCAATATAAGACCTTTAGATGAAATTTCACCGTTATCAAGATCAAGAAAGATTGTTTTCGTCCTTATGATAGCTGTCGTCATTCTTTGCGCGCCGATACCGATCTAGACCCCTGTTAGAAGACTTTTATCCCCTCTTGTAACTATCGTGATCTTCTTCTTTTTATCCCCACTTTTTTCTACAAGATAATCTACCGTAGAGTTGCCCGTAAGGAAGCTTTTGAAACCAAGTCTTTTTTCAATTAGTGCTTTAGGAAGTGTTGTCAGAAATCCTAGGTCGTACTTAGTTTTAATATCTGATAAATAATAAAGATTTTCAAGTCCTTCCAAATACGGTCCTCTCTTTAACAAGTCTTTTATGTCTAATCCTGTGTAAACATATCTTGACAGTGCTTCTGATCCGAGACTTTCAATCGCTTCTGACAATAAAATAATAGTGGATCCTTCTTCCATTGCTTGAAGAACGTTCCATAACGAATTAAGTGAAAGATCTAAAGTTCGACATTTTTCTTCTTCACCAGGTGCTACAATGGCGAGTGAAACCTTAGAACTAACCTTTTTCATTGAATACTTTAAGAGTTCTTGGCTAGCTATCTTGTGTACTTCTTGGACATTTCCTAAGAAAATTTTACTAAACCCGCTGCTTCCGGGAAGAATCTCAACACCCTTTAATCCGCTTACTTCTTCAGAAACTCGATTAGCAAACCATCCGGCCGATGTTTCTTTACCCGAATTAGGCTTTAGCTCAGTCTCTCTTTTTATTGCTTCATATTTTAAATCGTCTCCACAAAATGCCAGCAGACATGTAGACCCACCTGAAAACCCAAATAGAGGGCTGTATCCAACTGAAGAAATCAAATAGAGGTTGGTCTTTGAGAGGATGGCTGGAAGCTTTAATGGAACGCCATCAACGATGCCTACAGGAAACCTTTCTTCTTCGATTTTCAGGAATGAATAAAGTAAATCCTTAAGGCTTTTCTTAAGCTGCTTTAGAATTTGATCACTTGAATAAATATTGACCTTGGCTGCTCCAAGATAGTTTGCGAGATATTGCAAAAACTGTATGGTTGACGTCTCAAAGTCTCCAACGAGCAAGTTGATTTCCTTATCCTCCTTTAAGGGCTGAAGTTCCTTTTCTATTTGTTCTATTTCTATACTAGGAAGTGGATCTTCTATAACTTGCCCAAGCCTCTCCCTTTGAATCTCCAGAGCCACCTCGACTTTACCATATTTTAACCAAACTTCAGGCATCTTCTTCTCCATCAACCATGATGAGCTTGTAAATATATTCTTGTTCTTTCTCAAAATTCTTTTTTTAAAAGTCTTTATCTTGGGTTTAACGTATCCTGTGTCGTATGGTCAAAAAGATCATCAAAGTGCTTTGGTTTAATGAATACTCTGGATTGAAAATAACCTATAACAACGTCAATTTGGTTATAGACCCCTATCTTGTACCTTCATCAACAATTGGTGAAGTAGATTATATACTAATTTCCCATGAGCACTCAGATCACCTCGATATTAGGCTTGTCAACGATCTCTCAACGTACTCCCCGATGGTATTAGCAGATATCGAATCAGGTAGCAGACTAAAAAAATATATCCCAAGGGAAAGGTTAAGGACCATGAAGCCTTGGGATGTTTTCAAAGACTCCAAAATTATTGTGACCGCATATAAGAGCGTGCACCCAGCTGTCAACCCTGTTACTTACCTTATTGAATACTATGATGGTACAAGAATTTTTTACGCTAGTGATTCTCTCG
Source organism: Nitrososphaeria archaeon (assembly GCA_963752255.1). GTDB lineage: Archaea > Thermoproteota > Nitrososphaeria > JACIWG01 > JACIWG01 > JBEKIG01. The sequence continues at coordinate 76,398 of CAVVXT010000010.1, read as the reverse complement.
TCGCCGGAGAACATTCGCAGATAGCAAAGCTAAATGTTGACCTAATCTTTGTTCCGATAGGAATCGCTCCCGGTGCTTCTCCAAAAAGTGCAAGTGAAATGGTTCATATCATTCAGTCAAAGATTGCGATACCAATCCATGGTACTAGATTTAGTGATTTTAAATCTCTTGTCGAAGCAAAAGATCCTAGGGTCAGGGTTCAAATAATACCTAAGGATATAGAAACGGTGGTGGAAGTATGAGCTGGGAAATAGAAAAGTCTTCATTTGTTAGGGAACTTGCTAAATCTCTTGTCAAGACTCAAGCTTTGAAATTTGGTGTTTTCACGTTAACCAGTGGAAAGATGAGCAGCTACTACATCGATCTTAGACTGGTACCAAGTTATCCTCCAATCTTCAAAAGTATCATAGATATGTATTGTAAGAGCATAGTGAAAGAAATAGGTTTATCAAAGTTCGATATCATATGCGGTATACCAACTTCGGGTCTTGTCTTTGCTTCTGTAATAGCCGTATTTTTGGAGAAGCCTCTTATATATATAAGGAAAGAAGCTAGGCAGCACGGCACACAAAGAAACATTGAAGGTCTGATAAAACCAGGCGATCGAGTGCTTCTTGTAGACGACCTCATAACGACCGGTTCTTCTCTTATTAATTCAAAGGAAAAGATCTCTGCTGAAGGATGTGAAATAGACGATTCAATTGTTCTTGTAGACAGAGAGGAAGGTGGAATCGAGAATCTTAAGAAGTTAGGTGTTAATATTCACTATGTCGCCAAAGTAACGGAACTTACAAAAGAACTATATACCAACGACGTCATAAATGAAGAGGAGTATACTGCGGTTCTAAAACAGATAGGTCTGAAATAGTCTATGCGGTAAAAAGAGTAATTCTTAAAATTTATTCTGGGTCATCTCATATAACATATAACGCTGTGTGAAGAAAAAGGGATAATTATTTGGAATTTTATTATTGATAAACCATTAAGGCAAGCTCCTCAAGGGTCTGGTGCAGGTTAGAGACGGCTTCATAAACCTCTTGCTCCTTCTTCGCTCCAGTGCAAACGAGCTTTCCGCTTGCAAAAAGTAGTATAACCGTCTTAGGTTTAAGCATTCTGTGTATTAGACCAGGGAATTGTTCAGGCTCATACATAGATCTAGGAAGCTTCCTTGCTGCCTCTTCTAAGTCTACTCTCCCACCTAAACTGGCAGATGCCACAATATTCTGTATCTCTATTACAGGCTCATTTGTAATTTCTATTCCCCCCTCCTTGAGCATTTTAGCGACCATGTGAACAGCTTTGAAAGCTTGCTCCTCAGACTTTCCACCTGTGCAAACCATCTTTCCGGAACTAAAAATTAACGTAGCTGTTTTAGGTGTTTTAAGTCTGAAGACTAATCCTGGGAACTGGTCCGGTCTGTATTCAACATTTGTAAACCTTCTTGTGATTTCTATTAGATTTATGTTTTGATTAACGGAAGCTGAAGCAACAACATTTTCGATGCTGACAATTCGTTTTCCCTTAGACATTACTTCTCATTAAACATATTTAAACTAGCTATATAAAAGAGTTTATAAACCCCATCTTTTGCTTTCGACTTATCATTAATATTTTTAATTAAACTCACGAAGCCTTAGAAGCGTTTTCCTTATTTCTTAGGGGCTTGTATAAGTCAATGTATATCAAGTATATTACAAGAATGGCTATTATAAAATAGTTCACAGGAGGCGCTAGAGCTTGATAAAGGAAACCAACATATGGGATTCTTATCCCAGTATATTTTCCAACGTAATCGTCCCTTGTTATATATGAAGGGTCTGGTCCTAGATTGTTGTCACCTTTAGTTATTAAAATCTTATCGCCGTTGTAATTACTTATTTCTATTATTCGATGCACGATCCTGAAGTTATAGATGTGGCTGTAATAGACAATAATGTCTCCTATCTTTAAGTTGTCAAAAGGTGTTCTAACTATTATGATAAGGTCCCCATTTTCTAGGGTAGGGTGCATACTGATTCCTTCGACATACCAGAATGGCGAGTTCCCAAATGCAACATTTACTAGAAGTATTGCAAGGGATATAAATAGGACTACAATAACGACGTCTTCAGCGATTTCAATTTTTTTCCTATGCTTTTTTACAGAATTAACCATACTCTTCTAGTCTCCTCTTTGAACTGGAATTGAATTGTTTGCCCTGTTCCAAATCGAACTGTTACAATGTTTACGGAACCATTCATAGGTGTATACGGAACAAAGGTGTAGAGGTCAAATGTCGAAAAGGGTGTCACAAGGTTAGGCTTTGTGTAAAATTGTGTAGGTGTGCTCCCGTTTATTTTGACGTCGGACAAGAACACGTTCATGGGTATAATGGAGTTAGATTTCATTGTGGCAATTATCCATTCCGGTTCGATCAAGTAAATTGATGCGTCGTCGACATAGGCTACAAGATTATCGCACCAAACGCTTAGGCCTAGCATCTCGTATTTATCGGTTGGTTTAGCGTCTATACCTTTCCATCTGCTAAGGTAGTCAGAAAAGGCACCAGTCATCTGTGACATTTGGAGGGAGTATTCAAACCAATCATCAGAATTTTCTAAATTTTTGTATGCGATGATACCGTAATTTTTGTATGTCACACCCTCGCTTACGTTCGCCATATTCCTGTATAATACGAGGCTGAATAGGAAAGTAGTTACGTTTGTTGGTCCGTTGTAGACGATTATCGATTCAACATTCAAGTAAGATGGGTTTGAACCATCGAGCGAATTTAAAGCCTTGACAGCCAAGGAGGCTATCACGTTTCCTCCAATAATGTATCTTGTCGTCGCGTTATTTCCTACGTAAATTATCTGAGGAATAATCGAGGGATTCGAAGGAGTCATGTTGATAGCATTGTCCCCTTCGTAAACAATCGTCCTGCTCAGCTTTGAACCGTTTAAAAGGTTCCAGCCGTTCACTGTTTCTTCAACCGAATCTTCGAAACCACTATTTGTGTAGACAGGATAGAGTTTTTCTTGAACCGTACTTAAAGAGACCTTCCCTACAGAGCCGGGAATAAATGGTACTATAACTAAAATGAATATTATACAACTAACTATGATCAAAATAATAAGTTTTTTAGAATGTGGTTTTGAAAGGTTAACCATAATGATGTTCACTATTTTATCTAGCGCCTTTAATCGTAAAACAAAAAAGATAATGTAATCTAAAAGGGAAGAAATTCTCTCTCTCTTTAAAAGATTGAGACATACTTTGTCCCTCTTTATGTCAATCTAATAAATGTTATTTAGAAAAGACAATTTTAATGCTAACAATTCGAGGTAGTCCAATTAAATCATAGCGTCCAAGAATGCAGTTGAATGATAAACTAGATGACGAAAGTAATTCGTCTTTGTGGGCACCTATTTCTATTAATTTCAAATATTTTGCAATATCTATATCATGATTTTAATTAATATTTGTAAAAATGATGTCAGTAATTAAATTTTATTCAACATATACGAAATCAATTCATTTTGAAGCATCATTTATCCTAAAAAAGTAAAAAAACTGAACAAGTAGGGTAAGGTTTATATATAATAAACATTCGCATACAAAAGATAAGGAGTAAAAAATGAGAGGAATTTCAAGAACAATAGTTGCAATTGCGATTGTTGTCCTCATAGTTGTAGTTGGTGCAATAGCTGTTCTAAGTCTACCTGGACCATCTACAACAACGATCACAACTACTGCAACAACTACTGCAACAACTACTGCAACAACTACTGCAACAACTACTGCAACAAAGACAACAACAGCATCGCCAACTTCATCTACAACGACATCAACCAAACCTCAGAATCCAGATACATTTATCGAAGAGACAATTGGTGAACCACAATATTTCGACCCTGCTGTCGATTACGAAACTGCTGGTGGAGAAGTTGTGATGAACTGCTTTGAAACCCTTATGTGGTATAATCCCTCTACAAATGTCTCGAGCAAAGTAGTGCCATGGCTGGCTCAAAGTTACACAGTATCCCCTGATGGTATGACCTACACCTTTACACTTCGACAAGGAATAAAGTTCCAAGATGGTACACCTTTCAACGCACAAGCCGTCAACTACTCTATCACAAGAGCAATAATCATAGCAGATCCAAACGGTCCTGCCTGGATGTTAGGACCACTGAGAGGCACTGCAGATATTATGTCCACAATACAAGGTGGCAACGCCACACAGGCGCAGGTGACAGCATGGTTGAATACAAAGCCAATTGAAGTACCCAACGATAACACGGTCGTATTCCACTTGGACTATCCTTACGCGCCATGGGTGTTCGTACTGGCATTCCAGGTTTGTTCTATCGTGTCCCCTACATATGTTGAGGCTCATGGAGGTATAACGATAGGCGCACACAATGATTGGATGGACCACCCGAAGGATGTAACACCCGCAGGAACAGGCCCCTACATATATCAGTCATGGGAGCCTCTCGTCGTCACACTTATAAGAAACGACAATTACTGGGGTGGACCAAATGGAACAGTTCACCCGGTACTAAAGACAGTTATAATCAAAGGCATTGACGATGAGAACACAAGAATTCTAGACCTTCTAAGTGGAAGCGCTGACGTCGCAGCTATAGACAACACCTACATAGATCAGATAATAGACATAAACCAGTGGTTAACCAATTCAACGATAGTCGTGAAGTCAAGTATCGCGGACAAGGTCAAAGTCTTGGGGCCATATGCCACATTTACCATCGACGGTATAATGTTCAACCAGAAGGTAAAGGACGACGTTACAGGAAAACTATTGACCTTCCAACCGTTCTCAGATGTTAGGGTAAGACAGGCTTTTGTATACGCATTTGACGAAAATACATTTCTCACGGATATCGAGAAGAATTTTGCAGTCCGACCAAACGGCCCAATTCCAGCAGGGATGTCCGGATATAATCCGGCAATACCCATACAAGAATACAACTTAACAAAGGCAAAGGCACTGCTTCTGGCAGCTGGCCCAGATGACGGTTTCGGCCCAAATAACACACAATCAATCGTAATGTACTACAATAGCGGCAACGTTGTAAGAGAAAAGGCTGCACTTCTTATGGCAAGTGCGATAAACGGACTTCATGTAGGTCTAACAATAGATGTTGTACCACTTGACTGGCCATCATTCCTTGCTAAATCACAACACCGTGCATTACCAGTCTTTCTAGTCGGTTGGGCACCTGATTATATAGATGCAGATGACTACGTCATTCCATTTGGCGCCAATTACGGAGCATTTCCATTAGAAACTGGCTACAATAATACACAATTGACTGATTTGATTAATAGTCAGTCAAGACAGACAGACCCAGCACAAAGACAGGTGATGCTAAACCAGATCGTCAATACCATAAACAACGACTCTGTTTACTGTTGGCTTCTTCAAGGTCTTGCGCATCCTGTCCAGAGAACATGGGTAAAGGGTTTCGTATATAATGCTGCAACTGCAACTACAGGATACTATTTCGCACAACTATCAAAAGGGTGACAATACCCTTTCCCTTTCTTTTTTTAATGACCTATAATGAAGCTTTATGAATACGCACTTAGAAGGCTAATTTTATTAACTTTTGTTTTGTTAGGCATAACAATTCTCACATTCTATTTATCAAGAATTGTATTAAATCCACTTGGAGCTTATGTAACGGAGAGAACTAGACCAGAAGCCATACCTGCAATAGAAAGGAGTCTTGGGCTTGACAAACCGTTCTATGTTCAGTATCTAATATACTTAGAAGATCTTGTAACCCTTAATTGGGGTTGGTCGAGGGTGGCCCACATGGCTATAACAGACGCTCTCTTCTACAGGTTCCCGGCGACAGTAGAACTTTCTATCATGTCATTCATAATAATAATGGCGGTGGGCATTCCACTTGGAATACTAAGCGCGCTCAAGAACAACAAGATGACGGATCATTTAATACGAGTGTTCGCGCTCGTAGGTATATCCATACCAGTTTTCTGGCTTGCCCTAATGCTGCAATATGGTTTTTCATATTTACCAAAGGTCGCCAACCTTCCAAGTTTTCCCTCAAGTGGTAGGGTTGACCCTATCGTCCTCCTGAATCACCCTTTCAACAGGATAACCGGTCTTTTTATTTTTGATTCACTGATTCAGGGTGACTTTCCAGTTACCTTCGACTCCTTTATACACCTGATTCTGCCGGCAATTACTTTGGCATTTTTGAATATTGGTGTAATTACCAGAGTTGCAAGATCAAGTATGCTAGAAGTCATGAGACAAGATTACATATCGACGGCTAGAGCTTTCGGCTTATCTGAAAGGGTCGTAATATATAGGTACGCTCTAAAGAACGCGTTGATTCCTGTAACGACGATAAGTGGTCTTATGTTTGGTGGCCTTTTGGGTGGAGCCATAATTACTGAAACGATATTCGCCTTTCCAGGAATGGGGCAGTTGACGGTTTTAGCTGTAACTTCGGATGACTCTTATACAATACTAGCATTTGTTGTCATAGCAGCCTTCGTCTACGTTATAGTAAACCTTGTGGTCGACATACTATATGCGGAGCTCGATCCTAGGATAAAGTACTGAGGGGAATGTTGTGCATAGTAAACAAACAAGTTTGTTCCTAATGGATCTTAAATATGCCCTATCACTAATAAAGAGGAATAAACTTGTTCTCTCCGGATTCATTATAGTCATATTCTTCATCTTTCTAGCCATATTCGGCAACTTTATTGTCGATCCAAATGTCGCAAATAGTATTGATTATAACAACGCGCTTAAGCCTCCCTCGTGGCGGTATCTCTTTGGGACTGATGACAACGGAAGAGATGTATACACTATGGTCATACTTGCGGCCAGATATGACCTGACAATAGCCTTCGCAGTTATTGGAGTGTCATTTGTTATTGGCATTGCTATAGGGTCGATATCCGGCTACTTTGGAGGTGCCATAGACGAATTCATCATGAGAGTCACAGACATATTCCTGGCATTTCCAGTACTCATTCTCGCTATGGCAGTATCAGCTGTCTTAGGAAGGACGTTTACTAACCTAATGTTGGCTCTTATAGTTGTTTGGTGGTCAAGCTATTCTAGGATAATACGGGGACAGTTCGTTTCTGAAAGAGAAAGGCCATATGTGTCTGCCGCAAAAATACTTAACGTCTCTAATCGGAGAATAATGTTTAATCACATATTGCCGAACGCGATTTATCCGATGTTCATAATCCTAACAATGGACCTCGGTAACGTCATCTTAACTGCAGCCGCTTTGAGCTTTATCGGCCTCGGCCCCGGGCCCTTTACTCCAGAATGGGGGTCACTTGCATCAGCAGGGGCAAGATATATGACGGAAGCACCTTGGATAATATTCTTTCCAGGAATGGCAATTCTCTTTGCGTGTCTTGGCTTCAACTTGGTTGGAGATGGACTTAGGGACATTCTAGACCCGAGGTTGAGGAGGTAATTTTATGTTACTCGATGTACAGGATCTTATAGTTGAATTTCATACTTACAGAGGAACTGTGCACGCTTTAAATGGTGTTACATTTAATATCGATAAAGGTGAAGTCCTCGGACTTGCGGGTGAGACCGGAAGTGGAAAGTCGGTAACGGCTTTTTCCATACAAAGGCTACTGCCCTCTAATGCAAATATTGTTTCGGGTAAGATAGTCTTTGATGGAGTAAATTTGCTCGACCTTACGGAAGAGGAAATGCAGAAGGTTAGAGGCAGGAAGATAGCTACAATATTCCAAGATCCTCATACGTATCTGAATCCTGTGTTTAAGATAGAAACTCAGTTTCTAGATGTGCTCAAGCACCAAGACCCAGATGTTCTTGCTGCAAAAGATAGTAAAGAAAAAGAAAGGATAGCCAGAGATAAGGCGATCAACATGTTACGCAGAGTAAAAATGCCTTCCCCTGACAGAGTTATGAAGATGTTTCCCCACGAGTTAAGTGGTGGAATGAAACAAAGAGTTTTACTTGCGATGGCTTATTCGATGGGACCTGAACTCATAATAGCTGACGAAGCCACTACTGCGCTTGATGTCACTATTCAAGCACAGGTTCTCGAGATTATGAAGGAACTGCAAAGGGAAAAAGGCCTATCTGTCCTGCTTATAACCCACGACTTGGGTGTTATAGCTGAAAACTGTCAAAAAGTTGCAATAATGTATGCGGGGAGGGTGATCGAAATCGGTCCTGTCGGAAAAGTGCTTTTAGATCCAAAACATCCTTACACGAAGGGTCTAATTAAAGCGCTCCCAAGAACCGATAGGGAAGTCATACCCGAAGGAATACCGGGGACAGTGCCTGACCTTGTCAACCCACCGACAGGATGCCCATTTAACTTAAGGTGCCCTTACGCTATGGACGTCTGTAAAACAAAATTGCCACCGTACTACACAGAAGATGAAGTTAGCACAGCATGTTACCTTTATATCAGGTGATAAACGATGGAAATAATGAAAGTGGAAGGCCTTGTAAAACACTTCCCCATTTTAGGTGGCATACTACAGAGAACCATAGGATATGTGTATGCGGTTAACGATGTGTCCTTCGATATAAATGAAGGTGAAACCTATGGGCTTGTAGGCGAATCGGGGAGTGGTAAGACAACGGTCGGAAGGATAATTGTTAAACTAAATGATGCAACTTCGGGTAAAATAATCTTTGAAGGAGAAGACGTAGCTAAGGCAAAAGGAGCCTTATTGAAAGACTATAGAAAGAAAGTTCAGATGGTGTTTCAGGACCCTTATGCCTCAATGAATCCTAGGATGACGGTTAAAAATATGCTACTGGAAGTTATGAAGGTACACCAAATCAGCAAAGGATCCGAATATGAATACGCCATAAAGCTGATGGAGAGGGTCGGTATGAGCGAAGAACACCTCTACAGGTATCCTCATGAACTTTCTGGAGGTCAGAGACAAAGGGTTGTAATCGCTCGTGCACTGAGTGTTGACCCCAAATTTATTGTGTTGGATGAGCCGACTGCCTCTCTCGACGTTTCCGTTCAAGCTCAGGTTCTTGGCCTTCTAAAGGAGCTTCAACAAAAGTATAGGTACTCATACCTTTTGATCACACACAATTTGGCCATAATAAAGTACATAAGTAATCGTACAACCGTGATGTATCGCGGTGTTTGGGTTGAAAGAGCCCCAACAAAAGAACTATTCGATAACTCGCAACACCCGTACACTACAGCTTTAATGTCTGCGGTTCCAATACCGGATCCCTCCTTGAAGAGAGAAAAGATAATTCTTAAGGGCGAACCTCCGAACCCAATTGAGCCGGTAAAGGCTTGTCCCTTCCAAGATAGATGCCTCTACGTCATGGACATATGTAGGGAAAAGATGCCCCCTGATACAGATCTAGGCAACGGTCATGTGGTTAGATGTTGGCTGAAAGTGTAAAAGCTGATTACAAGGATTACATAGCCTTAACTGTAGCGTTATTCAGAGCACTATTACCGATGGCGATAGTAATAATTCTTGTGCTTTTACTTGTTACCCTGCTGTTTAACAGAGTAGGTTGATTATAAAGCAATATTTGATGCAACATTCAAAAACTAAAGAAATATATTAAAACAGATCGGAAGTTACTAGCTTGTGCATGAATTCCAAGACTCTTCTGAAGATGCTACCTTATTTAAGAAAAGAATCTTTTTCCATAGAAGATATTTCGAAGGAGACTGGTGTGCCGTACCAGACAGTGTTTGAAGTCATGGGTATACTTATTGAACAAGGGTTCTTAGAAAATAAGAAGGAGAATGTTGTGGTTAAGGAAGGAGCGATCATCTCCCTAGCTATTCAGGCGATAAAGGACGGTGCATCTTTCAATGAGGTGTTCAACATTATTAGATGGCAGGATTTTGAGAACTTCGTCGAAATGATTTTTTCCGAGTTTGGGTATAAGACTTTTAAGAACTACAGGCTTAAGAGACCGCGAATTGAGGTCGATATTCTGGCATTAAGAAATTCATATGGACTTCTTATCGATTGCAAACAGTGGCATAAAATTCTTAGCCCGTCTAATCTGAATTCGGCTGTGATTAAGCAAATAGCGAGGGCAAAGATTATCTTGTCTTTTGATAAAAATTTGAAGAAGGGAACAGTGCTAGTTCCAGTTATTGTAACGCTATTTCCCTCCAGCCAGAAGTACTTTAACGGTGTTCCTATTGTCTCATGTGATATGCTAAAGTCTTTTATCAGCGAAGCAGATGGGAGGCTGAACGAATTTCTTAAGGTATCAGTTGAAGATGGGAATGCCTTAGAAAAGAATTGACGGCCATCTACATTTTAAAGTTAATCACTAAACGGACCATCTAGACTGAAAAGTGCCAAAGACTTCCTGTTGGCAATTAGCATGTAAAATGACGTAATGTATAAGAAATATACGTTATGTTAGTTCCATATTCCCTTTAATTTAGAGCATCTGCTACAACTTCAGTTATGTCAAGTACCCTAAGTTCAGGTTGGGCTTTAGCCACTGCATCGGAAAGGTTGATTTCGCATGTGGGACAGGCTGAAACAATCGCTTCAACTCCCGAATTCATAATTTCGCTTAATCTTTTGATCCCCAATTTCAGGGCAATTTCAGGGTTAGTGTATCTTAGAACGCCTCCGCCTCCACAGCATGCAGATGTATTTCTATTTCTTGGGAACTCTTTTAGTTCTATACCATCTATTGCCTTCAATACGCGCCTCGGTGGGTCATAAATTTTCATGTGCCTTCCAAGTTCACAGGGATCATGGTAAGCTACCTTTAATTGGAGTTTTCCCTTGAGCTTTAGACTTCCATCAGCGATGAGGTTGTCTAAGAGTTGTGAGATGTGGACGACCTTGAACCCTAAGTCTCCTACAAGTCTTGGATATTCTTGGCTTAGCGTACGATAGCATTTCGCGCAGTTTGTAACCAGAGTTGTTGCCTTCGCATTTCTAACTGCTTTCACATTGTGATCTGCAAAGTCTCTGGCAAAAGAAACTTTACCAGAAAGAATCAAGGGGCTTCCACAGCACCATTCTTCACTTCCGAGGATCGTCCAGTCAAGATGCGCTGAATTCAATATTGACGTTGTCGCTGCCGCTACCTTCATCCCTGTTTTTGTCATCGCTGTACTACAGCCTGGAAAGTAGATATATTCCGCCTGGTCTTTCAATGGGACCAAATTCTGGGCGCCTATGACCTTGACCCAGTCAGCTCTTGAGAGATCTGATAGCCCAAAGGGGTTATGGTCTTTAACCAGGTCAGCTTCTAACTTATCCAAACCTTTCGGGTAACTTCCGTTTTCAATCAGAGCCGCCCTGGCCGCCTTTATAGCATCTGTTGTTCTCACACCCGAAGGGCATCGCCAAAGACAGTATCCACAAAGCGCACAGGCATAGATTCGGTCGGCGATATATGAATTTGCCTGGATTTCCCCATCTAATAGGGCTTTTATAATCTGGATTCTTCCTCTAGGACTGTTGCTTTCCCAGTCAGTTGGGTCAGAAGTTGAACACAGGTTCCGGCACAAGCCGCAGCACATGCACATTTGGACGTCTTCGCGATAGTCCTCCAGAACATACGGTTTTTCGTTCATTTAGTCATCATCTCATGCGTCTATAGGGTAGGGGCCTCCCTTCCCCTTTCCCGGATTAAGTATAAGATTTGGGTCAAAGAACCGTTTCAATTCTCTCATTAGGGACACGGTTGATGGATGTTCGATGCCAACATATTTGGCCCTTATAAGGCCTATCCCGTGCTCCCCTGTTACACTTCCACCTACAGGTAAAACTATTTCCTCGTAGAGTATGTCTAAGGCGCGAAGGAAAGCTTTTCGGTGCTCCTCTATTCTTGAGTCAAATAGAAATGTTGGATGCATGTTACCGTCTCCTATATGACCAAAATTGCCTAAATCAAATCCAGCGACACCTATCTTTTCCGGTATCTTTTCGATGCTTGAAGCCGCCTCCGGAAGCCTCGAAGGGGGGACGGTACAGTCCTCCATAACCGTAGTGGGCTTAAGTCTAGCGAGCGCAGGGAAGGCCGCCTTCCTAGCGTTCACAAGACTCTGTCTGTAGACTGGATCTACTGTTGTTTCAAAATAGGTAGGAGACTCTTGTCTGCAGAGCGTCACCCCCTTCTCTAACAGCACTCCTACAGCTTCCCGAACACCACCAAAGTCCAGCAGCATAAAGTTTCCGTCTGGCACGCTCTTTATGCCTACGTAGTTGAAGGTGACTTTTGTCGTCGCCCTGCTCATAAATTCAAGCATTTCCGGAACCATGCCCGCTCTCCTAATTCTCAGGGCTGCGCGCGCTAGGGCGTCAACTGATTCGTAAATGAAGAATGCTGTAGAGTAGCTTTCCGGTAGAGGAACAACTTTCAAAGCAACCTTGGTGACGACACCTAAGGAGCCTTCGGAGGCAACAAATAGTCTGGTTAAATCATAAGACGATACGGATTTGAGTGTTTTTGAACCTGTCTCAATTATTTTACCATTAGGAAGAACAACTTCGAGCCAGAGGACATAGTCTCTAGTCGGGCCATATTTTATTGTCCTATTTCCTGAAGCATTTGTGTTGACCATTCCTCCTATTGAGCAGGCTTGGCTGCTAGCCGGGTCGGGAGGAAAGAAGAAACCGGACTTTGCAAGTTCTTCGTTCAGGTTGTCACATAAGACTCCGGGTTCAACTACAGCCATCTGGTTATCGATATTGATCGAAATAATCTTGGTCATACCTGACATGTCGAGAAGGATTCCCTTACCAACAGCTAGAGGCGATCCAGAGGCGCTCGTTCCACCACTTCTAGGCGTCACCGGTATGTGGTTTTCATTGGCGACCATCAAGGTAGCGGCCACCTCCTCTGTAGTCCTAGGTCTCAATACGACATCAGGTTTGTAAACGAATATTGACGAATCTCGCGCATAACAGATCAGCTCTTCAGGTCTCGTAGAGAGATTCTCTGAGCCAACTATTTCCTCCAGTTTGGATAAAATGTTTGGCGTAACAGGTTTGTATTTTGAGCTATCCACCTTTCCGCTCATGTTTTCATCTTGTGCCTTTAACCGAATTTCTTTATATAAATCTTCTTAATTAAGCGTTTTAATAAACCCTTGCGTTCAAATTGATATAGAATAGAAATAGGCTACCATTATTTTTTTTAAAAATTCTTAAGTCTTTCCTTCTGATGTGTGATGATGATTAAAGCCATCTTTTTTGATTTAGATGGAACACTAGTCGAATTTAAGTTAGACATCCATGGCTCGAAAATCGAAGTGCTAAAGGTGATCAAATCAATTCTACCTGACCTATGGGGGCTTAGACGGCTCGGTAAGCTACCATATGATGTTAGATAAAGTAAGAGAATCCGCTGAGAAGGTTGTTTACAAAAAGGTTCGAGAGCGCGTTTATAGTGTTCTCAATTCTTTTGAAGAAGAGGCAGCGCGTAAAACTGAATTAAGACCCAATGCTATTGATGTATTGAGCGAGCTTCGAAATTCCGGTAAAAAGTTGGCGATTTTAACGAACAGCGGTAGAAGGGCTGCGAATTTTGTTTTAAACAGGTTTCAGATCACCGACTTTTTCGACATCATCTTAACTCGTGATGATGTAGAATTCATGAAACCTTCTCCGGTTGGGATACGCTACCTATTAGATTCTTTTAAACTGAAACCTTGGGAATGCGTAACAGTAGGCGATGGAATCATAGATATTACGCCATCTAAGATTGTTGGGGTAAAGACTATTGTCGTATTAGGCGGGTTTACACCAATAGAAAAGCTTAGAAATGAAGGACCTGACCGCATTGTATCCAGCTTAACCGACATCATTCCCCTAATAGGTCAACTATAGGGTTTCAATAAGAAGAAGTCTTTCTGCGAGAAAAACTTATAAACATTCATTTTTAACTTCATCGTAGTGAAGTTTTTGAACACGTACGATATCGCAAAAGAACAGTTGAGGAATGCCGCGAAGTACATCGACCTTGACCAAGCTACTGTAGATATGCTAAGTAAACCCAAGAGAGAATTACAAGTGAGTTTCCCAGTTAAAATGGATAATGGGCAGGTAAAGGTTTTTACAGGCTATCGCATCCAACATAACGACGCGCGTGGGCCGTTCAAAGGCGGTATTAGATACCATCCTACCGTAGACGTTAACGAAGTTCGTGCTCTATCAATGTGGATGACGTGGAAGACCTCTGTATTGAACATTCCATACGGTGGTGCAAAGGGGGGTGTCACCTGCAACCCTAAAGAAATGTCAAAAGACGAACTTGAGAGACTGACTAGGAAGTACACTATGATGATATCTCCTGTTATTGGTCCTTATGTGGATATCCTTGCACCAGATGTCTACACGGATTCTCAGACTATGGCTTGGATAATGGACACCTACAGTCATATTGTAGGCTATCAAGTTCCAGCAGTTGTAACAGGTAAACCAATCTCCTTAGGGGGTTCGTTGGGGCGTTCAACTTCCACCTCACGAGGCGCAGTGGTCATCGCTAAAGAAGCTGCTAAGCTGACTAGAAAAAGTTTGGCTGGAAGAGGAATCGCTGTCCAGGGATTTGGTAACGTCGGTGCAAATGCTGCGATCATAGCGAAGGAGTACGGTTCTAAGATTGTAGCTGTAAGTGATTCGAGGGGTGGTATATATTGTGAAAAAGGCTTGGATCCGTCGGACGTTTTAAAGTATAAGGAAAAGACGGGCTCAGTAGTAGGCTATCCGGGCTCTAAAAGTATCTCAAATGAAGAACTCTTAGAAATCTCATGTGATATCTTAATTCCATCAGCGCTTGAGGGTCAAATACATAAGGGAAACGCGGGCAAGGTTCAGGCAAAGATAATCGTGGAAGGAGCGAATGGTCCGACTACACCGGAAGCGGACAGGATCCTATTTGACAGGGATGTTCTCGTTGTACCTGATATCTTGGCAAACGGTGGAGGCGTACTAGTAAGCTACTTTGAATGGGTGCAAAACTTGTCTCGCTTTTATTGGACAGAGGACGAGGTTAACAAACGTTTAGAAAAGAAGATGCACGAAGCCTTCCTCGACGTCCACAACATTGCATCATCAAAAGACGTCGATATGAGAACAGCTGCGCTCATCCTGAGCATTAACAGAGTTGTTGAAGCGATGAAACTTTCAGGCAACTTTCCATAATTTTTTCTATTGCAAAACCTATATATTTTTGAATACATCTCTATTGTGATAAAATGCCTCTTATAGGCGCTCATGTCTCCATTCAAGGCGCGTTGTGTAATGCATTCGAAAGGGCTAGGTCAATCAACTGTACCGCCTTTCAGATGTTTACAAGGAACCCAAGAGGATGGAAGGCTAAAAAGTTGGAGAAAAAAGACTTTAAAGATTTTATCTCAGAACTCAATCGGACGAAACTTTTCCCCATCGCACACATGCCCTATCTTCCAAATATAGCTTCACCAGATGCAAATAACTATGAAAGATCCGTTAACATTTTAGCTGAAGAGCTTCAAAAATGTCACTGTCTCAGAATCCCTTACCTTGTCACTCATTTAGGTAGCCATATGGGAACATCAGAAGAGGAGGGAATAGAGCGTGTAACCAGCGCGTGCAATAGAGCTATTAAAGAATCTAAAGGCAACTCAATGTTATTACTTGAAAATACCGCAGGCCAGAAAAACAGTGTTGGACACACGTTTGAACAATTGAGACGTTGTCTAAGCCTCGTGGAAGATCAAAAGCGAATCGGTTTATGTTACGATACATGCCACGGTTTCGCGGCAGGATATGACATCCGTTCTGCACAAAAGGTCGATTCTTTCATTAAAGATTTTGAAGACGTTATTGGATTAGATAGACTGAAGATGATCCACTCAAACGATTCTAAAGGCGATCTTAACGATCACCTTGATAGACATGAGCATATAGGAGCGGGTAAAATTGGGTTAGAAGGATTTAAATCATTCTTATCAGTCAAGGAGATCAGAGACCTTCCTATAATAATAGAAACACCACAAGATTCTGTGGAACAATGTTTAAATGACATTAAAACTCTCTGGGATATAGTATCGGCGAAAATCTAAAAATATTGTTTGGTTTAAAGTCTTCTTCCATGCTTTATATAAACTAATAAAAGCGATCATTTTTCGATAGTTAGTTTTGAAGGTGGCGTCTCGGACAAATGCCTTAAGATCATTAATGTTTTCAATAACTCTGATTCTTCATCAACGCCATTTATGTTTTACGGATGTATGATATAAAAGTTTTTTAGCAACATATTAAGTTGTACGTTGACTGATAAGTGTTTCAGATAGACTATGTGGTGATCTTTCAATGGAGTACCGTAACGTTTGGTGTAATGTTGGCTGTAGCTTTAACATATGGAGCCGTTAAGAAGATGTTGAAACCTGCTCCCTCAGCCCCACACACTATGTCTTCAGGGATGAAATATTTTGTTACGATCGATATAAATGAAGCTACGATGTCCTACAATCAGGCCAAGAGTGAATATGAAATTATGGACTACAAGAGTTCTATTTCACACAGCTATTCGTCTGTAAAAGATGTTCTAGCAAAGATTTTGAACTATTTGAATATCCAATTCCCTCAAGATTTAAACATAATGGACATGTCCTTTGTGATAATTTCAAAAGGTATCCGTTTATCCTTTTATGAATCTGTCGAGCATATGAACTCTATTAGGTTAAGATCCATTGCAGATCTACCTGTTTCCAAAGAGGAGGTTTTATGGATGCTTACAGCGAGTAAGATAATCATAGACTCTTGCAAAGAGCTTCCTATCAAAGTATAACCAATAACAGTTTAATTCAGCAATAATGATTTATGTGAGGTCTTTTTTAGTTAATGGGTGGTGCTAAGATGGTGGAAGAAATCATTGATCTAAGAAGTGATACGGTGACCCTACCGACTGATGAAATGCTTGAAGCCATTAGGCACGCTAAGCTCGGCGACGACGTCTTTAGGGAAGATCCCACTGTAAAAAAACTTGAGGAAATGGCTGCTGAGAAAATGGGTAAGGAAGCCTCTTTACTGGTGACAAGTGGAACTCAAGCCAACCTGGTCTCGATGATGAGTAACACCAAAAGAGGTGACGGGGTAATATTGGAGGCTGAAGCACATGTTTTCTACTATGAAGTAGGAGGTCTATGCGCAATCGGTGGCATTGTGCCCTACACGATCAAAGGTAATTTAGGGGTTCTCGATCCAAAAGACGTTGAAGCAGCGATAAGACCTAAAGATATTCACTTTCCAGAAACGACCTTGGTCGAAATCGAAAATACTCACAACAGGGCAGGTGGAACAATTGCAACACCTGAACAGATAAAATCTATAAGTGAAGTCACACGGTCTCACGATCTGAAACTTTACATGGACGGCGCCCGAATATTCAATGCTTCGGTGGCGCTCAAAATCGACGTGAAGAACTTTACGAAGTACGTCGATAACATGATGTTCTGTCTTTCAAAAGGATTAAGTTGTCCTATCGGCTCAATTGTTGTTGGAAGCCAAGACTTTATTGATAGGGCAAGGAAGGTTAGGAAGGTTCTCGGTGGAGGTATGCGCCAAGCTGGAATCGTTGCCGCCCCCGGAATAATTGCGTTAGAAAAGATGATTAGCAGACTTGAAGACGACCATAGAAACGCCCGATTGTTGGCTGAAGGGTTAGCAAAGATGGAAGGCTTATCGGTTAACATGAAAGCTGTGCAGACTAACATGGTCAAATTTGATGTAAGCAGTTTGGGTGTATCTTCAAATAAATTCACCTCCGCTTTAAAGGCTCAAGGTGTTTTGTCGCTGTCGGTTAGCGACAAGGACATTAGGATGGTTACTCATAGGGGAATAGAAAGAGAAGACATCTACAAGGCGTTGGGAATAATTACGGAAACCGCTCAAAAAATAAAAGGTAGGTAGTAAATTAATTCTATAATCTAGCGTAAGAAAGATACATGGGATGACGTCAGAACTTTGGGAGATATGATAGGAAAAATGTACGATAAGGTTAGATCCTTTAAGGTTCTTAGAGGCGTTGAAGAATCTATGGATCTGATGTTTAAATCTCTTAAGAAACCTGACCTAGGTGTTTCAGAAATTGCAGTTTCAGATTCACTTCATCATTTCTGTGCGGAACAGGTGCTTTCACAGTTCGATTCTCCAAAGTACGATAAAAGTGCAGTGGACGGATACGCCGTTATCTCAGAGGATGTATTAAGCAGTTCAACCACCAACCCAACTGTATTAAGAGTAATACAGGAAATACGCATCGATGCTCCGAAAGAAAAAATTAGGCCTTTATGTAATGACGAAGCTGCCATAGTCTATACGGGTTCACCTCTTCCTTCCAATTCAAATGCTGTCGTCATGGTTGAAGACACTAAGTTAGAAGGTTCCTCGGTTCTTGTGTACAGGAGTGTTCCCCAATGGCTGAATGTGTCTAGAAGAGGTGAAGACTTTGTAAAGGGATCAGTCGTTGTTGAAAAAGGTGTGCTTATTAGACCATGGCATCTTGCAGCGCTTTTGTCAACAGGAAGTAGGAAGATAAAGGTATTTAGAAGATTAAGGGTCGGCGTTCTCTCAACGGGAAGTGAACTGAAATATTCCACGTATCAGAACAAAAGCGTGATTGATTCGACAAAACCCCTTATACTATCAATGTCCTGTGAAGAATTTTGTGAACCAGTCGACCTCGGAGTTGTGGAGGATGACGTTGAAATCATCAGTTCAAAGATTTCGGAAGCGTCATCAGGCGTTGACGCTATTGCTACAACGGGGGGCACAAGTGTTGGAGCCACAGATTTGGTTAAGGAAGCTGTCACAAAGATAGATGATTCATCAGTTTTATTTTATGGTGTTAGGATGCGACCCGGTCGTCCCACAGGTTTAGCTCTTGTTCAGGGAAAGCCGGTGTTCATGCTATCAGGTTATCCCGTAGCTGCTTTCACCGGCTTTGAAGTCTTTGTAAAACCTGCTATTAACTTTCTAAGAGGTTCTAAACCTCTCAGCTATCCTGTCATCAAAGCTTGCCTGACCAGGCGGCTGGTAAAACCAGTGGGCGTCAAAGCTTTCGTAAGGGTTAAAGTTGAGAAATATGATAAAGGTGGATTTTCCGTTGAACCTATGAGGCTTACAGGCTCCGGCCTTCTTTCTTCGCTAACTAGAGGAAACGGGTTACTTATTATGGAAGAAGGATTGGAAGGCTATGATGAAGGTGAATCCGTCGATGTACTCCTTTTCCAGCCTTTGGAGGGATAATTTTGGCTAAGATCTTCCATAACCTTTTATCTATCGAAGAAGCTCAAAAAATCATAGGGCAAGCTGTTGATCTCGAACCTAAGGGAAAAGAGAAGGTTGATCTGATAAATTCTCTTGGACGCGTCTTGGCCGAGGACGTCTTCGCTCCAATCGATTCTCCACCTTTCGATAGGTCAGAAGTGGATGGCTTCGCTGTTTCCGCTGACGACGTCTCAGATGCTGAAGAAGGCAGTCCTGCAGAATTGAAGATCACAGGTTTCTCAGAAGTAGGAAAGATGCCCACCAAGGAAATTCACAATAACGAATGTATGAGTATCTCGACAGGAGCACCTTTGCCTAAGGGAGCGGATTCTGTTGTCATGGTGGAGTACACAAAGGAAGTAGGTTCAAACGTTTACATATACAGATCAATAGTTCATGGCGAAAACATCGCTCAGGCAGGTTCAGACTATGTACTCGGCGACCTGTTCCTCAGAAATGGGGTTACGCTTACATCAAGAGAAATAGCTTCGCTTTCAGCTCTAGGATTCGAAAAAGTTATTGTATACAGAAGGCCAAAGATCGGGCTCTTCTCATCGGGCAACGAAGTTATGGAGCAAGGAAAAAGCCTTATTCCAGGTAAGATCTACGACGCAAATGGCCCGGCAATATGTTCGATGATAAGTGAATGTGGTGGAGAGCCATATTTCTTAGGGATTCTGCCAGACACCTACGACACGATGTTGAAGGCAGTAAGTGATGCTTTAAATAAAAATGATATGGTGTTAACTTCAGGAAGCACTTCTGCGGGGCTTGGTGACATCATGTACAGGGTGTTTGATTCGATTGGGAGGCCAGGCGTCCTGGTCCATGGCTTGAAGATAAAACCGGGTAAACCAACAATCGTCGCAGTCGCGAGGGGGGAGCTGCTTTTTGGCCTTCCAGGTTTCCCTGTGTCAGCTATGATGGTCTTTACAGCTATGGTGGTGCCTGTTCTTAAAAAGATGGGCGGTTACGAAAACGTATCTGGGAGGACATTAGCCGCAAAGGTGCCGTTCAGGATATTTAATGCGAAGGGCAAAAGATCCCTTATTCCAGTGAGTGTCATAGATAATGGTGGCGTATACATCGCGTATCCGACGCCTGGAAGCTCGGGCTCTGTATCCACTCTGAACTATAGTGACGGCTTTATCGATATTCCTGAGAATATCGAATTTATTGAAGAGAACGAAGATGTCTGCGTTAGCCTCTTTTCTGATCAGCTAAGGATACCTGACCTAAACATTATAGGAAGCCATTGCCCCGCTGTCGAACTAATTCTAAGCCTATTCCCAACAAAACGCACGGCTAAGATCATAAACTTAGGTTCCCTTTCAGGGTGGAATGCGATAAAGAGGAAAGAGGCGGACATCGCCGGTACACACCTGCTTGATGAAGATAGGCTTCAATACAACATTCCTTTCCTAAACAAGTTCGATCTAAAAGATATTGCTGTACTAGTAAAGGGATACAAACGTGAACAGGGTATCCTGACCTTAAAGGAAAATCAAAAAAGGTTCTCTTCTATCGAAGACATGTTAAAATCTAAGGTTATTATTATCAACAGAAACAAGGGCTCAGGCACAAGAACATTCTTCGACTATGCGCTTAAGAAGATAGCCTCAAAAAGGGGGGAAGACTTTAACAGGATGGTGAAGAAGATAAACGGATATAACTATGAAGCTAAAACGCATTCGGCGGTCGCCTTAGCTGTTGTCCAAGGAAGGGCTGATGCTGGAGTAGGGCTGAGGTTCTACGCTGAAAAATATGGTCTCGGGTTCACCTTCCTTACTGAAGAGGAGTACGACTTCGTAGTACTAAGGGAGCGCCTCAAAAAACCTGGAATAGAAGATTTCATCAAATGTTTGAGGTCAAAGGAGTTTCAGACACTGCTTCCGCAGATGTTCAAAGGTTATAGTGCAACAGGGGATACAGGTAAAATAATGAACTAAAAAAAAGACTAAGGCGCTATCGAGCTATCAGACGGCTTCTTTCCCAAAACAGTAAAAATGCCCACAAACACGCTGACAAGTATCAGCGCAAACTTAAGCCCTATCCCTATGAATATGTTGTTGGGGATCGCGAGGATCAGGTAGCTTGTTGCGTCAAAAGCACCGTGGATCAAGGCTAGTACGACCAAGTTTCCCTTAGACTTATAATAGGCTCCACTCATTCCAAGACCAAACATTACGATCTGAGATAACTGTATTATAGAAGCTATCCCATATATTATCAAATAGTAGAGATGGAGCATTGCAAAGATTATTGATGCAATAAGAGCTGAAATGATCCAGTGCCTGTTTTTCAAGATTTCCGATAGCTCGCCGAAGACAAAGCCTCTAAAAAGAAATTCTTCAAACGGCCCTACGATAACAAAGGAAAAAAGTATCATCAACCACGCTACATTGGGTGAGACTTCAAGCAGGGGGTTCGGTCGGTTCAATATCTCCCCGACTTGAGGATCGAAGGCGAAGAGCAGTGCTAAAAGAAGGATAGCCAAGCCGATTCCAGCTGCGCTGAAGATACCGAAATATCCGAAACCGTATTTGATTGCCTTTTTGAAGTTAGCACCTGCCTTAACGAGTATTCTCCTCCCAGTAATTAGTAACACGACTATTGAAGGCAGAAGGTAGACGAGAATAACGCCGTAGAGGAGTCCAGTAATATTGAATAAGTATTGGGAATACACAAAAAAAAGTATCACCACCAGTCCGAGAGCGTACTTCCAAAAACCTAAACCTTTCTCTGTAGCTACCTGCTCAACCGTCATCCGCTTTCCGAAGATTCCGGAACATTGCATTTATTAAAGGTTTTCAGAAATTGAAAGTTGTGTGAAGTTTCTTTTTATTCTCCAGTGGAATTCACTATGGCTTGTTTAAATTTATTGGAAAAAATCTTTCTTGAGACCTATATTGTTTAAGTCTTCCCACGATAGCCACCGGATGCGAACAGTATTGGCATTTGTTATCTCCATCGAGATGCCAATTTATAATATCGAATCCATATCTTTCAATAACCATCTTTCCGCATGAAGGACAATACGTATTTTCATAGGAATGCCCGGGGGCATTTCCTAGATAAACATACTTCAACCCGACTTCCTTAGCGATGGAATAGTGCTTTACTAAGGTATTATCGGGTGTAGGGGGAAGGTTTTGCATATTGTAGTCGGGATGGAATCTCAAAAAGTGAATTGGAACATTTTCGCCTAGGTTTTCTAAGATCCATTTGCTCAATTTCCTCGCTTCTCCAAGGTCGTCTCCTATCTTTGGGACAACAAGATCTGTGATCTCTATATGAACCCCGCCTTTTTTTAGATCGATCAGAGTCTGATATATCGGCTCTGGATCGACTACCATAGCGTACTTCTGCAAAAAACGCTTTTCACCATTTCCTTTGAAGTCAACTGTAATCGCGTCCAGGAAATTGAGCATCATCTTGACGCTTTCTGGGGTAGCGTACCCGTTGCTTACGAAGACGTTGAAAAGCCCCTTTTTTCTAGCCAAAACGCCTGTATCGTGAGCGTATTCCACAAATATCGTGGGTTCATTGTAGGTGTAGGCGATGCCGTCTGAACCATATCTTAGGGCTAACTCAATAAGCTTTTCCGGCGTAGCTTCTAACCCTTCGATGGACCTCCTCTGGCTTATATCGGAGTTTTGGCAGTACTGGCAGGCCCAATCGCAGCCAACTGTCCCAAGGCTTAAGACCTTCGATCCCGGCATGTAATGTGAAAAGGGCTTCTTTTCTATGGGATCCATGTTAAGTGAAATGGGTCTAGCGTATACTAGGAGGAAGAGTTTTCCTCCAACGTTTTTTCTGACGCCACAGAATCCTATTTGCCCTTCCGATAACCTGCAGTACCTCGGACAGGCTGTACACTTGATCTTTATGTTATTGATCTTTTCGTAAAGTCTTGCTTCCTGCATAGTCAATACCGACATTGGGTTTTAACTGTTAGATTAACATTTTTATTTCCTTTAAGAGACTAGAAGAGAGAAGACAATTTAGTGTAAAGGCAAACACCGGGTTCTTCTAAGTTTAGCAGGCATCTATTTTTTTCTCTAAATAATATGATAGATAGAGCTAGGTACTATATGTGTTTAAGCCAACTTGTACCTTTCTTAAGTGGAACCAATGGGATTTAAACCGGTTTGGAGGACCAAGACATAGTATTATGTGTTGCGCTACCCCTGCATCCTGCTCCAAAGATAGAGTTACTGAGTTCAGCAAGACATCCTCCTTATCTATAATTTCTCATTGGAAGATCAATGGAAAGAGGAAAATAAGAGAAAGAAGAAAGGTTAATTCTTTATTTGTGCATCCAATCGTCGTAGACTGGGTATTGGGAGCAGATGAACTCAAGCAACGCAGGCTTTCCTGAACGATTGACTTTAATTGCCCTTTTGATGGCAGGTGCTATCTCGTCGGGTTCTTCAACCCGCTCAGCATGTTCGCCAAATCCCTCAGCTATCCGACTTGTACTCAGTATAGTAGAGGATGTAACAGCGCTAGTCTCCGGATTATGTCCTGAACCCCAGAAGCCAGATCCATATCCTGCAAAGCCGCTGTTATTGATGTGAATTGTGGTTATTGCTATATTTTCTCTGACGAGAGCTTCGAAGTTGCCTATCTGATACATGATACCTCCGTCCCCTGTCACATGGATACAATCCCTCTTTGGATAAGCGAGTTTTGCTCCTGCTGCGGCACTTAATCCGAAGCCGAGGCTGCTAGCGTTTCCCCAGCCAATGAAGCCTCTTGGAATAATGGCTTCATAGATGGTTCTCAGCTGATCTCTAGTGCTCCCAGCCTCGTGGGAGATAACTGAATTCCTCCTATCTATGGTGTTCATTAAATCCCAGTAGACCCTGTATGGATTGATCGGCTTTTCGTTTGATTCGATCGCCTGCTTGTATTTTTCCATCTTCTTGGCTTTGAGGTCTCTTATCTCATCTTGCAGTTTTTCATTCTTTCGGATTCCTTGTCTTCCTTGTCTTTTGACTTCTGATATTAGCTGTTGTAGAATGAGTTTTGCGTCGCCGACGATGGCGTGATCGATCTTATAGCGGATGTTAATGTCTCTTTCATCAATATCAGCTTGAATTATAGTTTTACCTGAGCCGTCAAAGTAGTGCTTGAAATCTCCTGGAGAAAGACTCTCCCCTATGCCAAAGACCAAGTCGGCGCCACCAATATAATGTTCCGCTGGAAGCCCTGAAACTCCTACTGAAAGAGGATGATCCTCTGGGAAGGCGCTCTTAGCCAGTAGCGTTGTCACTACTGGTACTTGAACGAGCTCAGCGAATTCGACAAGCTCTTGGCAGGCGTCAGCATAGAAGATTCCCTGACCTGCGTATATCACAGGTTTCTTCGCTGCCAGAAGGGCCTTAACCGTCACCTCTACATCTCGAGGGTCTCCAGGATACCGCCACCCCTTAACCGGTTCGTAGGGGTACTTCGTGTTATCATAGTCACCCCAGTTCAGTTCTTCAGGTCCCCTGTTCACACTTGAACAGTGCAGGACGACAGGTCCTCGCCTCCCAGTTCTGAGGTAGGTGAATGCTCTCCTCATAAACTCTGGAATTCGATAACTTTCAGGGATGTAAGCTGTCCATTTTGTAATCCCTGAATATTGTCTTGTTATATCAAAGCGGTTCTGCCCGAGTTGACTGAGCGTCGGACCAGCCATTATACCTAGGATTGGTGAGCTGTCTTCAAAGGCTTGGGCTATAGCCCCTTGAGCTATCTCAGCTCCTACAGGGAAGGCTCCCCCTTGAATGTTAAATACACCTATCTTCTTCCCGTTTGAAGCTCTGGAGTAGCCGTCTGCAAGACCGACCGCGAAGCGTTCAGTTCTCATCATGATGATACGGAGTTTTTCTTTGCTAGCTTGGGGGGTTAAGTTGCCAACGGGCATGACACTCAAAAATTCAATTCCTTCCTGTTTGAGGATTTTAATTATTCCCTCTTGAGGACCCAAAATATCACTAGTTATAAGGCAGGCTTCAATCAATTATTAAACTTTCCATAATCTTACGTTTTAATTATATATTCTTTGTATTTTTGGATATATGATTTGTGCGAAAGTTTCTAAAAATGGGATATCTAGAAATGATGATAACAATCAGGAAATACGGTTTATTTTAGCTTTTCATTTCTGTAATAGTATTTTAAAGATGAATGGAGATTGAAAGCGAGATCACTGGTAGAACAATTGGATACAATAGTAAGATCGAGTATATCTTGAGAAAAAATTGCAAAGGTCTGGGAACAGCCTGCTTAACAGGACTTATCGTACTAAGAAAGATTAATTTGGTAAAGGTATAAGCGTAAAAAGGATTGGCGTATTCTCGTGGTTTAGAAAAGTTATATATTCAATGTAACGCAAGAGTTGAGGATAAATACTTTGAAAGAAAGAATTCTGGGTCGAACAGGTCTAAAGGTAAAGACCTTGGGGTTTGGTGGTATCCCAATCCAGAGAATCTCTGAAGATGAAGCTGTTAAGGTCGTCCGCCACTGCTATGATAGGGGTATTAATTATTTTGATACGGCAAGAGCGTACACGGTCAGTGAAGAGAGGATAGGAAAAGCTCTTGAAGATGTGAGAGACGATGTAATCATAGCAACAAAAACACAGAGACTAACCAAAGGTGAGGTTCTACAAGAACTTGAGACAAGCCTAAAAAATCTTAGAACAGAATGGGTAGATATCTATCAACTGCATAATGTGTCAACAAAAGAGGCTTGGAAGCAGGTTAAAGCCCCGGGTGGAGTACTGGAAGCCTTAATTAAGGCACATGAAGATGGGAAAATAAAGCACCTGGGAATCACAAGCCATAATCCGTTGCTTCTGAAAGAGATCGTACAAGAAAACATCTTTGAAACTATCTTAGTACCTTATAACTACCTCGCAACTCTGCCAGGAGAGGACTTGCTACCTTTTTGTAGTAAAAACCAGGTGGGCACGGTAATAATGAAGCCATTTGGCGGAGGAGCCTTCAGCAATACAAAGACGGCACTTAAATTCCTACTAAACGATAAGAATGTTGATGTAGTAATTCCAGGAATGATGAACTTACAGGAAGTAGAAGAGAACATCGCTACTGCATCAGCTTCTTATACATTAAACTCCGAAGAGCTGAAACTCATAGAAAAAGACAGGAAAGAACTCGGACCCGAATACTGCCGCGGCTGCGACTACTGCCAACCCTGTCAGCAAGGGATACCTATTTCCTATGTATTGCGCACTGAAAAACAATTTCTAAGACGGATGGGCTGGACACCTAACCTTAAAAGTCAGTTTCAAAAGGCCAAAGAGCTAGTTCCTACCTGTCTTAAATGTGGCGAATGCGAATCAAGATGCCCATACCATCTTCCAATCAGAGAGCTCCTACCTGTAAAGATGGCATCTCTGACGAAAAGGTTTGAGGCGGAAAACCTCTAGAATTGACATTCGAATGAACGGAACGACTTTGTTGTATGCTGATTTTTTTTGAAACATCTATTCCCTCTAAAAGCTACAAGGACTCTTGGCAAATATTTTTCTCTCACAATAAGAATCTTATCAATGTAAAATAGATATTGTAGGGGGTTGGATTTAGGCAATAATTTACTCGTAAATATAATGAACAGAGAAGAATTGGGTGCGGGTCCGGTGGGATTTGAACCCATACGTAGAGCATGTCGTCGGATAGTTTCTAAACAGTCAAAGATCATCAACACCCCCCCTCAACGAGGTAGCTGCACGTAAACGTAGTAGGTCTTTCAATCCTATTATAGTTCGATTAAAACAGCGGAAGACTATGATGTTTGCAAATGCGATATAGAATTTCAATGAGAATAGATCAGATCATGAATCAAACATTCTAGTTTGAACCTACAACTAGTTAGGGAATCATAACTATAATAGGGTACAAACTAAGAGCACGATCCCTGTAGCGTTTACATATGTTCACTTTTCTCCCGTTTCTATATGCTCAGTAAAATACTTCTGGGCATGATGCGGTAGCTTGGACAGGTTGGAAATTTCCCTCTTGCAAGGTTGAGTCGGTTGAAGTTTTAACCCCCACGTCTTTGCATTGACTTTTAACTCGGCCCCACACGTGCTAACATCTGACGGTTTCTCCGACAAAGCCTTCATCAAATGAGCGGTATCTGTAACATCGTCGTCCTCCAAGGGAATTCTGCACTTCACCTCCCCTTTTTCCATAAGTACTGCTGAGGGAGCTTCAAGCCCAAGTTTTCCGTTGATTTCACAGGATCCACCGGCCTGCACTGGAACGATTTTGATGTCATCGAGTGAACAGCCCTTCGTGAACTTTTGAACGAAGCACTTCCTATCCTCTTTAGTGGCAATGAACAATATCTTAGAGTGTTTCTCACAAAGCTTACTGAGACTATCCAGGCTGCATGCTGAAATTTCCTCTTGATCTCCTGTCTTGCTGGATGCTTCTGCCATCAGGATTCCTCCTGCATAGCTTCAAGAGCGCCATAGTCGTCTATTAACCTTTCTAAACCGTATCTAAGTGTAGCATAGGCCTTATCCCCATCTTCATCTTCTCCTTCTACTCTGACCTCCCAGCCTGTGATGTCCTCCTCCAACGCTTTAGCTATGAGGTCGGTTAACTCGTTCATCCTGTCTGAGAAACCTTCGTTAGCCTCCTCAAGCTCATGCTTCACCTTAGCGAGCTTGCCTTCAGCATCTTTAAGCCGGCCCTCCGTCTCTTCGAGATCGGCCTGCAACGCGTCACGCTCATCTTCGAGTGTCTCATAATTCTCAGGCAGGACCAGGCCAAACCTTTCAGCCACCTCCTCCTTAGACAGAAGCCCCTCGTTGTACAGCATCAGCGACAGGTCGAGAAGCCTACCCTTTATCGGCCCCGTGACCGACGGCCTATCGAGGGCTGAACCTCGGCCGACGACCTTGAACCCCCTACCCCTACCGAGCCCCTTAACGTCCTGAACGTAGACGTTAAGGTCCAATGACTGAGGATCGAACGTCCTTAAACTAACCATCCTACCGCACAGCGGGCATACGACGAACGACATGTCCAATAAGTTATGGCTCGGCAGCTCTTAAAGTTAGCGCCGATAGGGTACCCTATTAACGGCAAACTTGACAGCTGAACCCCGTGCACCCCAGTACATCCCAGCAAAGCATCTTTAGGTGATGAAGTGAACGATTTAACAAAATAAATGCTGTGTTAAGGGCTCGATATGATTTATCGCAAATAAAATTAGAACGGCAGGCTCGGGCGCCCAATTAAACGGCCTGACTGATATGACGAACACCCTTAATGATATGACTGATATGACGGATATGACGGATGTTATGACCAATATGACGGATATGACGGCTTAAATAGCTGATAGGACAGAATAATAACATGGTCAGAAGGATACCGTCTGAAACCGATGTGAAGATAGTCAGGGCCTACCTCCTTGGCACCAAGAGGGATGAAACAGCTGAGGCGTGCTCCGTCTCAGGTGGCTACGTATCCAAGATATGGGACGGGTTGAAAAGAGAAGTTGGGCCAGAAGGGGAGAGGCTCAGGGAAATTTCGATCCAGCTCAGACGTGAAAACATCACCGTAGAACAGGCCGTTGAGGGTGTAAACATCGTCTCCCTGCTCAGGAAGATGAAAGTGGGTGAAGCAGATTCCGAGGGCTTTATAGCCAAGTTCTATCAGACATCCATAGATTTAGGCTACAGTCCAGAACATGTCTCACGCTACGCCATTGAGCTATCCAACTTGTACGCCAATACAGGCATAAGATATGAAGAGCTCATCAATGATTATAGGTCCAAGAAGAAGGAGACCTCCAAGTTGGAGCAGCAGATTAAAGAGTTGAAGGCGGAGTCTGCGAAGGCTGCAGAAGAAAGGGAAAACGCGCTGGCGCAGAAGAAGGCCACAATCGAAGACCTAATTGAGTATGTGAAAGCCAGAAGCACGCTGGCGCAGTTTTCACAAGATATCCGAGATGTTCACAAGCTCTCCAACATGCTGAAGGGCGGCGGAGAACAGGGGTTTGACCTACGTAAACTGATCGCCTACGTCTCTGAAGTTGGGGAGGTCTCTTCAACGCTAAAGAAACTTGGCTCCGAAGTATCGAACCTAGAAGGGAGGAAGGCTGACCTCTTGAGGAAGTCGGCGGTCTCGAGAAAACGAAGGCTTTGGCGCAGGCATCGAGTCAGCACAATCACGAACAGCATCATACCACAGATAAGGAAGGCGTCCCAAGAAGTGGAAGATCTCCTGGTTAAGCTGAAGGAAGATGTCAAGGCGAACACGAAAGAAATGAATGAAAATGCGAAAAGGGATGCGTCAGAGCTGAAGTCCCTGACTGAAGAGCCTCTAGAAAGGCTGCAGGGCATACTGGATAAGGTGAACCCGGCGATAGAAAGGTTGTCTAAGGCTGAGGAGTTTGGTAAGCAGGTTGGCAGGTTTGACGTGATGTGGCCCCTGCTGAAGCTTGTTGAGGGGTCGAAGGGCGACAGGTATGAAGTCCTCCCAGCGATGAGGATCCTGCTGGATGCGTTCGGGTCTTGGCTGAAGGGTCATCCGGTCGGCGGGCAGATCGAGGAATCTCTTAAAAACCTGATCTCCTCAATGGATTCGGCGATAGGGCTTGGGTGAAGACGTCCACGTGAGGTTCACCCCCACGATTGAAGAGGTGGCTAAAGTAGATGCTGAAATGAAGAAGAAGCTCGCCAATATCGTTAGAGAAATGATCCTAGCAAAGATTGAAGGGGCAGGGGAGGATATGTTTGATAAATTGATAGATCTGAGCTTAATTCTGCCAGCATTCATCTTTCCTAAGAGCAACGCTGCCAGCACTTTAGCCGAAGTCGGGAAAGAAGACTGGGAGAGAAGGAAGGCCGAGCTTATGTCGATCTACAGAAAGGTTGAAGCTGGGCTTGATCAGATGAGCGGCAAAAATCTATATAATCTGATAAAACGTCTCAAAGGAAGAATGGCTCTCAAAAAGATATTACTAATTATACCCCCAGTCCAACGTCAAGAATATACTGTAACCAAGATTGAACCAGCACAATATATAGTAAAAGACGATCTTCTACCTCAACAGAAATCGGATAATCCAATTCATAAAGAATAGGCTTCTCTAAAAGAATATTAATTTTTATCTTAAGATACATGTGTGCTTTTTTGATGTCACGAAGAGAGCTTGATAATCTTGTGAGAAATTGACGAGAGTTTATACAGAAAACTTCAGCTAACTCTCCAACGCATAAATGTAGGATCAAATACTGCTTCATAAGCTCTCTGCATCTGTCTTAGTTCAGCAGCACTAGGACTGCCTTTGAAAACAAGAAATACCCAGCGGTTCCCCGAAGTATCGTGATAGGCCAGTTCTGTTTTTGGACAGAGCTCTTTAACTACAGACTCCATTTCTCTTAGTATTTTATCTACTATATAATTTCTAGTCGTTCTTCCCAATTTAAACCAAGTAATATTATCGGATATTATCCTACCACTAATATCCCTACGCAAGTTACGATAAAGATAACTATCCAAGACTTCTAACGGATATTTATATTCGTATTCAAGCATAGGTTGGTACCTATTTATTTAGCATTTAAATAATATGGACTCCGTTGTATTTAGTTGAAAATCCAACCGACCTGTTGCTTATCTATTCGGAGATAAATCAAACTTTTACTCTGTTGAATACTTCTAGGATGTTGTCTCTTAGAATCATTCTGGCAATTCGTTTTGCTTCTTCTTCACTGAACCTTCCTTCATTTATCTTTTCTCTTAGAACGGCTGCTATGTCCTCTCTGGCCATCCTCGAATGAGCGTATATTCCCTCTACAAATCTGTAGTCTCCACCGAATCCCAGTATCTTATTCGATGGGATGGTGTCCAACCAGTCTCTCAATGCTTCCTTTGCTGAAGTTGGTGAAACTATATGTAGCCAGCTTAGGTCAGCGTAAACGTTGGCAAGGTTCTTTGCAATTGCTGCAAGCTCCTTTATGTACGGATACGATCCATGGAAAACATCAAACTTGACATCATCATATTCCATAAACAAGTTGGCAAGTAGAAGAGGGTTAGAGTTACTGACTAGGTTCAGGTTTCCCTCCTGTAGACCCGTGTGAACTTGAACCGGTAGGGAATACTTCGAAGCCAGTTGGAGCATCTTGTGAACCATGTAATCTTGTAGACAGCGTCCTTCTTCTATCGAAATTTCGTCTGGTAAAGTAACTCGGACACCATCAGACCTTGTATATCTTATGTATGTATCCTTAGAACTCATTATTTTATTAAATACCTTTTCTGCGTCATAAAATGTAACCTTTTCAAAAAAGATCTCCCTTTTATAAGCTAAAGCGATCTTAAAGCCTACAATCTTATCCAAAATACCTTCTACTCTGATTTCCAAAGCCCTCTCTAGTTCCTTTAGGGAATGTATTGGCACCTTTAACATCTGGCTTACACTTCTAATGTTCTCCCTACTCCGTATCATTATGAAGTCTTCAAGTCTAACGACAGGTGCGAAGAATTCTTTATCTACATCCACTATGTCAGTTATTCCATCAAATATTGAACGTTCAATTTTTGCTTTATCTTTTAAAATTTTTCTATAAAGTCCCTTCTTATTCATATTGTTCATTCTATCAGAAAGTTCCTGTATTGTCCCTGCGTTGACTTCTTCCATGCCATAAATGTCCTTAATGGCAATCTTGAGAGAATTGAAGTAGGCGGTGTTCTGAGCTTTGGACCAAAAGGGTTCTATAATATTCCATCGTTTAAGAAGTGGAAGATCCAGATTGACTGCTCTTCCATAATCGTCAAAAGTGAATCCAGCCGAAATAAGGTCTGATGAAGCGTAATGTGCCAAAAATATTTGAAGAGGGTCAGCACGCTGTGCAATCCTTTCCTTCTCTTGTGCGACATGTTCATGAGAATCCATTATCCAAAGATCTCGAATAAATTCTTCTAAACTGGGCATAACACATCTTGATGAACTGGTAATAAAAATCTTATTGATTGCAGCTACTTGATAGATGTTTTAAAGGATTAATTTACTATTCCTTTTTTCGATACTAGTTTTTTAGACTTAATTATGTTTATTTGTGCCAGTCGATCGTTACTGCAGATTTTCCTGAAATCTTTTGTATGTATTCGTAGGTTGAAAGGGCTGCTTTGGCGCCTTCCGAAGCCGAAATCACGAACTGTTTGAAGGGAGTGTTTGTAACGTCTCCTGAAGCAAACACTCCCGGTGTAAAGGTCTCATTCTTATTTGTTATAATTATCTGTTTTCTCTCATCTAGTGTTACCAAGTTCCTGAATGGATCGACCTTGATTACATATCCTAATTCAACAAAGATGCCATCGATTGGTAGTTCAAAAGCATTTTTCCCAGTTAATTCTAGAACAACTGAAACGACTTTAAATGTCCCCTTCACTTCTTTAACGTTTGTGTCATAATATATGGAAACATTTTTAGCTCCCATAATAAGGTTGATATTCTCCTCTTCAATTGGTAGATCTTTCCTCTTGGTTGCAAAGTGAACTTCTTTTGCATATTTTGACAGAAGAACTACGGCATCAAAGGCGTAGCTTCCATCGCCTACAACCAAAACTTTCTTGTCTTTGTATAACGGAGCATCACATGTAGCGCAATAAGACACCCCCATACCTTTGAACCTTTCTTCACCAGGTACATTCAGATCCCTTGAGATCTTTCCTGAAGCAATAATAACTGCCTTTGCAAAATACTCTCCCTGTACTGTTTGAATATGAAATTCTCCTTCACCTTTTTTCGTTACAGATTTGACTTCGTCTAAAACAATTTCGGTGCCAAAGTTTTGAGCCTGCTCCAAGACCTTCTGCACGAGATCTGCGCCGCTTGATCTTTCGAATCCAGGATAATTTTCTATCTCCTTTGCGATCAGAGCCTGTCCTCCGATATCTTTGGATATTATTAGTGTCTTGAGATTCCTGCGGCAGGAATAGATTCCTGCCGTAAGCCCTGAAACTCCTGCGCCAACAATGATTACATCATATTTGCTATCTTCGGCCATTCTAAAACTCCACCGTTCTTTATCTATTAAAACTTCGCTTCTAAATCGCCCAACCTTCTCAAAGCTTTAACCTGTTCGTCCTTCCCTATTCTTGCATCTTCTATGGCTTCCTTTAGGAATTCAGTAGAGTTATCATATGCATCTCTATCTACTGGAAAGGGTACTCCATCTTTTCCTCCTACAGTAAAACTATATTTTATTGGATCTTTCCAGTCTATTTCAGTTCCATAAATTAGATTTGAAATCAATGCTAGTGCTCTTCATAGTGTTAGGTCCAACCCTATGCGTCATCAGAACTTCCTCGAAGTTTCTCGCCTGTCTCTCATAAAGTTGTCTAACCCCTTCCCAATCAACGTCCCTAGGCATAGAGAGATAGCTTGCTCCAAACTTCTTTATGGAAGGGTTAATCCAGTCTAGAAGTGTGGTACTGGATCTATCATGTAATTCTTGTAACATACTCTGTATTCTATATGGTTTTTCCTTCGAAACATCAGTTATCGTCTTCTGTGTTTCTATGCTTTTAACGGAAGTCAGATTCAGAACAGCCTTTTCAACCCTGTCTCCGACGATCGCCGAATGGGGCTCGACGACAAAGCTTTGCACTTCATCACAAAGCCAATGATATCTTCTGGCATACCTGTTAGCAGGGTTCATACCTTGTTGGACAACAGCCCATCTTCCTTTATCATCAACAAAGAAAACGTGATGATAAAGCTGGTAACCTGACTGTATCGCGGTGTTATCCACTTTGGCAACTATCTTGCTTGTGTACTTTAGTTTCTCGATCTTGTCTCCTGAAAAGGAGAAGCTCTGACCTGCTCCGTCAAGTTCCTCCAGAGTCTTTCTGGATGTTCTTCCCTTTCCCCCACAGACTGCGATTCCATGTTCTTCTACATTTAACGCCTCCTTGAGTGCTCCCGTCAACGTCGTTGTTAGACCTGAACTGTGCCAGTCAAATCCTACTACGCATCCAAAGGATTGGAAGAAAAAGGGGTCTGAAATTCTTCTTAGGAATTCTTGCTTACCGAACTCGAGAATTATTGTTTCTGAGATTTCTTTTGAGAGCTTCACCATTCTTGGAAAAAGCCACTTTGGACATCTTCCTCCATGAAGTGGAAGGTCAGCAACACCAGATTTTCTCAAGATATTCACTTGACCCATTGCTTTTTAGTTACTAATAGCCCTTCCGCAGGGATTAAAAGATTTTTATATTGTTCATTCAATTATTTTAATATGGTAGTAGACCCTAAATCTGAGGTTTTCAACCAACTAGGAAAAGAAGATCCTATCTCATTAGCTCAAATGATGATCCGTATTGACAGTGAGAATCCACCAGGCAAAGAAAAAGAACTTGCAGACTTTATGGCAGACATTCTCCGAGCTGCAGGGTTGGAAACCATAGAATACGACTTCAAACCTAAAAGACCGAATGTCGTAGGCGTCTATCACTCTCGCTCCAGTGTTAGATCCTTAATCTTCAATGGACACTTGGATACTGTTCCCTTTGGAGACCTCGGAAAATGGGCAACTAACCCCCTAAGTGGCGATATTAAAGATGGTAGACTGTATGGAAGAGGGTCTGCCGACATGAAGAGCTCGATTGCTGCGTTCATAAGTGCTCTCAGGGCAATCTTAAGGTCAAAAGTTGAACTAGGAGGCGACATCGTTATTGCTTTAACTTCCGATGAGGAAGATTCATGCCTTGGTGCAAAAGATATATTGGAAAAAGGGTATCACGCTTCAGCCGCAATAGTAGGGGAGCCTAGTGGTCTACAGATAAACATCGCACACAAGGGATTTGCACGTTTTAGTCTGACAACATACGGGAAGCTTGCGCATTCGAGCAATCCGGATGAGGGTGTAAACGCTATTTACAAAATGTCAAAAGCCATCAACAGGCTTGAAGAAATAGCAGCAAGCTACTCTCATTCAAGCAACTCACACCCTTTCCTTGGTAAGCCGACGCTTTCTGTCGGTGTAATAAGAGGAGGTGCCAAAGATAACATTGTTCCAGATTCCTGTGAAATAACTATTGATAGAAGACTTTTGCCAGATGAATCTCCGCAGGATGTTGAGGGTGAGTTAAAGGCGGAACTTGCAAAGATCGCTAGGGATGATCCGCAATTCAGGTTTAAACTCGAACTATATAATTCTCAACCAGCTTCAGAGACTGATTTATCAGAAGAGATAGTAAAAACAGCGAAGAAAGCTATCAAAGAAACCGTTAACATTGAGCCTCGAGTGGAAGGGATGCCTGCGACAACGGAGATGTCACATTTTGTTAAGGCAGGGATTCCTACTATCATTCTGGGATGTGGGGACATAAAGATGGCTCATACGATTAATGAAAACCTACCCGTTCAACAGATTATTGATGCATCTAAAATCTATGCAATGATCTTGTTAAAATATTTAGGCTCCGGATGAACAAGTGTTAAAACCGTTAGGTAAATTGTTTAAATTATTTTTAATAAGTATAAAAGAATAGTTAACTTTTATTATTATGATTAATGTTTTATCGAGTCTAAAACACATGAAACGATTTCCTGAGCCTTCTAAAAAGCTGATAATGATGGGCATCTATCATTTGTAATTAATTTTTTTTCTTTCCTAATTAAGAAATGAAATATTGATCAAGGCTCAAGCCTTACAGAAGGAAAAGGAAAGGTTCGAAGCTGGGAAGAAAAGTTGGGAGAATAGGTTTAATGGAATGGAGAAGATATTGAAGGATCAAACTAACCTAGTGGATGTGCTTATCAAACAGAAAAAACTAGAAGCCAACTAGCCCAACATCTTCTTGTTTACCTTCCTCCCTAAGTTTATGAAGGAAAATAACGCTGAGTAAGGAAGTTATTAAGATGGTTTCTATTAATGGAGCCATTGAATATCACTTCTTGTGTATGTGGATATATTATGATTTATTAAAGGGTTTTTCAGAATTACGCCAAAATGTGCTCCTAATGTTAGACAAATTATAGGCACCTTATTCGATTAAACAAGGGTCTTCTAATTGGAATTTCTTTAATTCATAAAGGAAAGTAACACGCATTAGCAGGGTTTCTATTAAACTAGGATCCATTAAATTAGATTTCTTAGAAATAGACTATAATAGAGAAACTAATGTGGGAGTGCTGAACATGGGTAAAGTCAAAGTAAAAATGGGCAGAAATACTATAGTAGATTTAAGGGAGGTTAGTAGTAGTTGCTTGCGCAGTAGTTGAAGTCATAGTAGTAGTTGGTTGCGTAAAAGTTAGGATGATTTCTCCGGTGACCGTTTTACCAGAGATATAGGAAAAGCTGTTGTCGAAGATCAGGTAGTAGCTTTGGCCCGCTGGAAGCTTAAGGTTGCTGATTTTTACTGAAATAACTTGGCCGCTATCATAGTATACACTTGTCTGGTTACCGTTATACCAACTATCATACTGGGTGCTGTTCATGATGAATACCTCGATATCGTTTCCTAACCCTCCCGAAGACGTAAAATTACCCGTTACCGTTACATTCATTACGTTGTTAGGGACGTCGAACGGGACATAATCAAAATAGCCCGCATCCACAGATGTTGAACCGTTAAAAAGGTAAACTGTAAAAGCAGTTACGATATTATTCCCATACGTGGTAGTGGTTGAATAGGTAATCAAGGAGGTCGTATTCTCAGATGAAGTTGTGGGAGTAATAGTTGAAGTCAGCGTTAAAGTACTAGTTGAAGTTTGCGTAATAGATTGCGTAACAGTTTGTGAATTTGTTTCTGTTATGGTTTGGGATTTTTGATTGTACAAATATCCGACTAAACCAGCTAAAACGAAAACTGTTACAACTAAAATACCTATTACTCCGTAAAGAGTTTTAGATGACATGACTTTGCCCTAATAAAAATATTGAATAAGATATTTAAGATTATAACTTTACTTTACAGTAAATATATATAGAAAAAGAGATTTCTAAAATTTCTGAAATAGAGAAGATAGTTAAAGAACTCAAACAAAGAAGACTAGAGGTCAATTAAAAGCTTATTTATGTGTGGAACTAATATCTCACTATGATAACGACAACTACACCACCTACTACGACACCTAAGAAACAAAAAGAAGGGCCAGACGATCGACATGTAGCACGTCTCGTATCCGTTTATACAATCATAGTGTTTGTAGTTATACTATACTTTCTAGTTAACATATGGCCTGCTACCCCACAAGAGCTTGCATCAAATGCAACAAGGCCGGTTACACTTTATGGAACAGGTGTGCATTTTCTCTTGGGCCCAGAGACTTTGATTATATTCATAATTATGTTTTTCTGGAATAATAGGTGCTTGCGTCTTCTCGTTTTTCGCGATTTCAAAACATGTAGGCGTAGATTTCAATAAAGAGTATCTAGCTTGGTACCTGCTTAGGCCCCTCATTGGCGCTGGGCTCCCTTTAATCTTCTATTTTCTGATACGCGGCGGAGTACTGACGATTGGGTCGGGCTTAAACAACCTGAACCTCGTAGGGGTTGCGGCTATATCCTGGACTGGTGGGAATGTTTTCTGAGAACGCTATGTATAAACTTAAAGACCTCGCGGATAACTTGTTCGGAAATCCTCCCAGCAAGCCAAACGGAACTCCTACTGACACGACAAAACCAGCAGAGGGAACTCCTACTGACACGACAAAACCAGCAGAGGGAACTCCTACTGACACGACAAAACCAGCAGAGGGAACTCCTACTGACACGACAAAACCAGCAGAGGGAACTCCTACTGACACGACAAAACCAGCAGAGGGAACTCCTACTGACACGACAAAACCAGCAGGCGGAAATCCTCCAGACAATGCCTAATAAGTATTAAAACCTTTTAGCGGGTACTTTATGGCAAGGTAATATGTCTGCTGCCAATGACGTCTCCGTAGCTAGGGACCGCTTGCTGAGGAATAGGTTTTCCTTTGTGATAGTAAAGAATGGAAAGGTTATTTCTGAATCAAAGTCTTCAGGAATAAAAGCACTGGTTGACACTATTACGATAATTAAGGAAAATATGGCTGGTGCAGCTTTAGCGGACAAGGTTGTTGGCAGGGCTGCAATACTGCTTGCTGCTAAAGCGAAAATTGGTGCAGTTTATGCAAAGTTGTTAAGCGTTCCGGCACTTGAGCTTGCGTCTACTTTATCAATTTCATTGATTTATGATAGGACTACTGCAAAAATATTGAATAGAAGAAAGGATGATACGTGTCCTTTCGAAAAAATGGTAGCTGGCTTAGTTGATCCCGAGAAAGCGTTTCAGATCCTAAAAGAGTGCACCATGGATTCGTCAGTTAAATAAACTATTTTGGTCTACTTTATGTTTAAATTTCATCTGAAGTGGAGTGATTCAAGATTCTCTTCTTATAATTTCCTGAGCTACAATGAGGCCTGAAGCTGAGGACTGCACAAGTCCCTCTCGATATTCCCGCTCCATCTCCGATTGTGAAAAGGTTCTTGACCTCGGTTTCGAGATTCCGTGTGAGCTTAAGTCTAGAGGAATAGAACTTTACCTCTATCCCATAAATCAGTGTATGATTAGAATATACCCCTGGTGCCAATTTATCCATCGCCTTTAAAAATTCCTTAATATCTGTGAGGTACCTTCCTGGAAGTACAAAGCTTAGGTCTCCAGGATGGGCCGTCTTTAAAGTGGGTTGAACTATGCTCCTTGATATTCTCTCATATGTGGATCTTCTTCCTACATCTAGATCTCCAAGTCTTTGAACCATAACGCCGTTGACTAAAAGATTAGCGAGCTTTGCAATATATCTACCGTACGCTATTGGGTCCCTAAAGGGGTCCGTGAACTGTGTGCTGACTAAAATAGCGAAGTTGGTGTTTTCCGAGCGTTTTTCAAGATAGCTGTGACCATTGACCGTAATTAAATCATTGATCTTCTCCTCAACTACATAACCGTATGGGCTAACGCAGAACGTTCTAACTTTATCGTCATAAGATTTTGAATAATACACTAATTTGGGTTCATATAATATTGAAGACATTGACTCTAAAACTTGCGACGGGACTTCCACTCTGACGCCAAGATCCACCGGATTCCTGCTGGATGATAGCTTAAGCCGTTCCGCCTCATTTTTTAGCCAGTCTGCCCCACCTCTGCCAGGAGCTAATATAACATAATCAGCAGGTATCTTCTTTCCACCCCTTGTTATCACTCCCCTTGCGACTCCGTTGTCTACGATGACACTCTCTACCTCGTTTTCCAGAATAATGTCTACTTTTTTCTCCAAATCTTTCTTTATGTTCTGCAGTATCTTCGGGCACTGATCGCTTCCAAGGTGTCTTACCCTGCTTGGTATAAGTCTCAAATCGGCTTTAGCTGCCTCGCGCGATAACTGTGATATACTGTCCTCGTCTGTTCCGAAAATCCTGTCGGTGGCCCCATAGGCCAAAAAGATTTTATCGACCTTTCCCATGATATCTATGAGATCTTTTTCGTCCAAGTAGTCTCCAAGCCAGCCTCCTATCTCGGCCGAATAATTCAGTTTTCCGTCACTAAATGCGCCAGCGCCACCCCAACCGTAATAGATGCCGTTGTCGTTAATCCTTTTCTCGATATCCTTCCCCTTGTCGATGATAGTGACGTTGAAGTTGCTTTTCTTTGAAAGTTCTAATCCAGTAAATATGCCAGAAGGTCCTGCGCCAACAATAACAATGCGTTTTGTTAAAGGAGCCAAAACAACTTACTCCAAAGGCTCAATAAATTTCTCTGATGTTTAAAAACCTTTTATTTTAATTGAAAAAAAACTTATTAGTGTACGAGAAAATACCAAAAGTTATGTACGATATAGACTTTGAATTAAACGTTTTGAAAAAGGTTGTCGAAGTGAACAGCGACTCCTTAACCAAGTCCGGTTACGAGGAGTGCGCCAGTATAGTGGCGGATGAAGCTGAAAAAATTGGGTTAAAAGTGGAAGTTTTTGATTCGAAGCTTAAGAGCCTAGATAAATTGCCGTAGACCAAACGTCGTAGCAACTTTAGACGTTGGAGCTCCAAAAACACTTCTCGGAGTGGCTCACTATGATATAGTACCTCCTGGTTCAGGTTGGGACTACGATCCCTTTAACATGAAAGTAGATAGAGATAAAGCCTATGGTCGAGGCACAGCCGACGATAAAGGGTCTATAGTAACCCTGCTGGGGGCTGCGCGTAGGGCTGGTAGTAAATCAAAGGTTAATTTGAAAATATTAGTTACCCCAGACGAAGAAGTTGGCGGCGAACTTGGTCTCGGCTACCTTATTGACGAGGTTGGAATAAGGGGTGAAGAAGCAATCATAGTTGATGCTGGAAAAGATTTTCTATCGATAGGAGCAAGTGGCATAGTCAATGGAACCATAACTGTAACAGGCATTCAAGGCCATGCAGGTTATCCCCACTTATTCCTGAACGCGCTTCAGGGTATGGGTAAGCTTATCGTCGAATTACTGAAATTTCAGGATTTTAGGGAGCATAAACTCTCTAGAATGGATGCGCCGCCTGGGTCTCCAAAGGAGAAGGTCTGGGGTAGATTCTCCGTTACTATGCTAAAATCGGGTGTGAAAAGCAATATAATTCCAGGTGAGGCGGAAGCAACATTCGATATGAGACTCTTGCCAGAAGAAGATACTGTTAAAGCCCAAAACGAGCTTAAAGATTTTCTAAATAAAGTAGACCTGGGTGATCCAAGGTACAAGATTGATTTGAAATTCGAGCAGACAGGGGGAAACTACTATACCGACCCGAGACTTCCTCTGGTAAAAAAATTTAATAAGGCTATAGAAACAGTCACAGGAGAAAGCCTTCCTCTCGCAGCCGAACTTGGTGGGAATGATGGAAAATTCACTAACGGAAAAGGAATACCTACAATATCATATGGACCTCTGGCTGAGGACACACACTATCATGGTGTTAATGAATTTGTCTGGTTAAAGGATTTGAAAAACGTCAGAGATATTATAACCGAGTACTTGGAAAGCCAATAGACTACACCGTTTACAATATAAGGTTGTTCCCTAATATGGAAGCTAAACTTTAATGACAACATGTTAATGTTATAGGATTCAGCAAAAATGTTATTAGTGTGTTACCAATTAAGGGGCTGACTATGACTGAGCATATTAGCATGCTTCATGGAGCAGGTGGAAGTGTCGCTGCAGACCTTATTAAAAGAATGATTCTCACACGTTTCTCGGGAAGCCATTTCGAGGTTCCCTTAGAAGCTTTGGACGATGCCGCCGTCGTCAATGGCATCGTATTTAAGACGGACTCACACGCGGTGTACCCTTTGTTTTTCCCCGGCGGCGACATTGGAAGGCTCTCTATCTGCGGCACTGTTAATGATGTCTCTATGGTTGGAGGAAAGCCGATCGCCCTTTCCATGGGTCTAGTTTTGGAAGAAGGACTGGAGTTGTCCGTTTTAGAGAAGGTGTTAGACAGCATGGAGAAAACTTGCAAAGAGGCGGACGTAAAGATAGTAACAGGCGATACCAAAGTTGTAGAACATGGCGGTTTGAAGCAGATGATTATAAATACTTCAGCTATCGGTTCCAAAAGCCCTTTCTTAGATCATAACCTTGAAATTGTTACAAACTATCGAAAACCGCGCGCAAAGTGGCTTCTTGATTCTGAAGTTAGACCCGGCGACAAAATCATCGTCTCCGGGTATGTTGGAGATCATGGGATTGCTGTGATGAGTGCGAGACAACAGTATGGATTAACTGTAGAAGTAAAATCTGACATGCAGCCCCTAAACCATATGTCAGAAAAAATCTTGAAGATAGGTGGAATAGTTGCGATGAAGGATCCGACAAGGGGAGGGGTTAGTAACGCCCTCTATGAATGGTGTGAAAAAAGTGGAGTCGGCATAGAAGTTGACGAATCGAAGATCCCCATCAGACCCAGCGTAAGATCTGCATGCGAAGTTTTGGGTATAGATCCCTTGGAAATAGGTAATGAAGGAAAAGCTATCATAGCGACGGTTCCAGAAATGGCTGAAGCCGTTCTCGAAGCACTCCAGAAGACTACAGAGGGCTCAGATGCTCAGGTAATAGGACATGCGGTAAGCTCATTTAACAAAGTGGTGATGAAGACAGAAGTGGGTGGGAGAAGGATACTTCAAAAACCGAGAGGAGATCCTATCCCAAGAATCTGTTGACGCATTCTAACACGGATAATTGAATATTGCAAAAAGATTTTAATGAGCTGCTTATACATCATTACCGTGTTCGATTCATTATCTTTGAACTTTGATGAAAATATCATTAAAGAAGGAAAATTGGTTGTTGTGGTGTTCTTTGCCTCGTACTGCCCGTTTTGCTCAGAATTCTCAGACACCTTCGAAAAGCAAACAAGAAACACGGAATATGTCATTGCGAAGGCAGATATCACAGACGACGACAATCCGTTTTGGGAGACTTATGATATCAAAGTGGTTCCCACGATTGTAGCATTCAAAGACGGCAAAGAAATAGAAAGAAAAGGTTCCATTTTAGGGGTCGGATTAAATAAAAAAGACTTAGACACGTTCTTAAAAAACCTTCAAAAACTTTATCCTTGAAAAATTATTCTATTGCGGTCGATCCTTAACTGTCATGTTTGACCAAATTCTAGCTGTATTCTGCAAGAACCTTCAATTGAAACCATACATGCACCAATTGGATTTTCTAACGAACATGCTCTACCAAATAAGGGGCATTCTTTTGGCTCAATAAGGCCACGTAATACTTCACCACATCTACAATCCATTTCAACCTTGGAAGGTTCATATCTTATCTTGTTAAGTATGTCTTCGAATTGTTTCGAGGCGTCGTGAGCAGAATACTTTTCCCTGATCTTCATCGAAGACTTCGATATTGTCGGAAAACCTCGCCATTCGATATCTGCTTTTTCAAACACCTCCTCAATTCTTCTCATAGCTATCCCGTTTCCTTCTGCAGGAACGACCCTTTTGTACTCATTCTCGACTTTCGGTTCGTCATCCAAGTATTGGCTAACAAGCTCGTATATCGAAAGAGCCATGTCGAGGGGTTCAAAACCAGAAATAACCTGTGGAATACAAAACCTATCACGTATGTATTTATACGGCGACGTTCCAATAATTGCACTAACATGGCCAGGCTCTATTAATCCTTGAAGTTTTATTTCACCCATTTCTAGAAGTTTTACCATCGCTGGTAAGAAGAACCTGTGGCAGCTAAGAACATAAAAATTCTCTGGCAGATTATCTCTAAGTAAAGTAGAGGCGGTGCTTGGAGCCGTAGTTTCGAAA
This sequence comes from Nitrososphaeria archaeon, assembly GCA_963752255.1. Lineage (GTDB taxonomy): Archaea > Thermoproteota > Nitrososphaeria > JACIWG01 > JACIWG01 > JBEKIG01. The sequence goes on along the minus strand of CAVVXT010000010.1, from coordinate 32,800 downwards.
CCTATTGCCATAAAAATAACATCCCTTTTCTCTTCCTCCGCTATTTTCGCTGCATCTTCTATGCTGTACACGATTCTCACATCGTACCCCTCCTCCCTTAGGCTCATCAACGACCTCTGGTTCACGGGGACTCTTAGGCAATCTCCGTACGCCGTTATCAATTTCCCCCTTTCACCTAAAGACATGATTTCGACAAATTCTTTTGCGGTTGTGATGCAGACTGGGCATCCAGGGCCCGATCGTACCACTATCCCCACTTTCGAGAACAAGCTGTCAAGTCCATATTTAACAAGAGTTTCTTGATGGGTGCCACAAGCGTGCATAAAATTTAGTTTAACATTATGTTCTCCTATCTTATCTACGATGCCTCTAATTAGGTTAGAGTCTTTGAGCCACTCCAAGCTATATCATCTTCCTAAGACGAAAAAATTTCCCTTGCAAGCTTCAAAGTCTCTTCGGCTTCCCTTCTGTTTATCTTTGAAATCGCAAATCCTGCGTGAACAATCACGTAATCACCAACCTTCGCGTTAACTAGAGAAAGATTTACCTCTCTATATACTCCCCCAAAATCTATCTTTCCATGATCTCTATCCTTTTCTACGATCTTTCCTGGAATTGCTAGGCACATTGCGGTACATTCGTACAAATATTACTCTATTATATATAAATTTCTCAATTTTTCAATATTTTAGTTTCCTAGTAGTGGTCATAGTTTTGCAAAAGATTTTTCGGTTTTATCTTTGACATCTATTTAGTAAGCCATTTTCCGACCACATAACCTTGCCCTAAAGATATGCCACCATCGCCTGGTGGCGCATATCTGTTCTTGTGCAGCTTTAGTTTGCTTGCTTCTATATGTTTTCTAATGGTTCTAGAAATATGTTCGTTGAACGCTACTCCTCCAGATATGGAAATATTTCTTATACTATATTCTTTGGCTTTTCTGACCGCTAATTCTGCAACTCCTTTCGCTAAATATTCTTCTGTAGCATAAGCTAGTTCAGTGTTTGGATGTCCGTTAATGTTCAAGAAGACCTTCTTCAAAAGTGGTGTCGTCATAAGGACGTCCCCTTCTATAACAGGTTCGAACTTAAAATCTCTCTTAGCTCTTAGAGCAACGCTTTCAAGCTTCATAGCAGGTTCCCCTTCATAGGTTCGAACGTTACATATGCCAAGCATGGTTGACACTGCATCCAGAATCCGGCCAAAACTTGATGTCAGAACATAATCCTTCAATTTCAATTTCATTGTAAGGATCTTAACTTCTTCACTGGAATACGGAAATTTCCTTAGATTCGATGAGACCCATTTATTGCCGTATCCAACTTTTGAAAGGACGGCAAAAACTATTCGAGCAGGATATTTTGCTGCAAGGTCCCCCCCTATATATGGCTGTTCTTCCAGGTGTCCAACTCTTTCAATCTTTTCTCTGTCACAGAATAATATTTCCCCTCCCCAAGCGTTCTTGTCAAAACCGTAGCCGTACCCGTCTATTGCTATGCCGACCGTCTGCTCTAGGTTGTTCTCTGCCATGACAGAACATATGTGAGCATGATGATGTTGTACGGGATAAGAGGGAATGTTCAGCTCCTTTGAAAGTTCTTCCGCAAGAACAGTTGTATTTAATGTCGGGTGAAGATCATGAGCGATCGCTCTGGGCTTGCATGAAGTCAGCTTGATAATTCTGTTGAGTGCATACTTAAAATATTCTAGTGTTTCAAGATTTTCTATATCACCTATGTATTGGGTTAAGAAAGCCTTGTTTGATGACACAACACATCCGGCTACATTCTCTTCTGCCCCAAGCCCTATGACATCCTTGGTTCCCTCTAAGAATAGAGGTTGAGGTGTGTACCCCCTAGATCTTCTCAAAAAATAAATATCGCCGTCGACTTTCCGCACTACAGAATCATCACATTTGTAGAGAATTCTCCTATTATGTACCAAAAAGTAGTCTACCATCGATGAAAATTCCTTAACAGCCTCCTTTTCTTCAGAAACAATCGGTTCAGAAGGAAGGTTACCGCTAGTCATTATGTAAACATCCGTCTTAGATTTGTTAAAAAGAAGCAGATGTAAACCCGCGTATGGTAACATTATGCCAACATTATGCAGCCCGGGGCTGACGAGCTTCGATATAGGGCTCTCTTCCTTTTGCTTTAGAAGAACTATTGGTTTATAAGAAGATAGCAATATCTCTTCTTCTTCTTTGTCAGCATATGCGAGCTTTCTTACTGTATCAATATCTTTTACCATAATTGCAAATGGTTTTTGTTCACGGTGTTTCCATTGTCTCAAACGCGAAATTGCGTTGTCATCGTAAGCAGAAAGTGCAATATGGAAACCACCAACCCCCTTTATAGCTATAATCTTTCCATTGTCTATAGCGTTAGCCGCATCAACTATGGGATCGCCGTCAAGCAGGTAGCTGTTCCTATCGTATAATAGAAGTGTGGGTCCACAGGTTCTGCAGGCGATTGTTTCCGCATGAAACCTTCTGTCAATCGGATATTCATATTCTCTCGCACAAAGTCTGCACAACGGGAAATCCTTCATCGTAGTATTCTTTTTGTCGTATGGATACTTCTCAATTATTGTGAATCTTGGCCCACAATTAGTGCATGTAATAAAATGATAGCCAAACCTTCTATTTTTAGGGTCAAACAGTTCCCTTGCACAGTCTTCGCATATTCCGAGATCCGGAGGAATAAGAGAAGCGCTTTCCTTTTCTTTGTGCTCACTTTTAAGAATAACAAACTTTGTATATCCTAGTTCTTTATCAAAATCTTGCCTTTGAAATCTTTCTATTTTTGAATAAATAGGTTTAAGAGAATACAGTTCCTTTACAAATTGTTCAATATCACCTTTTTTTCCTTCGACCTCAATTTCCACCGTACCGTCACCCAGGTTCTTAATATTGCCATTAAGGTGGTTCCGCAGAGCTGTTCTGTAAACAAAAGGTCGAAAACCGACACCTTGAACAACACCTGCAATCGAAATTCTGCTTCTCATCGCCGTTAATCCTCTTTAGCGATAGGATTTTAACTTATCCCAAGTCAGTTGCTTTATAAGTATCAATCTTATAATGTTGAACGCCTTAGGAACGCATTTCTTCTTAAATACATTATCATATGTTTAAGAAAGATTTAAAAACAATAAAAGTATAGCCGGAAGAGGGTTCACGACCGTAGGAAAAAAGGCTTGGATTGTTCTCGATGACGGCACGACACACGAAGGAAGGTCATTCGGCTATCATAAAAGCGTTGTAGGAGAAGTGGTCTTTACTACAGGTATGGTTGGCTACACGAAATCTCTAACTGATCCTTCATATAAAGGACAAATCTTAATGTTCACATATCCTCTAATAGGGAACTATGGTGTCGCAAGCTATGAGAATGTCGATGAATTTGGGTTGCCTAGGTTCTTTGAATCGGATTCTATAAAGGTTCAAGGTGTAATAGTTCATGAATTTTGTAAAAAGCCATCCCATTGGGCTTCGGTTAAGAGCATCCAAGATTGGCTTTTCAAAGAAAAGATACCGGGGATATTCGATGTAGACACAAGAAGCCTGACTCAGAGGATCAGAGTAAAGGGTGTAATGATGGGCGCCATCGTCTCGGATGAAAGTCCAGAAAGGGGCTTTAAAATGCTCGAAAAAAGCAAAAAGTATGGTGAAATAAACTTCGTGGATGAAGTTAGTATAAAATCGCCGAAAATCTATGGAACCGGTAAAAAAACAGTGGTTTTAGTCGATTATGGACTAAAATATAATATACTAAGAAATCTTCTTCTTAGAGGCTTTAAGGTAGTTAGAGTACCGTATACATGTACAGCTAAAGAAATGATGAGCTTTAATCCCGATGGAATTGTTTTGTGCAATGGCCCCGGCGATCCCAAGACGTTAGCCATTTCGATTTCTGAGGTGAGGAGACTACTTGAAAAATATAGTGTTCCTATCTTGGGCATTTGTTTAGGTAATCAAATTTTATCGTTGGCTGCGGGCGCAGACACGTACAAACTAAAGTTCGGGCACAGAGGTCAAAATAAACCAGCCTTGGACATTTCCAGTAACAAGTGCTATATCGTCAGCGAAAACCATGGTTATGCGGTTGCAAAGGATTCTCTAATTGGCACAAACTTTGAACCTTGGCTGAGAAACATAGATGATGGCACTATCGAAGGTCTCAAACATAGGACTAAACAAATAATTTCAACACAGTTCCATCCTGAAGCTTCCCCTGGCCCATATGATATGACATTCGTCTTCGATATCTTCGCTAAGATGGTGACAGGGTAGAATGGCAAAATTCGATTTTGTGAAGAAGGTTCTGGTAATAGGTTCTGGTCCAATCCAGATTTCTATGGCTGGTGAATTTGATTATTCTGGAACGCAGGCTTTGAAGGCCTTGAAGGAAGAGTCGATTGAGACAATTCTAGTAAATTCTAACATCGCTACAATACAGACCGATCCTAAAATGGCTGACAGAGTGTACCTTATTCCTACTACGCCAGAGTTTGTTGAAAAAGTGATTGAAAAGGAGAGACCTGATGGCGTGCTTCTTGGATTTGGTGGGCAAACCGCTCTAAATTGTGGTTTCGAACTGTATAGAAGAGGCATTTTTGAGAAATATAAGTCAAGGGTTTTCGGCACCAGTGTAGAGAGCATAAACATAACATCTGACAGACAATTATTTAGGAAGACGATGGAAGACAACAATCTTCCTGTTCTAGCAAGTGAAGCGGTTACAAACGTCAAAGACGCTTTAAAGATTGCTGACAGAATCGGTTACCCTGTGATCATAAGAGTTGCATACAATCTTGGGGGACGCGGTGGCGGCGTAGCATATAATCAACTGGAATTAGATGAAATTGTGAGCAAGGGTATAGCGAACAGCTATATTGGTCAAGTTCTGATTGAAGAGTATATTGGGCCCTACAAACAGGTTGAATATGAAGTTGTAAGGGATTACGACGATAACGCAATAACCGTATGCAATATGGAAAATGTCTTGGGTATGAGGGTGCACACAGGTGATAACTTCGTAGTTTCGCCCTCTCAGACTTTAACGAATGATGAGTACCATCTCTTAAGAGAAGCGTCTATAAAAGCAACTAGAGCAAGCAAGATTGTTGGAGAATGTAACGTACAGCTGGCTTTAGATCCGAAATCTAACAAGTTTTACATAATTGAGATTAATCCGAGGCTTTCGCGTTCTTCAGCGCTTGCTTCTAAAGCAACAGGCTATCCGCTCGCGTATATAGCGGCAAAACTTGCAATAGGTTATTCTCTTCCAGAGATAACGAACAAGGTGACAAATGTTACGAGCTCTTTCTTTGAACCTGCACTCGATTATGTTGTAATTAAAGTCCCCAGATGGGATCTATCGAAATTTGGTTATGTGGATAGAAAATTAAGGACCCAGATGAAGTCTGTCGGGGAAGTGATGGCAATAGGTAGGACATTTGAAGAGGCGCTACAGAAGGCGATGAGAATGCTAGACATAGGTCTCATCGGGCTCTATGCTGAACTGGAAGGGGAATCGGTTGAAGATATCGAAAATGCTTTGTCGATGCCAACAGACTCCATACTCCTAACCATCGTCAAAGCACTTAAGATTGGGATAAGTGTTGATAAGATATGTAAGCTGACTTGGATAGACAGATGGTTTGTTGACAAAATAAAGAACATAGTCGACATAGAGCAGAAGTTTAAAAATTTAGGCAAGCTTGAAGGAAATGCAGATTTAGTGAGAGCAGCGAAAAAGATGGGTTTCTCTGATAATCAGATAGCCAAGTCAACTAACACAAGTGAAAAGGAAGTCAGGTCTTTCAGAAAGGAATTTGGTATCATACCTGTCGTCAAGCAGATAGACACTCTTGCGGCAGAGTGGCCTGCTAAGACAAACTACCTCTATCTAACATATGGAGGCAATAAGGATGATATAGACTTTAAAGATGAGAAGAAGAAGGTGATAGTTTTAGGTGCTGGAACCTATAGAATAGGAAGTTCCGTCGAATTTGACTGGAGCACCATGAATTTAGTCTGGTCTCTAAAAAAATTTGGGATAAATGAAACCATCGTTGTAAACTGCAATCCGGAAACTGTCTCAACAGACTATGATATGAGCGATAAACTTTACTTTGAAGAGATATCATTTGAAAGAGTTGCAGACATCTATGAAAAAGAGAACCCAATAGGTGTTGTCACATGCGTAGGGGGACAGACTGCCAACAATCTAGCTCCCAAACTATCTGATGCGAATATCAAGATCTTAGGTACAACAGGAGAAAACGTAGATAGAGCTGAAGACAGAGTTAAGTTTAGCTCTATGCTTGATAGCTTGGATATTCACCAACCCAAATGGGCTAAGTTTAGTTCCATACAGGAAGCAAAAAGATTTGCTGAAGACATCGAATATCCTGTTATCGTTCGCCCATCTTATGTTTTAGGTGGTGCAGTCATGAAGGTCGCATGGAACCACTACCAACTCGAAGAGTTCCTCAAGAAAGCTGCGAAAGTAACGAGAGAATTCCCCGTTACCGTGAGCAAATTTGTCAGCGGTGCAATGGAAGTTGAAGTGGATGGGATTTCTGATGGCAACAATGTACTCATTGGTGCGGTTATCGAACACTTGGAACAAGCTGGAATACATTCTGGGGACGCAACCATGGTAATACCTTCACAGAGGCTTTCTAGCTTTCATTTAAAAAGGATCAAGGATTACAGTAGAAATATAGCTAGGGCGCTTAAGATCGTTGGTCCATTTAATGTTCAATATCTGGTTAAAGGCTATGATGTTAGCGTCATAGAATGTAACCTAAGGGCAAGCAGATCTATGCCCTTTGTATCAAAAATCAAGGGAATAAATCTAATGGACTACGCTGCAAAAGCGCTGTTGAACATGGGGATAGAAGACATGGACGATATAAGCGTACCATACGTAGGTGTCAAAGCGCCACAGTTTTCTTTTATGCAGATCGACGGTGCTGACCCCATACTTGGTGTAGAAATGAAATCGACAGGGGAAGCAGCGTGTATAGGAGACACCTTCTACGAGGCTCTTGTTAAGGCGTCCATTGCTGTCGGACTAAAGATACCTACTCTGAGCTCTAAGGGAAGTATCTTCGTGAGCGCTGGTACTGATATGAAAAAAGCTGAGATAGAACCACTCATTAGGCGACTGCTTTGGCTGGGCTGTGATGTTTATTGCACACTTGGAACGGCGGCATATTTCAAGGATAAAGGGCTTAAAGTGAACGTACTAAACAAGGTTAGTGACAAAAAGGAACCGAATATATTAAGCTACTTAGTCAATAGGAAAATAGATCTCGTAATCAATATTCCTGAACCCAAGAATGTCGAAGAATATGAAAGTGTAATGGAAGACGAATATGTAATAAGGAGGAAAGCGGTGGAAATGGGCATTCAAGTTGTGACAGTACCAAAAGTGTTAGAAGAACTGCTTAAGGGCATATCAAGTGTTAAGGAACTCAAAGTCAAATCTCTACAAGAATATTACCAGTCTTTGCGAAAATAGGGCTGCTCTAATTAAGCAATGGTTTTTGTAGCGTCGTTCTTAAAGAAAACGTATATTAAATTTTTGTCTTATCAAAGATGCGAGGAAAAGGCAATGGTGTTAAGGCTTTTCAACACTTTAGGTAGAAGGAAACAGATATTCAAGCCTATATATGATAGTGAAGTTAAAATGTACTGCTGCGGTCTTACTGTGTACGATTATCCACACATTGGTAACATGAAAACCTATGTTAACGAAGATGTTCTAAGGAGGGTGCTTGAACTCGACGGATACAGGGTAACCCAGGTAATGAACATCACCGACGTTGGGCACCTGACGAGTCAGGCTGATACGGGAGAAGATAAGGTGGAGAAGATGGCTAGGGAAAGTAAAAAGAGCGCTTGGGAGATCGCAGACTTTTTCACGAAAATTTTTTGCAGAGAAATGGAAGCACTTAACATACTCTTGCCCAACAGAATCGTCAAAGCAACCGACAACATCGATGAAATGATAGCCTTGGTGAAAAGGCTTGAAGAAAAAGGGTATACATATAAAATTGAAGGAGATGGAATATACTTTGACACTTCAAAGTTTAAGGGATACGGAAAGCTCACGGGAATGAGTTTCAAAAGGTTGAACAAGTACCTGAAAGCGGGTGCTAGGGTGGATCTTGTTCAAGGAAAAAAGAACATCACCGACTTCGCTCTATGGAAATTTTCTCCTAAAGATAAGAAAAGGCAGATGGAATGGGATTCGCCTTGGGGCGTTGGTTTTCCTGGATGGCATATAGAATGTAGCGCTATGAGTACTAAGTACTTAGGTGACACTTTTGACATACATTGCGGTGGTGTCGATCACATCAACATCCATCATACGAATGAAATCGCTCAGAGTGAAGCTTCAACAGGTAAAAAGTTTGTAAACTATTGGTTTCACTGCCAGTTCCTATTAGTTGAGGGAAATAAGATGTCCAAGTCCCTCAAAAACTATTATACACTCGGGGACATCTTAGATAAGGGGTACAATTGGCGTGAAGTCAGGTATCTCTTTTTGTCCTCACACTATAGGCACCAATTGAACTTTACTTTTACCGGATTAAGCGGAGCGAAAGCTTCCATTGAAAGAATTTCCAATTTTCTTAAAACAATAAAGGAAGCTGAAGCGCCCAGCCGTCCTAAAAGTCTTTCTTCATCACTGTCTAAAGCGAAAAAAGATTTCTTGAAAGCCGTGAATGATGATATTAACATACCAAAAGCTCTCGCCGTCACCTTCAAGTTTATTACCACAGTTAATAAAATATTGGAAGCTAAGAAGCTGTCAAAAGATGATGCTAAAAAAGCTATAGAGCTTATTCTTTGGTTCGATAACGTGTTCGGATTAAAACTAAAAGACTTCCTTGAAGAAGGCGATGAACTTACCAAAGAAGTTAAGGATCTTATTGAAGAAAGAAATAAGGCTAGACAGAAAAAGGATTTCAAGCGTTCGGACGAAATCAGAAACGAATTAAGAGAGAAGTACGGCTTAATTGTGGAGGACACTAAGGAAGGAATAAGATGGAGAAGAGCAGAAAGAAGCTAATCGTCCTTAAAGGTAAAGTTTACGATCGTGAACCTATTTCTTTTTAGAGCTCGCCGACACTAGAGATATGACGTCTCGATCTTTAAGTTTGTATGACGCAGGCAAACGGATTCCATCTCTGCAGTCTATGCCATAAAGTAGCCCTCTCGCAAGAGCTGTATGCACTTCCCTCGCAAGGTCGGCTATCGTGCTACCATATGGCATCAGATGCACATCCGGAAGCACGTTTCCATCTTTGTCCTTTAGCGTCTTCGGATCATAAACAGGGTACACGGTACTCATTTTAAGCAACTTAAAGACTGTAACATTGAGAGCAAACTGGACCCCTGTGTGAAGATATTGACTTAACACGGTCTTTCTGATGAAGTTCAGTGCCCATTTCTGTTGATCGGTCAGGCCACTTGAATCAAGTATCATAAATCTTTCCTCTCCTGGAATATATTTTATATAGCCTTTCTGCTCTGCCTTTCTTAGAGTCAGTTCTGCTTCCGCGCTTGCTGGAATAACTATCATATCCGAATACTCCTCCCGTATCCGTTCAAAATTTTCTTCCGCGTTTTGAAGGTCCATCTTGTTAGCAAGTATTATGGTGGGCTTTGAAATGTCACGCAGCATCCACGCAAATTCCTTAAGCTCCTCCTCCCCCCAATTAAGATATTCTTTCTTTGTAAGGTTTGTTTTTTCAAGAGCCTGTGTCACATGATCTTTTGTAACTCCAATCCCCTGCATGAAACTTTGGATTGAAGTCGGTAAATCGATTTCCTTTTTAAGATCTCTTTCTATCCGATCTTGATTAGCTAAAATAAGTTTTAAGTACCACATAACTATTTCTTCTTCAATATCACCTATGTCTGCGACAGGATCTCCTGTGCCAGGCTCCGCAATTCTGCCTTCCGAGTCGACTGAACCTGAAGCATCAACTATGTGAATTAATGTATCTGCCTGTGCGGCTACAGTGAGGAACTGATTACCTAACCCCTTACCCATCCACGCACCTTTAATCAGACCTGGTAAGTCGACAAGTTCTACGGGAACGAATCTCCACCCGTTTTCGCATCTTGAATTCTTCGGATCATCCTTTACGCCTAACTCCTTATGAACACATAAGGTTACCACATTAGCTATACCCATATTGGGTGTCTTTGTAGTAAAGGGATATGTCGAAACTTCAGCACTTTGAAGCGTAGCTGAATTGAAGAAAGTTGTCTTCCCCGTATTAGTCTTTCCGATTAATCCTATTTTTACTGGCATTTTGCATCTTAAGATATAGAGAACTACTATTTTATATTTTTTTTTAACAGAAATAAATCATCACTTGACAAGTTTTAAATCTAATTAATTGAGATATATAACGTGATTCAAATGATTCTTGACCCCCTCACGTTTTTTATTTCAATAGTCCTTTATGTGGCGGGTGCCTACTCCTTTTACCTATTGTTTTCAGGTCTATGAAACATGGAAGAACTTCACAATGAAGACTTCAGAAACTCGTAAAATTTTTAAGATAAATTTGAGATAATTGTGATCACATGAATCCTGTTAAGTAGCATCAAGAACAAATTGGCTTATATTATGATGTCCTTCCTTCTTATCCCCTATTTCTTTCTGTTTGCGAGTATCAATGTATACATGCTATTCTCTTTTATATTCGAACGCTCAATTGACTGGGTTAAAACGGAACAGATGGGCGGCATCGATCAGGATTTCCTTATTCTATTTTCCTAACCCCAAAATGTTAAATCTGTGCACTAACTTAAAATGAGGAAAGCTTAGATTTAATTACATCAACAATAACAGCTTTAGTGCTCTATACCTATGGTGGCATCTTGTTGGGGAATACAACCGTAAGCATGAATCATGGAATCGTTGTCGAACATAGAACGAAGACTTTCGCTCTCGACCCGCGTTCTCCTACCAATACCGACTACGTATTTATTTCACATGCCCACATCGACCACGTTTGCAGCAATATCAAGAACAATCTAATATCGTCAAAAGAAACAGTTGCCATCGCAAGGGAAAGAGGTTTCAATCTTCCTGACCCAATAGATTTTGGAGGCATAGAACTATTTGATTCTGGTCATATCGTAGGTTCAAAGTCGATATTAATTTCAGATGATTTATTTTATACGGGCGATATTGCTCTTAGACCAAGAGCTTTTCTAAATGCGCCAAAGATTCCGAAGGCTAAAACCTTAGTTATAGAAACAACCTATGGCAGTAGTAGATATTCTTTTCCTTCTCCAGCAACGGTAGTTGACGAAGCAAATAAGCTGATTTCAGGGATGTATTCCAAAGGAATGCCTGTCATACTCTGTGGATATGTTCTCGGAAAAGCGCAGGTTTTATCTTATTTATTCTCTTCTTGGTCTCCCATATATGTTTCTGAATCAATTAAAAAGATGAACGCTGTTTGTTCTAGTTTAGGTGTCCCTCTGAAATCCTTTATCAGTTATCAAGTAGCAAAGAATGAGGGTCTTTTGGGGAAGAGGCCTTGGATTATGATAGCACCATCAAACTATTCCAATAACATTATGGTCTCATATCTTAAAAAGAAATATGGTGCTGTAACTTTTTCATTTACGGGATGGGCTATAGACGGGCGATTTGGAAATCTTAATGGACAAGACTATCATTTGCCCTTAAGTGATCATTGTGATTTTAATGACCTAATTAAAATAGTCAAGAAAGTTGATCCGGAGAGAGTGTATACGGTTCACGGGTTCTCAATGGAGTTTGCAAGCATCCTGAGAAGCATGGGATATGAAGCTAGATCTTTAACCGGAAGCCAGTCTAACATTACAGATTTTAGTTCTCATAATGATCGAATCTAGCCCATTCATCAATTTCTTTGTTGAGACTTTATTTATGTCTCGAAGGTGTTGATAAGTTATTCTAAAAAAGTTTCAAAAAAGTGCATTTCGCTACTGAATCGTGTATTGAGGTTCAAATTTTTCCTAAATAGAAGCATATTTTTTGACTAATTAATTTAAATGACTATCTGGGTTTTCTTTTACTGTAAAAATGTCTCTTCACAACGAGCACGAAAAGAAGTTGGTAGTCTCTTCTCTCATACAGTTGCTGTACTTTAAAAAAGTCATTTCTTTCCAAGAATCTTCTTTACTGTTGGAGAAAGTCAGAAAAAATAGGGCGGATAGAATAATGGATATGATCTACAGAAATAGGAGTTTAACAGAGCAGATATCTATCCAAAGACGATATAGGAGGTATTGGTATCAGGATACCGCTTGGAGAATTAAGATGAGAAGGAAATTTGTGTCATCGATTGAATCGGCTTGTTTTGCTGCTGCATATTTGGCTTCTAAGCTTAAAGATGATTCTTCAGAGGAGATGATATACACGAATTCCAGAATTTCGGATATTTTAAGCACCATGTTATCAGTTTATTCTGAAATCAACTCATTTTCCGTCGAACCAGCATTCAACCCAAGCCTTCCTGAAAATCTCCTTATTCCTCTTGTCTTAGGCTTTGAAACAAATCTGGAGATTTCAAGAAGGGATGAAATACCTTTCTTTGGCGTAAGCCTTCTGTACAGAATAAGTGAAATAAGGAGAAAAATTTCTTTAGTCTATTTAGTTTACTGTGAGAAAATAGGAAAGAAATCCAGTAAATTAAATTTGGATAACGATTCTGAGAGAAAAATGCTTAAGAAAATCATAGACAGACCTTCAACTCTTTCCTTAGCTCGATGGCGCCGAGTTTGTTTAAAAAGTTTGAAACAACTGGATAGCGACTTTGATGAAGCATTTGGTGAATTAAGAAGAGGGGGCAAGATTTATGAGCAGGATTTGCCTTCTTCTCTCATGTCTTCAATTTCTTGGTTCTTAGGCAAGAAAGATGTTGAGTACACAGTTGATGTGATTTCAAAAGTTCCCATCGCAGAAGAAGGTTCCACCGAATTCCAAGGAATGTATGGTTAGATTTACTAGTGCTCTACGTGTATTCTTATTTTTCTATCATCCATTTCTTCCATTTTCCAATCTGGGTCAAAATCTTCTTCGACTGTAACCTTTTCCGATCTGACCAAGAACTTAAGTTCGTCCTCTTTTTCTTTTATCGTTTCTATGAGTTCCTCATCGTCGCTCCATATCTGAACGTTATTTACTATCTTTGTTGGGTTGAGGCCAATCTCTTTTCTATATGCCTGTATCCTCCTTGCGATATCTCTTAACGCTCCTTCCTTGATCAGGGCCTCGTTTCTCTCTGTTTTCATGAAAATCTTTATATCCGCTGCGTCCTTGAATTCAAACCCTCTCTTAGGTTCGATAACATATTGGAAGTCATTTTCTTCTAATTTAACTTGGTTTCTGCCTAACATTATGACCACTTCCTTTTCTCTTTTTAACCTGTTCGATAGCTTAACCGTGTCTTCTTTATTTAAATACTCTAACAGTTTAGGTAGGTCTTTCTTTAGTTTCCTTCCCAAAATCTGCATGTTGGGCTTAAGATTTTCCTGAATAGGTGCCTTTTCGATGTTGCCAAGTACTTCTAATTGTTTTGCGTTTATCGCGTCTTTTAACATGTCCTCTTCTTCTTGGGATAACTTAACTTCTTTCTCTAAAACAAAGACAACCTTCTCGACAGGCCATCTTCTTTTAAGCTTTGCCTTCATCCTCAACGCGTTTGTTTCAGAGATCATTCTATCTATCAAAAGAAATTTCTCTTCAATTTCTTCTTTCACTAACTCCCTTCTTACTGTTGGAAAGTTTTCCATCAGAATTGAATCCCTTCTATCTCTAAAACATTCGATGTATAGTTTTTCCGTAATGAAGGGTGAAATAGGATGCAGCAGTAAATCTAGTGTTTTTAGGCAATATGATAAAACAGCGTACACCGTCATTCTTCTGTTCTCAGATTTAGGATCATCGGTCCAGAGTTCTTTTCTAATCGAAGGAATGTACTTTTGACTAAGCTCTTCTATTATGAAACATTCGATAACTCTTGCTGCCTCGTTATATTCCGCCTTGCTGTAGGCGTTAACCGTTTTATCAACTGCTCTTTGAGTTCTAGAAAGTATCCATTTATCTAAAAAGTAAATCTTACCCTTATTTAGCGCCCACTCTATACCATATTTTTTATCGTCAAAGTGGTCGATGGTTCCATTTTGCTGGAAATATATGTGTAGATGGTACAGGGTGTTTAGTACTTGAAATGGTCTTCCCGAGATTTCGTTGGGGTTAAATACGAGTGTGGATATTGGAGATATTTTCCAGGCAAGGTAGAATCTTATGGCATCAACTGAATTCTCTGTTAGTGTCCTATTGCCATCTATGATGTTACCAAGACTTTTTGACATCTTTGTTTCATCTGGACCAAGTATGTGTCCCTGGAAGAGGAATGATTTGTATGCCGATTTAGGCGCCTTGTTGAATATGACGCTAAGTATAAGGAGGCTGTAAGCCCACCCTCTAGTCTGATCAATACCTTCTGTAAGAAATTCTACCGGGACATATTTTTCGTATTCTTGATCTGTAAAGGCAGCGTACTGAGACGATCCAGAATTATGCCATGTGTCGAGTACAAAGGGCTCTCTGAACGCTTTTCCACCACATTTTCTACATTTTATCACGATTCGATCTATCCAGGGCCTGTGAAGCTCAAAGTTCTTCCCATCAGGTAGTTCTAAGGAATTCTCAATTATTTCCCTCCTGCTAAAGAGAGCGTTCTTTTCCCCGCACACGCTGCACGCCCATATCGGCAGTGGAGCGCCCCACACCCTTTCTCTTGATATACACCATGGCTTCATCTCCTTAATTATGTTCAAGAATCTGTGCTTTGGGGCATCAAAGAAGTACTCCACGTTTTCTGCAGCTTCAAGTGCACGTTCACCTATCCTATCAACCCAATAGAAATACTCTCTCCTAGCCAGCCAGATAAGGCGATGATGTGACCTCCAACAGGTAGGGTACTCGTGAACAATTTTTGAGTCCAAGACTAAAAGATCCTTCTTTCTAAGGTCTTCAATTACGATCGCGTCGGTGTCCCTCACAAAGGTTCCCGAATATTTTCCAGCTTCCGAAGTGAAATTTACTGATTCATCAAATGGATTAAATGTCGGGAGCCCCTCTCGCTGAGCTAAATCGAAATCTACTTCACCGTTCGAGGGTGACATGTGCACGAGCCCTGTTCCCGTACTGATATCGACCGAATCGTCTAGAATTATAACATGAGTGTTAAATTTCTCTTCAATTTCAACCTGCTTAGGCACCTCCTCTGATAGTGGGTAGTTGTATCTCTCCCCCTCAAGGTCGCCTCCATCTATTTCCTTTTCAGTGTGAAAAACTTCTATTCCCAACTCTTTCATCAAATCATTGAGCCTACTCGATGCTATGATCCATTCTTCATTTTTTACTTCAACAATAGAATATTTTGCGCTCGGATTTGCGGCAACCATTTCATCCGTTATAAGTGTAAAAGGCATGGTGGTCCAGAGAACGATAAACCTTTTTCCATAACCCTTTAGCTTTGCTTTGTAATAGAGGGAATGATCCTCAAGCATTTCATATTGAGAACTTACCTCACTGTGGCTTAACGCAGTCTGACAGCTTGGGCAGTATCCAACGACCCGGTAACTTTCCCCCATTAGCCCTTCCTCCCAAGCGGCCTTCAGGATCTGCCATTCTCTTTCTATGAACTCATCTTTGTAAGTCCAATAATCTTTATCATGATCCATCATCACTCCAAGAAGTCTGTCTGAAGTAATCCATGATAAATAGTATTTCTTTATCATTTCCTTAGCTTTCATGACCAACTTTTCCATTCCAAAGTTTATGATCTCCTGTTTACCCCCTGCTATCCCAAGTTCTTTTGCGGCCTGCAGCTCAACCGGGAGCCCTTGGGTGTCCCATCCCCCTCTAAAGATGACATTTTTTCCAGCAAGAGTTGCATACCGAAACCAGAGATCTTTATAGAAGCGCCCTCTGATGTGTCCAATATGTGGTTCTCCATTCAACGTTGGAGGCCCTTCAACATATCCCACAGTTTTTTCTTGGTCGTCTCTTTTTTCAACCCTTTTACGTATTTGATGGCTTTCCCAGTAGATTCTTATCGATTCTTCAATTTCCTTAGGTTGATAACTAGCTTCTAACATTCCTGTTTCCTACTCTAGCAGATTCATCCGCACCCCAAATGTTAAAGAAAACGCGTTATTGAATTTTTATATTTTTAACAAATAAATAAATGTAACTATATACAAGTGGTTGAGCTAATTGGAAATTACTTTCATTGCAGATATACATAGCAACTTAGAAGCTTTAGAAGCCGTACTGAAGTCGTGAAAGGTTCGACCATATACTGTTTAGGTGATCTTGTTGGATATGGAGCGAACCCCAACGAAGTCGTGGACATCATTCGTTCAAGTAACATTAAATCGATTATCGGTAACCATGATTACGCCGTTGAGTCAGGTAACATGTCGTCTTTCAATCCAAGAGCTATTAGTGCTATTAAATGGACGAGAAAGATGATTACTAAGGAAAACTTAGATTTTCTTTCCTCTCTTCCAAAAATATTACGCTTCAAAAAAGAAAATAGGAAAATCATGCTTGCCCACGCTTTGCCGGAAGATCCGATATTCGGCGACTATATTCATCCAGAAACAGATCCATTCAAATTTCTTTCATATGCTACAGAATTCGAGGAATCTGTCATAGGATTAGGCCACTTACACGTCCCCTACGTTTATAGCAAACTCGATAAGGTCATTTTTAATCCAGGTAGCGTTGGGCAACCTAGGGATGGTAACCCTTTAGCAAGATACTGTAATCTTGACCTAGAAACTTTGGGCGTTAAAATCTTCGAATTAGACTACGATCGGGAGCTTTCGGCGAGAAAAATTGTTCAAGCAGGGCTTCCGACAGTGTTTGCGGCAAGGTTGTTCAAAGGAATCTGAAAGAATGTAAGTAAAGTTTATTACATGTTTCCAGAAGAATTGGGCTATGAACATTGGTATATTGGGTCTTGGAAGTCTAGGAAGTGCGGTTGCAAAAGGTCTTCTAAAGTCGGGTGTTGCTCCAGAAGATATTTTTGTCTTTGATGTAGACACGAGTAAAGTCGACTCTTTCAAAAACCTTTTAATTAGATCTGCTCCATCAATAAAGGTTTTGCAATCAAATACAGATGCACTTCTTTTGTGTGTTAAACCAAAAGACTTCAACAACGTTGCTTCTCAACTCAGCGGTGTGGAAGAAGATAAGGTTCTTATCTCCTTTGTTGGCGGGTTGAAGCTTGAAGTTATATCCTCGAGAGTTCAAGGTAAAGGAATTTTCCGAGCCATGCCAAACATATCATGTGAAGTTTGCGAGGCTTCGATAGCTTTGGCAAGCCTGAAAGATGTCCGTATCGAACAAAGAATGAAAGTTGAAAAATTACTGTCTAGAACTGGGTGATGTTTTTGTTGTCGAAGAAAATGCTATTAATGCGTTCACCTCGTTGTCAGGAAGTGGTGTCGCTTTCGCTTCTGAAATGATCAAATCATTCTATGAAGCCGGGGTCCTTCTGGGGCTGCCCCATAATACAGCTAAGAAGGTCGCCATCAAAGTTTTCCTCGGTACTTCAAAGCTACTTGAAGAGAAAGGTTTCGACGAAATACTTGAGAGAGTAGCTACTCCGGGAGGAACTACCATAGAAGGTATTTACATTCTCGAGAGAAAAGCGGTTAAAGGGTCAATAATAGAAGCAATCAAAGCGGGGGCAGATAAAGCTTCACTGCTCAGTTTCTAAGTTCCCTAATTTGACCACTACCGTTGATGATATACTTAGTAGTCGTAAGTTCTCTCAGTCCCATAGGTCCTCTTGCATGTATCTTCTGCGTGCTTATACCAACTTCTGCGCCAAATCCAAATTCTGCACCATCTGTGAATCTTGTTGAAGCATTAACGTATACACGTGCACTATCAACATTCCAAGTAAAATATTTTGCTTCATCAATGTTTTTTGTTATAATGCAATCAGAATGTCTTGTACCATACTTGTTAATGTGATCTACGGCCTGTTCAACTGAACCAACAACCTTAATAGCTAAAGTGAGGTCCATATATTCTTCATACCAATCTTTTTCAGTGGCTAGCACCACGTTCTTAACGATCTCCTGTGTTCTACCGTCCCCTTTGATAAAAACACTATGCTTCCTCATTTCCGAGACAAGGCTAGGAATGTACTTTTCAGCTATCTGCTCGTGAACAAGTATTTTTCTAACCGCGTTACAGACAGTTGGCCTTTGAACCTTCGCGTTCAAAATTATCCTATTAGCGACTTCGAAATCAGCGTCCCAGTTAACAAAGATATGGTTGTTGCCGGCACCTGTCTCAATAATCGGAACCGTTGCTCTGTCCCTGACATATTTTATAAACGATGCACTTCCCCTTGGCACAATGACATCTATGTAATCATTCAGTTTTAACATCTCATCAACAATCGCTCTATCCTTTGATACGATTATCTGTATAACTTCTTTAGGTAGCACATCTCCAAGTGAAGATTTTAAAACTTCAACGATTTTAATGTTGGAATTAAGAGCTTCTGACCCACCTCTTAGTATGCATGAGTTCCCTGATCTTAAAGCTAACCCGCTGATGTCGACCGTAACGTTAGGTCTCGCTTCGAATACTGCGCCAAGAACTCCGATTGGAACCCTAACTTTAACGATGTCGAGTCCAACCTTAGTTCTCCATCCTTCAACAACTTCCCCTATTGGATCATGTAAAAAAGCGATCCTAATTAATCCATCGGCACACTCCTTCAGTCTTTCATCGTTTAGAAGAAGTCTGTCAACTAGGGGAGAGCCCGGATTGTACGCTTTAAATTCTTCAACATCTCTTTTGTTAGCTTCTAAAATTTCTTTCGATCGATCAAGGAGGCCTTTAGCCATTAAAGTCAATCCTTTTTTCCTAGTTTCGTCACTTGACCGTGCAAGCTCATACGATACCATCTTGGCTGCTCTAGCTTTTTCTATAAGCTCCGTCATTTAGGTGTACACTTATTTTTTTTTATCAAATAAATACTTTACCTTTTAACCCTTTCTTTATGAGATTTGAGTGTTATTAAGATATGTAGACCAATATAAGGTCCATTAAATTCGTTGCGGTGTCAAACGTATAGATTGCATCAGATATTTTTCTAGCACATACGAAGAATTATGGCAACTTAATTCTCTCACTATGCTCAATCCCTTTTCTTCCACATTCTTCATAGTTGTGCCGTCCACTATGGCGCCGGCGATTCCTGTAGGTCCATCGATTCCGTCAGTCGCCACAGATGCTATGACAATATTCGATACGCCTTCAATATCTTGGGCTGCCGAAAGTGCCATCTCTTGGTTTCTTCCCCCCTTCCCTGATTTTCCTACAATTGTCACAGTAGTTTCTCCACCTGCTACAATAATACATGGAGGTTCGAATGGTCTTCTAAACCTTGAAATTTCCTTTGAAATTGATGCTATTACTCTCCCAACATCCTTAGCTTCTCCTCTTATGGAAGTAGAGAGCAAAAACGATTTTATGCCAAATTTTGATGCAGTGTCTTGAGCTGCTTTACATAGTAAGCTGTTATCTGCTATGACGAAATTATATGGGCTTTGGCCATTATGCTGGAAACCTGTTTCTCGTGTGGTCTTTTTTTTCAATTCCTCTTTTACAAGATATTCTTTAACGCTTAATGGTATCTTCTCAAATAAGTTGAAGTCCTGCAGAATTTTGATGCCATCCGAAGGTGCTGAACTGTCGAACACTGTTGGTCCCCAAGGCTTGCCTTCCACTTCATCGACTGCTATTAAACCGACAATTGTAGCACCATCAGCCATTGAAAGGATTTTTCCTTTACCGAGTTGGATGAGACGGTTTCGAACAATGTTCATCTGTTCCACCGTCATTCCGGATTTTAGCAGAAGTCCGTAGGTTTTCTGAAGTTCTTTAAGTGTTATCCCTCCTTCAGGATTTGAAGTTAGAGCCGTCCAACCTCCGCTAACACAGACAATAATTAGATCTTCTTGTTTAGCCTTCTGAACCATCTTTGCGATTTTATGAGCGCTTTTAACGCTGTCTAAGTCAGGAAGAGGATGTCCTCCTGTTGAATAAGCTATTTTCGTTTTCTTATTTAGGCATCCTTTTTTTTCGATTACGATTCCTTCGGTTAACCGATCTCTGAGGATTTCATCAATAGCTGAGGTCATAAAACTTGAATTTTTTCCTCCGCCAATTAAATAAATATTCCTAAATTTGTCCAAATTGAGCTCAAAGTCCCGGATCTTAAGTATGTTTTTTTCCAAATGAACAAGTTCCTTCAAAATTATAAAGTAATTTACTTTTTCTAGGGTCTCCTCAACAATCTTTAAGATAACCTTCCTTCCCCCTGCATTTCCTTTTGATGTCAGTTCAGATGCATTCTTGATCAGCATGTCTAATCCATATTCTAAAGTACAGGTAAATAAAATTTAGTATCTATGCAAGGTTATCGCGGAGTCCTATAATTTCTACCAGCGTATCTCGCGTTTCTGCCAAGGTCTTCTTCTATTCTTAATAGCTGGTTAAATTGGGCCACCCTCTCACTTCTGGTTGGTGCGCCATTCTTAATTTGACCAGAATTAATCGCGACTGCAAGGTCGGCGAGCCACGTATCTTCGGTCTGAGCTGATCTTTCAGAGACAAGAACACTATATCCATTTCTATGTGCGTAAGAAGCTGTTTCCAGTGCTTCTGTTAGAGTTCCTATTTGATTTACTTTTAGGAGAACCGAATTTGCTGCGTGAACTTCGACGCCTTTGATAAGGCGTTTGATGTTTGAAACGAAAAAGTCGTCTCCAACGACTTGTATATCTAACCTCTTTGTGATCTCTACAAATCCTTCAAAATCGTCTTCATAAAAGGGGTCTTCAATTGATCTTAGAGGGTACTTTTTAACAAGGTTTTCATATATGTCCAACAATTCAGTCCGTGAAATCTCTTTACCTCTGAATATGTATTTGCCTGTTTTACTATTGTACATGTGTGTTGAAGCAGCATCCAAAGCAAGTATAAAGTCACCGGAATATCCCTCCTCTTCGATAGCTTTCAGTATCATCTCATAAGCTTCTTCAGGGTTGCTTACTCCTGGAGGCGAAAATGATCCTTCATCTCCAGTGTTAAGTGCATATTTTCCATACTTCTTTGCCAACATCTTTCCCAAGGTATGGTAAACCTCTGAACCCATCTGAATTGCGTCTGAAAATGTCTTTGCACCTATTGGCATTGCATTAAATTCCTGGAAATCAAAATCTGTTGCTGCAAGCTCTCCACCACATATATACAAAAACATTGGCACAGGAAGTATGAAGGAGTTCGAACCGCCGATATATCTGTAAAGGGAAAGGCCAAGACTATTAGATGCAGCCTTTGCGGTTGCCAGAGATGTAGCAACCATGCAGTTTCCTCCGAGCTTTGATTTGTATTCAGTTCCGTCACAATTAACCATGGCATAATCGATTTCCCTTTGATCTCTGACATCCATTCCCCTTAGGATTGGCGCGATAACTTCATTTACAGTCTTTACGGCTTTTCTAACTCCCATGCCTCCATATCTTCTATCATTATCTCTAATCTCGTAAGCCTCATATTTTCCCCTTGAGCGTCCTGAAGGAGTGTCGGCTCGTCCAACCGCTTCTCCTTTTGTTATTACATCAACTTCTATTGTTGGGTCACCTCTGCAGTCTAGAATCTCCCTTGCACGAACCTCTTTGATTTTGAAACGATCTTCCATTTGGGATTAGGGCTACAACATTATATTTAAGTATTCTATTCTGGAGGGGAGTTAATAGATCCAATTTGGAATTATATTTTTAAAATGATCTATTGCTTCGGTCATATGTTTTTCTTAGTTTTTTTCATCAGTTACACTTGGAAGTAGATTTGTCGGATTCTCAGACGTTTAAAAAGTTTATTAATTATATGGATTTTAGTTTGTATTATGAAAAAGTTAAGTCTTAAGGATCAGGGGGAATTTTGCTTTTCTATAGGTCCATACAACAAACCGCGACTGAAAGTAAATCCAGGGGAGACTGTAGTGGTAGAGACTGAGGATGCTGCGGGAGGACAGTTCAGAAAAATAGGTGACAAGAGAGATTATAAGAAGATGCCTTATGGAAACCCCGTATTTGGACCTTTATATGTTAACGGTGCTGAAAAAGGGGATACGCTGGTGGTAGACATTGGAGATATTGTTCCAACAATAGGTCAGGGATACATTATGGTCTCAAGATGGTGGCTTTATTTAGGTCATTCGAAAACAAATAGGATAATGTCAAGCTTTCTTGAACCCAAATTACCTGATGACCTAAATCTTAAGATTTTACCTATAAAGGATGGGAAAGTGCACTTCGATGGTCTCACTTTACCTTATAAACCGATGGTGGGAACAATAGGCACGGCTCCTGAATTAGAATCCATTTTAAGTTTCCTTCCTGGCCCACATGGGGGGAATATGGATCTGCCTTCGATTACTAAAGGTTGTAAAATTTACCTACCAGTTAAAGTTGAAGGTGCCCTTCTCCACTTGGGTGATGTTCATGGACTGCAAGGTCAATGTGAGATATCTGGAACTGGGTTAGAGATGCCAGCTGAAGTTACATTCAAAACCGACTTAATAAAAGGTCAAGACATAGATTGGCCAAGACTTGAAAATGACGAATATATAATGTCCGTCGCTTGCTCAGGAACAGGTAGAAGTTCCGACGACGCGATAAGGCTTGCGTTTGTAAACCTTGCTCTCTGGATGGAAAAAGACTACGGTATGAAAAGATGGGATATCTGGGAACTCTGCAGTCTTTTAAGTAACATTGAAGACGGTAACGGATGGTGCGTTGCGGCATCATTCCCTAAGAAATACTTGCCTAAGAAGATAGGCAAGTAAAAGTCCCTTTTTTTGTTTAATAATATTATACAGCTTTAAAGATTGGATTCTACTTTTTCTTTCGCGATATTGGCAAAATTCTTGTTCCTATTTTTTTTCCTGACAAAATCTCCTGAAGTATGTTCTGTTTTTTTCCGTTAGCTATTATGACCTCAATTCCTGTTCTGGATACTATCCTTGCGGCATGAAGTTTTGACTTCATTCCTCCTCTTCCAAATTTTCCCTTCCCCTGTGCAAATTTCATGATTCCACTGTTCAAGAAATTTATTTCTCTTAGAAGTTTTTTCGTTCCATTCTCTGTTACTTCATAATAACCTTCGACGTCTGTTAACATTACAAGTAACTGGCTCTTGAGTTTTGATGCTATGATGGCTGAAAGTCTATCATTGTCTCCGAACCTGACTTCGTCTGGCACATATGGGTTGATGGGAAGAAGTTCTCTGACTGAAACGGCATCATTTTCATTAATTATTGGGACAACATCACGTTCTAACAGCGCGTGTAAAGTGCGCCAAACGTTCTTGTAGGCTATCTTGTTCGCAAGGTCCTCTTCTGTAAAAAGCATCTGCGCGGTTGTGACCCCCTTTTCCCTAAAATATTTGGCATATAGGCTCATAAGGAAAGGTTGCCCTATAGATGCGCAAACCTGCTTGTCAGTTAGACTTAAATCATGTGGATTAACATTTAACCTCAGAATGGTTATACCTGAAAGAATTGCACCAGATGATACAAGCACAAAAGCTCTATCATCTTGAATTAATTCAGAAATCTGATATGCAATGTTCTTTATCGATTCTTCGCTCACTCCTTTGCCATCGGAGAGGACAGATGTACCGACCTTAACCACGATAGTACTCTTCTTCTCTTTCATCAACGTGAGTTTTATAAAATGTGCTATTAAACTTTGGTTTAGACCATTTTTAAAAAAAGATTAGCCCAGAATCTGCTTCGGATCTTCTACTACAACTTTGTCAGATGAGATCCTCATAATCAGCTCCACTGTAAGATTCTTATATACACTGTGATCTGTCGCCAATATGATGATGTTCGAATTTCTTATTGATTCATTTAGATCATTAGTAAATCGAACCTTTTTAGGTAGACCCGTATTTGTATAAGTGAACGGATCGTGTACTGTAACATTGCATCCTCTGCTAAGGAGGTATTTTGTTAAGCTTATTGTTGGAGAAAATCTATTATCAGAAACGTCTCCTCTAAAAGAGAGGCCTAGAATTGTTGCATTTAATTCTTTGATGGAACCGTATTTTGCTAGAAATTTATTAAGCGCGTTTTCAGCGATTTGTAAGGGCCTTCTCTCATTAGCCTTCCTAGCAGTGTGGGTCAAGTTGAGTTGCTTTTTGACTTTTGTAAGAATAAAGTAAGGGTAAACAGGTATACACGCACCTCCTACACCTACTCCCGGTTTATGCAAGTGGCTATATGGTTGGCTGTTTGAGGCATCCAATATTTCACTATAGTTTAATCCCTCCTGCCTACAGTAGTCTGAAAGTTCATTCGCTAACGCGATATTTACGTCCCTGTAGATGCCCTCGAAAACTTTCTCTGTTTCTGCGGCTTTAATTGATGATAGTCCGATAACTCCTTTACCAGACACGATAGAGTACAAGGCTATGCCGATATCAAGGCTCCTTTGATCGAAGCCGGATACGATCTTTGGGTAATTTGACTCTATATCGTCTAAAGCTCTACCCACAAAAATTCTCTCGGGACTATATATTAATGCAAATTCGGATCCTGCTTTTAAACCACTTTCCTTATCAATCACTTCCTTAAGTACCCCTTCAGTCGTGCCCGGAGGAAGCGTCGTTTCTATTGAGATAGCATCTCCCTTTGCCATAAACTTACCTATTTTCTTGCATGCATCGATTATCTGACTTAAATCGACTTGAACCTTTCTACCTTTTCTGTTAACGGAAACTGGAACGGTAATGATATGAAAGGTCGAATTGGAAACAGCATCTTCATAGTCTTCTGTAGCTAAGATTTTTTTGTCAACAAACCCTTTTTGGATGGTTTCGGTAATTTTTATATCATCGGGTGTTTTCCAATTTCCCGAATTTAGCCTTTCAACAACATCATTTTTAACGTCGTGAACTACCATCCTGCATCCCTTTCTTAGAAATGCAGATGTAATAGCCGAGCCAACGTGTCCGAAGCCATGAACTGATATCATAGATTCACCTGATAGTATCTTTTCTTGTATTTCTTGGTTGGGTAGAATAAGTACGTTGACTTTCATTACCTCCGCTATGTTTCTGTTCTTAGATAAATTTTTAAAAATATTTACTGATTTTTTCCCTGAAGGAGTAGTGTTTATTTATTATTTCTCTGGGGTCTTATCCCCTTTCTTAGAGTAATAGTCTTTGATTGCAGATTTTAAGCCATCGGACGCTAAATTTGAGCAGTGCATCTTGATAGGAGGAAGACCATCCAAAGCAATGGCGACGTCGTCCCTTGAAATTTTCATAGCTTCCTCTAAAGTTTTACCTTTTGCAAGTTCTGTTAACATGCTGCTAGTCGCGATTGCTGCACCGCAGCCAAAAGTCTTGAACTTTATTTCATCAATTTTGTCGTCTTTCACCTTAATATAGATGGTCATCAAGTCTCCGCAAACCGGATTGCCAACGGTTCCTACTCCATCTGCGTCCGGTATTTCGCCTACATTTTTAGGATGTCTAAAATGTTCTAGGACTTTTTCAGAATATCCCATTTTATTCCCCCTCCGAGCGCTCCATTTTAGCCCTCCACTTATCTAGTTCTAAAGGCTTTCCCCACAATGGCGACATCTGTCTCAGTTTGGAGACGATTTCAGTTAAAGCTGTGATTACTTTTTCCACATCTTTTTCACTGTTCTCTCTTCCTATAGTCATCATGAGTGAACCATGTGCTTCAACTTCATTAGGGACAACTGCCATGAGGACGTGAGAAGGCTCAAGTGTTTTCGAAGAGCATGCTGACCCTGTTGAAGCCATTATACCATATTCGTCAAGGTTAAGAATGAGCGATTCACCTTCTATACCTATGAATCTTAAGCATGCGTTGTTAGGAAGTCTTAGAGTTCTATGTCCATTAAGATAGGATTGTTCGATGTTCGAAAGAATTCCATTTATCAAACTGTCTCGGATAACCTTTTCACGCGAGCTTTCCATTTTCCATTCTTTTAGGGCAAAGTCAGCGGCTTTTCCAAACCCAACTATTGATGGTACGTTCTCTGTACCAGATCTAAACCCTCTCTCCTGTCCACCTCCTAGGATAATTGGTTGAAGTTTAGTTCCAGATTTTACATATAATGCCCCCATTCCTCTTGGTCCATATATATCATTCGAGGAAATGGTAAGCATGTCAACATCATCTCTTATTACATCTACATCCATTCTACCAACTGCGGGAACGCCATCTGAATGAAGTATGGCTCCTTTGCTGTGGGCGATTCTTGCAATCCCAACAATGTCTTGAATTGTTCCTATTTCACCGTTGGCGTAAGCCACTGATACGAGAAGTGTGTTATTGTCAATGAGTTCATCGAGTTTTTCAATGATCAACCTACCATCTTTGTCCACAGGTGCATAAACTACTTCCATATCCAACTTTGAAAGGTATTTGACGACATTTATTATGCTCATATGTTCAATTTTAGAAACTATGATTTTATTTCTGCTCCCCCTGTTTCTTAGAGAGTATCCTAATAAGGCTAGATTGTTTGACTCTGTAGCACCGCTTGTAAAAATGATTTCCTCTTTCTTTTGGGCATTAATTAGATTCGCGACACTCTGTCTTGCCTCTTCAACAGCATTTTTTGCTTCTAATCCAAACGAATGTAATGAAGAAGGATTTCCATAATCCTCTGCATAATATTTCACAGTGGACGGAATGATCCTCTTATCTACTGGACATCCCGATGCATAATCTAGAAATATCTTTTCCATATGCGATCGCCTAAATCACCAAAGCCGATTTGGAGTTTAACATCAAATCATTTAAAGTTATTGCATATACAAATACACGTCCTTCTAAGTATTCACTTTTATACCCTGCATTTTGAGACTCCTTAAGTATGCGAACAGATTCCGAAAAGTTTAGCTCTGTGGTGTCAACCTTATTTACGACAACTGGGTTATCTACCATGCATCATCCAATTAAATAATATAACACTGTTATAAAAGTTTATGTAAAATAGAACTCTTATTTAACAAAATAGATCTTATACAAAAAAAGAAAGGTGGATCCCTTTAGGGTGCTAAGGGTCCGTAACCAAATCTTTCTGCCAACTTATCCGCTATTGCTTGAATCTTTGCTACTTCATCAGGTTTGTTTATTAAGTGTCTGAACCTCCCCTGCGCTTTCAGATATTCTGTAACTGGCAATCTTTTCGCAACCTTTACAGTCGGAATATATTGCCCATCAACAACTTCGTATAGTGGCCAAAGAGATGTCTGAACTGCGAGCCTACTGACTTTCACTGAGCTTGCAGTATCTATTCTCCACCCTGGCGTGCAAGGGCTCAGGAAGTGTATGAAGCTTGCTCCAGGCGCGTTAAGCGCCTTTTCTACTTTATTCGCGGCATCAATTAGATAGGCTACGTTCGCGGTTGCGGCATACTTTATGTTATGTGCTACAGCGATGGCAATAAGGTCTTTCTTGCCGGTCTTCTGACCTGGGCTTAACTTTCCAGGTGGTGAAGTCGTTGTCCAAGCACCGTATGGTGTAGCGCTGCTCCTTTGTATCCCAGTATTCATGTAGGCTTCATTATCGTAGCATATGTAAGTAAGATGGTCTCCTCTTTCCAACGCTCCGCTAAGCGCTTGTAAACCTATGTCCGCTGTCCCACCGTCTCCGCCGAAGGCTATGATATTTGGGCTACTATCTTTCAGTCCCTTTCTAATTAACGCGTTATATGCTGCTCTAATACCTGAGGCTGCGGCAGCAGCATTTTCAAAAGCAACGTGAAGCCAAGGTACACCCCAGGCAGTGTCTGGATAATATGAGCTGGATACTTCAAGGCATCCTGTTGCGTTAACTATTATTGTATTGTCTCCGGATACCTTTGTTACAAGTCGCGCTATTATTCCTGCACCACATCCTTGACAGAGTCTGTGTCCAGGTCCGAAGTGCTCTTCAAGCGGTAGGTCTTTAATAGTCTTGTATGGCATTTAGATGCACACCCCCACATATTCCATGATCTTATCAGCCTTCTTTGTTGAAGCAATTTTGAGGCCTTTGTCGAACATTGTACGAATATCGTCTGGGCCTATTTCCCTTCCGCCCAGTCCTGCTACTATGTCCATCGCAGGAGTATTTGTATCATATGATTTCAGCGATGCTTGAATTTCGAGGAATAGGGGTCCTGCGATTGCTCCTGGGCTTGTTGCCTTCTCTAAAACGATTATCGATTTTGTATTAACTAATTCTTGCATTATCTCTTTAGCGGGAAAAGGTCTAAAGAGTTTAAGACTTAACGATCCTACTTTCGCACCTTCCTTTCTCATTCTTCTAACAATTTCTCTAGTGGAACCCCCTATAGACCCCATCGAAATCAATATTGTGTCCGCATCTTCTGTCATATAGTTGTTGAATATTCCATATCCTCTACCACTCACTTTTTCGTATTCTTTATCAGCCGTAACTATGGTAGGGAAAGAGTTCTCTAAGGCTTTTACAGTCCCATATTTGGCTTCAAAGTAAAATTCAGGTGATGCTAGTCCCCCAACTGTCGCAGGTGTTTTGGGGTCGAGAACAGATTTTATCCTTTTAGGTGCATACTTTAGCACTTCCTCATCATCTATTGTTGTCAGTGGTTCATATGTATGTGTAAGTATGAATCCGTCAAAGTTAAGGTTGACAGGAAGGCGAACATCCTCATCCTCAGCTATCCTGTATGACTGTATGGTTTTGTCATAAGATTCTTGGGCTGATTCAGCGAATATGCTTATCCAGCCCGTGTCCCTCTGCGCCATTATGTCACTTTGATCATTCCATATATTCAATGGAGCAGAAATGGTCCTATCGGCAATTCCCATTACAACAGGAAGCCTAAGACCCGAAGTTATGAACATTATTTCATGCATTAGGAGCAAACCTTGGGAACTTGTCGAGGTGAATACCCTCGCTCCCGAAGCTGAAGCTGCGAGTGCTGCAGTGAGTGCGGAATGCTCCGATTCTACGGGAATAAATTCTGCATTTAGTTCCCCGTTGGCTACATATTCAGATATTTTTTCCACCATCGTTGTCTGAGGTGTTATGGGATATGCGGATACGACGTCTACATCAAGTTGTTTGACAGCATAAGACAGCGCGGTATTTCCTGAGAGAAGTAATCTCTTCATCTTAATCACTCTCCCTTACCATGGTAATAGCTTTGACAGGACATTCCTGAGCACAGATACCGCATCCTTTACAATAATCATAATCTACAGTATATTTTCCTTCCTTGAGCGGGATTGCTGGTTCTGGACAGTAGCTCCAGCAGATACCGCAAGATATGCACTTGTTGTAGTCGATGACGGCCTTAAAAGCTCTCCAAGTACCTGTTTTTGTGTTCATGCTGCTCTTTGGTGTCTTCATTACAAATCCTTCTTCTAGTTCAGAAGCTTTCTTCGACATCTAATTTAGCACCTCTGTGCTATCATATGTTTCCTTTAAAGATACTACATTCCTCGGATCAAATCTTTCTTCAACAACCTTGGAAACTACTTCTAGTGGGACAATCGGGCTCGCTTTCAACAAAGCACCCAACATGGACGTGTTCGTGATTGGTGCACCCAAATTCTTCAATGCTATAGTTGTAGCGTCTGCCTTAGCAATCTTGTAGGCTGAAAAAGCTTTTTGAGCTCAGAGCTATCCTTTGAACTATTTAGAACGATTGTCCCATCATTCTTAAGTCCTGAAGTAACATTCACTACAGACAGCAGTGAAGTATCTAATACGACAACGATATTTGGTTCCGTTACTTGCCATCTTATCTCAATAGGATTATCATCTATTCTAGTAAAAGCCATAACAGGTGCTCCTCTCCTTTCCGGTCCAAAAGCTGGAAAAGACTGCGCGTATTTATCACATCTTAGTGCTGCGTTTGCGAGTATCTCGGAGGCGGTTACTGACCTTGACCACCTCTTCCATGCCATCTGATTTCTATCAACTTTATCTCACCAAGGTCTGCAAAACAGGTGTCTTATATTACTTTTCTTCTTTCTTAGACGTTTAATCTTATTTCTTAGACAAAAGAAAATAGAAATAGATTCGATTAATACTAGTGTTTTCAAATATCGATTAGCCTGTTAAAGGTTTAAACAAAATGCTGAACCAAGGCCTTCCAAGATAAAAGAAAATCATCATATTCACTACGTACCCTATGCATATGGGAACAACTGCAGGTATTCCAGTTTCCGCTTCGACAACGGCTTCTTTATTCTCCTTAAGTATTGTTTCAAGCATTTCGTATGCTTTGTCCGCTGTTTTTGGCAGCTTCTCTTCCTTTCCTTCCACATAGACTTTTACTGGATAGACGTTCTTTTTTTTCAAAAAATCTGTCAAAGGTATCATCGTCCTTCTTTGTTTCTTTATTAAAATACTATAGATTGCGTAAAGGCCTGTTATCGCGACGAAGACAACAAGTGTCCCGATCGGCGCAAAAGGGTCATCGTCAATAACCACTGCTACCAGTCCAATCATATCAGCCATTCCTCCCCCCCAAAAAGTAGCTTAAAAATAATATCACAGTGACTATAACAAACTTCATGCCAAAAAGATATAGCTACTCTGAATGATATATTGGTAAACCATAATGATTGCGCCGATGATTGCAGGAATCCAAGTGAGGTCGTTGATCTGGTTTTCTTTTATGTCCTGGACGGCGCCCGCAAGGAGACTTGCTGCAACAAGAGCTGAAACAATCACCATAGCTTAGTCGTATAAAGAAATATCTAATATATCTTACCACTATCTTTTAATAAACTGTCTTTTGAATATCCCCTTAACCTTATCAATTGTATCCGCCTGTTCCGAGCTTTTATCATCTCTTATTCTTTTTATTCTTGGAAAACGTAGTGCAAAGCCACTTTCGTGTCTGCTGCTTTTTTGAATTCCATTGAAGGCGACTTCTATTACGATTTCGGGTTTAACTACTATCCTCCATCCTTCATCTCTGACCGTAATTTCCTTTAACTTTCCATTCATATCCAAGATCTCTTTATCCGTCAAACCTGAATAAGCTTTTCCTATAGTCTTGAGTTCACCGTTGTCCCAGACTGAAAAAACGTAGTCGGAGAAGACATTTGCCCTCTTCCCATGTCCTCTCTCAGACGCTACAACTACTACATCTAAGGTGTCAAGCTCTCTTTTAAGCTTAACCCAATTCTTTCCCCTTTTTCCGACTGTATAAATCGAATTAGGGTCCTTCAACATTAAACCTTCATACCCTTTTTCTACACTTTCGTCAAATTTCACTTCAATTTCCTCTTTTTTTGAAACAAAAATATAATCGAGCATCTTAACTTTCTCAGAAAAATGAGTCGGTTTAGGCCTTCTTTCCTTTCTACAAGGGTCATATTATAAAGGGGCTCTCCATCTAAATATAAGATATCGTAGACAAAGATAGTAAGAGGCACTTCATCAACTAACTTTCTGCTCAGTATCTTTCTCTGTAAACGATGCTGTAAGAATGAAAAAGGCAGTATCTTTCCTTCCTTAAAAGCCACTATTTCGCCATCAATAATAAAATCGTGGTCTATCTCGCTAAGTGCTTCAACTATTTCTGGGAAAGAATCTCCAGATTCATTGCCTCTGCGCGTGAATATTTTTACCGCTTCCATTTGTTTATGGCATTGTGCTCTGATGCCATCAAGTTTGTATTCACAGACGATTGGCTTTCCAAAATATTCTACGACTTCTTCAGGTGTCTGCATGGCTTCAGCAAGCATAAAGTTTGTTTGATGTAATGGCTCAAGTCTGGCATCTTTTAGACGATCATATTTTGCCTCGAACAGCCGTCTCGCCTATATCACACGTCAGCAGATAAGCCTCGTTTACGTCTTCCGATTTTCTTCTAAAAGCGATTGTGATTCCTTCGACGACTAAGCCTCCAACAAGCCCAATTCTTGTTTCACCTATAAGAATTTTTATGAAGTATTTTGCCTCAACTGGAGACATGTTCAAAAACAGTCGAGTAAGAATTTTCTTTTTATCTGATGAAGATCCTTTCCCCGTCATCTGACTATCTTTTTAGCTGGTCGTGTACATTGATCAATGTATACTCTTCATTAAAAAGGGGGGTAATAGTTTTTTTTGACAGAATTTCTTCAGCTGTCTCACCAAGATCACCATATTTTATGAAGATCTTTCCTAACGTTTTGCGTCTTTACCACTTAGTTCCGTTATTATCCCAACAAGAGTGGAGTATCCTATTTGGAGTTCGATATTTTGCCAAGGTGGAAAAATTTCTCCTGAAGGAAACCACATGCTATCATAGGGAATACTTCATCCGAGTTCCTCAAATATTCCGACAGAATTTCAATCTTCATATTTTTACTCGTAGTTCCCTTAACTCTTTCGACATAGGCCAGCGAATTTTTTCATGCTTGTAAAGTTGTCAGATGCCATTAGAAGTCATTAGATGCTTAAATGATATGTCGTAAATATAGTCTTCGATTGGGGCTTATATACTATTTTATATTAGTTAAATGTGTCTTTCAAACTACATGTATTCCCTGAAAGATGCATTGATTGTAAAGTCTACGAATAAATTTGTCTTTTAAATTACAAGCATTCCAAATCGGCACGAATCCGAATA
>CAVVXT010000009.1:0-50473 GCA_963752255.1 Nitrososphaeria archaeon | reverse complement strand
AATAGATCACAGCACATCCTGCAGCGGCTGCTTCAAGCGTAACAAGGCCGAAGGCCTCATTTACACTGACACTAGGCAGTACTAGTACATCACTACTGAGATACATCTGTCCAAGTACTTCATCTGATACTGCACCATAGAAGTGGACATTATTCAGCTCATGTTTCTTTACATAACTTTCGTAGTTTATCCTATCGGGTCCGTCACCGATCACGTTTAGTTCTCCCTCCACACTCCTCATAGAATCTAAAAGCACTTTAAGACCTTTGTACGGCCTCATCTGACCCACGAACAGGATCCTATAATTTTGATGCTGCTTCCTACTGCCGGAGAACATGTCAAAATCCACTCCCCACGGAATAAGATATTTTCTCTGATTACTTCGCACCATATCATAGTACGATCTAGACGTAACTACCACCGCGTCCGAAAACTTCAGCATAATGTTGTTTGAAAGACTGTTATATAGCAAGCTTATAGGTTTAAGATAATAGTCTACAAGACAGTGAAGTGTGTAAACAATTTTCTTATTTGATGCCCTTGACTTTAGGAACAGAACATCGGAGAACATTGGAGTATGACCATGGATATTTATAATATCATAATCGCCCTTTATGTAACTATCTAAACTGCCTGTACTTGTAACAAATTTCATCTCACCAATCATTTTACACCCACAATCTTGTGTTGAAGCGATAGTTACGTCGTGTCCATTCTTTATGAGCTCTTCGGTAAGCCTGCTTATTGCCCTTGAGAAACCACTTTTTACGGGTGGCTTTTCACTAATCAAATGGAGTATTTTCAACCGTCTCACCTTAAGCTACCGTTCACTAGGAATTATTGTTGTCATATATAGATTTTTATCTACAATCCAATTTACGATTCATAATTATTAAAACAGATTGTAAATTACATGTTTATAGTTGTGTCAACGATGATCGGCTGTTATTGATGGCATCGACATACTAATAGTATCCGGTGCAAGAAGGGAATGGCAGTACGATAAGATTGTAAAGAAGATTGAAAGAGACGGTGTGAAGAAAGAGAACTACAAGCTACTTCTGAAACTTGCCAAAGAGAATAGGTTAAAGCCTTCCGCAGGAGCCGGAATAGGTGTCAAAGGTTGGTCAGTAGGTGCCAAGCACGTAGGTGAAGTGCAGACGTTTCCCAAGATACCTGGCATAGTCTATGAACTATAGACATCTTTTTTCTATTAATGTAATTACAGGGTCACCCTCTCACCCTTAAGGTGTTTGAGAATGTGGCCAACACACATTTGCCGCTTCATAGCACATTCCTAAGATTAATAGTTTCAGCCAAAACCTCGAAGATCCATGAAAAGAGTCACCTGCCATGAGATTAGAAGAGAATCTATGAGCCCTCAGTTAAGCATTATATATTTGGTTGAAATATAGTGTTAAACAAATTTTAAAGAGAAATGGGAAAAGTTTAACAGAGGTCTAAAATCACTCCTTATGGTAGATGACTCCGCAGAATTCTGTCGGAAAGAGGCCTAAGGCAATACTGTTGTATTCTGGAGGGCTTGACAGCTCCATTGTACTCTATTTTCTCCTTTCGATAGGGGTTGACGTTGTGCCTGTTACGTTTACCACACCGTTCTGCAACTACGACCTGAATGGTGACGCTTACACGAGTGTTGTCACAAACCTCAAAAAATTGGGGTTAAACGCGAGAAACCTATATCTCGGAAACGAATATCTGGGGTTGCTGCGTTCTCCTAAGCACGGTTTTGGAAGCGCAGCTAATCCGTGTATAGACTGCCGCATACTGATGCTTAAACGTGCAAAGAGTGTTCTTGAGGCTGAACGTGCAGATTTCATTGCAACAGGAGAGGTAATGGGCCAGAGGCCGTTCTCTCAAAGCCGAGAAAAATTCGAATTAGTAGATAGGGAAGCTGGTGTTGAGGGGATGGTGGTTAGGCCGCTCTCAGGCAAGCTTCTGCCGGAGACCATTGCCTGCAAGAAAGGCTTGATCGACAAAGGGGATTTGTTTGAGATCAAAGGGAAGACAAGAACTTCTCAGATCCAGTTAGCTAGGGAATTGAACGTTGAAACATATGCTGCTCCTGCTGGAGGTTGTCTTCTAACTGAACCGGCTTTTGGAAAACGTTTCAAGGACCTAAAGAAGTTCAAGCCAGATTTTTTGTTAGAGGACGTGATTCTATTGCGTTTTGGAAGACACTTCCGAATCGACGAAAAGAATAAGATAATCGTTTGCAGGCATCAAGTAGAAAATGAAACCATACGTAACTATCTTTCTGAAGATGATGTTTTATTTGAAGTATTGGACAACATAGGGCCACTTTGCGTGTACTTCGGAGACCTAACCCACGATTCAATGAGGAAAGCTGCGTCGTACGCTGTGTCCTATTCTAAAGCACCCAAAGATAGGCCATCAAATGTGAAATTTTCGAATTTAAGTGGGACGTTAATGAAGATACTTGAAGCATCTCCTATGTCGATTGAAGAGATGCACAAAAAAATGGTTTGAAATTCTGATGGTTAAATTTTACATCTAAATGGCCATTCTTAGATATCTGCTACACGTTTGCGAGCTCTCTGTTTTCTTATATATTCTGTTTATTTAAAGAAATATTATTATAGTATAGCTTGATATATAATGTATCTTGTTCATCAAACCGAGTCTTCATCAAAAATTGAGGAAAGAAGTTTTTTCCTCACGCAGTTCTCTAAGAGGCTGTAGTGTTTGGCCGACATAGTTCTCGGTTTAATAACGAAAAATTCGTTTATGAAATTGAGGGAGGTATATATTCAGGCTTTAAAGGGTTCCATACAGGTCCCTTATGAGAAAATGTTATTGGTTGACAGTGGTGTGGACAGAACTATTGAAGTGACTTTGAATTTCTGCAAGGAAAAAAATAAGGCTCTTTTTAAAATAGATGGAGTTGGCAAGAATCGCGCTGAAGCTCGACAGGCTATAATAGACTATTTTTTGAGCTGTCTGAAGGAAGAATGGTTGATGTTCCTAGACGACGACTGTATTCTGAAACCAAATTTTTTTAAAGAAGTTGAGAAACATATGGCTGACTCGAAAGTTGGTCTAATCTGGGGCTTGGACGACGTAGAAGGAACAAATTTTGGAAATTACCTTAGGTACCAGGGGCTTAACCCAAGAAAGTATGCAATCAACGCTTTTTATAGAAGGGGAGGAACGCACGATACCCTACTTAGGCGGAAAGCTTTAGAGGGAATTGAAATTCCAAGCTATCTTCATGTACTTGAAGACAGGCACATCAAGTATCATGTAGAAAAGGTTGGATATAAAGCTGTAATAGTCTATGAGGGATGCTGGCACCTGATGGACTATCATATTGTCAGGGATGCGCTTGAATATTATAGAACCTACGGCAATATATTGTTTCATAGGGTCGTCGGAGATGGAAGAGGAAAAAGGGATTATTTGAAACATATGAATTGCGATTAGAGAGCAGCATCCAAGATTATTTTATTTAACGTTAAAAATTTATGATCAAAGTAATATTTGATGAAACAGCAAATATGATCCGGTGATGAAACTTTTACATTTTGAGAAGTCATAAGGCTTAAATAGCTAACTTATGGGGCACCTCATAGTAATAATTTATGCAGTACAGGTGGACGGTTCTTACGGTCACAACAGTAGGTGTTCTGATGGCAGGAATCGACTCTAGGATTCTTATAGTCGGTCTTCCAACAGTGGCCGCGGCTTTAGGCGCCGACGCAGAACAGGCGATATGGTTCACTCAATCTTACGTCCTCGCTAGTACCATCGTGCTTCTACTGATCGGACGCCTGACCGATATAGTTGGGCGGGTTAAAATCTACAATATAGGATTTATAATCTTCACAATAGGTTCTGCGCTTACCAGCATATCGACTTCTCCTCTTCAAGTGATAATTTTCAGAAGCGTACAGGGGTTAGGCTCTGCGTTCCTTTTCACGAACAGCGTGGCTCTGATTGCTGACGCCACGTCAAGAAAAGAGCTTGGCCTATCTCTGGGCATAAACCAGGTCGCGTTCAGGTTCGGGGCTATGGCTGGGCTGACGCTCAGCGGCGCCATTTTGTCTATCATAGACTGGAGGGCTCTCTTCTACATCAACATACCTGTCGGAATCTTTGGAACCTACTGGGCTCATAAGAGGTTAAAGGAGATCGGACAGACGGAGAAGGGCTCTCCATTTGACTTAGTAGGTTTCATCCTTTTCACCTTTTCACTTCTTAGCTTGTTGTTGGCGTTAACCTTCGAAGCATACGGCTTCGCTGAGCTTTTTACCGTAATCGGCTTGACTCTGACGGCTGCCGTATTCTTCACCGTCTTTGTCTTTTACGAAAGAAGGGTTAGATATCCCGTATTAGATTTTGAGCTTTTCAAGATAAAAGAGTTCACGAGCGGCTGTGTCTCACAACTGTTAAATGCTGTTGCCTGGGGAGGGGTGATGTTACTGCTGAGCCTGTACCTAAAACTCGTCCAAGGCCTCAGTGCATTCGATGCTGGCATCAGACTCATACCTTTTGAAGTAGCGTTTCTGATCTTCGGACCTATAAGTGGAAGATATTCTGACAGGATCGGGCAGAGACCTTTCGTTATATCAGGATTAGCTGTATCAAGTCTATCACTCTTTCTCCTCTCCACGACTGGTGTTAACACGCCCTACAGTAGCCTAGTGGTCTACATGTCGATCCTCGGCGCTGGCACAGGGATGTTTTCTTCACCTAACATGAGCGCTGTAATGGGTTCGGTTCCGGCAAGGCAGAGAGGAGTTGCTTCTGCGGTTAGAGCCCTATTCTTCAACATAGGTTCCGTGATCAGCTTAAACCTCGCAATAGTCATCATGGCCGCAACAATTCCCTACTCCTTGATATCGTCCATAATTACGTCAATTAGCGCTTCCCTACCAACAGCTGACAGGGTACTCTTCGCCAACGCCCTTAGCCAGACGTACCTTTGGATGGGCGTGGTCAACACAACAGCAATCGTCCCCTCGCTATTATGGCGTAAAAGTCCCAAGATCCAAGAGACAAAGCAGGTAGGAGACTACTATGAATGATAGCTCCTTCACTTTTTATACAATAATATAACAAATTTTATATACACTTTTCAAGCCTTCCTATTCGGGAGCCTGAAAATTGAGTTTATTCATCGGCTATATCTTCGTGGTCACCCTTTTAGTGGCCGCCATCATTTTCTGGATAGGCTCCAAAATTTCACCCAAAACGGAACCGTCCGAGAATAAGATGCTTCCCTACGCAGGAGGTGAAAGAGTTGAACACGAACTTGTACCAGTCAGCATCAGGATATTCGATTACGCTCTGCTCTTCATAATTTTCGAGGTTATATCGCTACTGCTTCTCTTCTCTTTAGGCCCATTTGAAGGAACCCTTGATCTTATAAGCAAGGTCGGCGTAATAATATATGTCGGTGTCGTCTCATTCGCGTTCTATGTTTTTGCGAGGAGAGTATAGTCATGGGCCTGGTGAGCTGGTGTAGAAAGAAAAGCCCTTGGGTAACACACTTTTGTACGGGGTCCTGTAATGCTTGCGATATCGAAATACTCGCGTGTCTAACGCCTCGCTACGATGTCGAACGCTTTGGTGCCGTTTTAAAGGGCAGTGCGAGGCATTCTGACATACTTCTTGTCACAGGTCCATGCACCCTGCAGGTGCGCGATCGTCTTATTCGTGTATACGAGCAGATGCCCGAGCCCAAGTATGTCGTCGCAGTGGGAACGTGTGCGACAAGCAGCGGCGTCTATCGCAACGGCTACAACGTCTACCCCGGAGTGGACTCCATTATACCGGTTTCTGCATATATTTCAGGATGCCCCGTTAAGCCGGAAAACATTCTAAATGGACTAGTGTTTTTGCTGAATAAGATAGGTGAAGGTAAATGAGCTCAGAGGAAGAGGTCTTTAACGAGCTTAAAAATGTCTTCGGTGAAAAGTTACTTGATCATAAAGTTCAGAAGAGAAGGGTCTTCATTCAGGTTTCTAATGACGTGTACAAGGATGTTGTGAAGTTTCTTGTCAACAGCAAGGGGATATACCACCTTGAGGCGATGACTGGCACCGAGCTTAAGGATGGTATAGAGATCATGGCCCATATGGGTTTAGACACTTCAATATCGATTCGGACGACGGTTAGCAAGGATGAACCCAAGTTACCGTCTATATGCGACGTGACAGTCGGCGCCGAATTCTATGAGCGCGAAATTCACGACCTTCTAGGCGTGACCTTTGAAGGACACCCCAACCCTGTTCGTTTCGTCCTATCTAGTGAATGGCCTGAAAACGTTCATCCTCTGAGAAAGAGTTATGTAACCAAACATAACGCTCCTCTACGTGAGGGTGTGGAATGATGTCGACCTTCGATATTCCGATCGGTCCCCAGCATCCCGCTCTCCCTGAGCCTCTTCTTTTGAAGTTGGAGGTTGAAGGGGAGGTTGTCGTCGGTGTTAACTTTGATGTTTCCTACATGCATAGGGGAATAGAGAAACTTCTTGAAACAAGAAGCTACTTCCAAGGGCTGCCATTGGTTGAAAGGATCTGTGGAATCTGCAACGCGGCTCACGACATCTGCTATACGCTTAACGTGGAAAAGCTGTACGACAAAGAAATACCGAAGAGAGCCCAGTACCTTAGACTCATCGTCGAAGAATTGAGCAGAATACATCGCCACCTTCTTTGGCTCGGCATCGCAGCCTACGAGATAGGGTTCAACACGATGTTCATGTACACTTGGAGAGATCGGGAACATGTTATGGACATGATAGAATCCATAACCGGCAACAGAATCACGACTGAGTACAGTCAAATAGGCGGAGTCAGAAGGGATATTTCACCCGAACTAGCCAGCGGTCTTCTAAAGGTGATGGATATCATAGAAGAACGTACAAAGTACTACATCAGGGTGGCTCTAACCGATCGTGTAATCGCGAAGAGAACGCAGGGGGTGGGTTACCTTTCCACCGCTGATGCGAAGTCGACCTGTTCGGTTGGTCCAATAGTTCGCGCCTCAGGTGTGAAGTTCGACGTTCGAGCAAGCGACCCATATGTAGCTCATGACGAAGTACCGTTCAACGTGATAACCAGCGACTCGTGTGACGTCTTTGGGAGGGTTGTTGTCAGAGCCAAAGAGCTCCTAGAATGCGTTAACATGATACGCTACACTGTGCAGCATCTACCTGAGGGTCCGTTCAGAATTAAGCTACCTATGAAACCAA
Source organism: Nitrososphaeria archaeon (assembly GCA_963752255.1). Lineage (GTDB taxonomy): Archaea > Thermoproteota > Nitrososphaeria > JACIWG01 > JACIWG01 > JBEKIG01. The sequence goes on along the minus strand of CAVVXT010000009.1, from coordinate 43,233 downwards.
ATGCCGGTGAAGCTCTAACACGAGTCGAGGCACCAAGGGGCGAGCTGCTGCACTACACCCTGTCAGATGGCACCCCTAAACCGTACAGGTACAAGGTCAGGACCCCCACATTAGCTAACTTGGGAGCATTAAGGGTGATGCTCACCTCTAAGGGAAGATATGTCGTGAACATCGGTGACATTCCGATAATATATGGAGCGCTCGATCCCTGCATATGTTGCACGGCAAGGGTTAATTTTGTTGACGTAACCAAGGGAAGGAGCTGGATCTGGTCTCTGGATGAAATCAGAGAAATGTCTAGGAAAGGTAGATTAATTAAATGAGCTTGGAAGGGTACATTATCGAAACGCTTAGAGCCGTCATCTTTCCAGGATTCCTTCTCGTGTTCTTTTTGGCACTTTTCTACGAATGGTTTGATAGAAAGTTCTATGCGCGTTTGCAGAACAGGGTGGGCCCTCTTTACACAGGTTACTCGGGCATTCTCCAGCCTTTTGCGGACTTTGTGAAGCTGCTCTCCAAAGAAGATATCGTTCCCCAAAAAGTTGACAGATTCCTGTTTACGATGACCCCTCTTTTCTCCCTAACGTTAGCTATCTTTGCGACTCTACTTCTGCCAATCTCATCAGGCAGTGGAATTGTCTCATTCAACGGTGACGCGATCATTTCCATTACGATCCTAACTTTCATATGTATAACCGTCTTTTATGCAGGAATTTGCTCGTACAATCGTTTTGCAATAATCGGCGCTGAGCGTTCATTTCTTCAGCTAATCGGATATGAAATTCCTCTGATGCTTTCTGTTGCAGGTGTCGCTTTGGACGCTAAGGTCCTGTCCCTCTCAAGTATTGTGTCTTCGCAAGAAAATTTATGGCATATATTTGGCCCTCAAGTACTCGGGTTCGTTGTTTTCATCGTCGCAGCTCAGGCTGAGCTAGAACGCATTCCCTTCGACCTTCCTGAGGCTGAGCAGGAAATCATTGCGGGATGGAACGTAGACTATACTGGAAGAAGGTTAGCTATGTTTAGGCTCGCTAGGGACATTGAGCTAGTTTTCCTGTGCGGGCTTGGGGCAACCCTCTTCCTCGGAGGACCCTTAGGCCCAGTGATCGAAGGATATTCTGCCGTATTTTATACGGTGTACTTTGTAATCAAATCACTATTCATTTTAGCTATTTTAACAGTTGTCAGGGCTCTATTTGGCCGTCTGAGAATAGATCAGGTCGTCGGCTTCTCCTGGAAGTACCTCTTACCGCTGGCATTACTGCAATTTATTGTTGTGAGGTTGTTGCTTTAATGTCCATGCTTGGTGAAATATTGAGAAACCTGTTCAAGAAGAGGGCTACGGTCCTGTATCCTGAAGAAAAAGATAAGGTTCATCTCCCGGCAGGTTACAGAGGAAAACTTGAATTCTACCGCGAAAAATGTATTGGGTGCACGCTCTGCTATCAGGTTTGTCCCTCGCTTGTAATTGAAATGGTGACGGATCAAAAGGGTAAGAGACCTGTTTTTGATATTTCAAGATGCACCTATTGCGCTCAATGTGAAGACATTTGCCCTACGAAGGCGATCCATCTCACAGATCAATATGAGGTGATCGCCTTAGATAGGAAGGATATGGTGGTGAAATAGTTTGGAGGTAATCTTTCAGGTTTTATTCGGGATTCTCGCCCTGTTTACCGCCGTATTAGCTATCGAATCGAAGGATATTGTGCGTTCAATACTTTACTTCCTCCTATTCAGTGTCGTCGTAGGCGTAATAATATTCATGCTTGGGGCTCCCTACGTAGCGGTCTTCCAGCTTATGGTGTACGCGGGAGGCGTCTCAGTGCTGTTCCTCGCGACCCTGCATACTATAGGAGGTAAGATAAAGAAATGATGTATGAAGGCAGGGCGATATACAAACTCCTAACGATTTTGATGATGGCCTTTGTGTTCGCTGCGCTGTTCTTCGGGCTGATTCAGATCAGGACAGTCGGCACCCCCATAGTCTGGGATTTTGTGAAAGCACCCTACTTCATCTGGACATACAGATTTATCGACGTCATAGCCCAGGGTTTCATCATCTTTGCCACGGTTGCCGCGATATCCGCCTTGCTTAGGGAGGAGAAGATCGGCTTTATGGAGGAAGAGGAGAAGGAAGCCTAAATGTTCACGATCTTAGTTGTGTTCGTATTCTTTCTCTTGGGGCTTGCGGTGTACTGTATGGTAACAAAGAAGAATATCATAAAGACGCTAATCGGGCTGGAAATCTTTGCTTCATCGGTTAACCTTAACTTTGTCGTAATGGGTGCGACAGAAGGGGGCGTCGACGCCCTAGGCCAGTCTTTCGCGATCATTTCTATAGCTATCGGAGCTTCTGTGGCAGCGGTCGCTTTAGCTCTTATAATCAACGTCTACCGTCACTATGGGAATGTGGACTGGGATATCGTGAGGCGTTTGAAATGGTAAGCCCTGTCCTAACACCGCTTATAGTGTTATTCGCTTCTGCCTTGGCTACTCCTTTGGTTTCAAGGTTAGGAACATACATGAAGTTCCAAAAGTTGAGGGATATCTTCTCTTTTGCTGCTTTACTGCTTTCCCTATACATGATTTCAAGTCTTCTGTCAAGTGTTCCGCTGTCCTATCAGGTGGAGGTATTCGGGGGACCATACGGTGTCGAACTCTACGTGAGCACGTTGAGCGTGTACATTGCGATAATTGCTCTAGTGATGTTAAGTCTGGTGTCGTTCTATTCGATCAAGTACATGGAGGTCGACAACGGCCTAGATAGTTACTATACCCTTTTGTTGACCTTTGCGGCTGGAATAGTGGGTGTCGTCTTCTCCGGCGACTTCTTCACCCTTTACGTTTTCTGGGAGCTGCTCTCGATCTCCTCCTATTCCCTTGTCTCTTTCCGCAAGTATAGGTGGCAGGCGGTGGAAGGTGGAATAAAGTACCTTTTGATGAGCACAGTCGGGTCTCTCATTGCCCTCTATGGCATTTCATTGCTTTATGGAGTGGCAGGTACGCTTAACTTTTCAACCCTCTCTTCTGTGATATCAATCACCAGCTTAGGCTCAAACATATCTTTGTATATCATAATAGCCACCATATTTGTAGGATTTGGCGTCAGCTCGGCTATTGTGCCTTTCCACACTTGGATACCTGACGCCTATGTTGGAGCTCCAAACTGTGTAGCCTCATTATCGACTGTTGCTCTGATAATTTCAGCCTTCAGTATAATAAGAAGCCTGATGGTGGTTTTCAGCCCATTCAGTTTCGACTACGGACTTTTTTTCATATTCTTCGGAATTCTGTCACTTACTCTAGGAAACTTTTATGGCCATAATGCAGAGGGACGTAAGAAGGCTTCTCGCCTTCTCAAGTGTTTCAAATATGGGTTATATTTTTACAGGAGTTGGCATAGGTTCGTATGCTCTCTTCCAATTTGGAACGCAAGGGGTTTACATATTTGAGATAGCTATGGTCGGTGTATTCTTGCACATGCTCAACCATGTATTTGGTAAGGGTCTCCTCTTTATGGCAGTAGGTAACTTTAGTCAGTCAACTAAAAGCTACCTCCTAGATAAGATAGAAGGCATAGGAAGAAGGATGCCGATAACAGGTCTGGCTGCTTCAATAGGTCTCCTGGGTCTGGCTGGTATACCTCCTTTAAGCGGTTTCTGGAGCAAGCTATTCTTCATATCCGCCGCTGCATCGAAGTTATCCGATCCCTTACTCGATGTGACGCTGGTGTTTTTGGTGTTCAATTCAATTTTTGATGCGGCGTACTATATCTGGGTCTTCCAGAGAATCGTCTTTAAACCATTAACAGAAAAGAGTCAGAACGCGAAAGAAGTGTCTTATGTGATGTGGCTGCCCATCCTAATTTTGGCCGCTCTACTTATTATTATAACGGTGAGGCTGGACTATTTTATGTCGTTCATCGATGCCGCGCTAAGGTCCCTGTTTAATTGGATGTGAGAGATTGTCCAATACTCTTATCTTCTCGTGGCTGGCGTGGGTTTTTCCGTTGGCCGGAGCCGTTCTAACGCCCGTCTTCGCTATGATGGGGAAACGTGTAAGGAACTACATGGCTGTATTCTTCTCCTTTCTAGCTGTGGTCTGCACAGTATCTCTTGCAGGATTCTTCCTCGACAAAAACATTGTGTGGCCTCTCCAGAGCCAGGTCTCCTGGGTAACCGTGCAAGGGTCGCCCATTCTCAGCAAGATCGAGGCAGGGATGTTAGTTGACCCCCTTAGCATCATAATGGCCAATGTTGTTTCCATTATAGCGTTCTTGATAATGGTCTACTCGATCGGCTACATGAAGGGCGAAGAGGGGCTTACGCGCTACTGGTTCTTCATGAACCTCTTTATCGGCAACATGCTTCTCCTTGTTCTATCAGATAACCTGATCCAGATGCTGTTCGGCTGGGAGGGGGTCGGCCTCTGCAGCTACGCTCTGATTGGATTCTACTATAAGGACCGGAAATCTGACTGGTCCAGGTACTGGGTAGGAGAAGGAGACGAAGCCTATTCGCCGTCGCATGCTGGAATGAAGGCTTTCATAATCACAAGAATCGGTGACCTGCTACTCTTTGTAGGCGCTTTCATAATAGTGGCCTTCACTGGAACGCTGAACTTTGTCGAACTGCAGAACGGTGCACTATCTCGTGTGCCACTCTGGGCTCTTGTACCTGCAGCCCTCTTCCTATTGGGCGGCCCTATTGCGAAAAGCGCTCAACTTCCTCTTATGGAGTGGCTTCCAGACGCTATGGCTGGGCCTACGCCGGTCAGTGCGCTGATACACGCGGCCACTATGGTTAATGCGGGCGTGTACTTGGCTGCGAGAATGTTTCCGATCTTCTATTTGTTCGCTTGGTCTACGGGAACCAACACTCTAACGACCTTTTTCTTATTTATGGCATGGATCGGCGTCGTTACCGCATTCGTTTCCGGAACACAGGCTGCTGTGTCAAGTGAAATCAAGAAGGTCCTCGCCTACTCGACGGTGGCTCAGATCGGCCTTATGATGCTATCTCTGGGGGTGGCTGGCCTTTCCGTCGACTTTATTACAGGATATGTCGCTTCAGTATTCCAGCTGGTGACCCATGCTATGTTCAAGGCAGCCCTCTTTTTAGCAGCCGGTTCGGTCATCCATTTAGCGGGCTCTAGGTTCATGAGGGATATGGGTGGTCTGAAAAAATACATGCCGATAACCTTCTGGAGCATGGCGCTCGCTTCATGCTCGCTAGCAGGTGTTCCAATCTTATTCAGCGGCTTCTGGAGCAAGGATATGATCTTGGAGGCTTCGGTGATCTCCGGCCAGTACGTTCTCTTTATTCTAGGGCTCTTCTTGGTCGTCCTTACTTCCTTCTACACCTTTAGAATGGTCGGAATGGTGTTCTACGGCGAAAGCAAAGTTAAACAGGAGGATGCTTCTGCTCCTGGTCATCATTTAGGTGAAGCTCCGCCAACGATGTGGGTGCCATACGTGATCCTGGTGGCCGGAACAATATTTCTGGGAGTGTTTGGATTTTTTGCTGGAAACTGGCTGATTTCTACTTTCGGGTATCTGGTAAGCCTCCTAGGAGGGGGGGTGACTGTGAGTACTTCTACCGAAGTTTTCATAGGAATACTATCGACCGCATCTGTAGCAGTAGGTTTTCTGCCCGCTTACCTGTTCTACATAAAAAGGTCAAGGAACGCTGACACATATGCAGAAAAACATGGCCTGGTTTCTTCATTTAGGCGCTTCTTCTTTAACAGGTGGTACATCAACAGGATATACTATCATTTAATCGTCTACCCGACGTTGTCTCTGTCAAACTGGCTTTTCTCGAACGTTGAGGTCAATGTCATAGACGGTCTGAACTACTATATTGCAGGAACTGTGAAAAATGTGTCAAGCTCTGTTCGCAGATGGCAGACAGGGGACATGAACGATGACCTGATACTTGTTCTCGTCGGAATATTCGTCGCGGTCCTAATACTCAGGTTCTTGGTCTTGGGAAGCTGATGGTTTTGATACCGTATTCATTGATCCAGATCGTGTTTGTTCCGATTATAGCTTCAATAGCTGTTCTTTTATTGGGTAGGACGCTTAAACATAGGGTAGGTTGGCTTTCTTTTGCTTCACTAGTCTACGTACTTGGCCTTCTGATTATTGAAACTCTCAATTTATATGGCACCGGATATGTCTTAAAGGAATCCTACAAATGGGCTACGCTCATCGGAGACGTTACGTTCGTGCTCGACGGTTTGAACAGTCTTGTTGCCCTTACGATTGTACTGTTAGCTACCGTAATATCCGTGTATTCTATAAAGTACATGGAGAATGAGGATAACATAGAAGTATACAATTCCCTTTATCTAATATACGTGGCAGGCATGGTCGGCACAGTCCTATCGACAAATCTTGCTATATTCTTCCTCTTTTTCGAACTGATGCTGATTCCATCCTGGATCCTAGTCGGTGTGTGGGGCACAGGCGACAGGATGAAGGTGGCTTTCAAATATTTTATGTACACCGAATTCGGTGCAATAATACTGCTTGCAGGTATAGGCTCCATATATACGATAACCGGCACATTTGACATCTATAAAATAGGAAGCGTAAACGATCTGATTCCTTTGACCTACCTAGTGCCCATCGCATTAATGATACTGGTGGGGCTCTTTGTTAAGATGGCGATATTTCCATTACATACCTGGTTGCCGGATACCCACGCAGAGGCTCCGACGCCCATCAGCGCGCTACTTTCACCCGCTATGATCGGTATAGGTGGATACGCAACGATAAGAATAATCTACACTGCCTTTCCGGCTATAGCTTTCAGCCAGAGCTTCATGTACCCTCTTCTTCTTCTTTCAGTAATAACGATAGTCTACGGCGGAATGATGGCGTTCGCCCAGGATGACATGAAGAGGCTACTTGCCTATTCGAGCATAAGTCAAATGGGGTATATGCTTTTCGGAATAGCGTCCGTCTCAATCATCGGTGTCACAGGCGCCATCATAATATACATAAGCCACGCGTTAAGTAAGGCTGCACTTTTCATGATATCTGGTGTCTTCTCTCACGACCTCAAAACCAGAAAGATAAGCGAGCTGAGAGGACTTGCTTCAAGAATGCCTATTATAACCGTGTGTGCTCTACTGGGCTTCCTTGGAATTTCAGGTGTACCACCTCTTATCGGATTCTGGGGGGAAATATTCATATTCATAGGAGCTTTCTATAAAAGTCTAGCTCCATACGATTTAATCATGCTCGCAACAGTGATTGCGGGCGTTCTGCTTTCGATTTTAACCGCTGGATACGGGCTTTGGACGGTAAGAAGGGTCTTCTACGGGGAACTGCCTGAGAAATACTCGCAGGCTCACGATCCGAACTGGAAGATGCTCTTTCCAATAGTTCTACTAGTTGTTCTGGCCGTCGTAATAGGCATCTACCCGAATCCGATAATAGATTTGATCTCAGCTATTGTAAAAGGCTTTTTCGGATAGTTCAGAACCCTTTCTCCTGAACATGATTTCCTTTAAAATGTATTCTTTTCCCTGGACTATTTCAAGGGATATTTCCTTGCATTTTGGACATTGGGTGGAAGGCTGATACGTTCCTCTTCTGACAAGATATAACTTTACTCCTCTGCCGGTGTAGCCACATTTCTTACATACCATTACTCCACGTATCTTTTTAATGAATAGCTTTGCATGGTCAGCAACTGTCCCCTTAGATATCAGTTTGAAGGTTGCCCTAAAGTTCCTACTTTGAAACATTGCGAATTCACCTAACTCCAGATGTATTTCCAGTATTTTTTCAACATCATTTTTCTTGGCCCAATCCTTCAGCATCTCAATCATTGCCGCCAAAGAATTATATTCAAACATAGTATCAATGACTTCAGGTGTAAAACCCTAAGGAAGGTAGAAGTTTGAGAAATAAAAGAAAAAGGGCTCTACAGCAGACCCTTAGCTACGATGAAATAGGCTGCGTAGATTGCTCCTTTAGCGCTGTTGACTATTTCCTCAGAAGTTTGTCCTTCCTGTGGTCTAGCTTCGACAGTTACTGGACCTCGATATCCTATTTCCATAAGGGCCTTGAAAAGCAGAGCGAGATCATTTTCATCGTTTATCGCACCCTTTGTATGATAGACCGGATGCCAGTCTAGGAGGCCTTGAGGCGTCTGTAACCCGCACCCTATGTGAACGACACCCAAGATATCTGAATATTTTTTGACCGCTTCGTAAGTTTCTCCCAGCAGTGGCGCATGGCCGTGGTCCCACATCAAGAAAACGTTGTCACAGCTTTTCCTCACTTCTTTTATAAGCTGTGCGGCTTCTACAATAGGGCCTATTAACTGCTTCTTGTCCTTATCGATGTCGAATGTTTCCAGGCTTAAGGATGCATTATATTTTGCGGCGCATTCACCAAGCTCCTTCAAAGATGATATGAGCTGTTCCTTCCCTTTAACTGAATCTTGGGGCATCTGACCTGAGCATATGGCGAATTCCCTTACGCCATGTTTTGCTTCAACAGCTATCTCGTTCTTCAGGTAATTTACTGTATCCCTTCTCTTTCCCTCATCAACCGTGCATATGCTCCTTGTTCCTGGCAGTATGTCGGGTTGGAACCCTCTTGCTATGTTCATTCCTGGAGCGTATTTGTTGACCTTCCTCCAGCCTTCCTCGCCTATCTTACACACTTCGAGCCTATCGAAGAAGTTGTCCTGAGTGATGAACTTTAAACCCTTCTCAAGTTCGTCTTCACTCTTTTGGAGAGATGGATAGGCCATGAAGAAGACAACACCAAGTCTCCATGGAAACTTTGAAGAGAAAGCTAAGCCATTTTTTTTGAGCTCTACTGAAAAAACCATCTAAATCATCTTAACTTTGTCCAGCGGCCTTATATTCTTAACGTCTTGGTTGACGAGGGCCGGTGGCTCTTCCCCCTTGAGGACCTTAACAAGGTTAAGCGCTGCGAATTCGGACATTTTAGACCTTGACTGATGCGTCGCGCTCGCTATGTGGGGTGCAACGATGATGTTAGGCAGTTTAAGGAGCGGATCTTCCATCGGTGTAGGTTCTTTTTCGTGAACATCAAGACCTGCTGCGAATATCCAGCCATTTGAGAGCGCCTTGTACAGTCCTCTTTCGTCAATGATGCCTCCTCTTGAGGTGTTTACGACTACTGCAGATGGCTTCATGAGCTTAAGGTTGTTTTCGTTAATTAACCCTATCGTTTCCTTCGACCGGGGGACATGGATGGTCACGATGTCTGATCTTTTTAACAGATCATCTATTTCACAATACTCGATGCCCAACTCCTTCTCGAGATCGGTTCTTCTAATGACATCATAGTATAACACCTTCATCTTAAAGCCTCTTGACCTCTCGATAACCGCTTGTCCTATCCTACCGATACCGACAACTCCCAGCGTTGCGCCATAAACTTCGTAGCCCAATAGCATGTCAGGTGCCCAAGGTATCACCCACTTTCCTTCTCTGACGTACTTGTCACCTTCCACAAGCCTTCTTGATGTTGCCATGATCAGAGTCCATGCAAAATCCGCTGTCGCATTAGTAAGTACTCCTGGAGTGTAGCAGACGTATATACCTCTTTTAGTGGCTTCGGGTACATCAACATGGTCGTAGCCAACGCTCATCGTGCTTACCACTCTAAGTTTCCTGCCAGCATCGTAAACTTCCTTGTCGATCTTCTCAGTAAGAAGGCAAAGAAGGCCATCCGCATCTCTGACAAGATCTAAGAGCTCCCTTCTTGTTGGAGGCTCCACTTTATCTCTCAAAACTAGGTCGCAATCTTCTTTAATGATCGATATACCGGGTTCAAGTATTTTCCTTGTCATTACAACTTTTGGTTTTGGCAAAACTATCACTCTCTAATATCGTACATCAACCAAGATAAATATGTTCTCATCCGACCAAAGCTAGGAAATGTCTCTAAATAGATGTTTACAGTCTGAATAGGCTCTGATAAAATTGATTCCTTGAAAAAAGTTCTAGCTTTCCTGTGGCTGTTCGATTATTTTTTATATATCTTGCTATGCAACCTTGACTTTTATTCCTGTGCCACCTTCTACTTTATTCAACAGTTCAATATTTTTAATTATTTTTCCAATGACATTGACCGGACTTGCTGCGACAGGTTCACTGCCGGTGCTTGCAGGTGTTCTGCCAAAGAATAGGCACATCGATCTGCCAGGGGGCCAGTACGCTATATCTCCGACCTCGACTTTCTTTTTTCCATTCTCCGATGTCATTTGAACGGGTGTATCAAAATATATCTCTTCACCCCATGTGTTTGCATTCGATTCAAACGGCATCGCCTTCAAAAACGCGTCGTAGGTTTTTGGACTAGTTTTGTCAAAAAGCTCGCCTTCAACGGCTCCAACGTTTCCAAACTCTATCATAATCTTTTTTGCTGCCATATGCTGGCATCGTTTACACTAATATTTATATTTGGTATGAATATGTATCCAATGAGTAGCATGCCAAAGTACAGCTATGTAATCTCCGAATCCTTCGGATACTATATTAAAAATATCTCTAAAAACATCGAAGATCAGAAAGACTTTGAAAACGCTTTATCTATTTTGAAAGATGTAGGATATTACGGTGTAGAAATACCCCTTATGTTTGATATAAAAGTGATAGTTGACAAATTAAAAGAGATTATGGCATGTTATGGAATGTCCGTCTCAGGCTTGTCAACGGACAATTACTATTCGCACTTGAACTATTATCTTACGGGTTCTAATTCTGCGGTAAGAGCAAAAGCTTTAGACTTGATGATGTCAGGTCTCTCGATTGCCGAAATCCTCTCGTCCCCTCTAATGATCGGTCTGATAATGGGCAAGAATGCTGTCGATGGAAGATCTTCTATTTGGTTGGATGCTTCTTTAAAGATTTTAGATAAGAAAGCAAATGATGTTGGTGTAGAGGTTCTTATAGAACCGATCAACCATTATGAAGCAGGTTACCTAACAACGATTAAGGAGGCATATGATTTAATAGAAAAATTAGGGCTGATAAAAACTGGAGTGGTCATAAATACTTATCACATGAACATTGAAGAAGGAAAATACGAGCAATCTATCAATTATGCGAAAGACAAAATCTGGCATGTAAAACTATCAGATAACAACCGTCAGTCCCCTGGTTTAGGCCATATAGACTTTAACAATATCCTAATAGCTTTACAAAAGGTAGGATACGATGGCTGGTATACTGTTGAATGTCTATCAAAACCAGAGCAAAAGGATCTTGCTACGTTATCTATGACTTTTCTTAAAGAAAATATAAAGTAGTTGATCTATCCATTACATTTTCACACATTTGAATTGAATTAACATAAACTATTAAAATCAATGGAAAATTAACCTTTAACATTTTCTTATATAGTCTTCTGGATGATGTTTTTTAACCCTTCCACAGGCCGATGATCAACCCTATTATGAAAGATATTGAAGAATATGGCAACAGGTTGATAAAGGGACCTGCCCCTGACCATATTAAAGGTAGATACTTTAGAGCCGAGTTTGCAATATCTGTAAGAGATGGTAACACTATGAATCCTATTGCAACCGACACTACCAAGAGTAGGACGATTGCTAAAATGAGCTTCAACGCACGTTTAACAATTACGCCAATAATCAATCCAAGTATTAGAGGTATTATTATAGGTAATATCCACGCATATTCAGCTGGAATCAGGCTAGTCATTTTAGGTTTAGTGTCACTAAGATTTAAAAGTATGTTGCATATTAAGCATTTTAATTTTTACGCTTCTATTTTACAAAATATTTTTAAAACATTGATGCGAAGTTATCCGTGTGACGTCTAGAAAGATCTTAAATTGGAACGACCTATGTGTGACAGAACCCGATAGAGCGGCTCTTGAGATTGTTGAGTGCGGTATAGAAGCGGCTAACCCATATTCTTCAGTTGTTAAGACTTTATCAACAATTTTTAAGCAGAAGAAAATTCACAAGACGATAGTAGTTGTCGGTTTTGGCAAAGCAAGTTATCAGATGGCGTTGGCTTGCGAGAATGTTTTGAACAAAGTAATCAAAGCTGGAGCTGTTATAGTTCCAAAGGGATCAATAAAAGATTGCAGGTTGAAAAAAATAAAGATACTTGAAGGAACTCACCCTATTCCAACAGAACTTAACGTGAATTCAGCTAAGGAGTTGCTTTCACTTACTGAAAGCCTGAATTCTAATGATCTGGTTCTGTGTCTAATATCAGGAGGTGGCTCCGCGCTCTTTACATATCCCGCAAAGGGCGTTACATTGCGCGATGAACAAGAAATGACGAAATTGATGCTCGCAGAAGGCCTAACCATTCAAGAAATCAACTGTATAAGAAAGCACATTTCAGACGTTAAAGGCGGTCAGTTTGCGCGCCACATTTATCCAGCCAAAGTTATCAGCCTTGTCCTATCAGATGTTGTCGGAGACGAGTTGAGTTCAATAGCTTCAGGTCCAACTTCTCCCGATCCATATACATTCGAGGATGTCTATTCATTATTCGAGAAGTATCATATCCTAGAAAAAGTCCCTGAGAACATCTTGAATCGGATAAAACAGGGGGTGGACGGAAAGATACCCGATACTCCGAAGCGTGATGACAGGATATTCAGTAAGGTAACCAACATCGTCGTCGCCAACAACACTAAAGCCTTGCAAGCCATGGCTAACAAAGCTAAGTCGTTAGGTTTGAAGACGATGATACTGACGTCGTACTTAGAAGGTGAGGCCAAAGAAGTTGGTAAGGTTATCGGATCGATAGGGAAGCAGATATTAAATCAAAACGTTCCATTGAGACCACCATGTATTATTTTCTTAGGCGGCGAAACAACGGTCACGCTTAGAGGAAACGGCAGGGGCGGAAGAAATCAGGAAATGGCTCTATCTTTTGCTTTGGCAATAAAAGGATTACCGCATATAAGATTCGTTTCCATTGGCAGTGACGGTATAGATGGAAACAGTGACGCGGCAGGAGCAATAGTGGAAGGGTGTACAATCGAAAAAGCTTTGGGAAGAGGGCTTGATCCTCTAAAGTTTCTAGAAAATAATGATTCGTACACTTTCCTCAAACAGTTGGGCTGCCTTATAATGACCGGGCCAACTGGTACAAACGTGAATGACCTAACGTTTCTGATAGTTCTACGTAAATAGAAACCTTCTTAATAGATTTTTTCTTGTTGTTAAATAATCTAAGCCAATATTCATAAAATGCAGTACAGACCTGAAAATGTTCTTGCAAACCGCTTTGTTTACAGTTTTAATAACATTTGGTTAGTTAGAAGGAAAAGAAAAGCTTGTGTAACTTTAAAAAAAAGAAGGGGGAGAACTGTGCTAAGTTTAGTTGTTTTCTCTACCATCCTGCCATTATTGGTACCAATATGCTGGCATCGGGGCTGCCTATGCCTGTAGGTGCGTCCCAGCCTGTTGTCGCCTTGTAACCTAATACGGTGCCGCTGTTGGGGAAGGTGTTATCACCTGTTGTAACGTCCCGGAAACCTGAAGAATAAGCAGTTCCAAGATGGGCATAGAGCTTCGGGTTAATATATCCTAGGTTACTTGTTTTGTATTGGCATGCTAGTGCAGTTAAAGCGGCCCAGAATGGTGAACCTGCACTCGTTCCGCCGACAATGTAGTAGATTGTGGTTCCAAGTGCGCTATAGGGTATTATTCCTATGCCACCGTATACTCCACTATCGTATGAGACGTCCGCCACCACTCTCATGGTTGGTGTTGCTGTTGAACCGTTTCTATAGGTTAAAACTAATCCGCTTTGCCACGTTGGTAGCGAGAATAGCTCGCTCATTGCGCCGCCTGTTGTGACGATTTCTTCTGGGCTTGGATAACCGTCTGCGACCATTGCTTCATAATCATTTCCGGCGATTTCTTTAGAGTATGTTTGTCCGACAGCGCCAGTTGGCTTAATAGACCATGAATCTGTACCCTCAATATAAGAAGGGCTGCAGGTCATAAAGAGGTTTGTACCTCCGACTGCGGTTACATACGGGTCAGAGGATGGGAAAAGAGCGTTGTTGAATGGCCCTCCGTTTGCTGCTCCATCGTCTCCAGTTGGAGCAAAGACGGTTATGCCGTACTGTGCGGCAAGCACGTAGTTATTGTGAGCTTGCAAGATTTGGCCGTTGTTGCCCTTCAGAAGGTACTCAGGTATTCCAAAGCTCTGTGAGATGACAGATCCCAGTCGGTTAGTAATTGCGTATTTCACGGCAAGGTTAAGAACATTTCCAGCACTGTTCGCTGCTATAACCAATGCGATATTCGCTTCGGGTGCTATTGCGTGAACCGTACATACGTCAAGGGTTGTCTCAATACTCCAACCCACTTGGTCCTTCGTAAAGTGAGGGCTGGCGTTAAATGTTGGCTTTCCAGTGGGGTAATATATTTGCAAGTGGTCTTTAATTTGATCCATGGAGATCCAAGGCAGGTTTGCTCCATTTGAATTTTGCCATGTGATGAAGTTCAAAAGGTCTTGATAGATGGTTGGGCTACCATAGGCATCCACAATCACCACAGTCTGACCCTGACCTTTATATCCTGCTGAATAAAGAGGGGCCAAATCGTATGCTGCCTGTAGTTCAGCGACAGTATTAAATAGAAAGCCTCCAGCTGAATAGGTCCAAGGAACGGTTTTCGGACTTACTTGGTAGTACCATGTTGCATCATTGACTCCTTTTGATCCATTATCTGAAATTGCGACTGTAGATGTGACAAAAGGCATAGTCAGTAAAATTGTCAGCACAAGTACCTCGATCATGCTGATTTTCCTATTCATAATTCAAATTATACAGAGTAGACGTATTTAAAGAGAACGCTTAGGGAAAAGGGAAGTTTACAAGCACCTCTAAATATGCATAAATCTTTTTAATTACACATTCTTCAAAGCCCTTATCACTTCATATAAAGAAAAAAAGATTGCTGCTAAATTTACTATCAAACCGAAAACATAGGTTGAAGTAACCTCAGGCGGACGCAGATAGGTAAGTAAAATAAATAAGGTAACCAAGAAGAATATGGAATACGTTACTTGGAAAGGTATAAGCCTCCTTCTTACCCTGATCATGTTCTCAAAAACTATTCTGTCAACGACATAGCCTTTATCCTGCTCTTTAATCAGTTCAGCTTGAAGAAGTTTATCAATATGATATGATGCAAGTGAAGGTGAGCTTAAACCAAGACCTCTTTGCACTTCGTGAACACCGAGCGGCTTCCCTTCCCTAAACATGAAGCGGTAAACTTTTAGAGTTGTACCCTTCAAGATGTCGGCATCGACCTTTTCTGCTGAACCCAAAGCTTTTCCGATACCGAGGTACAATAATAAGATTTAAGCATTACCTATCTTCAAAATTGAATGACATCCGTTTTTTCTATTCTAACAATAGAATTATATCAGTTAACTAACTTAAGCCGTTAAGAAAAAATATCTGAACAAATGGAACAAATTAAAAAAGATAATAGTAAAAATGTATGTAAGTTTAAAAACTATTGGGAAGGAGTTTGGAGGTAGATCGATCCATCGCCTTCACTTCTGTTTAATTTATGTTCTTTGTGCAACATCTTCAAACTTCATTCCACCTACCGTTCAAACACATATTTAATGACATTAATTAGTAGGAAGCTGATTTAAGATGTCAAATAAAAACATCTTTACCACGATCACTCCTGATTGACCGACTTTTGCAGAAAGATTTAAGACCCTCTATCTAATATAGCAAAATTTGAATTGGTGACATTTTGAAAAAAACAATTGCCTTGGTTGCACACGACAATACAAAAAAAGATTTAGTTGAGTGGGTCGACTTCAATAAAGGAACGCTGGCTCCACATATCCTATATGCAACTGGAAGCACAGGAAAGATGATAATGAAGAAGACAGGGTTAGAAGTTAATCTCCTCAGACACGGACCTATGGGAGGAGACATGGAAATTGGGGCTCTAATTGCGAACGGTAAACTAGACTACCTGATCTTTTTCTGGGATCCCTTAGAAACACTCCCACACGATGTCGATGTAAAAGCGCTTCTGAGACTAGCTGTCCTATATAATATACCTACGGCATGCAATAGAGCTACAGCAGATTTGATTATCTCAAGCCCCCTGTTCCAGAGCGAGGAATATAGTCCAGAAAAAAAACAAAATAGTGCATGATCACTTACAGCTTAAATTATTTGCCAAACTATCTCAGAAATTGTATATATACCGACTGTTGAAATGAGCTACGGGGACATAGTGATTTAATGGATTTAGAGAGAAGATTTGATCTTGTGAAAGCTCCTCCAACGGAAGAAATAATTACCGAAAAAGAACTGAGAGGACTACTTGAAACCAATGATCATCCGGAACACTATATAGGATTCGAGATATCAGGATATTTACACCTTGGGACCCTGCTCATGTGCGGATTTAAGGTCAACGACCTGTCAGAAGCGGGCTTTAATACAAAGATCTACCTAGCTGACTGGCACAGCTTCATAAACAATAAGCTAGGCGGAAACTGGGAGAACATTATCAAGGCATCTAAATACTTTGGAGAGGCATTCAAATTCTTCTGCCCCAAAGCGAAGATTGTCCTAGGCTCCGACCTCTATTATAACAACAACGAATACTGGAAGGATCTAATAAGATTTTCTAAACACATTACACTAACCCGTGATAGGAGATGCCTCACGATCATGGGCAGAACCGAGGGTGAGAAGTTAGATCTAGCCCAATACTTTTACCCTCCGTTGCAATCTGTAGACGTAAAATACATTGGACAAGACATGCCGCAGGGAGGAATGGACCAGAGGAAAGTTCATGTCTTGACGAGAGAAGTCTTCCCAAAGTTAAAATGGAAAAAGCCGATCCCATTACATAACCACCTCCTTATGGGGCTTGCGGAGCCTCCAAGAGTGTCAACAAACGCGAAAATAGAAAAAGTGATTGCTGCGAAAATGAGTAAGAGCAAGCCGTGGACAGCGATCTTCATTCATGACTCAGACGAAGAAATCAAGCAAAAGCTTCTCAAAGCATGGTGCCCTATTCAACAAGCAGAGTTTAATCCTATAATGGATATGGCCAGATATATCATATTCCATGGGAAGAAGGATTTTATGATAGAGAGGCCTGCAAAATATGGTGGAACAATAAATTTCTTCTCTTACGAAGAACTTGCGAGAGAATTCTGCAAAGGGAAAATACACCCTATGGACTTGAAGTTATCTGTCGCAAGGGAAATTTCGAAAATAATTGGACCGATAAGAGCGCATTTCGAAATACCTTCAAATCAAAAGTTACTGGAAGTGTTTAAACGATCTTAAAAAGGGAAACGATAACAGTTTTAGTATAGATCGCAGGTTACTTAATTGTCCTTTATTAACCCTATTCAACTAAGACTATTTCCAGTGGTGAGGTTGGTCTCCAAGGGAAAATTTGTCCAACCCCTCTTGAGACATAAAGAGTAGTTTTCTCGTTAAGTTTGAAGAGCCCACGTGTATAAATGGAGTTAGAAAATCCGATTCCTGCTATTTCTACACCACCATGTGTATGGCCGGATAGTATTATTGTCCTCCCTGAAATGGATTCAGCTGCATTTGGGTCGTGAACAAGCACTATTCCCTCGGCATCGATCTGAGGATACTTCCTGTCATCCCTCCAATCGAGACCATAAACCTTTCCAGCCAAACTCGAAGCTTCTGAATTAAAGAGAACATCGAATCCAAGGCCATCGAGAATTTTGGTCAAACCCTCTACCCTGCTACTCCAATGTTCATGGTTGCCCATAACAGCAAACTTTTGTTTAGCATCAAGTTCTGAAAGACATCTTGACGCTGTTTCCATGTCTTGAGTATACTCGTCGACAGTATCGCCGCCTAACATTATGATATCGGGGTGTTCCCCATTGACAAGTCTGACTATATCGTTTTCTAGGCCGCCTAACGCGTTAATGTGGAAGTCGGCTAAGAATGCGACTCTCTTACCTAGGTTAACATTTAGATGTTTAACCTCTATTTTTCTTGTTTCAGTGTACCCTAAGCCAAGAACTACCGTAACAAGGGATGCGGTAGAAAGGTAAAATAACTGACGTCTTGTCAAATCTGCACAGCCATTCACTTTAACTCTAAATCCTAACCTTTTATGGCAGGTTAAAAAAGTTTACATATTAAATATGAAGATTAAAATATATACTAAAATCAGGATAAATAGATGAAAGTTTTCAACTACAAGGACGTTGAATCGAAGAAGGCGGAAGAAGGTGCAGAGAACCTTAACATCCGATGGCTGATCACAAAGGAGATGGGTGCAGAAAATTTTGCTATGAGGCTATTCGAAATGAAGAGCGGTGGAAGCAGCCCGCATCATTCACATCCCTGGGAACATGAAGTGTTCATCTTGCAAGGAAAAGGCTACGTCTACGGCGGTGGACAGGAGAAAAAGTTCAAAGAAGGCGATGTAGTATTCATTCCAGCCAATGAAGAACACCAGTTTAAGAACAACGGAAAGAAGACGGTCAAGTTCATATGTCTGATACCTTATGTTAAGAAAAAATAGGGGACAAATTGTCTATGGAAACTTTGAGAAAGGATCGATAATAAAATAATTGTTAAAGAATGTGGATTGTAACTACACACTCCATAAAGTAGGTATGGGAGTGAAATAAATAGCAAATTATGTTCTATTCTCCCTCAAATGATATATAAACCAGAGCAGCTCTAGATTTAATAGCGTTTATAATGAAAGTCTTTTATGTATTAAATGACATATTTATGCGTGTGTGATGGACGAAGAATTTAAAAGGCTATACGAGGAAATCTTCAAACGGTTAAAGTCAAAGTACAATGAAGAAGCAGTCAAGGGTATGGAGCGTTTTGGCATCAATGTAAAGAATACTTACGGCGTCCCTATTCCTGAACTGAGAAGTATAGCTAAAGAAGTTGGCAGAAGCCATCAATTAGCTAAATGTCTATGGTCTTCAGGAGTACATGAAGCACGATTACTCGCTACCTTAATCGAAGACCCTCAGATGGTCACAGAGGAGGAGATGGAGCAGTGGGTAAAAGAGATAGATTCATGGGACATATGTGACGCATGTTGCGGAAACCTCTTCGACAAAACACCCTTCGCCTACAGAAAAGCAGTCGAGTGGAGTTCAAGGAAGGAAGAGTATGTTAAGAGGGCAGGGTTCGTGTTGATGGCTGAACTTGTAGTTCACGACAAAAAAGCTAGCGACGAAAAATTCTTACAGTTTTTACCCCTCATTAAAAAGGAGTCTACCGACGAAAGAAATTTTGTTAGGAAAGCGGTTAATTGGGCGTTGAGACAAATAGGAAAAAGAAATTTAAACCTCAACGAGGCTTGCCTAAAGACCGCTAAAGAAATACAAAAGATTAATTCGAAAAGCGCGAAATGGATAGCTTCAGACACCCTCATTGAGCTAACGAGTGAAAGCGTTAAGCTAAGACTGCATCAGACAAGAAGCGATTGATCCAAGATTTTCTTTTATTGCGTTTTAGATTCTTGTTTAGCGGTTTTTTTCCTTTTAGACGACACGGTTCTCCTTCTACCAGTACCCTTTGCTTTTACTTTTTTCTGTATCTTTTCATCTTTGGTTTCGGGTGCGCCAGTTTTTTCCTGAACAGTTTGGGGAACCCCTTCTGGTCCAGATCCTTTTTCCAGAAGAGGTTCAACCTTAACTGTCGTTTGTGGCGGTTCTGGCTGAATATTCCCGACTTGGGTAGGTTCCGTTTTAATATCCCCTGTTTCGATCCTGTCTGAAGCATCTATAGCTGGAGTACTTTGCATAGGTCGGGGAGTCGTTTCTTGGTTTAAAGTCACCGGTTTTTCTACAGAAAAAGCACTGACCTGAACCATTGGATACTTTAATTGGGAAAGAGTTATGTTTGCTTTTGATTCCTCTTTTTTTTCTCCACCCGTTGTATACCAGGTAAGTGTTAGAGCTATCGCTACCACAGAAGCTAAAACTGCAATTATCTGCAGCGATACCATTTGATTAATATCTACCCTGGATAATATTTTACAAATATTGTCTTATTTTGTTGACTAATATGTCATAATTGCTTAGTCGTATCCGAACCTAGCCTAAATAATTAAAAATATTGTTTTTGGCACAACATAGATGCAGCTTTTAAAAAGATATCTATTTCTTTGTAACAGAATGCTCTTTTTTATCAAAGCAGTTCACAATCAAAAATGTGGGTTACCCCTTATGATTAGCAACCTATCTTTTCATCAAATAAACTTCTAATTTAACTATATGATATAGAAAAACCCTTTTAAAATCAATATTTATATTAAAGAACACATAAAAAGCGACCAACTTGCAAAGGAAAGGAACTAGGAGTTTTCGAATAGAAGTTCAAATCATTCCCTATCCGTTTCTACTAATTTCTTTAGTTATTATTTTAACAGTAGCTTGTATCAATCCTGTTGCAGGGTGTACCTTCGGTCAAATTAATTATTTTGGACAGCAAAATCAAACGCAGCTAAAGATTGAAACTAAATCAACTGGAGAAAACTTGACATTTAATAGATGTCAAGATTTTCCCTATAATTACACTTTATCAACACCTTCTTCCACAAATCAATGTGAATACTCCTCAAAAGCCGAGCACGCCACATTAATGCAGCTATCGATGCCTTCAAGCGGCTCCCTACAACTAAGTACTACACCTTCTGCAGTCTACGATGAACAGCTTGGATTGGCATTTACACAAAATTTTGTCAGCCTAAAATATAATGTAACAGCGATAGAGCAGGCAGACACTGACGGTTATGGTCCCGGGTACCTACTTAACGGCCTATCGGATGCAGGTTATTGGTACCAGGTGGGAATATCTTGGCATTGGCCGGAAATTGGCGGCGGATATTCACCCGAATTTTACATGAATTATGAGGTTTTCAATTCAAGAGTCAGGTCCGTCTTTCCAGTGTCGGGAGGTGGCGGCTTAACCAGCTTAAACGGAACGGTTGACAACGGAGACAGCGTGCTTTTGAACTTGTACTTTTCAAATGGAAACGTGGTTATGTACGTATACGATTGGAATACTTCGGCTTCAGCTAAAGAAACATATAACGCGGAAGGAGCCAGCAATTTTGTCGGGCAACCCTCAAATTATATTGGTTCTAATGGATTTTTTACTGGTCTTATGACAGAATGGTGGCACGCGAACGCTTACTATGGGGACGAGTCGAATGTGGTTTATAGCGAATCTGATTTCGCTAAGTCTTCAGCTTGGATGTGGGCTGACGAATTTGTCCCCAGCAATAGCAGCGTACTCTTCGCGAAACATCAGCTTTTTTCTTATTCTAACACCACCCAGCTACAGTTCTTTAGCACAAATGGGACAGTGGAGGCCTCTGACGCGTACGATTTCTATACAGGATCCTCGAATCAAGTTCCTCTAACACTCAGCTACAAATTGCTAGGGGGTGGGACAAACTTTACTGCACCAACGTTTGTTTTCTGGTCCTTCGGAAAACATCTTACTGAGAAATTGGACTCAACGCCAACAGCGTTCTACCTAGATCCGGGGACTGTATGGAGCATCGATAATCCTCTGCTAGGGTCTTCTGCTCAAGAGATTTGGATAAGCAATCAGAATACGAATGGAACCGCTAATTCCCCCTTGACTATTAATTTCAATTATTACCATCAGTTTTTGGTCACTTTCAATTACACCGTAATCAGTGGCTCCGGTTACTTCCCCCCTTCAGTAACCTTCAGACAATATGGTGCCAATTTAACCACTTCAATTGGTGAATCAGTGTACGCTGATGCACAGTCACAGTATTCGTACGAAAACCCTTTAGAAGGCTCGAACTCGATCGAAAGATTGGGCGCGCCGGCGACAGCCATCGGCACCATATCCGATCACACAACCCTTTTGCTGACTTATTACGATCAATTAAATTCAACCGTGTCTTACTCCGTTTCGGGAAATGGCAGCGGCTATTCTTCTCCTGAACTAACTTTTACACAATATGGTTCAGCCAATTCCCGCACACTTACAGTTACACCGACCACTTTTTGGATAGATAGAAACACGTCATGGAGCGTCCCAGAAACGCTGGCGGGAAGCAACTCGACAGAACGTTGGCAAACATTCCAGTTAACGGGCGGAAAAGAAAACACGTCCGCAATCATTTCTTTAATCTACTATCATCAGTTCTTAACCACCTACAGTTACACTATTGTCGGCGGAGGAAATCCCCCGTCGCCGTCTATTATAAGTGAATCTTCAGGAAGGATGATTAGACTCACCATTTCTACGTCCCAATCGTCCGAATGGTCAGACGCTGGTGCAACATTTACGTATCCATATTTACTGAATAATTCTTCGACGGAGAGGTGGATTTCGGACCAGACTTTGTCATCGGGAAAGGTGTCTGCACCTCTAAACTTGAACCCTTCTTTCGAACATCAGTACTATGTAATTATAGGACAAAACAACCATTCAGGTGGTCTTCTCTCACCAAACACAGGCTGGTACAATGCAGGCCAAGAAATAGGGGTCTCCGCAACCGCCAATCCTGGCTGGCAGTTCGAATATTGGAACGGATCGGGAGAGGCTTCATACAGTGGAAACAATAAGCTGACGACTGTGGCTGTAGATTCACCTATTACAGAATATGCTATATTCTACCCAGGGATCACTTTTAAAGCCACATTTTTTGGTACAATTTCATACGGTAACAACTCCAATTTGGTTACCGTCAATGGGGGCGCATCGAGAACAGCTTACTTCCAGTTAAATTCCTCCATTTTATTAACAGCTAATCCTTGGCCTTTTTTCTTTAAATTTGATGGCTGGTCCAATGGGGTAAACTCTACATCACCAGAGGTCCACATTATCGCTACTTCACCTGAAACCATCCAAGCTAATTTTAACCCACAGTGGATAAATATTATGATCTCGATAATTGGCTTTGCAGTCGCAGCGGTTATTATCATTACTTTTATCAGGCGCAGAAGAAAGAGCCTTACTTTATTAAATATAAATAAAGCGATGGCCATATACAATGTTTTCATAATAACATGAAGTACGCATTAGCCATAAAATTTAAATTAAGTCAAATCATTTTAAAACCAAGGATCACATATGGAAGGAAAGACAAGTTCTCAATTTGAATATGGTGTATTTGTAGAAAAAGATGTAATGATACTTATGAGAGATCGTATAAAATTGGCTACTGATATTTATAGACCAGCAATCAATGGAAGTCTTGCCCAGGGAAGGTTTCCTTCGATTTTGGTTAGAACCCCTTACAATAAGGAATTCCGAACCCAAGCAGATTTAGATTTCAGATTTCCTGCGGAAGGCGAATTCTTTGCTAAAAAGGGGTACGTTTGCGTAGTCCAAGACGTCCGTGGCCGATATAAATCGGAGGGAGAATTCTACATCTTCAAGGACGAAGGACCTGACGGATACGATACCGTGGAGTGGATAGCGGAACAACCCTGGTCAAACGGAAAGGTTGGTACAACAGGAACCTCATACATGTCTTGGGTACAAACCGCCATGGCTGTTTATGACCCTCCGCACCTTTGCGCGATGATGCCGGACGAAGGCGCCTGGAACGCATATATGAGTTCCTTTAGGCACAACGGTTGCTTTGAGATGCGGTTCATGAGTTGGGCGTTCATCGGAGCGACCTCAAGCAAGGAGGCTCAGGCTGATCCTGTCACATATAACCTGCTCAGCAAAACGGACCTCCGGGAGTGGCTGAAAAGAATGCCCATCAAAGAGGGTTTTAGTCCTCTTGCCATTGTTCCTGCATATGAAAAGTGGTTTTTTGACATATTTACCCATGGCGAATACGACGAATATTGGAAACAGAAGGGGTTCGCCTTCCAAGAGTATATAGATGAACACTCTGATGTCCCCATCTATTGTACAGGGGGATGGTACGATTCCTATACTAGATCAACAACAGAAATGTTTACCGACCTCTCATGCAAGAAAAAGGGGCCTATAAGGATGCTGATGGGACCTTGGACACACGGAACAACAACCAAAGAGGTAAGCTACGCCGGCGACGTAGACTTCGGAAAAGACGCAATCATCGACTGGCTTGATTTCAGGCTACGCTTCTTCAATAAATATCTAAAAGGCTTGGACAACGGTTTGGATGATGAGCCTCCTGTAAAGATCTTTGTTATGGGTGGAGGTAGTGGCAGAAGGAACAGGAATGGCAGATTAGATCACGGGGGTAAATGGAGATTTGAGAACGAGTGGCCGATAAAACGAACCAGATATACTGAATACTATCTTCTCAAAGATATGAAATTGTCCACTTCTCCCCCAACAGAAAATGATACCAAAGGAACGACTTTTATTTATGATCCTAACAATCCGGTACCCACTATAGGAGCAAACATCTCCGCTCTCCTCTATCTTGAACGGACAGGAAGGTCATTGGATATTATGGAAAGGTCGATTCCTATAGTGCGGGCAGGCGCGTTAAATCAGATAGAAAGACCAGATATATTCGGGTGTGCCGAACCCTATCTTCCACTAGCTTCACGACAAGATGTCCTCCCATTTTCTACACCTCCTCTTGAGGAGGACTTGGAAGTTACAGGACCCATATCGGTTACGTTTTGGGTGTCCTCTTCAGCTCCTGACACAGACTTCACCGCGAAACTGATTGATGTGCACCCTCCGAACGAAGATTACCCGTCCGGATATGCGATGAACATATCGGATAGCATAATGAGGGCGAGATTTCACAAGTCATGGGAGAAACAGGAGTTACTTCAATCAGGTAAGATCTACAAGTTACAATTCAAGCTATATCCAACCAGCAATCTATTCGTAGCCGGGCATATGATAAGACTTGACATTTCAAGTAGCAACTACCCAAGATTCGACTTGAATCCTAACACCGGAGAACCCATCGGCCTCACCACATACACGCAACCAGCTAAGAACACGATTTATCATGATACCAACTATCCTTCACACATACTGCTACCGGTCATACCAGCATAGAATGAAAAAAATTCTTCACCTTTTCTTATTGTATTAAGGGTTTTAGTGACATGCATAATGTCCAGTATGTACGTCTTATAACCTCTTTCCTACATCTGAATATTAACTGCCTGATAATCAGATAGAATATTGCGCAAGGCTAAGGTCTTAGAAATAAAATTAAGGAATTATTACTGCTCTTCCTATGATCTTACCTTGTCTTAATTCGTCCAAGGCTTTGTTTACATCCTTGAGTTGATAACATTTTGATACAATTGGTTTGACTCTACCAGCTTTGACCAGTTGCACTAGTTCTTCTAACTCCCAGGGCCTGTAACCACCTTGGAACTCGACCTGAATGTTGTTCGTCATCAGATGATTGAAATTTGTCTGGAAAGATTTTGAGAGCACACCAAGGACAATGAGCCGTCCACCAGCAT
This sequence comes from Nitrososphaeria archaeon, assembly GCA_963752255.1. GTDB lineage: Archaea > Thermoproteota > Nitrososphaeria > JACIWG01 > JACIWG01 > JBEKIG01. Next base: position 17,781 of record CAVVXT010000009.1, on the reverse strand, counting down.
TTAACATCCGTAAAGAATTTTCAAGGGTTTTCTGTGAAGCCACGAATTCAAAGACCTTGCTTGCGCCTTTACCATCGGTCATCGCCTTAGTTTCTTTCACTACATCTTGTTTCAACCCATTGATTACACCATGAGCACCTAGTTTCTTGGCTAACGCAAGTTTTTCTTCAGAGATGTCTACTACAAGAATTCGAGCCCCTGTAAGCTTAGCGACCTGTAACGCTAAAATACCCAAACCACCAAACCCGTAAACTACAATTGTATCTTCATAGTTGACTTCTGCGCTCTTTATCACATGGTAGACAGTACCGCCTCCACAGGTCAGAATAGCACCTTCTTCATAAGAGATACTCCTCGGGAGTTCTATCAAGTTCCTAGCTGTCATCTTAGCGTATTCCGCATAGCCTCCCTCAACATCGAAGCCGCCCTTAGTAGAGGCTGTACATTGCTCTTCAAGTCCAATACGGCAGTTATGGCATCTTCCACATACGTATTGGTAGTCAACAATTACTCTTGTGCCCTTCTTAAGCCAGTCAACCTCCCCACCTACCTCAATGACTTGACCTGCCATTTCGTGGCCCAGCGTAATCGGAAAATATCCTGGCTTCATATCTCCATCTTGAAAATGTAGATCAGTATGACAGACACCACAGGCCTTAATCTTTATCAAAGCATCGCGATTTCCAATCTTAGGAATATCAACTTCCACTAATTCTAAGGGCTTCCCAAATCTAACCAACCTTGCAGCCTTCATATCAATCGGATTCTTAATTACACTCGTAATGATTGTTTATATAAGCTTGTAAACCCATTAATTGCATTCACATTTATTTCTAGACCACTTTACCTTTAGTGCAGATTATTATATCTAAAATATTGCACTTTAAAGTCGTCGTAATCACTTTTACTGTAGAAACCCGCAAAGAAATATCAACAATTAGTGTACCAATAAATTAGAAACTTTTGTTAAAAGCCTCCAAGTTTAAAATTTGATAGGATAAAATAGTCCGATTTAGTCAAATTACACAGATTTTCATTATTTTGTCTCTTAGGATTGAACTCCTAATCCTTCTTGATAATATATTACATATAATTCTAAAGAAACATTTTCTGAATCCTACAGTGCAATAATAAAACCCTTTGAAAATTATTTATCTTTTGATTGGGAATGAACCCATAAATGATTGGTTTCTTTATCCGTCATGCGATGGCAGCAAGTAACCTAAAAGTCATCAATAAGATTCCACTAAATCTAGATTCTAAAGAGTTCCTTAGCACCCAGAAGCTTAGAAAGGTTCAAGAAAAAGAAGTAGAAGAGCTTATAGAAAAGGGACGCCAACTAGTTGAACCCAAGGCGGTCTATTCGTTAATGAAGGTGGAAGCTATAGGTGATGATGAAGTCGACCTTGAAGGTGGATTTAAACTGATGAGCATTGTTCTCGCGGACAGACTTACAGTCCATCAAACTATTGCTCCACTGGTAATCACAATTGGACCAAAGCTAGAGGAACAGGCTTCACAGTACGGTAAAGTCAGTCTTCTAAAGTCCTTTTTCCTAGAGAGGATAGGAGATTTTGCCCTAAGAAAAGCTCGGACTAATGTGGAAGCACAAATTTCAAAACAGTTGGGTGTTAGGATTTCCAGGTTCGAACCAGGGGGTGGAACTGGTAAAATCTTTAACATCGACCAGCAAAAAGTTCTCTTCCACATACTTGATCCTGCCTATAATATTGGAGTACGCCTTTTACCAAGTCTATTGATGATACCTAGAAAATCCTCATCAGGCGTTTACGCCTCCATAGAGGAACACTTTTTCGATTGCCAATACTGTCCTGCCAAATGTGACTATAGGAAAGCTCCCTTCACAGGGGAATACCGTAGAACTAAACAAAAAACATGTTAAAGACAGAAAACTTCAGATATAAAACTGGATTGATCGGAAAAGAGTTACTACAAACTTAGTACTTCCATTTATCTTGGTCTTATAACGAGAGCATTTTATCCACCGCCTTTTTGGCCTTAAGGCGGACTTCTTGAGAAACCTTAATCTCGTATTTCATCTCCTCCAGCGACCAAAGGATTTTTTCTAAGGTCGTTAGTTTCATGTTAGGACAAACGGCATTCTCTGAAGCTGGGTAAAAGGACTTATCGGGATTTTCCTTACGCAATTTATATAGTATACCGACCTCCGTGCCAATAATTATTTCACTTGCTTTCGATTCCTTCGCGTACCTGCACATTCCCCCAGTTGACAACACCCTGTCGGCTAAAGCGATCACCCCAGGCGTACATTCAGGGTGAACGTATACTTCAGCTTCTGGGTGAAGCTTCTTCTGTCTCTCGATATGTTCTGGGAGGATCTTGGCGTGCGTCGGACAATAACCGTACCATGGAATAATCTTCTTATCTGTCTTCGTGGAAACGTAGTGCGCTAAATATTTATCTGGAACAAATATGACTTCGGACCCCTCGACTGACTGCACAACCTTAACGGCGTTGGATGAAGTGCAGCATACGTCGCTTTCTGCCTTAACCTCTGCCGTTGTGTTAACGTAGCAAACTACAGGCGCTTTAGGGTAACTCTTTTTGAGCGCGCGTAGGCTTTCAGCCGTGATCATGTTAGCCATAGGGCATCCCGCACTATTGTCGGGCATCAACACCCTTTTATCGGGTGAAAGTATAGAAGCGGTTTCGGCCATAAAATATACTCCACAAAATATTATTACATCCGCTCTGCTTTTTGCGGCTTCCTGACTAAGCCCTAATGAATCCCCGACATAGTCAGCTATTTCTTGTACCTCATCTCGTTGATAGTTGTGTGCGACTATAACCGCATTTCTCTGTCTCTGAAGCTCTCTTATCCTATCTTGTAAATTATGCCCTTCCAACTTTCCACTGTTATTGCTTATATTAAATTGCCTATTAAAAAGTTAATATTATTACTCAAAGTTTAGGCAAATAGACAATATCATAAAAAGTATGATGAAGGAAAAAATAAAGATCATTTTTCACTTATTTACAGTTAAAGGACCCTTGCTATCAAATCTGTTTTTTGGTGTAAAGCGTTAGAGAAACAATATTCAGAATATTTGTACAAGACGAAATACATATTAACCTAATGGAAATAATATAAATGATCATTTGATAATAAATCAAATTGATGTTAAAGAATTTAGAGGGATAAGAGATTGTATTGAACCAATAAAACTCTCAAAATTTGTTGTTCTGATAGGTAGAAATAATGCAGGAAAAAGCTCCATTTTAGAAGCGTTATCTCTATTTCCATTTCCTACAGATTTGACATTACCAACTAATTTAAGCAGACTGCAGAATATAACAAAAAGTCATTTCCAATTTTTATCATTATTATATAAATATGCAGGTAAAGCGACTATAGATATCTCAATAGGTAACGAATCTGTCAAGTTAACCCTCCAAGACAAAGAACCAAGTTATAATTTGGAAATTGAGGATGGGGGCATTATCAGATATTCAGATAAAGAACATGAATTCTTTGATAAGTTAGGGAGTCTCTTCAGATATAAAGGCGAGACGGAAAGATTTAATTGGACAGTATATATACCAAGCGATCCTAATTATCTAAGCTCTATTGAAACTATTTTAGAACAAAGTATGACTTTTAAAAATACTCTGATAAAAAATGGTGTAAATTTAAGTTTAATGCAAGAGGTTGTAAATAAATGCGTTGATGATGAATATACAGAACTTCTTTTTAATCCTGAAGTAGTCGGCAGAAAACAGACCTCTGAAAATGTTCCTTACTACGTTAATATTAAAGATCTTGGATCAGGTATATCAAGAGTCGTTCTTATTGCACTTTGGCTACAATTATTTGAACCTCATCTTATTCTTTTAGATGATTTTGAGACTTCATTGCATCCAAGTCTAATTAAGGAGTTCTTAAGATGGCTTTTATCAAAAGATTGGCAGGTTGTAATTACTACACATAGTAAAGACGTGTTAAATGCGCTGCTAAATATAACAGGGGATACTTCAAACAAGGCAACCCTTTCTGAAATAAGTGTTATAGAATTACTGAAAGGGAAAGATGATGTTTTAAAACATAAAACTCTAAGTATTGACGACCTGCGAAGTATATTTGATAAAATTCAAGATATAGAAGATATCATCAAATCCATTGAGTCAGAAATAAAGGATAGTGAATCGAAAAAATAAAAACAATTTCAGGCTATAACTTTGACCATCGCAAGTTGTATGATAAGACTATTGTTTACAACTGATTGAAGTTGATGAAAACCTAAGCAAATGGGCTGGTACCACTTTAAAGAACCTTTCCGAAACAACCAAAAAAGCAAATTTTAAAATAGAATGAAATCGCTTCTATCATTTGTTAATCAGCTCACCGTCGATAATAATATCCAAAAAAATGTGAAAGAATTTTTAGAGTGACCTTTATACACTATATAGACTATTATATATCATCTATAGAAAAATTAACTTTAAATATATTGAAATTTAAATAATATTACTATATTTTCTCAAAAAAGGTCTAAAGATCTATTTTTTTAGTGTAACGATATGTTATTAAATAAGAGAAGATCCAACTGATGTATAGGTGTAGGAAATGGTATCAGAAAAAGTGATGCGTTTTCAAGGCAAAAATAAAGACCTAAACCAGTTATCACAGCAGATTGAGCAGCAACTAAAAACAGATGGATATAAGACACAGTCTGCAAGTGCCCCACTTGGTCTAGTAATTCAGGCCCAAAAAGCGGGAATCCTGCGGGACATAATATCCGCAGACAGGGCGTTCACCATACTCATAGCCGGGCAGCCGAATGACTTCACAGTACATGTTGGAATAGGAAAATGGATCCAGAACATCGCTGTAGCAGCGGCTGAGACAATACTTCTAACTTGGCTGTTTCTAGCTGTAGACGTTCCAGAAATGCTGTGGACACGGCATATTGAAGGCACAATAGTAAAGGAGATAACTCAAATCATAGGCTGATCTAGGCCTCCACCTTTTTTTTCCGGAGAACAGTATGCAAGCAGATAACATCATTAGAGTGAAGGTTGCAACTGTTGTAGGACTGGGCGCTATATTCTAGGTTGATCAGACTTAACAGAACCGCCACCGACAAGACTTAATAACTTGTGACAGAAAGATGTGTTCTCAGGGAGAAATGTTCTGGTCAAGGCTATTCAGGAGAGAAAATCTACTGTTTGAGGAAATAATAAACTTCTCACAAAAGGTTTGGCAGTTCTGTTAGCTATTTTCAGGAATTCTGCTTAGCCGCAGCTGAAGGGGATACGGTAAAGATCAGGGAGAAGTTTTCACTAATAGAGTTATCCGAGACAGAGGCTGATGATATGAGACGTTCTATAGTTGACCAGCTCATGACAGGAAGCCTTTTCTCGTACATAAGGGAAGACCTGCTGCATCTGCTTGACAAAATAGACGACATCGCTGACAACGTAAAAGATGCTGCTCGTCTTTTGGCAGAATATGCGCCCAGCAAGAAGATACTAATTTATCTTTTTAACTTGGACGACATGGGCAACTATATAGATTCTGTTTACAAATCCGACAAGATCTTGAACGATTCACTTGCCTTCTTGAACAAAAATAGCAAGGAAGCGCTACGGCTCCTAAAGGATGTGGAGAAGTACGAGGAAGAAGGGGACCTCTACAAGGTAAGGATCCTCAAGAAACTGTACGAAGACGCAAAAAGTTCTCAGTCTTGGACGTCATAAAGTTAAGGGACTTTATTATTCTTGCAGACAATATCGCAGATGCGGCTGAAGACGCAGGGGACATAATGATGGAACTGATAGCCAAGGGGCTGTCTTAATGATTGACATCGCATTTTATTTGGCCCCAGCAGCACTTTCCTTCGTCTTTGGATGGAATAGTAGCAGCATCTGCGTAGGAAGCTTGGTCGGAGCAAGAATTCTCAGTTACAGAAACGCTCTAATTGCGGCGTCTCTTGGATTAGTCGCCGGCACAATTCTTGAAGGGTGGAAGATGCAACCTGAAATGCTATTTGGCTTAACCAGCAAAGGAAATATTGAAATTTTAGCAGTAATATCTTTGACGGCCATAATACTTATGATAGCTACTTTATTCAAGATTCCAGCGGCACTATCAAATGTCATGGTCTTCAGCCTCCTTGGTTATGCGATCTATTTTCATTTAACAATATCCGTTTTGAATTTGTTGATACTAATTGTGTTGTGGATTTTTTCACCTCTGGCATCAGCAATTCTCTCAAATATACTCGGTAGGATGCTTGAAAGAAAAGTGGTTCTATTGAACCTTGTACATTTGGATTTCATTATGGTCTCCCAGGCATTATAATTGGATTCTATCTATCAAATACTCTTGGTGCAAACAATATAGGCTTTATCGTAGGCTTGCTATCAGACAATCCCCAAGATCGTTTAATGCTTTCCTTTCTTCTTGCTATAAGTGGTTTACTTGGCATGCTGGCATTTAGCGGAGCAATAGTCAAGAGTGTCGGAGAGGATATAGTCGTGTTAAGCCCCAAGAAGCTCCTATTGAGCCTGTCTTCGGCTATTTCGATAATGTGGATTTCGACGCAGTTTAGCCTTCCGAATTCGATTACGATAAATTATGTGGGAGCCCTGCTGGGAGCAGCAATGTCATCAAGCGTCTTCCTACTTAACATACGTTATTTGAAAAAGATACTATTTACTTGGACGAGCCTAACACTTCTTAGTGTTTTGGCAAGTTACCTTGTTTTGAAGGTCTTATTTTAACAACCCCAATTCCAACTAGAATCTGCATCAATCTAGTTCCCTTTGTTTCACTGTACGGTGCAATGCCGTATATCTGAATAAATTTGGTGATAAAATGAAATTAAGTGATAAGAAAATACCGCTTTCATAAATGTTTAACTTCCCTAATTTTGGTATGACTTCTCGTGGTGGACAGTAGGACAATAATATGGTCGACTCTATCCCTAGACATGCTCCTTTGGGGACTGGTAAACAGCCTCTTTGGGCCGTCAAGTCTAAATATTATGAGCTCGTTCAATGTAGATTTTGCCGAGGCAGGTGTTGTTGTTTCAGCTGCGTGCTTCGGCGCTATGTTTTCTATTTTTACAGGAAAATATGCGGATAAATATGGCTCATATTACATGACAAGACTTTCTTTATTCTTCTTAGGTCTCACAACTTTTCTCGCGGGCTTCTCAAACAGTATTTTTCTTTTTATAGCAATGTCGTTTCTAACGGGTGTTTCGATAGGGACTTTTCAAGCTTCCTCTAGCCAATCAATCTTAGACCTTTATCCTGAAGCTAAACTCAAGATGCTAGGCTACAATCAAGCTTTTTTTGGAATCGGAGCAACCATAGGTCCGACCCTTGTAGCTTTAATCGTTACAGACTTTAACTCCTGGAAGATTGCTTACATGCTATTCGGGGGACTTTTAGCAGCCTCCATGGTCTTCCAATTTAAGATTAAACAAGTGAGAACGCAGAGCGTGCCCCTATCTGAGGGGAAAAGTGCGAAAGATAACACCTTTTACGTGCTCTTCACGGCGTTGTTTTTCATGTTCATAGTTGGGCAAGCAATTTCTTCTTGGCTACCAACTTATATAGTTACTTCAAACAAAGCGACCTACCTTGAGGCAAGTGCTCTGCTCAGTTGCTACTGGGGCGCTGGAACCGTTATGAGAATATTCGGATGGAAGGTAGTGGATAAGACAGGAGAGAAGAAAGCTCTAGTTTACTTTATCTTGGTCTGTTTCATTTGTACTCTTATCTCAATCGCAGTCATCGGGTTCATCCCTAACGCCTTTATCTGGGGGATCGTAGGACTGGCCTACGTCCCTATTTATCCTCTGGTTATGGCAGTTACTTACAGCAAGTACAGGGGTAACCCCGGGAAAACTATAGGCAGACTAGTTTTTTTGGTAACTTTGGTGCATTAATAACGGCGCCCCTAATAGGTACAATAGACAACATATATGGCCCAAATATAGCGACCTTAATTATCCCCATATCAAGTCTAGTTGTTCTGACGATGTTTCTGAAGTTGAATATTGATTAATCATACCGACGATCACAGGTACAGGAATGATGCAAGAAAAAGCTCTGAGTTTTAAAGTTTCAATAAAATATGGAAAGATATAGATTTTAATCAAATTTAAATCAATACATTTTATGGAAGCAGAAGGTTATTGAAAAATAAATCTCTTCATTTGATTATATGAAAGATTAGATAATGTCATCAAATTTTAAACCGTGTAAATCGAAATTACATGCGATTTGCAATATTTAATAGATCCAGCATATTGTTTAAGGTTAGCTCTCAGGTTACAATACAAACGCTTAAATAAATAACCTAGAAATACAATTGTTCGATCTAAGCTATGCCCAACCTCGTTAAAGATTATATGGATAAAGAGGTTCCCACAATTGAAGAAAGCCAACTTTCCACTGAAGCAGCTAAGATTATGATGAAAACAGGGAAAGGATTCCTTATAGTACTACAGAACGGCCAGCTCTCGGGTATCCTGACAGAAAGGGACTTTGTAAACAAGATAGTGGCTGCCGAACGTGATCCATTAAAAGTCAAGGTTGGAGACATCATGTCTTTTCCGTTGATAACCATAGACCCAGATGAAGATCTTCTTAAGGCATCTGAAATGATGCAAAAGCATGATATCCGAAGACTGCCTGTTACAAGAGGAGGAATAATCTACGGCATAATAACAGCAAGAGACATCGCACGCCAGGCCGGTGAATACGTTGAACGAGAAGTTAAAGATATATTGAAGTGGTCTGTGCCATTTAGATATTAGGGGATATAGATAAATATGGTTTATTTAGGATCAATTAAATTCGATTTATGTAGAATCTTGTATCTCCACAAGACATTCAAGAGAGGTACTATCCGTAGGCTATGGTAAGAAAAATGAGATTAGTGGAAATCCTAATCAATCTCGTTCATCTCAGCCATGTTTCCTATCCTTCGGTTGAGAGATTTGCTGCTTCCAATGCTTCTATCGCAAACTTTATGCTTTTCATATAAAATCTACCAAGCTCCTTATTCGGTTCCTGACTTCTATTGCTGCTGCGATGGTGAGGAAGTGTCTGGTGGTTGTATTTGAACTGTCGCCTGTATCTCTACATGGTAAATCGGTTCACCTTTATTGTTGAAGAGTGATGTTTTTGCGACCCGCATTACTAATGGTTGAATGAGTATTCTCACATTGTTATCGGTAAGATATTCGCTCCAATCCTGTTCGACAGTTCGGAAGTGGATGTTATCCCTAACTATATGGGACGCTATGTCTTGTGGAGTGTGTACTGTAGTGTCAGGGGGACCGCGCTCGTTCGTGAGGATGACGGAAATATGTTGGAAGTCTGCGCTGATAGGCGATGGCGTGTTCACACCTGCCTGTGCAGCCGACCTTGTCACCCTCGTAAGAACAATTTTGACCTTCAAAAACGTTCCGTCAGCTAGCTCATATTTGTTCCACTGCTCTCTGATTTGTTCGAAGTCTAATGGAGGAGCGATGAACGCTGACATTATCTACGCACCATCTGTAAATTTGAATTCAATATCCTATGCAATTCATTCATTCTAAAACTCTCTAATACACAATTTTCTACAATTATATTAATAAGGTTTTCATGTACCAAATTAACTTAATGAAGCCGTGTTTTGATTAGTTCTTTAAACGGTAATAAAGAGGTTTAGGTTATAGCACAAAAGACGATATCGTAAGCAGACTAAAGGTTCAAGTCGCCACTTCTTTGCGATCTTTTCAGTCTTTCGGATGCCTATTTATACTGAAGGGCTTTCAACAGGTTGGGGTTTTTTCTTTCCGGAACCCTTTGGCCTTCCCCTTCGTCTTGGCGTCTTTTTTTCTTTTTCAGGTGTCCCAGAAGGCTCTTGTTTAGGTGTTACTTCTACCACTTTTGAAGGCTCTTCTTTTATGACTGCTGTAATCGGCGCTGCTATTTCTTCTCTAATAGTTGGAGGCTCTTGACGAATTTCAGGTGGAGCAACAGTTTGGCCTCCTTGTGCAGGGAGAACCTGTTCTGTTGGAGCCACAGTTATAGGAGAAGACTGCACAGCTAGCAATTCAGATTCTGGTTTAGGAGTTTCTTTTATCTCTTTTGAAAGTTCACCTTTTACAGCCGCTGCAATCGGCTCCGTTGTTTCTTTTGCAGCAATTGAAGTCTCTTGAAGAATCTGTGGTGGCGCAATAGATACGCCTGCTTGCGTAGTTGGAACCTGTGCGGTTGGCACCTCAGTTGGAGAAGAAGGTTGCATTAATGGAGCTGGCTGTTTAGATATCTTTTGTTCCGTCTTTTTTTTGCCCAAAAGTAGGTAAAGCAACACTACTACTACTAATACTATCGCGGCGAACAGTATCACGATCAGTTCCCAAATGTCCATCGATATCATATATACTTACAAAAAGGATGCTTTTAAGCTCATCGAAGAAATTAGTGAATAAAAAATCTAAGCAATGTCAGCTAATAAATCAGATTTGGAAGCTATAATGTTACTTAAAAAGTCAGATGGGCTTCCTAGGTATAAAGTTGAGTTAGGGTATGATCTTGGATCAAAGGATCCAGCTTCAGGTATTTATTCTATGATTGCATATTCCCTGTAAAGGTTTTCCTTTTTATTTGTCCAACAAAATAAATAATCTATTGTTTATTTTTATTTAATATTTATATTATTTTTATAAATAATATAATATAATTTATGTTTATATCAGGCGAAATCCGAGGCTGGATACACTAAAAACATAAATCCCTTCTTTTTATCCATTATGATTCTTTTAAAATAGAAATGTAAGTCTTTACTTAGTTCCTTCTGCGCTGTCATCCTTCTTTTCTTCAGCAGGGAATTCTTTAATGTCTTTACCTTCGCTAGATTCCCCGGTTGCGCCCTCCTTGGTTTTTTCTTTTATTTCTCCAGTCTCTTTTTCTTTGTCCCCTTCTGTTTTCGTTTTCGTTACGCGCTCTTCTAATCCTCCAAATGGTTCTGTTTCCTCTTTTTGTTTAGGCACTCTGGACACATACCACCTCCTAAAAAAGAAGAAAGCGATGATGGCTACTATTGCAATTATAACTGCAAGCCAGACATAAACCAGTGTAAGGTTCTCTACATAATTAGCTCTAACATCCAACGTTGTACTGCCTCCTCGAAAGACTATATTCAGTGGGTTTTGCTCAGAGTCTATAAAACCAGTCCATTGATTGAAATCATATTTTCCGCCTAGTAAACCAAATAATCCATTCATAGCTACAGTGTTTGGCGCATTTAAAGTCACCGAAGAATTTTCCCTGTACTGGGATGCGATCGGCTCAACGTCGATGTTCACATTTACGTTCGATGAAGTATCCAATCCATATTCTCTTAACCCCTGAACCTTCGTGGCATTATCAACATACCCTCCGCCGGGAACCGTAGCGTACGCTTCCACAACGTTTTGACCATGACTCAAAGTCAAAATATTACTGCAATTGCCAAAGGAGCCCGTAATACTATCATTATATGTTAGTCCATTCCCCTTCCAAGAGACCTTTATTCCACTAACTGGATTACCGTCCAATGTAACTATGGCTTGAAGTATTACAATCGATTTGACGGTGGATGATGTCTTATCACTGACTAAATACAATTTGGCTTTATAAGATACGGCTTGCAGTTGCAAAGTCGAAGAAGTGAAGCCTACCGATGCAATCGTCACCGATGCCTTCTTGGAAGATGTAGTTGTGCCGTATAGGATTGTTTCACTTTTGTCCGCTTGAATTCGACCAGTAGCAGGTAGACTGACTGCAGTCGCATTACTTGAAGAAATTGCGATTTGAACGGGTACGTCCAATACTGCTGGAGGACCTGAAGAAGAAATGATCTGCGTAATAACCGGAAATTGCATTCCAACTATGGGTTTAATAGTTGATATAAAGAATTTTGAGGGCCTTAATTCATAAATTTGTATTTGTATGCTGCCTGACGGTATCCCTGCACCCGACACAGATAAAGTGAAAGTACCCGGAGTTAAGCCTGTAACATTAAATTCGACGTAGTAGCTTTTCTTTAGAAGCATCGATGTAGCATCGACTTGAGCTACTTTTGTGTTAGAAGAAGATAAAGTCACTGCAGTATCCTGTTGTACAGGAGCTGGCCCACCCGCGCCTGAAAGAGAAAGGTACCCGATAACTTCCCCCCCTGCAGGGATTGGTGGAACCACTATTTTCATAGAACTTGGTATTGGTTCATATACAGAGAATTGGCATTGAGTCGCTCCAAAGCCTGAGGCAACTACGCTTACTTGAACATCACCTGGCTCCGTGGGGATAACACCGCGGTAGATCATCGAATGATTTGCTAAAATCGTTGCTGTAGCAGGTATACTGAGAATCTCATTGTTCGTTGAAAATAGGTTAACGACCTGTGAGACGTTGGACCATGTTGGAAACCCAGTTTTATTAACAAGTTGCACCATAAGACCGGAATAGTTTATTTCGTCAGCTGGAAAAACCTTGGCCAAGGAGTAGACCTGGAGCGTCTCTGGAGCTCCAACCGGACGGACAACTTTTACGACGATGTTAGTAGAAGCCATATTTTTCTGCTGAAGCATAAATCGTAGCCGACCCCGTAATGTTCGAGGAAATTATTGTCGCCAACGCATACCATTTTTCAATACCTATAGCAACACTATTTTGAACAGAAAGTATGGATGTATTCGAAGAGAAAAGGCTGATGTTAAGTTGGAAAGGTAGTTTTGCAGGTTGAAGATTTTGGTCCGTAACCATAACGGGGATATAACCTGATTCATTTGTGCAAATATACGGAGGGAACCAAATATTGATCTTTTCCGGTTTAGGGCCGGAGACTGTAAAAGTTTGAATGTTAGACTGAAGGTTGGAAGAGGAGGCTGTAATTGAAGTTGTTCCAACAAAGCCTGTAATTTTGATCTTAGCCATAGCAGAAAAATTCCCCTTTGACACTGTGATTGTATTAGGGACTACATTCGCTATCTGAAGATTGGATGAAGACAAAGCTACATTAAGATCAGCTCTAGCTTTAGCAGGCTGATTATATGCGTCAACAATTGTGACAACAACATCTGACTCTGATCCAACCGAAGGTACTACAGTGTCTGGAAGCAGGGTAACCTTGAGGGATATCGGAGTGCCTGCTGGAGGTTGTACTGAAATTGTGGCCGTGCCAGATTGAAGACCAGATGACGAAACTGAAACCTGAACAGATTTCTGTTCCAAAATGGTGCTCGAACCATTCACGATGGCGTAGTAGTTTCCACTCCCCATTATTATAGAAGTCGGAACCTTCAATATCCTATCATCTGAACTAGAAGTAGTTATGTTAATTGAGTTTTGGACGGTTCTAGGGTTGCCGGAGCTATCCACAACTGAAATGTAGAAAGCCGGATGTTGTAGGCCATCAGAAGGAACAGAAGATAAAGCGGGAGTGATTAGAAGACTTAGTTGAAGGGACGATGAGGCATATGATGCTCCGAGTATCGGTGCGAACATAAGAAATAAAATAATACAAACAACTCCTTTTTTACCCAAATCTGGCCCACATATAATTTTTCACACCTTCGTTATTAAAGTTTTTGGAAGAAAGTTTGACCATCATAAATATTAAGGAGGTTAAGGTTAAGATCAAAGTTAAAGCAGGGGTTTATTTTAGATTCTAATAGGAAAAATAATCAGATTTCAACATTAAGTTTAAATTAATATGGTTCCTATTTAATGACGATGAAGAAAGAGAAGGTAGGTATAACCTTCGCCGGGCTATCATACACCTATTTTGGATGGTTTGGCAGGAGAATGTTCCAATACGTTAAAGGCATCAGTAAAACTTTGGAGGCCGCAAACATACGTATACATCCTGAAACATATTTAGCTATGTCTGGATTAACATTTTTTATCTCTTTGGTAATCTTTACCGTTGCCGGTGTTGTGGACAGTGATATAGAGTAGCCAGTCTGCACCTGTAGGAGAGTTTACATCATCAGCAAACCAACGATCTACATTTCCAATTGTTGAATTGCTGATTACTTCCACTTCTTCAAACTTGTAAACAGGGTAATAAAATGAAGAAAAGTTGAAAATGTAATAAGTGCCCATCAACGGATGATGGTCTATGTTGTTTTCATTAATGATATACGGACCATCTCCTATGCCCATCTTGGTTCTTGTCTGTTCATTGTAGTCACTCCAATAGTTGCCTTCAGACCTATCCCATGAGTCAAATGTCGAATTAGAATATGAGTATATCAACACCATATGATGCTGTTTAAGAATGTTATTGTGGATAAAGGAGTTTCCACTTGCATTCGTCAAGGCTTATATTGTTAAAGTGCAGTTGACAATTATGTTTTGTATAGTGTTGTTGGTCCAGTGAGTCACGTTTGTTAGACTGGTTGAACAGGGATAAGCCCTCCATCTTGGGCATCTGATACTCTATTTCCAAAGACAAGATTGCTTGAAGAAAAATCTATTGCATGTACAAAGTCGCCTGTATTTGATTTGTGCCTATTGAAAAGTGTTGTTAATAATATTGTCCTGATTTGATCAGTTTGTAAATATTCCAGTGTTGAGAGCCGTAAAATTGTTTTCAATAACATTGTTGGTTCTTGAGGATTCAATGTCTACCCCTATATATTCCACGAGGGAAGCATGTTGTAGGGTGTTACCAGTAAAGTTGCTTTGACTTACATTAGTGTGATTTGTGGAATCAAGAAGTGGCTCCAGAAGTGCAGTTGTCAATTTGATTCATTGTGACATTGCAGTCTGTACTGTCAATGACCTAAATACCTGTTTGGCAATTGAGAAGTTGCAGGTTTCTCTACAGTGACATTTGATGGCCTTGGACAATTACTCCTGCTCCAGAGTCTCCAGTATAATTGCCTTCAACCTGTGTAGCCATGTCCATCAAGAACTGCATCATTTTTTCAATACTGTGACATTTTCCATTGATGTTTTCCCAAAAAACAAAGGTGCATGTTTTCCCATCTCACAATTGGAGAATTAAGAGGAGGGAAATGCATTCCAAAAGGGGATATTGATCCATCACTGTTGATGGTTATATTCCCTGTATATTCACCTTGAGCCTTCAAGGGTACAGCCAGAGATCCCAATCAGCAAGAACAGAACAAACAGAAGAACCACAATTCTATTCATTGCTTACCATTCTACAAGTAGAACTGGACTTTCTTATTACTTGTGGAAGAATCCATGATTGCATTTCCTCTGATATCACTATCCAACTATATGCATGGATAATTCTTATGTGCACGCTAGAGCTCTTAGAGACTGGCTTTGAATACATATAGCGCGCGCGAAAAGAGAAATATCGAGGAGTAGAAGACATAATGATGGAAATGTTCTCGTTGTCAGAGGGCATGAGAGGAATTCGGAATGAACGGTAAGAGGATCTTCATGAATTTGTTTGTCTTGGTTGTTTTGTCGCTGTTAACTGTTGGTTCCCCTTCATTATCGTATTCTAAGGCGAATTCACGATTTCAGGACACTGTAACTATTCTGCACTTTCAGCAATTTACATTCAGCGGGATAAACTCTAGTATTGAGAATGACTATCTTGGTATTCATCAAATGACCAATGAGCCTCCTCCATCGGCTTGGTTCGTCACGTGCCAATGGGAGTATGCGTTCTTTGCGAGTTTGCCTCTGACCTCGGGATTTTTCTTGGGAACGTCGCTCTGACAGTTTATTATCAAGAAGCATCATCTAACGATACGCTGAATGCTATTTTCGGTTGGTTTGACGTTAATGGAAACGCATTCTACTTTTTGAATGACTCTGCATCACTATCCCCTGGAAACATAACAAGCTCTTTGAATTGTGCTCTGAATATGCAGCTGCAGCGAGGACAAAGACTCTTGGTTGCAGTTAATATCGACACAGGTCTATACTATGGAGATCCTGATCATGATAGTAGAATTGAATATGTGGGACATGTTACCGAAGACACGATGCCACCGGAGACCACCAATGATTATGATGGTCTGTGGCACAACGCAGATTTCGCTGTGAATCTGAATGCAACAGATGATTACAGTGGAGTCAACGAGACTTCTTACAGAATCGATGGAGGACCAATTGAGAATGTTAGCGCTAATGGTCAACCAATCATCACTCTAGAGAGCGATAACAATACTTTGGAGTATTGGAGCGTGGACAATGTTGGGCGAGAAGAAGTTCACCACTTTCTTACCGGCATAAAACTCGACAAAACGCCTCCAGTCGGTTCTATCAGCTTTACGAATAATCAGACCTACACTAACTCTCTTGTAGTATCACTTAACATCACAGCAACAGACTTGTTATCTGGAGTCCATTGGATCAGACTAAGTAACGATAACACTTGGGATACAGAGCCTTGGGAATCAATGTCTGGTTCAAAACAATGGACCCTGCGAGGAGGAGACGGTGAGAAAACAGTCTATCTGCAAATTGAAGACAACGCTGGACTATTATCAGAAACATATTCGGCCAAAATCATTCTTGACACTAATCCTCCCTTCCTATCAGAACCAATTCTTTCTCCAGTAAACTTTGTACAAAATAACGAACCCGTAAAAGTTGCGGTGAATGCTACGGACAGCCTAAGTGGAATAAAAAGCGTGAACTTGGTTTGCTTCACAAATGGAAGTTCTGTTGGAATTGATTCATTAATGTTCTTGAACCAAACCAGTGGCGTATACGAACTGAATATTCCTGGACAGGAAGCTGGAACTCTCGTAGGTTTTCAGATAACCGCCTTTGACCAAGCAGGCAACAGTATAACCGACAATAATGCAGGCCAGTACTTTACCTATAGCGTCGTCTCTGAGTTTCCAATGTCTGTTACGCTATTTGCATTAGTAATTCTAAGTCTATCTGCATTTCTATCGCAGCACATTGTCCGGCGAAGCAAGGAGAAAAACAAGAGAAAGTGGTAGCCAAATAAGATTCGCAAGAACTAGTTCAAGGCTTATCTCTCGCTCTTCAACCTGCAAACACGAGAGAAGTTGACGAAGCCTCCGGAAGCGCTACATTCCGTTAGTATGAGCTATCTAATTGATGACCCCGTGTAGCATCCTCATTCTTTCCCATTGTTTTCAAGGTTGACATGAACAAGAAAGTCTGTCAGCATTTTTGTCCTGCGATGCGAATCGCTTTTGGTTTTTCAGCTAAGAATCATATAGGCGCGAAATTCAGACGTTACTCTTGAGCGGAAGTTTTTTCAGTTTGAGCCAATTCATCACATATGGAAAGGAGGGAGACTAGTGAAGGGCTTGTTTTCTTGGATTATACTAACATTGCTTTTGGCGGGTGCATTCAGCCAGATACTTAATAGTCGACTAGTCTGGGCGCAGCCTGAAACCATTCACATTAACAACGATGGAAGCGTTACACCGTCTTCTGCTCCAATCTCAAGTTCTGACAACGTCACTTACTTTTCTCTGGAAACATCAGTTCCTCTGCCTACAGTGGAATTACTGTTGAAAGAAGTAATATAGTGATCGAAGGTGCCGGATTTACCATTTCGGGAAATTTTGAAGCTGGTGGGAACGCTATTAGCCTGACCAACATAAGTAACGTAACGATAAAAACATCGTTATCGAATATTTCTATAATGGTATTCATCTCATTTCTTCAAGCAATAATACTCTTGATCGAAACAACGCTGGAGACAGTGGGTTTGGCATTCTCCTCTACAATTCTTCAAACAATGTGCTAAGTGATAACCGCGTGGTTTCAAGCGGT
>CAVVXT010000008.1:0-15183 GCA_963752255.1 Nitrososphaeria archaeon | reverse complement strand
ATGATTTGAACCATGTCTTTACTTGCTTCTAAGATATCGGAAACTTCCTTTGGCATGCCTAACGGAATCATCATGGGCATTTTAGGCGGTTTGTATCCAAATTCGATGCGTATGTATTCCATTCCCTGTTGATCGTAAACAGGGTGAATTGAAAATGCCTTTATGATAAAGACGATTTCATTCAATTTCATCAACTCTTCTCAATTTTTCTGACACTATTCTTACCACCGATGAAAGGTTAAAATTTAATCCTAAAATTTCTTGAAATTATTAAACTAAAAAGGTAAGTCTACACCTAACATAAAATTTTAATCTTTGAGGTTATTAAAGTAATAAAAAATTCTAGATTTAACATAAATTACATTTAATTATAACTCTACAATCTTACACTTAAGCTTCTTAATGATCTCTGCAGCTTTTTCCTTCTTAACCTCAAGGGTATAAAGTCTTTTTGGAGTCCCTAGCTTAAGCTTAACGATATCTCCCAATCGCTTAACGCGACAACTATCAGCATTTTCTGCTAGTTTCAAGAAAGAGTCTAAATCGACTTCAACTGGCAATTGTTTCACCAAAGATTGTTTGTTCTCATAGTACATTGCTAGTTTTAAGCTTAGCGAAATGTTCTACAACGAACACTCTGCTTGATGGAGCCCTTATTTTGCTTGGAATATTGGCCATAGCTCTTGACATTTTCCATCCAACGATATTTCTTTCGGTTGTAGGAGCCATCGCGCTTATAATGGGGCTGATTGGTGGGGAGGTCGTGGGCGCTTCATCGTTGGGTTTCGTTGTGCTGATTATAGCTGGAGTCATTGATATTTCTGGAGCTCAAACTAGGTCACGGGTTTGCGATTATGGGTGGGATGATCCTTGGGGCCATCGGAATCTACCTACTCACACAAGGCATGTACTATGTCAGCCCATCACCAATAACAAACCTTTCCGAACTGGGCCTCTTTGCTCTTGCCGTAGTAGGCGTTGTGGTGGGCCTATACATACGATGGGTACTAGGCCCCATAAGACGTAGGCGTTCGATAGTGGGACCTGAATCACTGATTGGGAAAAAAGGCCTAGTGTACTTCACCTCTCACACCTGAAGGCGAAGTAAGAGTCGACGGCATAATCTGGAGGGCTAGAAGCTTATCAGGCAACCTCAAAGCGGGGGAGGCAATAACAGTTAAAGGGATTGAAGGCCTCGTTCTAGTTGTGGAGAAAAATCAAGAAAATGAGAAAAAGTGAAAAAGAGAAAGAAGAAAATTAGAAAATGTTCGATTCTGGGAGGTATATGAGAAAATGTCATCAATAGTGAATGTAAGTCTGATCATAGAGGCATTCATCATCATCATTGTTCTGGGAATTTTCTTGAGCGGAATAAGGATTCTGAGGGAGTGGGAGAGAGCCCCACTCCTCACGCTTGGCAGATACAGGGGACTCAGAGGGCCAGGTGTAATATACGTCCCCCCATTCATCAGCAAGATTCCCATGGTCCTGTCAACGCGCTTGCAGGTCGTGTCATTCAAAACTGAACAGACCCTTACAAGAGATAACGTGCCCGGTTGTCGTCGACTCAGTCATGTATTTCCAGCCAGTCAACCTCGAAAAGGTGGTTCTGAGCGTTGAAGACTATAATTCGGCAACTCAATTGTCCGCCCAGACGACGCTTAGGGAGGTGATCGGCCAAACAACCTTCGATGAGCTTTTGACAGAACGCGAAAAGATAGGTGGAATTGCCAGAGGTATAATCGACAGCAAATCGGAGACCTGGGGAATCAAAGTGACCGCTGTAGAGATTAGAGATGTAGGTATACCGCCGAGTCTTCAGGACGCCATGTCAAGGCAGGCGCAGGCTGAGCGTGAAAGACGTGCAAGAGTTACACTTGCGCTGGCAGAGTCAGAAGCAGCGCAGAAGATGGTTGAAGCAGCCGATCTCTATAAAAACAATGACCGGGCATTTGAATTGAGGTGGATGAACATAATATACGAGCTTGGGCTTCAAGGCCGCAACATGATCATGCTCATACCTTCGAATGTCCGTGTAGCCGGGGCGACCTTTGGTTCGGAAGGAATGCCGCCTGTTGGAGTCTTTGGCGTTAAGGATCTGGCGGATAAGAGTAAGATGGCCTCCCAGGAAAGCGAACAGAAGAAGTAGCCAGAAATCCAACATCACCTCAATTAAATAAAAATTTTGTTTATCTCATATTAATATTAATTGTCATCATAGGAACTTACTTTAGGCCCGACTAAACTCTCTCTTGGGTCAAGCCGAGTCACAACCGGATGAGCAGCCAATCAGCTAGGCGGATGTGCCCAACCTCCTCCACCCCTCAGGCGGCAAAAGCTATCAGGTTGCAGACCTGATCATCAACCA
This sequence comes from Nitrososphaeria archaeon, assembly GCA_963752255.1. Lineage (GTDB taxonomy): Archaea > Thermoproteota > Nitrososphaeria > JACIWG01 > JACIWG01 > JBEKIG01. Next base: position 12,815 of record CAVVXT010000008.1, on the reverse strand, counting down.
TAGAATCACCGATATCGCTGAGCTCAGCAAACAGTCGGGACTCAAGGAGAAAAGCATCCACAACATATTCACCGACATAAGGAAAGATCCTGGACAGGATGGCAGAGGCCATGAAGGCAGACGATGAGGTGAAAGGCGACAGGAAGGTAGCCGGGAATGGGCCCGGGAATGGCTCAGGAATGAAGCCGGGGAATAGCTCGGGAAGAGGGTAAAATGGTTGTGCCAGAGCACGTATATAGTAGTAGAGACATAAGCGCGAAGAAAACGAGGAAATAATGTATCTCCTCGAATGTAGCAGCTGCGTCAATCAGGCATGGTACAAAGCTAAGGACGTAAGAGGATTACCTAATCAATTAAATGCCGCCGAGCTAGCTAGCGAAGCGACCTAGGACGTAAGTTAAGTTTACAGGAAATCTGACCTAAAAATTATTGTTTAATAGTCCACAAATATGAATGAATGTTCTAATAAAAAAAAGTTCAATATGTTGTAGCTAGCTAGCGATTAATAATTTTGAGGAAGATATTGTGAATAACGAGAAACATTCTAAAGAGCTTTGGTCTCGCTCATTAGTTAAAGCAGTTACTTACAGAATCGTAATAGTAACATTGGATTTTACTGTACTCTATTTGCTGACTGGACAAACAACTATTGCAATTGGGTTTACGATAGAGAGCAATATCTATACAAGTGTTGCATACATCCTTCACGAAAGACTCTGGATAAATAATCTTTTACACTTTACTATGGGTTTTCGGCCTATCAAGTGTAAATAATCTGTAAATTATCAATATTCCTCAAAAATCCCATGAAACTTCCCACGAAACTTTATGGCGCATTATTTCTAAGGAGAATACGAGATAAGCATAAATCCAGTTCCATTCTTCAAAAGAAGAAGAACAAAAAAGTATTAGCGAATTTCCATTTTACTTGAACTATTGCTACCTCTTATTGGGAATGATTTGTAGAATTTACTGGGAAAAAATACAAGAAGCCTCTCATATAGGTTCTGTCTAACTTCGGGTTGTCCAATTAGGGTCGGTAGGCTCTTCTTGATGAGTCCAAGCCACTTGTTCTTCTCCTCAATTCCTACGCCTGCTGTTTCTGCTGGAGTCTTCCCCTCTAAGGCTCTGAGGTCTTACATAGTTGTAGTAGATACCCTGCATCGGAACTATCGGCGTTTCGTCAGTCTTCAATCCCCTCATAACCTTCTCCCTAGTCCTCTTAGTTCCGTGAAGCCTCTCTATGATGTTGTTATTCAGATCCCCTGAAAGCCTGATGTGGCTAATACGCTGAGTCCTCATGGCAATGGGCCGAGTATAATCAGTCATCTTTCCTCAACCTTGTGTTTGTGGCTGCTACAGTGGCCGTAGGGGTTATCCAGCGGCTTGCCATTATTGTAAGGGTGGTTTGGGCATCGGCAGTAGTGGAATATGAAGGGAGAAGCCGAGAAAGCCGTCTTCTCGGAGACTTGCTCGTGGAACTGGCAGTCCAGGCAGCTCATTGTTTATCAGCCTCTTCGATCGCTGTTTTGATCCCTCATCTTGCCAACACCAGCACACTTCATCTTTACAATCTTCACTAGCATCAATGGCCTGCGGATTCCTATCCAGAGAGAAGTGGAAGGCAGAAAAGGGAAAGTCGGGGAAGCCTGCCCTTGGTCGCGTTCTAGTTTTACTCCTACACGATGGGTGTCGCTGGCTTAACTTGCTTCCTGAACTGTTGGGCAACGCCCTTATACCACGCCTCCATCTCGGGAGTTATCGTTGGCCCCAGCCCATCCATAGCCTTCTTGAAGTCGTCCAGAGCTACTATCTTTATCGCCCCTCCTAACAGCGTTCATAGCTGCCTCATTGCACATTGCCTGTATATCCGCCCCCGAGTATCCCTTCGTTGCCTTGGTCAGGAATGCTAAATCGATGTCTGAGGCAAGAGGCATAATCTTGGTGTGTATCTGCAGTATCTGCGTTCTGCTTCCATCGTCAGGCGCTGGAACATATATCAGTCTATCAAACCTTCCCGGTCTAAGCAGAGCCGGGTCGAGTATGTCGGGTCTGTTAGTGGCAGCGATCACTACCACGTTCTGGAGGGTTTCAAGCCCGTCCAGCTCTGTGAGAAGTTGGCTGATAACCCGCTCTGTTACGCCTGAGTCTGAGTATCCTCCTCCCCTTCTCGGAGCTAAGGAGTCTATCTCATCCATAAATATGACGGCGGGCGCCGCCATTCTTCCCTTTCTGAAGATCTCCCTTATGGCCTTCTCTGATTCGCCAACCCACTTGCTGAAGATCTCAGGGCCTTTGATACTTATGAAGTTGGCCTCGCTCTCCGTGCAAACCGCTCTAGCCAGAAGGGTTTTACCGCATCCCGGGGGGCCATGCAGAAGAATGCCCTTTGGGGGACGAATGCCCATGGAGGTGAAGACCTCAGGCCGCTTTATCGGCCATTCAACAGCCTCCATCAACGCTTGTTTAACCTCATCTAACCCTCCAACCTCTTCCCAGTGGACGGTAGGAACCTCGATGAATACCTCACGCATAGCTGTTGGCGTGACTTCCCTGTAGGCGCCCGTGAAGTCGTCGAGGGTGACCTCCATCTTCTCCAGTATCTCAGGAGGTATGCGGTCTTCAACGAGGTCTATGTCCGGGAGATAGCGGCGGAGAGCCTTCATCGCGGCTTCGCGTGCTAAAGCAGCGATGTCAGCGCCCGTATATCCGTGGGTTCTCCCGCTTAACATCTTCAGGTCAACGTTCTCAGCCAGAGGCATGCCTCGTGTGTGAATCTGAAGCATTTCAAGCCGACCCTGTTGAGTGGGGACGCCGATCTCGATCTCTCTGTCAAACCTTCCAGGCCTCCTAAGGGCTGGGTCTATGGCGTTAACCCTGTTGCTGGCGCCTATGACGATCACGTTCCCCCTAGCTTCAAGCCCATCCATGAGGGCGAGAAGCTGTGCGACAACTCGCCTCTCAACCTCTCCGGTTACCTCTTCCCTCTTCGGGGCGATGGAGTCAAGCTCATCTATGAAGATTATACTCGGCGAGTTTTGCTGGGCCTTCTCGAAGATCTCCCTCAGCCTTTTCTCCGACTCCCCGTAGAACTTGCTCATGATCTCAGGCCCGTTTATGGCGAAGAAGTTGGCGTCAGACTCATTCGCCACAGCCTTAACCAACAAGGTCTTACCGCACCCGGGAGGGCCGTGGAGTAGCACCCCCTTCGGAGCCTCAATCCCAAGGCGTCAACCAACAATGTCTTCCCATCCTGGCGGACCGTGGAGTAGCACCCCCTTCGGAGGCTCAATTCCAGCGTTGGAAGAGCTCCGGATGTCTCAGGGGAAGCTCAACCATCTCCCTTGTTCTCCTTATCTCTTCGTGGAGTCCCCCAACATCTTCGTAGGTCACCCTCGGAATTCCTTTCTTCTCGGCTGAAGGTTCGCTAAGAACCTGTAGATTTGTTGATGGCATAACTTTTACAACGCCGTAGGGTCTGGCTCGAACGATGAAAGGGATGGCGCTTCCAAGGATAACTACAAAGACCGAGTCTTCATTGATGAGAGGTGTCTCCAAAAGTCTACTCTTGACGAAGTTAACAAAGTCCTGGTCAACGTTCAAGCGCATGTCCACAGGAGCTAAGACAACGCTTTGCGCATCCTTCACATCGGCTTTTCTAACAGTCAACATACTCATTTATCGCCACGCCCGCATTCTTCCTGATCAGGCCATCAATTCTTATAACATCCTGATCCGAATCCTCTTGGTAAGCTGGCCAAGCTACGGCAGCCGTCGCTCTTTTTCCTTTAACCTCAATAATGTCTCCCGCAGTGATGTTTAAGGCTCTCATAACGTTATCGTTTATTCTGGCTTTTCCTCGGACCCGCATCTCGTTGCTTTGCTTCTGCAACTTTCAAACGTACTTCGCTCGCCATTCAAACCATCCTTCTAATAGCGCGCGCCGCACTAGGATCTGCTAGATGACAGACTCCATCAAGAAGCTTGAAGATATTCCTACGGTCGGACTTGCGACTGCTCAGCCTAAATTTCCCTTTGCCCTTCTTGCAACTGACGAGTTTCTCTTCCACCACGATTCTGCAGTCATCCCAACAACCCAAGCAGCTGCACCCTCGGCAGTTGTTCGGGAATCCTCCGCAAAAACTTTTCAAACCTGCAATTCATTTACTAAATACCCTTTCTTTCCTCAAATATTCGATCTCCACTTTAACAGTTTGAAGCAAACCCCAGAGCCAGCGCGACTCCTATCTTCCCTCTCCTCATGCGTGAAGGCTCTCCACTCAGGGCCCTTAGTCGAACATCAGATCTCTGATAACCAATCCGCATCTACCGCAGATGATCTCACCAGAGTTCCTATCTGTCACATGGTCTTTACTTCCACATTCCGGGCACCTATCAAGCTGTAATAGCCTATGTCTCTTAGCCATCTCTTCTGGACTAAGCATGGATCTCCCTCGATGCTTTACCTACGCGATTTCTCTTAGATGAAGGCTGTACTCATTTGCGGCTTTCCCCTGTTTTTCAGCTTTGGGAACTCATCCTGCAGACAGGCTTGAACTGTTCCAGGTTTTCAGCGTGGCTTGCTAGGAGGCATAGATCCCCAGCATCACTATCGACGGATCCTATTAGCGTACTTAGGAGCCTACAGGCCGCTCTAAACTCTATGAAGGTGAGAACTCCCTCTTCAACGCCTCTTGTGAAGACTTGGCAAGCCTTTCCTATTCGAGAGATTTCAACGAATCTTTTCATATAGATGGAGCTTCCTATTTCGGTCATTCTTTGCGCCTTCCTCCTAAAATAGGGCGTGATCCCGCATGACTTGAAGAATAAAGACCTTTCAGCTTGACAATAGGAATGTTGAGTTATTATATTGATTTGGTTATGTCAGAGGAGGTAATGAGTCTCAACTATCTCCTCTTTGACCGTTAACGGTAGTCTTCGAACGCACGTCTTCAGCAATCGCTATAATGGGTCTCTTCGCAAGTCGAACATTTCTTTTCAACTTACGGCATCACTTATAAATATATTCGAATAGAACTGCTCGTAGAAAAAGGAAGAGTATTGTCCTTTAGATACGCAATTAATTACATTCCTATTAGCAGTTTCTCCAAGAAATCTCTAAGCCAATAATGTTAATAGCTAGCTTGAAGTCGTTGAAACTATGGGGCAGAGTTGGATCGCCACGGTATCCGGAGAAAAGGCCGATAAGGTTCTTGCATTTAGTTGTCTGATAGATGGATTGATGAAAGCGAAGAACTGCTGAGGAGGATGATGGAACTCTCTTCTCCTTTGAAGAATATTCAAAGCAAGGTCAAGGAAAAGATTAGCATGACTGAGATAAGGAAAATAGTTTTGGAGGATCTCCGAAAAAGGGAACCGCAATAGAAATAAGACTGGCTTATCTACGAGAGAGATCGATTTTTATTGAGGTTAGTTGGAAGTAACTCAAAGGCTTCGGACGCCCTAGGCTAGGCCAATTTAATGAACATTTAAGTCATCTTTAGCTATGTATAAGAAGGATTTTGAGTTCTTATTCTATTATCCATTATCGGTTTTAGAAAGTTACCTAATGGAGCTGAAATCCTTGAGTGCATACAGAATATATTTCGACATTGAGACATACAATCCAAAGAGCCCCTTCTTTGCTGGCAAAGTAATTACTATTGCATACAAGGGTACGAAAGGTAGAACGAAAGTTCTAAAGAATGGGATTCTGATGAAGCATCAATCCTAACAGACTTCTTTCGAAACATAAGGAAACAACAGAAACAGCAAGGCAGTGTAGAGCTTGTTGGCTTTAACATTCTCCGTTTCGATATACCCTTTCTGATTAATAGAGGGACTCAGAACCATATTGACAAAGCCGAGAATTTACTTGACCTTTTCCACAACAACACATATGTTATAGACTTAATGCATTGTTTGCTGTCGTGTAATGACTTCAGATTTGGTGGTCTAAGTGCTCAATCCCTTGCTAGAAAGCTAAGATTGCCATGTCCAGAGTGTACAGGCAAAGAAGTTCTTACACTTTATGAGAGTAAGAACTACACCAAGATTGAGAGTCACATTAAAGAGGACATAATCTTCACTGAATATCTGGATAAAGAACTGAGAAAAAGAATGAGCAAAATGGAAATAAATCGCTTCTGGTCGTCTCCCTAATCTCTGAAGAACTAAATCACACCTTTCGTAGCTAAAAATTCTAGTATTCGAAAATCTGAGGAACAAGAATTGAGTTGGGAAGAACATTTCAGAAGGACAACGGAAACTCACCACATTAAAAAGGAAGGCCAACCTTAGGCACAACCTTTCTTATGTTAATGCTTCAGAATTAGCGAATCAATACTACTGCGAGATGAAAGTTGAATAAAAACACATCCATGGCGAAGTGGAGAAAAAAGAGAAAAACATCGGCTCCAGGCTCCATGAAGAGTTGATTCAGCTAGAACCAATAGATCTGGAAACCTTAATCAAAACAATAAAACAAAGAAAATTTACATTTGCATCTATGCCTTTAATCGGTAACTTCAAGGATGTTGCTATCATAGGGAAGCCTGATACTGTTGCTTTCTCTGCTTCAAAGCCTTTGTATGTAATGGAGCTAAAGACTACATCGGGCAAGCCAAATGTTTGGTTTGATAGTTGGTTGCAGGCTCAGATCTACGCTTTCCTACTGGATGAGATGAGGTTTGACTGCTCGAAGCTGAATGTTGCGGTTGCAAGCATTAAGCAACAAGGAGAAGTTGACAGAGTGAGCTTTTATCATGACCTGTTTAGAGCTATCATTGAAGGAGATACGAAAGACTTTGCAATTAAGAGGAGTTGCAGGATGCGGTTAGAACCCTTCGACAGAAACTTCGTTGAAGACAAGGTAGGGTGGGCATTGGACTATTGGCTGAGGAAGAGAGAACCAATTCTACGAGCAGGCCTGGGAAATGCACTAGCTGTGAATACGCAGGACTATGCACATCGAGCCCACTCAAAGGAGCCTGAAGCTTTAACAAAGTGAATTTTGCGGATCAGTGAGCACCGTCTTCAACTTTGGCTGTGTCTATATCACAATGCCAAGTTAATCCTGAAATTAGTTTCTCATGTAATTTAGTTTAATCTTAGATTGAAAAAGTGTCGTAATAGAAAAAAGGATAGAAAAAAGGGATGAAATGAAATTAGATCTGCTAATTAAAACAGCCCTTAGCTCTTACTATTTTTTAGCCTTCGGTTTTGCTGCCGATTTTTCAACCTTCTTCATTGGAGCACCACAACATATAACTTCGCATTCGTCACATCCACACTCTTCGTCAACAACCATAACAACGCCGCATTCATCACACTGATATCTATCGCCCTTCTTCGCCTTCGCCATATTTCTTCACCTCCCACTTAACACCTAGATTACCTTTCAAACATTAATAAAAATATGTGACTGTTAAAATACAATGATATCTGCTGGTCTAGATGTTTTGCGATACTAGATGTCTAGGTTAGATACCTATAAATTCTAACAACCCCGTCGTGAATAAAATCTTTTATCATTTACCATAATAATATTCATTGAGAGGTTCTGATGATTCTTAGGGATTTTAAGGATTTTATTTCAGCCAAGATAACGAAGGCGAAGTTTAGACCAGCTTTCGATGTGTAGCGTAGAGTTATCTTTTAAAAAACGGTCATATTTCGAACGACATCCATAACTGCGCGGTCCTCAAACTCGTTGAAATGCGTGAATAGATCCCACGACGGGTCGGCGAATCCCATTGGCTGCCATCGTCTTCACCGCATCTTCCACATAAGCATCTGGATCCATCGTGATGAGGGGTTGGAGAAGTTCTTGGACCTGTTCAAGACATCTTCGGTAATCTGGCTTCCGAGCAGGGGATACTTCTGATGTCTGGTGTTCCTGAAGATAAGAGAGTGCTAGTATCCGAGATCTTTTATGAGGACTTTTATAATGTCTGGAACAACCTTGTCAATGAAGGCAGATCACCTAAAGATAGAAGAGAATGGCAAATTCTATACCTTTATTGTTTCGATGAGATTAAAGCCGAATACGAGTTAGCCCAATAGATTCTCGAAATTCACAAACGATATGACTGCGGAATCGGCGTCTCAGCTTCTAGTTTTGCAAGCAGGGTTTTCCGAAAACATTACCTTAAGTCACCGATACAGCAAATTAAATCAAAATAACCTGATATAAAGCATAAGCATGAAGGTCATACTTATAAGCACTGAGATTTTATGATATAATGATTCTCTCCGAAATGGAGACCGGAATTATTAGAAGAATTCTAAGCAATCTATAAAGAATTTTTCTGACACCTCACATTGTAAGGGGTGTATATATTTCTGGTTGTTGTAAGAGGAAAATATTATGGTTACGGGAATCCTTAGACATAGTTTAAGCACCACTCACTGTCCTGAATGTGGTAGCAATAACCTTGTTGAAGATTACGATATGGGTGAAATCATCTGCGGTAATTGTGGTTTAGTGGTTCGTGAGAATGTAGTAAATGAAGGCCCTGAGTGGAGAGCCTTCACCCAAGAAGAGAAGGAAGACAGGAGCCGTGTTGGATCGCCGACTTCTCTCTCTGTCCATGATAAGGGGCTTTCCACCGTCATTGACAGGGTTAATAGAGATGCTTTCGGCAGAGCACTTCCAGCAGCTACAAGTCTTCAGATGCTCCGGCTGAGGAAATGGCATATCAGAGCCAGGGTTCATTCCTCAGTTGACCGAAACTTGGCTCAGGCGATGGCGGAGCTTGACCGTCTGGCAGATAAGATCAGGATTCCGCCTTCAGTTAAGGAGCAGGCAGCTCTCACCTACCGGAAGGCTCTTGACAAAGGCCTTGTACGAGGACGCTCAATCCTTGCGATCGCAGGAGCTTCCCTATACGCGGCCTGCCGGTTCACCCAGACCCCGAGAACGCTGAAAGAGGTGGCGGAAGCCAGCCTCGTGAAGAAGAAAGACGTGGCTCGGTGCTACCGGCTCTTGTTGAGAGAGCTTGAGATCAAGATGCCTATGGCCAACCCCATTGGATGCGTCTCCAAGATCGGCTCCAAGATCGGCGTTAACGAGAAGACGCAGCAGACAGCCATCAATGTGCTGCGCAAGGCTGAGGAGAAGAAGGCGATAGCTGGAAAAGACCCGATGGGCATTGCAGCAGCCGCCTTATACATAGCGTGTGTAATAGAGGGCGAGAAGAAGACTCAGAAAGAGATCGCTGAAGCCGCTTTCGTAACAGAAGTCACCGTTAGAAACCGCTACAAGGGCCTTAGAAAGGTGCTTAAGCTGGAAGTTTAGATGTAATAACTAATAATTTTTATTATGATGGCCGACTTGCGTTCAGGACAAGTACGTAGATGCCTTGTGCGGCAGGATGCCGAAGTCCGTGCTTGCAAGACACTACACGGACTACTCGCCTAAAAAGGCTGAAGGAGATCTATGACAAAATTGGGTGTGGAATCAATCCCTCTTGTTGAAGCTGGTTTATGACTGACACTGCCTTTTCTTCCAAGCCTTAATTGAGGCTCGTCCATGAATCTGGAAACTTGTCAGGAAGATTGAAAATGAATAGTACGACATTGCAATTCTTGTTTATGAGAAGTGTGCGTTTGAGGAGAGAACTAAAGAAGGGTAATAGTATTAGGATTCAAGCAAGGAAGTAGATTGAGCGAGACGCATCTTAGCGATCTGAAGTTCAGGCTTATGACGATAAATCTTCTTAAGACTGCGAAGAAGAGGCTTACTTATCGGGAGCTATCTTCCAAGACAGGTCTTCCGGTGACTGTGCTAAGCCGCTACGTGAAAGGCCATGTCCTACCAAGCTCAATTAGAACAAAGAAGATATGGAAGACGCTTGAATCGATTGTTGGTTTGGAGGATGAGCTCAGGCGGCGAATAAAGTTTGATGAGTTCGGTACATTTGATAACACATCCATAATATACGACACCTCGCTTCTACAACAGGCGGTCCAATACGCCTTCTCCAAATTCGCTGGGAGACGGATAACGAAGATCATGACAGCGGCCATAGACGGCATACCTCTATCGACCTTAATGTCCGATGCTTTAGGAGTTGAGTTGATAATAGCGAAGAAAACCAAGGAAGTGGGAATACGAGACTTCATCGAAGAGACGTTCATCCCCGCAAACTCGGATATGATTATGTCTTTCTACATCCCAAGAGGTGCTTATAAAGAAAGGGACAGCGTTCTGATAACTGATGACATTATAAAGACTGGGGAGACACAGCAGGCGATGATAAACCTCGTAACCAAGTCAAGAGCCGATGTAGCAGGAGTCTACGCGCTCATATCTGTCGGAGACGCATGGAAAGGAAAGTTGCAAGACAATTTTGACTTCCCCCTGGACATAGTACTACGTATCTCCAGAAGCAAATAGCCTAGTAACTGTTTTAACTATTTGGTTTTGTGAGTGGTTAAGAAAGATTTCCAATTACTTTTCACTTAATTTTATTATATGAACTAACATCCCTGACCTGTCACCAACGAGCTTTTATTACCAGGTCCCAGAAAGCGAATTCACCAGGTAATGTAAATGACTGAAGGCAAAGGTTTTCAAGGTAGGAGACAGGAAAGGAAACAAGAAAAACAATTGGATGAGTTCATTAAAAATAAAGGTAAAATAATAGTAATCTCCGACACCATCTAAAAGAAAAGAAATTAGACAATTGATTTAAAAAGGAAAAATTAGCTAGCTAGTTGACTTGTTGACGTGATGTAAGAACCCTACCACGCACTCCTGCGTTGTTCTCTCTATCAACTTTAGGGGAAGCAATATTTTGATAAGGTTTGTCCGATAGCTGTCATTGCTTTATTATAGTCATCTCCAGTCACTGTATTATGATTAGAAGGCCTTTTTTACACGCTTTGTCTCTGCAAAGTTGGTAGAACTTGTCTATTCTTCCTAGCTTCAAGCTTGAGTCACCTGCTGCATAACCGCCTTCAGGAACAATTTTTTTTCAACTTTTTTCAAAATCTCTTTCATCTTCTTTAGTGAATATATAATAGGACTTCTTGTCTTGGTGAATTTATCATCCAAAGGTTGAATAAACTATCTAACAACTCCGACTCCGAATCTATTTCATCTTGTTTTTTAACTATTGTAAATAAGCAAAATTTGGAACATTCTTTAAGACAAGATAATGTATATTCTCCTACTTTTGCTCTCCAATCTTCAGTGAAAGCAATTTCAAAAATATCTATTGCCTCTTGTCGTTTCCAAATAACATCTTCTGGATTCAATTCTTCATTTAAAATTTGTGTATAAGGTAGAAATTTAGAATGTCTTTTATTCTTTATAAAGCCTTTAATTCAAATGACTCATTCCATTAAGATTGTGGAATAGTTATTTTAGCCCCAGAAATTTTACAGTATTTCCCGTTTACCCAGTAGCCCAATATGGTGATACACACTTCATTACCGAACGTTAAAATTGAGTATTTTACTTTATCAGGTTTCACTTTCAAATGCGTCGAAATGAAATCTTTAACCTCATCTTCATATTCTTGATGTAGTTCTGTATTTACAGAAGCCTCGGCAAAATAGTTGCTAAATACTTTAAGCTTTTCAGGGTCATTGAGATAGTCCTTCATTAACTCATCGAATATTTTGATTGATTCTTCTCTACTGATTTTCTCCTGTATTTCTTCTTTCAATTTAGTCTTAGCATCCGAAAGTTCACTGATTAGTTTAGACTGCTCAGTAATTCTATTTTCAAATTCGATGTTACTTTCCGCTAATCGTTTTGAGATAGTTTTCTGTTCTTCTAATTCTTCTTTACTTCTTCAATAGCCCCATGATTGTTGGTTATGACCTGAGTTAAATTCAAAACCTGCTCAGCTTTCATGAACAGTTCTTTGAAATTCACGCCCGTCAAATAGGTATTAATGTCTTGGGACACTTTCTTGCCCGTCATTTTTTGAATAGCCCATTGATTGATCCCCAGATTCGTGAGTGTTGAGATCTAACGCTCCTTAACTCGTGGAATCGAATCTTCTGTGTTGTTCTATCGGGGAACGCCCGTAACCAGCATGCTTTCAACATGTCACTTGCCGGCTGGTCGCTGATATTTTTACCATTTGAGGGGAACGCATATGCTGAATCTGGTTTCGTCGCCCAATAGGATTGAAGTGCCTCATAGACTTCTTTTGACATATGACCGATGGAGATAACTTTCTCCTTCTCTGTTTCAATCTCAAACTCTAGTGGGAACTCTCCATTCGCATTCTGATAGACTTCGAAGAGAAAGTCTCGTTTCATGGAAACAAAGTCATGCACTCGTATGCCAAGCTGGACGCCTAACATGATGAGGGCGCGTCTTCTTACGTGACCACTTCAAACCATTTTCACAAAGTTCATCACGGTGTCGCATGATATCGTTTCTTCGTCTCATTAAAGCCAATTCTGCTCTGCACTTCAAGTCGTTCACGGTGGTACTTGAAAAAACCTCTCACCATACCACTTTGAACGACAGCACTGTTGTGGGCATTTTTCTCCTCCAACCACGCCATGAAGGGCGGAATCAAATCATCAACGAAATATTTTACCTTCTTATCCTCTGACTTTCTGTTTGCTACATGCTGTGCAAGGAGTGTGTCTCCATTCAAGTTCAGTCCATATTTCTCTTTGAGAAACGCCTGAAATTTGTTAAAAGATGCTTCACACTTCTGCCTGTATCTCCCATGCTGACTTGACAACCATTTCTCCAGTGCTTGGTCCTCTGTTTTTCCGCTCATGCTTCGACAATGACGAATGTGCAGAAGACATATAAAAGGATAATTTATATCCAGACAGTT
>CAVVXT010000007.1:0-111929 GCA_963752255.1 Nitrososphaeria archaeon | reverse complement strand
ACGCCTTGACGGCGATCTCTTTGTGCATGCTGTGAGGCAGCACTATATCTATCACATCAGCAGAAGAATTTATTGCTTCGTTAATGTCCGTGAATGACCTCTTCAAGTGAGAATATTTGGAGCACTCCTCTAATGCTCCTTCAGTCCTGGCGAAAGCGCTTACTTCCACGCCTAACTTTTGAAGAGCTTCAAGGTGTACTTTACCATATCCCCTACAACCCAAAACTAGAAATTCCACATGATTCCAATTTCTTGGCTTTATTTAAATTTTTATTTTTTTATCATTTACTACTTTTCCCATGCTTAAATGGGTGTTTTTCGGGCTCTTTTGCTGGTTTGAGGTTGTTTTCGGGCTTTTTTGGGCAGGGAACACTCAAAACAAGCCAATCTCCAACTGCAAGAATACTTAAAGGAGATTAAAAAACTACTTTGATGGTTAAACTATACTCTATCCTATACGATGTTAGGAAGAAGAGCATATGGTATCAAAGGCTAAAAGATAGTTGTTCTACTGGGAACTACACAATTCAATTTATTTAATCCTTAATATAAAACTAATACAAATTTCACGATGACTTATCCTATTCCGATTATGTATATTCCCACAATCTTAAATATTACAAGTGTTCTCTAAGTCAATAGGCAAGAACTGACCGTGAAAAAGAGAATTTGGTTAGGTCTCCTTTTAGTAGTGATGGTTGCTTTAATTTCTGCATCGTTCTACATAGGCTATCTGATGCGCGCCTCAGAAAGTGGGTTCAGGATCTATGATTCCAAAAATAATGCCTTAGTGATTTCAGATTCAGATATTTTATCATATAATTGGACTAGTCAAGAGATAACTCTTACCAATCAAAGTTCCGAGAGACTGAAAAATATGGGAGATAACTTGTACAATTTCACCGGATTTGTGATTAAAATAGACGGAAAAGAAGTATACAGCGGAGTATTCAGAGCACCTTACATGTCAGCATTACCACCTCCTCCAAAAATTGCTATAGAATTTCCCGATTACCCTGAAAACTACCGAATTATGAGGATGTTCTTCCCGACATTCCAACCATCGAACGATTATGCAACACAAAATCTAAAAATCTATCAACATTTTCAGAAAATAGGTAAACTAATCCATTAAGTAAATTAATATATCCAGATCTCTTTTTTTGTCGTTATATACTCTATATAAATTGAAGGCGAAATCGTTGTCTAAAAATTAACCAAAGAACTTGAAGAACCACGCCAATAGCAAGAAATAAAATAACCCAACCTGCTACATTTACATTGAAAAATAAGCCATAAATAAGTGTAAGGAAAGCAATGATAAAGAGAATACTTGGTGGATTATTTCCAATTAATTCAACAATTACATGAATAATAAAACTCATTTAACCCGAATTATTGAAGCCTTTTAATAAACATTTACTATAATATTTTGTAAAAAGTTGTGTCTTAATTTCTTTTTAGTATAGCATATTTTGCATAAACCCAAATGATTATTAACAAAACTAAACCTTCTGTAGCCAGAACATCAACCATATTTGAATCATTTAAGTGAAAAGTTACTTTCATATTTGTTATAAATAATTCATGTATTATTTGAAAAGCCAATGCCAATAAAATGCCAAATATTAAAAATTAAGTTTTCTCGATTCTTTCTGTTCTTTTTTCAATTTTTTGTCAAACAATGTTTGGCCCATATCAACTTTTTGTAATTGTTTTGTAGAATATGTTAAAGACTGTTTAGCTTGTTTTTTCTTATTAAATTGAATTTTCTGTTAATTCTCTGAAAGGGAGATAAATAAGAGTAGATATATGAGTTAGAAATTTGGTATGGAAGAGATAGAAATGCTCATTGTAGGGATAAGTGGAAGCCCTAGGGTTGGGGGTAATACCGACATGATATTGCAGGAGGCTTTGACTGCTGCAAAGGAGGAGGGTGCAGATGTTAAGTTAATACGCATCTCCGACTACAATCTCCTGCCATGTAACGCATGCAGGACTTGCTTTAACACTAAGGAATGTGTTATCGATGATGACGGCGAGAAGCTCTACCAGGAGATTCTCAAGGCGGATGGCTTCATTCTTGGCAGCCCCTCCTACTTTCAGGGTGTGACGGCGCAGATGAAGACATTCATAGATAGAATAGGCTACCTCGCCCTAGCACGGGAAAAAAAGGACTTCGCAGGGAAGGTTGGTGGTGTCATCGCTGTCGCCCGTCGCTCTGGTGCAGTAAGAACCTGTGACCAGATGATCATGTTCGTAACAGCAGTCAGGATGATAATCCCAAGCGGTGGAAGGGCGTTCGCCATAGGTAATAAGAAGGGGGAAGTCGCCAAAGATAAAGAGGGCGTAGAAGGTGCAAGGTATATGGGAAAGATGATGGTGAAGACTATAGCCGCGACCGATAGCCTGAGAAAGAGCAAAAGCACGTGAACACAAGGCCTTACGATTAGATTCCTCTAAGAAATGATGAACCAAGGATTTGGACGCTCATCTCTGAACTTTAAATGTGGTGGTCTATTCTAATAAATAGTATTGACAGCTACTTTATTGATGAATTCCTCGAATTCAAAGCATGCAAATTCATTCTCATATGGTACTATGGGCCGTACTTGCTCTATTTTTTTGAAAATTTAGCTATTATATTACATGTAATAGTTTAAAGTTAATCCTACTAGAAAACCTAAGATAAAAATCGATCTTTCAGTTTCTCCATGGCGATAGAATAGAGGGTAGACCTTTGCAAATTCCTCAATAAAAGGCGTTGATATTGATAGAGAAAGTATATTAATATAGAATTGTGAAGTATTCAAATTTATTAAGTACTGGTTAGTTAATGTCCCAACAAAAAAAGTGAAAGGAACACTTATTATAACTCCAGATAAAAGGAAGAAAATTTTTTCAAATATATTTGGAAAGTGGAGCTTATTACAATATAGTTATCTTGAACTTCTGACATATTTCTGAATATATCTAACAAATTTATATATATTTACTTATAGTTGCCTACTCGTTTGCGAATGAACAGCAACTATCTATATTCTTGAAACTTTTAATCCATATTTTAATTTTCAAGTATTATTGCTTTTTTAATTATAGAAATTGTTTGAGGTTTCGATTATTTCATTTTATAGTAACTTGGCAGGTATCTTAAAAGAATCCATGTTAATAGTAATGGTGGAAGTGAAAACAGGATAACCATAGCGGAAACCTGCCCCCACGAACCAATTGCCGCTGCGATTGCTACTGGCATAGTAAACGCTTTGGAGACAGTAAGAACAAATGCTAGGAAGAATTCATTCCATACTAAAAGAAAAGTGAAAATAAGCATCGCAAGTACACTTGGGATGGCAAGAGGCAAGGCAATTTTATAAAAAACTTGGAACGGATCACAGCCGTCTACTGCGGCAGATTCTTCACAAATGATAGGTACTGAGGTAAAGCATTCGATGCATAACCAGATCATTGTGCATGAGGTTGTTATTGAATATGTAATAATAAGCGCAATCTGTGTATCATATAGACCTGCTGCTAACCAGATAGCCAGGAAAGGAATAATGACTGTAACAGGAGGCATGAATCTTAGAGTAACAATAAAAAATTGCAAGACATTTTTATTCGAGAACTCGAAACGAGCAAAGATATATGCTAAAGGGACACCAACAACAAATCCTATAAGTAATGCACCTCCAGTAACAATTAGACTATTTTTTAAACCGGTAAGGAGTCGCCCTGTCGAAAAAACACTAAGATAATTGACTATGGTCGGTGTGAAGAAAAATTTGAGAGTAATAATATCTACATCCGATTTGAAAGAACAAAGTAATATCCAAATAATAGGAAATAATATAACGAGTAAGATTATTGCAATAATAATGTTGGTTATCAATTTTTTAATTTTCAAGTTTTAATATCTTAAGGATCTGTCAATAACTAAGTGATTTAAGTTTTTTAAGTTCCTAGATTGGAACCAAGCTTTTTACCCAACACCGATAAAGCTTGTTCTGATTGCAAGTTCTATAAAAATAATGGTTGCACCAAGCACCCTGATCTAGTGATCATACCAACTTCTAAACCATATCCAGACTTCGAACCCAGAGAAAAAGAGGTTGCTAAATATGAGTGAACAACAAAAGGTTAAGCAAAAAGAGTTAACCATTATAAATAAATAGATTACTTTTACTTAAATGATTATTAAGATTTGAACCTCCTATCCACTTTCCAAAACCTATATTCTCCCACCTTTTTGTGAAAAGCTTAAATTGGATGACACTGTTGCTATCTGTTAGAGGTCCTACTTGATGGTCGGCCTTCTTGATCCTTTAGAAGTTGGAGAGTATATTTTATCGAATCGAATCGTTATGCCTCCTATGCTTACCAATCTAGCTACTACCGATGGAACTGTAACTGACAAGTTAATTGAACACTATATCAGACGTGCCGAAATGCTGGGTCTACTGATAGTCGAAGCCTCATATGTGTCCAAGGGTGGTAACTTAAGCCAAAAACAGCTGGGAATATACGATGAAAACTTAGTCCCAGGTCTACATAGGCTTTCTGAAGCCATACATGGGAAGGGTACACCAGTAATTATACAAATGGATGCCGGCGCAAAAGCTTACGTTGGTACTGGTGCACTTCAACCAGTTGCTCTTTCAGCACTCGAAGTTAATGAAATAGAGTCTCTGCTTGATGATTTTGCATATGCTACTAAGAAAGCAGTTAATGCCGGATTTGATGGCGTTGAAGTCCATGGTGCACACGGCTTCTTAGTGAACCAGTTCTTTTCACCTCTAAGTAACAGACGGAATGACAAATATGGAGGGTCTTTGGAAAACAGGATGAAATTTCCATTAGAGGTTGTTGAGAGGGTTAAAGAGAAAGTCGGTAAAAAGCTTCTGCTTTATCGTATAGGTGCTGATGACTTGAACACAAATGGCACGAAAATCGAAGATTCTGTTAAGCTAGCTGGAAGGCTGGAGGACTTGGGAGTAGACATAATTGATGTATCTGGGGGCTTATGTGGCGATCGTCCTTCAGAGTTACAAAGTGTTCCAGGCTATTTTGTTCCGCAGGCCCAGAAGATCAAAAAGGCTGTTAAAGTTCCTGTTATAGGAGTTGGGAACATTAAAGATGCAAAGTACGCTGATAAGATTATAGAAGAGGGAGCCGTTGACCTTGTAGCGATAGGAAGGGAGCTTATAAAAAACCCAAGGTGGGCAATCAAAACAGTTAAAGCGTTAAGGATGGAATAATAACTATTATTAATCCTTCTGTTTAACAAGATATTCGTGAATTAATTCAGCAACTTGGATTCCACTTTGTATGGCAGGCAAAATAAATGACGCACCATGTTTAACGTCACCTGCTATGAACACGTTAGCGATATTCGTCCTAAACATTTCTCCACTACCTGGGCTACTTGCTTTTACCACATCAATAGCGTCAGTTGGAAATGATGGAGTTAAACCCGTTGCGATCAAAACAGAGTCAGCTGGTATCATATATTCAGTGTTTATGATGGGAACAGACCTAGGACGACCTTTTGTATCATTTTCTATTAAACGTGTTCTGACAGCTTTTACCGCCTTCAAATTGTCCCTTTCATCCCCAACGAATTCAACCGGCTGAGATAGTTCATCGTATTCAACCCCCAAGGATTGAAGTTTTTCGATCATCCTTCGGCCTGCGGGCGCGTATTCCTTAGTCCTCCTATACATCAGTATCACTTTTTCGGCTTTTTTTTCTAAAGCCAAGGTGCAAGCGTCAACAGCCGTAAGACCTCCCCCGATTACGACTACAGTTCCAGTCAACAGTGGTGGGTGAAAGCTATCTGGGTAACCGAGCTTTTCATAATTATTGTGAATTATCAGGTCTAACGCATAATAGACGCCCTTGAGATCCATTCCGGGCAGGTTTATCCTGCGATTACTCCAGGCACCGGTCGCCAGTAAAACTGCATCATAGTCCTTTATCAGATCAACGAATTTGACGTCCCTTCCGACCTTTATGTTAGTCTTGAATATGACACCGGCATACTCTAATTGTTTCACGTATTCTCTCACACTTTCTTTTCTTATTCTGTCTTCGGGAATTCCGAAGACAAGTAGCCCACCAGCTTCGGGCATCTGATCGTAGACATGAACTTCGTGCCCTAAACAGATAAGTTCATCGGCGGCCTTTAACCCCGCTGGCCCGGCACCGATTATCACCACCTTCTTACCTGTCTTTTCCAGTATGGTTTCCTTAGTGCACTTTAAGACGAACGTCATTGCTGCCCATTAACACAATTTTATGTGCTAAATAAATTTTTTGTACTTATTTCGAATATACACAATTTATTATTCTTTTAAATACAATTGTCAAAGACACAGGTATATTTGCAATAAATCAGTTGACCCTTATTTTAAATAATTTTTAATGATCCGAATCTTTGCTGGAAATATCTATGTGATTTTCTATTATATGGTCGTCCAAGGTGACTGAGAATGAAAACAAAGAATGTGATAATAGTAAGCGTTTGGTCGAAGGTGTTGATTATCTTTGTTCTGCTGCTCGAGCTCGTAACGCTATATTACGCTAACCCAAGCGATTGGTTGAACGCTGTACAAAGCAACTTGTTCGTCTACTTCAATATCGCTTTACAGGAATAGTTGCATATACTTTACAGGCGATTATGCTTCCACTATTTCATATGTAGTCCTTATGTTGGCCGCTTTTTTGAGCATTCCTCCCACTGAACAGTACTTCTCTTCTGAAAGTTCGATGGCCCTTCCGACCGCTTCCTTGCTTATGCCTTTCCCTGTAAGGATGTACTTCATTTCGATATCGGTGTATATCATGGGATCTTCGCCCCGTCTGTGACCAGCGATTTCGACTGAAAACTTGATGAGGTTCTGCCTTTTTTTCTTCATCACAAGCACTATATCCATGCCCGTGCACGCCCCTAGACATGCTAACAGAGTTTCCATAGGCGATAAAGCTGTACCGTCTCCCCCACTCTTTATCGAAGTATCGAAGCTTACGGTGAGATTATTCTCATCCTTTCCTATAAATCTGAAGTTCCTTTGCCAGTCTACAACTATCTTTTTTACCGCAGGCACGTCAGAAATTCTTAAAGTGAATATAAAAGTTTTTTTACCTGCAGGTACTCGTGATGTTGAATTATTTACTTAGTTCAAAAAAAATAAAAAGTGGATAAGATTACTCGCAAAGAGATAATCTAATATCTTCTATGTTTCTGGTAACATTCATTACAATATACAGGCTTGCCCTCTGTTGGCTTGAATGGCACAGTAGCTTCCTTTCCACAGTCACTACAAGTTATCTTATGCATTTCGCGTGGTCTTCCCCTGTAACTATTATATCCCAATACTCTTCACCCCCATTTTTGGTTTAAAGCGAATAATTTCGACACTGAAATCGACGCTGGAAGAGCTATAAAAGACTATATTAAAAAGATTATGTTTATCTCGAGTTTTGTTGGGTTTATTCTCAAATTATGTATCTTAAGTTAACGGACAGATCTAACATTAGTTCCGTTAAAATTGAAAGAAAATCGCTATGGAAATCACTAATAAGATTTCACTTCCATTATAGTCTCGATCTTATCAATGATTTTTGCTAATTAAAATTGAACTAAGCTCTACGTGACATTAAGCTCTATATAGTTTTATCTTTATTTTTTCAGATAATAAATTTGTTTTATCTGCATTCAATAAATATTACCTTTATTTTGTATATTATTGGAGGATTAATGAACTTAAGGTAGGAGCTTAGGATAGGATTACAGGATCTGTTAGAAATTTAGCTAGTTTGACCAAATCCTTATAACCAAACCTTTTTGCTCGTATTTGGTATGCCAAGTAAAATTAAAGCGATAATCTTCGACTTAGGTGGAGTATACTTTGCGGATGGAACGGCCAAGGCGGTGATGCAATTTGAGGAGATATTACATGTGCCAAAGAGTAAACTTGAAACAATTTTTGGCGGACATAGTTTAGGTGGAGATTATAGGTTAGGAAAGATCGGTGAGAAGAAGTTTTGGGAGGCCACTAAAGGAGAGCTGCACACGGATGATAGAACTATCGGTTACCTAAAAGAAGTATGGAATTCGTCTTACACTAGGAATTGGGGTATGAAGACTTTGATAAGAAAACTCAGGAAACGTTACAAGGTCGCTGTCCTATCGGACAACACTAAAGAAAGGGTGGAATACTTGAACAGTAAATATAATTTGGACAAAGAGTTCGATTGTTACATTTACTCTTTTGAACATGCTATGTTGAAACCCGATAAAAGGCTCTTGAAAATATTATTTCAGAGATTGAACGTTAAGGAAGATGAAGTAATCATCGTTGACAATTCAACCGTCAATGTAGAATCCTTCAGAAAATTTGGTGTTCAAACTATTTTGTTTAGATCAGCGGGGCAAGTTAAAAGAGAGTTATCAAATCTCCTAAAAGATTCTAGTTTTTCATAATATTGGTCCTTACTCTGATAACTGAACCATGGATGACATAGATCGGTTAAAAAAGAACAAGAATGTTTGCTCTTATAATAAAAAGAAGGTGAAGGTGGATTTACCTCATGATTTTGAGTTTTGGTTCCACCAGTTTCTTGAGTGCGGCTATCATTACTGTTCCTAATCCGATTATAACCAGAATAACACTCTGAAGACGTAATGATTGCGTATTACATGACGAATTATTAGTTTCCCTAATCTTTTTTGATTTGAAAGTCTTATTACCTACTTATTAAATACAAAAAACTTATATCGGAAATAATAACTAAATCATTGCAGATAGCTTTGAGCACTAAAGATAAAGAGTTTTACTGTACTAGATGTGCGAAGTACGTTTTGCATGATACTTACCAATTTCTCGGATACTGCAATAGTAAAGAGCAAATCGTACCATATTCAGAAGGTAGATGTGAACGCTTTGAAGCACTAGATTTGAATACGGCCTTCAAAGAAAATGGTTGGCTCTACTGTGTCACATGCAGAAAACCGGTTTACTCGATTGATGAGCTAAGAGAGCATGTGGGCGATATTCTGACCTCCCATGTTTATAATGATGAAGTTGCCTCAGAAGAGTCGCCATCAGGAGACTAGGAGACTGTTTTGAAATGGCAAGGGAAGAACTAAACCTTCTCTTAGGAGGTGCTCAAGGGGCTGGCCTAGAATCAAGTGCGCAGATACTTACTAAGACCTTCTCCTATCTAGGTTACGGATGTTTTTCTGACAGAGAGTATTTTTCCAATATAAAGGGCAAGCACAGTTATACTCATTTTCGAATCTCTTCTTTGGTTCTTCCTACTTCATTAAATTATCCAGTGCAAATTGTTTGCGCTATGGACGCCGAAACAGTCTTCACACATTTCGAGGACTTAGATGAAAAAGGTTTCTTAGTTTATGATACTTCAACATCAGCAGCTAAAAGTGTAAACATACCGAGCATAGAACCAAGACTTAAAGAAAGGTTGAGAAATAAATTTGATACGATTGGGATTGATGGCACAATTTCTTCACTTGTGAAGTACCTGAAAGGAGCTAAGAAGGTAAATGTCATCGACCTAAACTATCCCTCTATACTCTTAGAGCTCAGTAAACAATTTAAGCTGATTCCTGCACAGGCGTCACGTTACATAAGCGCGATAATCATAGGTTCGATAGTGGGTATAACAGGGCTCGAAAAAGAAGTCGTCGAATTAAGTATCCAGAGCAGGTTTGCCGAGAGACCCGAGCTTGTTGAACATAACAAGTTCGCAGTGAAATGTGTAGCGGACTTGATCAAAAACAGGCATGATGCTTCAATTGAATTAGAACCGACACGGCTAAACAACAGAGAACTTCTTGTTGCGAGCGGGAATGATATCGTTGCAATGGGTAAAATGGTCGGCGGTTTAAGGTATCAGAGCTATTATCCTATAACACCAGCGGCTGATGAAAGCTTTACAATAGAGACTTATCAGAGGATGAACGTAGATGACAAGAGTCTAGGATCCGTAGTCGTATTACAAACGGAAGACGAAATTTCTGCGATAGCGTCAGCGATAGGGGCTTCGATTGTGGGCGTAAGAAGCGCAACCGCTACAAGTGGACCAGGATTTAGTTTAATGGTCGAAGGATTAGGATGGGCGGGACAGAACGAGGTCCCCCTTGTCATAACCTATTACCAGAGAGGTGCTCCAAGCACTGGCCAACCAACAAGAGGCGGCCAAGAGGATCTTTTGTTCCCATTGTTCGCTTCTCATGGCGAATTTCCGAGGATAGTTCTCTCCTCAGGCGACCATCAAGAAATCTTCTACGATTCTATAGAAGCGTTCAATTTAGCAGAAAGGTACCAGACTCCTGTCATACATCTTTTAGACAAGTTCTTGGCGAATTGCATTTCAACTATAGCTATTCCAGATATATCGAAAGTGAAAATAGAGAGAGGAAAAATCTATTATAAAACGGAAGGTTACAAGCGCTTTAGTCTAGCTAATCCTCCAATATCGCCGAGAGCTTTCATAGGATCCTACGTAGTGCAATATCAGTCTGGGGATGAACATTCGGAGGAAGGTCACATAGATGAAGACCCAGTCAATAGGGTGGAAATGTATGATAAAAGAATGATGAAGCTTGAGCTAGCCGATAAAGAGATCCCACCTGAAACGAGAGCAGTGTACTACGGGCAAGAAGACGCGAACTACTTATTAATAGGATGGGGGTTTACAAAAGGAGTTGCACTTGATGCAATAGGACAGTTAAATGACAAAGACCTTAGAGGAGCGTACTTGAATATAAAGATGTTTTCACCATTTCCATCCAATTACGTGAAGTCGATTATTTCAAAATTCGACAGGGACAAGGTGATTCCCGTAGAGCACAACTATCTTGCGCAGGCATCAAAGGTTATTACTTTAAACACTGGAATAATATTAGACAAGTCGATAGTAAAGTACACTGGGAGACCAATATACAGGAATGAACTTTCACAGGGGATACGACAGATTTTTGGTGGTGAAAAAAGGGTGGTTCTGACGTATGGCGCGTAACCCAATTGACTACAGGACAGATGTATGGATGGACTGGTGCATAGGCTGTGGAAATTTTGGCATAGCCGCGTCCATCTACAAGGCATTTGCAGAAATGAATGTTGATCCAGCAAAGACGGTGATAGTTTCAGGTATAGGCTGTTCTGGGAAGATTTCACATTTCGTTAAGGTTAATGGCGTTCATGCTTTGCACGGCAGAGACATAGCTTTCGCTACAGGAATAAAGATCGCAAACCCTGAGCTGACGGTCATAGTTCATGGCGGGGATGGTGATTTATTGGGAATAGGAGCCTGCCACTTTGTGGCACTAGGAAGGAGGAACATTGACATGACGGTGGTGATGCACGATAATGGTGTATACGGGCTGACTAAAGGACAGGCTTCACCGACTCTAAGGAAAGGTTTGAAGACTAAGTCTCTAGCGGAACCGAACATGTTCAACCCAGTAAACCCGATAGCGCTTGCGCTTGCATCAGGGTATACTTTTGTCGCAAGGGGATATGCTATGTACTCCGAGCACCTTAAAAACCTGATAATCGCCGCAGTAAAACATAGAGGCTCAGCATTCCTTGATATACTGCAACCATGTGTAACCTACAACGATATAAATACAGCGGATTACTATAAGAAGAAGGTCTACAAGCTTGAGGAACAGCCGGAGTGGGACCCGGTAGTAAGGGAACATACAAAAGAAGCAATAGAAAAGAAGGTCTTCCAAGCATGGCATAAATCACTTGAATGGGATGACATGATTCCAATAGGAACGTTCTATCAGAATCCAGATACACCTATCTTAGAAGACATGTTAATGGAAAGAATGTCTTCGTATAGGGATGTGCTATTACCAAAACAGGTG
Organism: Nitrososphaeria archaeon; assembly: GCA_963752255.1. Taxonomy (GTDB): domain Archaea; phylum Thermoproteota; class Nitrososphaeria; order JACIWG01; family JACIWG01; genus JBEKIG01. The sequence goes on along the minus strand of CAVVXT010000007.1, from coordinate 100,030 downwards.
ATAGCGAAAGATGATGGATCACCAATAATAGACACTGAAATATTCAAGAAATTATTCTCAAACTACATCGTCAAAACCAAAAAGCAATAAGGAAAAAATAAATGATCATCTATATCTTTTCAGAGAGAATTCTTGCATAAGGATCATCAGCTTTTATGGGAAACGGTATTTCTTCCCTTCCTTTTACGAGAATACGCCGCATGCTTTTTGTGAAAACGCCTAAGACTTTTGCTTGAATATTATTCCGACGCATGATTGTTTCGACTTTCTCTTTTTCTTTCGGACCAACACTAGCTAGGATTGTTCCTGTGGACGACATGGATAACAATTGTTCATCTGATAGTTTGAATTGTTTCTGCAGTGTTTGCACCTCTTTGCAGATTGGAATTCTCCCAAAGTCTATTCTAAAACCGGCTTTGGAAGCTTCGGCCATCTCATTCAAAGCAGTTGTTAATCCTTCTTCAGTAGCATCATGCATAGCGTGAACGCCACCAATTCCGGTGAGTAGCAAAGCTTCTCTCACGCAACTCTGCATCGGCACAAGTTTTTCCAACTCTCGCGTTTTTTGAACTCCGAAAATACCTTTTGCTCTGTGCCTATGGGTTAAAGCAAAGTTGACGACAATCTCTAGGCCTAATGGTTTTATACAATAAATGTAGTCTCCAGGTTCAGCGCCACTCGGTGTTATAAGCTTGTTTCTTTCAACTGTTCCGTAGGCTGTGCAGACCCCTATAGGGGTTGAGAGCCCTGTGTAGGTTCCGGTGTGCCCTGTTACAATAGTCATTTGAAGTTCATCAATAGCAAGGCAGGTCTGCTGCATGATCTTTTGGAAGGTTTTGGGTTTTGTAGATGGTGGACCCAAAAGGTTAATGGTACAGAATTCTGGTTTCGCTCCAAAGAGTGCTACGTCTGAGGCAGCATAGTGTATGAGTAACCATCCGAACCATTTTAGTGGGACATTGATGCAAGGGTCGGTTGAAATAACTAAGTACTTTCCCTGTAATTCGTGTACACCCGAATCAAATCCAGGTGAAGGCGGTACGATTACTCTACGATCTTTCTTTATACAGCTCAGAAGCTTTCTCAATTCTTCATTGGTCAGTTTTCCCATTGCTTAAACATAACCTCGGTTTCTTAAACGGTTTCCCATAACAGTTTGACTACTTGGTCGTTATTTTAAAGTAATCTGTATGAGCGACTGATTGTATCCTTTTATTTTTACCATTCAAATTTCTCCTTTGCATTTTTCCTTTGTTAAATGGTAATAGGAAAATGTTGCGAGCCTTGTTAAGTCCATGTCTACTGGCTGTCTGGTTGCCAAGTGTGAAATAGGTAAAGTAATAGAGACTTTTTTTGGAGGAAACCGTATCAAAAGAAATCAAGTTTACCTTTTAGTCAAACAAACTAAATCCTATTTTGCGAATCCTATACTCTGGAAAACAGGCTTGGCGAACCTGATTATGGCAAACGATATGGGGATGTATATAATATCAACCATCGTGAGAACATCAGGTAAGGCAGCGTAAAAGCCAGCGGTCAGGCTCATCGGATGACTATATCCAAAAAGCCCATAGGTATAGAAGAGCCAATCGGGAATCAGAAAGGCAAGTGTCTCAAACACAGTTGCGATCCCCATCACCATCGCAAGTGTTGCCCCCTTCTTTTTTCTCGCCCATCCTATGATGAGCGCTTCGGGCGCTCTTGCCCACACCAATCCTGGTGCATATATAAAAGGGAAGCCCCTATAAGAAACGTTGTAGAATTCCCCAATAAATGAACCTAAAGCCGTTGAAAAGAATGCAGGCCAAGGCCCAGCCAGAACGCTCAATGCAAAGTAGATCGGTGGAGACCACGTTATCTCCGCTATGGGAGCAGGGAGTGGTATGACAAGTATTGTGGAGACGGCTATCAAAGCCGAGAACACAACTATTAGGGCAAGGTTTCTTGTCTTAACGGCTCCTTTCATCTTATTCGTCTGAGCCACCGTTCCATTCATATGTAAAGAGTATTCAGAAAGATTTTATAAATGAATCTATAAACGACTTATATAATGAATCTATTTGCTCGCTTCTATTATAATAAAACCTCAATTTATGGAAGCTGTCCAAAACTTAAAAGTATTAGGAAAGTCTAGGGATTATGCCCCAGAGGGGAATACAGGTGACCTTAACTGAAATTTGGCCAAAGATAGGAGAATTCGTCTTAGAACGTTATGATGAGAGCGGAGGTTTTATGATGTCTCCTGTAGATTACCCTAACTCAACCGCAACATACTGTGCGCTATCGATTTTAGCTGATATAGGTGTTGAATTCGAGAATAGAAACAGGTGTGCTGAATGGTTAACCAGCCAAAAGATTGACAGCGTGTATTCGCTTTACAATTGTATAAAAAGCCTGCAGATTTTAGAAAAAAATGAGCAGGCAAAGGAAATTGTCTCCAAAAATCTTGACTTGATTAAGAAAAACATGACATTCCCTAAGAAGAGGCGGGTCTATGAATTTGAACAGGAGTTCAAGAAGATAAATTTTGTATCAGAACTTTCTGTAATTGACTCAATCGAATTTGATTTAAAGGTTATAAAAGAAATAGTTAATCATCAAAACGTGGATGGAGGCTTCGGCTGGATAGGGCACAGTACGATCACCTCAACCTATAATGCTCTTTGCACTTTGAAATGCCTTAACAGAATGGAAATGATAAACAGGAAAGGATCGCTAGATTACATAAGAAAATGTGAGCGGCCAGATGGAGGATTCGTTACAAGGCCAGAGAATATCCTGCCATATATGGAATATACATACTATGGAGTGAAATCATTGGAAGTGTTAACAGAAAGAGTAAAGTTTGGGGGAGAGCATATAAGATTCGTGCTAAACTGTATAAACAAAGACGGAGGGTTCAGGAGAACCCCCATTCTAGGGATATCAAGCATAGAAAACGTCTTCTACGCCACCTCAATACTAAAGAGTTTAAATGCGTAAAAAATCTTTTACTAACAAAACTTGAAAGATTTCAACTTTATGAAAACAAAAAAATATTCCTCAAACACTAAAAAGACCTCGAACACATCCCTTTGGAAAGAAAACACGTTAGCGTAAAGACAAATTTGAGGATACAACAGGTAGACATCGAGCGTTACTTTGTTTTCAGTTCTAAGGTTAAGGCGACCAAATTCTCAAATAACATCCTGATATATCCTTTGGCCTCTTCATCTATTAGCCTACCTTTATCATCAAATCTTCTAGGCGCAAAAGTAACGATTACCTCAGGCGTGTTAACAGCATGCATATTGAGGAAGACAAAACACTGGCGAAGGTGAAGCTGCGCTCTTTCACCTCCAATCATCCCCGTAGACGCGCTCATCAAAGCAACAGGTTTATCTTTGAAGGAATTATTCGCGTATGGTCTTGAAGCCCAATCAATCGCGTTCTTTAGAACACCTGGAATGGAGTAATTATATTCAGGTGTTGCAATCAAAATTGCGTCGGCAGTTTTAATCTTCACCTTAAACTCCTTCACTTTCTCTGGAGGTTCATGTTCCAAGTCCTGATTAAATAGCGGGATACCTTCAAGGTCAAATGTTTCAAGTCGTGCATTTTCTGGTAATAGGTCAAAGCATGCCTTCAATAGCAACTTGTTGTAAGAACCTTTTCGAAGGCTACCCGCAAAGCCGAAGATAGAAACAGTTCCCCCCATCGAGCATGAACGTCATGTTTATAACTTAAAAGGATTAGGATTTATTTCTATTCGTTTTAAAATTTATTGGAAATTAACATTTAATAGCAGCTCTTTGAATCGGTAAGCCTATCCATGAATACTGAATCAATCATAGAATAATCCTACAGGAATGTACAGTACAGCTCTTCCCACTCTTTCTTACAAAGAATGTTACGAGCAAACAGCAAATTCCAATCCCTACAAGAATGTCTCTCATTGATTTATTCTTTTCCAACAAAGGCTCTTATACACTTCAGAAAGAGGATACCCAAAAAATGTTCCATAAATATTTTAAAAAAGAAATGGCTTAGTTAAAAACTAAATATCTGATACCTTTGAACCTCTTGAGCTCCGATGGCTGATCAGCCTAGAAATACGTCATCAAGGGGATACTTATACGCCTTAGGAGCAGCGTTATGCTTTGGTTCGGTTTCCACAGTAGGAAAAGCAGCAATGCAGACGATCAATCCAATATTGTTATCATGTCTATCCTACCTGCTCGCAGCAATAACACTAACACCTTTTGCAAGAAAATCGTTCTTCTCGCTAAAGAGTAGAACTTCCATATTATTCGCGACATCGGCAATATGTGGAGCGGCGATAGCGCCGACACTGTACTTTCTAGGCCTGCAGAGGACGACCGCCTCTGATACAGCGATACTCTCAAATGGGGAACAAGTATTTACGATCGTTTTCGCCATACTATTCTTCAGAGAAAGACCAAAAAAGACGGATTACGTAGCCATTTTAATGATACTGACGGGAGTAATTATCGTCGTAACCAATCTTGATCCATCACGATTATTTATAGAAATTTCATTAGGTAACCTTCTAGTTCTCGGTGCAACCATGTTTTGGTCAATAGACAACAACGTAAGCAAGATCTTAACAGACAAAATGGAACCGGCAAAACTTTCTCAAGTAAAATCGATCGTTGGATTCTCTATGATAGCCGTAGTCGTAATCGCTCTAAAAATACCCTTGGAAATAGGAATAGGGCAGATTCCGGATCTGATACTCCTAGGTACAATAGGATATGGCATGTCACTATACTTTTTCCTGAAAGCCTTGCAAAACATAGGTACGGTAAAGACCATAGTCGTATTTTCAACAGCCGCAGTATTCGGGCTCTTCTTTGCAGCAATATTTCTACAGGAAGCGATAAGCGTCTACCAGATCGCAGCAATAATAATCATAATGTCCGGCATCTATTTAATGAATAGAAATGATAATAAAAAGCGGGTTGATTTAGCGCTTTAAACCAAAAGCTTATTCTATAATTTTCTTGTAATCGAAATATTTTACAACTGACATCGTAAAAGGCTTTTTCAGTACGCCCGATTCTTCTTCCTGCCTCTTAACTGAAGACCTTATCTAAAACATAATTAATTTTAATCAATATATTCATTTTAAGTTTAGCTGCAGGCGGTGTTTAAGGAACTTCTGCGATATAGATCTTCAACTCGCTACTGTGCACTTTAACGAATTTTTTATTCCATCACAGAATGCGATTTCTAATGAGATAAAGTATAGTAAGGAATATTTTTAAACCCCTGCGAACACACAAAATGAGTGATATTAGATGAGTAGAGATCAACTAATAGGAGTAGCATTACTTCTCGCAGGTATCATCGGAATAGTTGCATATGCATGGCTTCTCTTCTTTTGGAATCCTCAAATCATTCTGCAGATAACAGCATTTGTAATAATAGGAGGCGTTCTAGCGGTTCTAGGCTGGATAGGATTTACTCTCGCTACAACTCCACCTCCACAACCGATAGAAGAGCTTACGAAGGAAGAACCTAAGGCGGAGGAGAACAGGGCAGAATCCACTCAAGGCAAGAGCCAATAAATCTTTTTTATGTTTATGATTTGTTTCACTTTGTGAAGAAAAATGAAGATTGCTGTAACAGGTGGCGCTGGTTTCATTGGAAGCCACCTCGTCGAAAAGCTAGTGTCCTTGGGAGAAAATGTTGTGGTGGTGGACAATCTATGGTCAGGAAAGTTGGATAACTTGGCTAATGTTCTTCCTAAGATAGATTTCAAGCATGTGGACATTCGAGAGAAAAGTAAGCTTATGAAATCTTTTGAGGATGTGAATGCGGTAGTACATTTGGCTGCTCTGACAAGCGTCCAAGAATCAATTGTAAATCCTCTTTTGTATCGAGAAGTCAATTCAAAGGGGACACTTAATGTTCTGAATCAGTCGATGGATGCGGGAGTAAAAAGGTTCATCTTTATCTCATCTGCTGCTGTGTATGGCAATCCATCAAGAGTTCCGATAAACGAAAGCCACCCAACGAAACCGCTTTCACCATATGCAGAGAGCAAGCTAGAAGCAGAAGAATATTGTAAATCAAATAACACGATAGGAAAGATCAGTACAATTATATTACGTTTATTTAATGTGTATGGACAAAGGCAATCCTTTAACCAATACAGTGGAGTTATAACTCAGTTCATTAGGAGAATAAGTAGAGATGAGCCTCCAATAATATATGGTGATGGAGAACAATACAGAGACTTCATTTACGTAGGAGATGCAGTTGAATACATATCGAAGGCTATAAAGTCTAACATTCAAGAAACGATAAACATAGGGACAGGAACTAAAACAACAATAAACCAATTAGCGCAGATAATCGCAAAGGTGTCCGAAAAGTCTCACATAGAACCTTTACATAAACCGGTAAAAGAAGGAGACATACGTCAGAGTACGGCTGACGTTTCTAGGGCAGTTGAAGCTCTAGAATACGTTCCTAGGATGAGTCTAGAAGATGGTCTTAGAAAAACAATAGCCTCACCCGACTCAAGCAAAGAGGTCGAGGTTAGGTTATAAATCTCTGTTGGTAAATCAATAAATATAAGGGAACATAAATTCGAACATAGAACGTGAAGCTAAAGGAGTAATGTTGTTTGTTATCGTCATCGATTAAACACTTATTTTTTTTATCATAAAAGTGTGGTAATATTTATTATTTTAGATGCCATATAAAGGTTCTACAGAAGAAGGCACAAATTGGATTTAAAGTGCAAAGACCTTTTTGGCTGACAAAATATTAATTAGGGTTAGTGTAAATGGATATTCTACTGTTGTACTAAAACTTGCTAGGTAAGTTTAAGGAATGAAATCATAGATTGTAGTTAATGTGAAAGTATCGATAAAATTATAACTTAAAATTGGTAAACAGTAGTATTAAATAACTATCTTGGAATATATGTTCAAGAGGGCTAACAAATTGAAGGCTATCGTAACTGGCGCCAGTGGTTTATTTGGCTCTTGCTTGGTCGAATTAGCTCACAAAGAAGGTTTTGAGGTTTACTCTGGTTACTATGAACATCTTGTAAATATTGGTCATCCTCTCAAGTTAAATGTAACTAACTCGGAAGCGATAATGAATACCTTCAGCAGGATACGTCCTGACATAGTTGTTCACGCAGCCGCATTAACAGATGTGGATTTATGTGAGAGGGACAAGGTTTTTGCATATCTAACCAACATCGACGGCACAAGAAACATTATTGAAGCGTGTAGAAGGTTCGGCGCATACCTCGTATATATTTCGACCGACTATGTTTTCCAAGGTGATAAAGGCATGTATAAAGAAGATGATTCATGTAGTCCAGTAAACTATTACGGTAATTCTAAGCTCGAAGGTGAAAAGCTGGTTAAGTCTTCTGGTTTAGACTACCTTGTTATCAGGGCTAGTGTCATATACGGTTCTAGGCCTGCCCTCGGTAAAGTCAACTTTGCATTGTGGGTTCTAGAAAAACTCCGTAAGGAGGAGACTATTCACATACTTGTTGATCAGTTTGTTTCTCCGACTTTGAACTCAAGCTTAGCTGAGATGGTATTGGAAGCTGTTAACAGATGGTTTACAGGCGTTTATCACATGTCTGGTGCCACACGATTATCCCGTTTTGACTTTGTTATCAAACTCTGCGGAAATTTTTGATCTCGATAGACTGCTGATTAGGCCTGCCAAAATGGGAGATATGAACTGGTTCGCCATGAGACCTAATGATTCTTCTTTAGATGTTAGCAAAGCCACTTCCCAGCTCAGGCATAAGCCCTTAAATATAGATGAAGCTGTTAGAAGATTGAAGTTTGAGGTGGAAGGCCTTACTTGATGGAATAATAATCAAACCTTTGAAGAAACTTGCTGATGAAAGAGGTTTCTTTACAGAAATCTTTAGAAAGGATTGGAAGGAATTGTTCGGTGGAGAAGACATAGTTCAGTCCAATATGTCAATAACTTACCCTGGAAGGATAAGCTTTGGTAAAAACAGTGTTGTCAAAAAAGGTGCTATAGTTAGAGGACCTTCAATTATCGGAAACAATTCCATAATAGAATCTTTCGTGCATATTGGTCCATATACGGGTATAGGGAACAGCTGCAACATCAAAAGAGGAGAAATCGAGAATTCTATTGTTATTAGTGTCCAATGATAACACCAAGCTTAAGGGAAGAAGATTTATTTTGGGTGAATCTTCTGTGATTCTTTAAGTTCACTTATTTCCTTGTAATAAAGTATTAGAGACAAGATTTTGATTACTATGGCAAATATAACCTGTCAGCCAATGTATGCATCTTATTTTTTATAATACATATAGATTTAAGCATCCAGCATCTATTATAATTGGCTATAACAGGCTATAATAGGCTATAACAGTATGTCTATTCGGAATAAAGATTTTCAGAATCAAAATGATGCCTACTTACCTAGCGGTATATCTGAAGAGCGTTTCCGTAGGCTTGCTGAAAACGCTGAAGACCTAATCTTTCTGTATCGTCCTGAGGAGGGGTTTGAGTACGTTAATTCTGCTTCTACAAAGATATTGGGCTATACTCCTAAAGAACATTACACTGATAAAAACCTTTGGTGGAAGATTATTCATCCTGATGACGCCCCCAAATTGGCCGAAATGATGGTTCAATCATCTAACAAAAAGGGGTATATTCGATCAGAGCTGAGATGGAAGCGTAAAGATGGTCGTCTGGTGTGGACAGAGCAGGTTAATATCCCCGTTTTTGATCACACTGGCAAGTTAATAGTCCTCGAGGGCATAGGGAGAGATATTACAGAGCGTAAGAGGGTTGAGGAAAAGCTTAGAAAGCATACTGAACACCTAGAAGAGATAGTCGACCAGAGAACTAAGGAACTTAAAGAAGCAGAAAGGATGATTGCCATAGGGCAGGTCTCAACCATGGTAGGCCACGATCTTCGTAATCCATTACAAGTTCTAGTTAACCTCCTATATCTAGCTAAGACTAGGATTGAAACTCTTCCCCTTGGAACCCGAGAAGTTGTTAAGAGGGAAGGCTTAGATCAACTTATACTAGCTTGTCGCGAACAGATAGACTACATGAACAAGATCGTGTTGGATCTTCAAGATTTTGGCAGGCCAATAGAGCCGGTATTCACAATCACCAACATGCGCCAACTAATAGTTAATGCTTTGTCGATGGTGAATGTGCCTGAAAATGTTAAGGTTACAATTGACATCAGCGATGTCTTCCCTTTTTTGATGGTTGATTCGCTGATGATGAAGAGGGTGTTCGTGAACCTGTTCAACAACGCCGTTCAAGCGATGCCAGACGGTGGCAAACTTTCGGTCAGTGGTTCCGTGGAGAACGATAAGGCTCTGATCAGCGTTCAAGATACAGGCGTCGGAATAGATAAGGAGAATTTCCATAAGATTTTTACTCCTTTGTTTACAACCAAGTCTAAAGGTCAAGGTTTGGGGCTTTCCGTCTGCAAACGGCTCATTGAAATACATAATGGTTCGATTGATTTTGAAAGTAAAGTAGGTACAGGTTCAACGTTTACAGTTAAGATTCCAAGATCAGGTGGAGTAAACGAATAAAATTCTATCATGGTCCACACCCATATATTCTGCACTTTAATATGTAAAACCACATAGAGGGAGATAAATACAATCTAATAAAAGAGGATCTTTTATGCAATTTGACTTAGCTATCGTAATTAGAGCATCTCTTTTTGCATACGGTTAAGGGCAGAATAATTACAAGAGCTTTTGTCGACGCACATATAAAAAAATATCTGCTGCGTTCAGTTAAAGGTTTGTATAATCCTCTAATTGTCATGCCAAAAAAACTTAGTTATGCGGCTAACTCCTTATTCGTACCAAGGAAACTTCGTAGAAAAATACTTGATAGGATTTCCAATCTAACAGTTACTGATGACGATCTTAAGGCTAGCTTAAGGCCCTTCACCGAATTAGCAGATTTCTAAATAAAAAGTATTTAATATGAGTTCTGTGGCTAAACAACTTAAAAACATTAGATAAGTTTAATGGTGGGTATTTATCCAATCCCTCCCCTCTCCTATAACAGGAAGGTGACGGATAGAATAAAATTTAAATCACTCCTAATATTCTATAAAAACTGGTAATTGTTATGGGATTCTGCTCAAAATGTGGTCAACCTCTTACTGAAGATGCGTACTTTTGTCCAAAATGTGGTGCTAGAACTGTATTAGGTGTTGAAGCAGGTGTTGTAGCTCCTTCTGATGAACTCAGGGAAGCCTTTAACAAGATGGGCCAAGAGATGGAGAAAGCTTTCACTCTAGCTGCTAAGGAAATAGAGAAGGCTTTCGAAACAGCTAGAAAGAATGTTCAAGAATCAACCGGAAGGGCGCCAATAATCTGCCCACAGTGTGGAGAAAAGAACCGATTCGATTCACGCTTCTGCTATAAATGTGGTAAAGAACTAAAAAGATCTTAGATCTACCCTTCTATCCTTTTTTTCGGTTAATCTTGGTTGACATATATTTTAAAGAACAGTAAGAATGATTTAGCAAACAGAAATTGGTAAGGAGTCATCTAATTGCCTGCCAAATTATTTATGGTATTGAAAGTGTAAGAATATTATGTGGGAAAGCTTAAAACACCATCCTAGATCATAATCCAATAATGCCAATAAAGGGTATTGAAGATATTCTCTTTGACATCTATGTTAGACTACCATTCTTAGAAGGTATCTCATACACCAAAAATGTTAATAGAAAAGAGTCTCTAAAGCTTGTTCAACAGTATAGGAGTGGATTTACTGGTTTGGTTATCAAGGAAGTATTTAGAACTCCTGACTCAAAACAGCTTTTAAAGGACATTCTAAAGCTTGTTGTCCCGTATTGTGGAAATAAGGTTACCGAAGATAGGGTTCTCTCTCTTACACCGTATTCAAATGCTGACAAGTTGAACGAAAGAATTTCTTTTCTCAATCAAATCTTCACAGCTATCGAATCAGATGAGCAGATTTATTCGGAGGCCAAAGATATTCTAAGAAATGTCAAATTAATTACAATAAAGCCCTCATCTAGCTTTGTCATAGCCGTCAGTAGTGAGGAACTTAAGCAATCGCTTTTGAATTTAAGCAAAGGTTTGAAGATCGAAGTTTTTGATAAAAAAGATATCACTGAGCTCTCCAAAAGTAAGGATCTACTAATCTGTATTGGCTTTGGAGAAGTTAAAGGATGCATATCACTCAAGGAATCTTTTGAACTTTACGAACTTGTGCCAGACAGGTTCGTTGAAGTATTTGAGTCCTTCAAGAACATCTTAGAAGCATATTGCTCGATTAGAAGAATATTCGAAGAAAAAGAGATTACATTAGAGAGTTTCTTCGGGCATGTTGAAGATGCGGCTAATATAGTAGGTCTTCTTGAAGACATGGAGATAGACAGGCTTGATCTTGCGTCTATAATAGAAGAAGCTGAAGTAGAGATCAATGAAAGTATAGAAAATATGAGGGAATCAGGTGCAAATGCTGAAGAGTATAGAAGATTAGTTTCTGATGTTATTGGAAGACTTGGGTCAAAGTTAGGTCTTGATGAGAAGAGTTTATCAGCACTGGCAAATGATGCTTTAGAGAATGCTAGAACACCATTTTCTTTCTCAACCTACAAGGTCAATCAGATTGTTGAGGGACTAAAGAAGAGTGAGTCGAAGGCTTTGTACATGGAATACCTAAGAATTTCTCGAGAACTATCAAAATATCTTGATATGTTAGGAAAGATCGCGGAAGAACTTTATGAATTCGATCTAATTTTATCTCTTTTTACATTCAAGAAAGAATACCAACTATATTTCCCTAAGATCATAGAAGGCGGTATAGGCTTTGTTGGTGGAAAAAATATCTTCTTAGTTCAAGACGAACTTAAAGGAAATATCAAAATACAAAAGATAGACTATTCTATCGGCAGTACAGAATTGAAGATATTTGGTGCCAACACGACAAACATTGTCCTACTGACCGGTGCGAACAGCGGTGGTAAAACAACTCTTCTTATGACCGTAGCCCAAGTTGTAACATTATCTATACTTGGCCTTCCTGTTCCTGCTGACAAAGCTGAGGTTCCAATAATAAGCATATACCTTTTCAGAAGGAGGACTGTTAAGAAGATAGGCAGTTTGGAGCATGCACTAAGATCAACAATCCCAATACTTGCGAGAAGGGAAAAGAAACTTATCCTAATGGACGAATTTGAAGCACTTACTGAGCCAAAGGCAATCGCTAGAATTGTCGCAGCGTTTCTTAACAATCTGCCTAAACAGAGCCTCGCCCTGTTTGTCACTCATCTTGCAGGTGACACGATTCCGTATCTTAAGATTAACTTCAGGGCCGATGGTATAGAAGCAACTGGTATAGACGATGAAGGAAACCTTTTGGTCGATAGGCAGCCTTCATTCAATAGATTAGGCACAAGTTCTCCAGAGTTAATAATTGAAAAGCTGAAGAAAGCTGCAAGAAGCAAGAAAGTTGCTAAAACCTATACTGAAATGCTTACTCTGTTAAGACATCTTAGAGAAGCTCGTTCATCTAGTTATTGCAATACAATATCAACCTGATATTGCTTAATGTGCTAGGTATATATCTCTGGTTAACTCTGGTGCCAGCTTGATGAAAGCTGTGATTCTGGCTGGAGGATTTGCAAGGAGACTTTGGCCTTTGACAATTGACAGGCCTAAACCTCTTCTTCATGTTGCTGGTAAGCCAATAATCGAATATTTGTTAGACAAGATTGATGAGCTAGAGATCGAGGATATTACTATATCAACAAATACGAAATTTAAGCCCAATTTTGATGCGTGGCTTTCAAAAAGCGGAAAAAAAGATATTATGATCATAGCAGAAGCAGCTAGAAGCGAAAGGGAGAAGGTTGGAGCTGTAAAGGCTCTGGCAAATTTGACTGCTGTTGTGAAGGATGACTATCTTGTTGTTGCTGGCGATAACCTGTTTACTAGTAGCTTGAGAGATATGATAGAAGTATACAGACAACTGAAAGTTCCTATCGTAGGCTTATATGATATAAGAGATTTTAGGGTCGTTAAGAACTATTCGACTGTTATCATAAACGCTGATAACAGGATCTTGGAGTTTACAGAAAAACCTGAAAATCCTAAGACAACCACGATTGGCACCTGCTTATACATTTTTCCAAACAGGATTTTAACAAGACTGGAAGAATATATTGAGGGTGGGCTTAATCCTGATTCTCCAGGTAGGTTCATAGAATGGTTTTGCAAGAAAGAACTTGTATACGGATATCTTCTAGAGGGTGCATGGTGGGATATAGGTACTATGCAATCTTATAATAACGCAAAAAGGTATTTTTCAAATTTAAGAAAGTAGTGGTGCTATAATGACGGAGAGCTTTTCTGATACTATTCAGAGTTCTGCGCGAGGAGGCATACTTCTGTTTGTAGGATATTTCCTTTCCTTAGTTATCCTTGCAGTATGTTCTATTATCGTGGCTAGACTTCTGGGGCCTGATGGCTACGGTCTTTTTGTTCTAGCCTTGGTGGTTCCCAATCTAATACTTTACTTCCTTGATCTTGGTGTCGGAACTGCCTTGACGAGATTCGCCGCGAAGTTCAGAGCCGAAGGTAGAAATGACCTCGCAGCCAGCATATTAAAATCTGGTTTTTTCTATATATTCTTTACAAGTGTGATATTCTCTGTTCTTTGTTTCTTATTCTCAGATTCATTGGCCACTTATGTTCTCAACAGGCCAAGTATGGGTCTGTTCATAAAGCTCTCATCTCTTATGATATTGCTTCAGACTTCCTTCAACTATTTGAGTTCTTCTTTTATTGGATTAGATAAAATGGAGGGTAATGCTATAATACTTAACATACAAGCTTTGGTAAAGACTGTTTTATCCGCTTTACTTTTGGTATTAGGTTTTGGTGTGTTTGGCGCATTAACTAGTCATGTAATCAGCTATATCTTTGCTTGTTGCCTTGGTGGAATTTTCTTTTACAAGTTCTATAAAGGATTAGGTAAACCCTCTAATAACAAATTCATTGAAAATATGAGGTTGATGATATCCTACGGGTTCCCCTTATATGTCTCAAATTTGCTTGGCACTGTAATTTCACAAATTCAGCTCTTGATATTAGCACTTTTTGTTTCTAATATGGATATCGGTAACTTTAATGTTGCTACCGGACTACTTACATTAATTAGTGTGCTGACCTACCCGGCTGCCGCACTCTTTCCTGCTTTCTCTAAAGTCAAGCGTGGTAGTTCTGAACTTAATAGTCTGTTCAAATTTTCTGTAAAATATACTGCCATATTTGTAGTTCCTGGTACGATGATTACTGCTATCTTATCAAAAGATATCGTATTTACTCTCTATGGGCGAGTCTATACTTCAGCCCCTCTTTTTCTTTCTCTTTATGTTATAACTAACCTATACGCTGGCTTTGGTTCTGTTGTCATTAATTACATAATTTATGGATCTGGTGAGACAAGGATTTTTCTATATAGCGGTTTAATTAATATGATTATTTTTCTACCACTAGCCTTTCTTCTTACAAAATTTTACGGTGTACCTGGATTTCTTATTGCAATAATAATTTCATTTACATGCTCTTTTGCTTACAGTTTATTGTCAATTATAAAAAAGCTTCAAGTCAAATTTGATCTTAAGTCGTCTTCTCGAATATATTTGGCGTCTATCTTGTCAGCGATTCCGACTCTGCTCCTTTCATTGTATGCCCAATCGGCCAGTCAGCAGTTTTACTATAGATTCTTGGGCTTAATTCTGTATGCATGTGTATTTGTTTTCCTCTACTTAACGCTGCTGCCTGCAGTTAAGGCTATAGAAGAATCTGACATAGAAAATTTTAGATTATTATTAAAAAGAATTAAGTTAATCCAGCCTCTGATAAATCTTGTGCTGACTTATGAATCTAAGCTCATTTCAATATTCAAAAAAGAGTAATGGGTGAGCCTTGTCTAATAGCTAAGATTAATAAAGGGCAAGTTGTAATAAGAGATTTGGTAGTAAAATGTCAAGAGATCTGAGGTCTGACAGGATATATGCATTATTAGAGGAGCTGATGTTCACTCATCATGCTATATCAGAAAAAGGGGCTATTGATAAGAAAAAGTTGTTATCTGAGTTAAATAAACTAGAATTTTTTAAGGAAAAGGGTTATGTGTCTGAGCTGACTGATGGGCGCTTATTTTTGACACCGCAGGGTATGCAAGCGCTATTAGCTCACTTTAGCTAGTAGAAGCTCTCCGTTGCTGAATTTAAGCTAAACTATTTCATTTACTCATAAATCAGATAGTAAAAAAGATTACTATATGGAAATCAATCGGTTTTTATTTGTGGGGATAGCTGATTGTATAAACTTTCCGCAAGGTAATCAAAAAATGCGGCCATATTATTATTAACCTACTATTAATTTCAAGTTAGCAAACCTTATAATATATCCTATTCGAAACTTTATTTATAAGTGAACAAGTTGGATCCTCTACCAATAATAACAATAGCTGTACCTGTATTTAATAGGAGATATTGTATAGAAAGTGTATTGAGTTCTATTTTAAGTCAGGATTATCCTAGGAAGAGTACTAAGCTAGTGTTTGTAGACAACTATTCTATAGATGGAACATTTGAAGTTCTACAGAGTTTCTCAGAGAAAGAGAGAGATGCTTATTTGGAGATTTCACTTCTTAGGGAAAAGTCAAACATACCACAGGCAAGAAACATATGTCTGAGAAATATGGTTGGCGACTTTATTTTATTCTGGGATAGTGATGTTCTGGCACCGGATAGTGAATCAGTTAAGCGGTTAGTAGAATATTTGTTGAATGAGAAAGATGTAGCTGCCATAGGGTATCCATACTATTTAGAAGGCGAACAAAAGCTGGATGAGAAAATATACATGATGCGTTTGAATGATGGTTTCACGAATGTTTCTGGTTTAGGACTAGGCTTCACCATGATAAAAAAAGAGACTTTTGACAAAATAGGAGGATTCGACGAAAAAATGGACTATTCCGAAGATACTGAATTCTTCTTACGAGTTAAAGGGGCAAAGCTTAAGACGGTGGCAGATAGTCGAACCCATTGTATACATCTTAAGCCCGAAGTTTTTAAGCATTCGAGGGGTTATGTGGCTACAACCAAAAGACTCAATTACCTTAAATATGTAAAATATTGCTTTAGACAAATGCCCCGTATCTATGATGGATTCTTGGGCACACGTTCTAGAACACACTACTTTAGGCTAATTATTTATTTCTTGCTGCCCTTCGTACTCATTGCATCTTTCTTCTATTGGCCCATTGCTCCCTTATACTTCACACCTCTATTGGTATACCACATTTTTAAGGCAAAACGTAACCGCCTATATGGCTTCGTTAGTTTCGTTTATTACTTATTGCCAGGGGTGGCTATCTCTTATGGCTATATACTCTATAAAATATCGGGAAAAGAATCAAGACCACAATCTTTTAAGTCGTAACCACTATGCTTATTGACATTGATAATAGGAACAATCGGCGTTTAAAATTGACCTGAGCTTATCATACTCTTAAGGTAATCTGTCAAAATTAGGTTGGATTAAACCATCCTTTGATTATATATATGTAAGTCAGGTATTGTGTTTTAGCAGCACTCCAATTTCTGCTGTTTAAGTATATCAATAAGGACTTGTATGGCCCTAACAGTATATACATAATTATATTCTTAGATTTGACTAGGCCCAGTGTTTTCGAGGCTTGTCCAAAAATATACCAATCTTTTGGGCGTTCTCTTTCATTGGCTACGTGATAGCAAAAAGGCCTATTTGTAGAAATCCACTTATATCCTTTGCCTTCAACGTACAACCGGATATAATGATCTTCTAGTACATGCAGGTTTGTTGGAATTTTTATTCCTTCTGTAGCTTTCCTTCTTATGATAGTGTCATGAGTCAATCCTCTAAGCTGTCCTGCTCTCACGGCAATCCATTCCTCATCTTTGCCATAGAGTTTTGCCATGGTGGAGTATCGTATTTGGTAAGCTTCTGCTCTTTGGAGCGCTGCGCCCCAGATTGCACCAATGGATGGTCTGTCAAGATACTTTTTCACCAAGTCAAACCATTTATCACATAATATGACATCGCTATCTATAAACATGAACCAATCTGTTTTAACATTATCTATGCCAATTTGTCTTGACGTCGCTCTATTTCCTTTTTCATCCATCAGAAGTTTTATTCTTGGATAATTTGTTAGAAGCTCTAATGTTCCGTCGGTACTTCCTCCATCAACTACTATTAGGTTATTCACAGGTATGCCTTTGTATAGTGAATCTAAACATTCGATTAGACAAGGTTTGATACTGTTTTTAGTTAACATTATGACGTCAATTGACGATGGCTCCATCGTTGAGGAATAGCGATATGAATTATTTTAATCTTAAACAATTAAAGCCTGCACATGTAAATGAAGTTAGATGGTATAACTCAATAAGAATTATGTATGCTTCGATTCTCCCAGATTTTACATCACATTGATTACTCTAGCTCATTAAAATGTTGAGGGCTATTTTACAACAGCTCTTTAAGTTTCAGGATACCTAAGATATTTTTGGCGTAGTAACAGATTTACTATATTTTTCACATTTCGGGGCATTATACGCGCAAGAATTTTTCAAGATTGACAACTTTTCTATATGTTCTTTGTTTGTCCTTATCATTGAGTTAAATATAGAAAGCAATAAGAAGACTTTTCTTGGAAGACAGTACAATATAAAATTATATGATAAAAATTTATGTAAAAATGACAGTTCCTATTCTTTTTTTGCCTCATAGTATTTTGTCCAAGAATTGTCCTAGTGGTCTGAACTTAAAGCCATAGCTTATTATTCCACCTCTATCCTGTTCGAAGAGTTTTCTAAAGCATGCTTCAACTTCCATTCCTATTCTTAGTTCATTATGTTCGCAGTCTACAATCTGGGATAACACTTTAGGTCCCTCATCCAGCTCCACCAGTGCTATGATTGCCGGTGTGTACTGTTCGAACATCCTAGGTGCCGCATGTATGATCGTATAGCTGAATATCTTGCCCTTCCCAGAGAATTCGATTGGAACTATCTTTCCTTTTCTTCTGCATTTCGAGCAGACCTTTGTTGCCGGAAAGAATGTTGTACTACATGTTTCACATTTTGACCCAAGTAACCTGTACCTCTCCCTCATTCTTCTCCAGTGCGCTGCTGTAGTGCTCATCTAATCATCCTTACCTCGACAAGATTGTGACAACAGCTGTTCCTCCTGAGCCTCCGACATTGTGAGCTAGTCCTACTTCAGCCCCATTAACCTGTCTTCCCCTTTCAGCCTCTCCTCTTAATTGTTTGACAAGTTCCGCTATCTGCTTGACACCGGTTGCTCCTACAGGATGTCCTGATGCCTTCAGTCCACCGTCCATGTTTACTGGAAGCTTTCCTCCTACGTATGTCTGTCCTTCGTTAACCATCTTCGACGCCTCTCCTTTCTTACAGAAGCCTAAATCCTCAATTGCTAGAAGCTCTGCTATCGTGAAGCAGTCATGTACTTCTACAGCATCAATGTCTTTCCTTTCCATGTGCGCAAGTTGGAATGCCTTATTTGCCGCGTAGACAGTCGCGTCTATTGTGCAAATGTCCCTCCTTTTTAGAAGACTTAGTGTGTCTGAAGCCGGAACACTTGCCTTAACAATTATTGGGGTGTCCGTGTACTTTTTTGCAATTTCTAAAGGCGCAAGTATTGCTACCGCTGCTCCATCAGATATCGGGCTACAATCATACTTTCTTAAAGGGTCTGCTACTATTGGTGATATTAAAGCCTCCTCTACTGTTATCTTGTTTCTAAAGTGAGCTAAAGGATTAAGGCTACCATGAAAGTGATTTTTGACTGCGACATTAGCTAGCGTTTCGATTTTAACATTGTACTCGTACATGTATCTTTTGGCCATAAGTGCATATAACCCTGGAAAGGTAGCTCCAAAATAGGCTTCCCATTCGAAGTCCATTGCTCCTGAAAGGACGCTTGTCGCCTGCTCAGGTTCAACGTCTGTCATTTTCTCTACCCCTCCAACTGCAACTATATCATAGAGCCCTGAGGCTACGGCAAGGCAGCCCTGCGAGAATGCGATTCCACCTGAAGCACACGCTGCTTCTACTCTAAGCGAAGGAATGGGGTTTAATCCTAGGAAATCGGCTACTAAGGCGCCTATGTGTTCCTGTCCGACGAACATTCCTCCTGACATGTTTCCTACAACAAGGTATTCTATGTCCTTGCCGCTTATTCCTGCTTCATCAACTGCTTTTACACCTGCTTCCCAAGCAAGATCCTTTATCCCTTTATCCCAGTGTTCTCCACATTTTGTTGAGGCAGCGGATATTATTGCCACTTCTCTTTTATTGAACATAACCATCAATCTCTAAATAGTTTCTTATTTTTTGCATAAATTGAGTAGCTTAAGTAACTCTTTTTGTTTGTGTAATACTTTACAGGAGGTGCAAGGGTTCTCTTTTGCTCTATCGCATCTTTGACCGTTATGCTAAAGGAGTCTGATCCAGCTCCTGAGCCATATGATGTCATAAGGATTCTGTCACCTGACTTTGCCTCATCAAGTACCGCTGCTAGACCGAGTAATGATGAGCCAGAATAGGTATTTCCAATATTTTGGACCACTAACCCAGGTAGCACCTTCTTTACATCAAATCCAAGGAGGCTTGCTGCTCTTAGAGGAAACTTTCCATTTGGCATATGGAATACTACGTAATTGTAGTCATTGGGGCTTGTGTTAAGTTTCTCCATCAGGTTCTTACTACATTTTATGACATGCTCAAAATATGCAGGTTCACCTGTAAACCTTCCAGCATGTCGGGGGTACAATGATCCCTCCCTTCTCCAAAAATCAGGGACGTCTTGAGTATAAGAGCAGGTTCCCTCTATTTCTGCTAGAATGTTATCTTCGCCAACTATGTATGCAGCTCCGCCTGCCGCAGCTGTATATTCGAGGACATCTCCTGGAGCACTTTGTGCTGTATCAGCACCTATTGTAATGCCATATCTCACGTACCCTCCTTTAACAAGTCCAAGACATGCCTGCATCCCTGCGGTAGCTGCCTTACAGGCGAATTCTGTGTCTGCCGCAGTAATATTAGGTGTTAGGCCAAGTGCCTCAGCAACTGTCACAGCTGTGGGTTTCACAGCATAAGGATGAGATTCAGATCCAACGTATATGGCGCCTATTTCATGGCCCTTTAAATCACAGGCTCTTTTCATCGCGTTCCTAGCCGCCTCAACAGCTATGGTTGCCGTGTCCTCGTCCATTGAAGGCACCGATTTTTCTTCAACTCCTAAACCTTTTTTAATGGCTTCTGCGTCTTGTCCCCAGACCTTAGCAATATTTTCGGCTCTGATTCTCCATCTAGGAATGTATACGCCATATCCGACTATTCCAACTTTCATTATCTCAACACCAAAACGCTTTTAATTAGATTAGCCGGTCTCCAAGTACGCTATTTAAGACTTCTATCTTCAACATGTTATTAGCAAAGAGTCTAACATTTGATGAGACTACATGTAAAACAAATTTATATCGTCTGCGTCGCAAAAGCTTTTATACAATCATATACCCATTTTTTTATATATGAATATAACGGATAAGATCTTCCGAGCGTACGACATTCGAGGTTTATATGATGTTGACCTCGACGAAGGAGTTTTTGAGGTTATCGGTAAAGCTCATGGGACTTACTTAGGGGGTGTGGGAAAAAATGTTGCTGTAGGAAATGATGTGAGAGTAAGCAGCCCATCTCTGAAGGAAGCTTTTATAAAAGGAATGCTTTCTGTTGGCGTTAATGTTCATGACGTTGGTCTTGTACCTACCCCAACGGTATATTTTGCGATATCGCATTATGGTCTTGATGGAGGTGCTGTTGTTAGTGCGAGCCATAATCCTCCTGAATGGAATGGTCTTAAACTTTGTAAAGAGAAGAGTATGCTCTGCGGTTGGGGTATGGGGCTGGAAAAAATCAAAGATATTGCCGTAAAGGGCATGTACAATGAAGCTCCATCTGGTAGGATTAAAGATTGGAGTAAAATCATATTTCGCGATTTTCAGGACTTCGTTCTTAGCAAAGTCAAGATATCTCGCCGTCTTCGCATTCTCATGGACATGGGCAATGGCTGTTGCTCACTGTTTGCTGACAAGATATTGGAAAAAGCTGGTTTGGACGTTGAGGCAATGAATAACTATCCTGATGGTACTTTTCCTTCTCGGTCTCCTGAGCCAAATGATGAATCTTTAAAGCCCCTTAAGATCCCCTTGGTAACTGGAAGCTATGATTTTGGAATAGGATACGATGGCGATGGTGATCGTGCGGTCTTCTTGGATGATAAGGGGAGAATTATTGAAGGAGACAAGATGCTCGCTATTTTTGTTAGGCATTACATAAAGTCACCTGGTGAGAAGATCGTCTACGAGGTGAGCTGTTCAAAGCTACTCGACGACGTTGCCAGAGAAAGTGGGGTCATATCGATTGTGTCGAAGGTTGGACATTCGTTCATCTTGGAGAAGATGATTAATGAGAATGCGTATATGGGAGGCGAAATTTCTGGCCATCTCTATTTTAGAGATGTGTATGGCGCTGATGACGCGATATTTGCTACATTAAAGGTTGCACAATTACTTTCGGAATCTGATGAAAAATTTTCGACACTTGTTGATTCCTTACCAAAATATTTTACAAGAAGAAAGGTATATGATATCCCAGAAGGAATCAAGTTCGCTGCAATAGCTAAGCTGCAAGAAAAGTTTGTTAGAGAAGGCTACAACGCTTTAACAATAGACGGTGTCAGAGTAGACTTGGATGACGGTTGGTTCATAATCAGGGCATCTAATACTTTACCGCAGATAAAGACTACTACAGAAGCAAGAAACCAACGTTGTCTGGATAGAATTGAAAACCTTGTTGTAAACTCGCTTACAGAGGCTGTAAATCTGGTTAAAGAACGTCCTATAGACGAACCTCTATCATACAAGACGGTGAGTATAACATGAGGTACAGATTAATGGATATCCTCATATGTCCTGTGTGCAAGAACTATCCGCTAGAACTGCATGTATTCGAGAAGGTTGAACAAACACAATATGAAGAACCTAAAGAAACATGCGGAATGTTTTGCTCTTACAACAACATTAAATCATCCGAAAAAGACAAAAATTTGCTATTAGAAGACTGTAAAAAGTGTCTTGCAGCCAAGATAAAATGGGGTATGATCTTGTGCACAAATTGTGGTAGATGGTTTCCGATAACTGAAGAAATACCTGTCATGCTACCAGATGATCTAAGGAAGGTGAATGAAGACACAAACTTCCTTAAAATGTTTGAGAAGTTTATTCCATCTGGGACAATATCGAAGGGTAAACCAACTCATCTCTGAATCTTCAAAGTAAACTTTCAATCATCTATTATTTCATCAACAGATTTTTAATAGTTCACATATAATTCCATAAATCTTTCCTCAAACAAATTGGATAAAAATCGTTAGAATAAGCTTTAGATTAGCTGCTTCCTTATAAAAATATTTATATACAATAAAAAGGCACTATCAACAAACGAGGAAAAAAATATCTATGAATTCGACGACATTTGGGTTTCATTATTACTTTGTTGACACTTTGTTTACAGAGGAGAAAAAAGAGGATGTTTAGGTCGATATCTCCTCAAAGCTGATGAATAGGTGCTTTATTTTGGATAGCCAACAATTCAGGCGCTTGGTGACCGAGTCAGTTGAATCATCTCTATCAATTCTTGGTGAAAACGCTAAAAAAGCCATAATAATACATTTTATGAAGAACTATAATCTAAAATCTTTCGAGGAAGTGTCGGATCACCCAAAAGAATTTGAATCTTTCTTAAGCGCACTCTTCGGATACGGGTCAAACATTTTATTAAGAGCCATCGTGACTGAAATGTTTTCAAAGATAGATATGGAAATTTCGGAATCTGATATGAATTTCGCAACGGCCGTGCAAGAAATCAAAAAGATGACTGTTTCCAAACAGCTCACGTAAAACAGGAAGATTTTTTTAAAAATTGATTGTCTCCATTTCATTTCCAACATATTTCACGTGTTTCCTGCATAATCTCGATGAGAGTGAACTCGTTAAGTTTATGTTGTAAAATATCAGGTCGTAAATTAAGGCTAACATGTGGAAAAAGAGAGGAATTAGACTAATTCTCCTTTATTATTCTCAGCCGCTAATTTTGAGGCTTAGAGATTAGACCAGCTTCCTTTAACACCTCAAGCTTCTTTCTGGAAGAAAGGATTAACTCCTTAGCGCTTCTAAGCTCTTCTTGTTGGGTAATTTTGACTCTAGCAAGTCCTTCTACTGTTGCCTGGTATGCCACTGCAGCGGCCTGTCTTGGGTAGACTTCCCATTCTTCCATCGTTGGTACAATATACTCCGGAGTCAGCCCATTATCTTCAGCCATCTTTGCTATTTCTCTTGCTGAAGCTAAGCACATTCCATCTGAAATGCTCTTTGCCCTAACATCAAGAGCTCCCCTGAAGATTCCTGGAAATACGAGGGAGTTGTTTAGTTGATTGGGGAAGTCGCCTCTAGCGGTGGCTATGATAAAGGCTCCTGCTTCCTTTGATTCATGAGGCCAAATTTCTGGAACGGGATTTGCACACGAGAAAACAATAGCTTTGTTGTTCATCCCTTTAATCCATTCTTTCTTTATGATCCCAGGTCCCGGCCTTGACATAGCGATACAGACGTCAGCGCCATTTAATGCCTTGGCAATATCTCCGGTTTTTCTCTCACCGTTTGTCTTCAAACATAATTTCCACTTGTATGGCTCATTTGCTTCAAGATCCTTTCTTGAGTCGTTCAGGATTCCTTTGCTATCAACCATAACGATCTCCTTTTCATCAATTCCTGCTTTGACGATTAGTCTTTCTACGCTATAGTTAGCTGCACCAGCACCAATCATCGTTATCTTGGCATCCTTCATTTTTTTTCCTGCAAGCTTAAGCGCGTTCATTAGTCCAGCGCATATTACAGTTGCTGATCCTTGCTGGTCATCGTGCCAAACGGGTATAGACAGCTGTTTCTTCAGCCTTTCGAGAACTGAGAAGCATTTAGGCTTTTCGATGTCCTCCAAGTTTATTCCACCAAAGGAAGGTTCCATGAACTTTACGATCTCCACGATCTTATCTTCATCTCGCGTGTTCAGACAGATTGGCACAGCGTCAACACCACCCAAGTACTTGAAGATGAGCGCCTTGCCTTCCATAACGGGAATTGCCGCTTCTGGGCCTATGTTCCCAAGACCCAAGACACGTGTGCCGTCTGATACGACGGCGATTGTATTCCACCTTAATGTGTAGTCAAAGGATCTCTCCTTGTCTTTTAATATTTCGTTACATACCGCAGCGACTCCTGGAGTATACCATATAGAAAAATCATCTAAACTCGAAATCCAGCATTTTGGCACGATTTCTATCTTTCCGCGGTAGAATAGGTGTCGTTCTATAGCCTTATCTTTAAGTTGTTTATCCACATCTTTTTCTTGGCTCAAGCAAATCTAAAGCATGCAGCATCATCAGGAACTTAATATGTCTTTTATCCGCTGGCAAACCTATCAAATTGTTTATATACATTTAAAGTAGAGTTCCGTTTGATTAATATGGTTGTAATATATACAAAGGATATCCCTCGAGTTTCGTTAGCACCACCGAACCCGAGAGAGTATAGGGTTGCACTTCATCCAGACATTAACGGTAGCGACAAGGCAACCGTTTTGTTTGTCACTTTCGAGCCTAAAGGTTCAACGAGCTTGCACACCCATGAAGGCGATGAAATTATACTCGTGGTAAAAGGAAGAGGTAATGCTATTGAGATTGTTAATGGAAAAGAAAAGGTTACTCCTGTTTCCGGAGGCTCCTTGATCTACGCACACGCCGGTGTACAGCATCAAGTTAGGAACTCATCGAAGTCAAAGATGACTATTTACTGTGTCTTCGTCCCCCCCATGAAACCTTCAGCACAGGCTCAGCCAGCTTTTGATAAAGCTAAAGAATATTTCAGTAAAAGGAAGTAGTATAACCTGCCTTGATTCAGGAATAGCATATATTAGAAGTTGTATATGTTAGTGTCGAGAAGATTAAAGGTTAAAAATCATGTTTGGATATCTCTAATATGTGGAGGATAACAGAATGAAGCTTAAAGTATTTAGCCCACTTTGTGAGAAGTTAGGCTTTAAGGAAAAAGAAGTAAAGCTAGACGGCAAGTTATGCATCAGAGACATAAAAGAACTGTCTGGGGTACCTCTTGACGATTATGTCCTATCAATCAATAAGATGAAGATTGTAAAATCAAACGCAGAAGTATCAGACGTAGACGAGCTTTGGATTCTACCGTTAGTCGAAGGCGGCTAAGAAGAATGAAAGCGCATAATCATAATGGTTATGCGGGAAAAATACTTGAGGTAGATTTGGAGAAGGAGTCATTCAAAAAACTTGAACTGAATAGTAAATGGGTAGAGCTCTATGTTGGAGGGGGTGGCTACGCGACCAGGATTCTATACGATTTTATAGACGAGAATACTGATCCACTTTCTCAAGAGAACCCTCTGATATTTATGGCAGGACCTTTAACTGGTCTAGCCGCTACATCGCCAAAGATTCTTGTTGTGACAAGGTCGCCTCTAACTGGTTTTATAGGAAAGTCAGCTGCAGGCGGCTCCTTTGGTCCTGTCCTAAAAAAGGCTGGATACGATGGGATAATCATAAAGGGTAAAGCGAAGAGGCCGATATTTCTCTCGATAATAGATGGTTCTCCGGAAATATGTGACGCATCAAATATATGGGGCGAGGGAGTGTTCGATACATGCAAAGCGGTGAAGGAAAGCCTAGGCGATCAGAAGGCTAGAATTGCTGTAATCGGCCCTGCTGGAGAAAACCTCGTCAAAGAAGCTTCGATAATAACCGATGAGCGACGTGCTTTCGGACGTACAGGCGTCGGAGCTGTCATGGGCTCTAAGTTGCTTAAGGCTATAGCGGTATCGGGTAATAAAAAGGTTGTTGTCGCTGACGAAAAGAAGCTTATTGAATTGAATAAGAAGTATCTTATCGAAGCCCCTGCTACATCAAGAGGTGGTGGACTTAAAGCATACGGAACCGGTGGCGGCATTATCAGTGGTCTTCAGAATGGTAATCTTCCCATCAAAAATTGGTCTTTAGGTAACTGGCTCGGCGCTGAAAAGATAACTTCTCAAGTTTTTATGGAAAAGTACAAGCTTGACGGTGGAATGAAGACGTGTGGAGAAAGCGTATTCTGTACAATACAATGTGAGAGAAGGATAAAAATGGAGGATTCAAGGTATGGTGAATCGATGGGTAAAGGGCCAGAATATGAGACTCTAGCTTCACTTGGTTCCATGACGCTCGTTGACAACATTGAAGCAATAATCAGAGCTAATGATCTCTGTGATGATTTAGGCTTGGACACGATATCAGCTGGCGCCATTATTGCATGGGCCATGGAAGCTTACGATAAGGGTGTCTTGAAAGATGCTGACATAGGTTTTCCCCTAAAATGGGGTGACGCAGATGCGATGATAACCTTGATCGGTATGATGGCCTATAAAGAAGGAATCGGTATCTTGCTTTCTGAAGGCGTCAGGGAAGCTTCGAAGAAAGTTGGAAAGGGCAGCGAAAACTTTGCCATACATACTAAGGGCTTAGAGGTTGCTATGCATAATCCCAGGCTCTTCACTACGATGGGTGTACTCTATGCTGTATCGAGTATAGGTGGCTCACATCTGCAGGGAATGGGAATGCTCGTAGAAAGGAACATACTCTTACCTGAATACGGAATTGAAACCGCTCCAAAAGATATCAATTCGAAGACTAAGGTTGAGGTTATCCACCAGAGTCTCTGCACATTCGTTGACTCGATCGGAATGTGCAAGTTCGGCGTATTCGGCGTCACCGACTTCAACCATATTGCAGAAACTTTCAACGCAGTAACAGGGAGAAAAGAAGACAAGGACACGATCTTGAAGATCGGAGATAGAATATGGTATTTGGAGCGTCTTTTAAACATCAAACTGGGCTTAACACCCGAAGATGATAGGCTACCTAAAAGATTCACCAAAGAGTCTGTGCCCGATGGTGCAGCAAAAGGGCTATCTTGCCAAATAGATGAAATGCTCCCAGAATTCTATACCGCAAGAGAACTAGACCCAATCACAGGAAAACCAAGTCAAAAAATACTTGATCAAGCAGTCCTTGACATATAGGAAAGTCTAAACCACCTTTTTAAAGGTGCACACAAATATTTCTAGATCGGTTCTAAAATCTTATATATGGCAGAACACTATAATTTTTGGAGACGTTATGGTAGACGCATGTATATTGATAAGGACTGAGAAGGGCAAATTCATAGACGTCATAGAAAGAATAAAGAGCATAGAAACCGTTGTAGACACATACCCTGTTCTCGGAAGGTATGACGTCGTAGTCCACCTTATAACCTCGAACGGAAAGGAACTTGGTAGAAATGTGATCAAGATTAGTAACATAGCCGGAGTAGTGTTTACCGAAACCCTTGTGGAGATTGAGAACTAATGCTTAAAGCCTGTCTATTAGTCAAGACCGTACCTGTTAAAGGTAACTCAATACAAGAGGAAGTAAGCAAAATCAGAGGAATCAAAAAAGTTTTTCAAACTTTCGGTAGAGTGGACATGGTTGTGTTCATAGAAGCAAACGACTTTGACAATGTACTAGATGTTATAGCAAGAGTTCACCTTATAGATGGTGTAAGAAGTACAGAAACCTTGCTTGAAGCTTGGTAAACGCAAAAAATTAACATTATAACAGCGTTCTCAATTCTTTTTATAAAAAAAATAGGGCCGTTCCTTATTCTATGTTTATAGGTACTCCTTCTGATTCTCTTTCTCCTTTCTTTGACAGAGTAACTTCCAAGATACCATTTTTATATGTTAACTTAGCCTTTTCAGGTTCCACTTTTGAAGGCAAATCTATTTCCTTGAAGAACTTCCGCTGTGGTGTGTCAACTGAAATAGTTAACATGTTCTCAGAAACTTTGAGTTTTATTTCCTCTTTTTGCACACCAGGAAGCTCTGCGATAACTCTGACATCCTTCTCTAAAGCTATGACATCAAGTAGAGGCTCTCTTTTCTCTGTTACATCTAATAGAGGCCTTTCATCTTCTCTTTCCACCTTTATGTTACCAAATTCCTTGACCTTAGGCTTCCCATTGGAGTCGACTGTAATACTATACCCGTAGACGAAGGGCCCCCATTCTTTCACTTTAGTCCCGTCTGGAAGCATCCTTTCTCTTACAAGGTTTTTAGGAGCCTTCATAGACAGCTCTTTGAATTCGTCTTCCATGATCTTCTCTGTTTCCTTGAACATTTCGTCTATATCTACAATAAACCAGTTTCCAAAGAACTGCCATCCTCTTCTTTTATACCTTCTAGACTTCCAACCTTCAGCCATTAAAATCAGACTTGTGTTTTGTTAAAATTAATATTTATATTTTGCCTTAATTTGAATAAGATTAGTTTAGTTAGATAAAAAGTAAGAAATTGAAAGTTAGAAGCTTGTCTTCTGTTTACTATTTCTCAAGCAGAAAACTACAATCCGACCTTTCTAAACAAGCCCTAATAATAGTTTTTTCCGTCTTCAAGCATAGTTAAGGAATCAAAGAATAATTTTATGACATTCTACCCTATATTATTTGAATAAATGATCTACATTTCTTTATTCAAAATTGTTTTATTAAAGATATATTAAACGCTTTGGCTAAGAACATCTAATAACAGTGAAGAACAACTGGTGAAACTCTACAAATTGGAAAAAGTACCCTCTTTCAAATTGTTTGAAGGCGTTAAAGGCAGATTGATCGTTGGAGAATTATTCAATAACATGTCATCACACTAAACTCCTTTAATGACAAAGAATTTAAGACCATACTTGTTGGTTTATCGTTGGGCTCGTAGCGCAGAATGGATAGCGCGGCAGCCTCCTAAGCTGTAGGTCGTGGGTTCAAATCCCACCGGGCCCGCTTTAACGCTTTGAGGTTAATATTTGTCTAAGTGAAGGGCCGTCAGCTGGACTACTTCATCTACAGTCTATCCTCCAAGAAAATTCTCTGCATAGAAGACCTAGTCAAAAATACATAACTTTTATAAAACAATGTGATGGGTGCACTCACAATGGAACCCATCACTCAAGTTGAACAAAATGCAGCCATACAAGTAGTCGACCTAACTAAGGTCTATCCACCAAATTTCAGGGCTGTCGATGATGTGAATTTTTCTGTACAAGAAGGAGAGATCTTCGGCCTCCTGGGGCCAAATGGCGCCGGTAAGACGACGATTATTAAGATGATAATGGGGCTGACGAGAACTACGTCAGGATCTATCAGGATATGTGGAATCGATGCATTAGGTTCACCTTCAAAGGCAAGGCAGATGATGGGCTATGTACCGCAGGCTATTTCAGCTGACGGTGATTTAACGGGCTACGAGAACCTTCTAATCTTCTCTAAACTGTTCTATGTAAGTAAGAAGGACAGGGATGAGAGGATTGCTCAAGCACTTGAGCAGATGGGGCTAGTCGAAAGGGCTAATGACTTGGTCAAACACTACTCGGGTGGCATGATGCGGAGGTTGGAGATTGCGGAGGCGGTGGTTAGTAGACCTCACGTCTTATTCCTCGATGAGCCTAGCATAGGCCTAGATCCGTCTTCTAAGAGACAGGTGTGGGAGAACATCAAAAATCTGAACAAGGAATTCAAAATGACAGTACTCATTACAACCCACGATATGAGTGAAGCCGACGAGTTGTGTAGTAGGATAGTGATTATGAACGAGGGAAAGTTCGTTGCCTCAGGCACCTCAAGAGAATTGAAGAAGAGTGTGGGGGGCGACATGGTCGCAGTTAAGCTTGGCGGAAGTTTTGATAATGCTTTGCTGCCGGCCGAGATAGGGAAAGTTGTTCGAAATGCAGGAGGAACAGTCGATATTTTGACCAATAGCGGGGAAGAAGCTATACCGAAGATCGTAGAATTTTTCGAGTCCCAAGGGTCTGATGTAGAGACTATTTCCTTGAATAAACCGAGCTTAGATGACGTATTTCTAAAATACGCCAAAGTCAGAATAGAAGAGGCAGAGAGTTTTAGCCAGGCGCGCCAAACTCGACGGAGCTTCATGAGACATGGGGGTTGAGAAACATGTTCAGAGAATTCATCAATAGCTCACTGACTATAGCAGAGATGGAGGCTAGAAAGATACGCCATGACTCCACAGAATTATGGACACGTCTTGTTCAACCCGCCCTCTGGCTTCTGTTGTTCGGGACTGTGTTTAGTGCTATCCGAGGGATCACTCAGTTTATAGGAAATTTCACCTACACTCAATTTATTACACCGGGGGTGTTAGCGCAGTCGGTTTTGTTCGTAGCCATCTTCTATGGAATAACTGTTGTCTGGGAGAGGGACGCCGGTCTACTTAGCAAGCTGTTATCGACACCTTCGCCTCGGTCTTCGATCATTGTTGGGAAGGCGTTGTCGGCAAGTGTTAGAGGGTTGTTCCAGGCTGTTATGATTTTCGCCCTAGCTCTGATCATCGGCGTTAACCTAAGGTTCGATCCATTGGATGAATTGGGCGTTCTTGCGGTGATCGTCGTATTTGCCATGTGCGTTTCCAGTTTATCGATGATCCTTGCTTCCTTCCTTAAAACTCGCGATCGGATGATGGGCATTGGTCAGGCGATAACAATGCCACTTTTCTTCGCCAGTAACGCTATCTACCCTATTTCTTTGATGCCTGCCTGGCTGCAATTCATATCCAAATTCAACCCGCTGAGTTACGTCGTCGACGCGGTAAGATCTATGCTTCTTACGGGAGACTACTCCAATCTTCTTGTTGATATTGTAGTCCTCGTGGCCTTTACTGTACTGTTCTTGGCCATAGCCTCTGTAACGATTAGAAGAATCATAGAATGAAGGCCTTAAACATTAAAGACTCGATTTACGATAAAAATCGGGTCATCTCATATTATTATCTCATATTATCTTTATCGTGAGCGTGATCAAGTACCTCAATAAACTCAAAGGAGATTCAAGCCTGCAAGTCATGTGGTCTGCCAAAGCGTAGGACAAACAATGGGTAGCCGTCGCGATCTTTTTATGTGAAATCTCTTGCGGCCTTCAAGATAAACATTTTTAAACGAGAATACACCTTTACTCAATTATGAGGCAGGTTGTAAAAATTCTGATGACAGAGCACGTTACACATAATGTTAAAAGGTTTGTTCTGGAGAAGCCAAAAGGACTCCATTATATTCCAGGGCAAGCCACACTCATATCCATAAATAAAGCTGGATGGATGAGAAAGCTTAGAGAGTTCACCTTCACCTCTCTAAACGAGGACCTTGTCCTCGAGTTCACCATTAAAAGATATCCTGAACATAAAGGTGTAACCGATCAACTGCATAAACTAGAGCCGGGGTCAGAATTGATCATAAGGGAGCCATTTGGAACCATCCAGTATGCGGGTCCTGGTGTATTTATCGCCGGAGGCGCAGGGATCACTCCTTTCATAGCGATACTTAGGAGACTGAAGAAGGACGGAGGGATAGCTGGAAACACCCTCATATTCTCGAACAAAACTTATGATGACATAATTTTGGAAAACGAGTTAAGGACGTTATTCAGAGAGAACAGTGAAAACTTGATCTTTACTCTGACTAGAGAAAGAAGGGCAGGATACGAAAGTGGCAGGATAAATGGAGATCTTCTAAAAGAGAAGGTTAAGGACTTCAAACAGAACTTTTATGTATGTGGGCCGGATCCATTTGTTGAAGCTGTGACAAACCTTTTGAAGCAACTTGGAGCCAAGACTCGCTCTATCGTAATAGAGAAGTAACTTCTTACCCTCCGTTCATCGTTTAGTGTTCTGCTGATCTAAAAAGGCAGGCATATCTAGGGCTGAGTGAGCTTAATGGAAACTCTTGTAGTACCAGCGGAGGCGCAAAGAGATTTGTACTCTATGTTATTGGCAAAATGAATAAGATTAAACTTGATGTGATGTATGGCAAATTCGTTCCCAACGTCTCACTTCAATTCATTTTTAGGCTTCCTAAGAGTCATGAGTATGAAGTTCACTTGATGGTCAGGAAACCTTGGAGTGGATATGGAGCAGAACGCATGGAAAGTAAAAATCGTCGTTGTTCACATAGGAACGATAGAGATTTCTGAAGATGTGGTAAACGGTGCGAGGAATAGAAGAGGGGAGGTTTACCTGTCTCTGAGGCCTTCAACAATAGTCGACGCTGTTTTGCCCTACGTAAAAATGGTCGATGACATACAGATAATGACCGGTTAACCTGGGAATTACTGTAAGGAGTTTCTTCCTAAAAATCTGGAAAAGATAATAAATCTAAGATCTGTTTACGCACTATCCCTTTGGAAGTTGACCGCTGCATGAACTATAGGAATGCTGCTCTTGCCTAGAAGCTATGGAGCTCCAATTTTAGTTTTAAGCTCTTATATTTTTAAAAGTGATGACGTGGACAGGGCGATAAAAGAACTGGAAGACGCCGTAGCTGCGCTTTGTTCGCATATTCTACAAGAATTTGTATAAAGTCTAATCTAATCTGTTATCCCATGTCTCTTTATGTCTTTTTAAAAGCTCCTCTGCCTCTGATGGCCCCCATGTGCCTGCGGGATAGGGATTCACCGGGATGCTCATTCGGGTTAGGGGATCAAAGATTCTCCATGATTCTAGAACCATCTCTGAGTTTACGAAATGTGTTTGATTTCCCCTCACAATCTCAAGGAGAAGATTTTCGTAGGCGTCAGGTAGAGGCCCAAATGATTCAGCGTATCTGAAGTGTAATCTCTGAGTTGAAAGGTTGATAGGAAACCCAACCATTTTCACCTGGAACTGAAGCTCAAAACCTTCATCCGGCTGCAGGATTATCGTTAGTATGTTAGGTTTTATGGAAGAAATCGATTCAAAGGAGCGGAAGAGAGAGACCGGAGGAGCGCGGAATCTGATCACCACTTCTGTAAGTCTCCTAGGTAAGCGTTTACCTGCTCGAATGTAGAATGGGACACCTTTCCAGCGCCAGTTGGCGACCTCCAACTTCATGCAAGCAAACGTATTCGTCTGCAAGTTCTGAGGGATGCCAGTTTCTTCTCTGTAACCTTTTACCTCTTGACCTTCAACTATTCCATGAGTGTACTGCCCGAATACCACGTCTTCGGGATTGATCGGTCCGATCTGGCGTAAAACCTTCAGTTTTTCGTAGTGAATTGCATCGGCTTCATAGAGTTCAGGGTTCTCCATCGCTACAAATGTCAAGATTTGAGCAAGATGGTTTTGAACTATGTCCCCTAATGCTCCGACTTGCTCGTACAGCTTTGCTCTTCCCTCAATCCCTACCTCTTCCGCAACCGTAATCTGCACGCTTTCTATGTGCTCACGATTCCAAAGCTCTTCGAATAGTGTGTTTCCAAAACGAAATACCATTAGGTTTTGAACTGTTTCCTTGCCTAGGAAATGGTCTATCCGAAATATCTGTGATTCATCGAAGTGACGATGGAGAGTTCTATTTAACTCTTGGGCTGAAGTAAGGTTAACTCCAAAAGGCTTCTCAACAACCAATCTGGTCCACCCTTCACTAGTGTTAAGTCCGACCTTCGCCAAGTTCTCGATAGTGCTCAAAAAAGATTCGGGAGGAATCGCCATATATAATATTCTGTTACTTGGGATTTTTCTTTCCTGCTCAAGAACCTTTATCCGCACGGCAAGTTTTTCGAAGTCTTCAATGCTTTCCTTTCCTATTGATTGGTAGTATAGGCATTCATTGCACCATTCCTGATACAATTTGTCGTCTGTCGGTAAACCTGAGTTTCTCAGAACTTCTAGCCCCTCAATTCGAAAGCTTTGATCATTTTGATCCTGCTTGTGTGCTACACCTAATATAATGTTCTTTTTCTGCAACGTGCCCTTCGCTGATAGGTTGTAAATGACGGGAAACAGCTTTCTACGAGTGAGGTTACCGGTGGCCCCAAAAATTACGAATATGTGGGGGTCCAGCGAGGTCCTTGAACCCTTATCCACTTCGTTTGACATCATGCCCACCAAACTGCTGAGGTATAATCTCTGTCAAGTCCTAATAGTAACCCCTGATTCCATTCATTTATCACCCATTTTTGATTTGCACGTCGACTTCACCTATCATTTCAGTCAATTTGGAAAGCCCTTCTAAAGTACCTTTTTTTATGTTGACGCACAAAATTCTTCGTCCCATTCGCTTTAGCGTCTGATATTCGCCTAATGCTTGAGCTTGGATTAGTGTGCCAAAAGTGTATTCCGTTTCCGGAACCTCTAAGTCGCCATCGAATTCGTTTACGATCTGTAGAAATATTCCGCTTTTAGGTCCACCCTTATGAAGCTGGCCGGTTGAATGTAAATACCTGGGGCCGTAGCCCAGCATTGTTGCCAGATGTAATCTATTCAGGATTTCTGAACGCAGCCTTTGAAGAGCTTTTAAAGCTTCGTCAGAGCTTGGCAGGAATGCCTGTATAGCAACGTAATCGCCTTTATTGGCCTGACTAAACAGATCCTTTAAGGCTTTAAGTAGGGAATCAGGGTCCT
This sequence comes from Nitrososphaeria archaeon, assembly GCA_963752255.1. Lineage (GTDB taxonomy): Archaea > Thermoproteota > Nitrososphaeria > JACIWG01 > JACIWG01 > JBEKIG01. The sequence continues at coordinate 65,307 of CAVVXT010000007.1, read as the reverse complement.
GAAGCGATGTAGCATAGGAATATGTATCACCTAGTTCCCCTCTTTTCGCCTTCTCCATCATTTCTTTAGCAAGATCTTTTGCTCCCTGCACGTCGGGCTGATTAAAGGGATTAACGCCTAAAACTGTCCCTGCCGAAGCGACAGCCATCTCCCAGCAGAAGATTTCTTGCGATATGTTGACATTTCCGTTCAAGTCTATACGTATTATGGGGTGTCCAGAAGCTTCGAGCCTGCTCATCAGCTCTCGGGGTTCAAGGCCGTCGCTCTTGTTTAGAAAGAAGACAAAGAATCGATCTTCGCCGTAGTTTCTTAGGTCAGTTAACGGTTCATCGACAATCGGTATTATTCCTCTACCATCCTTCCCCGTGCTTTCAGCGATAAGCTGCTCCAGCCATACGGGGAAGCTCTTTATCGATGGCGAGGTCATAAAAGTTACTTTATCTCGGCCTTCTTTTGCTAACTCTCCAAGAGCCGCGCCCAATATGGAGCAGGATGCTTTATCGGCAGGCACACAGAAAGCGCAGTTTTCTGACATAGTCCAAGCATCGTCCAATAGGCTATGGACGTCGACGCCGATAAGCGCTGCCGGCAACAGGCCAAAGGCTGTTAAAGCGGAGTACCTTCCCCCTACATCAGGAGGTGCGTGAAAAATTTTGCGGAAACCCCGTTCCTTAGCCGTTTTATCCAAGAAAGTGCCTTGATCCGTGATTGCTACAAATTGTCGCCACGCATTCGAGTTTGCTCCTTTTACTCTGTTCCAGAAGTAATAGAAGAGGGAGAGCGTCTCCATTGTAGTTCCTGATTTGCTTGAAACTAAAAACAGGGTTTTCTGTAAGACAATCCTTTTCTCAACATCTTCTATGGCTGATGGGTGTGTGCTATCCAAGACCATCAACTTTGGGAAGCCGTCTTTGTTTCCGAAGACGTTCTGGTAGACCTCAGGAGCTAGACTCGATCCTCCCATTCCCAGCAGAACTACATGTCGTATTCCTTCTGATTTTACTTCTTCGGCGAATGAAGTAAAATCTTTTATCTGGTCGTGCATCATCTCGGGCAAAGTAAGCCAACCCAAGCGATCTGAGACCTCAGGTATCGGTTCAGAGGACCACAGTGTGCGATCCCTTGCCCAAATCCTCCTCATAAAATTGATCGCATTCCATTGCTCTAGACGTCTATCTACATTCTCCTGGAATTTTCCAAGCTCTAACTTGTATAAATCTATTTTTCGTGTTATCGCCAAGGCTTTCTCCTTCAAGGTATTGAGCAGACCCTCGTTAATTTAAGTATTTTTTAAATTAATCGTTAAATATATTTGATATATAAAACATATTTTTTTGCGATTTAATATACGTTATTGTAAAGTGTTTACGTCATTAGAACACTATAGGTATTTTTTTACCTGTTAACGTAGATTGTATGATAGCATCTAATATTACATTATTCTTGTAGCCATCCTCGAACGTCGCACCAATAGGGTCGACTCTTTTATCGTTGACTACAACGTCCATAAAATGATATATCTCATTCACGAATGTATCTCCCCATCCGATTACGTGCCCCGAAGGCCAATAATGGGATACGAAAGGGTGAACGCTTTCTGTTACAAGAATATTATTCCAGCCAATCGTACTTACATCACCTTCTTCTGAATAGAAACGAAGTTCGTTGAGCCTTTCCATATCGAATTCTATCGAACCCTTTTCTCCATTGATCTCAAAGTTGTTAAAATTCTTTCTCCCTGTTGCCATCCTCGATGCCTCAACGGTACCTGTTGCGCCATTCTCGAATTCAACGATGGACTCAAATGCATCTTCTACAGAAACCTTTCCCTTTTTCATTTTATCGGTTGGCAAAGGTCTTTCCTTGACGAACGTCTTTGATATAGCTGTAACCGCTTTTACTTCTCCCATTACAAATCGAATGGTGTCAAAAACGTGGCTACCGAGATCTCCTATAGGTCCGCTTCCCGCCTTTTCTTTATCGAGTCTCCAAACTAGAGGAGTGTTAGGATTTCTAAGCCATTGTTGAAGGTATCTTGCCCTGAAATGGTAGATCCTACCCAGTCTTTCTGACCTTACTATTTCCCTTGCTAGACCAACGGCTGGAACGAATCTATAATTGAAAGCGACCATAGACTTTACAGAGCTCTTTCTTGCGACATCCCACATTTCCTTTGCCTGCCTACTGTTCATTGCAAGAGGTTTCTCGCATATCACATGTTTACCTGCTTCAATAGCTTCTATGGATGCATCGTGATGCATGTCATTGGGAAGACAGTTATCGATAATTTCAACTTCTTTATCCCCTATTACCTCGTGCCAATCGGTTGTATATTTTTTGAACCCAAAGTTTTGCGCGGCTTCCGCGACTTTAGAATCTGTTCTACCAAAGATCGAAACCAGCTCTGGTATTGCGGGGGCAGGATGAAAGAAAAGAGGCATATTCTTGAAGGCATAAGAGTGCGCTTTCCCCATAAACGCATAACCTAACATTCCTACTCCAATATTCTTAACAGTCATACCTTATCCGCTAATTCTTTGAACATGTCGACCTGATATTAACTTTTCTTATGAGCCAGACCAATTCTTAAACTTGCATCTTCCGAAGGATCTTTAACGATGCAACCAAGAGTCACATGGAACATAGTTGCGCTTGCAAAGCAGGCTCAGGCCAAATCCGAGAAACTAGTAATGGAGCTCGAATCCAAGTATTCTGGTATCGGTAAGATTAGGCAGCTGATAAAGGTCGAGATTATGGAAGAACTGTTGAAGATAGACAAAATTGTTAGGGAATTTATTTTGGAAACTGGGAGTCTAACAAACGATCTAGACGACTTTATCTCCAAGTAATCTCCTAAAATAGACTACGCAGATATTTTTGAGCCTTCTTGGATACGTTTAATTCATGTCCCCAATTCAGACCTGGATATGAAAAACTGCAATATGAAGTGTTTGTTGGAAAGAAGGAACAAGTTGGCCCTATAAAACTTGTAAAAGAGGACAAGAATAAAGCTTCAAGGGCACCAAAATACACAAAAATAGATCTGATTAAGAAAGCAAAAACTATTGGTGACATCTTTTAAATAATCTTCAATCCTTTCTCATGCATATCATTCCAAATAGCAATCTATCCCAAAATGGTAAAGCGGGCCCGGTGGGATTTGAACCCACGACCCCAGGCTTAGAGGGCCTGTACTCTATCCAAACTGAGCCACGAGCCCATCATAAAGGTTCCTTGACAACCTTTAAATTAAGTTTTTTCACAATAAAAAAATATTTTTCCACGATAATACATTTTATAGAATATAACATTAGTTATCTTACTGGGACAAAAAGAAAAAGTGAGGTGGCACCCTTTGCTTAGCTTAGTACAGGTTTAAGTCTGGGAACTTCGCTTTCTCTACCTTTAGTTCTTCCTGTAAAGTCCTTATCCTTTTAGCGTATTCCATCATTCTAGCTTTGTCACTCTGAACTTTAGCAATCTTGTAACCTTTCCACGCCTTCTTTAGGGCGCCCCAAGTCTGTCCTGTTGTGAAATTCTTAGACATATCGTCTCGTTATACGCTTTCAAAGGATGAGATAAAAACCTTTCCCTTTTCGTTGTCTCATTTGAAATTATTTGAAGTGAACCCAGCCCTTCTTCGCGAGCATTTCGTCGTTAAAATACACTTTTCCGTTCCCCTCTACTGTTCGACCTATCTTTTTGATAGGTGTTGCTGTCTCTTCAGCTATTTTTGTTACCTTAGGATAGTCCTTGAGTTTGCATGTAAACACTATCTCGTATTCTTCCCCCCCAAATAATGTGTAATCTCTCTTTTCCTTATCTGAGACTTCGTTATTATTCTTCAAAGTGTCATTGATTGGCAACTCGTCAAGGAAGATGTCAACATGGCTCCGCTGCGCTATTTCGTAAATTGATATAGATAGGCCATCACTAGAATCTATAGAGGAGGTCATCAGTTTTTTACTGCTGGCGTTTAGGCCAAAATCTACTCTTACATTAGGATACAGCACCGACTTTATTGCTTTTTCAGTTAGACGCGGGCTCTTTATCTGCTTAACTCCATTTATTATATCAAGCCCCAGAGGCGGCAGACCGAAGTCTCCCGTTGCTAAGACCGCTTCATCGCTATAGGCACCCTCTCTACTAACGATTCGTCGGGCCCACCCGAACATCACACAGTCGATGACCAAGTCTGACGTCTCATTAGTGTCCCCTCCAACAATTTCTATTCCATATTCGATCTTCGCGTCCTTCAGTCCATTAGCTAGCTCGAGTACGTTTTCATCTGTAAACCCCCTTGGAATACCCAGTGAAATAAGTGCACCCCAGGGTTTAACACCTTTGCAAACGAAGTCACTGATGCATGCTACAACACTTTTTCTCGCCGCCTGTCTAAGTGTCATACCTTTCGGCATATCCGTTTTCCCAACGAGCATATCGCATTTAATTACAAACTTCTCTTTCTTCATAGCTCTTTTGGTCCAGGCGACATCGTCTCCAATTTCAGAAAAAAGTTTCTTAGGTTGACCTACAGTATTTATAATAATTTCTATGATTTTCCACTCGTCAAGCATTAAGATCCACCGCTTCACTCTTTTGTATTACTCTTTTTTTCACCAATGAACACTCAACTGTCTTACGCTAGCAGTTCCGTTGTAAATAAAAATTTTCTAGGGTGAGTAACGTTCTACCTGTTTTTCATGCACTAAGCTTAAATAATTTGAGCTTTTAGAGCAAAAACGTGCCCCGGTAGCTCAGCGGTGGAGCGATTGCCTCGTAAGCAATAGGCCGCGGGTTCAATCCCCGCTCGGGGCTCCAGTTCCTATCTTGAATCTAAGAAAGAGGAAGGAATTTTGAATTCACTTTGCGTACGCTTCAACAAGGCCACGTGCCGTGATAATGCCTAATAACGTATCGTTCTTTATTATGGGTAATCTTCTTATGTGCTTTGAAATTGCGGAAGCAAATATGATAACGGTAGCTGCAGGCCTTGCCGCTGGTGGAAAGATTCCCTTAACACATTGTCATCGCATATTTGCTTTAGGTAAGCATATAACCAGATAAGGAAAAATTTAGTTTTTGATAAATCTAATGTAAAGATTGTCCTCTACAATTCAAGTACGCTTTGGACCTTTATGGGAGGGTCGCATCAGATAATCGAAGATATTGTCGTCCTAAGGGTTATACCTAATTTAGTCATCATCTCCCCCGCAGACGCGGTTGAGACGAAAAAGGTAACTAAGGAAGCAGTAAATTACGTTGGGTCGGTGGCTTCAAGGTTGGCTAATCCAAATACTTCTGTTATTTTCAAGGAAGACTACCCAAACGCAAAAAAATTAAGAGCAACCAAACGCAACCATAAGCCACAAGCGGGGGTTGCCAAGCCAGGTCAAAGGCGTAGGCCTGAGGCGTCTATCCTGTAGGGGTTCGTGGGTTCGAATCCCACCCCCCGCACTAATCTACCAGTGAATTATTATGGGATGTCCTGAAGAACCTTAAAATTTATGCTAATAATTGATGTCTAAATATGTAATATAGCCAATAAATATTAATAAATCTGGCATAATCTATACGAAGCCTTAAGAGATGCCAGTATGCTTTCAAGGCTACGTCTGTTGGGGTACGGCGCAGAAGCAGGTCCGACTACCCGAACGTCGCAATTGTTGTGTGGATGGCCGCCCTGTTCATAGCGTTTGGACTCCTTTCGAATCTGTACGACCAAGAAAGCATACTCTACAATTTAGCCAGGGTGCATTTATAGCAATTTTCTCAGGTGCAGTATTGTACCTCGTAAGGCGGGTTGCTCTTCAACGAAGTAAGGTGGCGGTCGCGGGCACATCTGGGGGTGCTTGATTCCGCTCATAAAATCTGAAACTGCCGAAGCATGTAATTAGTTTTTCTACGCCCGACTTGGCTGGCTTCGCGGAATTCGAACCCACATATGCGTCAGGGAATCCCACCCCCGCACCTTATTATGTGTGGAAATGTCTGTTGGTTGAATTTGTTTCCTTATCTTCCTTAAAGCACCCTCTTTACTTCTGCTTAGGCTAGTGAGTCTGGATTAGAGAATAGGTTCCTCTGACCTTTTTTGGATAAGAAACAACAGAGGAGAATAGTCACTAGAGACATCGTGCTAAACGAGTCTTGGGAGGAACTGTGAACCATAGTTCCCGAGTAGTTGTAATCGAATTTCGAATAAAGAAGACCTGAGCCATTCAGTATGATGTTCGAGTTATGAAGAGTGTTTACTTTGCAAAATAAAGATTATGCAAATTCATTAAGAGAGTTTGAATATAATCTTATAGACAATCAGTGATGGTGAACCTACTATTTGGAAGAAATAATGATAGTAAAAAAAGGCTAATTCGACTTTTTCTTGGTGGTCTGGTCCTTCTTCTCCCTTCCTGCTACCAGAGTATAGATTAACCAGGCTATGAGTCCATAAACTACCCCATTGAACACTGAAATAGCTAGAGTTGTCGCTTCAATTCCGAGTACAGAATAGTCTGTTTCGGGGACGTTAAGTAGGTTGTATATCATTCTTCCAGGTGGTAGTTCAACGTATCCGAGAGTAGCGAAGACTAGAATGAAGAAGACTACAAGAAACACTATTGCGCCTCTCAGATAATATCCGACTAGACTGTAGCAAACACTGATTTAAATTTTATCGATTCCATACCCACGCATTCAGCCTTTTCGCTGAGCTTGAGGTTTTAATAAAAGATCAAGTGGACAAAGGTTACTAAAAACACAGTTTAGCTTGTACATTTTTCTTTAGCACCTGGAATATTTTACAAAATCTAAAATGAGAGAAAGTCTAGGCGATAATATGTATATTCTGGAATAATGGTAGATAAACTCCAACATCAAGTTTAACCAGAAGCATTAGCTAATAATGTATAAGATGATTTCTAAGATGGAGTCGAAATAAAGGAGATTAAGCACTGTTTTAGAAGGAATGTTCAAGATCTTTTCACGCTATGGGCTCAACATTATCCTGATTGCTTCCCCTCTTTGCATCAGTCCAAAAGCTTCTTCTGCGTCTTCAAAATGCATTCTATGTGTTATCAGCTGCCTTAGATCGGTTCTAACTCCCTCGCTTACTGATACAGCCTTCTTGAACTCCGCCTTTGTATATAAAATTGCTCCCCGAACATCAAGTTCCCTTGTGGTAATTGTTCCCGGGTCCATTTCCACGCTCTTCTTAAACAGTGCGGTCACAACGACTGTTCCACCCTTCTTCACAAGGCTCAATGAATCTGTGAGACTCTTAGATACACCGGCGCAGTCTATCGCTACATCAACTCCTTTGCCCTTTGTTGCATCTCTAACGATTTTGTAAAGTTCCTCGCTTTTGGGGTTAATAATAAAATCCGCTCCAAGACTCTTTGCTTTATCTAGTTTGAAATCAACTATATCCGATATTATTGACGCTATTTCCAAATGTTTAGCTATAATTAACGTACAGAGGCCTATTGCCCCAGCTCCTAAGACGGCTACAAATTGTCCATTCTTTATCGAAGATCTGTTCACAGTATGTAATCCTACTGTAAGAGGCTCTATGAGAGCTCCCTCCTCAAAGGTCAGGCTAGAGGGTAACCTGTAGGCGATCGAATAAGGTATTCTTACATATTCAGCAAATGGACCGGGCCACTTTGGCGTCCCAAGGATTCTGATATTATCGCAGATGTTGTCCCTTCCCGCTAGACAGTATTCACATATGTCGCATGTTGCTATTGGGCAGGCTGTAACGCTATCCCCTGCACTGAATCCTTTAACCTCCTTTCCGACTTCAACTATTGAGCCTGAAAATTCATGGCCTGAAATTACCGGAGGAACTCTCCAGGGATGTGTTCCTTCGAATGCGTGAACTTCTGAAGCACATATTCCTACAGCCCTAACCTTAACCAATATCTCTGTATCGTTTATTATCGGTCTTTCGACGTCAACGACTTCGATCTTATGTGGTTTAGCAATCATTATGGCCTTCAAATAGTCTCCATAAAAAATAATAGGAGAGATATTAAATCTTTCTATAACGAATATTCATTCATCTAACACTTCATTAATTAGTATTCAAACGTGAAATATTTAGCGCTATATGCGGAAATTGGTATAGATTTTCTGAGATTGAGGGCCATATTTTTTATTTAATATGGTTTTGGAAGGCAGGAGGTTTGTCATTTGTCATAGTTAGATAAATAGTGAAATTATGTTAAGAAAGTAATAGACTTTGAATTCAAGCACTTATAAAATAAAATAGGGATTGCGAAGAAGGATAGTAAACGGAGGCTGCCTGTGCACAATTGTTAAATTCACTCCCGTAGGACGAATGATGATTGCAGATGGGTAATTTTAGAGTCGAAGAAGACTTTGATCGGGGTCCGCTTATAACCTTTGTTCCAAACAAACGGTATCCCATATATAACTGGTTCCATTTTAAAGAAGGTTTCTCACGAGATTTTGTTTTTCTTATGTTAGATCGCTTTAGGATCAAAGGCGGCAAATGGGTTCTGGACCCCTTTTGTGGTTCAGGGACGACCCTTCTTTCGTGCAAGGAGCGTGCAATAAACTCTATAGGGGTTGATGTGATGCCTTTGTCGATCTTTCTCTCCCAAGTCAAAACTATGGACTATGACATAGAAAAAATGAAGGTGATATCCAGAAACATCTTTGCGAACAAATTTGTTCCCACCGATGTCAGTGCTTATAGTTCAATGGTGAAGCGTTCGTTTACAAAATATGCGCTTGAGGATATTATCTTCTTCAAGGGTATTATAGCGCGCATCGAAGATCCTACGATTCGGAACTTTTTCACTCTGGCGCTTATGATATCTTCAGAGAAGGTTTCATTCGCTTACAAGGATGGATCTTATATAAAGATACGTCCGATTAAAAATGTTCCTCCATTCAGGCCGCTGTTTAAGAGGACGGTGAAGAGAATGTTTAATGATCTAAAGAAGTTCGGTCCTGAGAGAGCATCGGTTAAGGTCTTCCAAGGAGACGCTAGGAGTCTCAATTTCCTTGATGATGCGGCTTTTGATGCCGTTATCACTTCTCCCCCCTATCTTAACATAATAGACTACATGAAAGTGTATTCTCTGGAAAATGAGCTCTTCTTCGGAGAATCAAGATCTGAAGCTATCAGATCCTATATTGGGCTTGATGTAACCGGCGATTTCTCAGATTTCTCAGACTTGGATATTCCAGCTGTTGGAAAAGCGTATCTTAAGGATATTAAAAGGATTCTCCTGGAGCAGTTTAGGGTTCTGAAAGACGGAGGGAAAGTTGCCATGGTCGTTGGCGAAGGGGTCTTCCCTGATAGGATCATTCCTGTTCATTTACATATATCAGAACTGGCCAAAAGCGTTGGATTCAAAGTGGAAAAGATACTGTACGTTAACAGGAGAACGGTTACTGATCACGAAAGACGCAAGATTGGATCAGCCCTTGAGAGCGTCCTCTTATTCAAAAAATGATTTTTGCATTATTTTATTTGATATGATTTAAATCTTTGACGTCTCAAGTCAGTTTTAAAACAGGCTTATGTTAAAAGTTAATATATCGCTTTCTATCTCTTTGCTTAGATAACTATGGGTTTTGATAAGTTCCTAGAAAAGGATAGAGCCATAATACTCGCATACGATCAAGGCTTAGAGCACGGTCCCACAGACTTTAACCAAAAAAACATAGACCCCAGCTTCATAATGGAGATTGCTGAAAAGGGGCATTTCAACGGTATCGTTTTTCAAAAGGGATTAGCTGAGCACTACTACAATGGTAGAGTTCCCCTGATTGTGAAGGTAAATGGTAAAACAAACATCGTTAAAGGTGATCCAATTGCTAGACAAAACTGTTCTGTCGAATACGCCGTAAGTTTGGGCGCTAAAGCAGTAGGCTACACCATATACCCAGGCAGCATGTATGAGAGCTTAATGATTCAAGAATTCGGGAAGATTCAGGAAGAAGCTCGGAAACACGACCTGGCAGTTGTAGTTTGGATTTATCCAAGAGGGGAAGCAGTGAAGGATGATACCACCAAAGAAATAGTTGCCTACGCAGCGAGGATAGGTCATGAGCTCGGGGCTGATGCTGTGAAGATAAAGTACTCAGGTGATCCTGCATCGTTTAGCTGGGCTGTTAAGGCCGCGGGGAAATCGAAGGTCTTGATGTCAGGCGGCCCAAAAGCTCCCACTGAAGAGATCTTCTTACAGCATGTTAAAGGGGTCATAGATGCCGGTGGCAATGGGGTAGCGGTGGGGAGAAATGTTTGGCAACATAATCAGCCTCTTAAAATGGCTGGTGCTTTAAGAGCCTTAGTCATAGAAGGGAAGAGTTTAGAGGAAGCATTAAAAATAGTTAAAGGATAAAAGGCGAATTGCATTGAAGATAGGTCTCCTTACTGGCGGTGGGGACTGCGCTGGCTTAAATGCTGTAATAAGGGCTGCTGTTAAACGTGCGGAGGAATACGGTTGGGAGGCTGTGGGAATTAGATACGGCTGGAAGGGTCTTCTTGAGCCAGATTCTATTGACCTCTCCTTCAAAAACATATCAAATATTCATAAGTGGGGTGGAACCATACTGAAAACTACTAGAACTAATCCCTTCAAGTATCCTGAAGGCCCTGAAAAGGTGATGGATAATGTGGAGAAACTTGGCTTAGGCGGCCTTATTGCCATCGGCGGCGACGACACTCTTGGTGCTGCAGCAAGATTCTATAAAATGGGGTTAAAGGTTGTCGGCGTTCCTAAGACGATGGATAATGATTTGTCTTTTACCGATTATACGTTTGGCTTCGATTCTGCAGTTAACGAAGCGATGTATGCGTTGGATAATCTTCTACAGACAGGTGAATCCCACGATCGCGTAATGATCGCTGAAATAATGGGCCGCAATTCGGGATGGGTCGCAGCATACGCTGGGATAGCGGCAGGCGCTAACTTAACTCTAGTTCCGGAAGAGCCGTTCGATATAGAAGATATCGCATCCTTTATTAAGAAAAGACGCCTGAAGGGGGACAAGGCAGCTCTTATAGTCGTATCTGAAGGTGCGATTTTGAAGAACATGCCTAAAACATTCGCCAGAGACGGAAAAGTTGACGATTTCGGTCACGTGAAACTCGGTGGAGTAGGACAATTCTTGGCTGAAGAACTTGAGAAGAGAATCGGAGGTGAAATTAGGGCTACATCTCTTGGTCACACTATTAGAGGTGGACAGCCGACAGCGTTTGATAGGGTCCTCTCGAGCCGTTTCGGCCTCGCAGCTGTCGACCTAATAAAAGAAGAAAAGTTTGGCATGATGGTCGCACTAAAAGGAACTCAGATTGTTTCTGTAAGCATTGATGAATCAGCCTCAAAGACGAAGACCTTAGATCCTGCGATACTTAGCGCATTAAAAGAGCTGTTTTACTAATCTCCATCGAAACGTTTTTCCGTAGACTTAGCTTAGTATAGAATGATATTTCTTATCCTCTTTATTTGTTTAAATAGTGCATTGTAAGCTTCGATACCACTTTTGAAGCTGGATATGTGCTCTTTTCCATTATCATAAGTTAGTGTGATAACATATTCAAGACCAGTTTTGTTTACAAAAATTTTTACCATCCTTCCATCATTTAGTTCAGCTGATATCCTTATTCCCTCATCTGGTCCAAGTGTGAGGACTTTCTTCTCCAGTTCGTTTTCTGGCAGCTCTCTTTCCCAAGGTATATAATATATGTAGCATCTGTCATCTTTTTTCATTATATCGCGTACTACTTAAATAGGATTGGAAATTTAAGTTTTGGCGTACATGCGCATCTACACCACAAACACTAATTCGATTGTTGAAATCAGGTCGAGGCACGCCGATCGACTTCAGATGCAGGTCTGTGGTCCAACAGTGTACGACGGGCTGCACCTAGGACATGTTAGAACTTTCGTCTTTTTTGATGTACTCGCAAGAACACTACGGCGTTCAGGGTACAAGGTTGATTTCGCCCTGAACTTTACAGACGTAGACGAAGACGTCTTTAAAAAGGCAAGAAGAGAAGGCGTCTCGTATAAGGAAATATCTGATAAGTTCTACAGGAAGACGTTAAAGACCTTATCTAAACTGAACATCCGAACACCCACATACTATCCAAGAGCTTCAGAATACGTCCAAATGAGTATAGACGTTGTGAAAAAACTTATCTCTAAAGGACTTGCCTACCAACTGAATAGTAACATCTTCCTTGACTATGATAAAATTGTTGATCATGGACTGGTTTCCGGTCTTAGCAGGGAAAGGCTTTACGATCTCAGGCTTGACTCCTATGATGGGAAAAAGGGGCCGCTTGATTTCCTCCTGTGGTTCAAAAGCGATGAAAAACCCTATTGGGACTCTCCCTGGGGCATGGGCAGGCCCGGGTGGCATCTGCAAGACGTCGTTATAGCTAACGATGTTTTCAAAGGCCCGCACGATTTGCACGGTGGAGCCGTTGAACTCGTTTACCCCCACCATGATTGTCTAGAATGCTTGGGGATAGCTGTTGAAGATACATCGCCTTACGTACCTTATTGGGTTCACACGTGTGTTCTGTTGATTGAAGGTAAAAAGATGTCGAAGTCTGAGGGAAACATTATTTACGCTGACAAGATACTAAGTGAATGTCCTCCTGAAGCTTTAAGAGCGTATTTTCTCTCAAAGAGCAGAGAAGAAGAACTCGACTTTAAGATGGAAGATCTGCTCAGGTATAAGGAAATTTTAGGAGACATGCAGAGACGTCTCCACAATTATAGAGGTGTTTCTGCTCCGTCAAAGGAGGTTCTAGATTTAAAGAACAAATTTTTTGAAGAACTGTACTCCAACATGGATACAGGTAATGCGTTGAATTTGTTTTTCAAAGTGACAGATACAACCATGAGAGACGGTTCGAATTTGGAAGTTCTGTCTGATGTATATCAAATTTTGGGTCTAGAGTTTATGCTTTCAAAAGGATGACAATTTTTAAACAGATAATTCTGTTAATACAGAATGATTTTTAGATTCCGTAAATTTCTTTTATCTTGTTCCTGAAGGCGTTTTTTGGAATTGCTCCGACGGTTTTATCAACTAGACTACCGCTCTTAAAGTATAAAACAGTTGGTACGCCCATTATAGAGAACTTTTCCGCTGTGTTAGGACTATCGTCGACGTTGACCTTTGCAAACGAAACCTTTGGGGAAATTTCATTTGCGACTTCATCGAAGATTGGAGACATTATCTTGCACGGACCACACCAGTCAGCATAGAAGTCTACAGCCATGTCCTTTTTGGCTTTTAAAAACTGATCAAAGTCGCTGTCTCCTATTTGATAAAGTATTTTTCCTGATGTTACTGCAACATCAGCATCTGCGCTATGCTCATTTTTGAGCATTTCCCCGTACTTCTTCTCCATAATTTTGTCCAATTCCTTGTCCGGCACGAATCCACACCCTTAATAGTCAAATATAAAACTTTAATTATTAAATTATTTTTTATTATCGGACTAGGGTATTTTAGAAAACATTTATATCTTTATTTAACCTTTGTTATATTTTGGTATTATGCATCCCGTTTGCGAAATTTCTTCCAAGTATGTATTACCTGTCTTTAGATCTAAGGTGGTCAATATACTGATAAATGAAAGAGGCTTAACCCAGATCGAAGTAGCGAAACTGCTGAGTATTTCACAGGCAACCGTAAGTCTCTATGTGGGACAAAAGAGGGGGTTTAGCCAGAAGTTCAGATCATTTTTTGATTTGGATGTCATTGATCACTATGCCCACTCTTATGCGGAAGAAATCACAAATAATCCCTCAGTTGAAAGCATGGAATACTTCTGCGCCCTATGTAAAGAACTTAGGAGAAAGGGTCTCCTCTGTGAAATTCACAGGAATGTCAGTGGCGTGCCGTCAGACTGCAAAATATGTGTAACGTGAAAGGTAACCTTTAATAGAGTTTGAACATGAAGCACTTTCATCTTGGGTAACTATTTCAAACCATACACACAGTTAGACTGAGGACCCTTTTCGACGATCTAAAAGGCTTTCGTTTTGACTTCTATTACCTCATGAGTTCCTTTTATTCAGCAAATATTTAAATTTCTATAGCTTTAATTAAGTGAACTAGCGGCTTGCCGTCCTGCATAAGCCAAAAAAGAAACATTAACATGGGCAGCGCCAATTTTATAGGTCTAAAGCCAAAATCATGTTTACAGCCGACATCAAACTTTACTCCCAAGTAGAAATATTATATATCGTCTTCAAAAACAACCTTCTAACAAAGTGTAAGGTAGAATTTTACCGTCCAGAACCTACAGCTTAGGTTCAAATAATCCGATCAGATTTCCATCGGGATCTGGGAAGAATGCAAACCATCCTCTTTTTTCGTTTTGTCCTAACTTCGTTTTGTCTAAAATAATTTTTCCTCCTTTTTCTACCACCTTCTTTAAAGTTTCCGCTATATCGTCAGTCAAAACATAAACAACGGTGTGCGGTGGAATAATGTTCTTTGACTTTACAATTCCTCCCCCAACACCCGAACCCGGATCAAATGTGGCATAGTTCGAATTTGCCGGGTCACAGACGATTTTCCAGCCAAATACCTCTTTATAGAACTTGCCTGATTGTCCGACATTGTTTGTTGAAATTTTAACATGACAAATGATATGCCCTATCTTTTCCATTTGCCTAGGACGTATAAAACGTAATTTATATAACTTTAAGGTAAACGCGATCGAAATGTCAACGAAAACAAAAACAATATAAACACATTAAAAACTCCACAGATAAACGTGCTCCGGTGGTGTAGTCCGGTCAAGCATTCCGGCCTTTCGAGCCGAAGATCCCGGGTTCAAATCCCGGCCGGAGCACTTTTTTACTGGTAAAAATTTTTTAACTTTGAACCATATTTTTGGCACCTTTAGTGATTTAATTAGCAGACCAACAAGTCAGAAACAGCAATGAATAAACATTCAAATAAAGTTGACGAAATAAAAAGTGTCTACTGAATATGATGAACATTATTCTTTTTTAAAAAAAACAGGTTCTTGTATAGACTCGAATTCTCTAAAGCCCAGAGTGTATAACATTACTCATTCAACAAATGTTGGCAAAAAAATTTCTAACTTCGGCATCGCTTTGGTAGCGTTGCCCGATCCGACAATATCAGATGCGGTTGGATGGGCCCTTTTTATTTCAGGTAAATATATGCAGAGAAAGGCGCCGATTTCACTAAAAGACACCTTCAAAGAATTTAACAAAGTCAACGGAGAGTTAAAGAAAGCACGTTTTCTTTAGAAGCAACTTTTCTAAATTATTTGAGCACTTGAGAATAAAAGCTCTCTATTTAACTGGATATAAGGGCTTCATGATGTCTTTTCAAACTCAGGAAGCTTTCAACACTTTACGAACAGGGCACAAGTACACCAGTTTCCAGCTACACGCTTAGAAACGGGCAACAGGGATTGCCAGAGTCAGGAAATCTTCCAATTCTTCTTCTCCCACTTTCTGTCGTTGGGACGCTGGCTATTATTGGTGCACTGATATTAGACTACACAAGACACAGAAAAGTCAGACTTTAGAAAAAAAGTTGATGGAAATCAAATGATTATTATGATATAAAGCATTTTTGGAGATAGAACAAAAAAAGGCTAACATAAATTAAACTCGACAATTGATTCTGAAATTTTAGTTTAACTCTCTTTATGCAGCGTATTGATACTTTATACTACATTAATCATTATTGAGTAAGAGAAATTTTGAGTTACCAGATCTTCTTATCGATCAAGTTCCTATTTTGGTCGTAAAGGTACGCTGTATCATGGTCGTTGTTCCATATCGGACTTGCCGACCCCCAGTAAAGCGCAGTCACCGTGTTCATGCCGGAGCCAGTGTAAACAGTTACAGTACCTCCAGGATACAAGGAGAACTCTGGGAATGTGAAAGTATGCCCAATCGAATCTACAAGCTGCCATCCTGTCAAAGATACAACAGCATTTCCAAAGTTCTTAATTATAATGTATTCATCGTTTAAGTTGTTCCAGTCGTCTCCTGCAGCATCATAATGTGCTTCGTAGATGGTGACTGCACTGGGCAGTGTTGTAGAGGTTTTAGTGGTCTGACTTGATGTAGATATGCTAAGGCTCCAGATCTGCTGGAACACTGCCTCATATCTGACCGCAAGGTTGCTGCTGTTTATGATGATCATGTTTTCGTTGTTGTCACTCTCTGCAGCACTGGACCAGTTGAAGCTCCCCGTTATTATGATGTATCCGTCTATTATCGCGACCTTATTGTGCATTAGGTCTGGGTTAGTGTCATTTCTTACATCCAAGCCTGCGTTTGCGAGCCTGAAATACTGAGAGTCCTGACTGACCTGACTCTTTTCAAAGACAACTTTAACGTCTACACCCTTATTCTTTGCCTGTATCAACGAATCACCGATATTTGTGAGCGTAAAACTATATATCAGAACGTGTATGGAAGAATTTGCTCGGCTTATCCAATATGCTACCTTATCCGCACAGCCACCGTTGGGGGAAAAATAGACGCCAACAACTTCGCCCGAAGGCTGAACTGAAGTTGCTGTTGTCGTAACTGTAGTATATTGCGGAGAAGTTGCTGTAATGGTTACTGGCAGTGTCGTAGTTAAAGTCTGAGTCGATGTTATTGCCGACATAGTTAGAAATGTAGTTGTAAAGGTCGATGTATAAGTGGAATGTTCTGTGGTTGTTGATGTTACTGTGGAAGGCGAAGTCGTTGTAACATTTTGGAAAAGTGAAATCCCTAGTATCATTCCAATTAAGATCAAACCTATGATGATTCCTATCCATTTGATGTTTTTTGCCATTTAAAATTTATAATTGTTTGTACATTTTTAACCTTTTATTAGACGGATGAAGTAATCTTTTGACTGATTGAGACAATAAACCCTAAATATCACCTTTCCATCTATCTGGAATAAACGTCTGTGGAAAGTCCTGCAAGAACTCAAACACTGCAGAAACTCTACGAAAAGTGTGGATTCACCTTTCTAAAAGTTTTAATTGAAGATGAGATCGCGTGTTCGGTCTATTAGTGTGGGGGGTGGGATTTCGGCATAAATCTACTGGTAAATTATTAGAAGGGCAATTAGGTTCAAGTTCGGTGGGACCTATACCCAAAAGGGTTTAAGTCCTTTTTCCATTAGTTATTTCTAAGAGAAAATGCGGGAAATCCCTTTGATTGGTCAAGTGGCTACCTCGGCATTATTCTTTTAGCATCTGAGTGAGTATGCGTAGTTCTGCTTTTCTGCGGTGCGTCGCCAAAGCGGATTTGTGAAGGTTGAGTTTTCTTGATAATTGTTCAGAACTGATTTTTCTTGGCAAGTCATAATACCCTAACTTGTACGCCGTAATGAGGACTCGTCTTTGCTTTTCAGTCAAAGCATTAAGCGGCGAATCAGGCGAGAATTTTGGTTTTTTAGGGCCAAATGGTGCTGGAAAAACAACAACTATCAAAATGCTCACCACAATACTAAAGCCAACAGAAGGTAGGGCCTTGATACTTGGCAAAGATGTTGCCAAACAGAATTCAAGCGTCAAGAACTCGATCGGTATGTTGCCACAGGAATATACTGCCGACGAAGATCTAACAGGCTATCAGAACATATTGTTATGCGCAGCCCTTTACGGAGTTCCAAAGGATATTTCGAAGAAACGTGCCTTGGAACTCTTGAACCTAGTTGAGTTAACCGCATTCAAAGACAAAGAAGTTCAAACTTACTCGAGAGGAATGCGCAGAAGGTTAGAAGTTGTTTGCAGTTTAATTAACAGCCCTAAAGTGCTCTTTCTAGACGAACCCACCTTGGGATTAGATGTCCAAACAAGAGCAGCCACTTGGAATTACCTCAAAACGTTGAAAAAAGAATTTTTAATGACTCTATTTCTGACAACGCATTATATGGAAGAGGCTGACTCGATCTGCGACCGTATTGCCATCATTGACCATGGAAAAATAGTTACCATTGGCACTCCAAATGATTTGAAAAAAGGTCTCGGCGGAGACATTATAATGTTAAGCATCCAAGATGCCACAGATATTTCTGGCATAATTGAAAGAGTTCCAAGAGTTAAGGAAGTGAAAAGGCAGGATAGCACTTATAGGATAAAGGTAGAAGACGGAGAGGAAGCTGCTCCAGACATAATAGATGCAGTGAGAACGGAAGGATATAAGGTGGCAAGGTTTTCATTGGCGAAACCCACGCTGGATGAAGTTTACATTGAGTTCACGGGCAAGAGTTTGCGGGAAGAGGAAGGATCTAAAGTTACGGTTTTTCGGCAAAGGGAGACTATGCAAAGAGCAGAAGGAAGAAGGATGCGATGATGTATGACGGGCAACGCCAGAGATTCGAACAATCCCCTACATGGTTTGGGAGCGCTAACGGGTCGTGAACTCATAAAATGGTTCAAAAATCCCGTTGTATTCGTTCTCACTGTTGCCCAGCCTATTATATGGATGGGTCTGCTTGGAAAAGGCATAAACATAAACGGAATATTCACAGCTGGCCAATTTCCTGCTTTAATAATTACTCCACCAGCCACTCAACAACAACTCCTGCAAATAAGCACATATTTTAGTGGTCTGCAATCGCACATAATGACGAATGTATTTGGCGTAACTGATTACTTCTCTTTCTTAGCTTGCGGTATTGTTATTTTCATAACACTCCTTGCAACCACTTATAGTTCCACATCGGTTGTTCTAGATCGACGTTTTGGCTTCATTGATAAACTTCTGTCAACGTCCGTTTCCAGGTTCTGTTAACTTATCGGCTCGTCAATCTTGGTGTTAACCGTCGGCTCATGCTCAAATCTTTGGTCGGTTCTTATGTATCCATTGTGCATGCGATTTAGGAAAATATTGGTGTTGCGTTCGTTGTGCATGGTTCAAAAGGTTAGGGTAAATCTTATACAACCTATGAATATCAGTCATACTGATAAATCGTGTGCTCTTGTTTTTTATTTTTTGATTTGGTTTTGGTAAATATATACAATCCAAATGTCATAACAGCAAAAATGATTGCCACAATTACTAAACCAACTGTTATTTTTGCTTCAAAGCTAAGGTTCATTTGACTAAGTTCTGTAAAGGATGTTGCAGATGCAACTATTATACCTGCTACAAGCCCAGAAACCAACTGTCCCGTATAATCTACTGCAACTTCTTCTTCTGTTCTTGCTAATTTATTATAAATAATATTAGAGAGCAATATCACCGCAACAGGAATAAAAATAAAAAGAAAGAGTAAAAACACAGTTATAATATCGGAACTGAGTGCCATTTTCTGTAAATTCAATAAATTAATATATAAATTTTTTTTACTTTAGTCCACAATAAAAAAATTAGAGGATTGTCAAATATTCTTACTTGCGTTCTGTATTAATGTTATCCACTTGTTATCTCCCTCGACTTTGATTCCACACTTGTCAGCAGGGGTTTGTCCATCTAACGCCTCATGCGGTCTTAGATAGTTGTGGAAAATCTGATAGCCTTTCAGGATTGGTGTATTGCCCTTCTTTAATCCCCTCATAACCTTCTCCCTATCCCTGATTTCACCGTTCATCCTCTCCATCTTGTTGTTGTGGATTTCCCCGCTTAAACGAATTTCTTTTACATGCTCGGTTCTCGGCTTATAGTTGGTGTAAAACTCTTTCTTGTATGCGTCGTGGTAAGTTGGTAGACCATCGGTGATTAAGGTCTCTGGTCTCTTTCCAGTTGCTTCTTTGCCTAATTGGAATAGTCTTCTTGCGTCATGGGTGTATTTTGTGTCCGCTACCTCTTGAGCTATCCAAAAGCGTGTGTCGTCGTCCATAAGTGCAAAGAGATATTTCATATTTCCTTTGATCTTAACATAAAGTTCATCGGCTCTCCAAGTATCGCCAACGTTGGGCTTTATTTGGTCAAGATATTTCTCCATTAGACCTACATATTTTCTTATCCACTTATAGACGGCTACATGGGATATGTTTACGCCTTGTAATCTTAAGAACTTCTGCACACTTCTTAATGATTCTCCCGTGAAATAGAGTTGCATGGCAGAGGTTATCATTTGAGGGGTGGCGTGCATCTTTTCGAATCCTAAGTTAATGACGAACCATTTACCACAAGCCTTGCAGTAGTATCTCTGAATGTCAACTGATTCATTGTGTCTTATACCATGCTTTACAATATCATTAGATTGGCATTCAGGACATATTTGAATGCTTACTGGCTTGATTATGATAGAGTTTTCGACCTCTCGTCTTAATTCAAGTGAGAACTCAACCCCGAATATATGCTTGCACTTCACGCCACGAAACTGGTGGTCGAGGCAAGAGCATTTCCAGCCTAACTCTGTGCTGAAAACATCATAGACACCGTTACCACTTTGGGAGTTAACTTTGTATAAATGACCGTCAATCCTTTTTATTTGCCCTTCAAGTTGGGCTATTTCCTTTCCTTTTTGTTCACGCAGATTGTTAATCATTTACCTATCGCCATACCTATATGATTACCTAACTATATAAATTTTTAGGTAAATCTATTGGTAATCTAATAGGTAAGTTTATAGGTAGGCACCTATCCATAGGTAAGCGATGGCGAACCAATCAAAAGACCAAGAAGGAGAAATCACAACAATAGCGGTAGCAACCACAAAAAGTAAATCTCTGCGAACTACAATTCCCATAGGTTTTGTGAGACAGTTTCATTTAAGAGAAGGGGATAAACTTAAATGGCAAATCAACGTAATAAACGGAAAAATGGCTATTATAGTAGAACCGTTAAGGGAAGGATGAAAAGTTATGGTTGAATCCCAAAAAACTTTTGAAGGACAGGATGCAGTAATAAAAAAGAGAAGAAAATCTTTAGATTCTGAATTTCAATCCTACACTTACATCAAGAATGAGCTTAGACAAAGGATGGAATGTTAACAACCCTAACAGAGATCCAAATGGGCAAGTATACACACAAAACGAATGTCATCAAAACAGAGAGATTGCGAGCAAATGGGTAAAACTGCACCCTGAATATGTAGTAAAATTAGCTGAAGATGCCTTTTGGGTAATTGAAGCAAAGCCAACTCTTGAGGAAATAGAAAAAGCGTTCAGCGAAGCGAAATGGTATGGCACATTGCTTAATGATCATAAATTTGTGAAGGCAATGATTGTTACTGGTATAGCAGGAAATGACATTGACAAATATCTTGTAAGAAACGCTTTTTGGGTTGAAGAAAAAAAGGAGTTTCATCCTATAATATATGAAGGAAAGGAAATAACGAGCCTTCTCACTCCTGAGATTGCTAAGAGGTTGATGTATGAGAAAACGTCAATCTTAAAGGAATTTGATATTCTTGACGACCTATTGCTGAAAGCTGCTGATGACATTAACAAAAAATTTCATGAGGCAGGAATAAGAAAGGATAAAAGAGCAACCATAGTTGCCACAATGCTTCTTTCACTCTTAGGGGAAACTGAACCGAATTATAATGACAACCCTGATGTTTTCGTGAATGATATTAACGTTCGAGCAAAAGAAGTATTAAAAAAGAATGGAAAGGAAGACTTTTTTAAGTATATAGAAATACAATTGCCAGAAAAGCAGGATGCCAAGAATAGGTTCAAAGAGGCTTTGGTGCAAGGTTTCTTTATACTACGGAAAGTTAACATAAAAGCAGCCATGAGGACAGGTTCTGATGTATTAGGTAGATTCTACGAAGCATTCTTAAAATACGGAAATGGTGCAAAGGATTTGGGCATAGTTCTAACTCCAAGACATATAACGGAGTTTGCTTCTGATGTTTTGAATATCACGCACAAAGATGTTATTTACGATCCGACATGCGGGACAGGGGGATTTCTGGTATCAAGTTTTTATCATGTGAAAAATAACTCAAATCAATCACAACTTGACGCATTTAGGCTTTATCGAATATTCGGTGTAGACTTGCAGTCAAGTGTTGCAACACTTGCAATAACCAACATGATATTTCGAGGAGATGGAAAAAACAATATTATTAATGACAACTGTTTTGCACGAGGCATTGTGGCTACAACCATCAATTCTGAACCGTCCGCAAAGTTCGTTTCACGAGATGTTAAGAATGAACAAAGGGCAATTACAAAAGTTTTGATGAATCCACCTTTCGCATTGAAAAAAAGTAATGAGAAAGAGTTCGATTTCATAGAACATGCATTAGAACAAATGGAAGATGGGGGATTGCTTTTCTCTATATTGCCATGTTCTACAATGGTCAAAGGAAGTGTATACAAGTCATGGAGGTCAAATCTGTTAGCTGGAAACACGCTTCTCTCTGTAATTACTTTCGCTGAAGACCTCTTTTACCCACAATCACAACCGCCCTCTCTTGGCATAATCGTCAGAAAGGGTTATCCACACCCTCATGAACAAGGTGTTCTCTGGATTAAGATAACAAATGATGGGTATCGGAAAATCAAAGGAAAGCGTCTTCCTGATCTCAAAGCCGATCCTAACGTCCCCACTGACCTTGAAAGAGTTAAAGGTTTGGTACAGTCCTTCATCATGAACCCACATATTCAAGTTGAGAGTATTCCAGAGTCTCAAAAAATCTCAAAAATTGATTTCGATGATACCGAGCTTGAGTTGATTTCAGAGGCTTATTTAGATGAGAATGTTCCAACACTGAATGATATTCAAAAAGGCGTTGAGGAAACTGTGCGAGATGTTGTAGCCTATTTGATTCGCACTTCACATGAAGGGGGGGCTTAGAATGAGTGAAGTTAAGTTTTCAAGATTTAGTGTGGACGCTGTTTTTTCTCAAGTGAAAACAGGCGACTATCATGCCTCTTCTCATCTTGAATCAGGTGATGTACCGTTAATATCATGCAAGACGGAAGAACATGGAGTAGAAGGATATTTCAAAATTCCTTTGCCAAAGACTTATGAGAATTGCGTTACAATTGCTTGTGATGGTACACCTTTAACAAGTTTCTATCATCCTTATAGATTTGCTGCAAAAGATAATGTTTTGGTATGTATTCCAAGAGAAGGTGTAAAGTTGTCCACAATTTTTTATACAATTGCGTATTTGAATAGGGAACGTTGGCGGTTCTCGTATGGTAGAAAAAGTTACATGAACAAAGTCAAGAAACTTTCCGTTTTATTTCCGATAAATAATGAAGGAAAAATTGATCAGGATAAAATCGCAGATGTCCTTAAAAATGCGACAATTCAAAAGTTTTTACCTTCCAAAACTAACAAGGTGGAGATACCCGAGCCAAAATTAAAGTATGCTCATGTTGGTATCACGGATGTGTTTGAACTTCACAGTGGTGATTATCATAATGCTTCTGAATTGCCTGATGGCAAGATTCCATTGATTTCTTGCGGTGAAACTGGCAATGGTTTGGTGAAGTATTGTTCTGTTCCGAAAAATATGATATACGCTAATACTCTCACCATAGCTTATAATGGTCGTCCATTGACGACAAAATATCATCCTTATAGATTTGCAGCTAAAGATGATGTTGCAGTATGCATCCCAAAAAAACTGTTAAAAACCAGCACCCTTATTTTTATCCAATACATCATCAACCGACAGATATGGCGTTACTCCTATGGTAGGAAATGTTTCAGAGAAAAATTGTCAAAGTTACAAATTCATGTGCCAATAGATGAACATGGAGACATTGATGAAGAAGCCATTGAGAAGATTGTATCAAACACAAGCTATTGGGATTACTTGCGAAAGCAAGGCAATGAAGTTTGTTAGTCTATAAAGTTTAAATGATTATAAGATTATCAACTTTAATGTTGATTTTAGTTGCCGAAACCAATTGAGAAGTTTGATAAGGTTTTTGAATTATTGTTTTTGGTTACAACAATAATACTTACTATCTCAATAGGGCTTCTAAAAGATTATCAACAATATTGGATTAGTTTCGTAATCTATTCAGTTATGATAATCTTCTCTTTTTCTTTCTGGTCTTTCGGACATTTTATGAGCTATTCATATAATGAGGCATTTTTAAAATTATTATCTTGGTTCACTTTAATGATTTATACATTAATCTTCATTTCCTCATTAATCCTTAAAATACCTAACCTTGCTAATCTTCCTGCGTCTATACAGCTAATTGTTATTTCCATTAGTTTCCTTCTGACTATACCCATCTATTATTATCTTAAATTCTCACTTTTTCCAAAAGCTGAAAATTGGCTTATACTATTCTATATTTCACTCTTAATTATTGTTATCTATCAAGAAATAATAAAATTAATCTTCCATTTTTAAATATTTAAGCATTAGAAGGAAAAACTCAATCGAATAAGTGCGGAATCATTAAATTGACTTCTTTATCTGGGAGTTTGACCTCTTTTACTTCTTTATCTGGGGGTTCAACTTCTTTTTTTTCCAAATTGTTCAAATATTAATTGGTAAGCCGTAATATAAAATTTGTGTGTGAGTTAAGCCTTTTAACCATTGGGTTCTGTATCTTAATTAGGTGTGCCTATGGTAAGTCTTGACCTTACATCTATTGGGATTATAGCAAGTATTATTACAGCTATTGGGATTTGGGTAGGCATAATTTTTGAGACTATAAAAATGAGAAGGGAGAAACAGAAAGAGAAAATTCTGATTAATCCTACCATAAGGAAGTCGATAGTTACAGAACCTATTGCAAGTAACAAAGCGATAGAAGTTCGCCCGACTAAGGCAATCGCAGATTTTATTGTCCTTTACAATGGAGAAAGTCTCCTTTGTGAAAACAACAGGGAGCATGCCAAGTATATCCTTGAAAACGGAACAGGATTATATCGAATACCCGCTGGAAAGGAAGATGACAACGCTAAGATTGTTTTCAAGGATGGAAAGAAAATATTGCTAAAGACAAGATTGAAAGACATTCATGGTTAGCCCTCCGACAAAATGACATGAGCCGACGGTTAACACCAAGATTGACGAGCCGATAAGTTAACAGAACCAGACCGAGCTTCCTTTATATAGTACTCCACTCGATAAATGTTAGGAAATGGTATGTCATCCAACGAACAGTGTGAACAAAGAGTGAAGTTCTACACGAGGAGAGAAGTAGTAAGATACCTTTCGAAGAATGGTGTGCCAAAGAGCAGGCGTGCTTCTAAAGTTCTGATTGCAATAGGTGCGACAGGAAGCCCAGATGGAGAGGTAAGTCAAGAATCTATGGACTGTCTAAGCTATGTCAACTTTGAGGTGCACCCCCAGCAGATAAACGTGAGAGACAATGCGAACGGGAAGATAATTGCATCAATCAGAAGATAGAGAACAGTTCTCAGAATCCGTTCCTCAGTTTTGTCTTCATGGGCGTAAGAGAATAAAAATGCATTATTGGCGACACATGGAGAGCAGACGAACTCTATATCAAGATCAAGGGCATAGAAATTAAGAAATCTCTATTTGATTGAAGAATAAGGGCTTCTTTAAATAGGAGGACCACTATTAAAAACTGATAGATATGTGTCCTAACAGATTTTACACCGTTAAAGGAGGCTATCTCACTAAGAGCATAAGCTATCAATGGCTTAGACAACTGAGAAGCTATAGAAACAGCTAACTAATCTTAGTTGTGATCCTAGCTCTTCCTATCTTATATCATAAAAAACTAGTTGATGGACATGAATGTTAAGCTGAAAATATTCAAGATGAAAGGAGCAAGTGGAACTTCTTTGGCGCAACGCTATCGCTGTGCAGTAGTTGATTTGGATAGGCCTGAAAAGTATCCCTCAAACTTTGTTTGCATGTTGCCAGCGCAAATAGGCTCGGATAAGCATAGTGTTTTTGTGAAACTTTTTGGAGACAAAAGCGTAGAACTGGCTAGTCAACTGTTGACTGATGCGCTTGAGGCTGAGATTGATGTTGAAACTAAAGCTGAAATTGGAAGAAGATTGAAGATAATTAAATCTCCTAGTGCTAATCAGGTCGAATGCAGTGTTTGCAGAAAACTGTTCAAACCTTTACGGAGAAGAGGATTCAAGCAAAAATTCTGTCCCGAATGCAGAAAAAGAATATATGTGGACGAAAGTGCAATAAATCGAAGTTAAAAGGTTTGGACTATTTTCTGGAAATATACAATTAAAAAAAAGAGATCAAGAATTTGAACTGGTAACATTATTAGTAAAGGGAAATAGATATTTCATAAAGATTAAAATTGAATCTTATGGCTATTTCTTTAATATGCTTCCGAGTATATGAATAGACTATCTAACCTAATCAATAATTAATATTTTTAGCTCAGCTTTATCTTATATCCCTTTTAGTCTTTGTGGAGCTATAATCTGTGTAATGTCTTCCTAGAGAGTGATTGGAGATAAGATATGATATTGAAGGGCACTCTAGGATTAAAACTAAAAGACTTGGGATCGTTAAATTAATTTTTATTCTGTCGCCTTTTTTGGCATATATTCTTCGCTCTTAAATAGTGGGCTTGAAATTATCAAATCGGCTGTTGCCCTATTACATGCAGTGGGTATATTATATAGAACAGCTATCCTAAGAAGTGCTTTAACGTCCACATCATGGGGAAGAGATTCCAAAGGATCCCAAAAGAAGATCAGGTAATCTAATTTCCCGTTTGCTATTAGAGCGCCAATTTCCATGTCTCCTCCTCTAGAGCCATCCTTGAGGAGATTTATTTCTAACCCTGTGTTCTCGATTATCTTTCTTCCGGTTTGTCCAGTTGCATATAAATTATGGGGGGTTAATGTCCCTTTGTTATATTCAACCCACTCCACTAAATCATTTTTTTTATTATCATGTGCAACTAATGCAATTGTCCTTTTCAAACGGTCACCATTTTAAATCTGATTGAATGATTGGACGGTTTTAAACCTTTCTAAATATCCAAAAATTTAAAACATTTATAGAGCCTGCGACATATTCAACGAATTTATGGAGTACAGTTGTATAACGATGCAGACTTAAACCCAAATTAGTTCAAATCCCACCGAATTCGAAAGCAGTTATCCTCCTAATAATTTACTAGTAAATTAGGGTTTAAATCCCGGCCGGAGCACCATAAACCATACGCTAAAATCTTTATCTTCATTATGAAAGAAGGAAATGAGTCGGATCACATATATCGCTCTGATAATTTGTGAACGAAACAAACAGCCTTTCTTTGGTTGTACGTGGTGCTATGGTCAACATATCTTAAATCATCAGGGTTTCGGCTATCACCTTTCTTAATTATTTAACATATCTACCTATTCTTCTTTTTTAAAAGCACATGATTGGTTACTTTGCACTATAGTTCAATTAACCCTCAATGGTGGGGACTGTTTGGCACCGTTTGATTCTAAAGGTATGGACACGATGTTCTTCTGTTAGATTAAAAATTATTAAAAGCATGGCTTGATAGTATACTTAAGGTGTATGATTTGAGTTTAAGATCTTTTGAAACAAATCTGCCTCTGGCTCGAATATCAGAATATCAGGGTGCAAAGAAGGTTATATTTGGTACTGGGTCTGTCGAATCTTTTATAGGACCTGAAGTCAAACGCTTTGGTCAGAGAGTTGGATTAATTACAGATAAAGGAATACAGAAAGTGGGCATAGTTGGCAAGGTTGTTGACCTAATAAAGAGAGAAAGTGTTGGTGTCGATGTCTATGACGATATTGCTAGCGAGCCAGATTCTGACAGCGTAAGAAAGGCTGTCGCATTCGGGAGAGAGGGAAAGTATGATGCAGTGGTAGGCCTAGGCGGAGGGGCGGTGATGGACACAGCAAAGATGGTCGCTACATGCCTAACTAATCCAGACGATCTGATGACATATGTTAATCCGGCGCAGGATATGATAAAGTTCCCACCCAAAGCAAAAATTTTGATACCGACGACTTCAGGAACGGGGAGCGAGGTGTCTCCATATTCGGTGATTATTGAAGGCGTGTACAAGACTTGGGCTGCAAGTCCAAGCCTCTACGCTGAAACCGCAATAGTGGATCCGCTTATGGCGATGAGTTGTCCTCAAAAACAGACGGCTGGCAGTGCCATGGATGCACTAAGCCATTGTGTTGAAGCATTAATCAGCAACTATTCTAATCCGATTTCAGATAGCCAGGCTCTTGAAGCTGTTAGACTTATATTCAAGTACGCGAGACGTGCTTACCACAATGGTAAGGATCTTGAAGCTCGATGGGGTATGTCATGTGCGTCTATGCTTGGAGGGATTGTAATAGGTTACACCTGGATCGGTGGGCCGGCAATCCTAGGTCACTGCATAGCTGAAGCGGCTGGGCCTAGATGGAATATACCACATGGTGCCGCGTGTGGGATGACCCTGCCATATGTTTTAGGATTTAACCTTCCAGCATGTTTTGAGAAGATTGCCAGATTTTCTTGGATGACGGGTGCAGATGTCCATGCGCTTTCCACTAGGGAAGCGGCAAAGGCCGCCATACGTGAGGTAGTAACTCTAATGAAAGATCTAGACTTGCCTTTGACACTAAAGGAGTTTAGTGTTCCTAAGAATGAGCTCCCCGAGTTCTCTGACTATATAGTCAATGAGCGGCAGTACATTTATGGGCTGCCAACATTCAATCCAAGAAAGATAACGGAGGAAAACATGCGGCTACTTATGGAGCACCTGTTTGAAGGGATGATCCTAGAAGAATAGTCTTCTGAAACAAGATTTAAATATGCATTTTATAAATTGAATCATGTAGTGATTTTGTTGGCTAAGATATTAACGTGCGGGTTTGTCTTCGTGGACATATTGGCCCCCGAGCTGCCTAAGATCCCAGGACCGGGGGAAGCGATTACAACTCCTCAAGGAATCAAAATCTCTCTCGGTGGACATCCTGCCAATGTTTCAGTGGATTTAAAACAGCTGAACCTTAAGAAGGGCGATGTTAGAGTTGCCTTAGCAGCAGGCAGAGATATGTTAGGCGATTTTGTACAAGATTTCCTGAGATCTAGGGGTGTAGTTGGAAGACTCCAACGCGTAGAAAATGCACCGACGGGCATATCGATACTCCTTGTAAAAAAAGGCGAGGATAAAGCTAATGTTGGAATGTTGGGTGCCAATCTGTTCTTAGACTTCGAATATGTAATGCGTGTGGTCAAAAAATCTGAGCCCAAAATACTTTACGTCGCATCCGGTATACTGGGCAACTTTGACTTCAGGCTCAAAGATCTTCTTAAGTACTGCTTTAACAATAATATCCGCACTATTCTAGATTTGGCTAGACCCTATGGGAAAGAGTGGAGCTACAGCCATCCTGCACTGCCTTACGTTGACATTTTACATAGTAATGTTCAGGAACTTCAAGGTATAACAGGCCAGTCCGATCCACTAGACGGCCTTAGGTGGGCTGCTGATAGAGGGGTCAAGTTTACGATTGTAAGTGACGGAAAGTACGGTTCAACTGTGCTATTTAAGAACAGGTTCATCAAACAACCGGCGTTTAACGTTGAGGCCATCGATCCTACAGGTGCTGGGGACTCTATGTGCGCTGGAACCGCAAGGAAGCTTCTCGATATTATAGAAGCCGGAAGAAAGCTGGAGGATCTGAACGTGCAGGAAGCTGCTGAGATCCTGCTGTTCGCGCAAGCTGCTGGCGCTGCATGCGTTGGGGAGATAGGGACAACGACCGGCGTCACGATAGAGAGGGTTAATAGGATAATCGCTGAGCAGGGGAAGACAATACTGTCCAAAACAACATTTACAAACTTATAAGGAATTCATAACAAGATTTTAAACTATTTATTGAACCATATAGTTTTAGGTCGAAGACTTTATACCCTGCACTTCAAACACATAATTGAGGGAATATGCCCGAATTTGTTTCTAATAGAATGAAGAAGATTCTGGCTGAGCAAAAAGTAAATTTTGGCACTTGGATAACATTGACCGATTCCGACGTCGTCGACGCTCTTTCTAGAGTTGGTTTTGACTGGTTCGTATTTGACACGGAACACTCTCCTCTGAACGCGGGAATAGTACAGAAACTTATTCAGCCTATGAGCAGTAGCACTACTTCCCCCCTTGTGCGTGTAGCATGGAACGACCCGGTTCTCATAAAATTGGCTCTAGACGTCGGTTCTGAAGGTGTCGTTGTGCCTTGGGTAAACACAGTTGAAGAAGCGGAGAAAGCTGTTAAAGCCTGCAGATATCCCCCGAAGGGCATTAGAGGTTTCGGCCCTAGGAGAGCATCTGCCTACGGTTTTGACCCCACATATGGTAAAAGAGCTAATGATAGCATTGTGACCATTATCCAGATCGAAACAGAACAGGCGATAAAGAACATAAAAGACATGCTGTTGATAGATGGTATCGACGCCTTCTTTATTGGCCCGTACGATTTATCCTGGTCTCTTGGTTGTCCAGGAGATTTTGAAAGTGAAAAGTTCAAGAGCGCAATTGATGCAGTTTTGAGGGCTTCTAAGCAGGCTGACAAACCGGGAGGAATCTGGACTGACGACCCGAAGACAGCGGTAAAGAGGATAAAGCAGGGTTTCAAGATGATAGACTGCTCAGGCGAACTTGCGATTATGGTGAACGCTGCAAAAGAATGGCTTAATGAACTAAAGAAGGGAGTATAAGAGAAAACCTACTTTTTTTTATTGCATTCCCGTTTCCGGTTAAATAAGTTACTTTATGTCCAAAACAAAAATTATTTAAACAGCCCTAAAGTACAGACCTATATAAAAATGGGCCCATAACTCAGTTTGGTCAGAGTGACCGGCTCATATAGGGCATAACATATCTAAACTCCCTTGAGACACCGGTCAGCCGTGGGTTCAAATCCCATTGGGCCCACATCCTTATATCTTCTGTTTTCAAGGAGGTTGGCCATTTGGACCTTTCTTACCTTAATAACACCTTGAAGATTAGAGAAATGTTCTTCCTAGCTTGCTTTTTATTTTGTAAAAATCTTTGGAAAAAAATAATAATAAAATTATTGATAAAATGATAATAATAGGATAAAAGAATATTGAAGTGGTAAAAAATTACTAAAATCTATAGACTTTTTGGTGAATGCTAGGGCTCAAAGGGGGGCACAAAAGCAAATACTTGGTTTTAGCACTGAAGGCCCTGTATCGTATTGTAATGACGCAGGTCCTCAATTCGCTTTTTCTGCATTCCAATAAGCTCATTTGGAGTAACGGAGTTCCGCTCACAGAATAGGTTCAAAGAGCGTAGCATGTTCTCTGAGCTGATCAGGCTTCCCCTTCTTACATTCTCAAATCATCTACGGACATTCCCATCTTCAAGAAGCTTGTCCACCTTCCTAACTCTCATCGATATGACATAGCACGTCTTGGCATATAATGGATGTGCACTAAATTTGGTGCGCCGCTGGGAGGATTTGAACCTCCACTCTACTGGTTAACAGCCAGCCGCTTTACCGGGTTAAGCTACAGCGGCACGTTTTTGGAGGTCGTACTTCTCAATATATAACTTTTGACCTTTTCAGCTTATCTTAGCTATAAGTGATACCGCTCCAACGACTATCATTATAATAGCGAGTATCTGGAACATTCCTGCTAATGGTGGATAGAGTGATGTTGTAGCTATCATAAACTCCATAAATAATCCAATTATTAAAAAAACTATGCCGATGATCTTTGTTATAAAGTTAAGCCTTGTATCTATGTTTTGGTCGTTCATGCTCACTCTTGGTTTAGTGATATGGATATAACTTTTTCTACTTACTGTTGATTTCTTTAAGTTTGTCTGGAAGATACTTTTCTACAATGTAATCTAGAGAGTATTTTGCAAACGCTTCCAGCTCTGCCTTCTTCTGCTTTTTTATGAATACATCAAGTTCCTTCTGGAACCTTGCATCCTTGTACCTCGGGTCATTTTTAAGTTCGTAGGCTCTCTTCACATCTTCGTCTTTAAGCTTCACATATGGCAGCTTGTATGTTTCTATGTCCGTTGCCGTTACACCTAGCCATTTCGCTGTTGGCACGGTTAGCTCTGTAAGATGTGCCGCGTTGGCTGAGCCTGATGCTATGACCATAAAGATATGCATTCCGTAAGGGTCTGCGTCTGTTAAAACATAGACCGGCAGCCCCAGTTCTTGGTTTAGTCGTTTCAAGAAGTACCTTGTTGATCTCGGTGGCTGCCCTGCTGTATCGACTATAAGCGCTCTATATTTTTCGTGGACATTGTTTTCCACGAACCTTGTAAATAGTCCTCCCTTTTCTACCGCGAATACAAGCTTTGCTGAAGTTTTAGTGAACTCCGCTGTGCTCAGGCTGGATCCTATAAGATAGCCGTCCGGGTGTGATGCTAAGTTAAGCTTTTTCCCCTCGTGTCCTGGAACCGTGTACGTTATTGTCAGATCGCCGTATATCGCACTTCTCTCTTCTGGATAGACGTTGTACTCTTCCCTTGCCTTTCTCAGTAACGCTTCCAAGTCGGTTATTATTTCATCGGATTCTGCTTGGTCCGTGAACTCGATATTAAACGCCTGCGCGGAATAGTAGACATCCCTCAGAGTTGACGTCTTTCCTTCGTTTATCAGCTTATTTACAAAGAAGGCTAGCCATATAGTCTGTGTGAATGGTCTTAGGTGTTTGATGTTCTTCGCATTTCTCTTAACCATATTCCCTCCTACAACATACTGTTTGAGTTCCTTGTCATAGACGATGTTCTTAACGGATCTGCTCGGCATTTCTACTTCCGGAAAATTTCCTTGTTCTATCTGCTGATATATCTTCTCTCCCAACCTTTCAAGAAGCTCTTTAACTTCCTTTTTTCTAGTCGACGGTGAATTCTTCAATTTTTTTCTGACCCCCTTTTATAACTTCAACTTTCTCATTATCCTCTTCAGCTACTTCTTTTTCAACTATCTTTTCAGCCTCCTTTTCAACTGCTATTTCACCCTGTCCCTCCTTTAGAAGCCTTTTATAGTTTGGAAGCTTCTCCTTATTTGCTAGTTCTCTTGAAAAGTTTGCGATTAATGGCAGGTACTTCATGTATAGGTTCGTCTTTCTTTTTTCATGCTCTTCTGATGTTCTTCTTGAGAGGTATGCTGAGAGCTTCCTTAACGTCTCTCTTAACGCGTTCTTAAGTTCCTTCTCAAGTTCTGGTCTATCGGCCAGATATTCTTTGCCAACGGTTTTGTATGGGATTCTTGTCGAGCTTATGTTGACCACAACTGCAATCGGCGCTTCTTGAGGTATCTTGTATCTTTTCCAATCTATTTCCTCGTTGATCACCTTCCAAGAAACGTCTGATGCTTCATCATATAGCAAGGGTATCCTGTTCGCAAACCTATACAGCTTTATACCCTTGTCTGACATCTTTCCGCCATAAATTAACGCAAGCTCGACGATGAATGGGAAACCAGAATACGCCGAAGGCGGTCTCATCACTATTGTAAAGAACTCTGGCACAAGCTCTTTTATTATCCCGGCAGAAAAAATGTTTGCTCCAAGAGGTGAAAGGCAGTCAGCATTTGGTGGGAGGAATTCTTCATACTTGTGCATAGACGTAACGAGGTTAACTATCTCTTCGTCTGAAAGACTTTTGGGGTCTCTATTCTGGTCAAAGCCCGCAAACTGCAGGAACTTAATCGCTGTCTTCTCTCCAACCCTATGAAACCTCTTTGACATGTACTTAACCAGATACGGCTCCTTACTTTGTCTTATCATCCTTCTCATAAATTCTACATCTATTCCGTGAGGATGGGGCAAGGTTTCTTTCGGTGGAGGAGGCATTTCTCCTGTTGTCTTAAGATAGTAGAATATTCTTCCAACTGGGTCTATAAAGGTGATATCTGCGTATGGAACTACTAAGGCCGTCTGTTTGAAGTAATCCTGTATCTTCTGGGTCGACCTGAAATAGTCTCCCTCCACAACGAGTTCAACTATAGTACCCCTTTTACCATTGGCGTCCTCCGTCTTCTTCTCCAAGATCAGAGGCTTGTTTTTTTCAATGTCTATCATAAGTCTGAATGTGTACTTTTTTATTCCGTCAAATGAAGTCTGGATTACTACAGGCCTGTTAGAGGTTATCTGCCCATACAGTATCGCCATTGTTCCACCTAGTCCGAACATTCCCCTTGATTGCCTAAGCTTGTATTTTGAACCGTATAGTACTTTACCAAAGGCTTCTGGTACATAATCCGGTGAAACCCCTGGCCCGTTGTCTTGGATTCTAACAAGATATTTTCTCGGATCTTCTGTTTCTCTTGGATCGAACTGTGTTATCCTCGTGTAAATCTCTGGTGGTATACTGTCAAGCTCACAGGCATCAAGAGAGTTTTCTACAAGCTCTCTAACTGTGGAATAAAGCGCTCTTGAAGGGTTTGTGAACCCCGCTAAATCTCTGTTCCTATAGAAGAAGTCACTTGGAGATATTTCAGAGAATGTTTCCTTCAAAGCTCCTCCCTCTTTTCCCATAGCTGCAGCCTTTCAAGTTTAAGCCTCGTCCTCCTTTTCTGTAGCCGTTCATAAACGGTTTTATGTTGGCTGCCATTTGCAAGTATCTCTATGGCTTCGTGCGCTGCCTTCAAGTCGTCAATCTGTCCGATTATTGAGACAGTGTGACCGTATACGGAAATATATGTTTCAGTCAAATCTTCGACAATCTTTCTTGCCTTTCCTTCCGCACCTATGATTCTTCCCCTGATTCTTTTAAGATTAGACTCGGACTTTCCTGAATAGTCTGTTAGGTCTATCACATCGAGCGAGTATTGGTCATCTAACAGTGTCTTAGCCTTCTCGTAAGAGAAGCCCCTTCCTATTGCCTGTACTACTCCTAAAACCTTTGTTACACCTACCACATTTGTTTCCTCGTTGGCTGTAACAACTACGTCACCGTTTTCGCTATCAACCTTTACCGTGACCTGGCATTCTTTCTCCAATAGCTCCTTTATCTTTCCACTCTTTCCTATAACGGCTCCAATTCGCTCTTTTGGAATTTTTATCTCCATCTTTAAGGCCATCTTTCTCTGACCCCCTTTAAAACTCTCTTTTCATCAAAAACCTCTATTCCATTTCTTATAAAAAATCTGTTAACGTTTCTAACATCCCTTAATAAAAACTCCAGAGCGTTGGGATGATCTGCTACGACTGCCGATCCAAAGTCGAAGAAGTAGATCTCTGAACCCAGCTTGAAGATGTTGTGCTCAGAAAGATCGGAGTGCACAAGTTTAGCCTTAAAGTAAAGCCTTCTGATCATTTCTACAACCTTCAAGTAATCGGTCTTAGTCGGTTCAACATCCGCAAGTAATGGCGCTTTCTTTCCTTCTTTTCCAATAAACTCCATAGCGAGAACGTTATTAAGTACCGTTATAGGCTTCGGAACGTTAACACTGTTATAGTAGGCTGTGTTCAGGTTAACATATTCTTTTTTAGCCCAAAGCTTTATCAGCCAATAACCGTTTTTCTTCATTCCCTCAAATCTTCTATCTCCAAGGATGTACGGAAGCCTTTTCTTGAACTCGGCAGTTGAGGTAAGAAATATCTTTAAAGCTATATCTTTATTATCAAAGTCTTTTGCAAGGAAGATCTTAGACTCCTTTCCTGAGCCTATAGGTCCTCCCAATCTGTAAATAATTTTCTTTTTTGTCAGTTTATATAATGTTGTTAGCGTTCTCCCATCCAGAGCTTGCTCGTACGTCTTTCTCTTATCCCAATCCTTCTCTCTGAGGAGTCTTTTCTTACCGTGGGTAGTTAGACGTGTCAGCTTACTGATATCATAGTCTCCTAAGAAAGTGTTGTCCTCCATTACCTATAGCTCTTCAGGAAGATACTTATTTGCCTTGAGCCAGTCCACTTGAGATATCGTATAACGCCATACGACATCAGCTTTTTCATTTGCTTTAAAATCCCATGGGGCAACCAAAACGACGTCTCCTTCTCTAATCCATATCTTTCTCTTGAGCCTACCAATTATTCTACCCATTCTAAATTTGCCGTCAGTGCATTTGACCATGATGTGGTCACTTCCCATTAGCTTCACTGCGATACCCAACAGTTCCCCAGACTCCGGTAGCACGAGTTCTTTGAGATCTGCTTCATTTAGAACCTTTCTCTTTCCCAATCTTATCCCCTCATAAATTTAAATATCATAAGAAATGATATGCTTTTAACCTTTTTAATTGCGTCTCTGTGCGCGAACCCCTTCTTCACCGCTAGTTCTACGCAGCGGTTTCCTGCCAGACTTATTATCGGAGTTGTCTTCAGAAGCTCGACAAGCTTTTTTTCGTCTACCTTTGCTCCGCCATAGAATTCGGCGGAGATGCACATTTGAAGCCCGTTTTCCTCTACGGTGCATCCAAAAACTTCTTCATCACAAACGCTGAGCATATTATATTCTGATGCTTCGATAACTCTAGCGATATAATCTCTTCTTTCTTTGCGCAACTATTTTTCACCGATGGGAGATTTTCCACCACAGGCTTCGCACACGAGGAACTCCATTCTCTTTTCCCTCTTAATGTTTGTGTCTGGGCTACCGCAGACCGGACATCTTACCCTTTCGTTAACGTATTTCTCTATGACGGCTGAGATAGTTCTCGGGTCTCTTCTCCCTATAAGTATCGCTCTCTCACCATCTAATGAAGCGGGTACGGCAAGTTTTTTCGCCAGATACATGAGGAGCCTGCTGGAATCTCTTCTTAGAACTCTTGGAAAGTCCATATAGTTCCTGATGATTGTTTTGTTTCCCAGCCAGATAACTTGAATTTTCGGAACTTCAAGTCTCCACTTCGCTAGACTTCTCAGTAGGTTTAGCTTTTTCCCTTAGCCTTTTCAAAAGTTCATCGTAGGTTAGGCTCAAGCTTCTTCTACTCCGAGTTAAATTACACTCCTATAATAACCTTAAGTTAAACAGCAGGAAGTTTTGCTCCTTCAATAAATCGGAAGAGAAATATATTTGATAAACAAAATTTTATGCATGGGGCGTCGTAGATATGCAATAATAGCAGGTACAGGTGTAGATAAGTTTTTTGAGCTTCTAACAAAACTAGATATAAAGACTCCATATGGTTACGCTTCAATATATGGTGTGAAGGATCATAAGAATGTCTTCTTTCTTCCCAGGCACGGAGTGAACTATTCTGTCCCACCTCATAAGATTAACTATAGAGCGAATATCTTTGCTTTGAGCGTATTTGGTATTAAGCATGTTATAGCTACGAATGCTGTGGGCTCGCTTAGGAAGAAAATCGCTCCAGGCTCTTTTGTGGTGCCTGATCAGGTACTTGATTTTACAAAAAATCGTGTTTCCACATTCTTTGAGGGTGGAGATGGTGACGTTGTCTTTACTGATGTTAGTCAACCATATTCAGAAAGGGTTAGGTCAGCAATCCTAGAGGCAAGTGAACGTTTGCAAATTAAGGTTTGTGGCGAGGGAACATATGTTTGCACAGAAGGCCCAAGATATGAGACCCCTGCCGAAATCAGGGCTTTTAGGATTCTTGGAGCCGACATTGTAGGTATGACCAGTGTACCAGAGGTTTTCCTCGCGAAGGAGCTTGGTATAGAGTACGCAGCGATAGCGATTTCGACGAACTATGCTGCCGGGATGATAAATAATGTCTCACACAATCTTGTTTTAGATATAATGCATAAATCGCAAGAGAAAACCAAGTTACTTATCCTAGAATCAATAAAGGTCTTAAAAGAAAGTGAAAAAGGTTGATTAGCGCGCTTAAAGAAGGATGTAATGGATTAGACCAACGCGTTCTCGGCAGATTTAGAACACTGACATTTCCTTTCTTTAGATATTACTGGTATCAGCTCTGTTAGCAGTGACTTAACCTTTTCAACATTGGACTTTAGGGTCTCCACCACTTCCTGCGCGGTCACCGGTTTATCGGCCCAAACATCATAGTCTGTAACTGTGGCAAGAGTGGTATAGCATATTCCAGCCTCCCTAGCCAGTGATACCTCAGGTATCAATGTCATCCCTATGATATCTGCGCTCCAAGTTCGGAACATCTTCGATTCGGCTCTTGTTGAAAACCGAGGGCCCTCTATGCAGACGTAAGTTCCTCCCCCATGGAATCGAATCTTTAGTTTAGCAGCCTCCTCTGCTGCTAGTCTGTTCAGCTCTGGGCAAAAGGGGTCTGCAAGCGAGAAATGACCTACGACAGCTCCGTCGTAGAAAGAGTACACCCTGTTCTTAGTAAAGTCAATGAATTGATTTGGTATGACGAGGTCACCGGGTTTCATATCCTCTCTAAGACTTCCTACTGCTGAAGGAGCTATGATCCTCTTCACTCCAAGGTCCCTCATCGCCCAGACGTTTGCCCTGAAGTTGATTAGGTGTGGTGGTATAGAATGCCGTTTTCCATGCCGTGGTAAGAAAGCCACCTTTACACCTTTCAGCTCGCCAACGGAAATGATGTCCGATGGTGCACCATAAGGTGTATACATCTTGACTTCTGAAATTTCCCCAAACATGGCAGGATCGTAGAAGCCGCTACCACCTATAACACCAACTTCAGCTCTGCAACTTGTAACCATAATGACACCGTGTAAGATATATATTGGAAGGGTTATAAAAACCATTTTCCATTTTAAAGGCGCTTTACAAGTTCCCTGAATGTGGATAAAACGGGAGATCTATGGTAAAAGGTGAGGCTTATTTTGGGGCACGGTATCTGCCGTTTTCCTTCGTCAGATATCCTTTCGCCGTAAGGGTCTCAAAAGCCTTATCGTAGAACCATCTATCAAAGGTGACACCGTACCATTCAGGGAACATATTTTCGATTTCGTTGATAGTCCAAATCTCGATGTCTTTGTTGTCAGCGATTATTCTCTTTATAAAACCGATTACGTCCTCTAGCCGCGTCCAGGGATACTGGTACCACCGCCAACCTTTCACTTCCTCAGCATAAAAATCTGGAGTGACCTTACTGGTTTCCGAAATCCATTGAAGCGTTGCAACCTGAATATCCTTTGGTTTACAGTTGGCTCGTATATGATCTTTGGCAATAGCTATTGAATCGCCTGTGTCTGAGATGTCGTCAACGACAAGCACCCTTTTCGCACTCATGTCGCAATATAATGGTACTCTGACTCCAGCTTCCTTTGCAACTTGAGCAGCTGAAGGCCAGTGAGATATCTGAAGTGAAACAAGTTCTCCCACAAGCAGACGGTCGCAAATCAAGCGTGCTGGAACATAACCCCCTCTCGATATCGCTACTATGGAGTCTGGAAGCCAACTCGAATTGTAGATCTTGTCGCTGACAACCCTGCTCCAGAATTCAACCTCATCCCATGTAACTTTCTTACAATTTACTTTAGGCAGCTATTCCACCATAAATAGACAGTTTACATCAGTTAATAAAATTGTGCTAAACCGTTTACTATCAAACTAGCTCCGTTCCATATGTAACATTAAACGATAAAAATGCATCACAGGCTGCTGCATATAAGTAGAAGAGAAACATTATAATTTTATCTTTATGAATGATAGTGGCTGATAGAGTTGACTAAATGGCTAATTACTTCCGCTTGGCCATATTCGTCTGTGACTCCTCATCTGGGTAACATGATAGGATCAATACTTTCTGGCGACGCTGTGGCTAGATTTATGCGACTAAAAGGGCACGAGGTCCTCTACGTTTCAGGCTCAGATGAGCATGGCACCCCTGTTGAAGTTGAAGCGCTAAAGGAAAATCTTCCTGTCAGAGAATTTGCGGATAAGAACCATAAAAAAATTAAGGACCTTATTGAACGATGGGAAATATCTTACGACAACTACACCAGAACTGAGAATCCAACTCACATACGTTTTGTTCAGGGTTTCTACATCCAGCTTCAGAAGAATGGCTTCGTCTACGAAGCCATAGAAAGGGTGCACTACTGTGATAAAGATGAACGCTTTCTACCCGACCGCTTTGTTGAAGGAGAATGTCCGTTCTGCGGTTTCAAGAATGCCAGAGGAGATCAATGTGATAGTTGCGGTAGACCACTTGAACCTGAGAAGTTAGTTAATCCCGTCTGCGTGGTTTGCCATTCACCTGTGCACTTGAAGGAAACGAAACAGTGGTTCTTTGACCTTCCGAAACTAAAGGATGACATTAAAAAATATCTTTTAGGTGATAACATTCACCTTTCTGAAATCGCAAGGTCTTTCAGTTTAAAGCTTGTGGAGGAAGGTTTAAAACCGAGGTCTCTCACAAGAGATTCTAAGTGGGGTATTCCAGCACCGTTTAAGGGTGCTGAGGGTAAAACTATTTATGTTTGGATGGAAGCAGTTTTAGGGTATATTTCTGCAACAATAGAATATTTTGAAAAGAAGGGAGAACCGGAGGGTTGGAAAAGATTTTGGTTTGAAAAGGATGCGAAAAGTGCTTATCTAATTGGCAAAGACAATATTCCCTTCCACACAATAATATTACCAGGACTTCTGCTGGGCTCTAGAGAAGGATACAATCTTCCGTCGGCTGTTGATTCAACAGACTTCCTTATGTTCGAAGGTCAAAAGTTCTCCAAGAGCAGGCATATAGGCATCTGGATCGATGAAGCTTTACAACTGGCGCCTGCAGATTATTGGAGGTACGCGCTCCTGTCTCTGAGACCTGAAAGCGGTGACGTTAACTTCAAAATGGAACTTTTTGTTGAAAAGATCAACACAGACCTCAATAATGTTATAGGTAATCTTGTAAATAGAACTGTAGTCGGCTTCGAGAAGTTCTGTAATAGCAGGTTTGAGGAAAAACCAAAGATCGACGAAGACTCTGAGAAGTTTATAGAATCAATTCTCAAAGAACACGATAAAGTCGGCTCGCTGTTACAGGACTTCAAGATACAAAGGGCTGCAAAGGAAATAATTCTCCAAAGCGAAGGCGGAAACAGATTCTTGAACGAAAAGGAGCCTTGGAATCTATTCAAGACCGATAAAGAGAAGACCAAGTCTATAACGTACTCTCTTCTAAGACTGATACGTGTAATTGCTGTTGAACTGTACCCATTTACGCCGTACAGTTCTGAGCTGCTCTGGAAGAATATGAACGAAAAAGAATCTGTTCTCAAGGTTGGATGGGAAGGTGCAAAAGAAGACTTTACCTATCCCATAGAGATTAAAAGGTTTCCTCCCCTTTTCACTAAGCTTTCCACGGAAGAAGTTATAAATAAACTGGAGGAACTTAAAGGTGGTGGGAAATCCAAATGAGTACTCTAGAATTTAATGAATTCGCAAAGCTAGATATTCGCATTGGTAAAATAGTCAAAGCTGAAAAGGTTCCTAACTCAAAAAAGCTTCTACACCTAGAGATCGATATAGGAGGTTCGGTCAGAAGCTGCGTTGGAGGAATAGCCGAGTTCTATAACCCAGAAGACCTTCTAGGCAAAAGTGTTGCAGTTGTCACGAACCTTAAGCCGAGAACTTTGTTCGGATTTGAATCGCAGGTCATGCTACTGGCGGCAATAGATCAGAATGATCAATCGAACATTTCGTTGATTGCACCAGATAAAGCAGTAGCACCAGGAAGCAAGGTAACATAGTGTAAAGGATGAGCTTTAAAATCGATTTCCATGTTCATACCGAAAATTCTAACGACGCCTTTGGATCACTAAAAGAGATTTCTTACTTCGCTAAAAAACGTGACATCAACGCGGTGGCGATCGCAGATCATAACAAGTTTACAATCGATGCAGTAAGCGAAGTTGACGGCGTCTTTTTTATTCCAGCTATTGAACTAAAAACCTTTGCAGGGCATATAGTATGCCTGCTTCCGAAAGAACATTTTGACCCAACTGCGGCGTACAGTGACCCCATCAGATATGTTCATCAGGTTGGGGGTCACGCAATATTAGCACACCCGTATGGCCAATCTTATATGAGGAAGCAAAAAGTAAATATTAAACCCGACGCAATCGAAGTATACAATTCAGCATCATTTCCATTTGGAAGCTCCTCTAGGAAAGCATGGCTACTCGCAGAAGAAATGCATCTTCCCAAGACTGCAGGAAGTGACGCTCATATGCCAAAGCACGTGGGCTTATGCTATATGGAAATTAATGCGAGCTCCCTAAATGAAGCTTTGGATGAGGTTTTTCAGGGAAATGGGGTGCCCCATGGAGAAGCAAGAACAATAAAAGAGTTCGTCCAGTTAAATATAGTCCGAGTGTTAAAGAGAAAATTTTAGTCTATCCTACAGATCTTGGAGCAGTCCCCCTCATCTAGTTTCATGCCACTGCAAGGGTCAAAGTCTAACTCTCTATCACCTAGGATCGCTGACAATGGATCCCAGTCGTCAAATCTTGTGCGCTCTACCGCAGCGAGAGCGTAGACGGTAAGATTTCTTTCTCCGCTCGCATAAAATCCTGTCCTAACTTCACCCTCACATAGGGTCATCCCCCTAAATGTCGAAATTATTGTTGAAAAGTCTCCAACACTGAGATCTTTCCATCCTACGACACACATCAATGCCCCGTTAACATTTGACTTAGTCTGCCTCATTAGAGAAGACGACACTTTGAAGGTTGCTTCTTCTGCCATACTTGGACCTTCTGCTGTTCCAATGGCTAAAACGTTATTCTTGTTGTTTGAGGTAAATCCGTAAATTTCGTTTTCGTTTAAGCTGAACCTTTCGTCACTACTAAACAATGAGGAGATAAACTTGCTAATCCAGTCATTTTCTATTTCGTAAGCGTGTAAAAGAGGAGTCTGAGGCGCTTTCTCTATAAAATCTTGGTTATCTATAATGACAACACCATCGCATATTGCCTTCATCTTCTTCAAGCCGACCGCTGCTCTAAAGAGCCTGTCCTTCTCGAACTTGAATGGCATAATGGTGACACCTAAAACCTTCTTTCCGTCTTCTTTTAACCTCTGAGCTATTATTGGTGCAGCCGAAGAGCCAACTATTCCTCCTAATCCAGTGACAACAATAGAGCTATCTACGTCCTTAAAAGTCTCGGAAATCTCTTCTGTAGAATTCCAAGCCATCCTTTTTATGTTGCCAACACTTCTATCAAAATCTAAAGGTAGTTTGATTTCCTGAGCCCTGCCACCAGAGATATTCCACTTTGAATCATCTAAGGTTACACATTGTGCATCAGGAAGACTAAAAGAAATCTTCTCTACAACGCTTTTACCTGTTGTACCTATGCCAGCAACCCCTATACCATGTAAAGTCATTGCAAGACAAAGGTCGCATTTGACCAACTTAACGTTATATGACAAAAAATCCCGATTTCCAGTAGAAAAAATTATACAACGGTCTTGTCTCATTGAATATCCGCCAAGATGCTAACAAAAAACAAGTAGAAGGGAAAAAAAACTGTTAGCATAATATGTCATATATGACAGTGAACTCCAAAATTGATGCGACTTTGATGATTATTGGACACCTTTCACTTTGCCGAGGAGGAAGTGCTTATGTGCTTCTACAGCTTCCACATCAACCATAGTCCCAAGCGGAATATTCTCCCTTATAACAACATTCTTGTAATGGTCATTTCTGCCAATGCTATCTGCTCCTATGTATTCGTCGATGAGGACTTTGCCACACCACCCCAACCACCTAAAATATCCTTGCATCTGCAGCCTTGATGTAACATCATGAGCTATCCTTGTTCTTTCTTTAACCTTATCCAAATCGTAGTCTTTGCCTTGGTTAACTACAGTTCCGGGCCTTTTTCCAAACTTTGACAAATTGACTACATCTGGTCTTGTTATCCTGAGAAACTCTAGGGTCTTGCTAAAGTCTTCATCTGTTTCCCCAGGATAGCCTACAATAATGTCCGTTGCAAACGTGATCATTGGAAACTCCTTTCTGAAATATTCTATAACCTTTTCAGCTTCCCTAATCTCATATCTCCTACGCATGGCCCCCAAAATTTTATCGCTACCGCTTTGCACAGGTAAATGGAGAAAC
This sequence comes from Nitrososphaeria archaeon, assembly GCA_963752255.1. Lineage (GTDB taxonomy): Archaea > Thermoproteota > Nitrososphaeria > JACIWG01 > JACIWG01 > JBEKIG01. The sequence continues at coordinate 21,489 of CAVVXT010000007.1, read as the reverse complement.
TTGAAGACCTTAGGGCTTTTATATGCTCGGATAAGTTTCTCCAAGATTTTAATGGCATGATTGACATTCATCATGCCAACTCTAATGAAGAATTCTCCATCCACTTCGGTAACCCTACTTATTAAATCAGCCAGATCGTTCCCCACATCAAGTCCGTAGGCACTCGTATCCTGGGCTGAAAGCCAGAATTCCTTCGCACCATCTTGGACTCCTTCCAAGACCTCCCTCACTATGCTTTCGGTATCAAATGAAAAGATTGATCCGCGCGCTATTCTTGTACAGCAATAATTACAGTTTTCTGAGCACCCTTCGCATACGGGTATAATTCTAATTACATCGTTCTTTTTCCAGAGTTTAGGCAGCCTGCTTTTATCGACCCTTCTACGGTCCAAGAATATGAAGCGCTCGCCTAAAAGGGATTTCTCAATTGCTTCTTCGATACGATCAACATTTTGAGGCCCTAGGAAGTGACGCCCTAGGATTTGATAAAAGAACTCTTTCTTTATCAACTATTGTCATACAGCCTGCCACCACCATCTTCTTCTCAGGAAATCTTCTCGCAAGTTCCTTTATCCTGTTAACTATTCTATTTTCTGTAGGCGTTTTAACGTAACATGTGTTCAATATTATGATGTCTGATTGTTCAACGTCGTCTATGATGTCAAACTTTTTCGAGGCAATGTTTTCCATTATTTTTGTGTCCGCCTTATTATACGGGCACCCATATGTCTCAAAAAATATCTTGGGGCGCATCTATTCAACACCTATTAGAACTTTTTTATGACTGGCATCTCCTCCCAATAAGTTTTTCAGACCTACTTTCCTCTTAGTCTTTTCCGGTATTCCTCCAGTTCATCCGCAAAGTCCTCGGGTGTGATGCCTTAACTTCATCTAGCCTGCCTATGCTTGTATTATATGGTGCTCCGCGTACATTTTCGGGACTGCTATACGCTCTTGACGCGACTTCGTTCATTATCTTGGCGTATGCTTCTACTTCATCAAAGCTTTCTGTTTCCGTGGGCTCGATCATCAGAGCTTCTTCTACCACCAACGGGAAATATATGGTTGGTGCGTGAACGCCATAATCTAATAGCGTCTTTGCGATGTCCTTTGTCGTAACCCCTTTGGCAATCAGTTTCTCCGAAACTTTCACAACAAACTCATGTTTTCTCGGTGCGCTCATACCGTAGGGTACGTCATAAAACTCCCGATCTAATAGCGATAATAGATAGTTTGCGTTGAGGACTGCTCTCTCCGAAACTTCCTTCAACCCCCTCCCCCCAAGAAGTCTGATGTACGTATAGGCTCTGACCAGTATGCTTATGTTTCCCATAAATCCCTTGACATGACCAATGCTTTTAGGATGATCGTACGATAGGAAATAGTTGCCGGCATCATGTTCAACTAAGGGAACTGGGAGATAGTCCTCAACCTCTTTTGACACACAGATTGGGCCTGCGCCTGGGCCTCCACCTCCATGTGGGGTGGCAAACGTCTTGTGGAGGTTCAGATGAACTATATCGAAACCCATATCTTTTGGTTTGACCTTGCCCAAGAGAGCGTTGAGGTTGGCTCCATCGTAGTACGCGTACCCACCAGCTTCTTTGACTATCTTAACAACGTCAAGGATATTTTTTTCAAATAATCCAAGTGTGTTAGGGACCGTCAGCATGATTCCAGCTGTGGTTTTTCCGACTGCGTTCTTTAAGGCGTCAACGTCTATTAAGCCTTCTTTGTCTGACGGTATCTCCACAACTTTGAAGCCAGCCATCGAAGCGCTTGCAGGGTTGGTACCGTGGGCAGAATCTGGTATAAGCATCTCCTTCCTTGTAAAGACTTCTCCTTTATCTTTGAGGGCCTTTCTAATCATAAGTGCGCCAACGAGTTCTCCATGTGCGCCTGCAGATGGAACTAAGCTAGCCTCACTGGTGCCTGTAATCTCTATTAAGTACTGAGATAGTTCATAGAGTATCTGCAATATTCCTTGGCAAGTTTCATTTGGTTGAAGTGGATGTACGTATTTTAGCTTCTTGTTAGACACGATTCTGTCAGCAATTTTTGGGTTGTACTTCATCGTGCAGCTCCCAAGGGGGTAAGATCCTAGATCTACCGCAAAATTCATCTGAGACAGTCTAACAAAGTGTCTTACTACTCTCGGTTCCTGAATGTTAGGCAGAGCAAGCTCTTGTCTGTAGAGTTCTTTAGGGAAGCCTTGTGGTATAGTACCCCCAGATAGGCACGTATTATCCGATAACTCATTTAGCAGCGGCTCACTCCATTTTGCCTGCTTGAACATCTTATGCTATCACCTCTTTAACAGCTTCTGCAAATATATCTATGTCTTCTACACCGTTAACTTCTGTGAAGCAAGACAGCAGGACGTTTTCAAGTCCGGGAAAATCCTTGCCAAGCGTTGTTCCCGGAATAATTCTTCTTTTAAGCAGACTCTTGAAGATTACATCTAGCTCTCTACCACCAAATTTCGTAGTAAACTCTTGGAAGAATTCTCCCGAAAAGTAGGGCGCCAATGTATCCGTCACTTCAGCAAGTCTTTTACTCGCGTAGTGAGCTCTATCATAAATTTACTAGTGCCAAGTTCCTTAATCCCTCTGAACCTAATATCGCCAAATACGATAGTGCTCCGACAGCCATAAGCGCCTCGTTTGAGCAGATGTTCGATGTCGCTTGCTCCCTTCGGATGTGCTGCTCCCTGGTCTGAAGAACCATTGTGAAGCCTCTTTGGGTGTTAGCCAGATCGGTTGTTATTCCAATGATCCTTCCAGGCATCTGCCTTATAAGAATCGGGTCTTCCCTGCATGCGAGTATGCCTAGAGATGGGCCGCCAAAGTTAAGTGCACCTCCCAGGGACTGCCCCTCTCCCACAACGATATCCACATTATACTCTTTAGGGGGTTTAACGATGGCGAGGCTTACAGGGTCGACGCCGACAACAAACAACCCGTTGTTATCGTGAACAAGTTCTGCGGCCTTTGAGATTTCTTTCTCCAAAACTCCAAAAAAGTTAGGGTTCTCTAAATATAAGCATGAGGATCCATAAACCTTTTTCTCTAGGTCTGAAAGATCTATTCTGCCACTTTCTTTTGAATACTCTACCTCTAAGACTTCTGTATTAAGAGGCTCTAAGTATGTCCTTATAACCTTCTTTCTCTCGGATCCGATGTTCCCTCCTAAGAGCACCCTCTTATTTCCTTTGACCCTTGTAACCATTCTGATTGCCTCTGCTGCTGAGGTCGCCCAATCGTACATCGAGCTGTTAGCAACGTCCATGCCCGTTAAATCACATATCATGCTCTGGTATTCGAAGAGAGCCTGCAACATGCCCTGTGAGATTTCGGGCTGGTATGGTGTATAAGCGGTATAGAATTCGCTTCTTGAAACTATAGCTTCTACCGCTGCTGGAACATAGTGATGGGGTAACCCTCCCCCCAAGAACACTAGATATTCTCCTGGAACCTTGTTTTTATCTAAAGCCTTCTCAACGTATGATTCAACGTCCTTATCATTTAACGGCGCTGGCAGGTTAAGCTCTTCACCAAGAATTATCTTACTTGGCACGTCTCTAAAGAGTTCATCTACGCTTTTAACACCCGTCTTGTTAAGGATATCCATCAGCTTTTCCTCGGTACATTCCTTTACGAACTTTGCCAACTTTCTTGCCCTCATCTAGTCGGATAAGAAACTTTTAAAATTAATTTCCTGTATTACCTGCCGTGCTAAAGTTAAGAAAGTCTAGATTCGCTCAAGCCGTATTAATATTATTACTATTCTCCATTTTAACAATAAATGTGAACTTTATACCATGTCATGCCTTATCATCTATAGGCTACTACAGTCAGCTCAGTCACAGCATTGAAATCAATGAATATGGCCAACTTTATATAAATGACACCTTCCTCTTAGAAAATAATGGTACAAGCCAAGTGTTAATTCCAGAAATAGCTCTGACATATCCGGGTCAATACTATAACAGAATGTCGGTTGATTCTGTCTCTGACCCAAACTTCCAGGTTTCATTTTCTAAAGTGGGCAACTTAACCATCATAAGATTGGCTCCAACAAAGGATGTGACACTAAACCCAGGCTTAGAATACAACTTGTCAGTGACATTTTCTGCTCAGGACTTAATCTCATCTGAGAGTGCTCAGTTATTCTACGCTTACCTTGTACTTTATCCTGGAGTTAGTCTAGGCGGCTTAAAAATAGTTTCGGAAGTGTATGTGCCTCCGGGTGCAGCGTTCACGAACCTGACAGGTTATCAAAATACGACAAATCTAGCTGATCAGCTGGTCTACAGCAGGATCTATAACAATACAGTCGCGGGGAAATATAGCTATCAGAATTTGACCTTAGGCGTAGATCCTACTTCCAATGTACTTTTGATAGACGTTCCTACAGCGGAGAGAACACTTCAAGTCAACGATGACGGCTCAATATTAGTTACAGATATGATCCAACTGAAGAACTTGTCACAGAAAAACGTAACATCACTTAATCTCGCAATTCTTAATCCTGACCTTTTAAGCGTCAGTGTTGTAATGCCAATTGGCCCAGATGAGAGCTCCAACTTAGGTTCTAATCAACAATTCTTGTTTGATAAGGAAGTAATGTTCAACGAAACCTACACTTTTACGATAACGTATCCTGCTCCAAAAGGGATGATAAAGTTTGTCAACGGAAAATACGTAGGAAATATAACCACTTTTCCTCCTTTGGATGCGATCGTTAATGAATATACTATAAAAGCAGACTTCTCTGATGGCATAGCACCAAAACAACCCTCCATGAAGACATTCTTAAATGCTGATAGGTATACAGGGGGAAGTTTCATTATAGAGTACGAGCCTAAACTTTTCTGGTCTTCAACAACTATTGTACCTATAGGTTTGATTGTGTTGATAATTCTTCTCGGTGCTTTCTCTCTATTCCAGAGGGAGGAAGGTAAAGAAAAGGAATACTCTTCAGAGTTCTTTGATACTGTTCAGGATAAGCTTCAACTCGTAAGTTCGACTTTAGAATTATATGAAGAGAGAAGAACTGGTCAGACAATAAAACAAAGATTCAACGTCTTAAAACAGGAATATCTTAGCAGAGCAAGCCAGATGAACAACAGCCTTGTAAGAATAACAGAAGACTTTGCGAAAGAGAACCCTGAAAGGAAGCAGCCAGAAAGGGTAATGCGCCTTAACAGAGACCTCGACCAAGCTCTAAAAGCGGTTGTAAGCGACTACGACAGCCTGCAATCAGGGAAGATTGGAAAGGACGAATTTAATAAAAGAAGGCCTGAATCGATGAAGAAACTTGATTCAATAAGGAAGGAAATCGAAGATGAAATAAGCACAATCTAAAAGATTTAAATTTTTCAAAAAAGAAGCCAAGATGGCAAAAAATGCTCCAGCAGAAAATAGATCCGAGTAAATGTTCAGGTGACGGGACGTGCGTTGGCGTATGCCCTGTTGGAGTTTACAAAATTAAAAAAGGTAGGGCAGTAGCAGTAAACCCTGAAGCTTGCATCGGATGCAGAGCATGTGAAGTACAGTGCCCCAATAGTGCTATAACAATCGAAAGCTAAGTAGTGAACCTCTAATCTTATAAGAAACTATTTCCAAAAGCGCTGACAACGTGCAGGGGTTCCCAAGACAGGCCAAAGCTCCGTCAGCGCAAGCGGCTAAAGGGGGCGGACTTAAGATCCGCTGACGAAGGTCTCCGTGGGTTCAAATCCCACCCCCTGCATCTCCCATTTTAAGGTCGCTCCAGGTTTATCCTTTGCAACTGCGGTTATCATAATACAATGTTTTGGTCTTACGATTTCGTCTTAGACTATATGATGCCATATTCTCCTTTGTTAAAGACCCGTTTCCATAGAAAAGTCAATACTCTTAACTGAGTGTGTTAAAGAACCCATAGATATTATGTCGACATCATATCTGGCATAATCGGTCACGTTTTCTTCATTTATGCCACCGGAGACTTCTATGAGAATCTTTTTTCTTAGACCTCTGCTTTTTAACAGCTTAATTGCTTGAGAAACCTGCTCGGGTTTAAAGTTATCCAATAATATTATATCCACACCCAGATTCACGGCTTTGACCGTGTCATCCACTTTTTCGACTTCAACTTCAATTTTTCTGATAAAGGATGCTCTCTTCGCTCTTCTTACAGCCTCTTCTAACCCAACTAAAGCTATATGGCTGTCCTTTATCAGAACATGGTCCGATAGGCTCCACCGGTGGGGATCGCCTCCTCCAATTATCACAGCAATCTTATCCAGTTGCCCTAGAAGCGTTTTCCTCGTTGCCGCAATCCTGACATTAGGGTTCACGTTTTTGGCCTTGTCAACTACTCTTCTTGTAGCCGTTGCGATCCCACTCATTCTTCCGAGTATGTTTAGAAATGTTCTTTCCATCAAAAGTATTTTTCTTGCGTTACCATCGATGAGAGCAATTACCTCGCCTTTTTTAACGGATTCTCCATCTTTTTTCAGAAGAATGACGTTTAGACCAAATTTTTCTACGCATCCATTTAGGTACTTTAATCCTGCAACTAAGCCTTCTTCCTTCGCTATCACCCTAGAATGCGCGCCTAAATCTTCAGGGATGGCAACTTCACTTGTTATGTCACCAAAGCCTGTATCGTCCTCTAGAAGTCTTTCGAAGAAGTTTGTCATATCAGTTCAAACATCCTTTAATTTGATCCCTTAACCATTTGTGCAATTTCCTTGCCAACTTGCATGATGTTTCTTTTATATTTTAAGGATTCCCATACCTTTTCTAGTGTTATTTGACGTATACTAGGCATAAGGCTTTATCCCTGCTTAGGGCTGAATTCTTTATTTGGGTAGAGTTTGTTCAACCCGTATGTCACATCATATTCGGAGGCAATAGAATCTTCAATATCTTGAACTTTGGACCATTATTATAGCCTTCAAATCCTTTTTAAATTTAATTACTTCTTTAACGAGCTCGCAATCAACTCTTTCTGAAATGGCAGCCTCTACTGTGCCTGTTCGTCCAAGCTGAATGCGCTACGATCAACCCAGTCTGTATGGCGTCTCTTAACTCTATAAGGTCTTTAGTCAGCATGGAGTGGCGGTAAAAATTCTCTAAATCCTCATTGAGTTGCTCAAGATCCGCAATAGCTCTCTTAAGTCTGTCCCTTGTCCTTACCAAGCCTACATAATTCCACATGGTATACCTGAGGACATTCATGTCTTGTCGAATAAGTGCCGGATCCGGTGTCTCATTTCCTGTATAAATCCATTCTCTAACAATAGGAGATCTATAATTGAAGTAGTACTGTTTTCGTTCCACCATCTTTCTTACAGCCCTATCGGCCCAAACGAGTCCCTCCAGCATTGAAGTGCTTGCCAAACGGTTGGCTCCATGAACTCCGGTACATGATACTTCTCCGACAGCGAAGAGCCGGTCTACGTTTGTTCTACCCCAAAGGTCAACCTTCACTCCACCACATTCGAAATGAGCTGCGGGAACCACAGGAATTGGCTGTTCGGTCATGTCTACACCATACTCCATGCACGTTTTGTACACGGTTGGAAAGCGTTTTCGTATTTTACCAGCCTTCATGTAAGATGCAAGATCCAGCATCATATACGAATATTTGCCTTCGAACATTTCTTCGTAGATGGCCCTAGCGACTACATCTCTAGGCGCAAGAGAGCCAAGTTGATGGTATTTTTCCATAAAGGTTAGTCCATCGGGTGTCTTTAGCGCGCCTCCCTCTCCTCTAACAGCTTCAGTTATTAGGAAACATTCTGCTTCCTTGTAACAGAACGCGGTCGGATGGAATTGTACATATTCCATGTTTATCAGTCTAGCTCCCGCCCTATGCGCCATCGCAAACCCATCCCCTGTAGCTTCTTCAGGATTGGTTGTGAACAGGTAAATACGGCCGAGTCCGCCTGTTGCGAGAACGGTTACCTTTGCTAGGAAAAGGTCGACTTTATTTCTTTTAGCGTTATAAACGTAAGCTCCTAAACATGTCGGATTCTTGTATACTGCTAAAGGGTCATCGGTGTGATGTTCTTCAGTCAATAAGTCTATTGCAACTCTTTCAGGAAAAATTGTTATATTTTTACTTTTTTTAACCAGATCCATTAGCCCTGTTTCTATAGCTTTTCCTGTTAAATCAGCAACATGAATTATTCGTCTAGTTGAATGGGCTGCTTCATTCGCTAGATCAAGCTCTCCTTCAGAATTTTTGTCGAAGGGTACACGGGCTTGGTCTATTAGTATCTCTTTGACAAGCCTAGGGCCTTCATATGCCAAGACTCGAACTGCCGGTGGATAACTTACACCGTCTCCTGCAGCCTCAATGTCCTTTATCAATCGCGAAGGTTCACCTTCCTTCCCCTTGTAGACTATACCTCCTTGGGCGTGAAAGGTGCTCGATTTCTCTGGTCCATCACCCTTTATCAGAATCTTGACCTCTAATCCGTTTGATGCTGCTTTTAGTGCAGTCACACATCCTGATATTCCCCCTCCAATAACTAAAACATCTGATTCGAAACAGTCCATTTAAGCGCACTTAACCTGTTTAACAACTTGTTAGATGGCTTAAAAGCTTTCGATTTTTTGACCAACTTTCTTGGTATCCTATATCATTGACTAACTTTTTATAAAAGGAACATCATCTTATGCACAGCATCACATGTAGATTTATTTCTTCACTGTAACAGCTTACTGGTCCTCTTATTAGCATTTCTGCCTTTTGGTAATTACGCAAGGTCTAAAAATTAGCAGCAGGCCCTAAAGGCGATGTCCAGCTTAGAAGTAGAGGGCTTAGTAAAAAGATTTAATTCTTTTGTTGCAGTGGACGACATAATGTTCTCGATTGGAGTTGGTGAGGTGTTCGGGCTTCTTGGGCCAAACGGTGCCGGTAAGACGACCACAATCAGGATGCTAGCATGCCTTATTTCTCCTTCATTTGGAAGCACTAGGATAGGAGGATATGATATTAGAAATGATTCTCTTAAGGTCAGAGAAATAGTTGGAATACTTAACAGAGAACCCCAGTTTATACGAGAGACTGACAGCCTTCGAAAACATAAGAAACGATGTTGCAGGAATGAATTACCAATAGGCTGTTCTCTATATAACATCCGTGTACCTCTTCGCTTCGTTCCTCCTGATAATCCCATTAATGGCTTCAAGCGTAATTTCATCAGATAGTTTTGCAGGAGAAAAGGAGAGGAAGACAATAGAAGCATTGTTGGCGACTCCCCTGTCGGACGGCGATCTTGTTATGGGGAAGGATTCTGGTCTAATTTGTTCCTGCTATGGTGATGACCTTAGGCTCACTCATAGCCTACCACACCGTAGTTGATGTCTCCGCATACGGAATATTCAATGGTAGGCTTCTGCTTCCCAACCTTCTTTGGATCATGTTGGGTTTTGGTGTGACTCCAACTCTGGCACTTGCAGGCATAGGCTTGACAGTTATTATATCGTCAAGAGTTCGAGGATTTAGAGAAGCTCAGCAGATAAGTGTTCTGCTGCTTCTTCCAATTCTGGCGATATTCTTTGACCAAATTACTGGGGTAATCTTTTTTGGGCCCATGTTAGTCGGGGCCTTAATAGGCTTATTTGGGATTGTCGACGAAGCCTTATTTCATATTAGCATAAAAGTATTTCAGCGTGAAGAGATTTTATTGAAGCTTGCCTAGGATGCTTTGCAGCCAGCGCGTCTTTAAATATAACGGAAGATAGGTAGTTTAACAATTATCTGACAGGGTTTCCATGAGATGAATCAAATTCATAATTCTATTCTTCCGAACTTTGGAACGGCATACTAAAGACTTATAAACTCTAAAAATGCAGATAATGTAATTTAGGTGTTTTGTAATGTCAACAACAGCAATGTCAGGTGTGACTTCCTCAGGTCAACCCGTTTTAATATTAAAAGAGGGCACGTCTAAAACAAAAGGCAGAGACGCGCAAAAAAACAACATAATGGCCGCGAAAATAGTGGCCGAACTCGTTAAGTCATCCTTAGGCCCACGTGGAATGGATAAGATGTTAGTGGACGGCATGGGTGACGTTACTATAACAGATGATGGAGCGACTATCCTTAAAGATATTGACGTGCAGCATCCGGCTGCGAAGGCGATGGTTGAAATTGCTAAGGCAACCGACAACGAAGTAGGTGATGGAACAACTTCTGCAGTAGTCTTAGCTGGCGCCCTTCTTGAAAGAGCTGAAGAGCTGATGGATAAGGATGTTCACCCTATGGTCATCGTTGACGGCTACATGAAAGCGTTAGAAAAGGCTAGGCAAATCCTTAAGACTGTGGCTATTAAGGTCGGTCCAAAGGATAGGGATTGGCTTGTTAAGGTCGCTAAAACCAGTATGGCTACTAAGATGGTTTCCTCAGAGGGTGAGTTTATGGCTTCGCTTGTTGTCGACGGTTTGCTTTCAGTTGCGGAAGATTATGATGGCAAGATCAGGGTGGACATAGATGATGTGAAGGTTGAGAAGAAGGCAGGAGGCTCCACAAGAGACAGCCAACTGATTAAAGGGTTAGCCCTAGATAAGGAGGTTGTTCACAGTGGCATGCCTAAAAGTATATCTGAAGCTCATATCGCGTTACTTAATTCGCCGTTGGAAATAGAGAAGACAGAGTTTGATGCTAAGATTAACATCAATAATCCCGAACAGATTAAGATGTTCCTTGACGAAGAAAACGAGATGCTTAAGGGTATGGTTGACAAAGTTGTTAAATCAGGCGCAAACGTTCTAATCTGCCAGAAGGGCCTAGATGATATAGCCCAGCACTATCTGGCTAAGGCAGGAATACTCACTATCAGAAGGGCGAGTGAGAGCGATATGAGAAGGCTTGCAAGAGCCACTGGAGGCAGAGTTGTCACAACCATGGAAGATTTGAACGCTGACGACCTCGGCTACGCGAAGCATGTTGAAGAGAGGAAGATCGAGGAAGGCAAATGGATCTTTATCGAAGGATGCAAGAATCCAAAGTCGGTGACATTATTCATCAGAGGGGGAACACAGAGGGTAGTGGAAGAAACTGAAAGGTCAATACATGATGCTCTGAGTGTTGTTAAAGATGTCATGATGAAACCTTCAATCGTTCTAGGTGCCGGCGCTCCTGAAGCTGAGATCGCCTCAAAACTGTTCGAATTTGCTCAAACACTCTCAGGAAGGGTGCAGCTCGCAGTTCAAAAGTTTGCAGAAGCCATGGAAGTCATCCCCTTAACTCTGGCTGAAAACGCTGGAATGAATCCGATAGACACCCTGGTGGAGCTTAGAGCAAAGCATAGTAAAGGTGGAAAAACTGTTGGCATAAACGGTATAGCTGGAAAGGTTGAGGATGTTAAGAACTTTGGGGTCTACGAGCCGACGGCTGTTAAAGAGGAGATTCTTTCAGCAGCCACTGAAGCGGCGACGATGCTTCTGAGGATAGATGATGTCATCGCATCCCGTAAGACGATGGGTGGACCTCCAAGCCCGCCACCAGGCGGTATGCCAGGTGGAATGGGTGGATACGGCGGCGGAATGGGAGAAGAATAAAGCCCATCCTTATTTACTTATTCACGCATTGATTAGACAACTCTGGATAAATAACCCACTAATTTAAGACGGACTCCACAAAGGTTTCCTCCACTTTATTTATAATATATATTATCTTTAGGCTTTTTTCGAATACATCTGGAAAGGCAACCGTAAGTAAGAAGTACGGCATCTTTAATTCAATTAAAAAAAATAAGGTTATATTATCTACATTCTTACCGTGGGACATGTTTACCGCAGAGCTGACAGACAAAGAATTAAAACTTATAGGTCACCCTGGGCGCAAAAGGATTGCAGAGCTTTTGGGTGCAAAAGAGAAAATGTCTTTGACCGAACTCAGGGCTGAGACAGGGCTGCCAGTTGGCACGATGTACTATCATTTGGATGTCCTTAAGGATCTAGTTGTTCAGGATAATGAAAGAAAATATCTTCTGAGCAAAGAGGGAAGAACAATTTATGCATCGCCAAAGTGATAAAAAGACTAAATATAGAAGTCAAGAAAGAATTATGTATTTAGGATTGAAAGACAGTTCCAACATTGGGTGCAATCCTTTTTTCTCGTTCATAGTCCTTTAGATATTTAGATATTTGCTGAAAAACTTCAGGGTCCTGTCCCAAGCGTCTTTGGCAGCATCAGGTCTATAACCTTCTCGAGTGTCATTAAAGAAGCCGTGTGGAGCACCCGGGTAGACTTTGATGTCGAATGTCTTTCCATATTTAGTTAGAGTCTGTTTTAATAGGTTGATTTCTGATTCTGTTATACCTAAATCGACTCCTGCATAATTGCCTAAGATCGGGCACTTTATGTTCTTCACTAAATCTACAGGTGAAGGATTCCTACCATAAAATACGACTGCGGCTGCCAGTTCTTTATTGAGGCAGGCAAGTAGAAGTGAAAGCCCACCTCCCATGCAGAAACCGACGCTGCCTATTCGTGTGGGGTTCACATAATTGAGAGTTTTGAGATAGCCGTATCCACCGTTTAGGTCTCCTAGAATCTTCTCTTCTGTAAGCTTTTCGCGTATTTTGCGGCCCTCTTCTAATTTTGAAACAGTTTCACCGTCAAATAGGTCGACAGCAAGGGCTACGTAGCCCTCAGCGGCAATTCTATTACTTATATCCTTAATATTGTCAACTAGGCCCCATATTTCATGAATCACTATGACTGCAGGATACCTTCCAGCTTTCTTCGGTCTCGCTAAGAAACCCCGAGTTTTCCTACCGAGCTCTTGGCTTGGAAAATCGACCATAAAAGATGAAGCTTCCATATTTATCCATCAAATCCCTATCGAAACTGCATAAGATTAAATAGTTTTCGAAATTTAGGAAAACTAAAATAATCTGTGAACAATAATTGGATAGAAGGAAAGAAAAGATTTGCAAGAAGTTGTTGAGATTCAAAGCCAAATCGACAAAGAATTGAAAGACATCAGGAAAAGTTACGTAAAGGCCCTGAGGTCTGTAGAAAAAATTAAAGAGAAGATGAACAGGCTGGAACTAAACGTCAGCCATAATGAATCCTCTACTAGCGAGGATCGGAACGCACTAGATTCAGCAATAGAGGAACTTAATAAAATCACGGATTTTCAAATTTCAGAAAGTGAAAGGGCTTGGATGAAATATCAAAAGTTAGAACGAGATTGCAAGATCTACGCCTTTGAACCTGCTGGATTAAATGAGTTAAAGGCTCAATGCAAGAAAAACGAGGAACTAGGGTCAAATTTACTTTGTTATTCTTTAGCGCATTTCAAACGGAAAACTGATAAAGACTAAGGCTGTAACAATCGGGAAAGACTACTCGAAAGCAGTCGCAATACCACAACTGAAGTAAAGAAAAAATGACCGAAGATATAGGTAATCTAACATCATCCTTACATAACGATCATTGCATCCCTAATAATAATAAATTCAGGATTTTGTATCCCTAATAACATTTAAATATACGATTTAAATATGCAATAAACAATGAGACGACTAATATCGTCCAAAAACAAGCGCAAAGCAATCTCTAGACTGACTAGCATAATTATAATCGTAATCATCCTAATAGTTGCAGCTGCAGTTGGGATTTACTACGTATACAAGCCCAGCAATACGCAGACACCACTAAAGGACACGATCATCATCGGCACAACAGACTCGGTCCAGACGACCATTGATCCTGCCGATGCCTATGACTACTTTGGGATAAACATCATCCAGAACTTGGGCGACGGCCTAGCTGACTACGTACCCGGAACTACGAACATCGTTCCAGCTTTGGCTACGAGCTGGAGCATGAGTGCAGACGGCCTCACATGGACCTTTAACCTTAGGCAGGGTGTAAAGTTCGCAGATGGTACACCCTTTAATGCGTCTGTGGTCAAGTACTCGATGGACAGAGAGTTTGCCATTGACGAAGCCGCCGGTCCCTTCGCCGGTGCAGGATACGACACCATAATCAACAAGACGATTATGACTGGAACATATCAGGTGCAATTCGTGCTGAATGCGCCCTTCTCGGCCTTCCTAGCTATGGCAGCATTCACGCCCATGTATCCGGTCAACCCCAAGGTGGCCCCCATGAGGGGAATAGTGAACTACACACAGGGCAACCTAGCCGCTTCCAATCCTAACGGACTAGGTCACTACGTGCTCACCAAGTGGGAAAGGACCGCAGGCAAGGACATCGAAATAGACCTACAAGCCAACCCGAACTATTGGAACTCATCCGATTTGGCAAAGACCAAGAACATCATCATAAAGTTCTACTCAGACGATACCACGTTGCTCTTGGCCCTTGAGAACCATGAGATAGACACCGCATACAGGCAATTGACGGCAAATGAAATCGTATCGCTAAGCAGCAACTCAGCCTACAAGGTCTGGGTCGGACCAGGTCAGTTCATCCAATACTTGGTGTTCAACACCAAGAAAGCCCCGTTCGACCAGCTTCCTGTGCGCCAAGCAGTGGCAGCCGCCATCAACAGGTCACTGATAACCCAGAGCATCTTCCTTGGCCAAGCCGAGCCGCTCTATAGCATGATACCCATTGGGATGTTCTCCCACACCGACGCATACAAGTCCAAGTACGGTGAAGCAAACATAACCTACGCGCAGCAGCTTCTTACACAGGCAGGTTACAGTACATCCAACAAGCTTTCCATAACGCTGACCTATCCGACTGGACACTACACTTTAACCGATGGCATCGCACAGGCGTTGAAACAGAGCCTAGAGGCTACGGGAATGATTTCCGTGAACCTTAACAACTTTCCGTGGTCCGACTACAAAGCCAGGACCCAATCTGGGGAGTTGAGCGCCTACATCTACGGCTGGTACCCCGACTTCATAGATCCCTATGACTACACCTATCCGTTCCTTCCGGCCAACGGCGCTGGATTCCTTAACACGGGCTTCATCGATTCAAACATAAACAGCCTGCTGACTACCGTAGCTAGCACATCCAATGTCACACAACAACAGTCCCTATACGCACAGCTGCAATCAAGGCTGGCAGACCAGGCGCCAATGGTGCCATTGTTCCAAGGCACGTCAATAGCCGTCAGCACACCCAAAGTGAGTGGAATAGTCCTAGACCCAACTACTATCTTCAGATATTGGCTGATGTCAGAGACAACTTAGGGCAGAACGTTTATTAAATCCCTTCCCCCGTTTTTTTTTATTGACCCTCCGGACCTACGTACTCACTAGAATCGCCCTAACTATACCAATGCTCTTATTGACCCTAACCATTGTCTTCTTTGTTATGAGGGTTCTTCCAGGTGACCCCGTGAGCCTCCGGTTCGAGAAGACGGCAGATCCCGCTTTAATGGCCGCTTGGAGGCACGTATTAGGGCTCGACGTGCCCATTTGGCAGCAGTACTTGAACTACCTGGTAGGAGTATTCCACGGCAATTTAGGCAAATCCCTAGTCACATTGGAGCCCGTGACAAATCAGATAGTGTCGAGGTTTCCCGCCACGCTAGAGTTGACGTCCTATTCGTTCATCGTTGCCGCTGTAGTGGGTATACTCTTTGGCTCCACTGCCTCTCGGAAGCCCTATGGAAAGGTGGACGGAAGCATCAAGCTTTACGGGATAATGATCTACGCTTTCCCTGTGTTCTTTCTAGGGATGATCCTCCAGCTTATCTTCGGGATTTGGCTGCACATCCTCCCCGTTGGGGGAAGGATGCCTACGGGCATCATTCCGCAGGGACTGACGATAGGTTCCTTCCACCTGCAGACCGGTTTGTACACGGTGGATAGCCTGCTAGCGGGCAACATTGGACAGTTCTTCCTCGCTCTGAAGTATCTCCTCCTGCCTTCCGTCACATTAGGCCTCGTCATATCTGGTGTATTCGTTCGCATGACACGCAGCAACATGATCGAGACCTTCAAAATGGAGTTCGTCACCGCTGCCAGGGCCAGGGGCCTGAAGGAGAATACCGTCGTCTACAGCTACGCGCTTAGGAACGCCCTATTACCCATCGTCACCATAATGGGGCTCCAGTTCGCCCTGCTCCTCAGCGGGGCTGTGTTGACTGAGACGGAGTTCAACATATTGGGTTTGGGGACCTACCTAGTCGATCGCATCAATTTTAGAGACTATACGGCCGTGCAAGGGACTGTAGTCTTCCTAGCCCTTATGATATCGGTGGTCAGCCTCATTGTCGATGTCCTATACGCATATTTTGATCCGAGGATCAGGTTGTGATACAATTGACCAACAAAAGCAGCAAGGAGTACTTCGGTTTGATGCCTCGGGTGATGAGTTTGTTCAGGTCCACATTCGGCCCGGGCTCTGGAAGAGTCTTCATCTTCGCGGGTACCGCGATTGTCATATTCATAACCGCCATGAGTCTTCTCGCTCCCTACATATCGCCACATGACCCGACCCAGATAGCGCTAGGTCCGCCCAACTCGCCGCCCAGCACTGCTTTCCCCCTGGGAACTGATCTCTACGGTCGTGACCTGTTGAGCAGGACGCTTTGGGGCGGAAGGTTCATCCTCCTTGTGGCGGTCACCGCAGTGCTCATCTGCCTCTCGATAGGCGTGCCTATCGGGCTGATATCAGCCTACTGGGGCGGCTTTCTGGACAAAGGAATCTCTTTGCTCATGGATAGCGTGTACGCCTTTCCGAGCCTCGTGCTGGCCATAGTCATCATCAGCATCTTTGGGGTGAACGTGATCAACGAAGCCATCGCTCTGGCTGTGGTGTACGTTCCGTCCTACTATCGTGTCATAAGGAGCCAGGTCCTCACGATTAAGGAGCTCCCATATGTGGAGGCTGCCAAATCTATCGGCGGCAAAACGGGTCACATACTTTTGCATTACATCCTCCCTAACGTGATCTCCTCCATCGTCGTGCTCGCGACCATCAACTTCGCAGATTCCATCCTCACAACAGCAGGCCTGGACTTCATCGGCCTAGGGCTGCCCGTCAACCTCCCTGACTGGGGTATCGACTTGACTTACGGAAGGTCAGCCCTACCCTTAGGAGCGTGGTGGGTCATCTTCTTCTCCGGCTTGATGATACTTCTCTCAGCCCTAGGTTTCGGGCTCATTAGCGAAGGCCTGTCCGAGAGGGGAATCCAAGGATGATGAGACGCATTGGCTGAGCTGCTGGATGTCCAAGACCTGACCCTCGAGTATAGAACTCGGGGGGCCGTGGTGAAAGCGGTTAACAAGGTCTCCTTCATCCTCCCGAAGGGGAGCACACTGGGCTTGGTGGGAGAGTCGGGAAGCGGGAAGTCCACCATTGGGCATGCATTGATGAAACTGGTGGACCCACCCGGTGTCGTTAGTGGTGGCCACATCTACTTCAACGGCCAGGACATTCTATCTCTTGACGAAGAAGAAATGAGAAAGATTCGTGGGAAGCGCATCGCCATGATCTTTCAGGACCCAATGTCTTCGCTAAACCCAGTCAAAAAGGTCGGGCAACATTTCGTTGAATATATTCGGGAACACGACCCGAGCGTCTCCAAATCTGAGGCGCTGAACACGGCGAGGAAGATCTTCGAAGATTTGGGCATCGAGAAGTCAAGGGTTGAGGATTACCCTCATCAGTTCAGTGGCGGGATGAGACAGCGCGTCATGATAGGCCTTGCCATCGCCCTCCGACCAGAGCTGATAATAGCCGATGAGCCCACGACGGCACTCGACGTCATTGTCGAAGTCCAGATCCTGCAGCTGCTTAAGGAGCTGAAAACACGTTATTCTGTCTCGCTTATTCTCATCACCCACAACATGGGTGTCGTGGCCGAGACCACTGATAGGATAGCTGTCATGTACGCGGGGAAGCTCATGGAGGTCTCCTCAACCGCGAAGCTCTTCTCCCATCCGATGAACCCTTACACGGAGGCCCTGCTCAATTCGATCCCTAACATCCTTGTGAACGACCAATTGCTGAAGTCCATCCCAGGATCGCCCCCTGACATGTGCTACCTTCCGCAAGGTTGTCCTTTCAGCCCTCGATGTCCATATGTCTTCGACAGGTGCAGGGTGGAGGACCCCAAGCTCCTACGGCTCGATCAAGAAACCGAAACGGCATGCCATTTACATGGGTGATCAAGATTTGCCCTTACTCGAAGTCGTCGACCTCAAGAAGTACTTCCCCGTGCAGCATGGGCTCCTTGAGCAGTTGCTTTCTCGGAATCAAAGCTTCGTCAAGGCGGTGGACGGTGTGACCTTTTCGCTAGCCAAGGGAGACATATTCGGCCTCGTAGGAGAGAGCGGGAGTGGGAAGACTACCACGGGTCGCTTGACCATCGGCCTGATTCGGCCCACTTCCGGCAAAGTAACCTTGGACGGCATCGAGTTAGGCAAGTTGGACTCCAACGGCATCCGAAAGCTAAGGAGGAAAATGCAAATCATCTTCCAGGACCCCACGGCATCGTTGAACCCCAAGATGAGGGTGGGAGACGCCGTGGCCGACCCGTTGAAGCTTCTAGAATCCGCAGACGATGAAGAAGCAAGGAGGCGCGTCCTAGAGATATTCGAGTATGTGGGCCTTGTCCCCGCTGCCGAGATATACAAGAGATATCCTCAGAACCTCAGCGGCGGGCAGAAGCAGAGAGTGGTCATCGCGCGCGCCTTGGTGACTCATCCAGACTATGTGGTGGCTGACGAACCCGTAGCCATGGTGGACGTGTCGGTAAGGGCACAGATCCTCGACGTAATGCGCGGGATGCACACACAGCTGGGATTGACATATCTCTTCATAACCCATGACCTTGCGGTCGCAAAATACCTTTGCAATAGGATAGCCATCATGTACCTTGGAAAGATAGCCGAAATGGGCGACACCAAGGACGTATTCGGCCTCCCTCTCCATCCTTACACCAGGGCTTTGTTGGCTGCAGTTCCAGTACCAGACCCCTCCGCGAAGAGGGAAAAGACAATTCCGCGTGGAGAGATCCCCAACGCGATTAACCCCCCAGCAGGATGTCGTTTCAATCCTCGTTGCGTTTACGCCACCGACATATGCAGGACTGAAGAGCCTCTCCTTCGCAACGTCGACAAGTCCAGACCTAACCATGTAGCGGCTTGTCATTGGGCCGAGAAATTCCTCTGAGTTGATAGTCATGAACACCCAACACGGCGAAAGGAACCCTCACGGACTTAACAGGACCATGGCTTGAAAGTGTACTGGGTTCGTCAACTGGTTTTTCCAGTGGAAACGAGTGTACTGCAAAATTTTGAAAGAAAAAAGAAAGTATACCTTCATTTCGAAAGATCAGTGATAGTCCTTTCTCGGAGGTATCCGTCTTCTCCTGAATTCTGCTATGAACTCCGCCGTCTTGTCTACAAAGGCCTCAAACATTTCCTTTCCTCTTTTGGCATCCGCCTTTGTAGGGTCCCCCACGGCCCCCCCGGCCATAGCCGGCGGGCCCGTATCCTCCAAAGCCGCGGACGCGGCCCGGATCAAGCAACTGGAACGGGAACGAGACGACCTGCAGAAGCAGCTCGCCGCCGCCAACAAGGAGCTTTACAGCCGCAAAGGCAAAGCGGCGGCCGCCCGCGTGGCGGAAATCGAGAATCAATTGGCCACGCTGCGCGCCCGGCTCGAAGTGTTCGAGGCGCGGCAAGTGCCTTATACCGCCGAGGAATTGGCCCTGTTCAAGCAGCCGGAAACCAAACTCGCCCAGGCCGATCGCAAAGGCGGCAAGAAATCGGTCAAGGAGCTGCCCCCCGGCACGGTGGCGCTGGTGGCCGAGGCGCAGCGCCTACTACGCCAACCGACAACTCGACAAAGCCGAGGAGAAATACCTGCAGGTGCTGCAGCAGGACAAAAAGAATGTTCCCACCCTGGCCAACCTCGCCGCGATCGAGCTCGATCTCGGACCATCTCGAGGCCGCGGAGATCAATATCAAGCAAGCCGTCGCCCTCGCGCCCGATGACCCTTACAGCCTCTTCGTCCTGGGCCGCTTGAGGTTCCGCCAGAAGAAATACGACGAGGCGATTGACGCGCTCAGCCGCGCGGCAAAGCTCGATCCCCAGGATGCGCAGATCCAGAACTTCCTCGGCCTCGCGCTGAGCGAGAAGGGCCTGCGCGGACCCGGCCGAGACCGCCCTGCGCAAGGCCATTCAGCTCGATCCGGGCTACGCCAACGCGCACAATAACCTCGCGGTGGTCTACATCACCCAGCAGCCGCCGCTGGTGGAGCTGGCCCGCTGGCATTACCAAAAAGCCCTGGCCGCCGGCCACCCGCGCAACCCGGAGCTGGAGAAGATGCTCGACGCCAAGAAGCCCGCCGACAGCGGCCAATGAGCGCAGCCTGCACTTCTGCCTCGGACTTTAGACTTTAGACTCTGGACTCCAGACTATCAGCGAGATGTTGCGCCAGGCTTTGCATGAGATAAGGATTCCCACGCGCGGCCGTGGCCTCTACGACTTCACCGGCAAAGTTGCGGACTGGGTTGCGCAGAACGGTTTCACCAGACGGCCTGGTCACCCTGCACCTCCGCCACACTTCGGCCTCGCTGCTCATCCAGGAAAATGCCGACCCGGATGTGCGGCGCGATTTGGAGAGCTTCTTTGCGCGCCTCGTGCCGGACGGCGATCCGCTCTTCTCGCACACGGTCGAAGGCGACGACGACATGCCCGCCCACGTGCGCACCGCGCTGACGGCCGTCAACCTTTCCATTCCCGTCAGCCAGGGCCGGCTGGCGCTGGGCACCTGGCAGGGAATTTACCTCTGGGAACATCGCCGCTCGCCGCACTCCCGCGCCATTACCGCCCATTTCGTCGGCGAGTAAGCGCGCAGCGGCCCGCTGGCCAACGGGCCTTCGCTTTGTGCTTTCCAACCCCCTTCCCCATTGGCATTTTCCGCCACGCTTGAAGACTATCACTTGGTTCCGACGCAGGGCTCGGCTGCGCGTTGGTTTGGGCTGCCGGCGTGAGCTTCACGGTGAACTGCCTGGCCGCCGCCACCAACACCAACCGCTTCGGCTTCACCGGCCCGGAGATATTCCCCATTGACAGCCAGATCAGCCAACTGCACGTGGCGGACCTCGATGGCGACGGCCTGAACGACATCATCGTGGTCAATAATGCCCGCTCCAGGATCAACCTGCTCTACAACCAGACCGGCAAGACCAACCTGACCGCAAAAGCCCAAGCCCGCAGGCAAACGCGAGCCGAACGAGCTGCCGCCCGATGCCCGCTTCCGCATCGAATCCATCGCCTCCGAGAAACGCATCTCCTCCCTGGCCGTCGCCGACTTGAACGGCGATGGCCGGCCCGACATCGCCTACTACGGCGACCCCCGGGAACTGATCGTGCTCTACAACCAGGGCACCAACGGCTGGAGCGCCCCCAAACGCTGGCCCATTGACGACGGCCAGCTCTCGGCCAACGCGCCTCTGCACCGGCGATCTGAATGGCGATGGCCGCACCGACCTGGTGTTGCTGGGAGAAAACTGCGTCTATTTCCTGCCCCA
>CAVVXT010000006.1:0-62904 GCA_963752255.1 Nitrososphaeria archaeon | reverse complement strand
ATTTTGTTCAAGTCTCCAAAAGACTCAGATAACTTCCTAAATGTTGAGAAATTCATTTCTTCTTCATTAATATTCCAGAAGTTACGAATACAGTAGATACATTTGAAATTACATTTGTTAGTAACCTCAATCTGCATTGCTCTAGGGAATGTGGACATGACTCTGCACTAGTTATCTGGAACATACAGGTGGAGAGACGGCAAAAAAAGAAAAAGGGTTAGAGCTCAATTTCAAGCTCTTTCAACTTCTGCGGCGTTGGTACTCCATTTACCCATTCCCTGAGATTGTAATACTCTTTCTTCATTGTTTCCAGGTCGACTGTCTGTCCCTTCACTGGACCTTCTGGCATGGGTTCAGACAGCAGACGAGGAGGTAGAATATCATCTTTGTCTGTGAATCCATATTTGCTAATTATGAAGCGCTCAAAGTTATAAATTCTTTCACCCATCTTCATTATTTCATCTTCTGAGAGACTCCATCCAGTTACAGCTGACAATAGAGATGCTAGATCAGACGCACTCAGAGCAAAGGTTGTGAACAGACAGGTAACTGTAGAGTTCACTACACATGTCAAATCTTGGAAGGTTTTTGTCCACTTGGCTTTCCCTTCAGTAGTTAGTGGATCAATTTTTTCCGGGAGCCCTACTATTTCAGGAGCAATTGTATAGCCTGTCACATGACAGCCTCCACGATTAGCGGTTGCATAGTTCAAGCCCATTCCCTTTACTCCCCGAGGATCGTAGGCAGGCATCTCAAGCCCTTTGACGGTCATGGAAAGCTCAGGAGCCCCAAACATTTCACAGAGTCTCTTTGATCCTAGAGCTAAGTATTTCCCAAATCCATCTTTATGAGCGATCCTCCAAACTGAATCAACCAAAGCAGACGCATTTCCAAAAGATAGATCCATACCTTGAAGGTCGCCATCCTTAATGTAACCTTTCTGGTGCAGTTCCATTGCCGCAGCAATTGTTGAACCGACTGAAATGGGGTCAAGTCCGAATTCATCACACAGGTGGTTTGCCTTTATGACAGCACCCATATCCATGATCCCTGTTGAGTTCCCCAGTGCCCAAATGCTTTCATATTCTGGCCCCTCTGTGTGAAGTATTTGATATGGGCCAGAGTTTACAGTAGTTACACGCCCACAAGCGATGTTACATCCCCAACATGGCCTTTTCTTTTCAAGATATTCCTTTGTTAGAGTTTCTCCGCTGATCTTATCCGCTTCAGGATTAAATCCGAGCTGCCAGTTCATATAAGGCAAGATTCCTGCATTGTTTACTACATTAACTAGGACTGCTGTACCATAGGTTGGAAGACCTTCACCTGTAACAGAGTTCTTCCTTTCCTTTTCATAAGCTGCCCTAGAAGCCTCACTGAACTTTGCAGGATCCGCAATCGAAACCTTTCCATTACCAGACACAACTACGGCCTTCAGCTTCTTCGATCCCATGACAGCACCTAATCCGGTTCTTCCTGCTGCACGATGCTTATCGTTCACTATTGCAGCCATTGGTACAAGATTCTCTCCAGCAACTCCTATACATGCTACGCTTACATTTTTCCCGCTTACTGTCTTCCTAAGAAACTCATCAGTATCGAAGACCGTCTTTCCCCAATACTCGGATGCATCATGAACCTCTATTGCACCATCTACGACAGAAATGTAAACTGGTTTGTCAGAAGAGCCTTTGATTACTAAAAGCATCGAAACCTGAGAATTTTAGGAAGGCACCGAATTCTCCTCCAGAGTTCGCACTACCTATGGAACCTGTTAGTGGAGAACGTAACGCCATTGCCTGATATCTTCCAGGCGATGGGAAGCCTGGTATTCCAGTACCAGGACCTGTTGCAAATATAAGAACATTGTCCGGACCTAAGGGATCTAGGTCTCTTGCTGCATGGCCTTCAGACTCAAATTCCTTCAAGTATTCGTAAAGAAGTGCGAATGCGTAACCTTTCCCTCCGAGATACTTCTTTGTATATTCTTCGCATGTGGCCTTAATTTTCACTGTTTTATCAGAAAGATCTATTACACCAATTTTTCCCATATATCCGTTTTGCATGACTTGTCACTTTTTTCCGTCTAACAGGCTTATAATCTTTTGTAAAATTATGATGACCTTTCAGACTTCAGCAGAGAAGTTGTAAAGAGACTTTCTAAAAGATATATATTCTTTTTTGGGTGTTTAACCTCTACATGATATTAAATGTACATATCCAACCTGATGGTTGCAATTGTACACTCAGCAGCATCTTATTTTAGTTACAGGCCAATACGTCAATTATATTAGGACGTCATCAAAAGATCTACTAGGATGAAAACGTAGTTTCTCTTATGTAGAACCCTGTAAAGCCATGTATGATTTTATCTTCCTTATGCTAATTTTCCGAGAAAATCTTCCTTGAATTCTATTCCATTTCCTTCTCTTTCAGGTGCAATGGCGTATCCATCTTCTATTGTTAATGGAATCTTGAACAAATGTGTAAGCCATGGCATATGTTCCACTGTTAAACCATTCGAAAATGCGCATGTCAAGTGGACATGTAAGTCCATAACGAAGTGTGGAGCTACCGGTATTCCATAATTCTCTGCGTATTCAGCGATCTTTATCCATTCGGTTATTCCTTTTACCCTGCAAACATCCGGTTGAATTATGTCCACAGCCTTCTTCTGAATAAGCTTTTGGAATATATCTAGATGGTAGATCCATTCACCGGTTGCAACTGGCAAGTCGAGGGCAGAAGCGATCTCCACATAATCGTTGACATCACCATCAACTGTTGGCTCTTCAAACCAATTGATGTCGAATTTTTCATATGCTTTCCCCCTTCTAATTGCTTCAGAGACGCTGAAAGCTTGATTGGCATCGACCATCAACGAAAATTTATCGCCCACCGCTTCCCTAACAGCTTTAATCCTCCCGATATCCTCCTCCAAATTTTTCTTACCCACTTTAATCTTGAATCCTCTGAAACCTAGCTTGACCAGCTCCCTAGGCATTTTTAGCAATTTCATTGCATGAGTAATGCAGCCAACCATAATCAGAATCATAGATAGGAATTCTATTCCTTTTGCCACCCAGCAGCCTGAAAAGCGGTTTTTTTTCTTCTTTCCCCTTTATATCCCAGAGAGCAATATCGACGGCAGCTATACTATTTGTGGCTGTTCCACCATGAGTCCTCTGCGTCAGTTAAAGTACACATATTATTCCAGATTTCTTCGATTTCTAAAGGATTTCTACCTTGAACCATCTTCTTCAATTCTTTATCAATGATCGCCTTTACCCCCTCACCTCCTCTTAAGGTATAGGTATAGCCTGTTCCTTCCAAGTCGTCATCTGTTTGAACCTTTACAACGACTAACTGTATACTATTAAGTATCCTTGCAGAATCGGATATAAGTTTCCCACATGGAACATTTAGAAAATATGTCCTGATATCTTTAACTTTCATATTCTCAACTTCATCAGATTAGTTCTATTTAATATTTATCAATGCTATTTGAATTCCTCTTTTAAATCCTAACATGATCATAGACTAGCGTAGGGAAGATTCTGGACATGATTGAACACAGTATAAGAACTTTTGACGAATATAGGATCCGGCATTACTTTAAACAACTAAAATAATTTGTGTGACAGAAGAACATTTCCTGCTCCATACAATATAAGATCATATTTTTGTTATTTCATACTCTAATTTGTTTATGATGTCGTACCAGAGAATTTGTGCCAACAAGTGCCCTACAAATTAGCTACTACGCTTCTACTCGGGAATGATAAACTATTTCTCTACTTACGTTATTCTTTCTGTTTTGGCCATTTGTATGCGTACCAGATTATTAATAGATAAACTATGGTATTTATGATCTTACTATAATATAGTATATTCACCCATAGCTGATTTGGGAAGTTAACTACGAATGCTGCTGTGCCCACGATAATATTTGCCCAGCGGTTCACTTTATCCTTCAACGTAACCGACAGGAACGCCATTATCAAAGGAATCAAAAAAAAGAACCCTAAAAAAAGTACGTACTCCGACCCAATTTTCGTGCCATAAAATTCCCCTGTCTCCATGAATTGCTGTAAGACACCAGGCTCCATGATGGATAAGACCACAGCAACGACCGCATCGACCACCGTGAAAAGCCATAGCAATGAAAGCCTTACCTTATGCAAAACCAATTCCTCCAAGTCTATCATCTCAATCTTTTAAGCGATGCAAATATTAAGCTTTCTCGTTAAATAGTTACCATTTTGTTGTAAATTTTCCATTTAGATTAAAAAACACTAACAATACTATAGTATAAAATTTAGATAATAAAGATTTATAAGCCATCATATTTAATATATTTATTATGACCAAGCATCTATTAATTTGGAAAGTCAATGAAAACCTGTGGCCTACAGCGCCAGAAGTGGGATTAAAACTGCAGCTTGGCATGTTGCAAATGGTGAAAGAAGACATCAGCAAGGGAATACATAAGGAATGGGGGATGTCCGTTAACGGGTCGATGGGGTATGCTATCAGCGAATTAGGTGAAAAGGAGCTTTATGCATCCATAATGAAATTCCAGCCCTACATTCACTTCGAAGTTCACGCCATTCTTTCAGCTGACGAAGTCGTCAATATTTTACAAGCGGCCATGAAGACTCTCAAAAAGTAAAGAAACAGGTCTCTTAAGGGAGGCCTTACCAAATTTTTTATCAGCAAAAGATGTAATAGGGACTTAAACCCAATTCGGTTCGAAGAGGCGGTCCCATAAGTCTAAAAAAGGTAGTGTTTGAGCCTAAATATTTGTGTTAATATCTATTTCTCAATATAATTAGTAATAAAAAACTCCTACAATAATATAAGTATAAACTATTATAATCATATCCAAGATTTGATTTGGAAACACATCCATGAAGCCGCGTATGATAAGAGAAATTGCCTGGTCCCGTGACATTTTACGCGTCATCAAGTAGGCGATTTCTTTCTCGCTAATCTTGCCCACGGCTAAACAAGAAGTCCTCTCAACTTGTTTAAAGGAAGTCAGGAGGTATAAACTTCAATTATTCTTCATGACCCCGGAGCTGATAGGCAAAAGGTTTAGTTTTCTCTCCATTTCGCCTTCAGGAGCGCCAGCGCCAAGAACGCTACAGTGAACGCTGGCAGCGCCGCCCAACTGACGATAGTCTGTGTGTAAGAGACAGGGAGGCCAGAAAGTCCCTGAATGAGAACTGAGGCATGAGTAGTGGGTACCAGCTCCGACAGCCACCTCACCTGCGGCGGCAAGAGTTGCATTGGATAGAATACAGGCGGGAGGACGGAAAGGATGATCGATATGAAGGTGACCGTCAGGAACGCAGTCCTCGTGTTCAGTACATACGTCGACAGGAAGAAACCGATGGAGCTAGTTGTCATCCATGTCAATACGGCCACGACAATTATTCCAAGTATTGTCAAAGCCCCTACCTCAGGCGACCTGTAGCCGAGGATGACCAGGAGTATGGCAAGAGGGGGAACCGCGAAAGCCAGTTCGGACGCCGCCACCGAGAACATGTAGGTGAAGGGTGACACAGGTGAAGCTACGACCACGGACTGGAACTTGTGCTCTATCTTGTAGCTCGTCAGGTCGGCTCCCAGGAAGAGCCCCTGCTGTGCTACTGTCATGGTGATCGCCCCCGACAGACCGTAGGCGAATGCCGTGCTTTGGCCGTTGACGAAGAGGATGAAGAGGATGGTGAACGGGGTGGCGAACACGAACGGGAGCAGGGTGGGAATCCGTATCATTGGGACGATTCCAAGGTAGTAGCACAGGGCTCCGATTGTCCTGAGGTTCCTCCACGCCTTGGTAGAAAGACTTTCACTCATCTATTTATCCTCTCTCGGCCCGTCTGTCCCTCCCTCCCTCGTCCTCTTCGTCCGCATTCGACCCTACGAGTTCCACGAACACATCATCGAGAGTCACTGGGACGATTGAGATCGTGGCCTTGCGCCTGAGCGCCTCGCTGCTGAGCTCCCTACCTGCGGTTTCATCCAGGAATACCCTGGCGACGTTTCCCACCTTTACCACCTTGCCGTAGGCGATCAGCTCCTCGGCGCTGAATCCGCTCACAACGTCCACTCGTATCTTGGAGTTTGAATACTTCGCTCTCACGTCCACAGGGCTTCCCTGTGTAAGCAGTTTTCCCTTGTCTACGATCGCCAGCTCGTCTGACAGAGACTCCGCTTCGTCCATATAGTGGGTCGTGAGCACAATCGTCTTGCCCTCGTCCTTCTTCAGCCTGATCAATTCGTCCCAGACCTTCCTCCTTCCGACCGGGTCGAGTCCTATGGTTGGCTCATCAAGAAACATGAGCTCTACGTCACAGGCTATCGTCATCGCGATAAGAATCCTCTGTCTGAGGCCGCCAGAGAGATCCTCCGAATGCACCCCAGCCACCTCCGACAACTCGACCGTCCTCAATACTCGTCTCGCCTTCTCCGCGGCCGTGGAATGGCTCTCGCCCCTCATCATCAGCGCTAACACAACATGGTCATATGCATTAAGGGTCCATAGAGGCTTTCCCTCCTGAGGTGTGATCGCCACCCTCCGTCTAATCTTCCTTGCCTCTGCGATAACGTCCATCCCGAACACGCTTACCGAGCCTGAAGTGGGCGAGAGTTGGGTGCTTGCAATTCTTAGGAAAGTCGTTTTCCCGGCGCCGTTCCTGCCGAGCAGGGTGAATATTCTTCCTTCGTTAACCGAGAGATTGAAGTTGTCTAGAGCTGGCTCCGCCTTTCCCCTGTAGAACTTGACAAGACTGTTTGCGTCGATTATTGAAGGCAAAGGGCATCACCTCGGAACTCAGCACATTCCGTCTACCCTGAAGTATATTAGGGTATCAACATAGCGATCAGGAATATATGAACATTCTTGCAAAAATTGTGTAGTGTGCTAATGTATTAGAAATGCTATACTTTCTTCCACCACTGCAACCAAGACTCAAGGTTTTCCACAGCTTTCTTATGCTCTTCCGTTTTTCCATAAAGATATTTATTTATGAAATCATCCAAGTCGGTGTCCTTCTTGCATGTGAGAAGGAAGTGTTTTTGTCCTTCGAACCATATTCTTTCACTTTCAAAATATTTTTTATTTTTCTCCGAATCCAAGAGGGACTTTTGATATTCAAGGCTTAATTTTTCAGGATCAAAGCCAAAGAGGAATTGTTTTATCATTGAAGGACGGGGATCATTTAATTCGTATAGAAATTTATTAAATGTCTCAGAGGATTCCTCTTCCTGCTCTTTGTACGTGTATGCATCAAATCCTTCAGATTTTAGTTTCATCATTTGCTTATATAATTCGGGATCCCTTTCTTTGAAAGTCTGATTATGCATAGCTTCGGTGAAGGTGATTTCAAGCTTTTTGCTTAATTGAATTATTTCTGGCGAAGCAAAAGGGTTTATTGCATATTTTCTCTGTTCTACCTCTGCAAAGACGTAAAGATCCCACTCATTACAAGATTCAATGGTAAACTTTAATCTTTTAATAATCTCTTCCCTTAGACCATTTTTGACGAAAAAATCCCATTTATTAAATATCAGTAATCGGTCGGAATGAATCTGTGCGATGCTATCAATTTTTTCCCATATCTTAGGATACGCTCTAATTAATACTATTAATCCATACAAAGTCAAATCGTAGTATTCGACGTTCTTTACTTTCTTTTTTCTGCTAATGCATAAAAATTTATCATTAAATAGGCTTCTAACTGTATCATAAACGGTTGTATAGGGTTTTCTTAGCTCTTTACGCAGTTCGAATCTGTTTTTAGGCCCATTCTCTAAGATATGTATTAGTATCTGAAGATCTGTATGATCTTCGATCTTCTTCAAGCTTAGTATCACCTTTTTTAGACTCTATCCGATAGAATCAACACTGCAAAGGTCACCAACAGTGTGCTTCTTAAATTGGAAGACGACATCACAAAAATTTAGGTGTCAGTTCTATTTATGCTTTAAAATTTAAATTTATTAAAATAATTTTGACTTATTATAAAAATAATGAAATAACCTTTAAAATAAAAATAAAAGTAAAATATATCACAGCTCTTTTAACATTTGTGAGGCTTATATTTACCACGGGAGTGCCCTCCAAATACGATATGCTACCGGATAGATTACAAAACGTCAACGATCATCAACGTTAATCATCAATCATCAACACCTATCATCAACCATCATCTGTTATCATCATTGACCATCGCCCATCAAATAATCAATTATTAAACAAGAGTTGACGATTTATTATTCCACTTTAGGCACCATCTTAATAATAGCTGAAAAGAGTTAACGACTGATATAAGAAAATCGTGCATACGATGAAAAAGCTTAAGTTTCAGCAATTTAGCAAATAATGTGGATTGCATTATAAGACTTTTAGGTTAGCGATGGGCCAGATGAGAGTTATAGGTGGAGATAAATCGGTAAACCTTGACAGGGCAGAGGGAATCATTGCCGAAGTCTCTAAAGGGGGATGTCAGGTGATTGTTCTCCCAGAGTGTCTTGACTTGGGTTGGACTCACCCCAGCGCTCATGAATTATCTGACGAAATACCGGGGAAAACGTCAGATCGCCTCTGTGAGGCAGCTAGACGGAACAATATAATGGTTCTGGCAGGATTAACAGAACGGGAGGATAAGAAGATATATGATTCAGCCATTTTAATTGACAGTTCATGAAAAATTCTACTAAAACATAGGAAAATCAACCTCCTAGATATTGAGCAGGACCTATACGATGTGGGGACCTTTCTTTCAGTTGTCGAAACCAAATTTGGAAACATAGGGGTAAATATCTGTGCCGATAACTTTGAATCCTCTCTTGCCATAGGACACGTCTTAACCAGGATGGGAGCCCACTTCATATTCTCCCCCTGTACTTGGGCGGTAAGCGCAGACCATGACAACAGTAAGGAACCGTACGGCAAGGATTGGTACAAAAGTTATAGCACGCTCAGCAAGCTTTACGGGATCTCCGTAGTAGGGGTAAGCAACGTGAGGTGGATCGATGCCGGGCCATGGAAGGGAAGAAAAACAATAGAATGCTCGTTGGCGGTTGGGCCAGAAGGAAAAATTCTCTCGCAAGGACCGTATGGAGTAGACTCAGAGGCACTGCTTTACATAAACCTTCAAGCGCTGTCTCGAAATGTAAAGGGAACCGATTATGCCAACTACCTTTTAAAAAAGGGTTACAGAGGAGCATAATTTTATAAAGACATATTTATCATACTTGAGAAAATAATGGATTGACGAATATGAGCTTTCAAGCAGGATCTCATTGTTTGAATCTATCGATCTAAGAGGTATATCCTGAATCGAACGCAATCCATCCTACAATCAATTTTAGTTTAGCTTTTTCTCCTAAATCTGGTGAACTATCAGTACTATTAGTTTAAACAGTTTACTTTCTACTCAAACCTTGTGCCACATTCGCCGCAGAATCTTGTCCCAGCAGGGCTTTGAGCTCCACATTTAGGGCATTTTATTAGACCAAGTGGTGCACCACAGTTATTGCAGAATTTTCCTTCTCCAGCTGGCTTGCCGCATTGAGGACAGATAGTCTGCTTTCTTTCAATTTCACCAGAATAGACTTTGGTACTTTCAGCTTTTTCCTTTATGTCTTCAACCATTTTTTGTGCTCTTGCTGCAGCCACTTCAACATTTTCCCGTGGAGCATCGTCTACGCATAGGCCGTCTTGTTCATTCCAATCGTTTTCACAAACATATTTTTTACATCTTGGGCAACGGGAGAAGTGTTCTTTAGCTTCATTTTGTGCGATTTCAAAAGCCCCCTCATGTTCCTTATGCCATTGAGGTGTCATACCTTGATAGCGCTGCGAAAGCACATCTGTACCGCTTTCAATGCTGGAGCCCGCACCGCTGCCAAAAAGTCCTGTTCCAACAGAGACCGCTTTCCCGAATCCTCGGAAAAGTCCAGCCTTCTTGTAGGTTTTGGATTCAATGAATTGTGTCTTATACCCATCGTTACATATATCACAGAAAAAAGTGAACTGGAACCCTGCTTCAGAACTGTTGTCTTGATAGTTTCTTGTAAAAGGTTGCAAAGGCATTGCTATTTACCACCTTCTATAAGAGATTTACCACATTTTATACATTTCTCCCCTATCGGCGGCTGCTCAGTTCTGCATTTCTTATTCGGGCAAATTACAACAAGACGTTTATTACAATTGTCGCAGTAGTCGCCGAAGAAGGTTGGCGCGCCACAGCTTGGGCAGGAGATGTTCAATGAAAGACCGCAATTACTGCAACTTTTCTGTCCTTTTTGGATTGGATTTCTGCATTTTGGACATCTTAAAGGGCCAACGGGATTGACTCTACCACAGAATGGGCAGACGTTGGCGTCTGCAGAAACAAGTTGATTGCAGTATCGACAGGGATGCTTATATCCTGGCATAGACTAATTCGCTCTCTATCATATCAATGAAGTTTTGTTATTATCCTTTTTGGTCGTTTTGTTCAACTCTGTCTTAGGTATATTTTTCGTTTTTAAGCCATTTTGCTGAATCGTCTTGTGTGTTAATATTGAATTCTAGTAAATCCGTCGTGTCCTTTTTCCATTGATCAAGTGTAAGATGGACTACTCTTCCTATAAAGAGGTCTCTTAAGGTTTGCAGTTGAGGTATCTTCTGAACTGAAATCTTGTATTTGATATATTCAGGGTCATCAAGCCTATCATTTGATAAGTAGATCGGTTCCCTTCTGAAATTAATGACAATTAGACAATGATTAATCATTCTAATCAGGTCTTCTGTCTTTCTACGCAAATCTTCAAAATCACCTTCTTTGGAATAATCCTTTCTCCCTGATATTCGAAAGAAGTAAGTAGCTCTTCCTTCTTCTGCACTTGAAACTGCTTCCATTGCAATTGCATTTCCAGGCTCTTTCGGATTATTGCTATAGATTGCAACTAGAAACCAAATATATTCCCCTTTAGGGTCACCCAATAGTCCGCGTTTGAAACCGACACTTACCTGTTCATTTTGGGATATTCCTCTTAGGAAATCGTATTCTTCTTTAAGGTTGATTTTTTCAAGTTTTCTCTCTAATTGCCTCCACAGTTCTGGAGAGATTGACTCAATATCGCTTTTCTTCGCATCTCTCCCCTCTTTCATAAGATGTGCAGCTTTCCTTATAAGTAAAGGACTTACTTGAGGGGCTAATTCATGAAGTAATAATTGAGCTTTAAGTAAAAGCTGATTGATTGCCTCAGTAAGAGCCCTCTTAAATAGGTCAAATTGACTTCCCATTTTAGAGAAAACTATACTTTCTCCAATTTCTGTGTTTAGTGTAACAGTATAATCTTCAGCCTTAATTTCCAATATATCGCTGTAAGGTATCCTAACAGGTTCCCCTTTTTGGGGTAGAATAACTATCGCAGTTTCATAAAGACGGGTTTCACTGATTCCTTTCTGCAGTATCCGTTTATTATTATCATAATAGACGAATTCAGCTTCTATACCAGATATTCGAAGTTTCTCTTCCATGAGCATGTATTTGAGTATAATTTCATTGCGCAATTCAAAGAGTGTCCTAAGAAAATCCTCATAGAGATACCCTATACTAGATAACATCAATTTCTCTTTAGATGATAGATATAGATCTATCCTGTAGTCTCCTTCGGATATTTCGAGGATATCATTTAATGGGATAAGTAGAGTCTCGCCAGTTTCAGGGAGAATAGAGAGATTCT
This sequence comes from Nitrososphaeria archaeon, assembly GCA_963752255.1. Taxonomy (GTDB): domain Archaea; phylum Thermoproteota; class Nitrososphaeria; order JACIWG01; family JACIWG01; genus JBEKIG01. The sequence continues at coordinate 51,159 of CAVVXT010000006.1, read as the reverse complement.
GCTTATCCAATTGAGCTTGAGCATCGCCTTTTGAGTCTACATTATTGCTATCATCCATTAAGACATAGCTCAAGTGACATGTGAACAATGGCTTTCTTTCATCTTCGTCACTTTTGACGGCGTTCGATCTCTCTTCAACTCCTTGATCCTCGTTCATATTTCCAAAGCCAAGAAGTTCATATTTAAGTTTAGCTACAAAGTACCTAACATACTCTATCGTTAGAGTTATTCTATTATCCTTTTATCTTTACTGCATCTAGTACTATTTTATTTACTCTATTCTTTAAGATCTCAGCAATACTGGATTTTTTCTGTCTTATGACACTAACAAGTGCTTCGTTAAACTTCTGACCGAGGGAAATAACCGCTTTAGCATCAGAAATATAAAATTGAGGTCTATATCTCTCAGGAGCAGCATCGAATCTATCTACAGATGCAATTCCAACAAGGTCTGCTCCCTTTTTAAAAGAAAAAAATTTTACCTTTCCAGTTAAGTCATGCATTAACAATTTATTGACTATTGCATGCATATATGATTTTCTAAGTGATTCTAATAGAGTTTAGATAAGTCTGAAGGCTAAGTTGTCAGCCCGGGATCGGCTCTGTTAGCCTAAGCTCTTCTTAAGAATGCGTCGGATGAGTTGCTGCTTAGGACCCGGACTTTGGCGGCATCATGCCGCCCAACACTTCGGTCAGAGGCGGCGTACTTATCGGTTCATCTTCCACGATCTTCCCGTTAGATAGACGGTAATAGGTGATAACTCGGGCAGAGGCCTTTTTCCCGCTGGCGAGGGTGAAGTTCATTTTGCCTCGAAATACGACCGAATCGCCTTCGGCTACCAGATCCGCGATTTCAAAATCGCGTGCCGGCACGGAAGCATTCAGACCGGAAACCACGGCCTTGAAGCCAGAACGATTGGTGATGCCCATACTCGGATTAACATAATCCGGCGCAAGCAATTCGTCAATAAGGCCGATATTGCCGCGACCCAACACTTCTTTGATGAATCTACGGACGACGACTTTGTTCCCATCGGTTGTCATTTCAAATTCTCCTATGCCATTGAAGAGTCGCGCGGTCATTATAACTTTTTCGGTTCGCATTTCATTGCGGAACAGTGATTCCCATAAGCGCTATTTGACTTTGGTAATAACCCTCTCTTACTTGTTCTAATATACTACAGTAAAGTTAAAGATTTATTATAAAAATTTGAACACTGATTAGAAGCCAATTAGCTAAACATCTTCAATAAATTGCTTAATTCTTAGTTATGTTTTACCACTTTGTAGCAGTTTTTTGACTTTCTTAGTATAAACTTTTTTTATGAGCTTCTTGAAGGTGATCTTGAAGACTTTACATTCAAAGAGGAAATCGACGATGACATCTGGGAATTTTTAGGAAATCATAAGACATACTCAGGAGCCTTCATGTACTTTCTATAGAATAAGGATATAGTAGACAAGATAACCAAGGCTCTACCCACGAACAAGGTCGTTCAAACGAACGACTAACATTTTTTCGGGTAAACTTTGTATAGAGAAAGATCTAGTGATCAGAAGATCTTTATAGAGACTCCTTTATTTACACTCAATACTAGCAAGCCAATCCAAGTAGTGAGAATCAGCGATAGAGTTGTAGTTATCCCCAAACATGACATCAAGTTAAGCAGGGAAACGGATGGCACATACGCTAGAATCTGCGGAGACACCTACTTGGTTGAGAGAACAAACATAAAAGTGGAGCGGGCCATATAGGAGTCTCTCCTCTATTTTTCGGGTTCAATATGAAAGTAGCCTTTGAAGTCCATTTCGACGAAGCAAAGGAGATTATCGAGAAAGCACTTGCGAACGTACATGAAACAGTGCAAAAAGTAATAACGTCAGCACAGACTACATCAAAGTAATCTCCTAAACTCCCTTTTTACGACAACAGCACAAGCTACATCCTCTTAGGAAAGAAGTACTCGAAAAAGACGTCCCCTTCTTAGTCGCAGAGCACGCTAGAGAAACAGCACGCGTGAATGAACATCAAATTTTTAAATAGCACAGAAGTCCATTCTAAAAACAGGAGAACTAATTTTGACCAATGTAGTTGCCGTGAATGGTAGCCCCAAAATGGAGAAGGGCAACACTGCCAAAATCCTGAACCCCTTTCTCGAAGGTATGAAAGACGCTGGAGCATCGGTTGAACTTTTCTATGCAAAGCGCCTGAATGTCAAGCCATGCGCCGGAGAATTTTACTGCTGGAACAAGAACCCAGGCCAATGCTACATCAAAGACGACATGCAAACGCTTTACCCCAAGCTTCGAGCGGCACAGATGCTCGTGCTTGCCACGCCCGTGTACGCACCGCTGCCCAGTGAAATGCAAAACCTCATCAACCGACTCGTGCCCCTCATGCTTCCAGCTCTCAAGACGAAGAACGGTCGCACACGCGCTAAGTTCCGCACTGACGTAAACATCAAAAACATCGCGCTGGTATCATCGAGCGGCTGGTGGGAACTCGGCAACTTCAGAACAGTGCTCAGAATCGTCAAAGAGTTGACGCAGGATTGTAACGTCCAATTCGCGGGCGCACTGCTCCGACCTCACGCGAACTACATGGATGAGAACAAAGAAAAAGCCAAGAAGATCTATGAAGCGACTAGGCAAGCCGGTCACCAACTCATAAAAGAGGGACAAATATCCAAACAACTTCTCAGAATAATCAGTCAACCACTCATTTCCAGAGAGAAGTGGCTGCGTTCTTAGCTAGCGTGCTCAATTAACGTAGTCTCCTAGCCTCTCTTTTTTCGGGTATGCCATCAGATGAAGAATTAGACTTAGATGATGAACTTGCAAGATTCATCATCTGCAACGGTGACTTACTAAATCACATAGATCTAAGTAGGAACCCGTTGATGCTCTTGCTGACAGTAAAAGACCGCTATCCTTCTTTTTCGGGTACCTATGCCTATCTTTAACATTGTTAAGACATATCCTATGAGAAAAAGAAATCCAAGAGCCTGTCTAGAGTTTATTTCGCTGTAGTTGAAAATCTTGGCCAACAGAAGGTTGTCCACAAATACAGAGATAAAGTTTTATAATGGCTAGAATAATCAGAATATTAGACATATTATCCTAGCCTGCGCATGAAACGATCGAGTATGCCACAAAATTAGGCACAGCCTAACGGAAATTTCCGATGCCTTTAACCTTAATGCCTTTTCAGTACCACTAATAAATCTAATGTCATCATTTCCCACCTAATCTCACATTTGCAAACCACATAAGCAAGAGGCATGTGCTACGGAAAAAGGGAATGAGACCTGATATTATTCAGCCAGCGCGCGCTACTTACTTCCTTGTGAGCGCATTTCTGGTATCTCTACATATGATGGGTGACTTGCACTCCGGAGCAGTCGGAGCGTTGGAGCAGGGCTAAGTATCGGAGTCTCGAAGTTGTCTGAATCGGCGCAGGTGATGGCGATTCTGATTCGTTTGCCCCGTGAAAACTGATATGCAGTGGGCAACAAATCAAATAGTAGCTCGACTGGCTCGTCCGACGGGATCGGCTTGACTTCGCTTTGTAGATGAGCGTGGTAGGGCAGGCCGAGATTGTCATACGTGGCTTCTCCGAGAGCGCGATGGGACACTCTGAGGTTGCCCTCGGTGATGTACTTTGAGCTTCCTTTGGCGTCAACTTCCTCAAGGTATGCAAACACATCCAAATCGGAGGCGTCAACGCTTAACCAGACGTGCACAACTGGGTGCCCAATCACTTGGACTGCTTTTTCAAGCGGCGGGCTGGTGTAGGTTAATGCTTTGGCGTCGTTGAAGCTCATGTCGGGATAATTGTAAGTCCAGGTGACGGCTGTCCATCGGGACTTCTTACCAGTTGTCGTCGAATAGTCCACCTTACAGGTGTCGCAAACTTCGGGGACCGTCGGCGGCGAAGAGAAAAGCGTGCCATTGTTGACGGAAGAATTCCCGCTGGCGACTGCGTCCCCAAAGTAGTATCGTGTTGTCTCTTGGTCTCGCATGGGCCACGCCTCGTTTGTACGCCACGCGTCCTTTTTCTCCGCTTCCATGATGTAAAGGTGGATGGCCGGCTCATTCATGATGCCATTCTGGACTCCCTTGAGCCAGTAGTCGAACCAACGATGCGCCTCGACTCCATAGTCGATACCTGAATCCGGACTCTCTACCTCGCTGTGATCGGTCGCGAGCACGATCATTCGTTTTGGCACCGTCAGGTTGGCGTAAATGAGGAAGTTGTCGAGCGTGAACAGGTCATACCAACCATTCGTCAAGTAAGCCGGAACGCCTGCTTTGTTGATCTTGTCAATGAAAGGATAAAGTGCGGGACCGTTCCAGAATCGTCCTCCACCTGGACCGGTGTTATCGCGGAATGGATAGCTCTTCATGTAGTATGCCAGAGTTTCGGGAGTTAGTGTGCTCTGGTGGTCCTTCTTGGCCTCGCCCAACAGGGTTCCGTCCTTGTCACAGTCCACAGGGGTTGCGAGAGCCGAGTCAAGAAGCTTTTGGGACCAGGGATAAAAATTCCCGAAGGCCTTGTTGTAGACGCCGCCTTTGTACATGACGGCCATGTAGATGTCCATCCATGTGGAAGCAGGGAAGATTGCTTTCAAGTGCGAGTTCCCGGTGCTGGCAGCAGGAGTTGAATCTGCGCCTGCACCGAATCCCCGTACATCCCTATGTTGCCATCACACCACTTCTGGGCTGCAATCAGATTGAGGACCTCATTGGTCTCTCCCGCCATAGCCTCGTTGGACGGGTCATATTTACCGAAGGACGCCCCGGTACCTGGCCGTTCCACCACTACAACGGCATAGCCAAATTTTACGATTTCACCCAGCCATTTCGTTCTGAAGAGAGCGTCAATCAGATTTCTATGTGGGACGACCCAGGACCGAAATCGAAGAAGGGCTTCCTCGTACCATTTCATAACTTCCAGTTCAGCAAGGTTGTTTTTACCGCTCTTGTCGTAGATTGTGAAGGCACGGAGGTAGGGAGTGTATTTGAAGAGAACGGGCAGGGGGTTTTGGGGAGGAGTTCCGTTTTTCGTCGGAAGGATCAAGTCATAGGCTAATCGCGTTCCGTCTGACAGTGACAGGTAGTCGGAGGTGCGATTTGTACCGTTGTAGACCTTTTCCGAGTAGCCGTGATACCTACCAAAACTAGAGATGAGTTCCTGTCCAACTCTTGTTGTCATCGCATAACACCAAGCTAAGTGTGACGGTTGATTATTTAAAAATAGCTAGCTAACTAGAAATTAGAAGTGTCAGGGTAAGATAATATGATGTTGTCTTCTTTGTGAGATTTATATATTAAACGTTCCTTGCTTGGAAAATTCACTATCCATCCATATTGTAAAAGAACAGATAGCCTTTGGACTGAAACGTGTAGAATTAGCAAAGCCGAAAACCTTTTTTTTGGGTAATAGATTGATCAAACAAAAATAACGTATTTAAATTGCAATGATGGAATATAATTCGACTAAGCTATCAAAGTTAGTTATATTGTGGACTAGTGGAGATCGGGAAGTGGCATTGAAAATGACTTCAAGCCTTAAATACCTTATGTTCTAATATTTTAATTTGTTGTCAGCCCAGAAGTCCGAGGACGACGGCCTTCAGAAGGAATGGGATGCCGCCAGAGACGTACTCAAAGTCTTTGACGACCGTATTGATGCGCTCAGGAGGAATGGTTTCAGTTTCGTTACAGCCCTGCTAGCAGCACAGTCTCTCCTCATCCCATATGTTGCAGGAAGCACTGGTAATAGTTCACTTCCAGATAACGTCAAATTCGTTATTGTGTCTGTTACGATGTTGCTCGTATTCGCATTGAAGCTAATCGAAGTCGGGTATCAGTCATTTCAACGCGCGGCAACTACCAGGGCATTAGTTATCGAAAAGAAACTGAATACAGAATTAACTGAAATCATCGACTTAAGATATAGAAAGGATCACATCCGATGGTGGATGACTCTTGTATACGTGCTTTTCATAATCGGCGCTCTACTTGTCGGTTGGTTCAGCATCATTGATTCATACTGGAAGAATCTTCTCACCCTCTCTGCAACAATGGCTATAATCGGCACGGTGGGCTTAAACTTGGTGTTCAATTTGAGGTTCCCCTATGGTGAAGAGGACTGGACAATAGAGAAGTTGGAATGCGGTCTAAACGACGAAGTCGGAATTACAATGACTAACCTGAGCTACCACAGAGTAATTGAATTGAATGAAGATGACCTACTATGGGAAATCAGACCTGAAGGCTATGATCGTCCGGTCCACATAGAGAAGGCAAAGGTCCATTCTGTAATTCCACCTAAAGCCTGCTTCACTTGGTCTTGGAAGGTCAAGAGCGAAGAAGGGTGCCTGCCGGTCGGGCTTGGCGTATATTGGGTATTCCCGACTCAATCCAAAAGAGATGGACGCGAGAGGTATCGGGACTATCGGAGGTTTAGGGGAGCTCCTCTCACCAATGCGAAGAACAAACTATCGCGAAGAAAAGTCAAGGGGATTCCAATGCCGCTCCTAAGAGCGGTTAGAGTCGTGGACACATCCAAGGCCGAACCAACCCTGGACGACTAAAGCCCAAGTGCAGACTAATTAAGATATAACGAAACCGAGACAGTTTAACACCATTAAAAACATCTGGTAGTGTGCAAGAGTCGTATAATGTATTTAAATTATGATGAAGTGTGGGAGGGCATGATACATATCTTAGGAGTTGTCGGAAGCCCCAGAGTTGGAGGAAATACAGAATTATTCGTAAATGAAGCATTGAAGGCTGCTGAAGGGGAAGGTGCTAAAGTTGAACTCGTAAGACTTGCCAACAAGCAAATTGCGCCATGTATGGCATGTAGGTCATGTAAAGTAACAAAACGCTGTAAGACAGAAGATGATTTCGACGAAATATACCAGAAGATGGTTAAATCAGATGGCATCATCTTATCTTCACCCGTATATTCTGGCTCTGCAACGCCCCAGATTATGTCGCTGATAGACAGGGCAGGACAGATATCAGGTCGAAACGGCAGAGTATTTGAAAACAAGGTTGGAGGCGCAATGGTTGTGGCTAGGAGGGCTGGACAAAACTTCACCTTCGCCCAACTTCTATTCTTCTTCTTAGGTCAAGGGATGATAGTGCCTGGTTCCACATACTGGAATATCGCTTTTGGAGAAGAGAAGGGAGGGGTAACAGGGGATGAGGAGGGGATTCGGACAGCTAGAAACTTTGGGAAAAAGATGGTTTGGCTGATAAAGAAAATCAAAAATGAAGCTCCCTAGGGTTTTCTAGTTTCTACTGACACTTACTTGAGCTCGTCTCTAGTAAATAGATTATCTGTGATCAGCTTTGATTTGACCATATCCTGTACCAGTGCTCGAGCGTGCTGGCCCTCCATGCTGGCCTGTCTGATTCGTAGAAGCTCGGGTATCCGCTATATCCGACTACCTCCTCCATTGAGGCACCCTTAGAAATCATCTCCTTCATCGTGGATCTCACTGCCGTGAACCAGTCAAGCTGTTTCCTGACTTCGTCCTTATCGGAGAGGGGCCCGTGGCCTGGTACGACGACTTTAACGTCCATCTTTAGGATCTTCTTGAACCCCTTTATCCACGCGTCAGGGTCAGCCGTAGGGTCACCTCCCCATGGAAAACGCTTCGCGAACAGCAGGTCCCCTGCGAACAACACCCTATCCTTAGGCACGTATACGATCGAGGAGCATGATGTGTGGCCTCCTGTGTGTATCATCTCTAAGCCATCGACTGCGAAGCGGTCCTTAAAGGTGACGTTCGGAAGCACGACCTCCAGCCCTTCGAGTAGGGGTGCGACTTCAGGCCTGTTCACCCTCGCATCCTCTAACAGCTTCGGAAGGTTCTCCTTAGACCAGACAGTCTCCAAGTTCTCCTCAACCCTCTTCTTCAGCAGGGAATGTCCGACGATCTTGCAGTCCCTGAAGGCCCAGCTGCCGAAGACATGGTCTTGGTGATAGTGGGTCAGAAGAAGGTATCTTACAGGCTTACTGGTGACATCAGATATGCTACGCCTAAATTCCGCGCCTGAAACAGGGTACTGTGAGTCAACCGCAACAACGAAATCGTCTAAAACTATGATGCCCACGTTGCCCCCAGTTTTGCCTTCAGTGTTCGCGTACACTCTCTGAGAGACCTTATCTAGCTTCATAAACATATCACAGATACATTCAAGCATCTCGCTTCTATTTATCTATTGTTCGATCACTTTAGCTTTTTTACTTAATAAAACTGTTGCAGATAATGATGTAGACAAAAGGATAATAGCAGGAGGATAATGGTGGAATATAGGTCATCATATTGAGGATAATAGGTGATGGTAAGGTATACTGCACAAAGTTCTAACTTTAGTCAGATGTCAAATAAATATAGCTAATCACCTTAACATGCCCCAGTACATCTTAGCAGATTTGCAATCACCTTAGTATATTGGTGGCTCAGATTGTCTCCCTTTGTACTCCGCCATTACCCTCCATCCTCCCTATTATCCTTCTACATCATCCCTATTGTCCCCACCATTATCCCTGATTATCCTTAAGCCAATCCTTTAGCTTAAGTTCAAAAGAATTAGAGTGCATTCGTGGCAGTACTTACAGTCTTCTTTCGATCTAAAGTGACTGATAAAAGGTAGGTAGGAGCTTACGCTCTAGAAGGTGGGGCTCATCTGGAAAGGTTCAGAAATAGTGAACACTTTGAACTAGTTAACACCTACCAACCTTGATCAAACACCCAATAAACCTATAAACAAATATAAAAGTGAAATCTAAGGTGTAGGACGATACCCGAATCTATCCTACTCCAATCAAATTACTTTATGTTTGCATCTTAGCTGCATTTAACGTCTCTTTTATCAGTGGTTGCAAGGTCTAATGACTATGTAGATTGTTTATCCGTGCTTGTGAAGCTAATTGAGCTCGCATAGAAGACACTTTTGATTGGCTAGGTGTCCTGATTGATTGTTTGAACAACTGGGATTGGGGTGACGTTTGGAGTGTCATCTCCTTCAGGGATCCTCAAGACAGTTTCGGCGAAATCGATGAGTCTCCTTGCTCGCTTGTAGTCCTTCGTCTTCAAAGATTCCTCCACGCTTTGGTCTATGACCTTTAGAACGCTTACCTTACATTCTTCATCATTTTGAAGAGCACAATTATCTATAGTTTTTTCAAGTTGGCTACAGATAGTCTCCTCGTAAGGCTTTTCAGGCTCGATTGGACATGCGATTTCACCTTCTTTAGGGTCAATCCTGTACAGTGACACGGGCCTAAGTTCTGTTTTCTTGTCGATGGTTCCGAGTTCCGCAGCGGTTTCAAGAACTCTTCGGGTGTATCCTCCACCCCTATCACAATCATTTCTAACAGCGTCTGCGATGACCCACTGATTTTTGTGCTTCTGCCTCATGCAGTCGAGGGTTGTTTCTCCTATCATATGTTGTCCGCTCCGGATATTATAACCCCCGACATATAACCCTTCATAAGATGCAATTGGAAGGAAAAGATAAAGGAAAATTGGAGGATGTTATTGCTGAACTTAAGAAACTAGCTCAGATAAAACGCCTTTCCGATACAGATTTGGCAAGAGCTAAAGAACTCATGTGTAAGCTGAAGGAATTGGATTGGAACAACAGGGAAATAAGCGACGTGGTAGGTGGCAGATGGAAGGAACTGACTATTAAGCTATACACCAGAGGGGTCGCTACAAAGGATCCAGATCCTAAGAGGAATGCTCTGGAAATTATAGGAGAGCTAACGGAGAAGGGTTTAACATTGGAGGATGTCAAAGCATCCATATCATTAAAAAAAGATCTTGATTCGAAAGGCATTAGTTTTATGGATATCTCAAACCTGCTTGATGAAGCTACAGGGCTTGAGGTGAGCCTCAAGGAAATCGTACAGATGCAATCAAGTTTAAAGAATTCAGGACTGTCATTGCGGCAGCTTGGTGAAATCATGGCATTTAAGACGGACATCGACAATATCGGTTTAACACTTAAATCACTGGATAAAGTTCTTCAAACATCAAAATTATACGGGGGACGCCGATGAAGTTCTCGAAGCTTTAAAAATCTTTGGAGCGCTTAGCGGTATCCGAGAAGACCTCAAGAAGATGTCTTCTGATAAAGAGAAGCTTGGAGAACAGATTAGCAAATTAAGGTCCGAGGTTCTTGAACTTGAAAATCGCAAAGTTTCTGCAGAAAACATCTTAAAGGCCTATGAAAAAATTAAAGCGCTCGGCTTCGACGAGTCTACCTACGACAAGCTAAAAACATCATTAGAAAAGTACAAGGGAATAAATGTCCTTCTTGATGCCATAAGCACCTTCATCGACATAAATGAGATCAAAAGAAAAAAGGAGAACTTAGAAGTTGAGATGAAGAAGGCCGAAGCAGATCATGCTCACCTTATGAGTATCATATGGGTATGCGATGAATTGCTTTACAAGTATAAGTTTAGTATTCAAGCTATAAATGACGTCTACGGAACTGCCAAGATTTTTGGTGAGCCTTTAAACGTTTTAAATGCCGTCAGCAAATTCGGTGAAATCGGGAAGATAGAAGCTGAAATAAATGTTCTAGAAAATAGGAGGATTGAACTTCGATCAGCCATAAAAGAGCTAGAAGAGCAGGTTCAGGAGCTCAGAGGGACGATCACGGCGTTAAGGAACTCAATTGAAGGAGCTCTAACACCTATCGAGGATGAAATTATAAAAAATGTTGATTATATGAACAAAAAGTTCGAGGAAGCCCTAAACACTCTATCATCACAGTATGACAAATATATTGAAAGGTTTGGGCAATTGAAGGCTGAAGCGGGAAAGCTTGAGGAGGATCTTAAGTTAGGTAGGATCATGCTATTGCTGATAAAGTATCCTTCTGAAGCAAGGCAAGTACCGTTAGAATATGATGTTCTGATATTAGGTGGCGTAGTGAACCATGTCAAGGCTTTGGGAGTTAACCCAACACTCAAACTTCTAGATGTCGTTGGAGCGAAACACTGGGCAATTGGGAATGTCACAGTCGAACTCACTGATTTGCTTGAGTGGGCATTAAAAGGCCTAAAAAAGTCCACACCACACGGGTGATTACTTGATCGAGTTCTATCATAGCATTTTGCGGTTGAGCTTCCCTTAGGAGAGTGGAGAAATTGAGCTTAGAGAACATTGAGGAGTACTTGAAAGAAGTTCAGGCTATAAAGTACTATGATACGGTTAAAGCGGAAAATGATGAGCTGCAGAAAAAGAATGAAGAGATTGAGAAAGCCTTTCAACTGAAAGGAAATGAACTAGTGGAGACGAACAACACGCTTTTGAGGGAACGGGATAGCTTATATGAAGAAGTAGTGAATCTTAGAACAGAAAACGACCGGATAGTAAAAGCGATAGGGGGCTTGACCAATGAACTGAATAAGGGAAGCAAAGAGGCATCAAACCTTAACGCCAGGATTGCAGAACTCGAAAATCTCAAAGTTACGACTGAGGGAAAATCACTAAAAGAGACTGAGGAAGCTTTCGTAAAGGTGAAGAATGAAGAAATTCAGAAGGTAGCTGAAGAACACTTCAACTTTATGAAGGCGGGATGGGAACAACACAAGAAACCAGCAGAAGTATTGAATGCTGCTTGCAATCTACTAGAACGTAGTTTGAATGATGGTCTTTGGATAAAAGAACTTGCAGAAAAAGGTGTGCCTGAGGCAGTTATCAATATGATTTCAAACGAAGTTAGTTCAAGAATAAACCAAGAGTTTATCAGAAGGGTCGAAGAAGTATCTGATAAAAAAGCTTTGACAAAGCTCAACCAACTAAAGAATGTTGAATGGCCTAACTGGATCAGGACACATGTGGAGCCAATAAGCAGGAAACTGGAAAGCAAGATTATTACAAATTCTCTGAAACTCTTGGAAGGCCCTTGGACCATCCCTTGCGACAAGTGCATGTCACAACAAGATGTAGAGTTTAACGTGGAAGGAATATCACAATTATTAAGAAACAAATGCATTTACATTGAATGTTTGAACCCGAACTGTAAAGACTTCATAGGAAGGCATAATACCAAAGTGGAACTTGGGAAACTCATGTACTATTACTTAACACAAGGGTAATCAATATCTGATTTGCGTATTTTCCATTCCTAGGCCATAGGATTACTGACAATCAGAGTGACTCCTAAATTTGAATATGATCATCATCTTTAAAACCCGACATTAGCCCAGAGTCATAAATCTGGTAAACCCTTTAATTTTTATTAAAATTCTTAATTTTCAATAGCAATATTCAAATATTATAATTGAACTGTTAATGTGAAGAACGTTCAAAAATTGTGATGAAAATGGCGAATAGAAAAGAACACAAAATAGCACCTATTGCTGTGTCATGCAGCAAGAGTGATTTACTAGGCAAATTTCTTTAAAGACCTTGTGTGTGGTAAAGGTGAATTTTTTGAATAGTTCTGACATGGAAAGGGATTTACAAGAAACAGACTTAGAAAATGGGTTAGAAACCCAAGAAGTACAAAAGAGACTTACCATACATGGGTACAATGAGGTCCCTGAGAAGAAAGTAAGCTTCCTCGTAAGGCTGGGAAAACGTTTCTGGGGCATCGTGCCCTGGATGCTTGAAGCCACCGCTATCGTCACCCTGCTACTGGGCAAGTATGTGCAATCACTCGTCATTGTGGCCCTCCTCCTATTCAACGCGGGAATGTCACTGTGGAGAGAGAAAAGAGCAAGAGCAGCAATGGCCACCCTAAAACAAAGACTAAGAATTCAAAGCAGAACAAAAAGGGATGGAAAATGGTCAATCATCCCAGCCAGAGAGCTTGTCCCAGGAGACCTCGTCAGAGTCAGAATCGGCGACCTTCTGCCAGCGGACATAAAGATAGTCGACGGTTCCCTAGGTTTGGACCAATCAGTGCTCACTGGTGAGTCTGGAATCGTGGAAAAGTCCACGGGAGAAATAGCCTATTCAGGATCAGCCGTCAAGCGCGGCGAAGCTACAGGAATAGTCGACGCCATAGGAACAAAAACCTACTTTGGAAGAACCATTTCCCTACTTGAACTCGCAAAACCCAAACTCCACATGGAAGAGGTCACAGTTAAAGTTACCCGCCGACTCGCCATGATAGTCCTCGCATCTCTCCTAATCGTCTTTGTATACGCTCTATTGACAGGATTCGAGCTTGCCGTACTGTTACCACTTGCCGGTGTGTTGCTCGTAGCCTCTGTGCCAGTTGCAATGCCAACAATGTTCACCGTAAACATGGCACTTGGCTCAGCAGTGCTTGCGAAACAAGGAGTCTTAGTTACAAGACTCAGCGCGAGCGAAGATGCAGCTACCATGGATGTATTGTGCGCGGACAAAACAGGCACAATTACAATGAACAAACTCTTCGTCGAAGAAGAAGTACCCCTTAACGGATTCAGCGAAAGTGATGTTTTACTCTACGGAGCACTTGCATCAAAAGAAGCCAACCAAGATCCAATCGACATAGCGTTCCTAACAGCCGCAGCAGAAGCGCACATCCCATTGGACGCTTACTCGCAGATGGAATTCGTGCCCTTTGACCCAAAAACTAGAATGACAGAAGCCACAATTGATAAAGCTGGTGAAAAATTCTTTGTGGGAAAAGGCTCATTCGACACAATATGTTCTGCCTGCAACGTTTCGGAAGAGAGCACAAAAACTCTGCTCAAGCTTGCCGAAGCACTCTCTGCGGAAGGGCTAAGAGTAATCGCCGTTGCCAAGGGAGACTGATCGGAGCAGACTGCAGTTTGTTGGTCTTGCAGGAATAGCCGACAGGATAAGGGAAGATTCGCGTGGGATACTAGACCAGATTCGTGAATTAGGTATAGATGTGAAGATGCTTACGGGTGATTCGCTTCCGATTGCTAAAAACATCGCCCAGCAGGTAGGATTAGGTGATAAAATAACCACGATGTCAAAGATTCAGGAAGCTGAAACCAAAGTGAAACCTCTTGACTCAACAATCGAAGACAGTAACGGCATCGCCCAGATTTATCCTGAAGACAAGTTCACTATAGTCAAGACCCTTCAACACATAGGACATGTGGTCGGAATGACCGGAGACGGCGTAAACGACGCCCCAGCTTTGGGACAGGCGGAAGTGGGAATCGCGGTGAAAAATGCGACAGACATCGCTAAAGATTCTGCAAGTGCCGTGCTCACTGTTGAGGGGCTTGGCGGAATAATAGCTATGATCAAGACGTCCAGGACGATTTACCAGAGAATCTATAGTTGGGCGTTGATGATGGTTGCCCGAAAGTTGTTTAACGTCGGGTTCATAGTTGTGATGCTGTTTCTTACTCACTCATTTATGTTATCAATAACGGGATCGGTGCTGCTGATTTTCCTAGGCGACTTTGTCTCGATGTCTATATCTACAGACAACGTGCGATCTTCTCTGAAGCCTGATACCTTCGATGTCTCACGGCTGTTCGGAGTCAGCGGATCACTGAGCATACTGATGACGATTGAAAGCGTGATCTTTGCTGTGGCTGGTTTATCGTATTTTGGGCTGATCGGGAACGTGGATAAGATCTATACTTTCGGGTTTGCTTATCTGAATCTTGAAGGTGTATTCACTCTTATGATTGTTCGTGAGCGGAATCATTTCTGGAAGTCTCGGCCTAGTAAGATATTGAGTATTACAGTTTTAACGGAAGTCTTGTTGGTGATTGCTATCTCCATCTTAGGTGTCTTAGAGCTTGCTCCACTTGGCTATATGCCTGTGCTTGCAATCCTCGGTTATACGCTGTTAGTGACCTTCCTAATCAACGATCCAATCAAGGTATATTTAATACGCAAATTTAAGACTAGAGGGTAATCTTCAAATCTTACAGTCACTTATTGCATCAAAAAATTTGCAAAATTCAAAGGTGAATGCTCTTAGCTAACTTAGACGGCCCCTTGATTTCCCATAATTTTCTCTGATAAATACGATGGCTACGCTAAAACTTGAAAACCACGCTACGTTGAATTCTACCCTGACGATGTTTTTACATTCCAAAATGAGAAAGCAGTAGTTGCGTACCCGACTAAATGTGGAGACGGTTGCAGTACGATAAGTGCAAGGCTATTTAGTTACGATGCGTTGCACAGAAAGCCCACAACTTTAGTCGTGGGATGAATACATGAAGAATTATTATATAATAGCCTCGATGCTATTGGATTGTGGAAAGTCTCATGGATAAGCCTTCGCAAGAAGCACATGTTATACTCCCACTTGAAATCTCCCGCAGGGAAGTTGAGAACACCTCTATTCCATCATCCCCAGAGAAAAGAATGGGTAGAAGTGTATCTCAATCAGCCCACCTATCCCGTAGAGGTAGAGGGTAGCAGCGTATCTGTTAACGTTTAAGGTTTAGGCGATACCATGAAAATTACTATTTTTGGGGCAACAGGTGAAACTGGCAGACAACTTGTCCAACAAGCTCTTGCAGCAGGACACGAAGTTGTGGCATATATTCGCAATCCATCCAAGCTCAACATTAACCATGAACACTTAAAGGTCATCCAAGGCGAATTGGCCGATGAACCGTTGATTGAGAGTGCAGTGAGCGGGGCAGACGCCGTAATTAGCGCTCTGGGTCCACGGGGCGGTTCAAAAAATAAACCGATCACACAGGGCATGCAAAACATCATCGCCGCCATGAGGAAACAGGGCGTACGCAGGCTAATCATTACGTCAACACTTAGCGCTAAGGATCCAAACGACCCGCTGAACTTCAAGGCCAAGGCTCTAGTTAACCTTGTTAAGTTCACGATGCACGGCGCATACGAAGACATAGTTGGTGCGGCGGAAACGGTACGCAACTCCGATCTTGACTGGACGATCGTGCGCTTGACAATGCTTAACAATAATCCCAAATCTGGAAAGGTCAAGGCGGGCTACGTGGGTAATGGCGAAGTAGGAACATGGATTTCCCGCGCAGACGTCGCTGATTTCATGCTCAAGCAGGTAGAGCACACAGAATACTTGCGGCAAACACCAGCAATAAGCAATTAGCATTCGATAGATGAGTAAGGAGAGAAAAAGGATAAAGAGTTGAGGTGGAAAATCGACTCTTGTTAAAGTTGCTGAAACTTCATAGATACCTCTGGGACAAATGAAGATCGTAAAGCTTCCTGAAAAAGAAGTTTTTGAGAAGCCTTGTAGATGGTTTCGGGTTGAAAAAGGAAATGATAGACGAGCTTCTTGACACCAAATACATGCCAATGTGATCTAACAATGTTGGGGTCTTCTTGCAAACTTAGATAATAGATTAAAACCTTTAAGTCTGCTTAACATTCATACAAGATAAGAGAAAGAATATGTCGAAACAAAACAGTCTCCATGTTTTTTCAGCTGGTGCAGTAGCACTCCCCATAAAGAAGTGTGCTGCAGAGTTCAAAGCGAAATCTGGAACAGAATTTAAGTTTACTGTCGGAAAAGGTGAAGACCTCATAGAAGAAATCACAGAAACTAAAGAGGGCGACTTGTTAACCTGCGGTTCAGAATACATACTTGATGATGCACAGCTGAAGGGTTTAGTTCTTAAAGAAACAAGAAGAAGCCTTGGCTCAAGAACGTCTGCTATTCTTGTGCAAACAGGAAATCCGAAAAAGATAAGGTCAATATCTGATTTAGCAAAAGATGGAATACGTGTTGGTGTTTCTGTAGGTGGCTGTTTGACTGGGGTCTGGGATGATTTAGCAACTAAAGCGGGATTCGTCGAGCAAATTAGAAAGAATACCGTTGCTTTGGCCGATGGATGCGGGGAACTAATGTCTTTTATCAACGAGAAGAAAGCGGATGCAATCTTAGGATGGGATGCCTTCAAGAACTTGAACATGCAAACCATGGATATTATAGAGTTACCGAAAGACCTTCAAGTGCAAAGAAGCACAGCGATAGGTGTAATAACCTTCTCCAAGAACAAAGAATTAGCCACAAAATTCATTGACTTTCTAGTATCCGAAAAAGGCAAAAAGATTTATGAAGAATATGGATGGCATCACATATCACTTTGATAAATTGCTTTCTATGCAAAAATAAGTTTAGTAAAAACAAATCGTTGATCTACACTCTAAACTATTCATCGTATTGGCTTAGCACTATAATAGACCTTGTTGTGTCTTGAGAACTACGATTGATCATGCATGCCCTACGATCGGTTTTGGCACGTATGATTCTTCCATGTAGGCGATGTCTTTGTCGGAGAGGCTGATATCCATCGATTCGACCGCTTCCTGCACGTGCTCGGGCTTCGAAGTCCCTATGATAGGCGCTGTGGCCCCCTTCTGGAACAGCCATGCCAACGCGATCTGAACCGGCTTCACCCCCCTGTCCTGCGCTACTTCCGCAACCCTTCTGACGATTTCAGAGTTTTCAGGAGGTTCGACGTAAGGTTTATAGACTAAACCGGCAAGTTTAGAGTCCGGTTGAAGCCTCGTCATATCGTTCCTACCGATCTCAATTCTTCCACCTTTCATATAGCGTCCTGACAGCAGGCCGACTGCGGTGGGATTGTAAGGTATTATTCCTATCTTCTGGTCCTTGCACAGCGGTATCATCTCCCTTTCCTCTTCCCTGTACAGCAGATTCCACTTGTCCTGCATGCTTGTAAATTTCTCATAACCCTTGATTTCACTCGCATACAAAGCCTTAGAAAACTGCCAAGCCCACATACTAGAACCCCCAATATATCGGACTAAACCACTTCTAACAAGATCGTTCAGGGTTGAAAGAGTTTCATCAATTGATGTTTCATAGTCCCACCTATGCGTCTGGTAGAGGTCGATGTAATCCGTTTGAAGCCTTTTCAGAGAACCCTTCACCTGTCCCATTATGTGCTTCCTTGAAAGACCCCTCTGGTTCGGCTTCTCCCCCATCGGGTTGAAGACCTTTGTAGCAATTATTACATCCTCTCGGACGTCTTTGAGAAGCTCTCCTGTGATCTCCTCAGACCTACCTAAGGAGTAGACGTTCGCGGTATCGAAGAAGTTTACCCCCAGGTCGAGCGCCTTACGTACAACCTTCCTTGCGTCCTCTTTTTCGACCATCCATGGCTCAGCGTTTCCAAAATGCCAGCATCCAATCGCGATCGGTGACACTTTCAATCCTGACCAGCCTAATCTGACATACTTCATATCGTTCAACAAGCATGCCAACTTTGTTCTTCCTTAAAAGAATTAGCTGAACTTCTATGGTACAACTGAGAGTCTTAAAATCGTCATAGCTGATCGCATATTATGCTCATGCGCCAAAACTGAAGTCCTTCGATAAATCCTCCAAACGGAACTTGGCTGAAATTTTCAACGTATTATACAATTTCCAACCATAATAAATGGGGGAACTATTCTCTCTTCATATCCTTGATAAAAGTAAGATAATGTCTTTTGAAATAGACCCTAGCACCTTCGATCATTGGACAACACCGCCAGAGTTGGCGATAAAATAATTATAAGTATAAGTACAGCGATAAAGCATTCTTCACGAAATCTCTGAGCTAAATGACAGGAACTATCAAGATCAAATTAACGGCGACAATAATGTCGAAGCTTTCGCATCGTCACTATGCAAAGGAATATGGTCTAAAATGCTACAAATGTAAAAGAGATTTCAACATAGGTGAGACAATCATCTCAAAAGGTGCTCCAAGAAAATATCACTGTCTCCCATGTGCTAAGGAGTTAAATCTTATATAAAAATCAAAATTGGTCATTAAAATAAAAATAAGATAGTGGCTAGTTGTGAAGATTAAATACTCTTATAAGGAAGAAGGTTCTTTCTAATACATAAGTGATAAAATGATATTTATCAGTTTAATGAAGAACAGGCAGAAGCTAACAAAGGAATGTTTAGCTGAAAGCTCGAAGCTCTTAGAAAAAGACAAGAAAGAAGGAGTAAAGTATCTTGGATTTTATTATACACTAGGCAGATACGACCTAGTCGCAATAATTGAAGCGCCTGATGAAAAAACAGCTATGAAAGTCGCGATGAGAAGAGGAGAATATATCGCAACTGAGACACTCGTCGCAGTACCCGCAGAAGAAGCCAGAAAACTCATCGAATAATCAAGACACACCTTCACAACATTTTTTTATATATTATAAAACATAGGATATTTTTTGAGTTAGTTTATCCCTAGCCTTTTCTGTTGAAGTTCTTTAACTATCTTCTCTATTTCTGAAACCTTAGAAATATCCTTTTCAATTTCATTTAAGCGGTTCTTTATGCTGATATTCTCATTTCTTAAGCTAATATTTTCAGTAGCTAGAGAATTAACTAGGGTTTGTAGTTCTTTGTTTTTCTCGCTTATTTCCTCTCTCAGCTTCTTAACATCTTCTCCAGAGCCAAAGATCGTTATTTGGATTAAATCGCTATCAACAACTACTATATATTCCACTCCGATAACAACTAAAACAGGAATAACTACTTCTACTATTACTTCTGGAACCAATACTACGACAACCGTAATTTCAGTGCTGAATGTGTCAAACTTAATCTCATTTGATGAGGCGTTAAACGCGGTGATGAAGTTCCAGGGATGGAACGCTACCGTAATAGCGTCCTATTTAGTTTATACACAACTTAGATTCCTGAAAGAAGAAAATGGATGGTTCAACATATACACGGTCGACCCCAATAGGACTAAGATATTGAGTTTGGAAGCGAGCGAATCTCTACAGATTCCTGACCCCACAGTAAAACTGCTGGGGTACTATTGGTTCATAGACATTAACGCAGATGTAAAAACAGTTGCACCAGGCAACTTTCCAGAGGCAGGTGTATATTACAACTTCTGGGTAGACGCCGTTAACGCCACAATAGCGTATTCGAAAGGTCCGGTCCCGTAGTATAAATGTAATCGAAGATAAAGGATAGAAAAAAGTACTTCTTTCTGCCTCCATTTTTACACCCTTCTAAAGATGCGACACGAACAGAGACTAAAGGTTTCCAATTAAAAACTAATCTAACTCCCTTTTTTCGGGAGCATGCCAAAAATAATACATGTTATCATGCTACTAATCTTGGAAATTGTCAAAACAATAAAAAAGATTTAGAACTAAGCTAAATGCATTTATTAATAAGATGGATAATTATTATTTTTAAAACATTTCTTTTAATAATTTATTAAATATCTAAAAGCTCGATATTAATAACAATATATCTGAGTTTTGTGAATGTTAGTTATGTTAACAGAACCAGGAAGCTTAATAGCTTTCTACCCATACTTAATATGGTTTAATTGAACAATCAAATATTAGGAAGTGCCAGAACTTATGCTTTCATCGGGTTCATATTTTACCTGCTAGCTACCGCAGCTGGTTTCATAGGCTTATTCGTCATTACCCCGTTTATCTACGTAGCTAATATAGGTTCCGCCTTCCCCTTCATCCTAATAGCTATAGTCTTCTTGCTGCTGTTCATCCCAGGAATAGTACTGACGATTTTTGCATGGATGACGGTAAGAAATATTGAGATGGGAAAATATGCTCAAGCGCGCACTTACAGCCTAATACTTGGAATAATAGGTCTATTCTTCGGCGCCATAATCGGCGGCATCTTCTTCCTTCTCGCCTACGCAAACCTAGGTGAATCGATGACACCGCCGATGGCGGTCCAACCTTTACCACAGAGATTCTGCGTCAACTGCGGCAGAGCTGTAGTAGCCCCTAACACAAAATATTGCGCCTACTGTGGAAAAGAACTGCCTCCATAGAGAAGCCTGCAATTTAAATCGCGTGAATGCAACCTAATGAACTTCCACTCATCTTGTGCATCAGACGGAATATCTTATGCTGTGCTTGGTAGAGATACGATATTTTTGAAATATGATGTGACATTTAGAGAACATATGGAAACAAATTGTTTTTAAATCTTGTAAGACAAATGAAAATACATTTAATCGCAGTGTTTTTAAAAGGAAATGAAACGTTAAATTTGTTGTTCGACAATTAAATCCTAAAAGAAACCTAACCGATGCAGGAAAAAGCGGGACGATTGAGGGATGCGGAAGGTTAACTCAAGGATTGCCAACGTTGCGCCGCGATGACATCCTCCTGGCGATCCACCTAATGAGTAGCATGGACGCTCCCATGAACAACGAAATGAAAGACCCCTGCCCTATGGAGTAGCCAAGAGGCTGGCCAAGCGCAAGGTATGAAACCACTCCGAAAGAAATGAAGGCAGATATCATCCAGATCAGGATGAACACGTTGGAGATGGAGTCGGCGACCCCAGTCTTCCTCTGACCCGCTTGGTCTCTAGCAGCTGCACTTGACTCTATGATTCGGACCGCCACCAAGGCTTCCTTCCCTTCATCGGAAAGCCGATAGTTCCCTTCAGGATCGAGGACAATCAACCCTTCCAGTTTCTTCAGGTGGTAGTCCAAGTTGCCGCTGCTGGAGATTCCCAGCTCATTCTTCAGCTTTCCAAAGCTCAGGGGAGTGGACTCGAGAACTTCCAGAACCCTGATTCGCGTAGGATGGGCGATCTTCTCAAAGAGCTCGGCTGAGCTGGACATTGTCTCTCAGGGTGCTCTACGGTTCGAAGCTATTTAATTCCTCTATCCTTGACCAGAAGTCAACAGTTCGAGACGAGTGATTGGGATCGTTTGGAGTTTCGAATATCTGTTGCTGCAGGAGAAAATTGCGAACATAGCAACCATCCATTACGTTCTCTTTATTGATATTGGGGTTATGGAGCTTTTCAACTTTTATTTCTAGACTTGTCAGAGGGCGATCATGGTGCGTGGGGAGGCCGGTGTAATTCTGCAATTCTGCTCCCGTTAAGAAGCAACCAATATCCTAAAACCACATACAGCATACCAACGAATGGAAAAAAAATTGCTATCAAAGCCGTTATTTGCCTAGATACAGTAAAAATAAGGAGAACTAAAAATGGTAATAGAAGAAATATATCTAATAAGCTATTTTGCATAAAAGGATACCATATTTGTCTTTCGGCAAAAAAAGAGAGAATAAAAATCACTCCAAAGGCACCGGAAACCATAAAGTAAACACCAACAAGCCTTAAAGCTAAACTTGTTACGCTCATCTACTTTTTACACCTCTTTTAATTGCCATTTTAATCCCGCTAACCTTTTATTAAAAGTTAATTTGGTCCACATTCAAATCCACCTGACTTATCCACATTTACATTCACATTCGAATTCAAAGCTTGCTCCCGGTGTGTTTAGTTTTGGGATTAAATTTTAATTTCCTTTCCTTCCCACTACTTAGATTCACCACATAAAGATAAATAGAAAGACATCAAACCCACAATGCTCTAGCTTAGAGAGGTCACTTCTTTTCGTTTAGATGCACCGTAGAGATCCCTGTAAGCAAGAAAAGCCAACAATATATCAAGCCCAAATAAATTATAAACCAAGAGTTTTGTCTAATTATGTCGCTTAATGATGCCCCAAGACTACCCACAGCAAGAGCAGTCATGACCCATAGTATTGCGGTTCGTGAATTAACCAATCGTCTGTCAAGTTTTACCATAATAAATAATCAGAGCTCGATTTTATTTAAATCTTCTTTCCTAGACCAATTATCTTGATCTGTCTAGAATATTAGACTTCAATCAATCCATTACTTGGTTCCCTTCCAGCCATGTCCTTGCCCTTAGTAGCTAATTTTATTTCCTTCAAACACCTGGAAAGGTCGTCTGCCTAGTTAGAATTATTACCTTCATAGATCTCGGACTTCTCCAACCAGTGGCACACCTACCCAATAACAAGGTCCAGTCCGGTCACCCCGACCCCCTCACGGACGGTCTGGTTGTTGGCGAAGTAATAGTCTGTCGTGCCGTCAGCGTACTGCCAGAAGACCTTGACTTGGTAATCCATCATGTTAGGAAGTCTTATGGAGAAAGTGGTGTTCTGCACTGCGGCCTCGAATGTTTCGCCATCTGAGGCCGTGTACACGACCTTGACCGGGGTCGCTGAAGTAATCGACTGCAGAATCGTCCCCTGGACTGCAAGGATGGTGGGCGGGGTCTCGACCTGGAGGTTGTACGACATGGCGCCCATCGAGCCTGCCGACATGTTGACCGTAAGGTCTCCTCTGTCAACGTCGCCTGTCTGCCACGAGTAGTTCCCCGCCCATCGCGCGACGACATCGTAGACCGCTCTGTTGGGGAGGTCAATGGAGAACTTCCCGTTCGAGACGGGGGCGGTAAGATTCACGCCGGTGTGGACGTTTGTGAACATCAAGGCAACCAAGTGGGTTCCCTGACCCACGGTGGATACGAGCCCGAAGACATTGACCGTCGCAGGCGTCGGAAGCGGAGAAGTGGTCTGTGTGGTCCGAGTCTCTAAGTATCCCGCAACATCTAGGTAGAGCCCCGCAACAAACGCTGCTACGACGAGAAGTATCGTGAGGAGTGCCATCGCCTTGGTCTTTCCAAGTGCCACGCGTGACTTCATCTACGTTCACACCTAGTTGAACATAGGAGGCATGGCGGTAGATTTGGATGGGTTGGAGCGACTGACAGCATCGGTAACGAGGCGGGTACCATGGTGAAACAACTGGACACCCAAGAAGATGAACCAGAATGCGATGGCAGGCACGGCCAGGAACTGGAAGATGCCAAACGCAAGCCACCCAACATTAGTAAGATTACGCTTACGCGATAAAACCCTCTCCAACTGGGTTCGTGCGCTAACTCTGGTTCGTGAGCTCGTTGTTGTCTTTCTTTAACATTCGATTGGGACATTGACGATCAACTCCTCCTTTACCTGATATAAGCAAAAGACGCCGATTTATGCATTGGGGACAATTCTCAATCCTGAGAATTAGCCGTTGCGAGCGAGAAACCTCACACCCTTCAGGGGTGGGATGAAAGCGAGCCCGTAATGCTTATATTACTAGTAGTATGTGAATAGCATACATATAATATGCCAAAGGGATACGACGCTTCGCAGACTTCAGTTCATTTCATGAACTACCACTTCGTGTGGTGTACGAAATATCGCAGGCCAGTGCTGGTTGGCGGAGTGGAAACCAGACTTCGTGCGTTACTCGAACAGAAGTCCAAATCAATAGACTGCGAAATAATCTCTTTGGAGACGATGTCAGACCACGTCCACATCTTCGTCAAAGCCAAACCTACTGCCACCCCGAACAGAATAGTGGCTGCTTTGAAGGGATTCACTTCCCACGAGTTACGAAGAGAGTTCCCACATCTTCGGTCAAGACTACCGACACTTTGGTCAAGAAGTTACTTTGTCTCCACGTATGGGCACGTGTCTTCAGAAACCATCCAGAGATATATTGCGGGGCAGAAAGGGATTTGATTACCTACAAGTTCAGGCTCTATCCAACCAAGACTCAGAACAGATTGATGATAGAGACTCTTGAGACTTGCAGGCTCCTCTACAACGACCTTGCTGGATGATAGGATTCGATACCAAGTGCCAAGGCGTTCGAACAGAAGAGGGCCCTCACTGCGTTCCGCCGTGGTAACAAGTTCTTGATGGGAGTTCACTCCCAGGTCTTGCAAGACGTCGTGCTTCAGATTGGACAAAGCATATGGGGCGTTCTACGCGGGCTTTCAAGATACCCCAAGTTCAAACGGAAAGACAGATACAACTCGTTCAAGTATCCTCAACTCGGTGGGTTTAAAATTGTTGGCGAGACAGACTCCGGCTTTCAAAGATAGGTCTGGTCAAAGCGAAAATGCACCGAGCCGATTGAAGGAACGCCGAAGACTTGCACCATCATCAGGGATATCGACCAGTGGTATGCCTGCATCTCGGCTGAAACAGAATCTCCAAACCGATTCGAGCCACAGAAGAGGGCAAACCAGTCGGAGTAGACCTTGGGGTAGTGAATCTTGCGACTCTGAGTAACGGCAGAGTCTTCGAGAATCCACGACATCTCGACAACTCCGTCACTCAGAATCACGTCGCTTCAAAGGCGCCTGTCAAGGAAGAAGAAAGGCTCGGCTCAACAGAGAAAAGGCCAAGGTCTTGCTCGCCAAGGCTTGGAGAAAGGTGCGGAACCAACGTCTTGATGTCGCACATAAAGTCTCTGCTAATCTGGCATCTGAATACTCGACCATCGTCTTCGAAGACCTGAAGATTCCGAACATGGTGAAGAACCACAATCTGGCATCGGCAATAATGGATGCCTCTTGGGGTCAACTACGCCGACTAACTGCCTACAAGGCAGAAAGGCGTGGTGGACGAGTGATACTCGTCAACCCAAGTGGGACATCGCAGAAATGCTCTGGATGCGGAGAGCTGGTTCCGAAAGGACTGGAAGAACGGACGCACTCGTGCCCGAACTGCAGTCTCGTCCTCGACAGGGACGTGAATGCGGCACGCAATATTCTGGCTGCGGGTCTGGAACAGGCCCGTGTGGAGGAACTGCCTCTACTTGTCCAACGCAGGCGGATAAGCAAGTTTGTTCCTGTGAAGCAAGAAGCCTACGAGTTTACTCATAGGTAGTTCACAAAGTTATTTCATAAACGTTCTTTGTGTATCTTATGTTATTAGTGAAAAGTTCCTTGGAAGATCTTTTTGAACAGATAGAATAGAACTATCGTCCCATAGACCAGCATAACGCCAAATCTAAGCTTGCCACACGTTGTTGAATACATTTACATAGTAGTTCTTCTCGTTGTAAGGATACGGCTGAGGCTTTGTGGCTGGGTCGTTGTTTGGATGGTTTCCCTGATCAACGGGGCCTTAATACACATCCTGGGATTATTCTAAAAACTGCCTCTAAAATGCAGCGCGCTAAAGTCTTAAGACCTGAACTCATCATTATATTCTATCAAGTGATGAAAATGGACGTGGATGTAACCTCTATTTCAGCAAATCTTAAGTAATTCTTGGCCAAGAAACTATTGGAGGAAACACGGTTGAATTCAGTTGACGAATATCTGAAAAGCATTGAAAGGAACGCAGGAAACGCAAATCCAACGAAGACTGTACGTGCCAAAGTCAAGAGTGAAAGACACTCGCGCCCCACTCTCCTCTCCAACTTTATCCTTGGGAGTCAGGATGGTCTGGTAAACGTACTGGGTATTCTCCTGGGGTTGACTGCGGCAACAACCGATGTCCGAATTTTCTTCGTTGCAGCTCTGGCCGCTCTTGGAGCCGAGTCCATTTCGATGGGAGCTGTCGCCTACACCTCCACCGCGGCGAGGCGACGAGTCTATCTAAAGGAAGCGGATAGAGAAAGTCAAGAGATGAAAGATGTCCCCGAAATCGAACTGGAAGAGGTGAGGCAGATCTTCAGAGGTTGGGGCTATGAAGGGAAAGAACTTGAAGATTTGACGGAACGTATAGCTAAGAACCCAAAGGCGATGCTTGAATTCATGATGTGTACGAACTCGATCTTGCGCCTGTTGACAAGTCTGAAGCGAGGCGCAGTGCCTTAGTTGTCGGATCTTCCACCGTATTTGGGTCTTTCATACCTCTGATACCATACCTTTTCGTTGGAACAAATATTCTCACCGGAACGGAAGCATCAGTGATTTTAAGCGGCGTCGCCCTCTTCTTCATCGGGGTCTACGAAGCGAAGACCACCGTGGGCTCTCTATGGAGGATCGGCTTGCAGATGGCGGCAATCGGGCTGACCGCAGGTCTTGCCGGATTCTTGATCGGTCACTTCATAGGAGCTTTGCCTTTGTAAATATTGATGATCAAATGAAATCGCCCGCGCTTCCGTTTAAGTATTTTGTCAAGTTCACGATTAAGAAACAACATTTTGCGTTTCTGACCCTAATTAAATGCAGATACCTTTAGTCCGTTGGTGCTCTGTAATAGATAGATCTTCTATGTCGCATATTTTAAGTGACGGATCTTTCCACATGCGCGCAATAAGTAGTCTGAAACCAAACTTTGAAAGTGGAACCAATTGGCTCTAATTCTGGGAAACTAATAAATTAGTCTCTACCGTAACTGAATGTTGGGGTGTCAAATTTGGTTACTGAAAAAGTAATGCATTTTCACGGATGCCAGATGGCAACCACTAATTCTGTGAAACAGCACAAACTGAGGAAGCTCATAGCGTGGCTATCAGACAAAGAGGGAAGGGGAATGGAGTTCATCTCGCTCTACATACCTCGGGAGAAATCAATAGATGAGATAGTCGCAATCCTCAAGGAGGAGTCTGATTCTGCTGTCATGAAATCTGAGAGCGTTAGGGATCGCCTTCAAGACGCCCTCAAGAATGTAATCCAGCGTCTAAAGCTGCAGAAGGAAATTCCAGAGAATGGGCTCGCGATATTTGCTGGAACTTTCGTCGCGAACGATCCGGAAAGCGAAGTTTTGAACGTCGAAGAGGTCGTCCCACCAGAGCCGATTACCGCCTATCTTTACGAGGTTGACGACCATTTCCAGTTAGAGCCGCTAAGGGAAATGCTGAGAGACCAAAGAGTTGTGGGGCTTATCGCCATGGATTCAAAGGAGGCTAGCTTTGGGATACTAAATGGTGAAAGCCTCGAATTAATCGAAAATATCACGTCGGGGATTCCAGGGAAGTCTGGAAAGGGCGGGGAGAGCCAGAGGAGGTACGAGAGAGAACGCGACATGGAACTCACATACTATTTCCACAGGGTTGCGGAGCATGCAACAAAGGCATTTCTCGAGAACCATAAAGTTACGGCGTTGATAGTTGGAGGACCGGGACCAACGAAAGAGGATTTCTTAAAGGGTGATTACCTTCATTATGAGCTAAAGAATATGCTTCTGGGCAGAGTTGATACGCAATCCGCCGGCAGAGAAGGAGTGAGAGAGGTGCTTGACAAATCATCTGAGGCACTGAAGAATATGTGTGCGCCAGAGGAGAAGAGGACTGTGCAGCGCCTTCTGGCAGATATGGGCAAGCAAGACGGTTTGGCTATTAGCGGCCTAGATTCAGTGTTGAACGCGCTTAAGAACGGTGAAGTGGAAGTTGCACTAGTGACAGATAGTACAGATATGATTGAAATTGTTGTAATGTGCAAAAGATGCGAACTATCAAGGGCGAAGATAGTGGATAAGGAGAAGAAGGTTCAAACTGTACAGGAAATGATATCGAGCCCATGCGAGAAGTGCAACGCGGTTGAATACGAGGTGGAGGAGAAGGACATAATAGATGTCTTAGAGGATGTGGCTTCACAGACAGACGCAAGGGTTGAGGTGATATCTCCAGAGTCGGAAGAAAAAGCAAAGCTCACAGCTTTGGGAGGCTTTGCCGCTCTCTTGAGATACAAACCTAGGTCAACTACTACCCCTTGAGAGAGGTAGCTTGTAGCAGCCATCCACTGCTCCCGTAGGAACATGTTCACGAGCGACCGTTAAGGTAGAGCCTATTATGGGAAAAGAATCAGAGCCTGCAAAGGTGCCTGAAAATGTTCATGAAATAGCTAAGGCACCTGAAGCCAAAGACGAGAACATAGCCAGTGAGGTACGAGCAAAAAGCACCGGTAGACGGAGAGCTGGGGGTACAAGAAGAAAAAAAGCAGCTAGGCAGGAAACTAAAGCGCCACCATAACAAGAATCTTGGATCAATTGCTTCCTCTCTGATACAAACCTTCGATTCGTATACCTCAGAAATGTAATAGACCTTGTTGTGTCTTGAGAACTACGATTGATCATGCGTGCCCTACGATCTTTTTTGGCACGTATGGTTCTTCTATGTAGGTGATGTCTTTGTCGGAGAGGCTGATCTCCATCGATTCGAACGCTTCTTGCACGTGCTCGGGCTTCGAAGTCCCTATGATAGGCGCTGTGGCCCCCTTCTGGTGCAACCATGCCAATGCGATCTGAACCGGCTTCACTCCCCTATTCTGCGCTACTTCCGCAACCCTTCTGACGATTTCAGAGTTTTCAGGAGGATCAACGTAAGGTTTTCGATATAACGCGGCAAGTCTATAGTCCGGCTGAAGCCTCATCAAATCGTTCCTGCCGATCTCAATTCTTCCACCTTTCGTATAGCGTCCGGACAGCAGGCCGGCTGCGACGGGGTTGTACGGGATAACCCCTATGTTCTGGTCCTTGCACAGCGGTATCATCTCCCTTTCCTCTTCCCTGTATAGCAGGTTCCACTTGTTCTGCATGCTCGTGAACTTCTCGTAGCCTTTGATTTCGCTTGTGTACAGCGCTTTTGAAAGCTGCCACGCCCACATGCTCGATGCCCCAATGTACCTAACTGTTCCACTTCTCACAAGGTCGTTTAAAGTCGACAGCGTCTCCTCTATCGGTGTCTCGTAGTCCCACCTGTGTGTCTGGTAGAGGTCGATGTAATCCGTTTTAAGCCTCCTCAGAGAATCTCTCACCTGTTTCATTATGTGCTTACGTGAGAGACCCCTCTGGTTCGGCTTCTCCCCCATCACACTGTAGACCTTTGTAGCAATTATCACATCTTCTCGGACGTCTTTGAGAAGTTCTCCTGTTACCTCCTCAGACCTGCCTAAGGAGTAGACGTTCGCCGTGTCGAAGAAGTTGACCCCCAGGTCGAGCGCTTTGCGTACAACCTTCCTTGCGTCCTCTAATTCGACCATCCATGGCTCTGCGTTTCCAAAGGACATGCAACCAATCGCTATCGGAGATACTTTCAATCCTGACCGGCCTAATCTGACGTACTTCATATCGTTCAACAAGCCTGTCAACCGTGTTCTTTCTTAAAAATATTTGCTGAACTTTTTCTATGATACAATTGAGAATCATAAAATCGTCGTTAGAGTCGTAGAGAATGATATAAGCAAATTAATTTCAGCTGTCCATGGTTCCATTTAGATAGCTCTGTGTGGCTATTAAAAGCGCAACTTGGCTGAAATTTTCAACGTATTATACAATTTTCAACTATAATAATATAGTATTCCTCTTGTAAAGATTGCCTTAAAGAATCCTTAATACGTTCTAGGGATTATTTAGTAAGTATGGGGTAACTATTCTATGGGGAAAGTGTTCAAACCGAAAGGTGTAGTTAAGCGAAAAAACATGATCGACGAGGCTGTTCGAGACCTGTCTCCAGGAATCGGAGAAACAGTGAAAGAGATACTTGGATCTTGGAAGGGTGAAGAATCTGAAAAGAGGCTTGTAGGACTCTTAGGAGAGGAAGAAGCAAGACGAATTCTAAGGAAGGTTAAGTTCGAAAGTAATTAGACACAATTTTTTCACATCTTCTTGTTTGCTTTATGGAACCAGTTGATTCATTTCACACTACGGCATTTAGACATCGATCATTGAAAGGAAGCGCCTCGCACAGACAGCTAGGTCGTGCCATTCCCTCACATACTTGTAACCCTTCATCCCCACTTCCTTTCTGAAGGAAGCGTCGCTGTAGAGCTCCTTAATACAGTCCTTGAGCCTCTCTTTCTCATTGAACCCCGGGTCAATGAACCAAGGCTCTATCCCTCGATCTTTGAGCTCGTCGTAGACCGTCGGATGCACGTTGGCTACGACAGGCATCTTCATACAGGAGGCCTCCAATCCGCTGCTGCCATAGCATAAGTTGCTGATCTGGTCTAGTGCCACGTCGCAGGTCCTCCTAATTTTCATGCATTCATTGTGAGTCGACCTCTCTGCGATGACCAGCTGCAAGTCATCGTAGTCTGAAGATTCGTGCTTTAGCTCATCGATGCACTCGACGAACTTTTGTGTGCCCTTAACCTCGCGAACGGTCGGTGAGTGAAAGAACCTTACCTTCCTTCCCCTGCGCCTCCTCCTGAAGGTCGCATATTCGTTCACGGGCAGAGGTAAGGGAAACCAATGAAGGTCGGATTTACCATATTGCAGCAGATCTAAGGTGCTGGCCATGCGAATAAGCCTGGCGGACCTGTCCTGCGCGTTGATCTTCTCGTAGTTCCTTCTGTAGATGCTGCCACGATGCCATATAACGCGACGCTTGGACTCGTCGCAGGGGATACGGATGGGGTAAGGTCTATCCCATAAGGGATGTTTGTTCGCTATGACCACATCGGGCTTGCCTTTGTCCAGCCAATTTTGAAATCCCACCTGTCCCTTCGTGGTCGAGACGTCGAACCAATAGGGATAATCAAAGTAATGATGTGAGGTGACACAGTTCACCGCGTCCACATTCACAAGCTCTAAAGCTTTCGTAAAGTTCCAAGAGCCCAAGTCTGCGGGATACGAAAAGCAGGCGACCCTTAGACCGGAAGCGTCAGCCACGGGATGACTCAACAAAAGTTTGTTATGCCCCAAATGGACATAACTCCGCCGTTCCTTATAGTTGTCTTTGGTCATGCTCACAGCCCCCCCATCATCAAACGAGCCAGTTAGGAGACCAGCTGCCATACATCGTCCTTGAGGAAGAACTCTCCAGCCTCGAATGCATTTTTAAGGTTGCGTATCTCATCTCGCAGACTCTTTCTATATCTACTTTGGACACTCCCTACGGTCTCCCCTCGAAAGAAGCTTGTAAGAATGGTCTGTTCCTGCGCTACGGTGGGGTGTTTTTCCAGCTCTATCTTCGCTCTCTTTGGTTTCTTCTTAGTCTCCCTTCTTGTCATCTTTTTTCTGACGGCCTTCGAGGAGACCCTTATCTTTTCAGGCTTTTTGCTTATCTTATCCGTTGCGAGTTTCCCCTCCCTTCGCGTCGATGATTTCTTTCGCTTAGTAGGCTCTGACAAACTTCTTCACCAGCCAAAGAAAATCGTTGGAGAAAAGTTATTTAAACGTTTCTAATTTACATATTTCAAAGATTTTTAATAACTTATTTATCAAATTTGTGGGTTTTTTTTATTTTATAAACATATTTACGTATATAAGAACAATTTGTAATTACAGCTTTTAATATTTGCCTTTTGTATAGTTAATTTGACTCCAATTTACTGTGATGATACTATTTCTTCTATCTTACTGAACAATTTTAAGACTTGAGGTACAGTTGGTAGATATCCCAGCCCTTCTTCCTCTACTGTGAGCGAATAAGTATACGCTGGCTCGTCTTCTTCAAAATTAAATTCATGGTCGCTATCCATCAGTTAGTATTAAACCTCCTCTCCGTTAAAGGTTAAAGGATTCTGATAAAAAGGAAGGTGCCTAATCTATATATCCTCTAATTTTTTTAATTGGTATATTTTAAATAATTGATGTTCTAGCTGCTTTTCTCTTTCAATAATCATTCTTTGTTGAGACCTATCGTTGTGCCCAAGTTTGAAAAGTTGTTCCTATTCCTTCTCCAACATTCTCGTTTTTCTTTTCGGCTTACCAAGTGTCGCGTATGTAACTGTGAATGTAAACTTTATTTTCCTACAGGTTGAATTTAAATGGAAACGCTGTTAGAGTTTTTCATTCTTATCAACCGTAGTAAACGTATTGCTACAACTCGCAAGCCTACCTTCGCTGATGAATATTGCGCCGACTCAAAAATCTTGAAAAGACTCTCATCTTGGCATCTGTGAAGCTTTTGCTGATCCAGAAGGTTTGGGACGATTCGTTTTCCGAAGGAGTCGCGAGTTCGACGTACTTGACCCCTTTATCCTTCAGTCTGTTGAGCGTGTCGACGACTAGCGTCGACCCTATACCACTCCTTCGGTGCCGTGAGTCCACGGCTAGCAGGAATATAGAGGCGCAAGAACCAGTGACCTCGGTCAGCGAGAAACCCACCAGCCCTTCGCCGTCATGGACAACCAAGCAAGTTCTGGGATACAACTCTAGGTCAATCTTGATTCTCTCCGATATCGCCTGAACAATCCTCTTGTCTTTAGTTCCAGCCAGATCCAAAATACACGCTTTGGCAAGGAACATGATGCTGCGAAGGTCCTTCGGTGATGCTTGCCTAATCCTGATGTGGGATTGCCTGCTAGCCGGTACAGGTGTGCCTGCGGCTAAACGATCCATATTTGATCACTTGATGGAGGGATTGGAGTTATTGTTCCACTTTTTTGCCCCGACGATTTTAAGAATACTCTCGGGTTAGAGTAAAACCTTGGGACCTTCAAAATTTCTTCTCTTGGCCCTCTCATGTTATCCTGGCTTTTCATATATAATTTGATTATATTATATTTGCTTTTTCTTTTTTTAGTTTACAATAATTCTTCTTCTACGGGTTAGATGACGGCTCGATATAACGCAACTTTTAGCTATTATTTAACGATGTGAGGGTATCTGCCATATTTTCTTGTGGCATCGATCATCGCTTTGAAGTTGTCAACTTTAACTGCGTTGTGGATTGAGTTACTGGAGCTGAGTATATATCCGCCACCACTTGCTGCTTCACCTATACATCTTTTAACTTCGTTAACTGTTTCCTCGATTGTGCCAAATGGTAGAACATAAGTAACATCCACGTTACCGATTATACATATGACTTCACCATATTTGTCTTTGACATCTTTAAGGCTCATATTTGCTCGGGGCTCTATTGGATGTAAAGCGTCTATTCCTGCACTAATCAAGTCTTCCATGATAGGGTAAATGTAACCGTCTGTATGTTTGATGAAAGGTATTCCTTTTTTATGTACAGCATCAACAATCTTTTTCAAACCGGGTGCTATTAATTCTCTAAAGTGTTTAGGTGACATCATTGGCCCTTGCTTGTAGGCATAGTCATCGCCTGATATTATCGCATCTACTCCAATATCAATCATCGCTTTAGCTAATTCTATATTAAAATTTACAGAAGCTTCTATTAGTTTTTTTACAAAGCTCGGATTCCTGTACAAGTCTATAAGAAAGTTACTTACACCTCTCATTTGTGAAGGGATTTCATAGCCATCATGAATGCCACCAACAACCGCAAGTTGATTCTTATTGTTACTTATCACTTTGTGTAGTCTATCCAGTCGACTATAATCATATGGATTAGGTGGAGAAAATTTTTCAAAATCTTCGATAGAATTTATTGCACCATTAACGTAATAAGTAACATCGTTTGTACTGGTTTTCCAAATTCTAGCCCAATCATCGATGAAGCTTTTAGCGTCAAGATACTTTACGGGTACAGGAATATCCCAAAAGTTTATTCCATCTAACCCAAATTTGCTGTAAACTTCATAAAAGTCCATAGCACCATTAGGATCTCTACCAAGTATTTCTTTTACTACAGGTTTGTTTATTTCGATTTCAAAAAGAGGAACGATATCCGGCTCCTCTCCGTATAGCGCTTCAAGCAATCTTTCGCGAGGGGCCATTGAACTAATCATCTCCAAAATATAAAAAATTTTCCATTCTGTAATTCAGCTCCGATTCATAAATGATCTTTACCAATATGTTGTAATGGTAGGTTTTTCTAGGAGAATTGCTTTGGTTTCATTTGGTTCAAGTGTTTTTCGGGTACTGATTTTGTAGTGCCAGTCAAAACAGCACCATCTGAGGAGTTTGATTTGCTTTCCTTTTAATTTCATAGGTAAAATCTTTTTTGGTGTTCTTTTTGAAAATCCTATTAATTCTACAGTTATGATACATTTCTCCCAAAGGTTTCCTTGTTCATCCTTCTTCTTTTCGTCTGTCTTTTCTATGTTTGTAACCCTTCCTTGCAGCCTCTCTTGTCTTGCTTTTATTTTTTCTGACTCCATTTTCTAAAGTAATCTACCGCATTATTCTATTTATTTCTTTACTCTTATGGGTTCAAATTTTATAACATCACAAATGGTACTATCATAATTTCGCTGGTTTTAGTAAAGTATTGGGTGTTGGAAATATTCTGGAAGGAGTAAAATAGAAAATGGAAGCTTTAGGAAAGATCTTTAGTCATTTCCAGCTAGCAAAGATCTAAATTTTTGTCAGATAGCGATAATGATAGCGGTCTTTTAGGCCAATTTTATTGTATAGTGCTATTGCCCCAAAGTTATCTCCTTGAGCTGCCAAATAGACGTGCTTAGCCAAGTTCCCTATTCCCCACTGGAGCATCTTTGCAATTAATGATTGAGCAATTCCCCGCAGTCGACAGTTTGGATGAACAACAAGGTCGTAGATTCCCAAGTATTCTCTTTCAATAATGGCAAGTCCTACGGCAACAATTTGATTGTCCAACTCACCATAGAAAAAGGCCTTCGTCCTAAAAGGAATTCTCTTAATGATCTGTTCTTGCCCATCAATTGTAGCTTGACTGTAATTATGAAGATTTCCGAGGGCTGCCAACCATTTATCTGATAATTCCTGCTCAATGAAAAAATTCAAATTCCTATTCTCTTCAATTTTCGAAATCTCTTTTATGCTAGAGGTCATAATCAAGGTTTCATCGATACTCCCATATCCTAACGAGAGGAGCGTTTCCTTCAAGTTGGGAGGTTCAAAATAATCGGGAACTTGAAATATAACTGGCATATTCCTCTCTCTGTAAATACTCTCGACGACGCTGATATCGTCAAATAAATTGTCTCCAACATATCTGATCGGGAGAACAGCATTCACTCGTTTTGTCACTCCTTCAGACAATTTCACTATCCATCCATTCTGAAAAATGATGGTTTTAGCCGGCCAAGCATTCGTCAACAATTCTTGATAAAGAAGAACCTCTGTTTCCATATTCATACAGAACTCGCATTACTCCTATACTAAATCTTTTTTATAGAATAAAAATGGGAGCTTTCTTGCTCATTTATTTGTAAATGCCTCTCGTTTCCCGTTAGAATGTCGTACATTCTAGGGCTTCTTTGGCGTAGTTTCGTATATCCTTTGCTGGATGTTCGACCAGCCTTCGAAGTATTTCTCTTGCTTTTGGGCCTTGAGCGGTTTTAAGGCTTCTCTTCAATACTTTTTCATCTACCTCATATTCTGAAGCAAAGGCGGACAGGTTCTCATCTAACTCTGTCATGTCATTGACGCTTGGAACTAACGTAGTAACTTCAGGAGCTCTTAGAATCCAATGGATGCTCGTCTGAGCTGGTGTATAGGAGTTCGGCTTGACCTTATCACTGCAAAAGTAGGTGAACGGGATCCCATAGTAGGGCCAGGAGAGCGGTTTCATCACGACAACTCCAATGTTCAAAGCTTTACACAATGGGAAAATAACGTCTTTAGCCTCTTGGAGATGATAGTTGTACCTGACCATCACCTCATCGAAGCAGTCATACTTTCTAATCAACTCGGATAAGAACGGCAGCTCGTGACTGGAGGCTCCTATGAAACCTATCCTCCCCTGAGCCTTCAACTCTTCTAAGATCTCCAAAAATGCCTTCAGCCTGTCAGGTAAGTAATTGTCCTCGGGCATATGGACGTGGAAAAGGTCTATATGATTGGTTTGTAGTAAGCGGAATCTTCCCTCCAACTCCTCCAAGAGGATATCACGCCATCTAGAAGAAGGGTCGTCCTTCAACATCTTGAATGGAAAAACTAGCATAGCTGACAAATACACCTCATTTCTTCGCCCAAGAGCCTTCAAAGCCAGACCCAGAGACTCCGCTTCCTCCTTTAGCGTTGACTCAAAAAAGTTAATCCCAGAATTGATGGCTTTCTCTATAATTTTATTCCTCTGAGGCTGTGTCTCCAAGAACCACTTAGGTTCCCAATCATTCTTAAAGTGTATCCTATTGAGCCAACGTCTATATTCGTGGGCTCCTAACCCTAACTCAGAAAATTAACCCCGTCCTTCCAAGAATACGATATTTCATTTTTACATATATAGTCGAAGACATATTTAAAGCCTCCGAACAATCCTCTTGAGAATGCCGTAAGGTAGTTCACATGTTTCATCCACATATTGTTTCTGATAGGTTAATATCCGAGAATTAAAAGCCAAACATTCAGATATATTCCCGCTAAAAGGGACGAAATCAGAAGCAAAGAGGCCATCTTATCTTTGTAAAAATTGTAGTGTTCGCAGAAGACGATCATAGGTATTGCCAGCGGTGTACCGTGCATTATTACGATCGCAGTCACTTCTATCCTACTTAAATTGGCCAGAGTAGCGATTATCAAGGCTATAGTGGGCAGAAGGGCCATTCTAAGAAGACTCAGTTTGAAGCCACTAGCAAGTTCTCTGAACCTTCTTCCGTAAAAAAATACTCCTAGTAGGAAGGTGGCAACAGGAACGGTGGTGGCTCCTAACAAGTTTAAAGGATTCAATATGGGGACAGGAACCGTAATCCTCGAAACAGAAAGGATAACGCCAAAGAGGACTGAGACCATTACAGGGTTCTTTGAGAGACCCTTCAACACCCGCCTTGAGCTTTCAAGTTTGTCTGATCCCTGTATGTTATAGGATTCTAGGAGGGCCAAGGTAACAGGAATTGCTAAAATGGAAATGGAGGCCGCTGAAAGCATGGCGAGGGATTCCGTCCCAGGGAAGGCGAATTCCATGAACGGTATTCCATAGAACAGTAAATTACCAAAGACGGTGCTCAGAACGAGAAGGTAGAAGGTTCCCCTAGAAAATTTAAACAGCATTCGTAGAAGGCTGAAAATTACTAATACAATCAATATGGGTATCACTCCGGCTAATAGGAAGATGAAGTTCACTTGAGTGAAATTGATCTGAGAAAGATTGCTCACAAAAAAGGATGGAAGGGCAAAATAGAATACGAAAGACATAAGAACCCGTTCATCTCCTTCCTTCAGCAGGCCTACCTTTCTTGATATGAAACCTAATCCTATTAGAATTAGAAATGGTATTGTGGTATTAAGTGCTATGTCTAAATCCATCTATTTTTCATTGGATGAAGCACTAAATAACGACCATTTGAACCTTTCCAACACATTCATCTAATAGGTTTAGTGTAGGGGTGAGCTTTAAAATTTGACTTTAAGCTTCAATTAAGCATAGTGCATCGACTTTCTAACAAGTTTAGCTTGTTTTGAATGATTAATAACTACTACACAGCGCTATCCATGACAAAAGAAAGAGAAGTAGTTAAAGGATGAAGATTATCGACATCAAGGCATACATTGTTGGCACGGGGTGTGCAGTTAGTTGGGTGTTCGTGAAGCTTTTCACTGAGAATCCTAAAATCTCGTTAGTGCCGCATAGAACGATATAAGCAAATTAATTTCAGCTGTTCATCAATAGAAATTATTTACTGAGCATTTGAACGGTTTCTGCTTTATCTTTTGTATAGATAATTCGGCTCCAATTTACTGCGATGATGCTATTTCTTCTATCTTACTGAACAATTTTGATACGTGTGGCAGCTTAAATATCAAAAATGATAAATAGGATTAATGTTATTATAGATAATTATGTATTTCATTGGATGATGTGAAATGGAGCCAACACCTAATCAGAAATCAGCACCTATAATCGGTGTGTGGAAACTCATTTCGTTTGAGACACAAAGGGAAAATGGCGAAGTGATATACCCTTTCGGAAAAAATGCACAAGGGTCACTCATTTACACCAAATCCGGACGCTTTTCAGTGCAACTGATGCGTCCAGACCGTCCCCCATTCGCATCTGGGGATCAGATAAGGGGAACAGCTGAAGAAATCAAAGCAAATTATGAAGGCGTCATATCGTATTATGGGCATTACGAATTTGACGGAAAAAAGGGCTTTGTCATTCATCATGTGGAAGGTTCTTTGTTTCCCAACTGGGAAGGACATGGACTAAAACGGTTCTTTGAACTGTCAGGTAATCGGTTGAAGTTGAGCACTTCCCCAACATTGTGGGGTGGTGGAGAGTCTGTCGCTGTCTTGCTCTGGGAACGGATAGAGTGAACTGTTGAGAGTTGCAGAAGCGTTCAAAATATTCGATCATGAATTTAGCGCCACAATAAATAAACACATTTGTTGGAGTCCCCAGTTAGAAGGTTTTCTTTTAGCCTAGGACGCCGTTCTACTTCTATAGCAAATTACGAAAGTGAAATGAGCAAGAAAGTTCCGACCTTCAGTCACATGGGAGTTGAAGTCGTTCGAGTGACCATTACCATGTAATGAAATCTAATGAAGCGCAGCGGAAGTGGTTCTCCGGTCTTAAGAACTGGCTTGCAACCGCTGAAGAGACTTAGAGAAGGAAGCGCGGGGAAAGGGCCGAAAAGTTGGACATCTATCAAAGACTTGATTATTCCCGAGGTCTCAGTAGTCAAAGTTCAAGAGCAAAGTACAGGGTTCTCTACAATAAAGATGGAACACGTCTCGTGGCCTATGTGATCGAGAATCGGCATGTATCTTTGAAAGTAGACCCGTCCTCGATTGCTTTTCGTAGTTGCCTAGAGGTGAGGGAAGAATGATGCGGGAACCACTAGGCCGAAGAGGGATCCTAGTATCAGGCTCATCACGGCGAAGACGATCACCGCGAGTATGGCTATTCCGATGCCGCCCAGCCAGCCCGTTCCGAAGCTTGATTTGTAGACCCAAATCCAGCCTATAAAGGCCAAGAGCAGAGCGATGATGTATGCCCCTGAGCCAATCAGAGTTCCTAGAAAGAAGTCCACTGCGATCAAGACCACAACGTAGACTATCGGGCCGAACAAGGTGGCAACCATAGCATCGCCAAAGGTAGATTTTCCCCCAGTTATCGCCTTGCCCGCCAACCACGCCGGTATTGAGATGACTATCCACACTATGATCAAGCCGATAATGGTCACAATCAGGCTCATCAAAGTTAGACTGCCAAGGTCGGGAAGAACTATATTGCTCAAGATCTCTACCGTTTTTGCTTATGTATGTTCGTCAATATAAGGATTTATTCCGCATGGAGAGGCTATTAAACACCGTTTTAGTTGATTGGCTGATCCGTAAGGCGATTTCTAGGCATCCGGGAAGAAACTCATTGGCTGGAGAATCGTTCCGTACCCTATTTGCGGACGGATTGAAAACAACTTAACTTTCCTATTAGGAAGGAAATTATCAGAATAATGGCTGTATGGCTGGGATAACAAACATTCACATCAGGAATTTTGGAAATAGTGCAGCAACAGTAATATCTCTTTTAAACCTTTCTTCTCACGTTTATCTGTGATCTTGTAGAGTAGCTCTTTTTGATCATGAAATAATAGAGGTCTTAACCTCTGTAGAAGCATGTCATGGGATTGATTTAGGAATATCAGAATCTTCGTTTCTAGATCGATAACTATTAACTCTCTCACTTCGTCCCATGTTGTGAAAATAGAAGAAGTAATACTAAGCAAAATGTTTATAAGTTAGTAAGAATTAATACTACACGGCGATAAATGTGAGAAGTAAGGATATTTTGGATAAGGATGTTTATACTGGAACCAACGAGAAAATAGGCTAAATCAAAGAACTGGAAATAGACTGGAGAAATTGGCAAGTAACTCATCTTGAAGTCGAATTGAACAAGGATATAGCTGAATCCGTGCTTGGCGCAAGTAAAAGTGGAGTACGAAATCTGTTGGACCTCTCAGCCCTGAACAAAGGGGAAGCTAACTGGACAGATAGGGGCCTTAATCTCAGGGTCGCAAAAGAAAATCTTCACAATTACCTAAAACCCCTAAAACCAGTAAAGTAACTGAGCTCTACTCTTAATTGGCGAACGGGACGAAAGATTTTAACTGGACAAAGGCGACTTTATGGGTAGCTTATGGTCTGGAGCTTTCGTTGGTTTCCTCATAACACTGATTATGGGCTGGCTATTTCCGGGAATTGGACACGTAATAGGTGGGTTCATCGGTGGATTTGCAGCTGGTGTCATCGCTCAAGAAGGCATTGGGGGAGGAGCAATATCAGGTTTCCTTGCCGGGATATTCGGCGGCATCATCATTGCCATACTCGCAATCCTCGGTCTTGTAGTGCTGGGGGGAGCCACGGGTGGAATCATGGGCGGACTTTTGGGCGGCTTGTCTGGGCTGGCAGTTGGAATCATAGCGATTATACTTGCCATCTTCGGAGCGGTCGCATCAACAATCGGCGGACTCATAGGTGGATTGATCTCAGGATCATCAAATTGATCTCGACATAGTTGTCAGTGAGCTGTGCGAGTGGGCCTTTTCCGATTCTGAAGGCAAGGAAAAGTTTGAATTTTGGTTAGATGAGGCTTATACGCTAAATTATATAATATAAAATATATAATCCATATACTGGTATTTTCTTCATAATACTTTTTCTTAGCATTATTTTGTTCATCTGCGAAGTTAGCGTTCGTAAGAGAAAATCTATCATAGGTTTCAGGTTTCAGAACAAAATCTTGGCTCATCAACGGAGAACAATTGGTAAGATTCAT
Source organism: Nitrososphaeria archaeon (assembly GCA_963752255.1). GTDB lineage: Archaea > Thermoproteota > Nitrososphaeria > JACIWG01 > JACIWG01 > JBEKIG01. Next base: position 10,093 of record CAVVXT010000006.1, on the reverse strand, counting down.
GATGAAAAATTATATAACAGATCACGATAACCAAGTTGTGATGGCAATGGCTATGCCTGATGATATAAAGAACATACTTGGCCCGAACGAAAAGGTTGAGCTCTATATTAAGGAGAAAATCTACCATCCTCAGATGAACATCGACTCCTTAATTATTACGGACCAACGGATAATTATGCGACACCCCCACGCGCTCGGATTGAAGAAGGACTACACCGATTACAGTTACTCAGACATCGCGAGTGTACAATTGGACAAGGGAATAATGAGATCAACAATCAAACTTACGCTCAAGCGCGATGCAAAACCACTAGAGTTGGGCAAGTTACCAAACTCCCTTGCAGAAAAGGGGTATGGCATCATCAGAGAGAACGTGGGCAGATTCCAAGCACCTTTTTCAACCGGATATGCCAACGTTCCCGACGCTCCTAAAGCTCCTAAATAATCGCTTCAGCGGCCACGGCAAGAGCCCCTCACTTGAGCCTTGCCCGAAGTGTATTACAACTATTCGCCGGCACGCGCGCACTTTACATGCAGCGTAATCCGAGTTGCGTGTTTCCCCACATCAGCGCGCGCGTAAAAATAATATATAGAGTTGCAGCGTACAATTGCTTACATCCGCGTGGCTAAGGTGAGCGAAATCTTGGACTTTCTCAGATTAAGTTCCTTGACGAATCACGAGTAGGTAAATTCACATGGAGAATAATTAAGATTTAATATATTGTCAACAATGAGAATTCTCTAAATTTTAATGATGGCTCGAGATTTAACCTAAATCATGTTAATTCATGATAAATCCTTTTATTTAATGGTAGGATATGATGAACTAGAAAGTGATATTAAATTCTTTTTTGTTGTAGATTACACCACTGCATTAAACTGCATATGGATCAAGGCCATTTCTCATTCTCACAATTGACCTTGAAGAATAGATTTTAAGCACAATGAAGGCAGTTAAAAATACAATTAAGATTCCTGCCGCCAAGTAGGGAAGATTGCTTATGGATGTACCATATGAACTCGGGTTGAGATAGGCTCCAAGCCCAACCCCAAACGCGATTAAGGACAACGAGAGAAAGAATGATAGCTTATACAGCATCGGCGGTGCCGGAGAAGCTTTTTTCGCTTCTATGTGCCTCTTCATTTCACCTATGCCCAAAACTAGAGAAACGCCCAAAGAACTGATAGCCAAAGGACCAATAAAGTCGAAGCTAAATTGGGGGTGGTAAAAATCGATGAAAGTCCTAATCCCAAACACAGACAGGAGAGCCAAAAACAGGATGATTGCAGTGGAACCAGCAAAAATTCCTATATCCAAGATACCGCCAGAATAGAAGGGACCGTAAATCCTTCGCCAAGGCCTGAGAGTAAAATCTTTCATATCCTCAGCGGTTTTTCTGGTGAGTTCGACTGGGTCGTTTTGATACATATATACCTTAGTTTTGATATCGAACGCAATTTTTTTACCTTCGTGATCATACCTAGCCTTCTTCACTAGCCTTGAGAAAGGATAAAGCCACTCCACCCCCCGATCTTTTGCTGTATTGATACCATCAAGAAGGGTATGACAGAAAGCACCCAGTGCAAGGTAAGGGTTAATCAGAAAAACGATCCCAATGAAAACGAAGTTGTGGTATATCGCTCGATGGAGCTGATGGTCGCGGAAGTAATCTTTGCTGAAAAAGCCATACTCTCTATCCATATCAGGGAGGACTGACCCGATGGCAACAAGCAAAATGATGTCCCACCTCCCAAAGAAAAGAGCTCCGATTAGCGCACCGAACATTATATGCGTGGGAAGATTCATTTGAATTCGCCTACTTGGGATTCGTCAAGGAGTTTCTCTGCCTGTTTGTTCAATCTAACATGGACCATCTAGCTCACTACATATATTTTCTATTACCTTATATTATTTTATCCCAAATTACCTGACAAGGCTGTTCTTAATTAAACCGACCCTTTTGCTTGAATATCAACTCCAGAAATAATAATCATAAGGCTGACAACAATCATAAACCCATAGAGGTTGGCCGTTCCTAACAAACCACCACTTACAGGAGAAAAAGATTGTTCAGGCATAATGTAATAAAAAATACATTTTTTTAAAATGACGCGCCATGTAAACATCGAGTTTATTAACCATATTGTCCCCAATAAGATGGGGATAATTAGAAATGGATTGGTTAGTGGCAGTCGTTGTCATACTTGTGATACTGTGGTTACTGGGACTCGTGACCTTCGGCGTCGGCTCATTGATAAACCTACTGATCGTGGTCATCTTAATCATAGTGGTCTATCGGCTTTTTAAAGGAAGGAACGTTTTAACTGGAAAGTAATGCAAGGGTAATAGTATAAAAAGTAAAGGTCACTTGTGACTTGGAGCATTGGTTGGCTGGGATTTGAACCCACGACAGATGAGGTAACACCCGCAATCCTCCATTTTTCTTTTTTAACATGAATTAATTACGTTAACTTCTCGCTATATTCGGGATAATTTTAGGCTTCTAAATAGTTAATTTCGAGTCTTTCTAGTGTTCGTTCACTTAAGTTTCCTGCTAAATTCTCTGAATACAACATAACCAAGAACCAATATTATCAAACCAACAACAATCAAACTAGCCCATTCTGGTATTACAATTGTCAGAGCCTTGATGATGCCAAAGGTAACATAAATAAACCCGATCAGAAAAAAAGTAAAGGCTACAGCCAACAAAATCAACATTCTAAAGAAAGTACGGATGAATTCGTTTATCTTTTCCTTCACAGCCCCGACTATCAAGTTCTCAAGATAGTCGAAGACTTTCTCTTTAACAGTGCCGAATATTGACTTTTGCTGGCTCATGAGAGCTAATCTTCTTTTTTCTTAGACGCAGCTAGTACTATCACTCCACCAACTGCCAGACCAGCTAAGAATGCGACCGCTAAGGCTGCTCCCGGATGCTGTATAGTTAGAGTCTCCGCTTTGTTAACCCCTCCTTCTACATCTTGCCTAAGTTTTTTTACACTGCTATTTAACTGATCAAGCGTATCCTGTATCTTCGCACTAACTTTGTTCGCAATTTCTTCAACTTCTTTCTTTGTTTCTACCGACATAATTTATGGCTTAACAATGGCTCATATAAACCTTATGACGATATCAAACTTATAACTTGTCGAAGTTATTGGACGCGCTTCCACGTCAATGGTTGTAGGTCTTTCAATCCTAATTTTATGAGTCTAAGAATCTACAGGATTAAGGTTTTGTAGATTCCTTGGTCCTACATTAGGATGCCCAACGACAAGAACAGTTATTCTTATCAGACGCACACCTAAAGCATTTAATGTAGTTTTAGGTAATCATTCGGGTGCGATAATGGCAACTAGAATAGATGCCGAAATAGACGTAATAGCACAAAGAGTTTTGTTAGAGCTTGAAAGCGCAACTTCCAAGGATTTATCAAGCGCTACTTATGCAAAAAAGATACTACGTTTATCAGATGTGAATTACACAAAAATGATGCTACAACAGGTAGGAAGTGTTGCATCTGGAGCTGAAAGTGAGACCGGAAAAAGAGCAGTGATCAAGGCGCTGTTGCTTTCTACATGGTTACAGCGACTCTACTTTATCATAAGAGCCTTCATAATGGGGCAGCTAGGTTCCGCCATTACGTTAATATTCATCTTGTACTTAGGCAAAATAGACTTTGCCCAAGGAGTTATCATCGGCATTTTTGGGTTTATGTTTTCGCTGGTTATAACAAGGCTGTTCGATGCGCAAATAGCCCTAGCTACAAAAAAGATCGTTGGACTTATGGCTACACACAAAACTGCTAGGGATTTTATCATGAATCATTTCTAGATGAAGAGTGCTAAAGAGAAATTGTTTGTCCCTTCATTTTGAGGGAAAACCAAACTCTTCCGAATAAGCTGTTGACAGATGCTACTGCAACCTCAGGTATTTCATAAGAACTTTTCTTTTGGCATTGATAGCCCATCTTCTGTTATTTTCACAAATAGCCAAATACAAAAAGAAGGTGGATTGGTAGCTTGAGATATAGAGCTAACAGATCCTGAGGTAGTCGCACAGGCTGCTAACTATGCTACACTTGTTGGCTACATGTATTTTGGGATTTGTAACCTGAAAAGGATTATATTGTCCCAGATGAAGCTTGGTGTTAAAGCCTTCGAAAGCGAAGTGGTTTCATTTTAACAAACTTTTAAATCCTAGTGATGCTAAACTTAAGATGTGACCATTTCACCAGAATTTGCATGGATATTACCCATAATAATACCTTTAATCCTAGGATTGATTGTGGGTATAATTGTTAAAGTCGCGTTTAAGCTCATTTTGGCAATCATCATACTTTTAGCTGTATTGTTTGTTATAGGATATACACTAGCGCTACCATCTCTTACAGATATTGCAAACTCAGCACTAAAGTACCTACCACAAATTTGGTCTGGAGCAAGTCCCTTTATCAACCTGCTGCCATATTCTTCGATATTTTTCATAATAGGGTTGATCATCGGCCTGTGGAAGGGTTAAAAATTTCCATATAACAGGATTCTTGAGATAATAAAAAGGAAATCAATTTTAATACTGAATCTTCGAACGTTCTAAGCTGTTCCGATGGATAATACCAGCAAAGAAGAAGAGGGAATACACAATTGGAAAAGGCAAACATACAAAAAATAGGCCATGCATACAAGTCCGGAAAAGTAATGAACCATTTTGACAAAGCTATGGGACAATCTGGCCACGATAGTAATATAAATCAATCGAAAAGGAAAAAGAAGTAATAATGACAAATAAGTTAAAAATAGATTAGCAAGGTGCCACATCTTACAAACCTTGACCTTACCCTACATGGCTATAGTGGACCACAAATATGATTCGCTAGATGTTCCTAAAATTTCTAGGTCGACTGTGATAGCCTCTGCTCCTAATCAGATAACCTTCCATGCTAGTAACAAATCCACTAAGACGCATCGCTATCAAATATAATTAGTGGTCCTAATATATAAAGAAGCCCTTATCCACCAATTAAATAGAGAAAACGTTCATTAGAGATTTAATAAGAACAATAGGAATCACTAAGCCGATTGGGAGATTTCCAACTCTTTTTTTGTGAACATTAAAATAACTAAATGCTGAATCATCAGATCATGAATAACAAGAAGTTGTTTGCCGTGGCGGTAGAGGTCGGGAGCATCGCTCTTTCGTTTTACGGCTTCGCTAGTGCACTGTACTGGTATTGGATATTCTTGCAGTCAGCTCCTGCTCAGAGCATCAGCTCCAACGCTCTTGTGCTTCAGGGCGTCCCTCTTTCTCACATCATCGAGAACCTTTTGACAATAGCTCTGGGTGGCTTCATTCACACTTTACACAGGGTTTGGCCAGAGATTCTCGACCTTTTCGAACGCGCCGGGCGGGGAGTCGAGTCTGAAGTGAAACGCGTGTGACTAATTTGCTCCGACCTCTTTAAAACTAAGAATTTCGCGAATGAACATGACCCCGCGCGGGGTTCGCGAATATACGGATAGGTCCCTTCCAGCTCGAACCTCGAGGCTATACATTTTAGCCAATCCTGCAGCTTGACAGCACCAACGGGGCAAAGGATGGAGCATTAATACCAAGGTTGATACTTGTCTACTCTTTCCTCGGGTTTCTAACTTTCATGAGTAATGTTCTTGTTGCTTACTCTTTATAACCTCAATACCGTTATTTATTCGTTGTTCTGTCAAAACACATGTTTTTACTAAGGAAGTCAGCTATCTGTTCAGAGATCCTGGCCCAAGCTTAGATCTAATACCTTTATCTGTCCATCCCTTTTTTCTTTTATCATTTGTCCTAATGTGTTCTTTACTATGTAGTCAACAATGTAAGTTGGAGTATAATCAACTCCAGAATATGGCATTTGGAAACTTCGTTTACTATCCCAAATTAACTGAAGTGGTTTATATATTTCTAAAAGTGTTTATACTTGGCTAGGATTACACATAAATGTTGTAGCCAAGGTAGTCGCAATGGATACACCTGACAGTAAACATTTAACACCTCGTTTTAATGTTTCAATTAACAAAGAAGTTTTAGTATATACTGTGTTTATCATTCTCTTGATACTAAATATTTGGGTGTTTGTGGAAGCTAATTCCCTATCCTTTTCACAGAATAAACAGCCCTACGACTTTTATAACCTATTGCGGGCTTCAAGTCAGGTCTGGACAAAACCAAAGGATGTGTACGTCCTATGGACTACGGTACAGTTACCTTCCTTCTGGCAGAAATGGTGTTGGTCCGGATCGGATTATTCATACACTCCGATGTTCGCTGCATTCTTATCCCCTTTATCCGCACTGTTCCCTACAAGTGCAAAAATTGTTTGGGAAGCCATTTCATTATTTGCCGTCGCGATCGCTGGGTTCTTATCCTTAAAAATGTTTAAGGGCTTTAAGACTAGACTATTTTTTCTATTAATGATCTTCATAATGCCCTTTCAACTTTTCGACTTTGGACAGACCATATCGCAGTATTCTTTACTAAAGAATTTGGCTATGACGATATCCCCTGTTTACTTTACAGAGTATTTTTGGGGGGATACGAATGTTTTGATCCTTTTGTTTGGACTTCTATCTATCTGGTGTTCAACTCTCAGTACGGTAAAGATCCCTTTCCTAGGCAAGATTAGGAATACCGAATGGCATGTGCACGGATATGTCCTCAGTTCATTATTTCTTGCGTTAGGATCGTTCCAGGCAGCGGTGCTGCTTTTTTATTTTCCCTTCTGGTTAATATTGAACAGAAAAAAATTGGTAAAGGCTATCGCATACTTTGCCGCGTTCGCGGTCATGCTTAACTTCATAATATTTATTCACCCAACACTTTTTTTTGATTATGGGAACAGTTTCACAAAACTATTTTACTATTTAGACAATTACCGTTATACAAGCATCTATTCTTTTTCCACAGCTTCAGGGCCTTCCTTACAAGATTTCATCAGAAACAACATCTACAGTTATGTGTGGATCTTCACCCTGCCTTTAGCAAGCATATTCACCCTATGGAATAACAGAAAGGGTAGAATACGGCTAAAGCCGTATAGCATCCTAGGAGCAACCCTTTTCTCTCTGGGCTTCGGGCTGTCAGCATATATATTCACAATGGTGCAGACCCTTAATGCTTATCCTTTCTACCCCTCCCTTTCTTTCGAGATCTTCGGAGGAGAACTATTATCCAAAAGTATACCTTTAACACTTACCCAAACATTAGAAGTCGGTGTTCTCCTTGCATGCATCGGCCTTTTCATTTGGAAGGCTTCATCTTTTGGAAAGGTTAACGGTGACGCCATCCTTTCCGCCTTTGGCTTCACATTGCTCGTCATAGGAGCTATGGGAGCATCTATCGTTTACACTGAAATTCATCTCGTTTGGGGAGAACTTTGGCTCGGATTCACCGTATGGCAGTTTTGGTCTGGTCTCCCTGTTGGCGGTGGGGGTTGGCCTTGGGGTACAGAGCGTGTGGCTTATAACACATGCTTTATCAAAGCCTGGAATTTTACTGAGGCAACTCCCAACTGCATCTTTCTGAACTACAACGATGTGCTGTACATTTCCATCCTGATGGTGATTATCGGTTTTATCCTCTGGAGACACTATGTCCGAAGAGGCATAGAACATGCCAGTAAAGAAAGTGAAGAGCAGTATCTAATGCCTACGCTGACCTCGACCTACATTATGGAAATAGATCCTATTCCAATTACTAACCTGTGAAGCCTCAAAGGCAACTCTTCCGAGGTTGTGGAAACAGAGCTGAATTGATGGCATTTTCTCTTAGAAATTTAACTATCTTCTCTATTTCTGAGATCTAGACGTGCACAAGGATGATAGTTCTACATTAGAAGACTATTAACTAAACTAGCTTGCACATTTTAGCAAATACTAAAACCTTATATTTATTGAAAATTGGCTAAAAAACATAATTATATCATTGTAAGGCCAATTAACGCCAAGATGGAGATGTAAAATGATTCGTAAATGGGCTGCTCCGTTCTCCCCCAATGCTCAAGCTAATATCTCCTTCTCGAACTCCAGAACAGCAATCGGACCAAAGCCAACACAAGGAAGATGACCAAAAGAATGATAAGGAATTCCCCTGGAAAGAACCCTCCCCTAAAAGCGACAAAGTAAAACAGCACAAGGGCGATGATGATACCAATCGGCAGCATAAGCAAAATCCCGACAACGCGGGACCATGTCGGCGAGCCCGCTCTACTCCAGCCACCACCTCCACCGCTTCCAGACCCCCCTTTGACACGTAGCTCTTGGATTTGTTTAAGCCGTTCTTCATCCAGATAATACTTACCGTTTATTTCAACAAAAATGCCTAATTGACCAAGTCTTCGATGCATAGCTTCTTCAAAACGCGTCGGCAAACCCAGCTCCTGAATGGTCATGGCTTTTTCTGGGCTTGTAGCTCCTTTTTGACGGAACCTCTCGATTATCTCGTGTAGCCGTCGGCGCCTTTCTTCTCGGTCTCTAAACATCTGGCTTCCTCACAGGCGTTATATTTCGGGCTATATTTTAGCACATTATGAAAGGCAGTAAAAGAAAAATCAGATAAAAAAATATGATGCTGAAATCAAAGAACTGAGAGAAGATTTGAATCGGCAAATTAATAAATAGGTTCGCTGATAGTACAATATCTCATTGGCTGCAACCTAAATCATATGAAGTACATTCAAATATTTGTGTCAAGGTCGAGAAGACATTACATTCGTCTATCAGCGCCATTTTCAACTTTAGGCCCTTAAATAATATCTCCGAGATTACTAGTCACCAAAACGGCAATGCGCATATATTGCCATCGTTACATCATACGTAACCGTTCACGAACAACTTAAAGTCTTAGGAACTTAGGGGCTTAACGGAAGACGATAGTTTCTTCGTCTGCCTATCCAGTCTCCTATGAAGGCTCCAATCAAGAAGGGTATAATAGTAATGGCGAGAGCCAGCGGCAATACAACTGAACCTATGGTGATGAAATGGCTTAAGACAAAAAATTCAGCCGCCCAAAGTAGAAAGCCAATAGGGGTAACGCCAAGCAGTATGTACATCCCCCTGTTCACAGTAAGAGACGGACGCACACGTATGTAATATGAGATGCCTATCAGGAGAAGGATTAAAACCGTTCCACTCATCAACTGCTCCCAAGGAGTTTTTAAAAAAAGTAGCCTGCAGCCACTAAGGCAGAACATGAAAGCAGAACCCAGATCCATAATGGCTTCCACCACGAGGGCTTTGAGCCCTTAGCTTTAACGAAGGTCTCGATGATTCTGATCGCTGTTAGAGCTTCCTTACCTTCATCTGTGAGCTGGTAGTTGCCTTCGGGATTTGTTGTTACAAGGTCTCTAAGCTTGTTTAGGTGGAAGGAGAGATGGCCACTACTTTCTATTTTTACCTTCCTTTTGAGTTCTGAAAAGCTCAGCGGTTCATTTGACAATGATTGGAGAATTTCAAGTCTAATTGGATGCCCTAATGCTTCGAACAGTTCTGCCCTATCCCGATTGAATCTGTCTTGAAATTCCTCCCTACTCATAACTATTATAGAGTGTTTACTTGTACTTAATTCTTGTTTTGTGGACTACAAGTGTGGGATGGTAAATCATTAGTCTACAAGAGTGGACCATTGTTGGACTTTATGGTAGTTGTGGGCTCGAATGTATACAATTTATAATCGCAATTATTCTCTATAAAGACATACTTAAGACCTCGGTAATAGGAGCATTCCTTGCGCCAAGAATGGAGGAGGGTTACTATCCTAAGAAAGAACCAAAAGGATCAGATGAAGCTTCGAACCCTAACAATGATTTCATAGAAGAACATGAGAAGACATTAGACAAACATGTTCAAGGACAGCTTATGATATAAAAGAATTTTTAGAAGAAACTTTATAGACTATAAGATTGAGAGAAGCAAAGGGAGTTTAAGTTTGAGAATAGCCTACATAATGATTATTATTTGGACGGTATCACTTTTCGCAAGCTTCGGCATACTCTCAAACTTGTTTGACAATTACGGTGTCTTATACAATTTGGTTCAGGGAGTTTCATCTCAT
>CAVVXT010000005.1:0-106167 GCA_963752255.1 Nitrososphaeria archaeon | reverse complement strand
ACTATTTTACTAGCGATCGTACTACTTAAGATTGTTGCTACATCGTTGACTGTAGGGTCCGGTGGAAGTGGTGGAGTATTTGCCCCCGCTTTAGTAATAGGAGGAATGCTCGGAGCAGCGATGTGGGCTATTCTTAATGCGATTTTACCAGGTTTCCAAGGTAACCTACCTTCATTTGTTATAATCGGTATGATGTGCTTCTTTGGAGGCGTAGGGAAGGCTCCTGTCGCGGTCATGTTGATGGTCACCGAAATGACTGGTAGTCTAACCCTTTTTGTTCCCTCAATGGTGGCAACTACAATAGCATATATTGTAACAGGCAAGAACACAATATACAAAAGTCAGGTTCCTTCTCGGGCTGAATCTCCAGCACATAAGGGTGAATACTCTATCCCCTTGCTTCAGAGGCTACTGGTAAAGGATGCGATGACCAGGAACGTCATCACAGCCAGACCCTATTCGCCGCTTTCAGAGGTCGCGAGCATGATGGCTGAAAAAGGGATAAATGGTGTACCGATCCTGGATAACGAAGGGAATCTGATAGGCATGATTACTCGCACAGACATTTTGCAAGTTTACCCTGACCAAAGGGAAAAGAAGAAAGTGGAGGAAATTATGTCAAGGGATTTGGTAGTAATCGAACAAAATGCAAGCCTCTATAATGCTTTCCAGCTCATGACAGGAAACCAGATTGGACGATTACCTGTAGTTGATTCATTAGACCATAAAAAGATGATAGGGTTGATTACGCGGGAAGACATAGGACGCGTCTACAATATTGAAATTCAGTCCAGACTCGAAGAGATGAAACTATCAGGAAGCATAGAATAAACAGAAATAGTATCTTCCATCTACTACAGACAACGACAAACTAAAGGTATCTACACTTAATTATGGTCAGAAAGAAACAACCGGGCCCGCCTCTATTACGACTAATAGCCTGACCCAAACCTCTATCAAATGCCGAGCGTCGCGGGGTCTACACTCCTTACGTGGAGGGTTATCTCTCGAAACCTTAATTACGCTCGCCGAGTACGCCGTTCGATGCCTGTTCAAACGATAGAACTGGTCCTGACAGCATTCTTGGTCGTCATGCTCACTGCGCAAATCGCGGCGAAGAAAGCGAGGGTGCCATACACCATAGTCTTGGTCTTCGTGGGTCTGGCGGTTTCGGCACTAGCCGCCATATCCGTCGCCCCCTCGAATGCCATCGCGGTCGCACTGCAGGACACAATTCTTCAGATGAAGACCCTCTACACAGGTCTCGCAAGCGGCGGTCTCTTCGTGGGCCTGGTGGTTCCCCCTCTGATATTTGAGGCGATGATGCACGTACAAGCCACCGACCTTAGGGCGGTGATCAGACCTTCGATCGTACTCTCCACAATAGGCGTGCTGGTCGCGACAGTCGTTGGAGGACTGGTTCTCTGGAAGATTGCAGGAATCTCCTTCGCCGTTTCCTTCCTCTTTGCCGCAATCGTGGCGCCGACAGACGTCGTCACCGTACTGGAGATATTCCGTCACTCGAACGTCCCGACGAGGCTGGCAGCGCTGATGGACACAGAGGCCGCCTTTAACGACGCAACGGCTATCGTGGTATTCAGCATTGTTGTCTCGTCCATAAGCGTCACCAAGGTCCCGGTATTATCAGCCATCTCCTTCTTTGGCTTCACCACACTCGGCGGAGCAGTTGTGGGCTTCCTTGTGGCTCTCGCCGCACGGAGAATCAGTTCCCTCACGGAAGACAAGATTGCCGAGACGATACTAACGATCTCCGCCGTGTACGGGTCCTATGTGTTCGCCACCGGCGTGGGAGTCTCGGGGCTGATTGCTGTAGCGGTGGTCGGGCTATTTTTCGGAAATGTTACTATGAGGACAGCTATGGCGGCCTCCTCGAGGGAGGCGGTGAACACCTTCTGGGAAATCGCTGCCTTCGTTGGGAACTCCATTGCTTTCTTGCTGATAGGCTTCGAGACGAACGTGGTCTTCCTTGCGCAGTCGGCTCTACTAGTCATCGTCGCATACGGGGCGGTGACAGCCGCACGGGCGGCATCGGTCTACCCAATACTTAGCCCTCTTTAGCCAGCTTGGAAAGAAGATCCCTATCACGTGGAGCAATACGGCGATGCTGGGCGGTATGCGAGGGGCCCTCTCGATAGCCTTGGTTGCCTCGCTCGCCGGGTCAGCGCTTCTGTCGGAATCGGACATCCAGACTATAACTACCATGGTCGTCGGCGTCGCGTTTCTGTCCATAGTGATCCAAGCCCCACTCCTGTCGCGTTACATCAAGAAGAAGTTCAGAAGCCAACAGCAGCTGGATCAGAACTGAAGATTAGTAGTACGTGTTGCAAAGGAGTACAAGATTGAGGATCCCCTGAAGTTTGAGCCAGGCTATTGTTAATCTGAGGTTGATAATATATTAGTTCACACCCATCCTTCCTCTAGCTGCCCTCTCCAGAAAACTGAAGGAAAAACGATGCTCAAGAATCTCTTCTCAGAAGAGAATGTCAGAAAGTCTGGGGTAAAGATCGTAGGCGCCCACGTTATTTGTCCAAAAGATGTAGACCAATAATTATTACATAACTTCTTCAATTAGAATACTAAAACCTGTGAAACTGAAGAAAGAAAATATGACTCCACCTAAGAGCGTCAAGATGCCGCCGATGAATGATGGTACTACCGCGACAAAAGGTCTATTTTCTGAACTCATTTTTCTTTTTGAAATGCGAAGATGTCCCTAAACGAACAATAATTGGCAAGGGTTAGATGTTGCAGTGTCAGTGAGGCTTATACCTAAATGGGTTTAGGCCCATTTTACAGTTCGCTTTTTTCAACAGTTTTTGTAATCTGGTCTCTTGATGCATCCCGGACATTTCGAAATACCTTTAGAATTTCTTCTTCAAGTATCGTATTGAGTCAAGATGTATTTACTTCCACTTTGTAAGTATCTCCTCCCTGCGGAATGTGGCCGTGCTGATGCGGAACAGAATCAAATCAAAGTTGATGTGCAATGATAAAGTCCAAGGATCTCTCTAAGGTCCAAAAGACAGGGGAGGAATAGCAGGGCATTCGAATTGAGCTCGCAAGGGAGTTGAGCAGACTTCAGAGCTTAACGGGCCTAAACGGCAGTATCAAGGTAATTGGATCCCGGATGGAAGCAGAGAGGTTCACGGTGAAGTCAGAGGCGACGTAATCCACGTCTACGATGAAGGCTTGCAGGAAGCGGTTCGAACCCCAAAGCACGAGTTTATAGACTACTATATCACAAGAGAGGTTGTCACACCTCTTGTCGACCTCGTGAACGCCCTGATAAAGAGCAGGGAGGCTGAAGTCTACAGGAGAAAGGAGAAACTGGTTGACCTCGTCTCTCGTCTAATATAAATCAAATTTAGGAATTTGGAAATATAAAGAGGGTTTTGGTATCAAACAAATTTTTCTATTTTCTCTATAATATTTGCATAACTCATATAATAACATTAAATTATGCATTCTAAGATAATATTTAAAAATAAGAATAGAATTTACTTGATTAGCCAATTTGCCATCTGAGAAAAAAGAGAAAATAAAGAAAAGAGTAAAAGAGAAAATAAAGAAAAGAGTAGAGGAGAAAAGGGAAGAGAGCATTAGACTTGAATATGAGAACAAGGATGTTTATAGACGCGTGTTAGTTGAAAAAGTTGAAAAACCTTTCATTGAACCGAGAAAAAATCTAGAATGGGAGTGTTTACAAACTTTTAACGCCGGTGCGGCTGTGATAGAGGATAAGGTGCATTTTCTTTATAGGGCTGTTGGAGGCGATTATGTTTCACGTTTTGGTTATGCTAATAGTAAAGATGGTTTCCATCTCGATGAAAGGTTGGACGAACCGGTTTATCAGCATAAAGTCAAACACACCAATTACTATTCCTATATCTCTGGGGGAAGTTTAGGTGGGGTGGAGGATCCTAGAATTGTAAGAATCGAGGATACAGTTTACGTAACGTACACAATTTGTGATGATGGCTTAAGAGTCGCCTTAGCCTCTATAAAAGTTGAAGATTTCTTAAACAAGAGATGGAATCAGACAAGAATTAGGATAATTTCTCCGCGTGGTGAAACTCACAAAAACTGGGTTTTATTTCCAGAGAAAATCGGAGGAAAATATGCCCTTTTACATAGCATCTCTCCAAAAATTTTAATCAACTACTTTGACGGTTTAGAATTTGAAAGTGAAAACTTCATTAAAAGTTATTATCATGGCGAACCTGGCAGCGAGTGGAAAGGCGGTTGGGAAGGTTGGGTTAAGGGTGTTGGGCCGCCTCCTATAAGAACAAATTATGGCTGGCTCGTATTATATCACGCTCTACACAAAGATAATTTTGTTGGATACTGTATCGGCTCAATGCTATTGGATATAGATAATCCCACCTCTAGACTTTTCAGGGCGAAAGAGCCTATTTTGACTCCGTGGGATATTAAGGACGGTGTAAAACCAAACATCGTTTATACTTGTGGTGCCGTGATTAAGAATTGCAGGCTCATAATATACTATGGTGCTGCAGACACAAAAGTTCGTATAGCTCATGCAAATCTCGATGAATTCTTGGAGAATTTACAAAGAAAAAGTTAATGGGGGAAGAAGAAAATGTTGGTAGAACGCTTTGATAAGAACCCTGTTCTCAAGCCAAAAAGCATCCATTCTTGGGAAGCTCAAGCTATTTTCAATGGTTGCCCCATAAAAAAGGATGGTAAAATATATCTTATTTATCGTGCTCTTTCCTTATCTCACTACCATGTACTTACCAAAACATCCATGCCAGTCTCCAACATCGGCATTGCCATCAGCAAAGATGGTTTGGATTTCCATGACAGAAGGTTGCTTGTGGTTCCTGAAAAGGAGTGGGAGGCGTTCGGCTGCGAAGATCCACGTGTAACCTATTTTGATGGCAGGTACTTCATTTTCTATACTGCATTATCAAATTATCCACCAGCATACGAGGATATAAAAATTGGGGTGGCCATAACCAGAGACCTCGACAAAATTGAGGAAAAACATCTGGTTACGCATTTTAACTCAAAAGCCATGGCTCTCTTTCCAGAGCGGATAAAAAACAAGATATGGGCAGTACTGACCCTGCATACCGATAAACCTCCTGCCCACATCTGTCTAGTATCCTTTGAAAAGGTGGAAGATGTATGGGATAAATCATATTGGGGGGAATGGTACAATAACTTTGAAAAACATTCCTTACCACTTCTACGCAGTCCAGTAGACCATATGGAAGTTGGGGCTCCACCGATTAAAACAAAATATGGATGGTTGCTGTTTTACTCCTACATTCGCAAATATTTTACTGAAGACAGGTTGTTTACTGTGGAGGCCATCCTTTTAGATTTAAATGAACCCCTCAAAATTATCGCTCGAACTAAATACCCTCTACTTGTTCCTGAGGAATACTACGAAAAAGTGGGCAGCGTACCCAATGTAGTTTTTCCGTCAGGAGCCTTGAAGGTCAAGAATAGAGTCTACCTTTATTATGGTGCTGCTGATACTGTATGCTGCGTAGCTTTCGTTGATCTTAACATGCTGCTGGAGAAACTTTTACGAAAAATTGAAACGCCCAAATTTTTGAGGGCTAAGGAAAATCCGATAATAATACCCGGGCTTTCCTGGGAATCGAAAGCAACTTTTAACCCTGGAGCAATTTACCTTGACGGTAGAGTTCACATCGTTTACAGGGCTATGTCCCAAGACAACACGTCTGTTTTAGGTTACGCATACAGCAATGATGGAATTCATATAGATTACCGCTGCCCAGAACCAATTTACCTGCCTCGTGAAGAATTTGAGCAAAAAAAGCAGCCTGGAAATTCGGGCTGTGAAGATCCAAGATTGACTATAATTGGAGACAAGATATACATGTGCTATACTGCTTTTGATGCAAAAAACCCTCCAAGAGTAGCATTAACATCGATAAAGGTTGAGGATTTCTCAAAGATGAAGTGGAATTGGGCAAAACCAGTACTAATCTCTCAACCTGGACTAAATGATAAGGATACCTGCATTTTTCCAGAAAAAGTTAAAGATCCTGGAACGGGTGAAGAAAAATATCTCATTATCCACCGAATTGGCAATGATATAAATTCTGCCTTAACCCCAAGCTTAGAGTTTGATGGCAAAACATGGATTGGAGAGTATCGATGGATCATACCAAAAAAAGGATGTTGGGACAGCGTAAAGATCGGAATAGCCGCACCTCCCATCAAAACAAAGGAAGGATGGATCCTGCTTTATCATGGCGTGGACGAAGAAACGACCTACAGAGTTGGGTCAGTACTTTTAGACCCTAAAAATCCTCTAGAAGTTATCGCACGAACTGATGAGCCGATCTTTGAACCTGAAGAAGCATATGAAAAAATAGGCCTTATAAACAACGTTGTCTTCCCCTGTGGCGCAGTTACGATAGGGGACAATATATACATGTACTATGGAGCTGCAGACCGCGTAACTGGAGTTGCAACTCTGGGAGTTGAAAAATTGCTAAGGGCTTTACTGCCAAAATAAAACTCTTCCAAAATACTGCTCCACATAACTGGGAGATCACCGATTTACAGATGGGTCTGATTATTGTCCGCAAATCTCAAGAGCCCCCATAATGTGAGCTTTCTGTCGTTCCTCCTTCTGTAGAATAAACAATAAGGGTACCGTATTCGCTCATATCATCCACTCTACTTGCTTCAACATATTTCTCTATTGTTTATGACTGGTTTTGATAAGATTTTTCACGTCGAAACCTTTTGACTTTGCAGATTCTAGCAACTTAAAAAACAGTTTATCGTCCATCCTCGGTGTCCTGCTCAATATCCAGAGATACTTGCGGTTTGGTGTGCCTACAACTGCATATTCATACTCCTTACCCAGGTCTATAATCCAGTAATCAGCAGAGAACGGCCAGAAGAATGATACTTTCAGTTTCGCTCCAGTTTTTCTATCAACTACTTTTGCCTTGCCTTTTGCCTGTTTCAGTTGGCCATCTCTTAGGCATTCATTGAGCACGGAAACGTTGCCATCTTTCGATAAGCTATAAGTCGCCGTTATATCAGTACAACCATTTTCGAACCTAAATGGAAGGTGTCCAATCTCAAACCATTTACCCAGATATTTCTCTAAATCGACGTGCGGCACGACTTCAAGCGAATTATGTTCATCTTTAGCCAAATAAATTACACCATCAATATAGCCTTCAGGCAGGCTTTTTAAATAAGTTATAGTCCGAACTGGCTTAATGTGTCCTGTTGGAAAAGTTAACAATAATCTCATTCACGGTATCATTAATTCAAAAAAACCTTTACCTTTTATTCAATGCCCGTAATTCACTAATTATTCATGTTTCCTTTAAGCTACAGGGAATGAAAGGCATTCGCACTTAATCACGGTCGAAAAAATAGGTATCTGCACTTAATAAGGTGCAGAAACCACCGGGCCTGTACTTGAGCCTTTTTACTTCTCGAAACCGCACTACGTCAGCAAGGTCTTCTATCATCGACTTAACGTCAGAAAACTTGCTGGCAACTTTTATTACATTACTTTCTGGAAAACTATGAGCAGACATCCACCACGAAACTTAACGGTTAAAGGGTGACATAGACCCCTGACTCTTATTCACTCAAACCCCCCTAAGGAGATGCTTTCGTCGCCCACTCCGATCATTGTCACAGCCACAGTTGTCACCTTAGTTACAGCTACATCGGTAACATAGAAAATAATAGAGGTATCTTATGGATTTAAGACTCAGTGGTAAAAAATGTCTAACTTCGGAGAAAAATGGGTTAGAGAACAAAAACCCGGTATGGGGGACAAGGTAAAAGAGGCCATGAAGCCTTCTGGTCCTCTTAAGCCAAAATTAGATGATGCTATACGCGCAATACAGACTCAGGTTACGAGACTAGATGGTACTACGACTAAACTAAAAGAAAGGGACGCAGTTATATTTAACAAGGTCGTGACGGCAATTCAGAAGCATGACACTCAGCATGCTAGCGTATACGCTAATGAGCTTGCGGAAGTTCGCAAAATGAACAAGATGGTCACATCCTCGAGGCTTGCATTAGAGCAGATAGTGCTAAGGTTGAACACTGTAACGGAACTCGGAGACATTGTAGTGACGTTGGCTCCTGCTATGTCGGTGATTAGAAGTGTCAAATCAGGAATAATAAGTGTTCTACCTGAAGCAGAAAGGGAAATAAACGAAATCAGTGGCTTACTGAGCAGCATCCTGGTTGACGCTGGCCAAACGAGTGGGGCATCATTGAACTTTGAGGCAGCTAACGAAGACGCAGAGAAGATACTTGCAGAAGCATCAGCTGTAGCGGAACAGAGAATGAAAGAAAGGTTCCCAGAGCTGCCAACTGGCGTTCCAACAGGAGAGTCCGCCTTCACCTAGATTTCTTAGGTCGAAGGCAGTTGCTTAAACCTTGTAAAGAGGTGTGGGCAGCTGTCTTCTCCCCATCTTATTTTTTTGTTATTTTGGTTTAATTGGAAGATTTTGAGGGAAAGAGACAATAGGTCTACCTATTCAGCAACGGTTTTTGTTAATGCAAGTGCCCCACTGTCAAAACTAACCTTATTCATTAATGGTACAATCTAAGCCAGTGACTCTCAATCGGAGGGAAATAAGACAATTTACTATTTTACATATAAGGCAAATCCGTCGAATCAGGCAATGTCTATTATCGCTGGAAGAACATACGAGGTAACACTTGTAGCCGTCTTCGAAGACAACAGCACCTCTACCGCATCAGCCTTAGTCGTGGCTGGGTGAGAATCACACGTTTTATAGTTATTCACTATAATGTAGAACTGCTAATCAAAGGATAGAGGGACTTAAACCCAATTCGGTCCAGATCCCGCCAGTTCTATTTGCTGTATTCTATTTGGAGCAGCTTAAACAAGACATCACTCTTTGCTAAGAAGGTTTTCACATCCATCGTATCCCTTTCGCTCAATATCGGCTCCCTTAGAGCAGATCCCCTCGGCAGGTTCTTTAGAACAAAATCCTTCAATCTTGTTACATCTACTTCTTTAACCAAATCACAGAACAAAAAAAGTCAGATTACCTACTTTCTTATTAGGACTCTTCGGCTCGGCAGAACGCTGACGAACTGCCATCCATCTTTGAGGTAGGATTCGAGCTCTTTCTCTTCAACTATTACCTGCGGGTCAGGCTGCTCTCTCGTCTTCTTCATTTCAGACTCGAACAGCTCGATTGTTTCATCTTGTGTCAGCTCCCTGCTTTCTTCATTCTCCTTCGCTACCTTCACCTCGAGAAGGTCTATTCCGAACATCGTCTTCGCTATGCTCTTTAATGCTTCGATCTTTGCTTCCTTGATTATCGTCATCTGCTCTGTCGGTTGAGCGACTGTGGAGAGAAACGGCTCACATCGCCTATACGCTTCCCTTATGTCCTCGATCATGTCCGGTGGCAGTCTACCTTTGTTCGTAGAATATCTTGCTTCAATGTCTCCCTTATGTCCAGCAATGAATTGAAGATAGGGATGAGAAATCTTCCCTTTGGACTCCGCGATGATCAGCTGTGTTTCAGCATACGCTCTGAGAACATAAGGTCTCTTGCGCACACCTGCCTTCCGCATTGCTTTCCTAATAAGTTCAGTTGTCTTTCTCGTTAGCATGAATGGCTTGGTTTCAGCATCGGCTCTCTCATGTGTAATCAGTGGACTGTTGGGAGTTAACTCTTCTTTTATTCTGATCCTCTCTTCAAGATACTCTTTCAAGTAGGTGCAACCTTCTGTTGGCAGGAAAGTGAAGTACTTATGTCGTGCCTTACTCAAAGAAGATTTTACTACTATCATGGTTGGTGTCTTTTCGAACATAATTTGTTCTTTTTCAATCTTCACCTCAGGTAGGTCGCCTAATTTTAGTCCGTCAGAACCGTTATAGTTCCCAATTGATTCAGGTCTTAGGTCCGCGAACGCCATCAACGCTTCCGCTAATCTTGCTCTGCTCGAAGAATTTCTGAATATTCTCGCTAACTCTTCTTGTGATGGCACCTGCTCGTCTTCTATGGTCGGCGTAGACGAGGCGTTCCTAATCTTGATCTTGCGAGTAAGTGTAATATCCTTGTATCTTAGCCATGAGCGTATGTTCTTGAGTATTCCAGCTATATATTGGGGTGCCTTATTCTCCCGTTCGAGTCTGCTTACAAGGTCTTCAAGGCTGTCTTGGAATGTTTTAAGATCTTCTCTTGCGCGCGCAACCATTTCCTTTGGAGTAAGTTGTAGCAGTTCGCATGCCCTTCCAAGCCTTCTGAGTGCAACTTCGGCTGTGAGCGGGCTTCCGCGCTCTATGTTATCAAGCCACCATTTCACGTCAGGTAAGATACTATCGTATTTTGAATTTTCAGCGTGCGGCATTTCCTCAAGTCTACTATCTAATACCTGCTAAATAAAGTATTCGCACTTAATTGTAGGCGGGCCTGGGGGGATTCGTCCTAATTAATTGGGTGAAAAGTATCCAGTAAATATTTCAGATTTACGCGCGCTATAGCCGAGAAAAGTTTGTGCATGGAACCATGATAAAAGGGCTCACAAAAAGACCAATTAAAATAGTTCACTATTGATCATAAATCTTTTATTAGCGTTCTTATCCGTTCGACTTCCTTTTCCTTATCAAGGTAACTTTTGTACCCTTCCATCGCATCATTAATCAGACTATCATATGTAACATATCTAGCATTATGTACGCCTAGTGACCTCCGGTTAGCTTCATCATCTTCTTGAGGGGTTGGGCAAGATCCGAGAACACATATTATTTCGAATGGCGGTTGCTGCGTATTTAAAAATACTTTTCTCAAACATCTTTGAAGAATGAGTTTATACTTCTGTACCTGCCTAGAAAGAACTGAAATACTTACTTTTGCATCATATTTCTTTAGTTCTATTATTATATGTTTTCCTGCCGCAGTTTTGTATCGAATATCGATCCGTGCCTTCTTTTCTTCTTCTGTAAACTTTACAGCCTTGAACTCCTTTTTAAAAGTTTCCTCCATCCGCTGGTTTGTACTAGCTCTTTCCCATGAAGAATCAAGTAACCATAAATGTTCAAATAGGTATTTTTGAATTATCTTTTCTTTTTCGCTAGTTGCGATACTAGCAAATTTTGTAAGAACGGTAATTCTTCCTCTTACGATATCTGAGTAAAGAATCGCTTCTAGAGAATCAATTTGACCCATTATTGTTTGAAGTACTTGGAACTCTTTATCTGATTTAATTTCATTAAGTACGCTAAGTCTATCTTTGAGAGCTAGCGTTTCGAACGCAATTATTCCGTGTTTGTAAAGCTCCTTCTTGCTATCGGGATTAGAAACTGGAATTGACTCAATCTTGGCAAAAAGGGTTTCAGCAAACTTTTTCTTATCAGGCGACAGAGTTTCAAACCATTCTTTGATTTTTTCATTTTCAAGCGCCTTTTTTACAGCAATTTCTTTGCGCCAAGGTTCCCATTTTGAATGGATTGCAGATAGAATTTTTTCCCTAAAGAAATTCTTGAGTATAATAAAGCGAACATCATCTTCCTTGACCATTTGACGACCAGTGGTTGAGATGTCTGGTTTTCCATCGTAATCAAGAAAGTCTGCACGAAGTTCGCCAATGAGATACTTAGAAAACACGCCTCCTTCTTTTACGTCTTTCAAAATATCCTCATGAATGAGTTTTCCCCAAGCATAGACAACGACGGTATTGCTACCTTCTTCTACGCTTTTTTGTTCGTCTAAAGTGCCAACCCATCCAGTTACTTTGTAATCTTCTTTTTCGTCAATTAACCCATCAATTTTTCCATGTTGTATCAAGTTTTTACAATCTTTGAGAAGATCCTCATTTTCTCCGCCTATTAACCAGATGTATTGAAGCTTTTTCAAATAATCTCTATCATCTACCGTGATTTGTTGACCATCAACGAAAACCGCGAAATCATGTTCTTCTCCTATTATACTGAAGCGTCTTGCCAACCTTCTTTTCAAAGCGCTGCCGAGATTGAATATTTCTTTCTTCAATTCCTTCAGAATGATTTTAGTTCCCTTATCAAAGGTGATCTTCTCTGGATCAACTGCAATAGGATGATAATCAGATGATCGATTTTTGTCAGGGTTTTGGCCACTTTCCCGTTTGATATGCTCCTCTATATCGTGAGCGTCCATGATGAAACCACTTTTTTCCAAAACTTCGTTATTTTCTTTTACGCTTTGTACCTCCACTTTGTTTGCAATAGAAAATAAAGCAAGTTTTCCTATTCCCTTTCTTCCAAAGACGTGACGCATATGTTTTGGAGTAAGCGTTTCTTCGTATTCCCGTCTGTGATAACCCACTTTCAAATATTTTTCGTTCATATCTCGTGCGGTCATACCTTTTCCGTTGTCTTCGATGGTAATTTCGCCAAGTTGAGTATTCAACGTTATTCTTACTTCTTCTGCGTCTGCATCCCAAGAATTTGCAACGACTTCTGAGAGAACTGCTGGAACGTTACTATACAGGTTTATACCCAAGCTTTCAAGAACGTTCAAGCTAATCGTAAGTGTGTATTTTTCACTGTTTTCCATCAAATCCCCTCACATGTTGTTTAATGCTTTCCGCTATCACTTGTCCCAACCTAACCGGAACTGCATTGCCTATATGCTGAGCGATTCTTCTTGAACAGAATGCCGCATTAGGATCAAGAAAGTCATAGTACACTGGAAAAGTTTGTAAAAGCGCAGCTTCCCTTAGAGATATTGCACGATCCTGCACAGGATGACCGAATCTGCCGTTGCCAAGACCGATAAATTCAGTAGTAATGGTTGGACTGAGCTCATCCCAACTCATTCTTCCGTATACACTGCCAAAGGATTTTCCACTGTCTTTTTTGTGGCATTCAAGCATCAATTCTTTTGGCCAAGAACTCCAGTCTCCACCTTGGGGAGTTGACCTTATTCTAAGCATGTTCTTAGGGGTAAGATTTCGAGCTCTGTGTAATGGGTCTTTGATGCTTGAGCTTCCTGCGGATATAGGCTCTAAATCTCCGATTGCATCACGTACTGTCAGAGTATTTCCCAGCAGGGTGTGTTTTTTGGATTATGTTTATGTCACCGAATAAAGAGGCCAGCAAAACTAGTCTCCGTCTTCTTTGAGGAATTCCATATTCTGGGCAATTTATGACGTGATGCCATACATGATAACCTTGTTGCCTAAGATTTTCTAAGAAATCCTGAAAGAATTTACCTTTTCCGTATGAGATTAGTCCGGGAACATTTTCCATTGAAACTATGTCTGGATGGACTTCGTTTACTATTCGAGAGAACTCGTAAAGGAGTTTCCATTTATCGGAGTTTCCTTTCTTCGCGTTTGTGTAGGTGGAAAACGGTTGGCACGGTGCACAGCCCACAAGTATTTTAACAGATTCTTTGGGGTATAACCTTTTGATTTCTTGGCCGCCTAACATGCTAACGTTTTTCTCTATGAATGTGGTAGAATTATTTTTCTCAAAAGCATACTTGCAAGTTTTGTCTACATCGAATCCTGCAACTACATCAATCCCTTCTA
Source organism: Nitrososphaeria archaeon (assembly GCA_963752255.1). Classification (GTDB taxonomy): domain Archaea; phylum Thermoproteota; class Nitrososphaeria; order JACIWG01; family JACIWG01; genus JBEKIG01. The sequence continues at coordinate 92,598 of CAVVXT010000005.1, read as the reverse complement.
AGAAGAAACCATGAGCCATTCCACCAACCCCACAAAACAATTCTACTGCGGCTAGACGTTTTTCTGGAGGGGGACTTACTTGTCTTAATATCGTTCTAGTAACGTAACTTGGTTTTTTGAGAATATCCTCATCCCAAAAACGCAATACATTCCAACCTAGTTTCGATAGGGTCTGGTTGTTCCTTCTGTCTCTCAATCGGTTTTCTTTGATCTTATGTTCCCAAAATTGCCGATTACGTTTGAAATGTTGTTTCTTGGTTCTCCGACCATGCCAGAAAGCGCTGTCACAAAAAATAGCGATTTTTTCGGTTTTTAATATGAAGTCTGGGTGTCCGATCATTTTTGGTTGTTTTTCATATTCGAGGAAAATCTGTTTTAGCAAAAGTTCCGTCGTCTTTTCGATCTTAGTTCCCTTGCTTCTGACCTTCCTCATTCTGTCTGAAATCTCTTTTGAGGGTTTTTCCGTCATTATAAGTGGGTTAGCGGAAGAAAATCCTCTACTATCATTCATTAAATTCTACCACGTTATGATTTAATCAACTAACATAGTTTAAATATGTTTTTATTTGGTTATCATTTATCGTTCAAGCGCAACAACTTCGTTGGTTGTCACACCCAATTTACTGCTTGTTAAAAACACAAAAGGACTGGTTCCAAAGGACCAAGAAGAAAAAGGAAAAGAAATCTATCGTTTATGGACAGAGAAAAACTCAGAATTTATGCACGAGGAGAAGTTTACGATGTTTGCTTTATGACCGAATTCTTTCTTTTAATCTGACGACATTCCAAAACATTCTAAAAAATAACAATTTGAAAATATATTATGATTTATGATGTATTCAAACTTCTTAATCCTAATACTTAAATGGGTTCGAGTCCCTGATATGCAAACATCTCTGTTCACTATTTATCTTCTTAGTCCCTTTAATAATTCATTTAGGGAATGGTCATAAGTCGAGTTGTGAATAAAGTCAACCCAGTTCTTATTCATAAGGTCAGGCTTCAGGTTCCTGCTTCCCCTCGTTACATGGAACCCATCTTGTTTCCACAAGTCGTCTAAAGAAACAGCAATTAGCTTGTCCCGATCTCTGTCTATCTGCTCCTCTATCTCTTTAAGCAAACCATCTCTAACTAACGCTTTAGCAGAACAGAGTACGATCACCTTTTCAGCCCTTTGCATTTCATGTCTAATTTCCTTCCAAGTTCTCTCACCAGCTGTTTTGTCGGTGTCATATAGCCAGCAAGAGACATCATTCGTTGTTAAGTCAGACTTCAATCTCCTTGCAAAATTAACATCTGGTTGCCCATACGCAATATAAGTAGGGCAATACTTTACTTCGCCTATGATTTTGGGAATACTATCAAGAAGCTCTTTCGGCACGCCCGTACCAAGAAAGAAGGCTTCCAATTCAGGTGTAAAACGATTACCTGCGGAGCGGAAAGACTCTATCATTGTGTCTACTCCTACACTACTTGGCCCACCGTGAATAATTGCCTTAAGCCCATCAGCTTTGGCTAGATTGATACCTGCCAAGATTGCACCATCCATTACTGCCTCAGAAAAATTCGCGTCGTCCAGACTGGTCCTAACAAGACTAGTTTCTGAAAGTGATGCTCCTTTAAGGACAGCTTGCGAAAGATTAGCATAAGAAAGATTAGCAACAGAAAGGTCAGCATCGGTAAGATCAGCGTGGGAAAGATTAGCATCGGTAAGATTAGCAACAGAAAGATCAGCGTGGGAAAGATTAGCATCGGTAAGATTAGCAACAGAAAGATCAGCAAGAGAAAGATAAGCGTAAGAAAGATCAGCATAAGAAAGATCAGCTTCATAAAGGTCAGCTGAGGGAAGTTTGACGTTAGCAAGATCTAGTTTCTCGTCTGGATGGATTTTCTTCCATTCTGCAATAGAACTGCATCCTCCGAGCACGACCTTGAGATGTTCTGGATTCACCAATTGGTGATGCACACGCCTAAAGATTCTTGCTCTATGCTGGTTTATAAGATTATAGATGAATGGTTTTCTTCGAAAGCCTATCTATCTCAAGCTCGTTCATATTTTTGCGGTATACATCTCTATAATAGTAGACATAAATCTGTGTTACCCACGAATACTGTAGTAAATAGTCTTTGAGGAACGGTTCACCCTTTAGCATTTGATGAGTAAACGCACTTTGATTAAAACATTGCATAATACATAGAAAATTAATATGGCTATATATCGAACTTTCCCAATAACCCACCAACAACAATCGATATTACCTCATTAGTATAAGGAGTTGAAGGAAAGGCATTGATAGTTAACTAGTGGATCAAGTTTACCTTGTTCGATTCCCCGATTAATTAAGGTGGAAATCCTGTTAAAATAACTCCAAGCTCAGGCAGACAAGCGGTTTAAACCCTCTTTAAACCCTTAACCTGCACTATTTCGCAGTTTACACCCTGCTGTCGAGGCCTTAAACTGGAGGGGGATCTTCCCTCTAAAGCAAGATTTAAAAAACCTATCAACTTTGAAAAGACGCTCCTGCTTTAGGAGTTATTAAGTACGCGTGCCAATTCTTCTGAAGATTAATCCAGCTACAACGGTAATGAGCGCACCTATCATACCTATAACTATCGATGGCACTATTGCCCATAATGGAACAGCAATAAATAGTAAGAGCAATAAATCACCAAAGAGAAAACCGATTGCGAACGCTGTTGGAGACGCAAATCCGACAAGAAAGTTTTGCATGATGTCCACAATTATGAATAGAAAAATATATATTGAGAATGTAGTAGTTGGCAATGTTTGCATAGCTTTTGAAAAGGCATATGCTATTAAAGAAGCAGCAAAAACTTCTAACTCACCTACAAGTACCAAAATTCCAGCTATCAGACCTGCAATAAATTGTGCGACTAATCCACCTGATTGTACATTCATGCAATTCTGTTCCGTTACTTATCTGAACTTTTTCTTAAAGTTTAACAACCTGTTCGGCTCTGTCAAATTTTTATGGATAATTCCTGTCAATTTTTGTATCTAGGATTCAGGGCTGTTGCATCTTGGGGGGATAGCCTAACAAAATTCTCCCTGTTGCAAATGTCGGGATGGACAAATCACTTCTTAACTTATTGAATCCGAAAGGTTTGTGAAAAGGGGTATTCTCTAGTCTGTGGGGTGTGCATATCTATGAGAGTGGGTAAGTCGCCTTGATAGATATGAGCACGGATTGTGACGTTCATTACCAATTCAGATGCATTTTCGTCCTTTACGCAGCACCAGAACGTAGCGGATCCAACAAGCCTGTCTGGACCTCCTATGGTCTGCGGCCATGGTGACGCAATCAGGTGTGTTGGGGCACCACTTGTGTGTGGAGGGATTTTATCTCCTCCAACTAAAAATGGCAGGAGATTTTGAGACTTGAATGCCTGTGGAATACTGACCGACGCGCTTTCCACTACTACTCTTTGCTTGTTCTTTGCATGTATCGAAATCTGGATGTCTCCTCCACTCCTTGGAATTGTATCTTGTGAACCATCCCAACAGTGAACACAGATACTCAAATTGGGTTTATAGCATAATCTGTTTATGAAGTAGGGCAATATGACTAGTAGACCAAGGATAACTGCGACAATGCTCAGAACAGTTGAAAGGTCAATTAAATTCGACGACATTCTTTGCTACCCTTCTTGATCAATACAATCCATTTATTCCCTTCTAAACCTAGCTGTTGGACCACCTGATAATATAGATATAAAAAAATCATAAATACTAATGAAAAAAACAATGTAACTAAAAAGTATTAGTAGCGACGTTGGATACTTAACAAGTTCTTTTATAGCACGTGCAAAATTACTATATAAACCAATGCTTAGATGTTTTATTACATCTTTGCGAACCCTAAAAGGTAGTTCACCCTCTTTTACCAGAGAATAGTTCTCAAATGACATGGTACCACCTAATGTTTCCTCTATAATTTTCATATCAAAGTCTGTGTATTAACTCTTTTGTTCATATTAAAGAGATATTGTATCATAAATCATAGATTATTCAAGAGTTTTGAGAAAGATCTTATGTATAAAAAAAGTTAAGAGCTCTTGTCTGCAAGCAGTCTAAACAATAAATCTTTTATATCATCCAGCTCATGCTTCATACTCTCAGTCTTAACATATCCTCATGTACTCTTTCTCTCATATAGAGTTTAACCGTTTTATTATACCTGCTTCTGTGGCTGACCTCAGAGGCATAAGAATATCGGGCAAGTTTTCTATACCTTTCACAAATTTTGTTGTATCGTCTGATGTACTGTCAACGTGCTTTGTCCTATTATAGAAATCTCTCCAAACAGATATATCCGACTCTGGAACGCTCGAGAGATTTGCCGCTTCAACGTCAAAAGTTTTACCCCTACGATCCTTTCCATCCCAGTTGGTTGCTAATTCAAGGGAGTTAAAGAGATGCTTGAAAATCGCTAACCTATCAAAGACGGACATAGCATTTTCAAATTCTCCAAGTGACTTCACAAGATTAACTAATTCCATTTTATGGTCTGTCGATAACCTGTGCCTGTCCGTCTTGTTTACCAACATTAAATTTGACAGTATTTGATCCTCATCTATCGCCTCAGAAAATGGTTGCGCAAAATAGACCGACTCGTTCCGGTGATGTGTATCAGTAAATGTAATATGCTGTCCTTCTGGTCTATTTTCTACTGTAACTTTTCTTGGCCGCTGATATTTGACGTCAGCTTGGCTCGGAGCATATTTAATTGTTGACAGAGCCGTCTGCCTCAGGGCAAGATTACAGGCGAGGACAACGTCGCCTATAAACAGTTCAACATTACGCCGTCCAAAGGAAGGTAGACCTAATGACGATGGATCGGTAACGGTCAAAGAATATTTAGTCTGTAAACCTTCTCCCACCTTAACCAGCCTTACACGTCCCTTTGAATTAGTAAGAGTCAGATCTATACTGCTATGCCTTTGCAATGAGGGAGGATTAGCTATTACGTGGGCAAACACAACATGTCCAATTTCTGAGATCATAGGAAAAGCCACAAAAAAGGCAATGGGAGAAGTTAGATTTATACTTGAGTTCGTGACTTTCGTAGTTCCTGCAATTCTGTAAGCCCTTCTTCTACCTGTAATCTTTCCTTTTCTGAGAGCCCAAGGACATTATAAACAAGGTTATCAAGTTCCTTTTGACTTTTCTTTTCAATTCCAATTGCTAATTCAAGTCTTTGTTTGGCTTCGCCTTCAAATAGGCCTTTCTCTTTTCCAGTTTTTGACTTTGCTGATTCTAACTCTTTCTCTACTTTAATCCTTTTATTTATCGCTTCTGCTAATTTTAAAAAGGCGTTACCTATTTTTGCTTTTTCTTCTTTTTTAAGGCAGGTAGGATCTATTGTTGGAAGGCCCTTGAGTTCGTAAACTTCTATTTTAAGAACTCCTCCGCCATATGAACGGCCATATAACTCGACCATTAGTGAGCCTACGCATGAATTGAAATAGCCTAATAGTGGTAAAACATCTCCCAAGTTTTTAGGTATCACATAATGCATGATGTTTGGGGCATGCACTCCTCCTTTATTCCAAGAAGGCTCTTGATTTTTCATCTATCATGTATTGGAAAAGTATTGGTGTATTCTTTGGCTTGTTTAGATTATACCAGATTTGGCGAGATTTAATAGTTTCAAGTTGAGGTAGTCTTTTTCTCCCTTTTTTCGAACCACGTGTTACATCTACTTCAAAATGCTCGCCAAATTCTACATATTTTAGTGCATTTGTTTCTTTAAGTTCATCTTTCGGTTTGCTACATACAAAAAAATATTCTGTAATGTCTTTAAGATCTATGATTAAACCTTTAACTTTTTTAGGTGATGAAATGCAAGGAACCAAAAATTCTGGCTCTATATTCCATTCTTTTACCTTTTCCTTTGACAGAATAAAGTAGTCATTGTAGCCTGTAGTTGGTCCCCTAAAAACGTCTGCGATTACCGATAGAGATTGCACTTTAGTATTTTCAATGATCTTCTTGAATACTACAGGTGCTCGGAGATATGTATTCCACTTGCCAGGATTAAGGTATCTTTGTTGAATGGTTGTAAGCCTCACATTTCTGTTCTCGATGTCTTTCTCTAATTCTAATAGTTCCTGCAATTCTGTTACGTCCATTCTTTTCTTTAATCTAACAAATCTAACAACGTTGTTGTTCCTTTGCGTGGAATCTGGTTCCTTTTGAAGGATGGTCACCGTCGTATTTACTTCAGCGTCAGGGAAAACGGCTCTGTCAAATTCGATTATAAAGGATATTTTCACGTTTTGGAGTAGAAATTCCTGAAATGATTCGCCGTATCCCACTTCAAGCCATTTGTTTGAAGATATGAAACCGAGCTTTCCTCCTTTGTTGAGGAAGTTTATAGAATGAATATAGAAAAAGATGTAGATATCACTTGTTCTATCTAATGAGATAGCCCCTGATCTTCCTGCCTTGCCTATGAAAACTTTGTCCTTAAATTCCTTCTCTATCAAACTAAATATTTTCTCCTTCTCTTTATCCCCAAGCAGTTCTTGGCGTATATACGGGGGATTAGCAACTATAACATCAAATGTATAAGGCATTTTTATAATAGTCTTTTCACCTTCAGCTGTCATACTGTCGAAGCCTGTGAAAGTTACCTGGCGTGGCCTGACATCAAAGAAATCTTTAACAACTACATTTACGGTATCTATCTTGGCCTTTGGATTTTGTATAACCAGATTTATAACTGATAAGTGTGCTGGAAATTGGTTTATGTCTATACCATAGACTTGATCAATGAGTCTTTTGTGAAATTCTTCTGTTAGAGGACCAGATATTTCTCTTGGCATTCCATTTAGTTCTCTTAATCTATGATATGCTCTAACGAGAAACGAGCCTGAACCACATGCTGGATCAAGAACTTTTGCCTCTTTATCCATTATAGTTAGTTTTGCTATAAGATCAACTATTTCAGGAGGTGTATAAAATTGGCCCAACCTTTTCCTTTCCTGTGGAGGAATCAGTTTTTCATAAACTCGCCCAAGAAAGTCACTTTCCATCTTTGTAAAATCGTATTCACTTAGAGTATCTACAAGAGTTCTAAACCTTTCTTTTGTCCTTACTGTGAAAGGTATTTCACTTATAACATCATTTTGATATATAGGGGCATAATCTATTTTCTTCACATCATCATAGTACCCATTAAGAACTTCGTAGACATCATCATTCTCATTTATAACAAGGGTCTTTAGTCTTTCAGGATAAATTGTCTTTACGACATAATAAAAAAGTAATTTGTTTATCTGTAGATATGTAGTTTCTTCTGCAACCTTCCTAACATTTTCCTCGCCATATTCAATTCCTTGATTTCCAAACCAATCTTCAAATCTGGATTTGAACACTTCATTCTTTAATCTTTCTCTTAACGAAGATAGAAATTCTATGTAAAGGTCTGTGAAAGCTTCATGCAGAGCACTTACAAGCGAATCGTCTAACGCTTTAGCCTTGACAGGAACAAGACCTAAGGCAATTTTTAGAACATCCTCTGCCCACTTTGGGTTTTCATCAAAATCGAAGGAGGCTACTTCACTTTCAAATGCTTTGACACCAGGCTTCATTTGAAAAAGAACTATTCTTTTCAGATTACATGTTCCATAATACAGATAGCCGCCAAGTGTCGCATAGTTTGCTGCTTGTTTGACGACTTCTGGATCCCTTGGTTCTATATCCCTTTCTATATTACCCACTTTCTTCTTATACTTGGCCTCTAACACAAAAAGGCCCTTACCAGCCCTCTCTGCAACCAGGTCAGCCCGGTCACCATTAATGCGTTTCTCAACATGATAGTCAATCTGGCTTAGAACATTGAGAACGCCTGCTGCTTCCTTAAACTTAGGTAAAAGACGATTCGCAACAAAATCAGGTTCAGAAACCAATCTCGTGGACATATATCTATTCTACAATAAAACGTATAACATATCCTACTATAAAATAATTTAAAGGATGATGATATTTAGGATGTTGGAAGTATCTTATTTCTCTCATTTATATGATAAACAAAGTGGAAAGGGTATAGTCGCTCATGCTTGTAAATTCAAGAAACAAGAATGCTCTACTCGCCTCCGAATTCGCACGCTACACATCAACCAAATATTCCTCAAGCCACTTCTGAAAGTCGGGTGGAGCATTCGACATATTTTCTACTTGTTAGAATTTAGGTAATAAGCCTATATAGAGTTTGCAGCCTCCCTAAAATGGAGCTCCTCCTCGATGAATGAATAATAGATTAATTTCCCACATAGATCAAAGATCATAGATTAATTGGGTGTAGTTAGAGGGCCTTATTTTGAGGCAAAGTTTATGACAAGTCATCCGTGTCCACAGATTAATTTATACCACTTCATCGTGTTCACGATCTACCTTTTTATATAGAACGAAACCTAAAATTGCCAGCAAAACAGAAATAACCAACACTTCGGCGTAATTCAGGAAGTAAACATTTGGGTCTCTCGGCGTATAGCTTGGCATTTTCATGAAACCGGTGTTAGACGTCACTCGCTCTGTGATCCAAGGATAGCCTCCACCATCTGTAACTCCAAACCACGGAAAAACAGACCAAGGAAGGATAGCGTCTGCATAAACGACAACTGCCCCTATACTTCCCGTAACAAACGATGTAAACCCTAAAGCGTAGGTGATCGCGTTTCGATTGATCTTTCCAAACTTTGAAACTCCCCAAATGAATAGTCCGATAAACGCTAACCCAACCCCAATTTCCAGCAATTGATCGTATGCGAGGGCTCCGAATACTTTGTCAGTTCCCATGGGCAGAGAAAAAGATATGGCAGGCAGTAAATAAATGTGGAATGGGTAAGAGGTCAAGACTTGGACGACGATAAAGACGAATGCTGCTAATACAAGACCTATTGAGAAAATTGTTGCACCTAAGATTCTTTTTACTTTCATCTTGTTCCCCAAGTTGACTGTTTCCGCACAGTAAACATCGCATAGAGTGTGGTGGGAAACATCACCAAAACCCCAATTAGACCAAAGCATAGGAACTCTCTTAACTTAACCTGCCTACGCCCAGCGAAAAGCATTCCTATAACCGCAACTAGCGAGGAACCAAGAAACATTACAACAGGTAAGGTCCCCAATGAGAGCCCATACACCGGAGGAATCAAGAAGGTGTCATGTATGATGGCAAAGAGGAAACTGACAGCCGCCCCATAAAAGAACACTTGAGATAGGTAATAAAACCATGTCACATTCCTCAATCCTCTTTTAATGTCTAGATAGAAAAACTTGTATCCGCTTCTCGTCCAGCGGAGCTGTTGTTTAACATAGTCTTTGAAACTTGCTGGACTGGCTGTTCCCGCTATTGCCGATTCCTGATATGTGGTATTCCAGCCTTCGAGATTAGCCGCCTGCGTAAGGTACCTGTCATCTCCTATATCTGAACGTTTTCCCATGAACATATCGTTAAGAAAATCTTTTTCGTGCTTCAGCAGAAAGCTCCTTCTCCACGCGTTAACCCTTCCATCTATATTTACCAAATGCGGTCTAAGTGCTTTACACGTGAAACCTCTGTTAATTTCCTGTAATATGCTCAGCCTCCAAGCTATCCAACTACCGAGCCCGTTGGGGTGGGTATTTAGATAGGCAACACTTCTACCCCCTACCCCTACAACTTTGGCGTCTTGAAGGGGTTTAACCAGCTCTCCTAAACATCCATTCTCAACGATTTCGTCCCCATCAAGGTGCACAATTATATCATATTTGGCTCGTTTCCACCCTTCAACCATTGCTTTCCTCTTTCCAACCCTTTTAGGAAATGAAATTACAGTCGCACCGAACTCTCTACCTATCCGCTCCACTGAATCCAGTCCATCATCATGTATGATTATTATTTCCTCCGGTTTGTCGTTGGCGGCGGCTCTAACACAGTTCCTAAGTATATCTGGATTTTCCTTGTATGTTGGAATTATCACGCTCACAGGAGGATCTTCATCTGCGTAGATAGAAGGTTTATGCCTATTTGCGAGGAAGTCTCTAAGGCTAAGGGATAGGACTATGAATATTAGGAGGTGAAAGGGGAGCCAATATATCTCCCCTGTTTCAAGCATCCTCAAAAATTCAAGTATTTCTACTATCATTTCTACATCTCCTTCAACTGCTCATTAAACTTTTTAGTAGCTTCTAAGATTGAAGGATCAACACCGCACTCACAAAATGCTTTAAATAAATGGTCTAAATCTTTATCCAGACACTTACCATCGTAAGGCTCACCAAACCGTTTTGTGCCCCATTTCCCGCCTTCCCATTCTCCTAACACTTTGCCAGAATCAGCAGCTTCAGCAACAATTTTTATATCGGCATCAACTTGTCTGCATAAAAGGTAGAGTTGATTCCAAAAACTTATGTTAACCGCCCGTAAGCTGTTTGAAACAAGTTTGATTAATTCACCTGTCGTTGGATCTGTCCGATATATCGGTTGACCCAGAGGCTTGTAGATTTGTTTAAGAATGTTTCCGTGTTCACTGCAACATTCACCAATAACTATTCTCCTAGGGTTGAGCACATCCTCAAAAGAACACTTCCCTCTTAGAAACTCAGGATTATAACAAATATGAATATCAAAATCTTTCATTAAACAGTTAATTGTGCCAACTGGAACCGTACTCTTTATGACAATTAAACCTTTCACGCCATAATGTTTCAACTTCTCAATAACCTCATTAGCGGCATTTTCAGGTGTGCAAATAAATGAAATGTCAACGTCTTGGATGGGGTCATTGCATAATGTGAAGTACTGTTCTGGTTGAACTGCTCGTATGTCGTAGCCGTAGACCTTATGTCCTAGTTTGCTTAGTAGAAACGCTTGAGCCTTTCCTACTACTCCTAGCCCAATCACTTGTGTCAACATGACCTTCTCCCTCACATTTCACAATGTTCTGTGGGGCTTAAGGAGCTGGCCTGCCTGTCATTATTTGGGACATCAGTGCTGTTAGAAGCCGCTTGAGAAGCCTTATCACGCTGCTGAAGTGACTGGTGGCCAAAATTTTTGGCAGCCTCTCCTATATCATGCATTTCATATTCCATGAGTTTTTCTGTCTGCTCAACCCTTCTTCTCACGGAATCTTGGACAAATTCCTTCACGCTCGCGTATCCGAGCTCCTTATGCTCGGTAATAAGATGTCTAACCCTTTCCGCTAAACCTTCTGGAAGTTGTACACCCCTATATCTCATTCATATCACATGATAATGTTATGGTTAACCTAAAAACATATATAAGCTTATCGCATACATATCATAAGAATCAAGGGAAGAACCATGGAACATGCTCAAAAACGCGGCTGGAAAACAGTACAGCTGCCAGAGGATCTACTTAACATGGCAGACGAGATCATAAAACACGCTGAACTAGGCTACACTTCAAGAAGCGAGTTCGTCAAAGAAGCGGTCAGGCTGAGAATAGAAGAAATCCAGCGCAACCTCCACGAAAGAGCGAAAATCGTAAGACAGGAATAAAAAGCGTACGCTCGTAGCTGAAACTTCAGACGGCCTCCACGTTCGCCCTGCAGACTTTTACATAAAATTTGACTTTCTGGGCTATGTCCTATTTGTTAGCCATTTAGGTTACTGGTGAAGTTACCTTATACTTCCCTTTTGGTTATCTAGAAGTTTTGCCTTTGCAGGTATTATTCCTAATGTAATCTTAAACATTTTGGGTAGGGTTGATATGTACCAAAATTTAATGGATAATAACATACGTATATTAATAGAGGAAGGTGAGGCTTTCTAGCTATGAGAGGGTGTCAAAGTAGGAAGTTTAAATCTTGGTTGCAGTAGTGCCTGTTCAAAATCTTACACGCCAACGCCGAGGTTCCAGATCCTACAAATGAATCCGATGCGATGTCCCCTTCCCCGCTGCCTAACATCACAAGGCAGCTCATCAGTTTCAACAGCTTTACGGTAGGATGTGTACTCTTTTTTGGTACTTAACTGATTTGGTTATATAAGTGTTCACCAAACTGGTAAAGTAGAGGTCTTGATAAAAAAACGTTTTAGAAAATGTTAGACTGCGTTGAGCCAAGCGTTGTTCAATCAACAAAAAACAAAATCGCAAATTCCAGATCATTCCGCACAACGGCTCAGACAGATGCCCCTGTGTTCAATCGACTATCATAACGCTCTCATGCAAACCGATATCAAGTTGAACGATCGCCAACATGTTGGAATATTCGATTTGCAAAAAAACGCATTGAACAGAACCAACTTTTTATATTATTTTTCTGTTCAATCAATTTTGGATCCGTGTTGTTTACCAATCCGGTAAAGTTGCACCCGAATCCGTTAACTGATAAAGAAGATGATCGCAAAGGGGAAGCTGTCCAATAGGGAAGCGCAGTACCTGATCATAGCGGCGTTGAACGAGGAAAAGAACATGCTCAGGTCCTTTAAAGACAGCCAGGACGACAAGTTTAAGGTGGTGTGCGACAACCAGGATAAGATACAGCAGAACATAAACGCTACCTTAACGGAAATAAAGAACTTAAAGTCAGACCTGTACAGGAAAGGCGCTCTTTAATGGCTTATGTTATAGTATAGGACACCATATTTACCCAACACTCATATCAAGCTTGATATTACGGCGAGATTTATGAAGTAATTTGGGTTTGTTTACCAAATCTAGTAAACAAAAAAATCATCCATGAAAGGGTCTTGGCGGTGTAATGCACTGCCAAGATTGCATGCCATTATTTATTTTCTGTTTCAGCATTAGGGGCCGTGACCATGAGGGTTTTAGCGACCTCCTCAGGATCCTCCCTCATAAGTTTCCCAATCTTCTGCGAACCACTATCGACGGTCTCCTGCCCTTTGACGATGTTATCGATCACGTCGACGCAGGCATTGATCTTGCTTTCATCCTCTACTTCGTAGGTCATGCATACGGCTGTCGCCCACGACTCTAACTTATCCCGGTCCTGTCCAAGGAGCTTCCAGTCCGGTTCCTCCACCAGCTTGATGTCCTCCCCCGTTAGGTCGCTCAACTGTTCCTCAGCCTCCTTCGTTGAGATCTCCATGTTAGAGTGCTTTTCAAGGACGATCTTACAAAGCTGCTTCTTATCCTCACCGTTAACCATGTCGCATACCTCGCCCTGTACGGCCTTAACTTCCTCCTTAGTCTCCTGCACGGCACTTTTCTTAGTTATAACATCAACCGCCAAAGGTCTCTCTATCTCCATCCATCCTTTGCCATTCGTAAACCTGCCTTCCCCTCTCTTTAACCTAAGACGATTAAAAATTATCCTATTCAACCACGAATCAAGTACACCTGCACTAATTGTAAATTAGAAAATGGTCATAATCAACAGCTTTTAGAATGGGATGTTTACGAATGGATAAGAAAGAATCCTGATAAAATTGACCAAATTTGGGACAATCTGGGATTATATTCTGATAAGAGTGAAAAATGCTCAATATGGTATTTACATAGTTGATGAAGTTAGAGATGCAGGACGCCAAAAAGGTTCTTTTAGCTCATCAGGTAATATCTGATAGCTCTTTGATTGAACAAACGCTTCCGTTTTATCAAAGAATTGTTTAGTCCCATCTGGCCAAATATCTGAAGGTATTATATGTGAAAGTATTATACGACAATATTCTTTCATATCATCTTTTTTCTTCCACCATTTTTCTATCTCACCAATATAGACCTTGCTAGGATCAAGTTCACCATACTTTAAAATCATGCTAACTGCCTCATATATATCGGGATAAATTTCCCTATAACTATAATCATATTCATTAATTATCATGTGCAAAAGCCTAATCTTATCCGTTATCTGAGGAGCTAAATTTCTGAGAGCTTCAATTCTATGGCCTTCTTTCTCATTACGTTCTTGAGCTTCTGACAGCTTCTTTCCTTCTAACCCAAACGTTTCACAAGAATCAGGAGGTTCAAAAGTACTATATATGTATTGAGATATAAAACCTTTCAACAATTCCAACATTATCCCCGTCTTTTCTAACCTTCTCAGCTTCAAATTTACGGTTGTATCCCTTCTAGCAGTCTCAGCATTATCTTCTTTCTCAACAACTTCCTTTCCTTTATCTGTAGCTTCATACAATCCTTCTAAAGTTTTTCTGATTAAACCTTGCTTAATTAGACTTTGAAGGTTTTTGCTTAAACCCTCATCGGTTATATCGAGGTTTTTCTTTAATTCAGAAAACCGTTTAGGAGTTGAACATAGCTCTAATACCTTCCAAATTTTTGAATCATATTTTGGGGATTGCACTCTTACTCTACTACTTTACTCAACTTGAGTATATAACTTTATAGGGAATATATAATCAAGCTGATTGATTAATTTGGGAGAATACACCACTATAATCCTCAAGAAAGAAACTCATAGAAAATTGAAAGAGTTTATGAGGAAAGATGAGTCCTACGATTCATTTCTCCTGAAACTCTTGGACTTTAAAAAAGGTGCGGTCATTGAAAAACAATGAAACGAAATTCTTGGATGAGCTTGAGACAAAAGTGAGAGAAGCCAAAGAATTTTCTGACAAAATTCAAAATATTTTAGGAAAAGGGAAAGAGGGCGCTGGAACGCCCAAGCCTACGGATGCAGGAAGTGATGTTGGAAATGAAGGCTCATGAGTAGTTCTAACAAAGTTTCTAATAAAGATTTGCCTTCTCCAGAGGAACTTAAACATAGAATCACTGAGCTTTATGCCATCAAAAACATTCTTATTGAGAACTATAACCTCATCAAGCTCATTGATGATCGCATTAAAAACTTCCAAGATGCACTATCTCTCATAGAGAAAGTCGAGCAAAAAAAGGAAAGCTTAGTTTGGATTTTTGCCACTGGCCCACATGGAGTTTATGAACTATGCCATCCAAGTTCTAACCCTGAATACCTAGTACTTCTCAAAGAACTCCAAGATCATAACGGAAAAATGAGGAGACAAGAATTTTTTCTATGGCTTTTCAAAGACAATGTAATAGGAAGAAAAAGAGTGAAGTGAACTTGAGTAACATTTTTGGTAATGATTCTCCTATAGGTTGCCCCGTCATAAAGGAAGCTCTGAAGGATAAGGAGATTTCGATAGCTTGCCCAATCGTTAAGGAAGCTCGGCAATTGCCCCTAAAAAATGCACTGCACCTTTCTGGGTATAACTACTTAGGTCTGAAACGTGAAGTTGTAATATGTCTTATTCGTATGAAGGGAAGTTACGCATACTTCGTGATGACCCCTATGAAGGACTTAATATCGAAATTTCAAGCAAACTTCACGAATAAGCAAATCAAGAATCTTATGTATTATATTTTTGAACATTCAGGGTGCTACTACTCAAACTCAGCTATGAATGAAGGAGAGATGAAAGCATATATTCTTTGGAGGTTGCGAAACCTTGACTGACAAAGACATTGAAGAAATCGACGATGTAAGTCAGATATTAGAAGAAGCTACTAAAAAAGCAGATGAAATCTTAAACTCAAATGACCCACTTGATTCTTTGAAAAAAGAATGTCTTGATAAAGTTATTACTGGGGAAGATCAGAACAAACAGTTAATTTTTGTTCTCTTATTGTCAGGAAAGAGCGGAAAAATTGACCCTCAACTGTACCAGATTCTTCTTTTAATGGGTCAACCAGGTGCAGGTAAAAGTCTTTTGGCAAGACTAAGTAAGGCTTTCAAAACAAAGGAAGTCGGTCGATTCTCAGAACATGCCTTAGACTACACCGACTTAAGCGGTTATGACATTCTTTATATTAAAGAAATGGGTTATGTTGACGAAGAGAAGCAGGGGGTTTCAACTATAAAGTTTCTCAGCACCGAAGACGGTGGATATTTAGTTGAATACACCATAAGAGATAAAGAAAGCAGACACTTCACAACCGAGCAGAACAAGATCCCCCCAATGACCGTTATCACTACAACAACAAGGTTTATGGTTGATTCCCAGTTTGATAGGAGAGCGTGGGCAGTTAACCCGGATGAGAGTGAAGCGCAGACAAAAAATATTTTGGCATTTAAAGAGGAGAAAGAAAAACAGCGTTCAGAGGTTTATCTTGGTAAGAGAAAAATTACGGACTACGATTTTGCATTCAAAGTTATGGAGCAAGTTATCGAAAAGGTAGAACCCTGCTATGTGATAGTTCCATATCCAAATGCAATAACGAAGATCCTTAATACTTCACACTTAAGAACACGGGGAGACTTTGATAAAATCCTTGCACTCATAAAGCTTACTTCCCTGCTGTATCAAAGAAAGCTTCCTTACAAAATGATCGGAGAAAAGAAGGTTCTCATGGCAACCCCAGAAATGTTCAACAAGGCTCTGGAGATCGCACTAGAACCTTTAACGACAATGACACTTGATATAGACTGCAGAATAAGGAACCTGCTAGCATGTCTTCAGAGCAAGAAGATAGAAAATGAGGGTGCAGAGATTCACAAGAAGGAAAGGGTTGATATAGCGAAGGACCTTAAAACTTCAGAAAAAACTATTCTAAGACATCTCGACTTGATGAGAGAAAGAGGTTACGTCATCGAATACCCAGAGGAGAAGGGTAAAGCAAAATTCCACAAGTTGCAATATGCAATTACTGACATACTATCTAAGGTTAGCAGTTTAAAGTTAGATTCCAAAAAGTTTGGGACACCGGATGGGACACCGCTTTGTCCCGTGTCCGATACTCAAAATTTGCAAAATGAAATGATTTCCGACTTTAACAAAAGTATGGGACAAAACGGTTTTCTGGTATATATGCCAAACGATAAACAAAATCAAGCAGGTACATATACCGCAAAGCCAGTTTGTCCCATACTTTCCGATGATACGAAACAAGTGCATGGGACATCGGACATTGTGGTGTCCGATACCGTGTCCCATACTTTACCCAAAACCGATAAATGTTGCTCTAATAGTTGCAAGTTCTATAAAGATAACACTTGCACCAAGCACCCAGATCAAGCAATAGTCCCCACACATATGTTATGCTTGGAATCCGAACCCATAGAAATATCCACCGGACCACCGAATCCACCGACAAGCAAGGGCGACGATAAAAAAAAGGATGACGGCCAATGACTCTAGAGTTTACTCTTAAATCGGAATTTCCACATGGCAAAATCCATGATATTAGGTATTGTAGTGGTTGTGCAATTGGAGAGACAGGGGAAGCCTTTGTTTTTTTGGAAAGCTTGATTAGTTATAGAAACATCTCTGACATAGACCTTTGTGAATGTTGCTGGCATTGTAAAAACGCTAAAGAGACTATAATAAAAACGGCAGATGGGGATGGTCACGTTTACGATTGCTCTTTGGATCATGACAATGTAATAGATATCTACATAGACGAAATAAACAAAACCACCATACATGAATTAATACATTTATCCGGCATCCATGATGAAGAACAAACCAAGGAAGCAATTTATTCTATAACAGGATCGTTCACACCTTGCAGGTATTGGAAAAAAAACATCGAACCATCAACAGATCAAAGGAATGATCCAACAGCCCTAGAAAATACTAGTTTGCGAGATAGATGATTACTATGTCCTCCCAAGCCCTTCAGAAACGAAATCGAAAGAGTGTCGATGACAAAAATTCTGTGGAGTCTAAGTTGATGGAGGAGCTTGAGCGGATCAAAGCTAAGGTTGGCATGGGCCACGATCTGAAGCTGAAGTGGGCTCCAAGTCTAGCTTCAGACAAACACGGTGAAGTAAGAGGTAACGTAATACTGATCTATGACGAGGAGCTGGAGGACGCGCTTCAAACATTAAGGCACGAGTTCATCGATTATAATATTACGAAGGAGGTACTTGAGCCAGCTGTTCAATATATAAATATGCAAAAGAGCCTGATAGAATCTCTACTGTATAGACGCAAAGAATCGCTGGTTGATAGGCTCTCGAAGCTTCTCTAATTAGAACTCAAGTGTTCACTCAACTTACTTTCTGATCAATATCTTCCCGCTCGGCAGCATAGTTTGGACGTCCCATCCCTCCGCAAGATAACGCTCCAGTTCATCTTCGCATACGACCTTCTTTGGATCGTCGTTATTCTTGGGTTTGAATGCTTCGATCTTCATCGGCTCGATGCCCAGCTCACCACAGATCACTCTAACGTTGGCGTCATCTTCGGCATATCCTGACTCCTTCATACTAGCAACCTTAACCTCCATGTCCTGTATACCCAGCTTCTGAATCAGATAGTTTCTTACAGTAGACTTAGATAGGTCCAAAACGCCGCTTTCCACCATAGTTCTTATGGTTGTAAGCTCAGGATCCTCCTGTCTTGCACTTGGCTTTATGGAGAGGTATTCATCACATCTCATGTACGCGTCTCTCATATCCTTGACAACGTCCTCAGACAATCTACCCTTATTTGTAGTGTATACCGCCTCCATGTCACCTTTATGTCCCATCCAGAACTGCTGGTAGGCGTGGCTGATCTTCCCCCTGCTATCAGCGAGCATGAGCTGTGTGTCGAAGAAGCTTCTGAATATGTAGGGCCGCCACCTGAATCCTAAGTCTCTTAAAGCTTCTCTAACATTATCCCTTATCTTGTCGCTCGTCATAGACTTCACACTCCCGTTACTCGGTTTGCTGCTAGGCTTACCTCTTGCGTCATAAAACTTCGATGTAGCTATCACTGGCGTGTCCTGATCTATCTTCTCACCAGAATTTAAGCGCCTATTCAGATACTCCTCGACGAGCCTACAGCCTTCTTCGTTCAAGAAGGTTACATATCTGTGCCTAGCCTTGTTCAGGTTAGGTCTCACTATTATCTCGGCTGGGATTCTTTTAAGCGTCACCCTACCGTCCTCGACAACAAGTTCAGGCATATCGCCAACCTTTAGACCGTCAGAGCCGTCAAAGTTGCCCATGCTCTGAAACCTTAGCCCCGAAAAAGCCATGAGCGCGATTACAACCCTCGTCCTGATCGGCGTCCTATCCGAATAAAGTGTCTGGCGTAGCTGCTCCTGTGTAGGTATTACTTCACCCTCTAATGTGGGTGTCCTGCCCGAATCCTTGACCTTGATCCTCCTCTGAAGAAGCTTACCGCTCCACTCACACCACGACCTAACAGCCTTCTTATAGCTCAACAGGAGACCCGGGGCCCTACCCTTCCCTTCCAAGAAGGAAAAGAAGTCCTGGATCATATTCTCAATCTCCCTAACATCCTTCGATGCCAGCTCCTTCGGCGTAACACCATAATGCCCGCAGAAAAAGCCCAGCCTCCTCCTATACACTCGTGAAGTTATGGGACTGCCCCGTTCCAGATTCTCAAACCACCTCCTCACTTCCACATCATCAAAAAGCCCCAGATAGGGACTCCTCCTAACCAACTCCCCACACCACCATATTGGATACCAAATCGTGTTAATAAACCCTTAATAATTAAGGCGGGCCTGGGGGGATTCGGACCCTCGACCCTCGGATTAAAAGTCCGATGCTCTACCTGGCTGAGCTACAGGCCCTATAGTTAAAGTGCTGAAATGTCCATTAATTATCCTTTTCTATTCTAGGTTCTGATAAGACTTAAGGGAGATTAATTTGAACAGAACAAGGATGGCTGTCCTTATCATTGCTGACGCATTCTAGTCGAAAATTAAAGATTGCAGATTACGTATAATTCTCTTGAATGCTAAAATTAGGGCTGAGGGAGTAGTCGAAGAAAAAGAGGACTAATTGGGAAAAGGGATGTACTTTCCAATGTTATGATTGATGATAAGTTGTTCTTTTCTTAACTTGTCCTTCACTCACTAGGAACGGGAAGCTGGACATAATTAGCCCCTTTTTCTCTGGCTTCTTGAATTATTTGTTCTGCGAATTCTAATGAAATTGTTATACTATTGCCTTCGTTTTTAGTTGTGACCTGTTCTTTGATTTTTCTAACCCTTCGCATAGAAATAATTAGGGAACCAAATACTAGTGTAGGAAAAAATATGATAAGATCCAGCACCATTATGGGAGGCGCAATTACTAACAATGCAGGAATAGAGGTTCTGATAAAAATGCTCAGTGAAGGAATTAAAAACGAAAATAAAACTAGAGTTGTAATTCCGTAAATAGCAAGGAAAAGATTTAGAAAATTCGTCTTTATTACGAAGATTACCTTCTGATAAGTTGACATTGGTTTCAACAAAGCTATCACTCGTCTCATACTTTCTTCTATTGCTTTTTGACCAAAGATTTTAACCTGATAGTAGATTTGCATATTGTTTGCAGCAGCTATCAGATGGAATAAACCAAAGAAAAGCCATAATACTATGATTCCAAGCACTGGGTAAAGAAAAAATGCGTCGATAAATCCTATGACTAAAGCAAAAGGTATCCAGGTTAATATCATAGTTTTATTAAAACCGATTTTTTTGATCAGTGGTGCTGCAATCGGATTAACTTCATGAAGTTCAGGATCAAGTCGAGCAACACAAAGTTTGGTTGACCAGACATCCATCAGCCTTAGTAGACTATAAAGTCCGAAAGAAGAAATGAATGCATAAAATGATAGCATATCATCACGCATTCTCTATTTAACTTTTTGATATATAAGCACGTTTAACTTGAATTTTGTCGTAGAAGAATGCGATAAAGAGGACGAATCAAATGGTTGCTACATATGTTCCATAAACTGACAGATCGCGATCCCTTTTAATCGAGGATTATGCAGGCAATTCTTTACCACAGGTAGGGCAAAAATGTGCATTCGTATCGACAGCGTTCCCGCAGTTAGTGCATATACGAAGATTCATGGTTTGGGTGGGCGTAACCCTTTGCAGGGGTTCAACCATTTGTGGTCTCCAAGCGATACCTGAAGCACCTCCGATTAGACCAAGGATGAAACCTATTATTAGCCCTCCTGATGATGCAAGGCTGAGAATGGAAAAAATCAACACGATTGTACCCCACATAGCATGCTGATTTGGATGGCCATTCATCATAGTACCACCTACAATCATTATGATTCCACAAACTACACCCCATAAGCCGAATATTCCTCCAATGCCTGCTATAAAGAAAGTCACAGCAGCTCCGATTACAGCCAAGGCTAGACCTACCAGTAGAACAAAAATACCACCTATGAGAGAGAGAATAAAGGCGGTCGTTGGCCTGTTTGATATCGTTGACATTCACTTCACCAATATTAGTTAATAACAACATATATTTAAGATTCTAAACTCACATCTTACTTCCTTCGGCGTACGTAATTACATCCACACAACGCTTTCAGCAACACGACTACTTCATCAAAGCATGCTAAATATATCGTCTGATGCTGCTTAATTCTCTAAAGGTTCACGTATTATAAAGGAGGGAGTAATAGAGTGCTACGGCTTCTTTGAGTTGCTGTTCATCTAGTGTACCATGTGGTGTTGGTAGATCAAATATCCTTCTCGGAAACTTTAAGGCTAACATGTTAAAGCCCTCTTGTTCCTTGAAATGGTTCTTGTTCCCGAGAATCTTCTTGCCGAGCTTGTTTAGGTCCTCTTCAGATAGGCTTGATCCTGCAACCTTTAGCGCTTCCGAAACCAGTTGAGGAGTGTAAAGTCCTCGTGAAAAAAAGCAAACAACAAGACTTGATAGGATCTGTCTCCAGGATTCTTCAAGATACAGATCTGTTACCAGTTCTTTGACTGAAGGCAGGCCTTTCTTCAAGCCTTCTTGGTCTAGACTATAACCTGCACTGTCAAGATGACTATGTCTGGCACCAGTAATGTATGTTAGGTGTGCAGCTGGCCCAGTATGGTATCCTGGCATTCCATTTCCACCATAAGTCAAAGCAAAATTATCTCCACCATATTGTTCCACTAGACTCTGTAGACCCTTTGCCGCTATCTTGTAGAAGTCGTTCGGCTGTGTGACGATGTACCTTATTGCCTTAGCATATTCGTCGTCGACACCCCATTTTACCTTAAGTCCCATCGTCTGATCTTCGTTGATGATTCCTCTTTCGAAGGCTTCGGTTATCCAAGAAAGAACAGTTCCAACCATCATGGCATCAAGCCCCCATATTTCAACTTCATTAATGAGCTTAAGGACAGCCTCTGTATCGTCAACACCTAACATAGATCCAAGCGAATAAAGAAGTTCGTAATCATATGATGTCATGGTTGTCTTATAAAAGTATGGTTCATTAGCATAAGGCTCCCTTAAGGCAGCAAGATGTATACATGCAACAGGACAGTGTGCACAAGCGGTGCGACGCCCAAGATATTTTTCAGCCAAATATTCGCCAGAAATTCTTTCAGCAGAATCAAAGTAAGATTCCTTAAGATTTTTTGTTGGTAGAGCCTTCATAACATTCAATGGATTAATATTCGAAGCAGTTCCTAAATCATGATACTTTTTCATAACAGGAGATTTTGTCGCAGCATCATAAATCTTATCATAGACTTCCCTGTAAAGTCTCTTGTCAGATACAGGAACCGTAGTCTTCCCAGAAATCACGAGTGCCTTCAACTTCTTGCTACCAAACACAGCTCCTAAACCTAATCGCCCAAAATGGCGATAGGTTTCGGTATTAACAGAAGCATAGGATACAAGATTTTCTCCAGCTCCACCTATTCGCATAATAGTGCGGATGCCCGCACCTTCTTCAACATTCCTTAAAACTCTCCCAACAGTTATGCTACTTCTAACACCCCACAACGCCGAAGCATCCCTGAAGTTCACATTCTTTCCATGAATAGAGATATAGATAGGATAGTCACTTGCACCTTTTATCACAATAGCACCATAGCCCGCGAGTCTGATGGCTATGGAGCTCCTTCCTCCAGCATGACTTTCTCCATAATTTTTTGTAAGAGGAGATTTAAAGCAGCTGACAGTCTTCGATGTCGAGGGGGAACAAACCATTAAGGGGACCTACAGCAAACACTATGACA
Source organism: Nitrososphaeria archaeon (assembly GCA_963752255.1). Classification (GTDB taxonomy): domain Archaea; phylum Thermoproteota; class Nitrososphaeria; order JACIWG01; family JACIWG01; genus JBEKIG01. The sequence goes on along the minus strand of CAVVXT010000005.1, from coordinate 69,685 downwards.
TTTTTCTGGAGAAAGTGGGTCCACCCCTTGGGCGCATTCTCCAATGAGAAGCTTTGAAGCCACACCTATACCGCCCAGATATTCTTCGAAAAGATCCCTTCGCTCGTCGATCCAGAAGCGCTTCCTAGTAAGATCCAGATATAATATATTGTTGAGGGAATTTTTTTCGATCATAGCGTCTTTGCCTCCAATTCTTCAAGGGCTATAACGTCATGAGGGCAATAGTTGGCACAGTATCCACAATACACACATATTATGGGCTTATTTTCTTCCTCATTCCATAATATTGCACCATATGGACAGGATTTTGCGCAAAGGCCACAACCTATGCATTTTGAATTGTCCAACCTAACGCCTCCACCAGTTCTCACAGATAATGCGTCAACAGGACAAACCTTGGCACATGGAGGACTAGCACAAGCCCTACATACAACAACCACAAAACCATGTTCCATGCCACCAACTGATTTGACATGTAATGCAGCATTAGCTAGTCCTCCAGAACCAAACCTTCTAGAACATGCGAACATACAGCTCTGACAACCCGTGCATCTGTTGGAATCAATGACGGAAAGGCGTTTCACCATCTAGTTTAGACTATGTATAAATAAAAATGGTCACACAAATTTATACATATCGTATTTCGATAGAATATCAACAAATTCATTAGAAGCATAGTCAATTATTTCGAAGGTTCTAGACTTTTTATTTCACATAAAAGTTACTAGATAAGACCCAGTTCCTTTATCTTTACAAGAACTTCCTCAGCATGGCCTTCAGGATCAACCTTATCATAGACATATTTTAGTACACCGTCTTTACCAAAGATGAACGTAACCCTACTATCAAGTCCGGTAAGCTTGAGAACACCGAAGGCCTTCGATATCTTCTTATCAGTATCAGCTACAAGAGTGAAGTTCAGAGAATATTTTATGAAGAACCTTTGATGGGATTCAGCGCTCTGAACGCTTACACCAATGACGTTTATTCCCTCAAACATGCTCTTGTTGTCTCTGAACGAGCAAGCCTCCTTAGTGCATCCTGGCGTGTTATCCATAGGATAGAAGTAGATTATAGTGGGTTTCCCATATAGATCCTTAAAGTTAACCTTGTTACCGTTCTGGTCAACCCCTTCCAATGCAGGCAACTTGGAACCTACCTTTAGTATAGGCATAAAGAACGATTGAATATCGGCTACGTCATTTATATAGGTTTAGTTCAACGTTCAACAAATAGGACTAATCAAACGATAGATATTATAACATAAAATACAATCTTTATAATGTTGTAGAAGAAAATTAGCTTAAGAAGCTAATTTTGGAAGGAGAAGTTTGCTATCATAAAGTCGAAGGGAATTCTTCGAGACGCTTTTGCAACTATTAAAGATAGAAATGAAATCACAGTTATCATAGAACAATCCAAGGTTAACGTAGAGGATGTGATTGAGATGAAAAGAAACTTCTAGGATAATATCATTCGACATGACATTGCACTTTGAATTAGTCGGATTCCTGGCAAGAATTTCCAAAACTCTAGCAGACCAAAATACCAGTATCTTTACAGTTTCCGCCTACTCTACAGACCATATACTCGTCAAAGAAGAAGATCTACCTTCTGCAATCAAGGTTCTAGAAAAGATCGGATTTACCGTCGAACCAAAATAGATCTGCCACAAAATTAAGATTTATAAGATAAACATCTAACTATCAAGATATGGCCGATAGAGTGCACTGCGCACACATTTTGGTGAGGACGGAACAGGAAGCGAAGGGAGTATCTGAGCAGTTAAGTAAGGGTGCGAGCTTTTCAAAGCTTGCAACAGAGAAGTCAATGTGCCCATCGAAGAAGAGAGGAGGCGATTTAGGAACCTTTGGTAGAGGACAGATGGTTAGAGAGTTTGAGGTAGCCGCATTCTCTTTAAATAAGGGGCAGATTTCGCAACCTGTCAAAACCAAATTTGGCTGGCATATAATAAAAAGATTAGAATAGACTAACGTATAAAATCGTATTGTAATCTGTAAAACCTAAGTAATAAAAAATGTAAAATATGCTTATTCCTACCTTTTATCGTTTTATAATGCTGCTTTTGTGGAGGGCTTTTTTTTATTTTAGATAACCCTTTTAGAATAGAGAGACTTGGATCGGATTTGGAATAGCAAAGAAAATAGTAGGTCGCAGATTGGAGTATACAAAGTGAATTATTAAATACTAAATTGTATGTTTTCCTATGATGAAAGTTGGCTCAAGAAAAGAAGATTCCTAGAGTAAAAGTAATCATAATCTATGAATCACTATACGGCAACACTCGGAAGATAGCGGAGTCGTTAGCAGCGGGGATAAGGAAGCATGAGATAGAAACTATATGCTACAGTATAAGGGAAGTTAGGAATCAGGACCTAGCATCATATGATCTGATTGCGCTAGGTGCACCAACACATTACCAAACCTCTTCTGAGCTAACGAAGGAGTTCCTTAAGACTTTGGAGAGCCTTAACCTCAGGTACAAATATGGCTTTGCATTCGATACTAGAAAAGACAGTTTCTTTGCTGGAAGCGCTGCGAAATACATCGAAAAGGAACTGAGGAAATTAGGGTTGAACATAATTATGCCTTATTCGTCAGGAATTATCTATACTTCCTCAAAAAGGGAAGAAAGTGATAAGGAAGCAAGAAGATCATCGGCCCATCTAAGAGAAGGAGAAGAGGAGAAATTCCAGAAGATAGGGGAAAATTTGGGTGATCTCTTAGTCGTAAACAAACAACAACGTTGATTTTCGCTTACAACTTTATAATTTATATTTAACTATGACTACAGTAAGATATCGTAAGTAGAAAGTGATTTTGAAGACTCTAGTGATCTGCAGTTCATACCACCATGGTAACACAAAGAAGTGTTGCTGACGTTATAGCAAGGATTATGGGCGGAGAACTAGAAACCAGACGGAGTAGATGTAAATTCTCTTTTGGAATATGATTTCATAGGCTTTGGTTCTGGGATCTATTACGGTAAACATGACATAACATTGTTTGAGCTCATTGAGAAGATGCAGCCTGTAGGGAAAAACGTATTCATTTTTTCTACAAGAGGAAGCTTTATCTTGCCCTAGCGGGCATAAAGCTCTTAGAAAGAGCTTAGAGGATAAAGGTTTTAACATTATAGGCGAATTCTGTTGTAGAGGGTTCGACACGAACGGCTTTCTAAAATTCATTGGTGGAATAAGTAGAGGAAGACCAAATGAAAGTGACTTAAAGAAAGCAGAAGAATTTGCTAGGACCTTAAGTCTACGTATCGGTACGTAGGGTTAATTTCAAACTACTATAAGAGAATCAGTAGTGAGACTAGCTAAAGATTATATTGCTATTAGGAAAACAGTTTATCGAGGAGCCAAAGTGAGCGCAAAACCAAAAGGAAACATGTCTATAAGTCTGAAGTTTGCAGGGTTATTCGGAATTATAGGCTCTGTTCTGCCTTTAATTATGATTTTAACCGCCACTTTCATATCAGGCTGGTTTAGATGGGATACGAATGCTTTGAGCGATTTGGGGATTAGCAAAGAATCAACTATCTTTAATAGCGCCGTTTTGATTGGGGGCACACTAGATTTCCTGTTTGCACTAGGGATCGGTCAATACCTAGATAAGGGTAGACAGATCAAAATAGGAGTCGTCTCAATAATGCTAAGTAGCATATGTCTAGCTTAGTTAGCATATTAACAGAAAAATATCTTGCTCTACATGCGACTGTTGCTATAGGTTACTTTATCTTAGCTCCTATAGGTTTCATTTTGATAGGTTATGGCATAAGACCAGGTTTGACTAGAAAAGTAAGCATTGTCGCCGGAATAGCGGCGATCATGGCCATCTTCGTACTGCCAATAGTTTTTTTCGTCCTATCTGCAAGGGTTGGCTTTGCCGTTCCTGAACTAATTGAAGCGTTAATAATTTCAGCTTGGACGACTTTTATGTCGATAAAACTACTGAAGTAGTCTTATAGCACAAAATTTTAAAAGCCCCAATTATATCTTATTTTAGATTTAAATTCTTCAATTCGCTACATAAAAGGGTTTTGACGGAGTCCTCTTAATTTTACTAGATATGACGGTTAGCAGATAGAACAATTCCAATAATACCTAACCAAAAAGGTTCCAGTCCGACCGTATAGAATAGAAGCTGTCACAGACCGACTAACAAATAACCGTCATTCAGGTCCGATAAATGGGATATATTCCTCGGTTATTCACAGTAAACCTCCAGTTTAAGACGCTAATTTAGCGACGTCTTGGTAGTCCTGCAGGAAATTATTGACGTATGTCATCTTGGGTGGAATTATTAAACCAGGGTTCACTTTGGTTCCTATAAGTTTACAGCCCTTCCTAATTCGGACAGTGTTGCCTATCACTGAATTTGATTCTATATATGTTGGGTTTTCACTGGTTGATTCTATAATTACCTTCCTGCCTACAATGCTGTCTGATACACGTGCATAATCTCCAATCCTCACAGCGTCCAAGATCGCCGATCTCTCTACATCCACATGTTCACCGAGTGTACAGAAATTGTCAATATTTGAATCAGAAATTCTAGAATAATTACCTATTTCAGTGTGTCTGCCTATTAGGGCAGCGCCTTCTATTGACAATTTGTTTTCATTATATTTTCTAATTATTTCGTTTCGTCTTCCAACGGATTCTTCGCTGTATCCCTGTACCCAGACGTTTCTTTTAGGTAGTATCTTTTCTTCTGAGACTCTAATGTTCAGCTTTCCATAGAGGATGTCATGCATAGCTTCTAGATATTTTTCTGGGCTCCCCACATCGTACCATACTTTCAGTTCATATCCGTAGACTGGAAAACCTTTATCAATCATGTAAGGAATCAAATCAAAACCGAAATCGAGCCTTCCTCTCTCATCCCTAATCTTTTTTACTTCTTCACCTTCAACTATCTTTCTGATCTCTGGTGAAAGTAGGTAGATGCCTGCGTTTGCAAGGTTGCCTGGTGCTCTTCCTGCTTGAGGTTTTTCGATAAAACTCTTAATCTTCAGATCTTTGTCTACATCAGCTATACCATATTCTTCAGTTTTTCCCACCTTTGTTAAGGCAATGGTCATTAATGCCTTCCTTTCTTCATGATTTTTAATCAAGTCATTTAGATTGATGTTGAAAAGATTATCCCCCTGTACAACAATAACTGGATTGCGAATATTATAATATCCCATGTTCAGCCTAAAAGAATCGGCGCTTCCCAAGTCGTCTAGGTTTGGTTGGTGTCTGATGTGTATCCTCGGCTCAATCTTATACTTTGCTGAGAACCCTACTCCTTCCCCATATTGATCGAAAAGGTTCGAATAGTTGGTATAACCATACTCCCCGAAAATAAAGCCCTTCACACCCTGCTCAGCTAACGTTGCTATCGAGAATTCAATTAACGGCCTATTCAAGAACCTGACACAAGGCTTCGATACGTCATGTGTCAGAGGCATTAATCTTTTAGCCTGACCGCCAACAGGAATAAAACACGTAAGTTTCTCTATGTTCATACTTAATGTAAACTTAAACATAAATATAAATGCAATTATACGTTTACGTAATTATACATCTACGCCTATTTTCTTTAACCAAATCACTAAAAGATACTTCATTTGATATTTTATGATTTCTTCTTTTTTGAAATACTAAGCGAGCTTAGGATAGCAGAAGTTGCTTTAGTTATTGCAGCTAATAGCGGGTTTACACTCAATTTAGACACTAATTTAGTAGATATAACACCTGGAAACTCTCGGCAACCTACGAAGTTCTACTGTCTGAAATGGTCTAGGAAATGCCCTGTTTTTGGCTTGAAATGATAAGAAAATGGACGTTTGGATAGGTTTTTATGATATAGATTTGTAATAATAATTGATTAGTATGGCGGAACTTCCACATTAGTTTCTCTATCTTATAGTCTATTTCTAAATAACTTAATAGTCAATAAAATTAATTTAATGGATCCTAGTCTAATAGAAACCCTTCTAATAACTTCCTTCATGTCTGCTATTTTCCTATATGAATTAAAGAAATTCCAATTAGAAAACCACCCTTTTTTAATCGAATAAGGTGCCTTGATAGAATGCTGTTTTAACCGTGATAAGTAAATATCCTATAGAGTATTTTAGAAGGCTTTAAAAATCGTTTCATGTGTTTTAGAGCATAAATAAGTATATAATAAAAAGATATAGTTAACAAAACGATTAGATATAGTATCATATAGTCCGTCTGAAAAGTGATGGCCTAATGCCAAAGGCGTTATTGACACTATAAGAACGGAAGAATTCTTTCGCTTAAAGCATTTTTTAGATACTAATATAATCATAAAGAGTTGTAAGATTATATTGGGCGGGAGAAGGTCGAACAACTTTCGCTATATGGGGTATGCTCCACATGTCCGGCAGTAGGTGGCTTTTTCAGGAATATTAGAGTGGCATTGGGGGCATATCTTTCCTTCTATACTGGTTGTGTGCGGTATACCTACTACTAACTTATAGGCCTCATAGTAGAAAAGTTGCTCCTTATCACGGATCGTTACCCTATCCTCGGTAAGATACTTCTTTCTCTTACTCTCAAACTCTAAATCAGTAATTTTCTGATTGAAGAAGTTTGTAAGCATGGTTGTTCCAGAACCGTACTCTATTGGAGTTTTGATTCTCCACGCGATTTTTTTTGGCAAGGACCCTTCGAATGCTTTACGCAAAATCCACTTGCCATAAACCTGCCCATTCTTTACTCCAATCTTATATCGTGAATCTATTTTTATGGCAAAATTTTTGAAGTCGGGATCGAGATAGGGAAGCTTCGCCTCCATCCCAAGAACTTTTGCAAGCGGGATGGATGAAAAAGCCATCACACTCCACAATTTTTCCAATTCTAAATCAAGTTGCTCTTTCTCCAGACTGAAAAGAAAGCTGTATCCAGCTAAGAGCTCATCACATCCATCTCCTGTCATAACCGTGGATACTCCATACTCTTTTGCCACCCTCAAGCCGACATAGATTGTTATGCTGTTGCGTATTTCCATCGGATCGAAAGACCTTAACGACTTTACAACAATTGGAATGGTATCATATAATTCTTCTACGCTAAAGGTATGAATGTTATGTTTAAGTCCTAATTTATTAGCTATTAAGGTTGCGTATTTAACATCTGGTGCTGGTGCATTTTGAAAAGCAACGGTAACAGCTTTCAAAGGAATGAACTTTGATGCTATGACTGCAAGAATACTCGTGTCCAACCCTCCGGATAGAAGAATTCCTTCGGCCAAATCCTTCCTCACAGCATTTTCTAACAAAAATCGAAGTTTGAAACAAACTTCTTCAAGGTTGTTCGTAACGTAAGTGAAATGTTTGTCTCCCAACTTCTCACCGCTATATTTAGTTTAATCTTATATGTTAGGATATCTAAGAGCCAAGTTTAAATTTCTTTTTCAAACAATCCTATAAGACTGATGTTGAGGACTATGATCTTTCTTCTTTGTAAGTCCCTGCAAAGATTATTGTCAATACGGTAAAACTGATTTATGGGTCAGCGTATAAGTTGGAGGGCATCTATTCAGATTCATATACAAATATAATTGTCCTAGATGATTGTCATCAAAAAAAGAAGGGTTGTGATCGAGACCGTAGCCAAAGCAAAAGCACTTATCAATACGCCAATTTTGTTCTTACCCATGACCTTCTCATTCCTAGTGATAAGTACCAGAGGTATCAGCACAAATGGCAGCATGGCGCCGTTAAGATATTGGGTTAACACGATGAACTCTATTTTGTTGGGTAGAAGGGATGCGATACCTGCAATTATAACCCAAATTACGTATGTCATTTTAAACTTCTTTTTGGTCATACGTTCTTGAAAGCCCAAAAATCCGAAAGTATTGTAGACACTAGCTAAACCAACTGTTATAATTGCTGAGACACCTGCAGAAGCAAATGCTATGGTAAATAGAGTTAGGCCAAAGCTTCCAAGTTTGTCGCCAAATGGTTGAGCTAAATCTGAAAAATTGTTTACTCCACTTCCGCTTAAAAACGCTGTTGCGCACGCTATTATCACAATATTCAAAACTGTACCCATCAGTAAACCAAAAACGGAATCCACTCTTTCGCTTCTAATATTTTTTCTATCCTCCTCCAAGCTCTCCAATGGGAGCTGGTGGTGATGAACCCATCCTTTTTCATAAACCAACCCACTGTGTAATATAACGTAGGTTGGCATGATTGACGCACCAATTATGGCTTCGGCATAATAGAATGAGTTACTTTTGAAAGAAGGTATTATAGAATCGATGACAATGTTCGATAAAGGTAGGTTAACGTACAAAAGAAAATAGAAGTAGATAAGGAAAATGGTTGTTACAAGGAACATTATTATTTTTTCTAACTTGCTGTAGGAGCCTATATTAAATAATATTGTGGTTAATAGAACAGAAACGATCATCGCTATCGAATATGGTGCTTTAAAGAAAAAAGAAATTGCCAAACTTAAACCCATAACCTCGGCAGTCAAAGTTGACATGTCTAAAAATATAGAGGGAATAAAAAGTATGTGGGAGAAGTTAGCACCATATCTCTCGCGAATATTCTCTGCTAAAGTCTTTCCCGTGACAACTCCTAGTCTCGCACTTATTTCCTGTATTACTATGAGCATAATGCCTGAATAGAAGGCAGCCCATAACACTACGAGACCAACTGAAGCGCCAGCAGCTGTAGCGGCAACAATACTAGCTGGATTGAACAGTTCAACTGAAACCAAAATGGCTGGTCCAAAAATGCTTAACATAGCCAGTATTCTACGTTGCTTCAATGTAATCGTCTTCTAAGTTTCTGTTATATATGTTTTCATCAACTAAACCAATACGATTGGTTCACCATCAGTTGGCATGGTAACAGAGCCACTAACAATAATGCAACCTCAACTACCTTTACTTTTCGGACATTTCTTTTAGTATCCTCCTATTTGTTCAAAATTATGTACAGTGTATCTATAAAGGAATTCAGAGGATTACAAGTCAGAAGGGCTTTACCTAATGCAAACTTAGGTCTTTTTTTGCCTTAGCATCTGTTAGGCTTAAAGATGTTCACCTTTCCTTAGAAACCTATCCCAATCTATTGAATAAGTTCAGGTCTCTATGATGAAATAGCTGAATGGAATATCCTGCTCGATTTTATCACTCAGGTGTATGGTAAAAACAGCAGCATTCTTCGTAACCTACATCCTAACCAGTTTACAGATGTCGCCGAGAAGGGTTATGTTAGAAAACAAGTCGCATAGTGAGCCGATTAACAAGATAAAATATATTAACGAGGATGCTTTCTTTTTATTTATGCCATATAAGATAACTATAGATAGAAATCTATGTATCGCCTGTGGGGCAGCTACAACAGCGTGTCCCCAACTCTTCTACCTAGCGGACGATAACGGTAAAAATAGGGTTATAGAACAGTACTCTAAGGAAACAACCGACGATCTATCGACAGGAATCATACCCGACGAACTCTACCAGTGCACCAAGGAAGGAGCTGACGTCTGTCCGGTACAAGCGATAACGGTCGAAAAAGTCGATTAGAACATCTAAGCATTATTTTTTCTCTTCTGTGTTAATTTCTTTCATTATTGCTTCCAGAAGAGCTTCAAAGGATGGAGGGCCATTATACCTTAGCCCGTTTATGAAGAACGTAGGAGTGCCGTTCACACCACTCTTCACGCCATTGATGAAATCTTCATGCACTTTTGGCTCGTAAAGATGATAATACATCTCCTGATCGAATCTTTTGATGTTAAGGCCTACAGCTATAGCATATCGTCTCAGGTTTTCATCATCAAGCGCATCTTGGTGTTCAAAGAGCTGATCATGCATTTCCCAAAATTTTCCCTGAGAGCCGGCCGCTTCAGCTGCTTCAGCCGCTTTCTTAGCGTGGGAATGTACGGTTGAGATCGGTGAGTGACGAAATACGAACCTCAGTTTCCCGTCCAGATGCTCCTGCAACTGCTTAACTATGGGGTAAGCCCTCCCACAGTGCGGGCATTCGAAGTCACCATATTCCACCAGTGTTACAGGAGCGTTCAGTGGTCCATTTACATGGTCACGTTCTCCGACAGGTATTGTAAGCCTGGTTATTTTTACTTCCATAAGTCAGAACCTACCTTCTAACCTATTCCATTTCCTCTAGAGCCTTCAACACGCCGTCAGCACCCGGATTGACGTTATTTGGCACTACATAACTCCACCTTATGATCCCCTCGCTGTCGATCACAAATATTGCTCGTCCGCTGTGGCCACTTTCTTTCTGGTATACACCGTATTCTCTGGATACCTTACCTTTTGGCTCAAAGTCGGAAAGCAGAGGGAAGGATAGGTTTCTATCTCGTGCAAAGGCGAGATGGCTCCATGTATTATCAACAGATATCGCCGCCACCTCCGCATTAAATCGACGAAATTCGGGTATGAGCTCGCTATAGAGTGGCAGTTCATCACTGCATACCGGGCTAAAATCGGCCGGATAGAAGAGCAGAATCAACGTGTGGCCACGGTAATCTTTCAGGCTAACGTTTTTGTCGGAAGTGCTCTTTAGACTGAAGTCTGGTGCTTTAACACCCGCTTTCAGAAAACTGCGTGGAAGAGGCTTCCTTTTCTCAACTTTTAGAGCTGTCATATTAACCAATTATTATAATACTCCATAATTTATAATGATTTCTTTAAGTACGTTTTTTTTAATCTATTGCAGCTTTAAATCGTTTAATAATGGTATAATATTAAATTATTTAATCGAAGCTGTGAAAAACGTCTATGAGAATAAAAACTTTAATTATTGGAAGCAAAAGGCAATTCCCTATATGAAATACGACTTTAGCCGTTACATTACGAGAGAGGGGACGGATTCCTATAAATGGGACTGCTTAGAGTTGAGGTTTGGTACAAAAGATATCATACCGATGTGGGTCGCTGACATGGACTTTCTTTCACCTGCGCCTGTCATCGACGCGTTAAAGAAGCGTGCCGAACACGGAATCTACGGCTATACGATAAGATCTCCCTCATTCTATAAAAGCATCGTAGGCTGGATGGAGAAAAGGCATCAGTGGAAAATTAAACCTGAATGGATTGAGTATTCACCTGGTGTTGTACCTTCTGTCAACCTAGCTATCCGAGCATTTACTCATCCAGGTGATAAAATCATTATACAACCTCCGGTGTACCACCCATTCTTTAAGGCCATAAGGAACAATGGTCGTCAAATTGTCATAAATGAACTTAAGTACGAAAATGGGAAATATGAGATGGACTTTGGCGATCTTAAAGGTAGGTTCGATGAGAGGGTGAAGATGCTTATTTTATGTAGCCCCCATAATCCGGTTGGTAGAGTGTGGACACGTGAAGAACTATCTAAACTTGGTAAACTTTGTCTCGAGAACGACGTTATAATTCTTTCTGATGAGATACACTCCGATCTTATTTTAAAGGGCTACAAACATATTCCAACAGCGAGTACCTCTAGCGATATAGCTGATATCACTCTAACCTTTGAGGCTCCAAGCAAGACTTTTAATCTGGCGGGGCTAGCTAATTCGACTGTAATAGCATCGAATCCAAAACTTCTCTCACAGTTTAAAATCGCCGTGGAGAACGTTGGCCTAGAATTTGCTAATGTGTTCGGAGTGGTTGCATCTGAAGCAGCATATATGTATGGCGAAGAGTGGCTTGAACAAATGCTAGAATACATACAAGGGAACGTTGATTATCTAACAGAATATCTTAAGGAAAGGGTTCCAGAAATAAGGCCCGTCAAACTGGAAGGAACTTATCTTATGTGGCTCGATTGCAAAAATTTGAAGATGAATCCGAAAGCACTGAATGATTTTATGATTAGGAATGCGAAGGTTGGTTTAGATGATGGGCAAATATTCGGCCCTGGAGGAGAAGGTTTCCAAAGAATGAATATCGCGTGCCCAAGATCAATCCTTACAAAGGCTTTGACGAGAATTGAAAGAGCAATAAAAGAATTGGAAAAATAAGCTATCATATCTGTATGATTCAAGAGATTGGTTATCATTTTTGAGTTAAACTAATATCCTAGCTGCGCGGATATATAATGAATATATTATGGAATCTCTTAACGTTTCCGAAATAATGAAAAGAGCCTACTACAAGAAAATACTCGTTCCGGCGTTTAATGTAGCCTATCTTCCAATGGTTAAGCCAATAGTTGAAACCCTAGTTAAGCACCAGACCTTCGGTCTAGTTGAAGTAGCAAGACTTGAAGTTGAAAAATTTCAGGCTAAAAGCTTTGAAGCGGTGGCGAAAGAATATGATGTCTATAAAAATCCAAAATTTACTAGATTGCACCAAGACCACATCCCAGTAATAGATGAAGATGGAGCAGCAGTTGACTGGAAGAGTCTGATTCAGAAAGGAATAGATGCAGGGTACGATTCTGTAATGATAGACGGTTCACGTCTGTCATTTAACGAGAATCTTGATGTTGCCAGACAGGTAGCTGTTATGGCACATGACGCGAAAAAGCCGGCTGAGGCTGAACTTGGTGCCGTAATGGGGCATGAAAAACAGCTTTCGATGTCCTACGACGAAATTTACGCAAAGGGAATAGGATTTACTAGCATAGACGAGGCAGTTCAATTCGTGAATGAAACAAAGATAGACTGGCTGTCGGTGGCAATCGGCAACATTCATGGGGCCATAAGCGGGGCAGCAAAGGACAAGGATAAAGTTCAGGCAAGATTGAACATCGACCACCTAAAAAAGTTAAGCCAGAAGACTAAGATCCCTCTAGTGCTGCATGGGGGGTCTGGAATAAAAACCGAATACGTCCTTGAGGCTATAAAAAATGGTATAACCAAAATAAATATCGGCACAGATATTAGGCAGGCCTACGAGAGGGCTATAAAAACTCATCCTGACAATATTGAGAATGCTAGAAGTCAGGTTTCAGAGAAGATTAGGGAAATAATATGTGATGTGTATCATATCGAAGGTTCGGCAAACAAAATATAAACAACCAAGAATCTCTTTATTTCGGCGGCTTATAAGTCGCTTAAGAAAGATTAAAGAATTCGTCGTTTAACAGCAGACTGAGTTAGCGAGATATGAAGATAGTTGATGTACAATCATATCCGGTGTATGCTGAAGCAAAGACAGCGATCAGCGGATACCTGCCATACGAAGACGACCTAGCGAAAAAGGTTAGGAAAGGATACGCATCATGCTTCGTAAAGGTAAGTTCAGACGAAGGGGAAACAGGTTTCGGTGAAAGTCTCGTCAGAGAAGTACCCCAGGCCACAGCACAGATAATTGATAAACTGCTCAAAGGAATCGTCGTTGGTAAAGACCCTATGGATATTGAGGTCATATGGGAGGAAATGTTCTCCACCCTTAAAACAAGGGGGCATCTTAAGGGCTATTTCGTGGAAGCTCTGTCAGGCATCGATATAGCGCTGTGGGATCTAAAAGGGAAGATACTCAAGCAGCCTGTCTATAGCCTTTTAGGAGGAAAGTTCCAAGACAGGCTAAAGGCGTATGCGTCATCAATAGTCTTCGGAAAGCCTGAAACGATGGCTAAAAGGGCTAAAGAGTGGGCGGATGAAGGGCACGATCAGATAAAAGTCAAAGTTGGTATGGGCGTTGAAAGAGATAGAGAAAACCTGAAAGCGATTAGAAAGGAGGTTGGGAACGATATCGAAATAATGGTGGATGCAAATTCAGCCTATAACTATAGTAAGGCATTGAAGCTTGGCAAGATTCTTAAAAGTCTTGACATCTCATGGTTCGAGGAACCGATGCCGCCATACGATATAGAAGGGTACAGACAGCTGAAGAGAAAACTTGATATTCCAATTTGTGGAGGAGAGTCTCATTATCTTAGATATGACTTTAGGGATCTGATCGTCGGCGAAGCCCTGGACATAATACAGCCAGACATAGCCCGAGCGGGAGGAATTACAGAATGTGTTAAGATAGCTAACTTGGCCAGAACCTTCAATGTTCAGTACACCCCTCATATCGGCTTGTCCGGTGTAGGGTGCAGGGCTGCAAGCATTCATCTCTCCGCATCGTTGCCAAAAGAAACATTCGCAACCTACGAGATTTACGATATAAAGGAAAGCCCCAACCCGCTAGCTGAAAGATATTTGTGATACACAAATCGAGAAGTTCTCCAAAGGGTATGTAGACGTCTACAACAGAGCTGGGTTAGGCCTTAACATAAATGAAGAAAGACTCAAATCGTACCTGGTTTAATAGCGGTATAAAATCAATAATAACACTAAAAAATCTACATTAGAAAATAAACTACTAATTACGAATGAAAAGGAAAACGTAAAGTATTTCGTCAAATTTCCATTTAGATAACTTCCTCCATATGTTAACTTATTTTTTGTTATAAACAATCTTTTTTATGGAGTTATGGTTAGATGAAAAAGCTTATCTACTTAATCTCGTCTGAAAAATTCATGCCATTAGTTGATCTTCCGTTAAATGAACTTAAGGTTTACAAGCCAAAGCTAACAAAAACAAAGGACTTTGAAAGGTTCTGGAGGGATAATATAGGGAGGGCGAAAGATCAGCCCCTAAATGCTAAAATAAAGAAAGTAGATTTCTTCTCAAAGAAAGTGGTGGTCTTCAAGTTGATATTTGATGGTTTTATAGATAGGACTCCAATTACTGGTTACTTCATAAAGTCCGCAGACGATAATGAACCCAAGCCTGCGATGGTTTTTATTCACGGATACAGTGGCAGCAAAGGAACGGTTTCTGATTATTTAGGGTGGATTACCCTTGGTTTCTCTTTTTTGACGGTAGATGTTAGGGGACAGGGTGGTGAAGCCCCGGACCACGCAATGTATGACGTAGGGAATATTACCGGTAACATGACAAAGGGAATCCAAGACAAAAACAAATACTATTATAGGTATGTCTTCATGGACTGCTACAGAGCCTCCGACTATGTCACTAAAAGGGAGGATGTTGACACGAAGAGGATCGCTGTCTCAGGGGTGAGTCAGGGTGGAGGACTGACTGTAGTGACGGCAGCGTTACACGATAATGTCTCACTTGCGTTACCGAGTGTGCCATACCTCTGCCATTTTGATCGAGCTGTATACGTTGCTGAAACAGGTCCGTACATCGAAATTCTAAATTACCTAAAGACACATCCAGAAGATGAAGAAAAAGTTATGGAAACACTCTCTTACTTTGACGCCATGAACTTCGCACCAAAAGTTAAGGTACCTGTCCTAATGTCTGTAGGTCTAATAGATATCGTGTGTCCGCCTTCAACGGTTTTCGCAGCATTCCACCATTTGGGTTCAGAAGGAAATGAACTGGCGATGTACCCGGGTATGGCGCATGAGGACATCAATATACACGTTGAAAGAAAGATGAACTTCGCTGTGAAGCACTTATTAAATGATATTAAGGCAAACAAATGAAATTATGTTTTGCAGGTCTTCCCTATTGGTTGAAGGTTTCAAGCCTTAAATACGGTCATTATATCGTTCATTTTGGTAAAATGGCGGATAAACCATTCTTAAGCTATGATGGAAAGTTGTCCCAGAATAAGGATGAGTTTGCTGATGATTATCCAAACAGGACCATGAAGATTCTCTCCGAGAGGGCTAGTGTCCGTGACTTCTTAGACAAAAAAGTCCCTGAGGATATTTTGAGGCTTATTCTCAAAGCTGGAACCCATTCTGCTTCTGCAGGCAATCTTCAACCTTATTCTATTGTAAAGATAGAGGGGGAAAAAAGGAAGGAATTGGCGAGGTTATGTGAACAGGCTTTTATTGCCAAAGCACCAGTTTTGCTGATTTTTTGTATTGATTTCCATCGTCTTGAAAGATGGGCTGATCTTGAGGCTGCGCCCTTTACTGCTGCGTCCTCTTTTAGGCATTTCTGGGTATCGTTCCAAGACACTATAATATGTGCTCAGAACGTCTGTACCGCTGCGGATTCATTGGGCCTAGGTTCTGTCTATATCGGTTCTGTATTAGAGTGTTTTTCCCAGATAAGAGAGATGATTAAGTTACCTGATAAGGTCTTTCCCGTTGTTATGGTCTGTCTCGGATACCCCCACAGCAAGCTTTTGCCACAAAAAAAGCTTGATGTTGACGTTATCGTTCACTCTGAAGAGTACGTCGAATTGACTGATAAAGAGCTTATAGAGGCCTTCGCTCACAAGTATGAGAACATTAAGGTAAAGACAACTGATGAGCGCCTTAAGACCGTTGAAAAAGTCTGTCGGAAAGTTCAAAATGATAAATTTGCTAAAAAGTGTCTTGATCTAATTGGAAAGCAGGGTTACATTAATGCAGCTCAGTATTATTTTACTCTCCATTATCGCGCAGACCTTATGCCAAAGGGCAACGATAAGTATTTGATGCAAATGGAGAAGTTCGGATTTAACTGGTTCAAAAAATTTCATACAAAAGTTCAAAAAGAACTAAAATGATTAGAGTAGATGAAGATTTTTGAACCACTTTTCACAACTAAATCCAAGGGTCAAGGATTAGGATTAAAAGTATCTAAAAGGCTTATCGAATCTCAAAATTGGACAATATTGGTAGAAAGTCAAGAGAACAGGGGAACAACATTCACAATCAAGTTACCTATAAGAAGGTAGATACAAACTCAAGTTTTTTACTCTTTAATCTTGGAATAACCTTTCAAGACTTCAGCGAGTTTAACCAAATTTATATTGGCACTTACATCTACAAGAAGTATCGTTCCCTTATCCGTCCTAATTTCGTTCTGGAACTTTTCTTTAAGCGCAAATGTCACCGAACTATAATGAATGATGCCATTCAATTGCTGCTTTATCACCGTCTCGCTGTTTGTATTGAACTGCGCTGACTGGAACACAACTCCGTTACACCAGAAGAGGGTTGGCATACTTCCGCCAAGTGACTTTATTCCAGTAATGATGATGTTAACCCAGTCGCTGAGCCTATATTCTACTAATTCGTGTACAATTATCTTATGGTATGGTTCAATAACGACTTCAATTGAATTTTGATCCATGTAATCAAATGTCACATTACGTTATTTATGTGTATTGTTTTCCAGTGGGCTTAAAGTATACTATACTCTGCGAAATATTTCGTAAGCTTTAAGGAAGTCTGAAACAAAATCGTCAGCGGGATGCTCGTAAACTTCACGGGGTCTACCCACTTGAATGACCTTTCCCTCCCTCAGTACGGCAAGCCTTTCTGCTACTGCAAAAGCTTCAGGAAGATCATTTGTAACGTAGATCGTTGTAACCTTCATTTCCTTATGGAGGGATTTTATTTCGTCTCTGATTTTAAGTCGAGCTGGCGGGTCTAAATGAGCTAGTGGTTCATCAAGTAAAAAAACTTTAGGCGGTAAGGTAATGGCTCTTCCGATGGCCACCTTTGTTGCTGACCGGCAGACAGTTCCTTCGGTCGTCTAGAATAAAGTTCCTTGTTGATCCCTATTTTGGCACTTACTTGTTCAACACTTTTCTTAATATTTTCAGGAAGATATTTCCTAATCCTTAACGCAAATGATAGGTTTGAATTTTTGTCCTCATTATACACCTTCATGTGGGGGTATAGAGCATAATCTTGGAAGACCATCCTAACACCCCTTTCAACAGGGGAAAGGTTATTTACCCTAGTATCATCTATATAGATATCACCTTCATCAGGCTCAATTAGACCTGCGATAATCCTAAGAACTGTGGTCTTTCCACAACCGTTGGGGCCGACAATTGCAAACAATTCACCGTCTTCAACATCCAAGCTCAATTTATCGACTGCTAGCACTTTACCAAATCTTTTTGATACATTCTTAAGAGTAACCTTAGGCATTTACTAACCGATTTCCTCACCTTTTATTTTAATCTTCCTAAGTAAAACCCAAGTAAGTTAAGTGTTTAGGAATCTTTTATTACGACTGAAATAAGAACTAATACTCATGATTACACAGCATATCTGTTCAGAACTTTTATTTGTAGTTTCCATATTTTTTTACATATATATTAGGGACTTGCTCCCAATTCAGGATTCAAATTTGTTCCAAAGTCTGATTCGAATTGCTTTTGGGTGTTATTGATCATTTCAAGAAATCTTATAGTTACATAAGTCTTTTAAAGTGTGGAAATATCTATTTATAAAATATAAATTCTACTTAACGATAGGCGTTGTGAAAAAGCTTGCCAAAAATTATAGCAAATGGAATCCAAATGTATTATGAAGTTATGGGTTCAGGTGAGCCAGTTATATGGGTCAGTGGACTTGGTGATGATTATCAAAGTTGGCTGCCTTTTGCTAAAGATTTGAGTAAAAATTTTCGCTGTATAGTATTTGACAATAGGGGTGTTGGACAGTCTAATAAACCTGATTTCCCATACAGTATTAAGATGATGGCTGATGACACAGCCGCCTTAATTGAAGAATTGGGTTTAGACCACGTACATGTTATAGGCCATTCCATGGGTGGTGCCATTACACAAGAATTAGCTATAGGTTATCCTAAGCTTCTTAAAACTATAACTTTACTAGCTACTTGGCCAAAAACAGATGCACTAATGCAAGATATAATTGAAGGATTAAAATTTATTATAGAATGCAAAGAGCTCAAGAATAATAGAACACAATTCATGAGGCACATACTAAGATGGTGTTTAACATTCAGATTCTATGAGAAAAAGGGTGCAATGGAAGAAGTTCTAAAACTTATAGCCGAAAACCCGCATCCTCAGCCAACTTTCGCGTTCTTAAGACAAGCAGATGCATGCATACACCATAATACATCGTCAAGACTGAACCAGATCAAAATTCCAACACATATAATTGTGGGGGATGAAGATATTTTGACACCTCCAAGATTCTCTAAGACACTTGCTGGAGAAATCAAGGGTTCGAAGTTGACTATTATCAAAGAATGTGGACATGGCTACGCTTTAGAGAAGCCTAAAGAATTAGAAGAAGCAATATTACAGTTTCTCGAGTCAAATAGAACCTGAATTATTATATTAGAAGTTATTAAAGCGAAAACCTTAATAGTTTTAACAATATTAAAGGTTGAACAAATTCCTATTGAAATGATTTATGGGGTTAACAAATTAAAAAAGAACTATTGAAAAGGATAAAACAAGTTTTAAATGAAATCGATTCAGCTTAACCGAGAACTATGATTATTCCTTATTTTTCCTTAAAAAGAATTAGAGCAACCTTACATCCTGTGAACTTTCGACTCCCCTCGTGTTCAGATGGGCTAATGTGGAAAGTCTATAATCTCTCACTAAAATATTGAGTTCGCCCAAATCTTCGGGGTCCATATGTTCGCCATTCATCAAGTACTTGCACGATAGCACGATCATATCGTATCTTCCTACTCTAAGATTCTCCTTCATGTCAACTTCATTTTTTTCTAAATACTCAACTAGTCTGCTGTAATCGAAGTTAATGCTCTTATCGCCAAAATCTATTCTCTTCCACAAACGGTTTAATTTGGATCTGTGGGAATCCACCCCGTAGGGAAATTGGTGTATGATGTTCTGGGAAACACGTCCATCATCCGGATTCGTGCAATCCTTCTGCAAATTGATACCTGCCTCATTGAAGGCGACAATGAAATTTCCCCAATCCTCCAATTCCACGGAAACATTTTCGTAGGATTCGTTGACTACGTACCATGGGAAAACATCGCTCCCAAAGGCCCATTCATAAATGTACCCTTCTTGGCTTGAACCTAATGGTCTTGTTATATGAGCGTACTGGTAAAAACCTTTTTTAAAAAAGTAGTCTTCAAGCTTCTTTATTATAGTGTGCCTAAGGAACAGCCTATGGCCGACATTAAATGTTCTGCTAAACTCCTTTCTGAAGGCCACAAGTAAAGCCTGATAAGTGCGGATGCCGCCTCCTATACCTGGAAAAAACCTTCTCAGTTCAACATCTATGTCTGCTTCACTACCAAAACCACCCTTGCAAATGAATTCAACATCCATGGAATGGGGCATAAAGATAAATTTTAGGGCCAATTAGATAAACATTAAGTCAAAGAGGATATTTAAAAAAATGTAATTACATCTATCTTGACATAAATACAGGGCATGAAGTGTAGAAGATTGAGTCGCGTGTATCTCCCCCCGGAAGATACTTCTTCGCCTCCGAGAATTTCTCATAAGATTCTCTAGTTCTCTCTTTGAAGCTTTCCAGTATCTTTCCCTATAAATTCACGTTGCAATAAATAACCTTAGACGTAGATAAGCGTTTTTTGCAAAATCGGACTACAGGAACGAAACAATAATATATACAAGGTTGCATTTTATCTTGTAAATAGACAATCGGCGTACTCCAAATGGACCTATTAAAAAAGTTGATTGATAGTCACATGGATAAGGTTTCTGGGATAGAAGGATATTGCGATAGATGTCTTAGGACTGAAAGATGGGGTGGTCACGTAATTCTGATGGTCGTCGACGCAGCGTTCACGTCAATAGGCTTGAATTATTTTACTGCAGTAGTTCCTAAGGTTAAAGAGTTCGATAACAGGTTCGTTGAGAACGGGAGAATAATTAGCCTTAGGGATCTTGTTAAAGCAGATTTAGAAGAATTAAGAACTGTATGGAGTAACAGGAGGTCTTGGGCGATCGCAAACGGTATTTCATCCTATCTATCACTTCTAGGTGATGAAGATAGATCCAATCTTAGGAAATGGGCAGGACAAGCTAGCCTAGAAACATGGGACAAAGATCCTATTGGTGCAATACAGGGCGTTGGAATAGTCACCTTCCAATATCTGAGAATGATGGGTGGAGTTGACACCGTCATGCCTGACAAGATAGTAAAGAGGGTAATAAACGGTATCCTGCGAAAAGCCGGGGAAAAACCTGTTGAAGACAATATCCAATTTGTAAAAAAGATGGAGGAAATCGCCTCAAAGACAGGATATAGGCCCATAGAACTTTGCTGGATGACTTGGATGGTACAACCAGAAGGGGAAAAAATAAGAATGGATAAGTATTCAGGTCTATTATTTAAGATATAATTAAACATATGTTAATGTCAAGCAGAAGCTGATCTTCTAGTTGGTCTTAATAACATTTTTAACTAAATAATTTAAAGACTTGACTGTGTGATATTCTTGGAAAGCTTTCAGTATCATTTACCAACGAAGATCATCTTCGGAAGAGGAGGTCTATCAAAAATAGGTGAAGTAGTCTCTCAGTATGGGAAAAAGGTCTTCTTGATTACTATGAGTGATTTTGCCACAAAATATGGCTTTACGGAATATATATTAGAGAAGATAAGTGAAAAAGAAATTCCGTTATACATGTACGATGAAGTTGAAGTAAGCCCAACAGAAAAAGGTCTGAAGAAGATATTAGATATCTTTCTGGATAGCGGATGTGATCAAATCTTAGCTTTCGGAGGTGGGAGCGTCATCGATTCAGCTAAAGCTGTTTCCCTTGCAGCGAAGCTTGGAGGAAATATAAGAGATTACTATTATCCAAACGTTGTTGAAAAAGAACTGTATCCAGTAATAGCTGTTCCTACAACGTGCGGTACAGGCAGTGAAGTAACAAAATATGCAATTATAACAGAAGACAGTTCTAAAAAGAAGAAGACAATACTGGTGATCCACTTATCCCAAGGTTTGCGCTATTGGACGCGGACACATTAAAACCTTTGCCTCCGAGTTTGATTGCTTCAACAGGATCGGATGCCCTTTGTCACGCGGTCGAATCCTTTTTAGGCAAAAAACATTCACCCATCTCCGACCTCTATTCTGCAGAAGCTTCAAAGGTCGCCTTCGAAAACATCGTCAAAGCCTACGGTGGTGAAGAAGATGCCAAGGAACATATGCTTTACGCTGCATGTCTAGGAGGTGCTGCAATAAACACTACTGGAACAACGGTGGCCCACGCTCTAGGATACTACCTATCTTCAAAATACCATATTCCTCATGGGGTTGCGACTATCATGTTTCTTCCAAATATCTTATCTTATGAAATTGAAGATATCCGGAAAAGATTAGAAGAATTATCCCTTCTTAGTGGCTTCCAACAAAAGGATGCAGAATATTTCGTCAAGAAAATACGTGGGACGTTGGATCAAATCGGCATCGCTAAGAAGCTGGGTGACCTCGGAATCAAGGAGGAAGAGAAAAATGCCATCGTACAAGAAGGGCTTTCGTTTAAAAGAAATCTAGAGAACAACATTGTGGAACTCGATGAAAAAGATCTCTTAGAAATAGTCGGCGAAACACTATAGTCTATCTGATATTGTAGATTACCCTTTTTTTATTCCCGGATAGGTATGTTTTTAACTTTAGAGTGTCGAGCTGAAAGTAGGATAAAAAATGGCCATATTACAGGAAATTAAAAATGAATATGGAAAACTGCCTCTTTATGTAAACGGTGAATATATAGAATCTAAAACGTCGCAGTATCAAAAGGTTATGAATCCAGCATTTGACACAGCGATTGCTGAAGTACCCTTCTCCAAAAAAGAAGAGGTTGATGATGCAATCAAGATCGCAGAGGACGCGTTTGAAAAGTGGAGAGAATTACCCATTACTACAAGAGTAGGTTACATCTATAAGCTAAAGCAGAGGATAGATGAGCGAATAGAAGATATTGCAAGGATAACAACTCAGAATCATGGAAAGATAATCGATGAGGCAAGGGGAGAAACCAGAAGGCTCACGGAGAATATTGAAACCGCTTGTTCGATTTCTTATACACTTGCTAAGGGTGAGCATCTGGATCAGGTCGCCACAGGAATTGACGAGACACTTGTTAAGGAACCGTTAGGTGTGTTTGGCATCTTAGGTCCATTCAACTTTCCTTCTCTTGCTCCCTTCTGGTTTATTCCTATAGCGTTAACAGTTGGTTGCACATTGGTTGTAAAGCCAAGTGAAATTACTCCGTTACCTATGCAATGGGCTCTGAATGCCTTTGATGAAGTAGGGTTCCCTGAGGGTGTTGTGAACATCGTTCATGGAGGGAAAGATGTAAGCGAAGCCATCGTAACGAGTCCGCATACTAAAGGAGTCTGCTTTGTTGGCTCAACACCTGTCGCAAAACAGGTCTACAAGCTTGCAGGGGAATATGGTAAAAGGGCCATATGTCAAGCGGGTGCGAAGAACTATGTTGTGGTCGATGAGGATACTGATATAGATAGGACAATCCAAGCTCTAATGCCATCATTCTTTGGCAATACGGGTCAAAGGTGTCGATCTGGATCGAACCTAGTTCTGATAGGAGGCATGCACGAAAAACTTCGGGATCGTTTTGTACAGGCGATTGCGAAGATGAGGCTTGGATACGGACTTGACGAATCCATCGAGATGGGTCCTGTAGTCACTAAAAAGTCTAAGGAACGAATAGTGGGTTACATACAAAAAGGTGTCGACGAAGGTGCTAAACTGACACTTGATGGGAGAAATCCAAGAGTTCCGGATTACCCTAATGGATACTTTCTAGGGGGCAGCGTGTTCGATGAT
Organism: Nitrososphaeria archaeon; assembly: GCA_963752255.1. Taxonomy (GTDB): domain Archaea; phylum Thermoproteota; class Nitrososphaeria; order JACIWG01; family JACIWG01; genus JBEKIG01. The sequence continues at coordinate 46,174 of CAVVXT010000005.1, read as the reverse complement.
GTGACACCTGATATGACGATTGCAAGAGAAGAAATATTTGGTCCAGTAGCATCAATAATCAGAGCCCAAAATCTACGTGAGGCGCTCGACATGATAAACCGTAAGACAAACTACGGTAACGCAGCATGTCTCTTCACGAAGAATGGTAAGAACGCAAGGGAGTTCAGGAGACAGGCAAACGCAGGAAACATCGGAATAAACATAGGTATAGCTGCGGCAATGGCGTTCTTTCCCTTTGGTGGAAGAAGAGACTCCTTCTTTGGAACATTACACGGACAGATTGATTGTGTAGATTTCTTCACTGATAAGAAGGTAGTCATCGAAAGATGGTAGGATGGATGAAGAAAGGTACACTATGAGCTCTTTATTGAGTAGGCTCATAGATATTGAAGTAAGGGCTGGGAATTTTTACACTAGCTCGAGAATAGGAGCGGATGGGGAGCTATCGAACTATTTTCAAATTTTTTCAAAGGAGCATCAAGACATTGCGAAAAAGATTGAGACGACAAAACGGGAAACAATAGTGGAGTTCACACTTGAACCGATATCGGGAGTGGAAATTGAAAAGTGTTTAAAAGGAATAGATGACACGATTTTAAACAGACAAATCACAGCAATTGATAAGGCGACAATTATAGAAGAACAGATATCCCAATTATATGCTGATGTTACAGGGAAGATTGCGCATATATCAGGAGAAGCAAACCAGATACTTTTAAACTCAAATAAAAAGGCTAAGAAAAGACTAGATATCTTGAGGAGTTTAGTAAAAGGACAATAGCAGTGAAGATGATTAAGAAAAGCCGACACAATCCATCTTCACTTTTTCTTTCATGTCAGGCTTGTAACAGTGTACACGACATTGTTTTGTTATCTTGAAACGAGCATTTGTCAAGTCACATCTATGCATACTCGAAGAATTCGGTGCAATCGTTTTGTTTTTTGTAGCAAAACATTTATGACTCTTTCATAAGGTAGTGGGGTTGTACAAACTTGAACTAGGAGAGCTTCCGAATGAAGAAGACGATTTTAATATTGGACCTGGACGGCGTAATAACAGATTTAGACATTGACTGGAGGATTGTATATAAAAGGACTTCTGAGATCGCAGGACATGATATTGAGGATATAATCACCTTTTTGGAAGACTGTTACGGAACAGTAATGTTCGATCTGTACAGCAAAATAATAGAGGAACAAGAATTAAAAGTGATCCATAAAGCCCAATTATTCGATGACGTTAAACCCGCGATCAAATCTTTTAAAGGCCCAGTTTACATAGCCTCAATGCAGTCTGAGAAAGCTCTAAATATCTTCATAGATAAATATAATTTAAGACCTTATTTAAGAGAAGTTCTCCCAAGAGATAACTTCGGGGCTAAAAGACGCCAGTTAAAGTATATAATCGACAAAGAATCAGATAAGAACAATTTCGTTTTAGTGGACGACCGGCAAGAGTACAGTGATGACTGCAATTATCTGAATATACTCTTTATCTTGTTCGACAGAAAAAGGGGAGACAGCCTCATTAAGACAGTAGAAAAAATACGTGATACATTCAAAGAAACAATTAACCTTCCTTGAAAAACTTGATTTTGATAAAATTGATGTCTCCTTCAAAAGGAATATTCCAAATATAAGCCCAAGTCATATGCTCAAGGAAAAACAATTCATCGCCTCCAACAAAGACTTAAAGCAAGCTATTTTGTAGGTATACTTAAGAAAAAAGGAGTGAACGAAATGGGTTTTAGAGATAGACGAAGTTCTAACCGCGCGCGCAGTCCTAGAGGTAGGCAAGGTTTTGATCGCAGTTCCAGAGAGATGCATAAAAGTGTTTGCGCTGACTGTGGTAAGGAATGTGAAGTTCCATTCCGGCCAACAGGAGATCGCCCTGTCTACTGCCAAGAGTGCTGGGCTAAGAGAAGACCGCCAAGAACGGAAGACCGCCATCGAGGAGAATATCCCAGAGAAGACCGTCAGAGAAGACCTTCACTGGCTCCAGAAAATGTTGATCTCCAAATTTTGGCTGAGTTAAAACGTATTCGGGAGCTTCTAGAGAAGGGGCAGCCTAAATGAGAGGCGGAAACGATGTCACATCAAGTACACGATAAAGAATCTTCAGGTTAATAGCAAGCTAAATTTTAACGGAGCTTAAAGAAATATTGAATATTAGCGAAAAGTATATTATATTCTACTACATATCATTTATGTGGCAAAAAAGGCCTGATTGGATATGAACGGAAGGTCACAGTTTAATAATGCGCCAACATTGAGCGGGCTTGCAAAGCTAGAAAAAGCAAAGAATAATGATTGAAGCAGCAAGGAGAGAATTCAGGGTCGCTTTGAATATCTATCGAAAAAATCCAAGCCAAGAAAATCAAGAACTACTGGACCAAACAAAAAAACGCTTATTCGACGTATACGATGAATACAAGGCTGATGTTATATTTTCATGGCTAGATAGTCCAGAAATTTATAAGCATAATCTTAGATCAAAGATAGTCTAAAATTTGGTTATCTGTTTAAAATTTGTGATTATAACCATAAAATAAGTTTTTCAACTATTATCATAACTGTTACTAACGTAACATCATATAAGAGTGTCATTAGATTGCTTTCTTTAGATAAGACCACTCCAATAAATTAAGTAACATGTTGAAGATATTTTTCAATAGGATAACAGACCTTTTTTATAATATCATTAAATATACACTATAAGATATATATTATACGGAGAATAAATATTGCCACTCCCTTTAATAGAACGCTCTAGCGAAGAGATATCAAAAATAGTTAAGAAAAGGGTTGAGTCAATAAAGGAGGTTAGAGGCTGTGACCAACCAAGAGTTCGAATTACAGGAAAAAGGTATGACATTTCGATAAATGTTTGGCTTGACAGCAATTTAGAGCTCGACGAGGCTCATCGAATTGCATTAAATGTTGAAAGAGAAGTAAAAAATATTATTCCTAATTCAAGAGTTACGGTCAACACACAGCCGCTAAAAATTGGTCACGAAAATATATGGATGGTCATAAAAGAAACAGCAGAAGGAGTTCCCGGTTCGAGAGGAGTGCATAATATTCATATTCAAAAGATAAATGGAAAATTGCTCGTAGACTTTCACCTTGAAGTGAGCGCTAACATTACCATCAAACAAGCTCACGACATATCAGAAGAGGTTGAGAGAAGGATAAGAGCATTAAACCTAGGTTTTGAAGATGTTACTGTCCACATCGAATCAGCATCGGATAGAATATCTAGGGAAATGATAGGGGTCGACGCGGAACTGGAATTGTATATTGAACATGTAGCAAAACGTTTTCCGGAAGTCAAGAAAGTGCACGATATTGAAGTCCGCAGAATAGGTGGCAATTTACATTTAGTCCTACACTGCCATTTCGATCCAGAGATCAGTTTGGAAAAAGCTCATGAGATATCTAATGAAATCGAGAAAGCTGTTAGAAACGAATATCCAAACGTCTCAAGGATAGATATACACGAAGAGCCTGAATAAGCTGAATTCCACGAATTAAAGTTTTCTAAACACCTTTATCTCCATATTTTTTAGGGCTTTAGAGCAGCTTTTTGGAGGTATAAAAATGTCGAAAGACCAAACTATTCTTAAACGCACTGATTACTGGTCACCTCCTCCGATAGACGTTTACAAGGCTCTTGAGACAAATTTGGAAGGTTTATCACAACGGGAAGCTCAGCAACGGCTTAAAACATACGGTCAAAACCTACTGCCAAGACAAGCCTTTAGTGGAATCCAAGTGTTCTTAAGGCAATTAAAGAATCCAATATTTACAATTCTGATCGCGGCTGCCGTTATAGCGGGCTTCTTTGGTGAGTTCGATCAGTCTATAGTTATACTTTCAATGATTGTTATAAGCGTTATTTTAGGTTTCTACAATGAAAATAAAGCGGAAAAGATCGTTGACGACCTCAGGAAAAGTGTATCTCTGAAAGCAGTTGTTAAGAGGGATGGAAAAAATTCTGAAATCGATTCAAGTTTTTTGGTTCCAGGGGACATCGTCACAGTCTATGTGGGCGATATTGTTCCAGCAGACATGAGGATAGTTGAATACAATAGCCTCGAAGTTAACGAAGCAACCTTTACTGGAGAATCGTTTCCAGTCGAAAAAACAAAGGATCCAATCGATATCAAAAATCCTACACCACAGCAATTAAAAAACTACCTATTCATGGGCACCACAGTTGAACACGGTAGCGGACTAGGAGTTGTCTTCTCAACTGGAAAAAACACAGAACTAGGGTCCATATCTAAGAGTTTAACAAGATCTCACCCGGAAACTGAATTCCAGAGAGGAGTTAAGAGATATGGAACCCTGCTTATGACTCTAACCCTTGCCCTGGCCATCGGAATTTTCGCTGCTCTAATAATCGTTGGTCGTCCGATGGTAGACGCGCTTCTCTTCTCTCTTGCGGTTGCAGTTGGGCTAGTTCCTGAACTTATGCCCGCCATAGTAACCATAAGCCTTTCACAAGGAGCCAGAAATATGGCTAAGTTAAAGGTCATTGTAAAACGCTTAGTGTCCATTGAAGATTTTGGAAACATGGACATTCTTTATACAGATAAGACTGGCACACTTACAGATGGGAAGATCGGTCTAAAAGACTATTATAGTCTTGAAGAAGATAAGGATCCTAGAATTTTAACATACGCCTTACTTTGTAACACAGCTATCATTGGAGCGAAAGTTACTGGAAATCCTATCGACGCTTCAATTTGGGAATACGCGATAAAGAACAACAATCAGAAAGGTTTGGAGACATACTCTAAAGTGGAAGAAATTCCTTTCGATTATCAAAGACGAATGATGTCGGTTATAGTTAGAAAGGAAGGGGGCTTAATGCTCATAACAAAAGGGGCCCCAGAATCGATCATTCCAAAATGCAAAAGCGTTGACATAATTGAAAAGAACGTATTTATAAGTGATACAATCGATTCTATTAACGCAAAATTCCTCAATCTTTCACAACAGGGATATCGTATTCTCGCTATCGCTTATCGCCAAATAGAAGAAAAAAAACTGTATTCAGTTGAGGATGAAAATGATCTGACTTTTTTGGGATTTCTGATATTTACTGACCCACCTAAGGAGAGTGCACATCAATCTATTGAAAAATTAAAAGAGATGGGGGTTACGGTCAAAATATTAACTGGAGACAACGAACTTGTTGCAAGAAAGGTCTGTGAAGATCTTAAGATCTCTGTCAATAAAGTAGTTAATGGTTCAGAGCTAGCACAGATGAGTACTGTCGAATTTCAAGAGTTAGTAGAAGAGACCACGATATTTGCGAGGATCACTCCTGAACAGAAGCTCGATGTTATTAAAGCCTTAAAGAAAAACGGTCACGTCGTTGGTTTTATGGGGGATGGAGTTAACGACGCTCCAGCTCTCTATGAGGCAGATGTGGGCATTTCTGTAGACACTGCGGTTGACGTCTCAAAGGACGCAGCAGACATAGTGCTCCTTGAGAAGGATTTAGGCACACTTGCTAATGGAATAGAAGAGGGGCGCAAGATCTTTGGCAATACTACTAAATACATTTTGATGGGGACAAGTTCAAACTTTGGAAACATGTTTAGTGTAGCTGCAGCAGCAGTGTTTCTCCCGTTCCTTCCGATGCTACCTATGCAGATACTCTTCATGAACCTACTTTACGACATGTCGAACATGACTCTCCCAACAGATAATGTCGATGAAGAATACACCAAATGGCCTAAGAAATGGGATATCAGCTTCGTAAGGAAGTTCACACTCTTCTTTGGACCCTTTAGTTCACTTTACGATTTTCTAACATTCGGCATTATGCTTTTCATATTTGGAGCTGTAACTGTAGACAAGGCACCCCTATTCCAAAGTGGATGGTTCGTAGAATCATTCTGGACAGAAGTCCTGGTAATATTCGTAATCAGAACAAGACGTATACCATTTGTCAACTAGTCGTCCTGGAAAATGGCTAACGATATTTACACTATCCTTGGTAGCTTTTGGAACTATACTTCCATTCACATTCCTAGGAAGTTTCCTTGGGTTTGTAGCACTTCCAGCATATTATTGGGTTCTCCTAATTCTCATGGTTCTCACCTATCTTTTGTTAGTGGACGCTGGAAAGGTGTTCTTTTATAAGATATGCAAGTTCTAATGGTGTATAGAAAATGATAGAATTTAATCTATTCACTTGGTGGGTAATAACCATTACCTTTAGTATCATATTCATAATCTTAATTAGCATCTATCTTTTTTTTGATAGTAGGAAAAAGCGTAGAGAAGGCGTACAAAAGAGAACAGGGGCATCTCAAATTATAATAGAGTTTGTATTTGTGTGGATCTTGATAAGCCTTCTGATTCTATATATCGTTTCCATAAACTTAGTTTCTGCTACACTTTTTGCAGTTGGAAATATCATTGTAGAAGTCATTCTATCAATTTATTTGTTCAGAAATAAAGGACAAAAATCCGAGCAAACATAAACTACAGTTACGTAAACTGTCATCGTACTATCTTCTTGGTATAGGCTTACAAATTTGGGTACTAATAACATTTCTAATCCATATGAATAATAAAGAATTTAAAATAAGTCTAAATCATCAATTTCTAAGAGGGGCACTATAATAGTTAATTATCAGTCTTTCCATTTACATGTTGTATGATTAAACTGATTAAGACTATAGGAATCATAGGGGCCACTTTTCCATACTTATTTATTGTAGCTTCCATTGTTCTCTCACCATGGTTTAGCATTTACGATAACGCTTTGAGCGACCTTGGCAGCATATCGCGTAATGGTTATGCCGCATACATATTCGACTTAGGAGTTATGATGGCTGGCTTACTCTCGATTTCGTTTAACCTACTTCTGTCATATGTTAAACGTTCTTGGAAATTCTTGTTATGGACACCGCTTTTTACTGTATCCTCTATCAGTCTCTTCTTGATAGGAGTGTTCAACGAGGATGCTGGAGGAATTCATGGAACGGTATCGGTGATTTTCTTTCTAGCGGCGGTTGTTACGATGCTTGTCTACAGCTTTCTCTCGTGGCCTCTTGGTACTCCAAAGATAGGAGCCTTATCCCTAGTCTTTGGAATCACGTGCGCGATTATTTGGTTTGAACAGTGGCCCTGGCACGGCCTAGCAATACAAGAGACGGCGACAATAATCATGGCTTCTATTTGGTTGATATTGGTTTCTCTAAAAAATGTGTAAAAGTCAAGTCAACAAAGCCTTAGAAAGTGTTCAAAATATTATTTCAAGACTGTTTTAGAGAATCGGTAATGATCGGCGTTAAGGATTTTTTTCTAGAATCCTTTTAGATGTCTCTTTATAGGCTTGGAAATCATGCTGACTAAAAAGAACAAAGGCCACTTTGCCAAGATCTTCTTGCTCGTCAAGAAACTCCTTTACGACAGTTAGAGCAACTTCACTTGCTTTTTCAATGGGATAACCGTACGCTCCTGTACTTATCGAGGGAAAAGATATCGTTTTCAGTCCCTTATTTACAGCCAACATAAGCGAGTTTCTATACGAGTCTGCTAGGAGCTCTTGCTCACCTCTATTCCCCCCAAACCATATAGGGCCTACGGTGTGAATTACGTACTTAGCCTTCAAGTTTCCTCCTGAAGTGATTACAGCCTTCCCCGTTGGAAGACCATTAGGCCAGTCTTTAGCCCTTATTCGTTTACATTCCTCCAATATTTTCGGGCCTCCCGACCGATGTATGGCCCCATCGACACCTCCTCCCCCCATAAGACTGGGATTTGCAGCGTTAACTATAGCATCGGTGTCTTGATCGGTTATGTCTCCTTTAATTAGATAGATTTTTTCTTCAGCAGCCATACGAACTTCTAACTTTTTCATCTAAAGTGTTTACATGCCTATTCTTTTATATCTTCTTGGATCATTATGGCTAACATACATATTTTTTTTGTTCCCATAACCATAAATTTTACTCTGCAGGAGTTAATTGAAACGACCTAAAATTAATATTTTAATAGAAGTAAATACCTTACGATTGGTTAATGCTGTTAATAGGAGGTTCAGCCTCAGACGTGCTTGCTCTGAAGGTAGGTCGAGAGCTTGGCATAGCGGTTTCTAAGCTTCAGGCCAAAAAGTTTCCAGATGGAGAAAAATATGTTAGAATAATGGATGATGTAAAAGGGGATACCATAGTAGTTATACAGTCCATGTATCATGTACCTGATGAACACTTATTCGAATATTTTCTACTCGTCAAAGCCCTGAAAGATCTTGGGGCTAAGAGAGTCATTGGTGTTATACCATATTTTGCATACGCAAGACAGGATAGGCGATTTAACCCCGGGGAGGCTATAAGCTTCCAGACGGTGACCAGGTTGATAGAAAATGTGGGGACGGATGAGCTCTTCACGATCGATACACATCTTCATAGAGTTAACGATATTTCCAAAGTGTTCAATATTCCAGCTCACAACTTGTCAGTGGTTCCCCTTTTGACTCAGTATGTTAAACAGAACTTCACATTAGATAAACCTATCGTTATAGCGCCCGATGAGGAGGCAGAACAATGGGCTAAGATTTCATCCGAAATTCTGAACTGCGAATACGATACGCTTGAAAAGGTTCGACTGGGGCCTGATAAAGTTGAGATAAAGACGAGGCTCCGAAGCGTCAACGATCGTAATGTCGTGGTCATCGATGATATCATTAGCACAGGAGGCACGATGGTTGAAACGGTTAAGGTCCTTCAAAACTACGGAGCAAACAGAGTAATCGTAATGTGCGCTCATCCCTTGCTCATCGGAGATTCCTACGCAAAGATCTTGGATGCAGGTGCTGAAGTCATTATAGGATCAGATACGGTTCCAAGCCCTGTCGGTTTAGTCAGCGCTGCACCTATTATAGCAGATGCGATAAGGAAATTTTTGTAATACCCTTCTTTCTGAAAGATGGTTTTACTTTTGTACCTTGGCTTTAAAGGTAAACCAATTTTTCCGATGAAAAAGCTAATATATTTATACGGGCTCTAACTTTAAAAGAGAGTTATTTAAAAATGGTTAATAAAGCAAAGAAGCATTCCGTCTCAAGAAGGAGTATGATAGGGCTTTCTGCTGCTGCCGTTGCTGCTGTGGGAGCGTATTTTTATTTTGGTTACTTACCAGGCCACACTAGCACAACATCTCCTCCAACTACTATTACAACTTCTACACCTGTTACCACAACTTCACTATCTAGCTCAACTTCTTACAGCTCGAGCGCTATCAGTACTACAAGTACTATTCCCTCAACTACTACAAGCACTTCATCTTCTTCAACTATCTCAACCACGACAACGGCTCAAGGAGACTATATGGAACTTGCATTTGAGAGTAGTTTGGCAAAAACCCAACCTTCATCAGATATTTTCGTAGTAAACGGCGCAACGGGACAGGATAACGGCTTTGAAACGCTCATAGACCTTATGGGCCACAATAATCTCTTGTTCTATAATTCAGGTAAAGAAGGAAGCAATCAGGGACAGGAAGGACTAATTGCTAAAGATGATGTTCTCCTCATTAAAGTAAATTCGCAATGGAATGAAAGGGGAGGAACAAACACTGACCTAATAAAGGCCATAATCGAAGCTATAAAGGGTCATCCTGACGGGTTCGTAGGAGAAATTGTTGTGGCAGATAATGGACAAGGCGGTCCCGGACGCGGCTCTTTGAGCGACGGTGGGCATCTTGACTATGAGAAGAATAATGCTGAAGATATCTCTCAGTCGGTGCAGAAGGTCGTTGATTCTTCAACAGGTTCTTATAAGATTTCGACATATCTTTGGGATAATATTACACTTAATAAAGTAGAGGAGTATTCTCAAGGAGATTTGGAAGATGGTTATGTCGTGCAGGAGAATGTTAACGAAAAAACTGGAATACAGGTTTCCTACCCGAAATTCAAGACCAAGTTCGGAACATACATCAGCTTTAAAAATGGGTTATGGGATAATCAAACAAAATCTTACAGTAGCGAGAAGCTTAAAGTGATCAACGTCCCAGTTTTAAAGACTCACTCCGCCTATGGCGTTACAGGTTGTACAAAACATTACATGGGCGTACCATCAGATAGGCTTACAGGTGGCTCTGGCGTTACTTTAGGTGGTACCCATCTATCTATCGGAAAAGGTGGAATGGGGACATTGATGGCTGAAACGAGGATACCGACACTAAATATACTCGATGCCATATGGATAAATGCGAGACCCGGGAAAGGTCCTCAAACATACTATGATACGGCCACAAGAGTAAATGTCATCATGGCGAGCAAAGACCCAATAGCTCTAGATTATTGGGCGTCAAAACATGTGCTTCTGCAGGTTGCTCAAGCTCGCGGTTACGGACTATTGTATTCAGTAGACCCCGATTTTGTTCCTAACAGACCTAATCCAAGCATTTTTTCAACTTGGATAAATCTCTCTATGGAAGAGATAAAGATGGCTGGACTACAAACCACTCTTAAAGAAGAAGAAATGAACGTTTACGTAACTAACCTTTAATCAGGAAAAAAACCTCCGCAAAAGAATCGTGTCACACAAGTAAAATAGAAAGGGATCATTCGTCAAAGGAAAGTTCATTATTCCGAAACTAGATAATGTAAGCAGCCAATCTACAATAAAAGGCATAGTGCAATTTTAATATTAGGAAGCTCTTATTAGAGCGGATGTTTTTCTAAGTGTTCTCTTTGAAATAAGAGTAGATTTATAAGTATGTTCTTGACTTTATAATTAAAGGAAGGTATTGGTGGTAGGCTATGCTGAACCATTGGTCGTAGGGATAGCTAAAGTTCTAAAGGAGAAGGGATATCAGATTACAGATTCTTTTGGTAAAAAAATAGAGGAACCTCGGGGTGATATTATAGGTATTTTGAAGATATTGCCACCTGTAAAAGGATTTTTTGGGAAGAAGGAGCAAGCCCCCATCTTTTTAGGTAAGATATCAACGAAAGACTTCTATTCGGGTTCGACATCAAAATGGATCTTTGAAGTCTATGGAAAGGAGAACCTGGCTGAAGCCGAAGAGATCAAAAAGTCTTTGATGTTAAGGTATGAAAAGGTTGAGATAAGGATCGAGTCAAAATAATCGCAGAGATAGCTGGAGATAAAATAAAGAACTTGGGCGAATCGGAATATAGATGCTATAATAATTAATTTTGCTGTTTAGTGGGAAAAGGGATAATTTTAAAGGTCAACTAAATTGGTTATTCTCTTTTGTATGTTTTACCACTTTCTTTAGGAAATCTCTTTTTTCCGATAGCTAATACTACAATAATGAGTGTAGTTATATATGGAATCATATTAACTAAGTAAAATGGAACCAGAAAACAGCCATTACGATCACGAGGACAGTTATTATATGAATGCGAATTAGTGACATTGAAAAAGCAGGAACATGTAGTGCTACAGGTATTACTCGGATCCATGGCATAGCCCAAAGGACCATGAACAAATATGATATGAAACCCAAGAAAAGGAAAAATTAAAGGTTCTGTATCCATTGTATATGGAATTTTTAGACATGTTCTCCCAAACTGCCTAGATGTGGAGAAAGTATCCGACCGAATATTCATTGATTTTTGGAGTATAAGAATTAATATCAGTTCATGGAAACATATGGCAGGCGATTTAAATGCCACTAGTTCAAATTAGTATGTGGGCGGGAAGAACCGCGGCCCAGAAAAAGAGGATAATAGAAGAAGTGACAAAGGCGCTCTGTAAAACCTTAGATTTAAAACCGGATGCTGTCACAGTAATAATATACGATGTTGAAAAGATTAATTGGGGTAAAGAAGGAGAACCCTGCACGGAAACGAAGTAGGAACCTACAAATGTCTGGAAATCGGGCTACCCTTTATGTAGCAGAATGAATTTAAAGCATCTTTTATTTAGGTCTTGGCCACCGTTTGCTTCTCTAAAGCTAATACTGTAAACTATTATTGATCTTTTAATGCCTTAACCGCCTCAGCAGCCCAATGAGGGTTTTTAATAAGTCCCCTTCCTATTGCTACAAGGTCTACTGTCCCCTCTTCTACTAGCTTATTGGCATATTTCGCGTCCTTAATGTTCCCAACTCCGATGACAGGAACCTTAACTGCACTTTTGATCCTATGAGCTTGTGGAATAAAGTATCCTTGAACATTTTGTAATTCCGGAGGACTGCTGCCGCAAAGGCCTCCTGACACGTCAATTATGTCAACACCCGATCCCTCTAATCTCTTAGCCAATTCGACGGAATCCTCTATTTTTGCGCCGTTCGGGTTAAGGTCTTCAGCACCTATTCGATAGAGCACCAGTTTTTTACCGACCTTCTCCTTAACTCTTTCAACAACTTCTAAAGGAAACCTCATCCTATTCTCAAGGGACCCCCCATATTTGTCGTTTCGTCTGTTACTTAGAGGTGAAAAGAACTGGTTCACCAAGAAGCCGTGTGCACCATGAACTTCAACACCATCAAACCCTGATTTAACTGCTCTTTCTGTGGCCTCCGCAAAACTGTCAAGCAACGGTTCAATTTCACTAACTTTGAGTTGTCGTGCGCATTCGATAGCTGAAGGAGCAACTGGTTGAAGCCCTCCCGAACCAACGTAAGCTTTTGCACCGGAATGCATTATCTGTAAAATAGCCGGTGTACCCTTTCCGTGTATGGCTTCTGAAAGTCTGCGTAAACCTGAGACCAAACTTTCATCAAATATTCCCAACTGTTTTTCACCTAAATTGGCACCCTTAGACACATATGAAGCTTCAACTATCAAGAGACCCAGCATTTCAGCGCGTCTACTGTAGTGCTCAACCAGCCGGTCGGTCACGTTTCCGTATGAAGTAGCTAGATTGGTAAGCATAGGGGGCATGACAATACGATTTGAGAGAATATATTCCCCTACTTTAAGGGGATCAAGTAGACCCACCATCAAACAAGTCCTCTAATATATGGGAGTAACGTCATCAAATTTAAGGTTTTAAAGCCTAGATCAGATGATAGAAACTCTACTTCTTCCACTTTAGCATAGAAAAGTGTATCTAACAGGTCATGTCATCTGTTAAAGCTCTAATCGTAATACTTGAAGTAGCTTAAAGAGATGGTCTTAAGAACAGAATCTATGTTCCTGAGATCTTGACTGCTCAGGTTCCAGCCACAAGCGTTCGCGTTTTCTACGGCTTGATCTGTATTCTTTGCACCCGGAATAGGAACAACGTTTTTTTCCTTCATAAGCCAGTTTAAAGCCACCTGTCCCATTGTTTTGCCCCTGGAATCCGCTATCTCTTTGAGAACCCTAAGCAGTTTCGATATTTCTTTGAGGTTGTGATCGTAGAACAGCCTATTGTCCGATCTCGCAGAATCTTTAGGTTTATTGTTTACATCATATTTTCCCGTCAAGATACCCTGCGCTAGAGGGCTCCATGCTATGACTGTTATTTTTTCCCTTTTACAGTATTTTAGAACATCATGCTCTATTTCTCTTTGAATCATATTGTATCTTAGCTGATTCGAAACAATGTCTGTTGTAGAAAGATAGCCTTGGGCTTCCTTTAAATCCCTTACAGCAAAGTTGCTTACTCCTACAGCTCTGATCTTTCCTTCCTTGAAAAGTTTCTCTAAAGCACCCATAGTCTCTTTTAATGGGATTTGCTCCCACGGGTCAGGCCAATGAACCTGATACAGGTCTATTTCTTTTATATCTAGTCTTTTAAGACTCTTTTCTGCGGCTCTCAAAACATCATCGTATCGACAATGCTCTCCATGAACCTTTGTAGCGATGACAAGATTGTCACGCCCTATTTCCTTTGCTACTTTACCAACTATTTCCTCAGAATATCCATTACCATAGGACTCAGCAGTATCGATCAGGTTGATACCAAGCTCATACGATTTCTTCATAGCCTTCATAATGTCTTCTTCAGTGAAGTCTTGACCCCATTGCTTTATGTTCGCTTGCCAAGCACCTAAACCTATCCTAGAAATTTTTATTCCACTTTTACCCAAATTAGTGTATTCCAATCTTGTTCTAAATCAAATTATTTTTCATGTTTAAAATCTTTTTGCACCGTGGTCTATGTAGTCTCACCGCAAACCAAATATTTGACTGTAGAGTGTTGCACTTACTTCTCTGATAGATATCAAAAGCCTTATCAAGCTGGAGCACAGCGTTTTTATCCGAGGGAGGTGCGTTTCCTTGGAAAAACGATATAGAGCCTTAAATAAGTTTAATGCTTTACACTGGATGTTCCTGTTACTTTTTCTTTTATTGTTGGTCAACTGCTTCGCAGGCCTCCCTACTGTCTCAGCTGATTCCCCTCCAGGATCCATCGTAATAATAAATTTTGATGTTGCCGTTGACCCGGGCTCGTCTGCTTTCGTCCAGGGAGCTGTTAACTACGCCTTAAGCCAGAAGGCCTCGGCAATAGTTTTTGTGATGAATACTCCAGGTGGGCTTCTCAGCGACATGGTCAACATAATTTCTTATATAACGGAGGCCAATCAATCTGGAATACCGGTCTACACCTACGTCGCACCAAATGGCCTCGCAGCGTCCGCTGGTAGCTATATAGCGATGGCTACAAACAAGATTTTGATGGGTCCAGGTTCCGTCATCGGCCCCAGCACGCCCGAAGTGGTAGGAGGCACCGCCCTGGAGCAGAATCACACCCAGTCTGCAATGCTGCAACTCTTGGTCAGCCTGGCTCAGGAATGGGGAAGAAACACAACCGCAGCTTACAACATGGTACAATATGACCAGGCGTTCTCAGCTGACCAAGCGTTCAGGTATCATGTGAGTGACGGATTTGCAGGCTCATTAAGCGAAGCGATCAGCATGTTTGGGCTTTCAGGAATCCAACAGGTCACCTTTAATCAGGATCTGTACCAACAGTTCATCAGTGCCCTGAGTAACTCGACACTCGACGGCACACTGATTCTGCTTGGAACGGTCGCTATTGTTATAGACGTCTACCATCCTACCATACTTCTCTCCATAGTTGGCGGTGCGGCGATTATAGCCGGCCTCATTGGAGCCGAGGTAATAGATGCTTCAGTACTCGGTTTTTTCGTCTTAGCAGTTGCCGCCGTCCTAATTATCCTCGAATTGAAGCTTGGCCATGGTTTCGCGCTTATGGGGGGCGTAGTACTTGGCGCTTTAGGCATAGTGTTGCTGGCATATGGAATACCCTATTCACCCTCACCTATTACTTCAGTAACGGACCTTGAAATCTTTGTGGTAATAGTTATCGGCATAGTCGCAGGTCTCTACTCCAGGTGGGTGATAGGACCTTTAAGGCGCGGAGCTAAGTTGACAGGCCCAGAGTCGGTGGTGGGAAAGATTGGTGTCGCGATAACAGATCTAAACCCTGAAGGTGATGTAAGAGTGGAAGGTGTAATCTGGAAAGCGATGTCAATTTCAGGAGAAGTTGTAAAGGGCGGATCCGTAAGGATAAAGTCGATAGAAAAACTCAAGCTCATCGTTGAGAAAACTTGATCGACCAGATATCCGGTAAACACCGGATTGGAAGAGAAAAGATTAATAGGAGGTTCTAATTATACATTTTTAAGGCGAAAGTTGATGGATATAGCTACTCTTTCTATCATAGTATTAATTATTCTGATAGTTATAGGAATATTTCTCAGCGGAATCAAGATACTCAAAGAATGGGAGAGAGCTCCTCTTCTTACACTGGGTAGATACAGAGGTCTAAGAGGTCCGGGTGTAATATATGTTCCACCGTTTATATCAAGGGTACCATTTGTCATATCAACCCGGCTACAGGTTGTTTCGTTTAAGACTGAACAGACTTTGACAAAGGACAACGTGCCAGTAGTTGTTGACTCCGTTATGTACTTCCAACCTGTTGACCTGCAAAAGGTCGTTTTGGGTGCAGAGGACTTTAATTATGCGACGCAATTAGCCGCCCAGACAACACTCAGAGAGGTTATTGGTCAGGCTTCATTCGATGAGTTGCTAGCTGAAAGGGAAAAGGTCGGTGCTATTGCTAGAGGAATTATAGACTCGAAGACGGAGGCTTGGGGAATAAAAGTTACTGCAGTCGAAATTAGAGATGTCGGATTACCGCAGGCTTTACAGGATGCCATGTCAAGACAAGCTCAAGCTGAAAGGGAAAGGAGGTCTAGAGTGATATTGGCTATGGCGGAATACGAAGTGGCACAGAAGATGGTGGATGCCGCGAACCTGTACAAGGGAAACGATATAGCCTTCCAATTAAAGTGGATGAACATAATCTACGAGCTTGGATTGCAGGGAAAGAATACGATAATACTGATGCCAGCTAACATGCCAATAGCCGGTTCAACAGCTGCTTCAACAGCTGCTTCAACAGCTGCTTCAACAGGCGGTTCAACAGGCGGTTCAACAACCAGTATGCCTGTATATGGACTCTACGGAATCAAAGACCTCGCAAATATGGCAAAGGAAACAACCAAGAAAGCAGAAACAGAGTAAATTCGAGATAGCGCACACGATTAAAAGAAAATGTCTCATTATAAGACATCCCATGATCAATGATAGAAAGGATTAAAATACGCATGTAGGTACTTATTGGAACTATGGATGTCAGAAAGCTAGCCCTCGTTTGTGTTATGATCCCTTTAGTTACTGTAATGACGATCATATTCAAAATACCCATTCCAGCGACACAGGGATATTTCAACTTCGGCGATGCAGGAGTTATTCTGTTTGGTATGCTGTTCGGCCCATATGTTGGTCTCATAACCGGAGGCTTAGGGTCCTCTCTAGCAGACCTCCTCTCGGGATACGCTTTTTATGCTCCCGTGACTTTATTAGCAAAAGGCGTTGAGGGTTTAATTGTAGGAACCATATTTATGAAATTCCGTAACAGGTCAAGGATTTTAGCTTACACTTCAGGCCCAGTAGGTGGAATCTTTATGATCTCATCATATTTCATCTTTGAAGACATTTTCTTTGGCTTGGGCGGAGCACTCAGTGAACTTCCATGGAACATTCTTCAAATATTATTGGGATCTGTTATAGCATATTCGCTCTTTAGGGTAATCTATCCTCTAATCCGCAGCGTCACTATATAATCTAACGCTTTCTCCCTATTAAGTCTCCTAATTTGACTACTCCTTTCCAACATGTCGTAGTTGTAACAGTTACGCTTTTGTGATATAGTCATTTGATTTCTCTGGCTACGAATTCTTTAACAACATCTGACGCCTTCTGGCTTAAAGGGGGACCATGACCAGGCAGCAGGACAGAGTATTCAAGTTCAGACACCTTCTTGAGGGAAACTTTTAGCATATCCGTATCCAAGTTAAAGGACTTTGGAGGAAGTTCAAGCATCTTGTTATTGTTTACTCTAACCAAATCACCTGCAAAAAGAGCTTTACCTGTTATGTATAGACAAATGCTGCCCTCAGTGTGACCAGGTGTATGTAATACCGTCATATTGCCTACTTTATCTAAATTCTTAAGAGTCACGTCTGGTTTTACAGGGGTGAACTTTATCACGATGCCGGCAACTTTCATGACTACGCCAAAGATTCCCTTTACCTTCTTCAGTTCCTTTTCCCCAGAAAGTCTGGGCGCGTCAGCTTCATGAATCATCACCCTGGCATTAGTTATTTCTTTCAACTTTGCGGTACTACCTGAATGATCGATATCAGAATGGGTCAACACTATGTTCTTTACCTGTGAAGGATCCATTCCAATTCTTTTAATATAATCAATGATTTTACTTTCATTTCCTGGCATGCCCGTGTCGACAACGGTCAATGTCTCTCCATCTATGGCTAGGTATACGTTCGCTCCCCTTAACCCAGGTATATTGTGAATTCCCTCTGCTACTTCCAATGTTGTTATCAGCCAATATTCTCTTTTTTAGAGCGCTTAAGAGGTTTGCTATATTTTGGTAGCTGCCTGTAAGGTCCGTTTTTGATGGAATTGTGAAACCTCTGCCTTCAAAGATAAACTTTAAGTTGTAATAGCTAAATAGGGGACGCGAGAAATTATGCCTTATTGCACCAAATGTGGTAAACTGATTCCGGACGAAGCAGCATTCTGTCCAAACTGTGGAGCACCCGTACCTGAGAAGGTTACAGCTATTCCGACTCCACCTCCTTCAACTCCTCCACCAAGTGCGCCGATCAGCGGTATTGACGCGGTAATTAAAAATCAGCAGGCACAAAACTACTGGATACGGCGACTCGTAGCCCTAGTCATAGATGTGGTTGCAATAACCATTGTTATTGTAGTAGCATCATTAATCATTTTCATATCCTATCTTATTTCCGGGATCGCAGCAGGTCAGTTCTTTGCAAACCCCTTAGCTTGGTTTAACTTCCTGTCTCTTCCGCTGATTGTGGGCATCGGGTTGATTCTATATTCCCCCCTTTCAGAAGTAACATGGGGTGCGACACTTGGAAAATCTAGTACGGGCTTGAAAGTGACAAGGTTAAATGGAGAAAGGCCAACATTAGGTCAGGCTTTCATAAGAAACATAAGCAAAATTTACTGGATCCTACTATTATTGGACGTAGTAATAGGACTTGCTACTCAGACCGATTATAAACAAAAATTTAGTGACAGATACGCCGGAACCGTTGTAGTCTCAACGCGATAGTACCGTTGGTTCTAAACTATCCCTTTTTTATTTGAAATCTCTAGCCTTCAACGTTAAAGGTATCGGGTTCCAGTGTCAATCATCTTTTTCATCTGTTTAAGATGTGTTTTCGTAGCTTCACACAGGTCGATTCTAAGGCTTTCTCCCCGAACCTTTGAAGCTTGAACATTCTCGAACTTAGCAGATAACTCCTCATCTCGTAGAGATAAATGAGCCCATTCTTCGAAATCGCCTCTACTATTGTGAAACTCTATGGACTTGATGCTAACATTACTAAGGGCATCGATCAACCCCATAAGGCTCCAGGCCTTGATTCCTGTGAAACTCTCCTCCCTTGAACTTGTGTAAAAGAGGAAAGGCTCGTTTGCGGCGATAACGTATAGCTTTAACCTGGATTCAAAGTCTAAAGCAGCGCTTTGAGCGGCTATGAAAGCATCCACGGGAGAGCTGTAGGGGGCGAAGTAATTATGCACTTCCCCTGGCGCACCACCTGCCGTGAACATATAGTAGAGATGATCGCTCGCGAGCAGGTATCGCCAGATTCTTAGAAACTCCTTATCCTTCGATTCCTTCGCGACCGGCTCCAGTTCTCTAGTTGCAGTATAGTATGCCCATTGCATCGTGTTCCCAAGCCAGCCGCTTGTGTCCCTCTCAAGGTCAGCCCAGGAGACTGTCTCACCAAGCTCGGGCACATCAATCTCCCCTGACGTATCGTACTTGCTGACAACCTCTGAGGGTGTTGCCATCTGAAGGTTTTCCCATTTGAGTATCTCCTTTGGCAGATACTTTAAAAATTCATGTATCCCGGTTTCGGGCCAATGATGTTCTCCAAATGTCTCGTAGTCTGGGAAGATGTTGACGTATTGACCTGGAGTCCCCGCGAGCCAAGAAGCGTACTTATCGGCTGTAAGCGGCCACTCGCTCCAACTCCTGTTAGAAAATCTGAAGCCTATGTCATCCGTAAGCTTGTAGTTTCTTAAGAGGACCTTAATCTTCTCGCAACCCTTTGCCCTGTACATGTGGTTGGGCAGCTTACCCTTAAGAATTCTCTCAACTCCTTCGGTAAATATCCCTATGTAGCCCATTTTTTCTACAGCCTTTGCTACCGCGTTGTTGTACAGGAGTTCCGTGTTTTCGAAAGTTAAAGGCTCAAAGTTGAGAAGGTCCTTCATTGCCTGTCTGTGAATTTTAACCTCTTCAACGAATTCGTCTCTGATCGGGTATAATCCGGATAAAGAGTGGTAATATGTCTGGTCTAGGAATTCGACGCATTTTGTTTCGCTTAACTGTCTAAACGAATCCAGCAGGTCCGGTGCATACATTTCGCACTGTTCAATAAAGAGCCCAGATATGCTGAATGAAACTTTAACCTTTTTCTTTTCTCCCTTAAATTCGTCGATGAGCTGGAGTAATATGTTGTTTGATGGAAAGTAACACTTTCTACAGGCCCTTTCGAAAATCTCTCTGTTTAAAGCTACGTCAAAATAGAAATCATAAAGTTCCTTCTTGCTCAGGCGTCGGAACATATTGTGATCCCAGAAAAAATTCTTTTTCAGCCTAATGGGCTGGTGAACTTCAAATACGAAAACTATGTCAGTCAATTTCCAACTCACTACTTTTACTCAACGATAAACCTTAGGACTTCTTAAGTTTTTTCAGAAAAAACGTTCTCCTGCATAGTCTTTAATATAATATGACTATATTCTAAACATGAACCCTGCTTCTAACTCGGTGAAACTTCATCTTCTAAAGATAACACAGCTTCTTTGTAGGTCAGATAAATCGCTCTAGCGGCTTCAGCTATCTTCTTCTTTTCTTCGTAATATAACGGTTCGTAGAGAGGGGTTCCAATAGACCATCCTACAGAAGTCGGTATGCTGACAAAAACTGGTTCAGGCAGTTCTCCAAATCTAAAAGGTGTTGCGATCGGGAAGATTTCATGTGTATCTTTTATCATCGCTCTTACTATGTCCCTGAACGAAGCTGCTGGCCCGTATTCTGTTCCACCTATTTCGTCTATTATGAACCTTGATACTTCCTTAACCCTGGATTCTATATTTTTTTTATCGACGGTCCTACCTTTGGATGTGGCATATACCTCAGCAGGGAAATCAAAGGCTTTCGCTGTCGACCAAAGAATTGCCGCCATATCTCCGTGTTCTCCTCCGACCCATCCTCGAACCTTTGAAGCTGGAACCTCGAGCGACTTTGCAAGTTCAGACCTAAACCTCAGCGATTCTAGATATGTTCCGGTGCTTATTACAACATCAGCTTTAGAATACTTCTTGCAGATCATAGCCATGGAGTCGACTGGGTTCGTGACCATTACATATTTCGCTTTCCTATTCCTTGGAGCTGTAGCTTCAGAAACTTGCTTCACTACTTTCGCATTTTCTTTAGCAAGATCCCGCCTATCCATATTCACCCCTGGAACCCTCGGTTTACCAGCTGAAACCAGTATGATATCCGCATCGTGAACATCTTCATCTTTCTCACAGGAGTTTATATTAACGTCAAGCCCCAAGCTGACAGCTACGTGCCTAAGTTCCTCCGCAAAAGCAGGTGCTAACCCGGGTTTAGTATCGCACACCGTCATTGTTCCTGCAAGCCCAGCACACAGAATAGTGTAGGCAGTAGGGCGGCCAACTCGCCCGGTGCCGATTTGGGCGACGTGTAAATCCTCTAGTTTTAGATATCCCATTGTGTCTCTCATAATATGTCTAGTAATAAAATCTTTTGTAATTTTTTTTCTTAATATGAGAGCGAATGAAACGCATTTCATGAAATATTTTGACAGAAAATATATATATACTGACATCTTTAAGGCAGTTGGGTAAATTGATGGATCTAAGCAACGTTAAAGAGAAAATTTTGGAAACGGTGTGGAAGAGCAGATCACCTCTAAATTCAAAACAGATATCTGAAAAAACAGGTCTGCAGCCTCCCACATTGGATAAACATCTTAAAATCCTTAGAAAAGAAGAGTTGGTTTCTTCAATAGAAGGAAATTACACTATAACCGCAAAGGGAAAGGAGAAGTTGGGGTTCCCTATTATCGACAAGATGAAGGCAGAAAAGATACTTAGCCAACTGCCTATGGAGAACGCTTTCTTTTTCTACGCCGACGTGAACCAGCCTTTGGGGGTAAGCTCAGACAGCTTAAGTGATTTCTGCGATAAACTTGGGTCAATCGATATTAGATCGATCGAATTTCATACTGCTCAAGGACACATAGAATCATGGATAACGTTTCTAGGCGATGTTGAACTTGCAAAAAGGCTCAAACAGATTAAAGAAACAAACTTAAAGGCAGAGGCGCTACGGGAATCTCTCTATCAAACGATAAAATCAAGGCTAAATGAACTGCAGAAGATCAAATCATAATAGGAAACTAACTACTAAAAATTATTTAGTTTCTATTCTACAGCATAATTCACGTATATTGGGGCAGACATAGGATTCGTGTAATGCGCCTTCTTGTAGTTTCTTTTGTCTCCCATCTTTCTGATTAGGCCACAGATGGCGTCCTCGGTATCGACAACTATTGTTTCTCCATCCTCAACCTCAAGCTTGGGGTTGTTGAATGGACTTAAGGTGAAACAGTATCCATTTTGAATTTCATTTGTAAGCCTCTTCATAAATAACTAAAGAAAAAATTCGTTAATGAGACTTTTGCCCAATGGGTTCTGTTAACTTTGTTGCACGTCGGCTTGGAAATCAAAAATATTTAAACAATTCGTTAAATTTCACTATTAATAGAATTAATCATCTATCATTAAGAGACTACGAGCACTACTATATTAGGAGATGGCGTCGAGAGTGAAGGTAATTACACCTGTTTCCCATGCTACTATTTTGACGTTTCCTGTCTGGACCATATTATTCTGGTCATCAAATACAGCTACGGTGTAGTTTCCCGGTTCTACGTCATACCAGAAGAACTGCCCCATACTATCCGTGAGCCTCTGGGTCTGTTGATAGGGTGATGTTCCATTGATTATCTGCACCTTGACGTTCGCTAATCGATTCCCCTCCTGGTCCCTGATCTCACCGAAGATAGTGCCCTTTCCGGGCGTTATGTAGACGCTGCCATTTATCTGTGCTTCGTATACCAAGTTGAAGACATTTCTAACTATCTGATTGATGTTCTGTGGCAGACACTGCTCTATCGTCTCGGACAACGTTATCGCCTTCTCATTGGTGCCTACGGTGACGTTTATCTGCGTGATACCCACATCATAGATTCCAGTACACGAGGTGCTCATAACCTTGGAGGAGAAGAATCCGTTGGATATGACCAGCTTGGTCAGATTCTCAAGCCTAGCTCTTGGGATACTGTACGTGTAGATTCTGGTGACGTTCCCTCCATGGTTCTTGTAGAATATGAGGACTGTGCCGTTGTTGAACATCCTTGAATCTATTTTTTCCATGTTCGGTGACCTGAGCCCATTATACGAGTCAGTCGAGATGTAGATGTATGTTGAAGCTTTAACTTCTATTTCTGTATCGGTTTGACTTTTCCCAAGGGTTGTGACATAGTACGATAAGGATGCGCCTAAGACTATCGTAATCACTACGAACAATATGATTACGATATTTCTATTTATCAGTCTAAATCAGCCTGCCTTATTATTGATCGTTATGAAATACGTTCCTGATTGTAGTGGTGAGCTGAAGTTTAGGGTGATAATTTGGGAGGCACGTGGTGCTATAGTAATTGGCAGGCTTGGGTTTGATACGCCTCCGTTAACGCTTGATAAGGGGTTTCCGTTCACTAATATGCTTGTTAAGGTTTCGTCTACATATCCATAATTTATAGCAGTTACCGTTATCTGAGTTGCGTTAACGGCGTATGCATCTGTAATTCCAATTTGTTCTGTTACTTTTGTTGTCGTTGTTAAGATCTGGCCAAGAGTTATAGTCGCTGTCGTCGCTGTTTCAGTCATAGTTAACGTAATCGTGGTCCCAATTGGTGAAATGGTAGTCCCAATAGGTGAAGAGGTAGTCCCATTTGGTGAAGTGTCTGTCTCAATTGGTGTAGTAGTAATCATTGTCGTCGGGGAAGACCCAGTAACTGACGTAGTAGTATCAAATGGTACAGTAGTAGTTCCAGTTGTCGTAGTTGGAATCTCCCCTGCAATGGATCTTGTGGAGGCGGCTATCGCTGTGGTCGTAAATTCGGTTGATTTGGGAGTGGATGAGATCGCTCCTTGTGTGGGCTGTAGTGGGAAAAGGTAACTTGCTCCACCAGCAAGAACCAATGCTACTATGACAGCTACCAAAGATCCAGCAACAATCTGCTTCCTATATTCTGACATATATTTTCTACACCTTTAGGTATAGAAGAGCACAGATATAGTACTAATTTTAGAATAGTAGAAATTGGCGTCATTCTAATTTTTAGAGTAGGGTAAGGCTTAAATTGAACCCTTGAAGGCAGAATTTCTACAAATGGCGGAACAAATGTTTAGGTTAACCTAAAGCACAGCCGCAGATCACAATCCTTAAACTGTTCGAGAAGGAGGCGAAGAAACATGAACGACTATAGGTGGAAGCGCCCGAGGTACTTCGTGGGCTTGGCCATAATCGCGTTTCTAGTCCTAATCGGAATTTCATTGGCGACTTTTTGGTTCTTCTTCCCCCGCATGATGCCAGGCGATTACTACAGATACTATCCATTCTTCCCATTCGACTTTGGCTGGATCTGGATTTTGCTCTGGATACTCCTCATATTCGCGGTGATGAGATGGATTTTCTGGCCGTGGGGATGGGCGTCCAGGAGGAGGCTCTGGAGAGGGGACGAAGCGATCTATATACTCAAGGAGAGGTACGCGCGTGGGGAGATAACAAAGGAACAATTCGAACAGATGATGCACGACCTCGAGCAACACAGCTGAGGTTTCGAAGTTCGCAGATTTATCTCCACTAAACGATTTGATCTTCCCTTAACGGCTATACGATATCTGTTTACAGTGATGTAAAGGAAATTTACTAAGGAATAAGAAATCAGATTCAATATTCCTCTAGGAAACAGTAAGGGATGAATACAAGGAAGATAAGACTGCCAGAGAAATTGTTAAGCTTAAATTTAATCTTAAACTAATTTACTATTTAACCCCGCTTACAAATCCGAACTCCGAATGATGAAGCGAACCAGAGGGTCAGTGTCTTTAATGAGATATTCAATGTCTCAAGTCTGATCTTCTTTTTTCTGAATATTCTGCGACTCCTATTTCAGGCCAAGTTTTTCGTTCCTTTCCAAACGCGCTATGATTTCAGTAAGTCGCTTCTGTCTGGTCTCTTCTCTTTTCGCGCTTATTAACCATGCAATGTATTGTCGCTTATTGGATTTTGCCATCTTGTTGAAGTTCTTAAAGGCTAATTCGTTCGCTGTCAAAGCTTCCTTCATATATTGTGGTGGTTTGAGCTCTCTTGGTAGAGTTGGAGCTGCGGACCATTCACCATTCTTCTTTGATTCTGCTATTACAGCAAATCCTGACTCTGTCATTCTTCCTTCATTTATCATTTTTTCTGCACGTTTTATGTTAGACCCAGACCATCTGCTTTTTGACTTGCGAGGTGTAAACTTGCGGGCGTACCTTTTTTCATCTATTTTCTTTATCATACTGTCCACCCAACCATAACACAATGCCTCCTCAACTGAGGCCTCGTATGATATATTGGGTTTGCCGGTATGCTTTTTGTAGAAAATCAGCCATACCTCTTTTTTGGCATAATGATTTCTGTCCAACCACACATGCCAGTACTCCCTACTTGAAACGTGTAGTTCTTCAACCTTGCTCATTTCAGCTTAACCAGCTCGGAACTACGATCCGTCTCCTATCTGATGGCACTACTAGTTTTACTTAGCTAATGTTCCCATTGGATCCCAAGATGGGAGGACAATAGGTTCGGTGTCTAGAACTTTTAGGAGCTCTGGAGAGAGGTATTTTTTTCTAACGGTTATTTCGTACAGGTATTCGTCGAACCATTCATCCATCATATACATATAACCTTTGTCTCCAATCTTAGCCCCCCAGCTGTTTTCAACTCGCCATTTTTTCGGTTTACCACTTCGTCTAGGTCCACGCCTGTTAGGACCATGGCGTGAGTCATCTCGCTGTTCCTGTAGTCCAATCTTCCAGCTTTATCAAGCTTGAAATCCATTCCGAAGACGAGTTTATAGTCGTATATGTTCAAATCCATCGCGCCCATCTCTGTTTCAAGCATCTGGCCTACGTCGCAGCCGAACCAAACCGCATGGTTGTCCTTTATCATATCTACGGCAGCTTTCTTCAATGTCTGTATATCAACGTTCAAGTAACGAACCGGACGTCCGCCAATGACGTTACCGAGATACTGCACCGTGTAGAGTTTATTATAGGGCTTGTCCTTGGTTGGGGCGTTTATTAGGCAAACTAGATCATCCAGGTCGACATCAATATATTCCTTGTAGAACTCTTTTGGTGTTATGTCACCATGCCTGTGGAACATGTTGTCCTTATCTCGCCACTCCCAGTAGAAGCTGGTCGGAGGCTTCCCTAAGTGAATGGCAAGCATCCTATAGAACTCTTCGAGCATCTCTCCTTTTGACTTGCGCAATTCCTGTGCAGAAGAACCCTGTGAATTCAGGTCTCTTAGCGTTTTCGCATATTCCCTTAGCTTGGCAACAAGCAGGGTGTTCATGGGATCAGAATTGCTGCTACTGTCTGTCTCCGGCATAAAAGACTTCGGAACCACGCCGTATTTTTCGACAAGATTCACGAACATGTCCCACTGCCCGCCATCGGAAAGTGGGTCAGAGAGAAGCCCCAGCACCAACCTGCTGTCCAGTGGCTCATCCCTGGTCTCGATGATGTTCTCAAGAAAGAAGTTCGCCTTCTCCAGTTTATCCCAGAACATCTGGTAGACCTCCGAAAGTTCAAAAGTCCCAACGTTCAACTTCTTCATAGCCTCCAGGCAAAGAGAACTAAGCCCGGAAAATAACCAACATCGCCCTGACAGCTCTTGATTAGTAGCCTCCGGCGACTCTATAAGATTACTAAACGTGTAGTTAATTCGGTCAACTTCCTTCCGGCTCAAAGCCACAGCAGCTATGCCGTTCTCAGTCACCGCGTTCAACGCAAGAAGGTTCTTAGGGTCCCTATCAAAAGAAGCTAAGAACCGCTTAACATCCCCATTCTGGATAGTTTTATCCAAGATATTTCCTAACCATTTGGGATACCTTAACTTTTAAAGGTTTGGACTAAAAAAGGAGAAAGAACAGAATATACCTGGAAGAAACCATATCTTAGAAACTATGAATCATATCTTTGGGTGAAAATCCGAGCTTCGAATTGGCTAAAATAAAATTCGGATTGATTAAAATAAAATCGTTGAGAGCGAAAAGGCTTTATAACAAGTTACTCTAAGATGATATAGATGAAGTTATTAACGTATTTTACGAAATTTGACCGTGTGCCAGTCGTTCCCATATTAGGGTATCCTGCACTGATACCCTTGAATCAAACTTCATCAATCAGCCTCCTTGAGCCAGAAAAGCATGCAAAAGTTGTCGAATACATAGCAGAAGAGTATGGAACGGATGCATTACTGCCCTTACTCGATCTAACAGTTGAAGCAGAAGCTTTAGGGGTGGAAGTTGGATACAGAGAAATTGACGCCCCCAAGATCAACAAAACGATTGACATAGGGGAAGTACATAAGAGAAAATCAAATGGTAGAATGTTAATTATGGCAAAGACCGTAAAAACCATTAAAAAAATATCAGGCAACTTGCCAGTTGGATTTTATGTAACAGGACCTTTTACTATCGCAGGCCAAGTAATAGGAATCACCAATCTCCTAAAGTTTATTCTCACAAACCCCGAAGTACTACCACCGCTTCTAGATACAGTTGTAGAAACCTCCATAGAGTATGCAAAAAAGCTTGAAGATTCAGGTGCAGATTTTATAGTCATCGCAGAACCGTCTTCAAGCCTGATATCAGTAAGCCAGTTCAGGGAATTTTCGAAGCCATACTTGGAAAGATTGACCACAGTTGTAGATGCTGGGATGGTCCTGCACATCTGCGGCAGATCGAGACACCTCCTGACGGATATGGCAGAAACAGGGGCAGCAGGCATCAGTATCGACCAGAACATACCAATGCTAGATGCTGTTTCTATAGTACCTGAGAACATTTTAGTCTTCGGAAATTATTCTCCAGTTAACCTGATGATGGAAGACCCAGTAACAATAAGGAAAAACGTCCTGAAAATGCTTAGTCCCGTGAAAGATAAGAAGAATGTTGTATCAAGCACGGGATGCGACATACCATCAAAAACGCCATCAGAAAACATCAGGGCGTTCGTGGAAACTTCCAAAAGCATTAGAAGAATTTAGCAGTATGATGAGATATATACTAATTAAACTAGTATTCTATACGAACATCCTAATTCAGCCATTTCATATTAGCAAGTTCAGGTATGAGAATATGGGAATGTCTTCAACTTAAGCTTTCTGACCTGGACGAGGGATCACCATATAGGATAAAGATCAAAGGAGAATATTCTAAATCTGGGAACTCAAGAATAACTTTTATTTCAAAAGAAGCTGTATTATTTCTTAACGAATGGATGAAGGTAAGAGAAGATTATCTTAAATCTGCGATAGGGAAAAGCCACTTATACGCTAAAAACAAAGAAGATGAAAGAATATTTCCCTTCGAAGAAAATAACGCTTACTTCATATGGGATAATGCATTAAATAAAGCAGGGTACATGAAGAAAGACCCTCAAACCAATAGGACAACATTACATATTCACACGTTAAGAAAATTCTTTAGAACTAGGCTAGGTGCAGTTATCCCCGTTGACATAGTTGAAACGTTGATGGGGCATGAAGGGTATTTAACAGAGGTATATAGGAAATAAACTTCCGAAAATCTAGGCAAGTTCTATCAGCAGGGAGAATACGTTTTAACGATCTTTGGCTCTGGAGAAGACGTTAACAAACTGAGAGAGGAAATAAGCAAGAAAAACAAGGAACTACAAACATTAGTTAATTCACTAGCTAACGAAAATATAAGTTTAGGGAATAGGGTTGAAATATTGGAAAAAGAGATTTCTAACATAGAACAAATGGTTAAAGATATACAAACACTTGTCAAACAAAGAAGGCTAGAGATTAACTAATCCATATTTTTTTATTAAAATACCTTCTAAGAGGGAGATATGGCAATAAAATATTTAATTACACAAAAAAGATGGGAAATAGAATAATGAAAAAAATTAATTTTTATAGTCTTAAATATTATATTAAATATTCTCTACATGGAAGAATATGGTTTCAAGAACTACCTTTATTGCTTTAGTTATTTTAATATTAATGTCCGTTACATTTATTGGATCAATAAAATCTGATGATCAGAATTTACCTTATAAGACTGTTTTATTAAATTTCTATGAACAGGAGCTTATCTCCCATGCTGCCATACTTTTTGCTGCGGTAGTAGCACTATTCACATTTTTAAATTCTAAAAATTATAAGAAAAAGAACCCATCTATAATAATAGGTGGTATTTTATTAACACTAATTGTTTATGCAGGATTCAGACTACTTTTATATGGTCAATTTTGCAATGCCATTGTTACCGATACTAGCAACAAACCTTTTGGGAATCTAAATGATTATAATAGTTATATCGTCAATAATTTAACCTTCAATAATGTTAACCCCGATCCTTTAAGTTTTGAGATTAATCTATTAAGTCACTTTAGAAGTAATTGGGACATATTACTTTCACCTATAACTGGAGTAGTAATTGCAGGCTCTATGGGGTTTTTTTCATCCTATGCACTCTATCTCCCATTTGGCGAACAATTTAAAAAGAAAGATTATAAAATAAAATTATATTATTATTTTATTTTTACAATAATTATATTACTCATTTCTATGTTCATCCCATCACCAAAGATGAACTTTAGTGATAAAATCGTGGTTCTCAACTTGCTGCTTTTCTCCCTTTCTATTTATATAATCATTTTAATAATATTCGTCAAGGATGATTTTGTAAAACTTTAAAATAAAACTAAACGATAACATAAGATGATTTCATTTAATATTATTTATTAAAATCGTATCTTTTTTATTTTTACTAAAAAATAGTTAATGAACTTACAGAAAAGGCTAGAGGTCAACCGACTTAAGGTGTGATAAGTGCTGGATAGTCATTTCCTGATCCTGTGTGGACCTTAATATTGTAAGTGGCACCAGAGCTTAGGGGCGTTGCGAAATTAAGAGTTATTTGTACTGAAGCTCCTGTCGGTAATGTATATGGTAGTGCAGAAATGCTACCACTGAGAGTTCCTGCGGGAGTAGCCGATGCTAGAAGTTTTTCATTCAAGAATATATCGGTTATTGTCGCATCAGATGAACTAGTATTCTGTATATTTATTATAATCTGTGTTGTTGAACTAGCATATGCGCTTATCGCCAACTTTTCTAAGGAATACTCGTTTGAAGTGGTACTAGTTGGAGTCATTGTTGTGGCAATTGAACTTGATAAAATGGCAGTTGGTTGAGTATTAAAATAGACAACTAAACCAGCTAAAATAGCAATGACTATAACAAGAAATAAAATACCTACGATGACATAAACAATTCTCGACATATGGGAACTCATTCTTCAATTAAATTTAATTTGTTTTTAAATGTTGTTATCATCGATATAGTCAAAACGTTTCTAATAGATTTTTTGGTGATGATAAAATAAATAAAAAAGGCTTTGGGGTCCACTAATTCTAAGACTTAAATACAATACTTAATCGATTTTAGTGATATGGAGGAAGACGATGAATATAGAAGTAGAACTCTGGAATTACTTAAAGATGAATGCGGTTCTTCTTTCAAAGAGGAAGACCTCTCCCCTCCGATACGCAAGGAAATAGGATTTCTATCTTATAGATTAATCGAGATGGATAATTTTTCTTTAGACTCTGAAACAAAAAACAAAATTGGACGAAACAAAAGACTATCGAGTTACATTTTATACATCATCAGCGCAGCTTTCCTCATCTTTGGAGTCTTCTATCAATTCGGATCTATCCTCTCAAATCGTGCTTTAATAATCGTGGGTGCTTTTTTCATATTAATCGGATATGTTTGGCACTTATCTAGTAAACATGATTTAGAAAAATTTGTAGCAGATAGTTTAGAGTCTTCAAGAAATACATGGGATTCTGATCTTAAAAGCCTATCAAATAAAATCGTTGATGAATTAAAAAAATCTCGTGATGCAAAATCGCAAATAAAAACGAAGCAATGCCCAAAATGTGGGAAAGAAATACCGATTGATTCACCGCACTGCCCCTATTGTGTTATGACATTGCTTTCCAGTTTATCCAAGAGATCCCCTTAGTATTCTTTATAACCATACTAACATTTCTTTTGGCA
This sequence comes from Nitrososphaeria archaeon, assembly GCA_963752255.1. Lineage (GTDB taxonomy): Archaea > Thermoproteota > Nitrososphaeria > JACIWG01 > JACIWG01 > JBEKIG01. Next base: position 15,110 of record CAVVXT010000005.1, on the reverse strand, counting down.
AGTCAAAGAAGCATAAGATCTTTCAAACTACTTAAACAGCTATTATGAACAGAAAAAAAAGCTCCTCGGTAATCTTAACTTTTTTATTTCATTACTAATAAATAGTTAAACAAAAAGGGTAGAGATCAACTAGCAAAACGTATTAGGTAAAGGCTAAAGTTCAAAAGAAGGATGGAAGCGTTCTTATTGTACTATATACTTCTCAAGCTCTTTTTTGTTGAGGCTAATTCCAAGGCCTGGCTTGTTCGAAACTTCAATTTGGCCATTCTTTAAGGGCAAAGGCGAATCAAGTATGGAGTCTCTCCATTGAACATCACCTAACTGGAATTCGAGCACAAGAAAGTTAGGAATGTTAGCGCATACCTGAACGGACGCCATCGTAGCAATGGGGCTGACCATGTTATGTGGTGCAACAGGGATGTAGTAAGTGTCCGCTGCAGCAGCTATCTTCTTAAGCTCAAGGATTCCTCCTGTTCTCGCTACGTCGGGCATTATGATCTGTGCAGCTCCCTCTTCAAAGAGTTCGCGGAACATGTAGCGGCTGTCAAGAAGTTCACCTGTGCAAACGGGAATCCTTGTGCTCTGGCTGACCTTAGCCATCGCCTGCAGGTTGTTCTGGGGAACAGGGTCCTCTATCCACATCAGGTTATACGGCTCAAGCTTCTGTGCTAGAACTATTGCTGTGTTCGTGTCAAAGGCGCCGTGGCAGTCAATAGCCAACCTTATTTCATCGCCGACGGCTTCCCTGACAGCTTCAACCATGCTCACCGTGTGCTTGAGATCTGCAGGGGTTAGGGTCCTGTTTATGGTTTTACCAGAAGGTATGGCCTCGTCAACGTCCATCTTAAGCGATCTAAAGCCTTTACTGACAGCTTCAGATGCCTTAGCCGCATACTCTTCCTCAACATACTCTGCTCCCCTGAAGAATCCGTCAACGTAGACTTCAACACTGTCTCTGCATCGTCCACCGAGCAGGCTGTAGACAGGGGCGTTTAGTTTCTTTCCTAAGATATCCCAAAGGGCAATTTCTACACCGCTAATAGCTGGCATAGAAAAGCCTTCCCTGAATAGCTTCTCCCAAAGTAACTCGATTTGTGTTGGATCCCTGTTAAGTAACATCTTCTTGATCACATTTAGACTATCTAATACTCCACTAGAACGGTATGACAAAGCTTCTCCAAGGCCACTAATCCCCTCATCTGTCTCGATTTCTAGGATGATCCAGGGAAACCCAGGCCAATGTCTACCCTTGACAGGGTATATCCTGACATCTGTGATCTTCAAGCGAATATCCCTTCAGAATCTATTAGTTCTGTTCTATTATTCTTTTCTGTCAGGTTCACTATTAAAAAACAACATTTTACGTTTTCAAAGTGCCGATATGAATACTGCTTCATTCTGGAAAATATTAAACCAATATATAATGAGAAGACTTTATAACCCGATATCCAACTTTTCAATAGCTTTCTTAGTTCACCCAATTTTTCTATTATTTATTCTCGCTTATTTCTATTTGGGCGAAATTTTTAGGTCTTCCTCCACGTGCAAAGTTTACAGTAAAATCTACGGGAAGCAGCGATTACATAATGAATGGAATAAGCGAATTTGAAATAGAAGATGAACCTTACCGTTTTGATATGTTCGATTACACTGAAAAAAGTATATTCATGACATACTATCATGGAGGGAACACCTATCCAGCTGGAGGGACAAGACAAATCGGTAACGGTAAACTTGTCTACATAATGCCTGGACATAACATAAAATCTTTTGAAGATGTTGCTTACAGGAAGATAATACTTAGAAGCAGCCTCTGGACCTTATCCCTGAATTGAAAGAGCTATTTCCTTATAATTTATTGATGCCAAAGAAATTTACTTGTTTCCGAGCGGCACACAATAAAAGTCTTAGGGCTGCAGATCCATCACAACATTCAAATGCCCTGGCGATGACAGGGAAAAAGTCTAACCTTTTGCATCGGATTTAGAACTATGTTGACGCTGGCGTTAAATAATGTTGGAACCTGCCGCGACCAAATCCATATGGTTGTACGTCATAGGAACTGACAGGCTCGCTAACGTGATGCACCCCAGCACTTCCTAGCATAAATACGTGCGAGAGTCGCTGAAGTTTGGCAGAGGTTTGAAGTCTCCTGAGCCTCCTATAACATATGGACCGCCATCAAAACACCAACACCGGTCAACAGCCAGTCATCAACGATCATCAACATCTATCAACACCCATCAACAGCAGCCAACACTTATCAACACCTGTCATCGTTTGCGTCATCGAACAACGTCGCCATATTTTATGCTAACTGGTTGTTCAACTAAGGCGATTTGATAGGTTGAGGCAAGACTTATCTTATCCCACTCCTATCTAAATTTCTATTTTACATCAAAAATCTATAAATTTTTCTTAAAAAGCACTAACTAACTAACTAACTTAGTATTAATATTTATTTTTTATAAAAAATTTTTAAATAACCTTCTCCTAGGATAGGAAGAACAAAATGGAAAATAAAAAAGAAGATGAAGTGATTGTGGATGGAAAAAGTTGAAGGCGTAATAAAAAAGTTAAGGGAGCTGGCGGTAAGTAAACCACTCTCCCCCCAAGATCAGGAGGCGGCCAAAGAATGCATGAGGGCACTTAAAAGATGGGGGTTCACGAGTGAAGAGATAAGTGAACTGTCGGGTCGCGCATGGGATGCCTCCACAATAAGAAGCTATACGTTAGACGTGAAGGTTGAAGATATCCACGTAAAAGCGAGGGCGATAGACCTCGTCGTCAAAATGATTGAAAAGGATCTTAGCCTAAATGAGGTCGAAGCCTCTGTTTCATTTAAGATTACTTTAGATTCTCAAGGAATTAACTTAGAGGATCTCTTGAACGTGTTAAAGGTGGCCAAGAACTCAAATGTGAACCTGCAGGATCTTCTTGGGACAGTCCTAGAAATGATCAACTCTAAGGCTTCCGTAACCCAACTCAAAGACGCTTTAGGGTACAGATCTAACCTCGAAGGAAAAGGTTTCAGCTTGGAGAATTTAGGAAAATTGCATGATGTCTGTGAAAAATATGGAAGCTGCAAAGAAGTCCTTAACGCCTTAACCTTGTACGGTTCAGCCAAAGAAATTGAAAGGAGAATCTCTGAGCTTCAGTCAAAGGAAAATAGTCTTAAGGACACCATCAAGGGCTTCGAAGAACGTATCTCAAAACTAAGACAAGAAGCGGCCAAGGTGAAGGAAGGGTTGGACGTTGTCAGCTACCTCAAGTCAGAGGACGTACACGAGTACACCCTCGTAGAACTTCAAAGGGCCTCCGAACGTTTTGGGGGGATATACGCTGTACTGGCTGCAATCAGCAAATATACAAGCTTTCTAACGCTTGAGGAGGATGTGTCAAGGAAGTTGGAGCAGAAGGATTTGCTGACTACGGAAATAAAGGTGCTCCAAGGAGAAAAAGACCGTATTGCAGATATCTTTGAAATGTGCACAACCCTTAGACAAAAATTGCACTACGGATATAAAGAGTTTGCAGCAGTGTTTGAAGCCGCCAGAAAATATGGCGACCCCCTTAATGTGCTTGAAGCAGTTGCAGAATATAATGATATCAAAAATATGGATGCTGCAAAAAAAGAAATGGAATCAAGCAACAAGTTGCTTGAAGACCGCAATTCGCAACTGAAGGAAAAGCTCTCCGAAGCCGAGGGTGCGCTCTCCAAGAATTGAAGCCCGAAATAAAGGCAACAAAAATGTTTCCATAATATTGAATCTGATCGAGATGCCTTCAATCATAAAAGAGCCCAATGACGATGTGCTGAGTCTGTCCTTAGCTTACGTCAAAGGTTTGGAGACCTACATAAACATCAATATGGAGAAAATCAAAAATTCAATCGGAATTGAACTCATCATTGCACAACTGCAAGATGGAATCATGGAAGCGTTGAAATATTGAACCTTGACAACGTCATAGATAGGAGTGAGGTAGCCCTTAGGGAGGCTTTAGCGTTGGAGAAAAGTCTTGACCTAGCAGTAGGAAGACTCGACCAGCATTGCGAGCGAATTTTGAAGGAGAACTTCAGATCAAGGCTCATTAAAGAAATTAACATCAATTTAAAGCCCATCATGGAAAAGGTCGCCGCCACAGAAAGAATTGTGATCAGAGATAGGACAATGACGTACGATGAACGTCTGCACGAACATTGTCCAGCAGAAAGTCTGGATTGCTATGTCTATCAAAAGGATCGGTAGAAAACCGAACTATATCTTTGAAGATATATTGCTGAGCTCCGAAAGCTCAGAACTTATAGCAAAGAGAAAAGAAAGTAAGAAAGTTTCCAGATGTACTTCCGCTATGGAATTCCGAAACAGAACTAGGAACCTATTATCCCTAATTGAAGGAGGGGAATTTGACGATATTCTGAAATGGAGTGGCGTAGAAGCAATATGGGAAATAATGGGGTACAAGGGAAAGCTGTTAAGAAAAGTTTCAATCAAATAACTCTAATTCCTTGTTTCGAGATTCTACTTCGATCTGATCAGTATTCTAAATCTGGATAGATGTCTAAAATTTATATCATGATGCAAGATTGAGGTAGAAAAGTTAAAGTATTGGGGTAGATCAACTGCCCCTACTTACAGTGCTTTTCTTTCATCGACCTGAGAGTTTCCTCTTTACATAGTCCGCCATCATCTTCAAAGCGCCGGCAGTTATTAGTGGCAATAATTATAACTGATGTTACAAAAAGAAATAATGCTAAAAAAATCAACCGACTTTTTACAGTCAGAAAATCAATCGAAGACTTGACAGAGCCTAATTCGATAAAGGATAAGTATTTGCTTTAACAGTTCTGTTAAGACTGTTTTATATTAGGTGGATGCGGGCAAATTCAGAAGGGATCAAGCATTCTTGTTTTTAGAACCTTAACGTGGAGTGTTCGCTGATCTCAACATGTATTGGGATTCTATTAACTGTTCTACTGTTTTTGTTCCGTTAAAGATAGAAAGGTTTTGCTTAGATAATTTGTGAGTGGATTGAACAAACCAGCCCCAATTCTTTACTGGATCTTTGACAGCTAATGCTTCCAATTGGGATATTAGGTTTGCTTCGGTAACGCTTTCCCTGTCTAAATAGAACCTAACGTTATCTAATCCAAAGATACGATGGCATTTCTCTTTATGTCTGAAAGCAGGATGTTGTTTATCTTTTGGTGAAGAAGTAGCATTTACATTGAAGGAAGCTTTTCTTACGCACATAAGTTCTGGGTGGCCAACGATGATTACACCCTTTACTATACCTCGACAATACGCGATCCGACGTACACGGCTAACGTTATAACAGCAATCCATAGAATTAAGTCGGCAGTAAGATTAAGCCAGCCAACGCTGAAGGGTGAGCCAGGGTAAACTATCACATACAGCCAAGGGAGAGGCCAGCCATGCCAAGACGCTCCCACAATACCCTGCGGCGTAGTGTTAACTAGACTCGTGAGTAAAGTGATTATTACCCCACAGACAGCTGCAATTAAGAATAATTTCTTGATCATGATCATGCGCCGTATTTATTGGATATATGCCTCTTCTATATTACTTATCGGTTTTGGTATTGGCCTTTACAGGGTGATCTCCAAATTTTTTCCATCGTTACCTTCAAAAGATGAAATGAGAAGCTCTAATCTTTAGTGGAGGTGCCACTTGATGTTAGGGCTATATTTTCTACAACATGTTATTAATGGGTGTGAAGAGAATGGAAGAAATATTTGAATTCATAGTCTCTAATCCAGCAACAATACTAATGGCAGCTGCTGGTGTGCTATTCCTCTTTACGTCTCTTTGCTCAAAATTAATGGATGTTGGCATATCACAATCAGCATCTGACATTGGTTTCTTGCTGATCGGATTGGGAGCAGTTCTGCATATTCTATGGCTATTTGCTAGAGATAGAGAATGACCAAATAGAAAAAAACAAATTAGGTTGAGGGGTTCTGTTTCTTTAGTAGACATACTTGACTGGCTTAATCTGGGGAAATTCCTTCTGATCAAAAAAGACAACATATACGTACTCTTGTTGAGAGAGCAAAAAATAGGGAGTTCATCTTTGGAAGAGGCAAGATAGGTCTTATTGTGTACCGACTACGTTGACCGTTGTCTTTATCGTAAGGTTTTCGTTTGTTACCCCGATTATTAACGTGTATGTTCCTGGTGTTACGTTTACTTTAAAATATGAGTCTGTTACTGCCTGCCAGAAGAGGGTACCTGTCTGTCCCTGAGGACCAGGCAGAGGCGTTTGAGTAGAGTGCCCAAGCTGATACGCTAACCCCCAAACCTGCTGGTTTTGGTAATTAAATACGTCTAACTCTACTTGTGAGGCGTTAACGGTCTCTGCCCCTGTTAGATTGAAGCGTACCCAAATATAGTCGTTAGGATTCACAGAAGTAACCGAAAGGGTAGCCTCCAGTTTCAGCACAGAAGTTTCATTGGTCAGCGTTGGACCTTTGAACTCGGTGGGTGGCGAAGTTGTAGTGGTTGTCGAAGTAGTCGTGGGTGAAGAAGTTGAAGTTGTTGAAGTAGCTGTTGGAGTGGTACCTGCAATGTTCGGCAAAACTAACAAGGTAGCCATCGCTATAACTACCAGAGTTATTATTGCAGCAAGGATTATTGTAGTGTAAGAGCCTTCAATATTCTTTGCCTTGAAACCTGCTGAGCTCACAGCATCACCACTACCTAGGCTCATATAGGCGAAGTGGCACTTGTGCAAGCCCTTTGCCTATAATTTGACCTGAAAAAGTTTATGAAGATTGGTAAAAGAATAACCTGACGTGCTATAGCCAGCCATTGAACAGGGCTAGTTACTAGCATAGGGTTCCCAAAGTTAAACGAGGGAGTGAACCACCACAGGATTATCATGACATTCAATAAGTTTGCAGCCGTAAAAAGAATGTAATTTGTCCTATTGAGAGCAAATAATGGAAGTAGTAGTATCATGTACTGTGGTGGAAACTTGTAGCTAACTAAGACAAAACCTAGCAAGGCAAGAAAGGATGCCTCAAACAGGTTAAACCTACGCCTTTTCCAGACCAAGATAAAACCTAGAGCACAGATTAAAAGCGTAATTGATATAGACTTGCTTAGTCCCAGCGGAAACATGTTGAGCCAGCTGTCCTCATCCGCAAAATATGTAGCCTGATACAGGTATGGATAAAGAAATCCGCTGAAGTTTGCTACAATAAAATATATGTTACATGCAAGCCAAGCAGAGGCTGCTGCTACTAAGACAACCACCTTCTTTTTGCTGGTTGAAAATTCCCTGAGTATAAACGGAAGGCAGACTATGGGTATGATCCTGGCCGCAACACTGAGGCCCATGAAAAGTCCTGAAAGAGACGGCTTCTTCTTGTCTGCGTACCATATTGAAAGAAGAAGTAGTGCTACGCCGAGCCAGTCAAAGCTATAAGTTGAAAAATAGAGGAAAGTTGGCGTAAAGACTATGAAATAGGTTATCTTGCGGTCCCACTGTCCTGATGGGCCAAGCATTCTATACACTATATATAAACTTGTGAGCATACATCCGTACGACACCAGACTTAAAATGCTATAGTACAAGTGCATGTCATTAAATATAGATGAGACGTAGACTACTATTCCCGAAAGAGCTGGATACTCTAAGTTGTAGTCCACGTAGGGGACCATACCGCCACTTCTGGGAACTCTATCTGTCCAAATTGTATCAACCAGATCTGAGTAGGTGTTTGGCATAAGGCCTGGATAATGAATCCAGAATGCGATAAAGAAGAAGGCTGTTGCAGCAAAGGCTATCTGGTAGAAACCAGCATTTTCTTTCTTCATTGGGAAAGTACCTCTCCGCTTATGTATTTCTGATCATTTCCAAGAAAGTAGCCAACGGCATGTCGCGTACTTTGATGAATGTTCAGGAGTCTGGGTGAACTTCTGAATGATGTTGGGTTAGAGTAGACGATGCTTCCAACAACTACAGCCGTAACTATGAAGGCGATAAAAGCTATCTTAAGGGAGCTTTTATCGACCGATTGTTTGATCGTATCACTGCTCCTTTAGATCAGCTGGTTTGAATTGTTACGAAATATATTGTGTTTGATGATAGTGGAGAACTGAAGGTTAGATTGATGGTTTGAGATGTACCCGCTGTTACTTTGATGGGTAGGATTGGGTTTGAAGCGCCCCCGTTTACGCTTGATAGGGGTTCCCCATTTATGAGTATGCCTGTAATACTCTGATCCGTGCTACCGATGTTCTTGACGATAACTAACACCTGGTTCGTACCGTTTACGTAAGTGTTTGCTATTTCAAGCTCACCTGCACTGGTTACTGTAGTGGTCGAAGTAACGGTTGCCGTTAGAAGTTGCGTTACGGTCACGGTCGCAGTACCAACCTGTTGTGTCACAGTAACAGTTACAGTAGGTCCGGACGTTATAGTGGGAGAACCAGTTGCAGTAGATGTAATAGTTGTAACTGTAATAGGTGTAGTCGTACCAATAGTTGTAATATATGAAGTAGAAGTCGTACCAGACGAAGTTGACGATGTCGTACTAAACGAAGTTAACGAAGTAGTAGTTGTACTACTGATAGTTCCTGTAGCTGTTGTTGTAGCTGTGCTTGTAGCTGTAGTGGTGGGAGCCGTATGTGTAGTTGTAGTTGTGGAACCGGGAATTGTTGTGGTAGTCGTCTGCGTTGGCTGCGGTGGAAGAAGGTAGATTGCTCCACCTGCCAGAACTAACGCTATTACAGCAGCTACGAAAACTCCTACAACTATCTGCCTCTTATACTCTGACATTGTGCTCATCAGCCAGTACACATGAACCTGGATATAGCGCTATTAATAGAAAGACTGGAAAGCGCTGTTTTCTAATTTTAGAAGGTGTTCTTCTAATTTTAGAAGAATAGAATTGAACAAGGTTCCAACTTCTGAAATAAAGATTCTTCAATTGATTTTTAGTAAAATAAATTGGTAAACGCATTGCTTAGATGATATATTTTAATAACGTCTCATTAGTGTGCTTAAACTACTTCAGAAATACCTTTTTTGTCGCCTAGATCTCCAAACATGTCTACTCCTAGAATCCGCAATCTCTAAAATGAAGAATAAAAACAAGAGGCAAGACTCATCTTTAGGAGGAGCAAGAAAAGTCTTATGGTGTAGCGACTACGTTGGCCATTGTCTTTATCGTAAGGTAGTTTATCGGCTGGTAAGTTTTCATGGAACGTTCCATGTTGTTAACTAGTAAGCTAATATTTGCATGTACAATCCGGTGCTGTTAGAGAACCATTTCAACGTTACTTTACCATTGAACAAACTCGCATAGTTGGGGACTGGAACTTCGTTAGGCAAGGGTTGACTAGCCCATCCGAATACGATTGTCTCATTCACACTTCCATTAGAGACATCGAAGACCAAGCTGAATCCAAGATTCACAGTCATCGTACCATTAACCACTGAGCCATAAGCAGTTCCGTTATAAACCATGAAGAACGTGTATCCGTCGACATTGAATTTCTGAGGCATGGTCTGATAGAAGAACATTTCATTATAACTGGGGGAGGTTGATGTAGTAGATGTAGTTGTAGAGGTGGTTGTTGTATTTGTGGATGAAGTGGTCGGCGTTGAACCGTAAACGTTGGGTAGAACCATTACGGTTGCTATCACAATAACTGCCAATACTATTACAACTGCGAGAATTATTGCATTTTTTGAGTACGCCATGTTCTTTCTTCCTTTAATCATATTTCTCTTATATTCCGAGATTATGCTCATCAGCAGTACTAATACGCTGTTTAGCATATATTGCTATAATTAGAATATAAATCCCGTTAAATAAAGTAATTCTTTAAGCAGTTTTCTAATTTTAGAAGAACAGAATTGAAAACAATTCTAAATAACTAAATTATACAACGCTTAACCATTGCAAAATAAAAACGTTTTATATAATGTTAACACTTTCCATATTGTTAAGAGTGAGTGTTATTCTTTCTATTGCTGTACCTTCAAGGCGTACACGTAACCATCAATGCATCCAACATAGACTACACTATTGTAGAAGTATGGGCCAGAGCTGACGAAGTCTCCTGTAGTATAGTTCCAGAGCTTTTGCCCAGTCTTTATGTCTAAAGCATAAACGCTGCCACTGTGATGTTCCTCATGAACAATAGCGGAACCTATGTACAGTACACCGTGGTCGATGAAGGGAAGCGACTCTATGGAGCCAGCTGTCTCGAAACTCCAGACCCTTCTACCTGTTTTCGCATCCAAAGCGTACACGTTGGAGTCCACTGAACCAAAGTACACCAAGCCCTCATATACGCGTGGTGCACTGACGGTCACACTGCCGTTTGTGGCGAAACTCCAGACTTTCTGACCAGTTTTAGCATCGAGAGCGTACACGTTGTGGTCGAATGAGCCGAAGTAGACTACTCCGTTGTAGACTTGAGGATGGATTGAATCAACTTCTCCTCCTGTATCAAAACGCCATATCATTCCACCAGTTGCAGCGTTTAGGGCGTAGAAACATCCGCCAACCTCTTCCACGTGAGTGTCGTTAACGGGAACATATCCATAATATCTCGAACCGATGTAAACTATTCCATCGTAGACGGAAGGAGACCCCGTTACATATGAAACGCTGGACGGCGACAGAGGGTTTGTTGCTGAAAAAGTCCACTTCAAAACCCCCGTCGTAGCATTTAGGGCGTACGCGTTGTTGTCGTCTGAGCCAAAGTAGACCGTTCCCTGATAGACGGTGGGAGATGACTCGATGTATCCGTTTGTCTCGAATTTCCGTACTAACGTGCCTGTGTCCGCGTCTAAAGCGTAAAGGTAACAGTCGAGGGAGCCAAAGTACACCTTACCATCCCAGATGCAGGGAGACGAAACTATTCCACTACCTGTCTTATATTTCCATATCAGTTCACCATTGCTGGCGTTTAACGCGTAGAATTCTTTATCAACGGAGCCAACGTAAACCTTGTTCTCGTATACGGTTGGAGAGGAGAAGACGTAGCCTTCGGTCTTGTACTTCCAAAAGAGTGGAGCGTGTTCACTTTTAGCTGGATTCCAATAGTAGAACGCTAACGAGGCGCCTACAATCAACACCACTAAAGCAAACACTAAAAGAAGGTATCTAGTAGGCTTCAACAACATTATTATGAAAAAAGGGAGTAATATAAACCTTAGCTACTACTTTCAATCAAATTCTTATATGATCCCTGAAATGATAGAAAAAGAATATTCAACCAATTACGTTTTTATGTTTGAGCCAAAATATTTGTGTCAATACATGGCCCTTGGCGCTATTTTTAGTTATAATTTAAGTCGCATACCCGTTCGGAGACAAATCTCGGACGCCGCATCCTATAATCATCCTATATGGAGGTAAATAACTTTAGTCTCGGACTAGGAGGTAGATTCCTCTGGCAATGGGTGAACCACCAAGCGAATAAATCAGTCCTGCCCTTGGACTCGTATGGTTTGTGAAGTACATACCTGGCTCGAAAGCCGAAGGGCACAGTGTTATCTGCGCAACCTCGGAGGAACCGTCTTGGAAGGAGAACTTGAAGAATTGGACGACACATCCGGTGTAGGTCTTGTTAAGGGGGAGGTTGGTGAACGTGACGCCTTTGAATGTGATGGATTCATCCTCCTTCATCTCGCTCACCATTTTGTAAGAGAAATCGCCCATCTTGTAGAAGTAGATCAGGCCCTCCTCTTGAACAGTGGTAGAGTTGGAGCCCTTTAACTCGTTCACTTCCTTCTCCAAATTGTTTATTTGGACAAATTCGAAGGCAAACAGTGAACCGAATATTATCGTCAACATTACAAACGTTATCAATAACACGTTTCTTGCCTTTATTGATGACATTATCTTACACCTTCTTTAATGCTCTAATCACTTCATACAGGGATGTTACAACCCCCACCAAGCACACCACCAAAGCGAAACCATACGTGGACGTTATCTGAGACGGCCTCAGATAGGTCAACAGAATCAGGAATGCTACAGCGAAGAACGCCATGTACGCTGTCTGGAAGGGTATGAGCATCCTCCTCACCCTGACCATGTTCTCGAAAACAACCTTATCCACCACGTAGCCCTTGTCCTGCTCCCTGATGAGCCCGGCCTCGAGAAGCTTGCTGACGTGGTATGATGCGACGGACGAGGAGCTGAAGCCAAGACCCTCCTGCACGCCACTAATCCCAACAGGCCTTCCCTCCTTAAATATGAAACGGTAAACTCTAAGAGTTGTACCCCTCAAAAGTTTTGCTTCATCCTCTTCCTTCGCACCCAACGGTCTTCAATTTAGCGATAAACGATAACGTATTAAGCCTTACTAAATTCTAAAATTAGAAGAACACCTTCTAAAATTAGAAAACAGCGCTTTCCAGTCTTTCTATTAATAGCGCTATATCCAGGTTCATGTGTACTGGCTGATGAGCACAATGTCAGAGTATAAGAGGCAGATAGTTGTAGGAGTTTTCGTAGCTGCTGTAATAGCGTTAGTTCTGGCAGGTGGAGCAATCTACCTTCTTCCACCGCAGCCAACGCAGACGACTACCACAACAATTCCCGGTTCCACAACTACAACTACACATACGGCTCCCACCACTACAGCTACAAGCACAGCTACAACAACAGCTACAGGAACTATCAGTAGTACAACTACTACTTCGTTAACTTCGTTTAGTACGACATCGTCAACTTCGTCTGGTACGACTTCTAAAACACCTATTACAACTACAACCTCAATTTCTACAACTGGTCCTACGACTACACAGACTGGACCTATTGTAACTGTTACTGTGACAGAACAAGTTGGCACTGCGACTGCGACTGTAACAACAACTGAGACACAAGGCCAAATGACAACTGTGACAACAACCGCTACAGTAACCAGCATAGAAAGGCTTGAGATAATGAATGTAACTGCTGTTAGCCCAACTCAGGTTCAATTTTATGTCCGGAACGTAGGCAGCTTGGAGCAGACTGTACAAGACATTTGGATAAACGGGACGTCATTGTCGAAAGTTAATGGCGGAAGAACAACCCCAAGCCTGCCCATTACAATAGCGGCAGGGGCGTTTCAGAATATAACTATTACCTTCAGCTCTCCACTACCGCAAGGAACATATTTCATAACAATCCGCACAGGCTGATCCAAAGTAGTGTCGAAACAATGCAACGAAGGAAATACATCCTCATCGTCTTTGTGGTCGTTCTTGTTGTCGTGGGCACAACTGTGGTAATCTTTTCCTACAACTCGAGCGGCTCGGGAACTCATACTCAGACCAGTAGTACAATCTCAAAAAGTTCATCAAGCAGCTCGCAACCCAGCTATCCTAACGGGCAAGCCTACCTGAATGTATCGACGATTTACTTAGATCTTGGTTATCCAGAGCTAACGTACTCCAGCTACTCTCCTTACCTTCCAAGCAAAGCGAACTACACGATGGAGTACCAGACCGAGAACGTGAACTTTCAGGTCGGCTCGGTTGGCGGCGATGTGATTTCCCTTGACCAGGCAGTTGGCATAGCCGCTGAGAAGGCCGGCCTTAACCCGTCAAACTACAGCCTTGCGGAGGCCGATTTCGAGCCCGGAGTCGTCGTCAACAGTACCCTGTCCCTCCACCCCGAGTGGCTCCTCTTCTTCGCGCAGGTCGATGATGGCTACTGGCTGTGGGGGAGTGTGGGGAACGGGGCAGTATCAGTGGAGGTCAACTTGGACGCACTAAATGGCACCGCCTAGCCTTCCAGGCGAACCCTCCAGCAAACGGCGGTGTTTCCTCCAACGAGCTCCTAATGTCCAGACTCGGACGTTCGAGCTGGACGTGAACTCATCGGAGGCACTACGCGCCGTACGCAACAGCAACCTTTCCGGGATTCCCGAGGCGCTCAGCGCTGATGGCTCCATTACCTTCATGGCGCCGCGAATCGTACTTTTCGGACCCTCGTCCGACAACGAGGCCTTCATGAACCCCGTTTATGCTTCCTTGAACGGGCATTACGACCTCTGCTGGGTAATCGGCCTGTTTTCACCGACTCCGCAGTATGGCTACCAAGGGACATTCGCTGTGGACACTCAGACCGGAAAACTTCTCTCAGGCTGGGCCGAGGCTCTCTACCCGAGCATGCAGACTGAGGGTGTCACGGGATCTCTCAATTACTCTAGTGCAAGTAGCCTTACAGTCTCCCAGGAGATCTTCCACATCGACGGAGGAATCGTCGGAAGTCCCGGCTCACTACCCGTGACTGTCCCGAACGTCGTCGTAGTGGGGCCTGGCTCGACTGCATCCATCGATTGAACTTCTCTTCCACGTTAGCCCAGAGCGTCAACGCCACGCTTTCGTTCACGAACCCCATGCCTGGGATCGAATCTCTTTCTTCAATCGGCGTCCCTCAGGGAGTCTCGCTTCAATTTGAACCACAGGCTCTGGTCGTTCCCGGAAACGGATCGACGAACACCCGGCTTCTAATCTCGGTCGACAAGAACGCTCCTTCGGGCACATACCTCGTTGAAGTGAGTGCGACCTTGTACAGCCCACATTTGGCGCAGCTTGGAGGAACGAGGTATTTGTTCTTTCTGAGTGTTTGGGATGGCACGGGGGTCTTGGCCATCACCTCCCATTGTAAAGTAGATTGTTTTGAAGTGATTACATGGAAATTAAGGATGGCAAGGGAATCTTGAAGAAGATGAGTGAGGTAAATATTACAGTTTACGTCGATTTGTATGAGGTGAATCCGTTGAATAAGGCGATGCCTATCATCGCTGGGAGGAACCTATGAAGTAACACTTGTCGCGACCTTCGAAGACAACCAACACATCTACTGCGTCAGCCTTGGTAGTGGCTGGATAGGATAAGTCACTCGTTATCGCACTTACTGATTTTAGATTTTCGAGAAACAATTGTAGTACCATAAAATAAGGCTCATACCCAAATGGGTTCGAATCCCGTCTGGTCCAATCCAATTAGGATATGATGAAAGAAGTTTTGTTACAGACAATCTTCCCTAATTCGTTGTAATACAGTCCGTCTTGACCTTATTCAACAAAAGGAGACCATTAGCAAATTAACCTAAGAGAATATAC
>CAVVXT010000004.1:0-36062 GCA_963752255.1 Nitrososphaeria archaeon | reverse complement strand
AATGTTATGTATACACTTAAACAACTAGTACGTATTGCTCATATTTATACAGCAAATCTCTTATATCTCTATATTGCAGATTTGTGAAACCACTCTTTGCCATTTCACAGAATATTATATAATTAATAGAAAAATATATACAATATGCATGTCAAGGTGATTAGACAAATTAGTCAATAGCCAAAAGTCTGTGGGTTAAAGAAATATAACATTCTTCCAAGATTTGCTGCTGAGAATTTTACCGTTATGGGTTGTATAATGTTTGGGAACTTCAGTCCTTTAGTCCTTCGACTATTATCTTTTTTCTTTGGTGAAGGAGACCTTCACCTTGACCGATGACCGTAGCTGGAATGGGAAGCCTGTGTCCTCTACGAGGTCCTTTGGAAGGTACAGGAAGTACTTTCCATCCTTTCTTCTAGAAATGCTTCCTACGCCTCTGTCCACCAACTCATTTCACTTTTTTATTATGCAGCAGGTGAGAAAAATGCCGTTATAAAGGTTATCAAGCTAAACCACATAATTATCACACTCAATTATAACTATGAATTACAACTTTATATATGAGCACATTTTAAGATTAAACCGAATCAATATGAGTCAAGAACCTAAGAAGATGGAAAGAAGAAAGTTTATCTACGCTGGTCTAGGCGCCGCAGTTATCATCGTCGGTGGTGCGGCAGTCTACCTTGGTACCCGACCGGCAACGACCATAACTTCAACAGTTCCCACTACAACTACGTTAACGACAGCAACAACAGTTCCCACTACAACTACGTTAACGACAGCAACAACAGTTCCCACTACTACAACAGCTACTACTACTACAACAGCTACTACTACAAAAACTACAACTACTACTATCACTCCCTCAACTACTGTAACACCGCAGGCCACCATACGAGGAATATACGAGAAACTTCCGCCAACAGAGCATTTATGCAACAGCAATGAAGGCCGTGACGTTCGCGAATGTTATACCAGAAGGGACAGACTACCCCTCTATGGTAGACAAAACGCGGATCGCTTTGTCCACGAAGTCTGCAACCTACGACTTCTTCGGGGGCTCTGATGGTAGTCTCCAGAATATTTGAAGGCTGGATGGGCGCAGATCTCACCAGCACACTGGGAAAATATTGGAGCAGAGTACAGTCTCGACGATATTCCAAGCTGGGTCTGGAACGGTGTAAAGTTCGGAGGCGAAACCTACGCACTCCCGTACATGATGAACACTCAGCTCTACTTCTATCGTACGGATCTGTTCCAAACGAACGGCTTCCAAGTTCCCAAGACTATCGAAGATTGGTACGGAATAGCACAGAAGCTTAATCTGCCTGACAAGAACCAGTATGGAGTAGCTCTGGCCTTTAAGGATTGGGATGTAGCTGACGGCGAGTTCCGATATTTCCTCCACGCCTGTGGAGGAGAGTTCTTCGACAGCACATGGAACCCCACCTTCAACGACGACAAGGGTGTGCTAGCATTGGATTGGCTGACTAAGTTCTCCAAACTCGCACAACCTGGTTGGCTATCCGCAGGCAACGACGAAAAAATGGTGGCGTTTCAGCAAGGGGTCACCGCCACAGGCCTACACTGGGCAACGCGCTGTGGAGGAATGGATGATGCATCGGCCTCGAAAGTTGTCAACAAGATAGGTTTCGACCTGTTGCCTAAAGAGCCGGGAGCAACAAGGGCCGGGCAAAGGCAATCAGTTGACTGCTGGTTCATCAGCCAATTCTCGAATAATATAGAAACGACCATAAGAGTACTACTTGAGGCTAGCCGAAGCGAAGTTCAGGTGCAAGTTTCCCAGTACGGCCTTGTTTCGAGAAAATCCGCCTTGGACGCGGCGGCGGCCAAGTTCCGATACGTAAACGCAGCCATGGCGAACTTCGCGCAAGGCGCGTTTGACGACCACTTCCCGGAAGTGGGCGCGTTCCACGAGCAAGAAAGGGTAGAGCTCACGAACGCAGTCACTGGCGCGAAGACATCCAAGCAAGCTCTCGACGACTTGGCGACATGGACACATAACCTCCTCAGCAAAGCTGGCTACTACAGTTAAGGCCCAGTGGTGGAGCTGGCTACTACAGCTACAGCTAAGGCCCCATGGTGGAAAGGAGCACTCCTAGGCAATTTACTGCTGATACTTCCCAGCATTCTTTTTCTCTCCATTCTTACGCTGTACCCGATAGCCTACGGAATCTCCATTTCTTTTACGGATTTTGATATCCACACTCTCAGCGGCCCTTTCATCGGTCTAAACAACTACTTCACGATCCTGACAGATCCTGGCTTCATACACTCGCTAATCGTTACGCTTGAATTTGGAGTCGCTTCGCTTAGCATACAGTTCCCTCTTGGCCTCTTGACAGCTATCGCTCTCGATACCATAAAAAGAGGCAGGGATATCTTCCTCACGATCATTCTTCTGCCAATGGGCTTGGCTTGGGTCATAATCGGTCTAATGGCAAAATGGATGTTTGACTACGGCTACGGCCTAGTGAATTTCTTCCTAGGGTGGGTTGGGGTAAGACCGCTGGATTGGCTCGGAAATGGTACGAACGCCCTTATCGCCTTGATTATCATAGATGTATGGGAAACAACGCCTATCGTGGCTTTGGTATTCTATGCTGGTCTGCACAGTGTTCCACGAGATCCGGTCGAAGCCGCGATGATTGACGGAGCGAGTAGAGTACGGATACTTTGGGACGTAATCCTCCCGATAATGAAACCACTCATCCTGTTCTTGCTCGCTATCAGAACGATGGACGCTCTCAGGATATTTGACGAGATCGCGAGTTTCACATTTGGTGGTCCTGCTTTTTCAACAGAAACACTTTCTTTGTACATTTACAGACAAGCTTTCAGATATTTGTCGATGGGTCCAGCATCAGCGGGAGCACTCATATTTACCCTCATGATATTGGGATTTGTCGTGTTCTACATGGTTTCGCTCTATCGCAGAGAATTGAGGAGTTGAGATGAGGACATGCCCAAATTTGGAAGACGGACTCTCGCGGTCCTCTTTTCGTACGTATTTCTGACTATCTCGGCCGCGGTCTATCTCACGCCGATAGTGTGGGTAGTCACCACGTCCTTTAAGATGCCCATAGACGCCTTTACCAACCCACCAAAACTGCTCTTTACGCCAACCCTAGCCAACCATATGGTAGTATGGGGCCGGGGCAGCCCGTTCCCTTATTTCGTGGTCAACAGCATAGTTGTATCGCTGGGGTCCGCGCTTTTGACGCTGATACTTTCGGTCCCGGCGTCCTACGGTTTTGTCAAGTGGGGAGTGAACAAAGTATCTCTGGCCCTGTTAGTAGTATTGCTTAGTGTACGTATGTTTCCCCAGATCCTGATGACAATCCCGTACTACGTAATCTCAATTACGCTGCACGTGTACGATACCCAAGGGTTGCTCATATCTATCTATGCCGCATTTCAAGTTCCTTTCGCCATCTGGATGCTAAGAGGCTTCTTTGAGACTCTGCCACAACACATAGACGAAGCCGCTATGGTGGACGGTTGCTCGCGATTGAGAGCACTATGGAGCGTCCTTCTACCGAACATCACCGGAGGACTAGCTGCAACGTTTTTCCTAGTTTTCCTCTGGGGGTGGAACGAGTTTCTCTTCGCCTTCATTCTAACCTCTACAAATGCCGTAACAATGCCGCCTGGGATAACCAATTACTTCGTAGCGCAGAGACTCGAGTGGTGGTCGTGGGCCGCTGCAGGCGTAACGGGCTATATCATTCCGTCCCTTATAATAGTGATTGTGATTCGGAAATACCTCGTGAGGGGATTAAGCTTCGGCTTGGTCGTATCCTGAGCTTGAGCGAGTATCTTGCTACATAGGGGCCTGATGTCGGTTGTGACAGCAGTAAGCTGAAAAACCCATTTCGAGCGACGACTGAGATGTGTATTCCCCCTCCTTGACGATAGGCTCAATCTTCTCTTTGAATCCCTGGAGTTCGTACAGATTTACTTCGAAACCTTCCAGCGCCTGGTCGGCGGCGCACGTTTAGCCACCGTTTCCACATCCTAATACAGCGACTCTACGCAAGAGGCGACCACGCGGTAATGTTGCCTACCTTGAGGTTCTTGGTGCTTGTGCTCAGCACTGAACCCCGCGCACTCTATTCGAGACGAACCGTTCAATGAAATAGTCATTGTCGTACAATCTGGCCATCAAGACACTGGGCCAACCATTCACGCGGAAACCGATGCAGCTAGGCGCCTAGGGAACTGTACACGAGCATCTATTATCAGAAGTTTCTTCAGCATCTCGCCATCTGTCAAATGGTCTAATCGGGTCACGCTTGTAGTGCATTTGACTAGGCTAATCTTCAACGCATAAAGGTTTATAAGCTGCGATAAATTATTAAGTTTTATGCACGAAATGTCTAAGCATATATTGCTCAAATTCGAACGCGGTGGTGAAGTGAAAGCTACATTGCTCGAAGACAAAGCCCCGAAAACCTGCAAAGCTTTCTTGGCACCGCTACCTGTCGAACTC
This sequence comes from Nitrososphaeria archaeon, assembly GCA_963752255.1. Taxonomy (GTDB): domain Archaea; phylum Thermoproteota; class Nitrososphaeria; order JACIWG01; family JACIWG01; genus JBEKIG01. The sequence goes on along the minus strand of CAVVXT010000004.1, from coordinate 31,546 downwards.
AAACTGATCCACGCCCAGTGGGCTGGGGCAGAGGTCTTCAGCGATTCATATCCCATCTCTTCTGAGCTAGAAGTTGAAAACGAAGCCAACGAAATGAAGGGCGGAGAGGTCGGACTCATTTCCACGCTTGTCCAGCGTCATCTCCCAAGGAAAGGAGTTGTGCCCTTCTGCATCTTCTATGGTAAAGGAAGAGCGAGAAAATCCGTCGATGAAACCACGGAAGTCAATATCTGCGCGAAGATAGACGACGTGGAAAAGATGGCCAGCATTGGAAAAAGAATCAGAGCCCAAGGAATCGAAACAGTTCGGATAACGCTGGAAGCAAACTGTTAATCAAGAGAACTTTGTTGAACGATACTTGAAGAGCGCCTATTGAGGTTGAATCCTAGTTTAGGCGATATATTCAATAATGCAGATGGATTGATGCTTGTCGCAAAGGACATCTGGGGAGAAGCCGCCTGAAAGGCTGAAGGTTAAGGCGTCGGACGGTAGCGAGACCCTGCTTCCGAAGCTGATCCGAGGGAAATACGTGGTTCTCCCTATCTTCCTAGACATTGACAAAGAAAGGTATCGTGACATGTTATTGGATGCAGCTGAGACAGTTCTTTCAACATTTGGTTTTTCAAGAGAAGCCTATGGCATCCCCGTTAGATCAACGTCGTGGTTAAGAGAACTAGGGGAGGAAATCAGAAATGAAAGAGAGTTCGAGGTAGATGTGGAAGAGAAGGATGTCTACTGACTCCTTGACTCATATATGTAGGATTGGAACCGGTGGGCTTCATACCCAAATAGGTTCAAATCCAAAGAAATATTACAACAAAATAATAGTAGTACGATCTAATAAGATGAGCAATAGTCAATAACAGCAATAACAGCAACTATAACAACTATTGCTAGAGCCATAGATCAAATAAAGAAGCTATTTGACATATCAATTACGATTTTGCCAAGTCCTTCTTTGATAAGTTTTCTGCTTGCTTCATAGACCTCTCTTGTAATATGCCCTTGTGAGGGACCTGTCATATTTCTTTTTACATACGTATGATATTAATACTTTACAGAGACGTTTCTCTGAATAGAATGCTTTTGTTCTAGGCAAGCCTTCTTGAATTGCCAAATTATCTAAGAATGTTAGATCAAATCAACACCAAGAGCAGAAGCAAATAGCGGGCCTGCCGGTTCTCATCTATTATTAAAGTGGCCGATGAACCTTGACATAATCTGAAAAGCGCTGACTCAGATATGCTTAGACTGTTAACGCCATTAAAGGACAGCAATTCTATGAAACGTAATGACTTAGTTTTCCCAGCCCTTTTTATGCCTCCGAAGAACAGAAAGGGATAGGTTTCAAAGAGCTGATGAAAGTAGGTTCCTATGATCCAAATTGTCTTTAGACAGTATTGCTTAATAGTTCACCTAACATAGTTCCATACTAGGGTATACTAAAAATCCTGTTACTAAGAGAAGCAGTTTTTGAAGGAAACATACGTGGTCTAACGCTTTGCAGATTTGCCAGAATTGTCCCAATCGTTGTACTGACACCTACATCGTTTATGTTTTGTAATTGGTGAATGTTACTTGCTAAGACCAAGATATTTGCTCCAGTACTTACGAAGTAGGTCGTCATTTGTTGGATTCACATACAAACTATTGATTCTATATAATGTATCTTTTATTTTATTGAGCACTTCAATTGCGATGCCAAAAACAAGGTCCTTATCCTTAAGATTGGGAAGTTGATAATCAATGTATCTGATTGTTTTCTGAATTTGATCAGAAGTTTCCTTCTTAAGTTTTTGTTCATTATCTATCATTGGAAGTTTATAACCTACTAGATAAAAGGTCTGCTGCCAACCTATCGGATGACTTAATATCAGGTCTCTTAGCTATTCTATTTGTTAACCCTGGAAGAAAAGAGGATATGAGTAATGGTATCATAATTATAAATTGCAGGTCAACTTTAGATGAAAATAGAAATAAAGTGAATAAATATATTTATTTTTGACCTTTTACCATGTCGTACGCCAGTGTGGAATTTCCTTGTGGCTTTACAAAGTTTAGACAAACGAGGGAACCTAACCGCAGGGTTTTTAAGCTCGGCCGGAGCATCTTCCGCATCTAAATTAGAATAAAGAGAGATTACAAAGAATTATTAAACTCAATTTGATGATCTAGGTCCTTTCTCTGTCAAACCCAAGACCTTATCCATGAAGGGTTTGTATTCTTCCGCTGAATACGCGGTCCTGCTAGGACGAACCTCCACGAGTACCGAAAGCTCCTTTGTCATGATGTAATGGAGCTCACCCGGAGTAGTTTTGAACTATTATCATAAACCGAAAAATGAACGACCTTTCCTCTTCTTAGGGGGGGTGTATTTAATCAATTTGATGTGGTATTCCTTGGCCTCCTTCTTTGCATTGGTAGAATAACCGCTCTTTGAGACCATGACGCCGCTGCTTACCATACCATGCTTTTTCTCCTGTTCAACTTTCTTCCCAAATTTTTCAACGCTGGTAGATTGAACGGCAATGGATAGATTCTTCACCTCAACTGCAACTTTCCTCCCCTGCGGAGAGCGCATTATGAGGTCAAACTCACCAGCTCTGGTTCTCAAGCGGCCGTCTACAAGAGGGGTGTAGCCTCGCCTTCTTAGGAAACTAGACGCTTTTGTCTCTCCAATTTTGCCCTTTCTGTATGCAGTTTCACCTCTGCGCTTTTTCGTTCTTCGCTTTTTTAAGGGCTTTTCTCCCCAAAACGTCATAAGAATATTACACCTATCAATCTTTTTAAAGATTCTCTTCAGCACTGACTTTATCTATGGGTCATTTGGAAAGATCGATATGAAATTCGAGCTTTTGAGGACCGTTGGAAAGGAGGAAAACGAAACTATGTTGCTTGGATAGAACTAAAACTCCGAGGCTATAATGTCCATTTCAACATATCTAACGCTCCCAGTTAGGACAAAGCCTAGACCACCGCTTGCAACAGCGAAAACCTCAATAGCTCAGACATTAATTAAAACCATAAAAATAGCGAATCTTACATTACCGGCGACCATTCTAGGCATCCCAACAAAATCACGAGCCATTGTCGGCGCAGGCATAACAGCGTTAATCCTCGCTTCAATAACACTCTAACGCTGAGAGGAAAGGATCAGCAAAGTAGATTTCCCTAGCAAAAAGGCTCTAGAGAACTCACTTTTTTTATCAAACAGGTTACTTTAGACCCCTTCAAAGTAGAATCAAGTAGAATTAAGTAGATTTAAGTTGATTTTTCTATAAGTCCAAGGGCCTCCCTTCATACCTTAATTTAAAATATTAAGGTTTTAAGGTTCTAGACAGGGAAACAGATAGCATCAGGAGGAGGTCTATCAAGCCATTTTTCAATCAGCTTCAACTTCGTGTGATGAACAGGGCACAAATTACTATTTTGCTCAATCCATTCATTAAATTTAAGATATCCCTTCACGCAACAAGATTTAACCCCATCAGCCAAAAATCAAAACCAGCTTGGCTAGGTTTAGATGCGGATGGGTTTTGATTAGATTGATTTTTCCGTTAGCTAATAATGGTGTTGGGTAAAGTTAAGAGACCTTAGCGCGTTTTGACTTTCTTCCGATCCTTGTTCTTGATCTTTTGACATAAAAATATAGATTTTTAGATGCACGTATACTAACGTTTCTAATCAATAAATTTGTTTATTAATCATCTATGGAAGTATTTGCCTGTTTCCTTATAGTTTTAAGCTAGTTTCCTATAGTTTAGGGTCCTTTTTTTAACTATAATTTTAACGTAAAGGTAAGCCTTTACATCCTTTAAGTTAGGCGACATAAAATGTCAAACCAAAAAGAAAAGGCGGAAGCCACAAGCCCCGTAGAAACGGGCAAAATGTAAACGAATGATATGTAGGAAAATATAAACGAATGAAAGTCAAGAACAATGGAATCCCTGAGATTTGCGATTGCTCAGCTATGTCTTATAAGCATGCAAATATTGCCTTATTTTTATTGGGGATAACAATAAGTACAACGGATTGTAGAAGGACCTTTGAATAGGAAGCATTTTATCGCATTATCTAAATTATCATAATAACTTTTGTAGATGTCATTCATGTTAACAAGAGATTAGCTATACTGGTAATGCTGAGAAAGAGATAGGCTTTTGAATAAGACAATTGTAAGACTAGCCCGTATAATTCCCTTGTTTGTTGGTAATGGTTAAAGGAATAAGAACTCATGATGAAAAGTAGATGGACAGGACTGTATCATGCGATTACATGTCAGCATATGCGAAAGGGCGATTAACTGCCTTATATGACGAGCTAATTTTTAGGGAACATTGTAGTTATATTAGACCTTCTTACAATACTGATTTTGTCGTTAGAACACTAATTATCATTTTTGGCGTATTTATTTTAATCCATTAATGATTGGAACTGTAAAATCTGTGGCTAATTTTCTTTTTGTAAAAGGTAGGTTGATTGGTTTTGATATTTATAAGTAATCGATAGATACCAATAATCATGAAACTTCCAGAACTTCCAGAACTTCCAGATTGGGTAGTGATATTATCTATTGTTCTGCTTATCGCAGAAATGGTTGCTGCACTCATACTCTACCCGAACTTTGCGAACCCTGTGAATATCGCTGCAGGAGGGAACTTTCTCTAGTAATACTTATTATCATAACAGTCCTCACAGCAACTCTGCCTTTTTTAATCAACTGGTATCGGCGTCCACGACTCCGATATATTGGCTTTAGAAGAACTGAGATTTCTACGATAAGGTTCGAAGTCGTCGGGAAATCAGACTACTATACCCAAAAGATTGGTATTATTCTAATTGATATTATGAATGAAGGATTAAGAGAAGCGATAGAGCCTAAATTCATTTTATCCTTCTCTGAATTGGAAAAAAAAGACGAGACTGAAAGAGTTATTATGCTCGGAAAACTTGCTGCAGGCATTGCCATAGTTCCAGTTAAGACGTTTACTAACAACCCCGACCTAGATGAATATGTTTATTCTATTCTTCATCGAGGATTTGAGAACATCAAAACCATTGAAGCACACTTAGGTCGTCCTATCGTACTAGGCTTTGCATTTGAGAACGGCTCAGACTTCTATTTTGCAGAGGACTATATCTTACACCTTCCAATTCCTTTTAGTTTACAGATTCGTTTAATGGCAGGTGCAAAGAACACGACTGTTAGGCGTGCTTCTAAATCAGATTTTTACCTCTACGTCGAGTCTTGGAATAAAATGAGATTCGTTCCCGTCCCTAAGTAGAGGTAGATTTGACTTTGAAGTGGAAAGAAAATAATTAAGTTTGAAGCTATTAAATTACGCTCAGTTGAAAGTAAATCATAGCTCAATAGTTTCATACGACGATAGTGCTTATTTAGAATATTGAGGTCTTAACTTTTAATCAAGTTATGATATTTTGGTAGTAGAAGGTATAAACATACACACATCTTTATGGTTAGGGTCCGTTAAAGCGGTAAAGGAATTTTATAATCGGTTGTATAAGGAGTTGCAGATATTTGAAGGGGAGAATAAATCTAGAACGATAATGGTAATAATGAACATCCGATTATACATGCGTATAAGAAATAGGGCGATTAATCGTCTTATATGACGAGCTAGTTTTTGAGGAATATTTTGTTAGGGTCTTACTACCATGAAGCATGTGGTTGTAATAAAAATTATTTAGAAGCTTATTTTTGTAAAATATTTTTGCATAATATTATTTTTCTTTGAATTTTTAACAGAATATATTGGATATATCCTTAAATATAGGCTGAAGAAAAATACATCGAATATGACAGGTAATCCTCAAAGTGAAACTCACGGTGTTAGAAATGTTGCAATTGTTGTTATCGCTGTCCTTGTAATTATTATAGTCCTCTTGGTTCCTGTAATCCCATTCACATATACAGTCGAAACAACGACGGTAACAACTCAGACTAACACGGTACCGACTTATCAAATTGTAACCGTAATAGTTCCAGTTCAGACAGCCCAAAGCCAAAATCAAGCTCTACTTGATGTGAGCTCCTATACACTTCAACCAAACAATTATGTTTACGGTTCTGGCCAAGTACCCGCTGGGAGCGATGTCGCGATAACTTGGAGCGCGGATGATACTGTCAATGTTTACGCATTTACCTCAAGCCAGTTTAGTGCATATAGTAAGGATGTTACAGGCGCCAGCCCTATCGTTCAGCAAAACGCGGCGAGTGGAACTCTCGGCTTCCACGCTTATACGTCTGACACTTACTACATAGTCATCGTTAATTCACATAACGGAATCATATTCGGTATTGGTAGCAAGACCGTAGGAATCTTCAGTGCAAGTGCAATTGCCACATGGCAGCAGACAGTTACAGTCCCTATGACTCAAACTCAAACGGTAGCTACGTCCACAACTACAATTCAAACTGTAACTAACACACAGCCCGTTCAGAAGGAGACCATGATAAGCTTACTTGACTGGCTACTCGGCATTCATCCATAAATCAATCATTTTAATTATTATGACATTCCTTTGCGTATAATATGATGACGGAAATATACAAAACTCTCGAGAGAAATATATATAAGTAATCAGTGCATCACTGTTACAACGATAAAACGTTGAAATTTTGTCCAAACTGTGGAACGCCACTTCAAACTCCTAATCCTAAATTCTGCCCAGAATGCGGAACGAGTCTCCAATCAACCTCGAATACTCCTCCAACCACAGATGTTTAGCATCCAATAAATTCTTCAGTTGCTATATCACAACCAGTTCAACCAGCAGACGAAGAAGAATTGGAACTCCCAAAACTTAAAGTATACGACTTGGGTATACAACTCGAGAACACAACTGCTTCAATATTTGAGAAGATGGGATACTCTGTCGAAAAAAGACAGAGGCTTCCAACTAGGAGCGGGGCAACTGCAGAGATTGACATCGTACTTACACGTGGTAGTAGAAGAAGAGCTGTTGAATGCAAGAATTATGACCCGTCCAGAAGCTGTTGGAGTACAAGACTTGCGGGTATTCAAGGACAAGCTCGCTGACATAAGATTTGCATCAGGTCTTTTTATCACTAACACAGATTTTTCAGAGGACGCGGAGAAGTTAGCGAATTCGACTGGAATCGAACTGTGGGACGGCGACAAACATCGCGAGATGTTCTATGCGTACGCAATAGGGAGAGTAAGGAATCCGAGTCTTGTTCAGGACCCAATACTACCGCTCAATATTGACTTTGCATCTGCGAGCTCTCTTTCGTTGCGGAACAGTCAATCTATTCGACTCTTTTCAGCTGTGCTTCTGTACCATCCCTATGTCATAGTCAAATATAGGCTTCAAGCAACAAGAAAAGACCCGACAGGAAAACAGCACACAATCACAGATAGCGGTACCTACTTCGTTGACGCCCTTAATGGAGACATAATCAATCGTGAGAGAAGCATAATGGAGAATATCACGAGCCTTTTCAAGAAGAAAGAAGAACGTATGGAATCAAAAGAGGATAAGATGGTTTCCGAAGACTTAGATAGTATCACTTCAATATCAAAACCAGTGCTCTCAACCTCTGATTACCAAGTTTCAGTGGCTGAGCAAGCGGTCTCAGAAGAAGATGCGATTAAAATTGTCACGTCACATGTAGTTGAGAAGAACAAACAAGATGTTAGTTATAATATTAAAGTAAGGGGGGAGACTGAGACTCGCTCATTCAAATTTGTGCCACGTCTAAACGAGGTAAATATTCGTGGTACGAAATTAGTTTATGTTCCGAAGTGGAACCTGGAATATGAAACAGGTCAAAACAGTTTCTCAAGAAGATTTCTTGCTTCTTCGGGGAGAACACTTGAGGACGATTTAGCCAAGTGCCAAAAGTGTACGCTTCTGAAGAAGGAAACCATCGTGGTATGTGAGGTATGCGGAACACCTCTCTGCGAAAAACACGCATACCAAGAAGGAAGATGGTTGTGTGAAGACCACATTTCCGATAAGATGCGTGAGGAAACTAAAGGAACTAGTTTGTTCTCCAGATTTAAATTTGGTCGCAGTTAACAATAGATGAAATTGAAGATATGTGCCACTAAAATATAAGCAAGTTTTTTAATAAAGCTTGTTAAAAGAACGAAAAAGAAACATTTTTATAAGAATCTTTCCAAATATAACTTAACATAAAAAAGGAGGAAGGAATGGGCTTTGATAAATAAAAGAACTGAAGAAAATGATTCGATTGCTAAACAAACCAATCTTTATGGCGATACTGTTAACGAAGCAGTTGAAGAGAAGAATAATGAAGATGCACAGTTGCTGAAGAGTGTTCTACAGAAGGCGGTAAGGAGAGGGGTGGTTGAGAAAGCCATGTATGCAGCATACCAGTTAAGCAATAAAAGGACAGGATGGATTCTATGGAGAAGACTAACGATAATAAGTGCAGAGGATGTGTTAGACCCAAATGTTATAGTAACAGTAGATGTTCTTAGGAGAGAAGCAAAAGAGTTCGGATATGAGAGCTGGGATGGTAAGAGATGTGCTGTAGCTGCAGCTATTCTATTGGCAGAGTCGAAGAAGGATAGGAGGGCAGATGAATTCTTGGAACTGATGGCGGCAGTTGATAAACATGGTGACAAAATACTTGAACTTGCGGAAGTTAAGAAAGAATTTGAAAGCATCCCTGATGAAGCTCTGGATATGCACACGACAAGAGGCAGAAAGATGGGAAGGGGAGAAAGATATTGGTACGAGGTAAGCAGCGAAACAGAAAACAAGATGGACAACTATGCAAAATGGAGGGAATGGTGGAAACCACTGATGTTGAATACACTCGAGAAAGGAAGTGAGACATCTTGATTACACTATGTGTTACCAAATCAGCGGACTTATTGTCATGCACGCCGATGACATTTTTAGGGACTAAAATTGGACTAGTAGGAGGTATAAACATACACACAAAATTTTATGATACCATAAAGATGGGGACTCTTTTTGCAATCATTGGGGGTTGGTTTAAATGATGCTAAGCAGGACTGAGCTTCTTTTCTTAAAGGGAGAACTAAGTGTAGAGAGAAATGTGAACTATGAACGTGTGCTGACTTGCAGGATAAAGAAGAAGGTAGAAAAGGGGATGAGGGAGCTGGAGGAGACGGTACCGATGTTATCTTTGAAGCCACAGCTAAAGGATTGGATAGACAATTACGGAATTACTGTAATTAAGAAAAAGGAGCATAGTATAGATGGAGGAGAAATGAGTCTCTCTCAAAGTGGTAAAACGGGCCCGGTGGGATTTGAACCCATGATACTTGGCTTATCTGTCTTTTTCGTTAGGATAATTAATTAGAAGAAAGTAAAATCCTTTATAAAATCAATTGTACATTTTTTCATATCTTGTTCATTATTATTATGTTTAGTTCAAAACTGGCAATCAGATTATCCATTAAAAAAAGCTTTGTTCCTAAGTGTCAATGCATATCTTAAAAGGATCAATAATGTATTAGGAAAGACTTGGTTATATCGGGGTATATTGCTGAGATACGCCTTAAATTAGGGTGCTTGGTTTAATATTGCTATCTGAACATGTGAACATATGAACAATTTATGCGAACTTTTGAACAGTTTATTTGAACAAAAGAACATTTAAAAGTGCACATCCATTTAAATTATCGGTATATAGTTTTGAGGAAGAAGGATCCATTGGTCAGGAAGAAGGCAATAAAGATGTGGTTGAACGGAGGAACTTTTCGAACCATTAAAGACAAAACAGGCGAAAGCGTCGGAAAATTGTCAAAGGATTTGAACGAGCTCAGAAAGGAATTTCCAGAACTTGATGAATTGAGAAGAATCACTATACTTATCAACAAGAATAACAGTAGCATAGAGCAGGTTTTAAAGGGCGCCCATTTGGTTAGCGAGCTCGAAAAAATCAAAATAGATATTGAAACAGCTTCTGACACGATATCCCAAATATCATCATACGGTAAGGACGCTTCAAAGATACTTTTGCAGAGTAGAGAGTTCTACGCCCTCGCAGAGCAGAAAGGCGTGAGCTATTCCGAAATACTTGAAGATTTCAAAGAGAAGATAGAAGAAGTTGCAGATCTGACTGAAAATAAGAAGAAATTGGAGGGGGAATGCGAAGCTCTTAGGAATTTGATAAAGGAACTTGATAAACTCAAGAAGTTACAGGATAAGACCTCACAACACAATATTACATTCGAAATGTTAGATGCAATTATAGAGAATCAGCTTATTCTCGAGAAGCTAGGCTTCATACCAAATACAGCTGAAGTTTTGGCAAAGGAGTTAAATAAAAATGGTCTAGATCCAGAGAATGCATCTAAGATGCTTTCGTCTCTTCTATCTAAATACGGAAGCCTTGTAGAAGCAGTTGACAGCCTTCAACGCGCGAAAGAGACTTTAGAAACAATTATTGCAAAAGACAACGAAACCTCATCAAAACTACAGCAAACGAATCAAGGTTTTATCGAACTTAACGATAAACTGAAAAGGACATTTGATGAACAAAAAGTGAAACTGCAAAATGAGCACGAAATTCTTGTTGAAAATTTGCACAGTAAGCTAGAAGATGAAAAGAAAAAGGCCCAGAAAACAATAGATGAACTTACAGGAAATATTGAAACACTCAAAAAGCAAATGGAGGAAATGCAGGTGGAGATCCAATTTGCCCAAGCAATCGTCGATATGCTTAACTCGAGGGATATTTCTGAAAATCAACTTATAACTTTAACGGAAAGGCTCACTCATGCATTAGAACAAAAGAGGAAAGGCTACATATTTTTCTCTAAGGCTGAAGTAGAAGGAGCAAAACAACAGCTCATAAGGGACTTATCTGACCTTGTGAAGATGGATATCGTATCGAAAAAGGAGCACGAACAGGTTAAAGAACAGATAAACAGGCTTACAGCAGAATATACTAAGATAAAGTCTGAAGCGGAAAAGATTCCGAAGTTGAACAAGGAAATCCAATTAAGGGATGAGGCAGTTATTGTCCTAAGCAAAAGTCTTTCTCTTACGGAACAACTCCAACCAGGCTGGATGATGATGTGTCCAGGATGCAAGACAAAAACAACTTTCTATCTTCGCCCAGAACACATTAAAAGTCTATTTAAGAAAGGTTACTTGACTTTTGATTGTGCTTGTGGCCAAAAGACGAACTTCACCCTTGAGGATCTTTACTATGACATCCTAAAATACGGTTTCTATACTCTAAAAGGCTAAAAAGCAAATGTTGTAATTTGATAACAGTTCCAATTTCGAGGTAACTTTCTAATCCTTAGTCGAAATTCCCTTTCTGAGTAGAAGCCTATTTATTCCAGTTATCATCGCCTCAACACTTGCTTTGACAATGTCTTCTTTAGCTGCTCTAGCAGAAACTGTATTGCCGTCCTTATCTTCAACTTTTATAATGACTTCAGCCACCGCATCCGAACCGCCCGTGAGTGCTTCAAGTCTGTACTCCTTTAGGCTGACATTAAGGTCTCTAGTTATTTTCTGAAGCGCCCGCATTGCGGCGTCAACTGGACCTACACCGGTTTCAGCTGAAGTGTATTCCTTATCATTTAGTTTGACTCTAACGGATGCCGTAGACGTCATCCTAGTTCCGGTCATGACAGCGAGTTCCTTTAATTCGATAATCTTTTTCTCTTCAACAAAGGCTTCTCCCATAACAGACCTAGCGATATCAGCGAGATCCGAGTCTGTAACTACTTTACCTTTTTCGCCCATCGCCTTCACTTCTTCCGTTATTTCCTTCACCTGCTCGTCCGTAGGACGCAAACCCCAACCTTCCAACTGAGCCTTTATCCCATGTCTTCCTGAATGCTTTCCAGGGACTATCTTCCTAGAACGCCCAACAAATTCTGGTGGTATGGGCTCATAGGTCAAAGGCATGGACACGAGGCCGTGAGTATGGATTCCAGCCTCGTGCGTAAACGCGTTCTCTCCGACCACAGCCTTATTCGGTTGGACAGGTATCCTCGTTAGCTTTGAAACAAGCTGAGAAGTCTGATAGATCAACTCATTTTTGATATTCGTCTTTTTATTATACAGCAAATTAAGCGCGGTCACCGTTTCCTCCAGCGCAGCGTTACCAGCTCTTTCACCTAAACCGTTAATTGTGACATGAATCTGCTCCGCTCCAGCCTCTACCCCTGCAAGCGAGTTTGCAACCGCCATACCAAAATCGTTATGGCAATGAACGCTGATTGGTTTGTCAACGGAAGCTCGTACTTCTTTTACAAGTTGGAACATCCTGTTAGGGGTCATTATTCCCACGGTATCTGCGATGTTGATTCGAATTACACCCGCCTCCACCACCGCCTTATAAAATTCCTTTAGGAAACCTATCTCTGTTCTCGTTGCGTCTTCAGCTGAAAACTCAACCGATATCCCATGCGACTTAGCGTAATCTATGACCTCCAGTGACTTTTGGATAGCTTGCTCTCTCGTCATCATCAGTTTATGTTTGAGATGTATATCAGAAGTCGCTAAAAAAAGATGGACGTACTTTAGACCGCTGCTTACAACAGCGTCCACATCCCCTTTTAAAACCCTTGCCAATCCAAAGATCTCCGCATTCAATCCCTCCTTGGCAATGAGCCGTACGGCTTCGAATTCTCCTTTAGATGACACAGGTGTACCTGCCTCAATCGCATCTACACCTAATCTATCAAGCTGCCTAGCGATAGTAACCTTATCTTCGGAAGTCAAAAAAACGCCAGGTGTCTGATCGCCGTCTCTTAAAGTTGTGTCAAATATTCTTATTTTATCTACTGACTTTTTAGGCAAATCATCAACTCAACCTAATATTTGCTTAGCTACAGCTTCTCCGAAATCTCCTGTTTTGACGTTTCCACCAAGGTCTTGGGTTAAAAAACCCATCTCCAATGTTTTAGCTACAGCGTTGTCTATACTCTCTGCAGCCTTCACACATCTAGTGTCCGAGTATTTCTGTCCAAGCCACTCAAGCATCATTTTAGATGCTAGGATCATTGAACAAGGATTCGCAACCTGTTTACCGGCAATATTTGGCGCAGACCCGTGTACAGGCTCAAATAGGGCGAAGCTGTCGCCAATGTTCGCTCCAGGAGCCATCCCAAGGCCTCCGACAAGGATGGACGCCTCATCTGAAAGTATGTCGCCGAACATGTTTGTAGTAACCAATACGTCAAACTCATAAGGGCTCTTAATCAGCTGCATAGCGGCGTTGTCCACATACATTTCCTCCAAGGTTATTCCTTTATACGATTTTGCTACGTCTCGGCAAGCCTGGAGAAAAAGGCCGCACGTCTTCTTCATAACGTTTGCCTTGTTAACTGCCGTAACCTTGAATTTCTTCTTACGTTTTGACGCGGTTTCAAAGGCGTATCGTGCGATTCTCTCGCTTCCGCGTCTAGTAATAATTCTCATGCAGACAGCTGAATCTTTGTCCAAGTCGAACTCTATTCCTCTATAGACGTCCTCCGTGTTCTCCCTGACGATGACAAAGTCTAATCCAGGAGCCATAGTTGGCACGTTGGGGTAGGCCTTAATCGGTCTGATGTTCGCGTATAGGTCGAAGATCAGCCTTAACTTGACGATGACGTCTGCTGCGGTTTCACCAACAGGTCCCTTCAAACAGGCATCTGAAGATTTGATGGTTTCTAAGCTGTCTTGAGGGAGAGCAGCACCCTTCTTCTTGTAACATTCGTCCCCAGCTTCAGTCTTGACTATGTTTAATACGATTCCATTCTTCTTCTGGACAGCTTCCAAGACCTTAAGTGTGGCATCTGTTTGATCAGGCCCAATACCATCACCCGGTATCAGGGAAATTGTATAAGATTTCATATTTTATCCCTCTTCTCTTTTATATATTTGACTAGACCTTTCTCCATTATTTCCAAAAGGAAACCAGGAACAGGATGTGTATCTAACCTGATCCCTTTACTGACATCTTCGACTGAACCCTTTCTAAAGTCGATTCTGAGTTCGTCAGCATCGTCAACTTTACTACTTACGTTGTCGCACTCTAGGATAGGCAGTCCGATGTTGATCGCGTTTCTGTAGAATATTCTTGCGAAGGAGTCTGCCAGGACACACTGGACACCAGCATACTTGAGCGCTATAGGCGCCTGTTCCCTGCTGGAGCCACAGCCAAAGTTTGTTCCAGCTACAATTATCTTTCTTTCGCTTATTTTTTTGGAAAAATCAGGATCGATGCCTTCCATTGCATGCTTAGCTAATTCTTTGTGATCGGTGTAAATTAGATATTTCCCTGGAATGATAACGTCGGTGTTAACTCCGTCCCCATACTTCAACACTTTACCCTCGATAATGGTCATATTTAATTAAGCCTCGAAAACTCTTGGGTCAGTTATTTTTCCAGTGACTGCCGATGCGGCGACAGTTGCAGGTGAAGCGAGGTAGACCATAGCTTTTGGGCTGCCCATTCGACCTATGAAATTTCTATTTGTGCTGCTTACGCAGGATTCACCAGCTGCCAGTAAACCTAGATGTCCACCATAGCATGGTCCACAGTTGGGGTTACATACGAGAACACCGGAATCAATGAAGGTTTCTAGTAGTTTCTCTCTCATTGCGTCCATATAAACCTCCTGTGAAGCAGGAATAACCAAAGCTCTTACACCTTTCTTCACTTTCCTTCCACGTAGGATTTTTGCGGCTATACGCAGATCCTCTAGACGTCCATTTGTGCAAGATCCGATTACAGCCTGATCTATTTCCACATTTCCGACTTCGGAAACTGGCTTGACGTTATCGACTGATGGAGGAAGGGCGACCATAGATTCAAGTTCAGGAGCTTCATATTCTATGACCCTATCATATTGTGCATCAGGATCTTCTTTTACAAAACTGAAGGGTGTTAGCTTCCTAGCTTTTAGAAACTCAGCGGTTCTATCGTCAGGCTCGACTATGCCATTTTTCGCACCCATCTCGACGACCATGTTGCATATAGTCATCCTTCCGTCAACGCTCATTTTATGTATGGCATCTCCTGAGAAGTTTATCCCCATGTAAGTTGCGCCATCTGCTTTAAACTGTCCGATTGTATAGAGAATAAGATCTTTCGGTGCGACCGGAGGCTTAAGTTCTCCGTTGACAATGATTTTAACAGCCTTTGGAACCTTAAACCATAGTTTACCCGTCAATAAGCACAGAAGCGATCTCCGTGGAGCCTATTCCTGTAGCGAAAGCGCCAACCGCACCATAGGTGCAGGTATGGGAATCAGCACCGACAATCATTTCCCCAGGTTTGGCGTGATTCTCCATCATTATCTGATGGCATACTCCTCCTCTTCCCACATCATAAAAATTTTTTATACCCTGATCATTGGCGAAGGTTCTGAGAATCCTATGCAAGTTGGCAGACTGTTCAGAGTTGGCTGGAACGAGATGATCTAAAACGATTATTACGCGGTCCTTTTTCCAGACCTCTTTTCCTCCCATCTCTTTGAAAGCTTCGACGGCTAAAGGAGCTGTTATGTCATTCATCATGGCTTTATCGATTTCAGCCTCTATTATGTCACCCGCGTTAACACACTTTCTGCCAGAAGCTTTAGCCATTATCTTCTCGATTATATTCATTGTTATGCCACCAAACTAGGGTAAAAGAAAAAAATTACTTCTTTTTTCCAACTCCTGACATCGACCGCATTGAAGCGCCAACTTTCTCTAGCTGATGTTCCTGCCACTGTTTTAGTAAAGAATTAAAGACTTTCCTTCCTTCTGCATCTTCTTTCAACCATTCTTTGGCAAATTCGCCATTTTGAACCCTTTTTGCAGCCTTCTCCATATTCCTTCTTACATGAGCATCTATCACCTTGGGCCCCACGGTCATCCCACCATACTTGGCAGTGTCTGAGACGGCCATAAGCATGCCTGATATGCCGCTTGAATAGATCTGGTCGATGATAAGTTTAGCCTCATTGCACGCTTCAAAGTAAGACAGCTCCGGTGGATATCCGAGTTCAACAAGGACTTCGAATCCATTTCTTATAAGCTCAATTATCCCTCCGACGAGGACTATCTGCTCTCCGATAAGGTCGCTTTCAGTTTCATCCTTAAACGTCGTCTCTATGACACCTGCTTTTGTGCTTCCGAGGGATTTGGCTATTGCCAGAGCTGTTTGCTTCGCTTTACCTGTGTAGTCTTGCTGTACGGCTATCAAAGACGGAACTCCAAATTTGCTTAGATATAATTCCCGAACTGAGGGTCCGGGTCCCTTTGGAGCTACCATAATGACATCTACGTCGTGGGGGGGAACGATGGTTTTAAAATGGATGTTAAAACCGTGAGAAAAACCTAAAGCCTTTCCGGGTTTTAGATATGGCGCAATCAGCTCCTTGTAGACTGAAGGCTGAGCGGTGTCTGGTATGAGAATATGAATGATGTCACTTCTCTTAACCGCGTCATCTATTGCAAAGACATCAAACCCGTCTTTCTTAGCTTTCTCCCAAGATTTCCCTTTAGGCCGCAAGCCTATTATTACATTTAGTCCGGAGTCCTTTAGGCAGTTTGCCTGAGCGTTTCCTTGGCTGCCATAGCCTATAACCGCTATTTTTTTTCCATCTAAAACCGATACATCAACATCTTTGTCATAATATATCTTTACCATTTCAAATAGCCTCCTTAACCAACTCTTGACTACTCTTAATAACTTTTGCTCCTCGTGACAGAGCTGTGATACCTGTCCGAGCAACTTCCTTGATGCCGAAGGGTGTAACCAATTCTATGAATGCGTCAATTTTTTCGGGGTCACCTGTTATCTCAGCTATAAGTGAGTCTGATGAGACGTCGATTATATGGCCTCTAAAAACGTCGACATACTGGATAATGTCGGACCTAGCTTTCGAGTCCGTCGTGTGCACCTTGATAAGCGCCATCTCTCTTACGACAGTAGTTTTTGCATTCAGTATCGAAACCTTCACTACGTTGATGATTTTGTTCAGTTGCTTGATGGCCTGTTCGATTGTTCTTTCATCCCCGTTAACCGTTATCGTCATCCTAGAAAGGTCCTTCTGCTCTGTGACGCCCACGGATATGCTTTCTATATTAAAGCCTCTCCTTCTGAACATGTTCGAAACTTCATATAGGACACCAGGTTTATTCTCGACAAGAGCACCTATTACATATGTCTGTTTAACCGACATTTTTATTCACTATCAACCATCATATCCTTTAACCCCATCCCTGCAGGAACCATTGGAAGCACGTTTTCTTCTGGGGAAATTGGGACATCTATAACCGTGGTTACTTCGCTTTTCAGCACATTCTTGATCGCCCTCGAAAAATCTTCACACGATTCCACGCGAATTCCCTGCGCACCATACGCTTCTGCGAGTTTGATGAAGTCGGGAACGTTCTTCAACTCAGAAGCGGAGTATCGCCTATCATAGAAGAACCTTTGCCACTGTGCGACCATACCGAGCATAGAGTTGTTCAATATGACTACGGTTATTGGTATTTTCTCCAAGTTAGAAGTTGCTAAATCCTGCTCGGTCATTATGAAACTTCCGTCTCCAGCTATGTCAACTACGGGTACATCCGGTTTAGCTACCTTGGCACCAAGTGCCGCAGGAAAGCCGAAACCCATCGTTCCTAGTCCTCCGGAAGTTATGAAAGTTCTGGGTTCAAGAGCTTGGAAATGGAGGGCGGCCCACATCTGATGTTGACCTACTTCTGTGGTCACAATAGCGTTATTCGGCAGATTTCTCCTTAACTCAGCTATTATCTCCGAAGGCTTAATACAGACTCCGTTGTTGTGATTCTTATTCTGCAGTTGATTTTTAACCTGTTGAACCCTATCAAACCAGGTCGACTTTTCTCTCTTGATCGTCTTTTGAACTATCTGCTCATAAATCTGCGTCAGGGTTTTCTTCGCATCAGCCACTATAGGCAAGTCGACTTTAGCGTTCTTTCCGATCTCTGCAGAGTCGATGTCTATGTGTATTATCTTGGCATCTGGGCAGAACTGGTCCAATCGACATGTTGTCCTGTCTGAAAAACGTAGACCTACCGCCAGTAGAACGTCGGATTCAGTTATCAATTTATTAGCCTCGGCTTTTCCGTGCATGCCAACCATTCCTAAGGATAGAGGATGGTTTTCTGGAATGCTTCCCTTACCCATTAGAGACGTTGCGACAGGCATAAGCAATAATTCAGCTAGTTTAAGTGTCTCTTGCGAGGAATTTGAAATTATTACACCCCCGCCTGCCAACATGATTGGACGTTCAGCCATGAGCAGAAGTTCTACGGCTCTTTTAACCTGTATCGGATGCGGGTCTGTATTCGGCTTGTAGCCTCTGAGTTCAAATGTGGATGAAAAGTCCATTTCGGCCGATTCTGTCTGCACATCTTTGGGAAGATCCACTAGAACGGGGCCAGGTCTACCTGTTGAAGCTATATGGAAGGCTTTTTTAACTGTCGTAGGTATTTCTGACGCATCTTTTACTTGAACATTATATTTAGTGATTGGAGTCGTTATACCTATGATGTCCGCCTCTTGGAACCCGTCCTTTCCTATCATCGCCCTGACAACTTGCCCCGTGAAGGCTATTATCGGTGATGAGTCCATGTATGCTGTGGCTATACCTGTCACGATATTTGTGGCACCGGGCCCAGATGTGGCTATACATGTGCCTGGGAAGCCGCTTACTCGAGCGTAGCCGTCAGCCATATGTGCAGCACATTGCTCGTGATGGGCTAGAATATGTCTTATACCCGATTTGTAGAGGGCGTCATATAAAGGTAGCACGGATCCTCCAGGAATTCCAAAGACTTCCTTGACTTTCTCTCTCTTCAAGGACTCGATAAGAGCCTTAGCGCCAGAGATTTCAACCAAGTTTTTTTATCACTTTCCAATATAAATAAAATCGTGAGACCTAAATAAGAGGGCTTAAAAGGACAATTAAATTTTTAAGCACTCGCCTCTTTCGACCAACCAATATATGCATTCCTCATCGGCTAGTTAAGACGATTTTAATAAACTTATCGGTGATGAGGTACTTAATTTGGACTGTGTAATCTTTTAATTAAAATGTGGCTGATACCTAAGTTTAGGATTTCCACCTTATGTTCCCTGATTAGACGATATTTTTAATTGTGGCTTAATCGTACTTAAATTAAAGTTAGGAGTCTTCTTAACATCAACTACCAAAAGTCTTTACCTACAGCCTTTGCTGGAATTCTGTTTTTTATCAGATTATCAACCCATTTTACCTTCTCTTGTTTAGATCAGCAAATTTGAATCTAGGTGAAAATCTATCGATAAACACATAACAAAGTCGGAGTAGCTGTACCTATGGAGATATTAGTCTTATAGTCCATCGTCTCCTTTAAGATTCGAGGAAGCTTTCAGTATAATAGTTGATACAGGTTCGATGATGGATACATTTATATATGAAGATTAGTTGATTGATTTTTTTATGGAAAGCAGACGTGTAAAGGAAGGGGCTGAAAGGGCACCTCATCGTTCACTGTTGAGGGCTGTTGGACTTCGAGATGAAGACTTCGAAAAGCCATTCGTAGGCATAGCTAACAGTTATTCAGAGATTGTTCCCGGACACATCCATTTAAGAAAACTTGTTCAGTATGTGAAAAAAGGGATAAAGGACGCTGGGGGGGTACCATTCGAGTTCAACACGATAGCGGTAGACGATGGAATAACAATGGGCCATGAAGGCATGAAATATTCGCTTCCCTCCAGAGAAGTGATCGCAGATTCTGTTGAGATAATGATGAAGGCTCACGCACTCGATGGCATAGTTATGTTATCGAATTGCGATAAGATAACACCGGGCATGTTGATGGCCGCCGCCCGATTAGACCTTCCCTCTATACTCATTACGGGTGGCCCGATGAAAGCTGGAAGGTTTCACGGAAAGAAGGTGGGGCTCATAGACGTATTCGAAGCGGTAGGAGAATACGAGAAGGGTAAGATGAAATATTGTGATCTATTGGAGATTGAGAGGACAGCTTGCCCTGGACCCGGTTCATGTAGCGGTCTGTTCACGGCAAACACGATGGCTATATTATCTGAAGCAATGGGCCTATCTTTGCCTTATTCTGGAACCTGCCCAGCCGAAAGCTCGCAAAGAAGAGAGCTGGCTTATAAAACCGGTGTACGCGTTGTCGAGCTAATTAGGGAAGGCTGTAACTTCCGTCAGTTCATGACTAGGAAAAACTTTGAAAATGCAATAATGGTGGACATGGCTCTTGGGGGGTCATCTAACACGGTGTTGCATCTTCTTGCAATAAACAGTGAAGCAGAAGGTGATCTCAAACTTGACGACTTCGAC
This sequence comes from Nitrososphaeria archaeon, assembly GCA_963752255.1. Lineage (GTDB taxonomy): Archaea > Thermoproteota > Nitrososphaeria > JACIWG01 > JACIWG01 > JBEKIG01. The sequence continues at coordinate 11,228 of CAVVXT010000004.1, read as the reverse complement.
ATAATAAGCAGAACTGTACCTCATTTAACGCCCATTTATCCAGGAGGAGAATACATGGTCGAAGACCTACATAGAGCCGGCGGTGTTCCTGCACTTATGCTGAACCTTAAGTCTAAACTTAACCTTCAGAATCCAACGGTGTCAGGGAAGACGGTTGGAGAGATATTAAACAAAGCTCAGATATTAGATTCCAACGTGATACACAGTATCGATGATCCGGTTCATCCTTCCGGAGGAATAGCCATTCTCAGAGGAAGCCTATCCCCTGAAGGAGCTGTAATGAAAACTGCTGCTTTGAAAGACAATGACTTCGTATTTGAAGGAAGCTCAAAGGTTTTTGACGGAGAAGAGAAAGCATTCGATGCGATAATCAACGGACACATAGAGAAGGGGTCAGTCCTCGTCATAAGATATGAAGGGCCAAAAGGCGGTCCAGGAATGCGTGAGATGCTGAGCCCAACCAGCGCTGTAGTAGGAATGGGTCTTGACAAATACATAGCTCTTGTTACAGATGGTAGATTCTCCGGTGGTAGTAGAGGGCCCGCAGTTGGACACGTATCACCTGAAGCAGTGGTGGGAGGTCCGATCGCTGTCGTTAAAGACGGAGATATGATAAAAATTGATGTCCCAAAAAGAAGGTTAGATCTGTTGGTCGATCGGGAAGAAGTTGAGGAAAGAAAGGCAAACTGGAAATATTATGGTAAGAAAATGAAATCCAAGTTCCTGCTTAGATATAGCCGAGATGTTAGCTCAGCAAGTATAGGCTGCATTTTACAAAGTTGATCGGGTAATTCAGTGTAGAGGGTGCACCTAATCTTCTACTTATTTGCACCCTATATACTACGTTTAACTCTGGCTAATCTTCTTGCTCTATAACTAGGAAATACCTGTATCCGTCAATCAACGCTATTTTCGAAGCCTCTAGAATATTTTCTGAAACCCCCACGGTGCTCCAACTTCTGTGACTATTAGAAAAATCGATGAGCACCCTGACTTTGGCGGCCGTCCCCTTGTCAGAATCGATTTCCTTAACTCGGTATCCTACAAGTTTCATCTTTTCAGCCTGTGGGTATACTTCCTTCAAAGCTTTCCTCAAAGCGAGATCCAATGAATGCACAGGGCCATTCCCTTGTGACGCGGTGTGAATGATTTTTTTCCCGACCTTTATTGTTACGGTACTATCAGCTACGACTTTAGCTTCATCGCTATATACTATAGCTGTCCAAGAGGTGACGTCGAATAGATTCTTTTTCGGACCAAGCTTCCTTAACATAAGAAGGTAAAGGGAGGCTTCAGCGTTTTCGAATTTGTAACCGTCTTTCTCAAACTCCTTTACGCTCTGCAGTATTTCTTCTACCTTAGGGTCAGATTTGTGAAGTTTTAATCCAAACTCGGCAGCTTTTGCGACAATGCTGGCCTTGCCTGACTGTTCGGAAACGGAAACGATCCTGCTATTTCCTACAAGACCTGGATTCAAGTGCTCATAACTTTGATCACTCTTTAGCATAGCGTCTACGTGTATTCCACCTTTATGTGAAAAGACGTATTTACCTACATACGGCTGATAGGGATCATTTTGAATATTAGCGATCTCATATACAAAGCTTGATAAACGGGTTAAACCTCTCAGATCTTTTACTGTTAAACCCATCTTAAATTTAAGAGCCGGCAAAACAGATGTTAGGTCTGCGTTTCCAGCTCTTTCACCTAGGCCATTAACGGTTGCTTGGACATGCTCCGCTCCCGCTTCTACAGCCATAAGAGTGTTGGCTACAGCGCATCCTGCGTCGTTGTGGGCGTGTATACCCAGAGGTTTATTGACTTTGTTTCTGACATCCTGTACTATTCTATAGATTTCTGAAGGTGTTCTTCCTCCGTTAGTGTCGCAGAGCACTATTACGTCTGCTGATCCAGCGGCATCGAGTGTTTTTAGAGCGTATTCTCTGTCATCAATATAGCCGTCAAAGAAATGTTCAGCATCGTAAATTGTTGTTGCGCCATTCTTTTTTATGAAGTTCACAGATTCCTTAATCAACCTCAGATTTTCTGACGGTGTTGTTCTCAGAACTTTTCTAATGTGTAGTCCCCAGGATTTTCCGAATATTGCGACTACATCGGCGGCCTGCAATAGGTTCGACAGGTTTACGTCATCTTCAGGGTCCAGACCAACCCTCATCGTGCTTCCAAAAGCAGATATTCTGGAACTGAGTTTAAGCTTTCGAGCCGCCTTAAAATATTCCAAGTCTTTGGGATTTGAACTCGGCCAACCGCCTTCAATGAAATCCACAAAGCCATCTAACCTTTTTGTTATCTTTAGTTTGTCTTCGAGAGAGAATGCCACACCTGTTGCCTGTGCGCCATCTCTCAATGTTGTGTCATAGATTACAACACTTTTTCCTTTACATAATGATTTAAATTCAGAGGAGGACATTCTAAGTCTTTCTTTTGTTACCCACGCAAAATATCTCTTGTGGTTTCATAGAAGAGAGGGTTTATAAATTATTCTAATAAATCTTCCTATTCTATTTATATGTTAAAGATTGTTAGGTTTACATTGGATAATATAAGAGAATTCCAAAATACTGTGCGATTAATACTGATTTGATCTTTGTGAGTTATTCGATAAATTCAAGCCACTCCTTATATTTGACGTCAGCACTTCGTATTGTTTCAAAGAATTTCTTTCTTAAAGTCTTGGAGACAGGGCCAACTTTTCCGTCGCCTATCGATCGATGATCAACTTCCACTATTGGAGTAACTTCAGCGGCGGTGCCGGTAAAGAATAGTTCATCTGCCAAGAAAACCTCCCCCTTTAAAACGTCTTTTTCGACAACTTTGTAATTCAAATCCTGGGCAAGCTTTATGATCGTATCGCGAGTAATACCCAAAAGGATGGATGATGCACTCGATGGAGTGAATATTACGCCATCCTTAACCAGGAACAGGTTTTCTCCAGGCCCTTCTGATACAAATCCCCTTGAATCCAGCATTATTGCTTCATCAAAACCTTTCATATGGGCTTCAGTCGAAGCTAAAACTGAGTTGATATATTGACCGGTCGCCTTAGCCATCATTGGAAGCATCGAATTTTGAATTCGAACCCAAGAAGAAAATGTGCACCTAGCACCCTTTTCTTTTGCTTCACCTAGGTAGGCTCCTAAAGGCCAAACGGCGATGGCAACCTGCACTGGATGTTGACGGCTATCCAAGGTTCCTGGACCAAAACCTCTGAAGGCGATGGGCCTGATGTAATATTCATTTAACCCATTTAACCTAATTAGTTCTTTTATTGTGTTAACAAGGGTTTCTTTTGAAAATGGTAAGGTCATAAAATATATCTTTGCTGAATTGTAAAACCGGTTAATGTGTTCTTTAAGCCTGAAGATGGCATAGCCTTTTTCTGTCTTATAACACCTGATACCTTCGAATACTCCTGTACCATAGTGTAGGCCATTGACCAAAACGTGGACCTTTGCTTCTTCCCAGTCGACAAACTTACCGTCCAACCAGATTTTATCAGTTTTTTCAGGCAATCGAATAGTTAGGGTCTAAACGATAGGATAAAAGTTTTGTCTTTTTGATAAAAGTTGGTATAACAAGAGCGACTGGTTTTAACCCGGTATGAAATAATTCGATTTTAATAATTGTTAGAGCTTAAAGAAAGCCTTCTATTAAGTCAATCCACTGGGTTAGTAGTTCTTTGATTTTCGTTCTAAGAAGTTACTACAAATGACTGAAGTAAGAGCTTATCTTTGGTTTGGTCTATATTTATTTGAGAGCTATATAACAACTATGAAAGTTTTTTTCTAGCTTTAATTTTCCTATCCTTAAAATTTCTCTCGAAGAAGCCCACCGTGTAGTCGATCACCTGCCATTGCCATTCCCACTTGTTGTATGTGTGATCTGCGCCATCGACAAAGAATGTTTCCTTCGGCTCACCTGCCGCATTAAACAGCTTCTCTGCATGAGAAAATGGAACCGACTGATCTCTAGTGCCATGCACTATCAAGAGCGGCCTAGGCGATATTCTCGCAACGGCCTTTAGAACATCCTTTCTCATTGCATCAAGAAGGAAACCCCTTCCAATACGATCGCCTGCAAGTAAGTCGATGTAGTCTTCCTTAATCAGCTTATCGAAATTTGCCTCTCTGAAGATGTTTTTTGCATTGTCCTTAAAACGCCTGAGGTCAGCTGGGCTACTCCAGGTGCAGACAGCCTTGATCCTCTTATCTTTTGCAGCAGTTAACAGGGAGACTGCACCTCCCAGACTTAAGCCGACAACTCCGATCTTCTCTTTTAAGAAATCAGTTCTATTGTGAATCCAATCCAGCGCGTTCTCTAAGTCCTCCACTTCACGGGATACTGTCATTGAGTCGAATGTGCCTTCACTCTCACCAGAACCTCGAAAATCGAACCGTAACACTACAAAACCTTTCCTGCAAAACTCTCTTGCCGCATAGACGAAGAGTCGATGAGATTCTATCCTGTGTCCTGTGAAGCCATGACAAAATATTATCGCTGGAGCAGGCGTCTTCTCCGGTACATGAAGTATACCAGCGATCTTTTCTCCTCCACTTACGAAGTTAACAAATAGTTCCTCCATGTGCTAATAAAGGCCTTCGATAAATAAAAATCTTTTGATTCAAACGTTACACTGAAAAAGGAAGATTCTACAGCGACACACATTATAGGGTATTGTGCGACTGTCCCAGACGCGATGATTGTTAGTTTATGGTTGTGATCATTCATTGAGTAAGGATACTATTAGGAATGACGAGTCCAAAACTCCACATTCTCGCGATGAAGAGATTAAAAAACTTCAAGATCATAGGTCAGAACGAGCTAGTTCAGCATTACGACTCACTTTTAGTTCTAATTTCCATGTTTAGCTTCGTTCTTTCAAATTCATATTCCTCTTTCATATCTGAACGAAATTTTTGGGTATGTTCTTCTGTAAAAGGTTTCCGACTAAGATCCATATTCTTTTAAAGCCGAATACATGGCTAAAACATTTTGGACTGGAACTTTCGGTTGAACATTATGGATCGTATTAAAGATAAAACCTCCGTTACTGCCAAAGATCTTAACCCGCTCTATAGTTTCATTCTTCACCTGTTCTACGCTACCGAAGGGTAGTGTTCTTTGGGTGTCAATGCCTCCGCCCCAAAAAACTATTTTGTCACCGTACTTCATTTTAAGTAAATTGGGCTCCATCCCAGTAGCAGACGTCTGAACTGGGTTCAGTATGTCAAAACCTGCGTCTATAAAATCTTTCAAAAAGTGTTCAACAGATCCACAGGAATGGATGAAAGTCTTCCAAAGTGTGTGTTCGTGCACCCAGCTGTTAACTATTTTGTGGTAGGGTTTGAATAATTTACGATATGTTACATCTGACATAATGGGGCCGACCTGAGTTCCGAAGTCGGTTCCTGTTACAAAAATTACGGTTATTTTATTGCCTACTGACTTTTTAATCTTCTCCAAATTAGCTAGTGCTATGTCGCACTGTTTTTCGAAAATCTTTGAAAAATAATCCGGTCTAACAATCTGGCACATGTACCATTCCTTAACGCCTCTGATTCCTCTTGGATTCTTCAAATTTAGACCAGGGACCAATGCTATGTCACCGAAACTTGTACCACCAAAGCTTGCAAATATCGCCATGTTTGTATCGTTGTAAAGATGGTCTGTTTCCCTTTTATAATATTCAAGCTCCCCTTTGGATATTTCTCCAAATTCTTCTAGGTTATCCGCAGCATCCATCTTGTTCCATTTAAACGGGAGCTGCCTATTAATTGCGTCGAAGAAGAAGCCACCTTTAGGCATTTTAGCACATGCTGATGCAGTTGCATCACCCTGAGGAAACATTAGGATATCGCCTTTTAAATCGGGTTCTGTATTAAATTTATCTGGTACTAAAACCGGTGTGCCGTCGAAAAGCCTCCAGGGCTTCCATCCTTCATTTTTAAAGCCGAACATCGTAGATCTGCTACTTAGGCCAACAACATCTACACCCAACACCCTTTGGAGGTCTGGCCCTATTTCACCAAGCATCTGGTACGGTTCAATAACCTTGACAGGCTCGTCAGGCGGATCTAGCTTTAGAGCCTGACGTAGGGCATATACGATGCTGGCGTGCATTCCGGTCACAGCACTGCCTCCAAGGTCGAGAGGTACGCGATCTGGTTTCTGGTGATTTAAAGCGAGTGTAACCCGTTCTCTTGATTTCAAAACGTTTAGACCTAAGGTTTAGGTTTACATTTTACTAATTAAACTTTACGAAACCATGCTGCTGACGACGTTCTTTTAACATAGTAGCAGTAGTTTTTCTTACAAAATTTTGAACTTTCTCGTCGAGCTAAAATTGCCACCGTTTTGATATTAAGAGAGAACATACCGCTATTTGAACTAAATGCCGATTAGATGAATAATGGAAGCAATTAAATGGTAAGACTAATAAAGTGTTAAATATATTTGAGGAAAATGGAATGCTGTTAGAAATCGGATTTGTGCTACTTATATTCGGTATTGCACTCGTTTTCTTAGGAGTGATACTTGCCTTAACACGCGGACTTAAGAAAGAAAATGCCAAAGTTGAAGGAGGAGGTGTTGTGCTCATCGGCCCTATTCCGATAGTTTTCGGAACTAGTTCAAAATGGGCTGTTGTCGCACTAATCCTTGCTATATTGTTGATGTTGCTTTCACTATCTTTCTTTTTGAGGTGAATCATTTGGTCAGGCTCAATCCAACCAGCCTAATTCTTCTCGGTGTTACTTTCACTTTTATTGGAACCTTAATAATATTTTTAAGCTTTCTCATCGGAGGATCAGGAAGCGTCTCTACTGGAATTATCATTTTTATTGGCCCGTTTCCAATAGTGTTCGGGTCAGGAGAACATGGAGATCTATTAATATTGATTGGTTTGACGATAATGATATTGATGATCGCCATCAGCTATATTATGTTTAGGCAAAGGAAAGGATGACAAAGGACTTCAATACTGATTCGAATTTAATTATATGCAATTTTTCCCTCTTCTGATGGTTGTAACCTGATTGAGAGACATCTCCAACCTTTTACGATCTGGACAGTATTTTTCTATCAGCTTGTGGAATTTTTTTGAATGGTTAAATTCTATCAAATGCAGAAGTTCATGCAACAGAATATAATCCTTAAGCTCGTTTGATAGCGAAGACAGCTGTAGACTGAAAAAGAGTTCATGTCTTTTATTACAATACCCCCACCTACATACGTCTCTTACTTTAAAGCATGCGAATTTCACTTCGAGTTTTTCTGCGAAAAGGGACAGATTCGCTTTAAGGTAAGCTTCTGTCCTCTTCTTCATCCAAGATTTGACTATTGGTATTATATTCTGTTCATTTGTTTCCACAATTAGTCGATTATTCGTTAACGTAATCTCTTCCTTATCAGAGAAATTGTGTGTGACCGGATAATATTCACCGTCGACCAGCAACATTTTACCGTCAAAAATCTTCTTTCTTTGAAGTAGTTCCTTATACTTCTTTCGAATCCAAGAGCTTTTCTCTTTTACGATAGCCTCAGCATTCTTCGAAGAATAGAAGGGTACAACAACTTCTAGCTTTAGGTCTGATTTAAACCTTAGATAGATGTACCTTGAGTGTGAAATCTTCACATAGTATTCTATCTTAATATTTTCTTCTTTGATGTCAAGGTACCCATCTTGTCGCAAACGTCATCATCGTTTTTTTCTATTCTAAAATTACCTTTAGCACGCTGGATGTGTCACTGAGGTCGGGGAAGACAGTGTCTGCACCATTTTCCTTCAGCTGATCTTTTGTAAAGCGGCCCGTTGCTACTCCCACGGTTTTAACGCGGGCCTCTTTCCCGGCTCTTATATCTCTAGGAGTGTCACCAAAGACATAGACGTTATCGTTAAACTTGAAATCAAATTTATCAGCCGCCCTTCTGATCGCTAACCTTATCAGATTTGATCTCTTTATGTCCTCGCTTCCAAAGCCTCCTAAACTGAAATAGCTTTCAAGTCCTGCAATCTGTAATTTCCTCCAAGCAATAGACTCGATGTTTCCTGTAACGAGACCTATTATTACCCGACTTGTTATTAGTTTATCCAGCAATTCCTTAACCCCACCTAAAACTTTGATCTGATAATTAAAAGCGCATTTATTAAATGTGTCCGCCATGATGTCGATGCATTCTTGCAGTTTTAACGCCACTGTCTGTTCAACAAATCCATGGATTTTGAGTACTTCGTAAATAATTTCCATATCCGTCATTCCTAAATAATCAATAGTATCTATGGAAGTTTCGACACCGTACGCGACTTTAATACCTTCATTGAATGCCAGTTTGTGACATTCCGATCCATTCAGTAGTGTGTTATCGATGTCAAAAAGAACCAGCCTATTTACATTATCCTGCACAATTGCCATTGTCAAATGCTCCACAAGAGTAGCTTCTTAAATTTTTAACCTGAAAATTGATAATATTTGAACTCAACAGTTTTTATATGAATCGAATACATAAAGCGTTTAACCATTTTCTCTCATTTATTTCTTGAAGAAGAGGTTTGGAAAAATCTACAGGTTATCGGAGATTTTTTTCGATCTAGCCATTCCTGAAAGTGAAAATATTATGCATGAAAGCAGTAAAAGAACAGTTAATGATGCAAAAAGTCCGATGTAACCTAACCCTGTACTGAGTATAAAACCACATACTATAGGACCTAACGTTTGGCCAACATCCATTATCGTACTTATAAAACCCATTGAGGTGCCTATTTGTGTCTTTGCTACAAGTTCACTACCTAAAGCAGGTATTGTTGAAGTAACCATCGAGAACCCGAAACCATAAACTATGGCGAGAAAAAGTAAGAGCGTAAAGTTTTTCAAGAATGGAATAGCTAAGAGTGGAAGACCAGCTATGACTGTTCCATAGATGATAGGAATTCCTCTTCCAACTCTATCTGAGAATCGACCGACTATAGGTGTAAAGATAAGAACTATAAGAAGGTAACCGCCGGTTATAATCCCTATTGAAAAAGAGTTCATTCCAACATTGTTTAAGTATCCAACAAGAAAATACTCAATGGCGCCATAAGCATAATATTGCGTTGCCTCGATAAAGCTCACAATTTGAACGCTACGGTTTCTTGCAATCGATTTCCAGTCTTTAAACATAATTGAAGTCATATCTTTTGAATACTTTTTATCCGAAGATACTCCATGCCTGAAAAGGAATGGTATTGTGACTATCAAAGCTGTAAATCCTGCGACTCCTACGGCAAGGTAGAGCGTGTTGAAGTTATTGTTTGTGACTACTAAGATGTATCCGCCGATAAACGGCGCTATGCTTCGACCAATTAAAGTGGCTGAGGAAAAGGCTGAAATACGTTCCCCCTTTTTTTGTGGAAAAAGTTCTGCTATTGTAGCATTTGCTACAGGCACAAAGATCGCTGTAGCGAAACCATGGTAGAATCGGACAAGCACAAGTTGCCACCAAGTACCTATCAAAAGATAGAGAAAGGGTGCTGATGCGAACACAAAGCTTGAAATGAGGAGTAACTTTCTTCTACCCAGAATGTCTGAAAGGGAGCCCGCAGGTAAACTCGCCAATATTCCGGGTATAGTGGAAGCTGCTGCAACAAAACCAGTTAAGGCATTAGGAGTTCCAAGACTCTGAGCGAAAAGATTAAGGACAGGGTCCTTTGACATCGTCGAGCTTAGGATTGCGAACGCTCCGATAGCGCAGAATATTAGAAAAATTTTGTTTCCACCGTTACCCTGACTTATTTTCATCGAGGTTCATCTTTAAACTCGATAATTGAAAATATATAAGTATTGAATCTTCTCAAAAGGATTCATTCCTAGGTGTCTTGGAGGAAGATACAGCAAAATTATAGCCAAATTGATTTAATTACCCAAGAATCTAGGGCTCAACAGCTTCGCAATACCTTTCTTTGTAAAAATACTGACTTTAACACTATCACTCCGTGTAGGATAAATACGATTTGTTAGACAAATTTGGTCATTAGCAAACACTTCTACTATCGATTTGTCCAAGAAAACATGCAATTTTAATCTTTTATTCTTCCCAAGTCCCGATATCCCACCCTGAGTTCCACGATCAGCCTCGAGGCTCAAGCTTGAATTTGAATTATTTATTTCTAACATATTCTTTTTTTGTTTATAAGTTATGAGAGTCTGCTCTTCTAAGTTTGGAGAACATCTTATCTTAATCCCTAATTCTTCGGCTTGCACAGGACAAAAATCTGCTACAATTTCTAGTGAGTCTCCTCTAACACCTTCTAATTGTATTGAGTTATCAGTTTTGATTTGAATATTTTCATATCTCTTAGGTTCGCTTCGAAGAACTTTGAGTTCAGGAAGAGGTTTCATAATTAGATTTTCACGCTTATCAATAGATATAGTCCTAGGCAACGAGAATGCGCCAGACCAACCTGAAGCTATTTGCATTGGGCTACTTCGTGCCTCGCGTATCCACCCAAAAACTATTCGACGTCCAGACGAATCTAACATACTCCTTGCTGCCATGTACAGGTTGCCCATGTCCAGCATTCCCTGTTTCTCTGGATAGAACTTGTGGCCAATATAATTGCCAACAAAGTAGAGATTCCTTCGTAGGGTTGAAATGAGTAGTATATGCTTGTTTCCGAGAGGAAACAAGTCAGGACATTCCCAGACTTCACCAATCTTCTCTTTTTCTCCAATAAAAAGAGGGTGCATATACCGCCATCTAAGAAGATCCTTGGATTCATACAGTAAAACAGCTCCTCCTATGCCCTTAATACCTGATCCAAGGATCATATACCAAGTATCATTTTCTTTCCACACACAGGGATCCCTGAAACCTGTAACTGTGTAGTTATGTGGTGGTGACTTAATAACAGGGTTGTTGAGATATTTCTCCCAAGAGACTAATTCTTGATCCCCAAACGCTATACATTAGCTTCAGGCATGATTCCAGTATATATGATAGTAGGGACGTTATTATTGTCGACCGCACATCCACTCCAACAACCATCCTTATCATAAATTCCTTTTCCGGGCGATAAAGCAATTGGTCAATGCTCCCAGTGCACCAAATCATTGCTTTTAGCATGACCCCAGTATCTTGTGCCAACGAAAGCTCCGCGAGGATTATACTGATAGAAGATATGGTGTTCATTTCTCCAGATATGACCTTTTAGAGTGTCCGACAAATGGTTC
>CAVVXT010000003.1:0-177075 GCA_963752255.1 Nitrososphaeria archaeon | reverse complement strand
ATAGATATCCAACATTCTATGAAAAGGATCTTAACAAAAATCGGACTTGAGCAACATAAAATTAGAGGGATCGCAAGTATATCCAAGAGAGACCTGTATGTTGCATGTGAACCTTATGGTAGAAAGTCGGTAGATAGAATCTTGGCGAACCCAATAGTAAAAGGCTATGTGAAAATGGGTGACAGGGTAAAAGGGAAGTCTTTCCAAATTAGACTCACAGATAAAGGGGTAGAGGCTCTTGGAGGGGCAAATAAACAAAAACAGTTTTCGAGAGAACATGAACCCACTATAGCATCTGGTTTGCTCGCACTAATTAGACCAGGACGCTACTATATTGAAGGTGACCTTAACCCTAAACCTGAATATCTGAAGATAGGTTTTGAACATTTAAAGACCGGATACCCCGATATTTATTGCGTATTGAAAGATCTGCATTGCTTTAAACTTGATGCCAGAAAAGATCCAAAGAATCAAGATGCTATTGAAGGTGTAAAAGATGCACAAGAAATGCTTCGGGATAAGGTCGGGATTCTAGTTGAGAAGCTTAAACAAGAAACTGAAGGATTAAATCCAGAAAGCAGATGTGAACTTTGTGGATGGAGGCCATCAGATGATGAAAAGGAAGAAATAGAGGATCTCCTAGAGTTGTTTAATGTTGAGAGGGTGCATTGACTAAAAAATTATGAATTGGAGTCTGCTTTTGGGTTATATAAGAGCTGTTGAAATCTAACGTTTTGGCTGGTTTAAGCGAGTAAAATTCAGGATCATAGATTCCTGCGTAGATGTAATTGACAAGATCGTTAAAAGGACGGAAACCGTCGATACAGGTTCACAGAAGATCGGGAAGCTAATGCGTGAGGATCCTGAGGAGGTTGCTAAGACAATCATGATTACGGCTCCTGGGCCTGAAAGCGGGTAGGTATAAACAACCTTTACAAACTGGGTAAGTTTTTTTTAAAGCAATCGTTTCATGAGTTCTGCATTAACTCTTAATGCAGAATTTACTTTATGACCGTTATCAAGCTTGATATCAGAAGAATTTATAGGTTTAGGGTAAAGTTAAGGGGAGTGATGAGGAGAGCCAAGGAGGTACTTAGGTGATTTCCTTCTTCTTCTCGAAAGTGTATCCCCTGATGTTTTTTGTCTATTTCAACGTAGGCCGGAACCGCTACGTATTCCTCCTTGAGGTGTCTGCTTATGATCTTGGCTGCTTCATGTGCTGTCGTCCTCTTTAGGCCCTCCAGGAAAACCTCCCCTATCCTTGCATAGAGCTGATTCAACTTCTTTGTAAGGTAATCTATCTAAAGAGGCTGGACCGCCGAGCGCTCCAGCGGTTCCTGTAACACCTCCGCCTCCGCCGCCTGCGAAACCAGTAACAGTAAATTCAGAAACAGTAGTATTAACTTCGAACCAATCAAAAGATCTTACAGCTGAAACCCCATCCTCAGCTACCTTAGAAGTTAAGGAAGAAAAGGGAAAGGATGTGCTGCATCCAAAGACCGGATACGATCTCGGGTGATGAAATGAGCGAAAAAAACAATAGCAAAAATAGCCAAAACACAAATGAAACAAAAGCAGAAAAGTCTGTTGCAACAGTTGCAACAGAAAATAAAGGTAAAGAATCAACAAAAAAGGATGACAAAAAAGAAAATAATGATAAAAAAGAAAAACACATAGCGGAACTACGCGAATCTTACAAGAAAATCGGAGCACTCCATTCTAACTTGCCTACGATCTGCTTCACATTATTGATTCCATTGAAACCTATTACCTTGCCCTCCTTCTTATCTATCGAGAACTGATAGACAAGAAAACGAAAACCGAAGGAATGTATCAGAAGCTCCTCACCATATCGCAGAAGATCGTGGAATGGAAGAAGGAGGAAGAAGAAATCGGTCGAGACAAATCCCCCATCTATGAGACAATTCAAACGCTGCTTCCCGACATAGAAAAGCAGAGGACAATAGACTTCATAAACGGCCTACTCTCTTATCTTCGGAGCAGCAAAAAAAATCTTTGAAGGATGGGCACTTCAGAGAGAAGTGAGGCATAAGGTTAGGACAGAGGTCAGATCTTGGTCAATTTAAAACAGTATAAGAGTAACGTGGATGATTTCACCGATAGCGTATTCGAGGCCTTAGAGGGAGTAAAATGAGCAAGGCCATCATATTAGACAAGGAATATTCCGTAGTCGAAAAAAAGAATCGGGAAATGATTCGGTCCAGCTCAAAGGTAAAACGATAATGATTCTAAGAAAAAATAGAGTTAATGCAGATCGTTTGCTCAAGTCATTCTTAGAATTGTGTTTCAATTTTTGACGAGATGGAGTGATTTAATTTTCTTGTAAGATTCACGCAATTCATCTATATGTTTTTGTAATTTTTTATCATTCTCTGCTTTTTTTGCTGCTATTTTATCTTCATTTCTGCTCCCACCAGTTGGAGCAGAATTTTCTTCTTTCGTGTCATCTGGGTTTTGGCTATTTTTACTCATTAATTTTCACCTTAGCTAAGATCGTATTCGGGCTATCTTCCCTTTTGGAGTACCTCCTTCCAGAAGTTCCTTGGCTGCTTTTGTTAAAATATCTGTCCACCACGTGTCGTCCTTTTCTTCACGGAAGTTGTCGCCCGCCTCTAATTTGTAATGATCGTACTGGCTGTCAACGTCAACCTCCTTAACCGTCCAGTTGGGATCAGCTTCAATTCGTGAATTACACATGAGTACCCCATAACGCGTCTTTACAACAGGATGGAGATACCCGAGCTTATGGGCTGATTGACGTAGCTCTTGTATAAATTTATCATGTTCTTTCTGCTTTTCTGTTAATTTTTCATCTTTTTTTCTGTCGGCGGGTTGCCGACAGGTTTTTTATCGCTCACTTCATTCACCTATATTGCCATATTCCCGGTCCTGTTTTACTTCATTAGACTTTTTTTGCATTTTCTTTTCCTCCTTAACTTCTGATTTTTCTATTTTTTGTTCCTCTGGTAATTTGTTCTTTGCTCTTTCTATGGTCGCAGTAGTTTCACTTTTAAAGAGCCTTTACCGATTCCGTTAAGGTTAATCAAGGGAGCGGTTAGGCGCAATTATGTTCTGCTCAACTGATTTTTCGGAAAAAAAGTTAGCACTAACTCTTTTATTCTGTTCAACTTAAATGCGCTCTGCATGAGAGCAAGATGATAATCGTTTGAACACAGGGGCATCTGTCCGAGCAAGTCAGCAGACTGTTAGCGCTAATTTTGTTAAAAAAATTCTGCCTGAACAGAATTTATCAACGTCTGTTCAGCATTTTTTCCTTAACAAGATAGGTAAAGGAAACCTTAACAAAATCGGTAAAGTTTATTTTATATTAGGTGGATGCCTTTCCCAGCTTGTCGTTAGGGGAAATTTTTAGTGTTTACCAATTTGGTAAAGACCTGTCACGATGATGAACAGGTAGGGAGGCTGCAAACTCTATATAGGCTTATTACCTAAATTCTATTAAGTAGAAAGCATGTCGAATGCTCCATCCAGCTTTCAGAAGTGGCTTGAGGAATATTTGGTAGATGTGCAGCAAGCAAATTCAGAGGCGAGCAAAGCATTCTTGTTCCTTGAATTTTCACGTGGAGTGTTCAAGCAGATCGATGCAGATTACCTTGAAAAGCTGTTTCCGATTTTGGAGAAGCATATTACTGCCAAAGCTAAAACGCTTGTTGTCAAAGGTCGCATCGATGCTTTCCTTGGAAATCTGATCATCGAATTCAAAAGGGTACTTGACAGAAAAAGTCTGGATGAGGCAGAATCCGAATTACGACGTTACATATCGATTCTCTGGACTCAACAAGGGGAACATCGTGTGCCTTACGTCGTCATTGCGACTGACGGCATCAAATTTGTGAGTTACAGGCCTAGAACGGCTGTTGATGAAGGAGAGGTTGCTCCAGATGATGTTTTCTTGGATCAGATCGACAGAATAGACCTGACGCAAACCAAACCAGGACCTGCGTTCGTTTGGCTTGACAGGTATATGCTTACTGAAGCGCTGAGGCCAGCGACCGCTGAAGCGTTTTCTGGTGAATTCGGCCTAAATAAACCCGCGTTCAACGACGCGGAAGCTTTTCTTAAAGAAGCTTGGAGGAATAACAAGGAAGATGTCCTGTATGAGCAATGGGCAGGCTTCCTCAGAATCGTCTACGGGTCGAGCGTTGACAGCGAAGATTTGTTCATTCGACACACGTATTTGGCAACACTCGCCAAGCTGCTCGCTTATTCCTCGTTCTCGGGGGGAGCTCTGCCTGTATCGCCTGAGCAAATCGTAGAAATTCTGGAAGGAAAGGTTTTCGAAAAATGGAACGTACACAACTTCCTTGAGGAAGATTTTTTCTCATGGGTTGCGAGATCTGAATCAGGCATAAAAGCAGCGACTGTGCTTCTTGAGAGACTGGCTTTCTATGACTTGACAACAATAGACGAAGATATTCTGAAATCTCTCTACCAAGAGCTTGTCGATCCACAGGCCAGACATGATATAGGAGAATATTACACCCCTGACTGGCTGGCTGAACTTATGGTCGAAAAGGCGATTGGAGACGATCCTAGCAAGACTGTCCTCGATCCTGCTTGCGGTTCCGGAACATTTCTGGCTGCAAGCATTCGTATAAAGAAACAACTGCTGAAAAAGAAGAAGCCTCGTGAGCAACTGGAGCTTCTGCTAAATTCCATAAAAGGTGTCGATGTTCATCCGCTAGCAGTCATATTATCAAGAACGAACTTCTTAGCTGCACTTGGAACTGATCTCCTCTCTGCAAGACGTGGGCCCGTATCCGTGCCCGTGTACTTGGCTGATTCGATTCGCCTACCTGAACTTGATGTCGAAATATACTCTGACATTAAGACCTTTAAAATCAAAGCAGAGAAGAAAATTCTTAGATTACCCCTTGATATCGCGGAAGATCCAACACTAACGGACAGAGTGGTTCAAGTAGTGAAGGAATATGCAAGGACAGTTGCTAACATTGAAAAAGCGGAACTGGAAGATTTCGAAAACCTGCTGTCACAGGGAATTCAACTTCCTTCCGAAAACAAAATCGTTATGAACGACTCCAAAGTGCTGTTTGAGACAGCGCAGACAATGGCCAAACTTATCAAAGAAAAGAAGGACACGGTCTGGGCATTCATTCTCAAAAACCTGTACAAACCTCTTTTCTTACGGGACCAGAAGTTCGATGTTGTAATCGGTAACCCTCCCTGGCTCTCTTACAGGTACGTTGAAAGTACAGACTATCAAGTGTTTTTGAAAAAGGCTATTCTAGAACAGTATAAACTGCTTGGATCAGAAAGAGCTGAGCTTATCACACAGATGGATCTTGCTACCCTGTTCCTTGCGCGAGCGTCAGACTTGTATCTGGCAAACGACGGCACCATTTCGTTTGTTATGCCAAGAAGCCTGTTTGTCAGCGATCAGCATCATAACTTCAGAAAAGGGTTGTTCAGTCCAAAATTGAGGATAATCGAGTTAATGGATCTCGAAGATGTGGCACCCCTCTTTCGTATACCTTGTTGCGTAATTACTGCACAGAAGGGAACGAATAGGTATCCTGTTGATACAATTGTTTTCGAAGGGACTCTTTCAAAAAAGAATTCTAAACTTGCAGAGGCAATCAAGTCGCTCAAGCAGACAAAAAAGAAATTCCAATATTACGAAATTGGACAAAGATCCTTTCTCGAAAGTCAAGAATTTGAGAAAGTACTAAAAACAATTGGGAAAGGACAACGCAGCCCATACTACGGGAATTTCACACAAGGGGCAACAATTGTTCCTAGGTCCATCTGGTTCGTTGAACCGGTTGCTCATCCTAGGTTAGGACTTGACCCAAGTAAGCCAAGACTGAAAACATCACAGCGTGCCATAGACAGAGCTAAGGAGGGGTACGAAGATGTACTTATAGAGGGTGAAGTCGAGTCAGAGTTTCTTTACCAAATTGTTACTGGCTCTGAATTAGCTCCGTTCTGTACAACAACCCTTCCTACTGCAGTTCTTCCGATAGAATCAAGTGGCAGTACTTATCGCATTATCAAGGCTGATGAGGCGCAGAGGAAAGGGTATTCTGGGCTCAATGGCTGGTTGACTGATGCTGAAAGGATCTGGAAAGAAAAAAGAGGAGAGAAAGCTAGGAAGTTAGACGTCTACGAACGTCTCGACTACCAGAGAGGCTTGACTTCACAAAGCTCAAGAGCGAAATATAAAGTCCTCTACAACACGTCTGGAACCTATCTGGTTTCCTGCGTCTTGAAGAATGGGCCATCAACTATCAAAATTGATTCTTCCCAAATCAAGACGTCAGGAATTATTGCGGACGCTAAAGCCTATCGTTTTGACATAAACGATTACGATGAAGCCTTATTCATTTCAGCCATGCTAAATGCTCCAATAGTTGACTCTTTGATAAAGCCGATGCAGAGCCGAGGTCAATGGGGTGAGCGGGACATACACAAGAAGGTCTTTGAACTCCCTCTGCCGAAATATGACCCAAAGAATAAGAAACACGTGGAATTGATTAGCCTTGCAAAGCAGGCTCAGGTCAAATCCGAGAAACTAGTAATAGGCATGGAATCCAAGTATTCTGGTGTCGGAAAGATTAGGCAGCTGATAAAGGTCGAGATTACGGAAGAATTGTTGAAGATAGATAAAATTGTCAGAGAATTAATTTCGGAAACTGGGAGTCTGACAAACGATCTCGACGGCTTTATCTCAAAGTAATCTCTTAAAATAAATTACCGACATGCTTATGAGTCTGCGATGGAAAGTTTTTGTTCATGATAGATCTTGAATTGCTAGCAACTTTGCTGGTTGCGATAGCAACAATGGCTACAGCGGTTGTTTCGTACATGTCTATTGGACAAAATAAACGTCAAGTTGACATGTTAATCAGGCAGACAATGATTCTTCGTTCCCAACAAGACCCAATTCCACTTATCCGATCCTTTTCTTTCGAAAAGAACGCACTTATGATTACAGTTGAGAACTTGGGCATTGGACCAGCATCAAGTCTTGCCATAGGAACCAGTTACGTTCCTTCGAAGCGCACATTTTATAGTGATTCTCAAAGCAGAAATCGGTTGTCAGCTTCTGAAGCTAAACAAGCGATCGAAGCAAAGAGACAAATCTATGATCAATATGAGCTTGAGACAGATATAGACCTTATTTATGGTGGAAAGAAGGTCTATCCGACAGACGTTGCATGCGAATTAGTCAATGAAGAACGTGACACTACTCTGCTGTTTCCACATGAAGTGCAAACATACAGTATACCTTTACAGTTTGGGTTTGGATCCACTAAAGTTAATCAACTGCCTTTACTGATTTTGATCATATCATCGACTTTCTAAAGCAGAATGAGATAGGTTGTGTAGCAGTATATTTTGATCTCATTGGCAAGAATATGACAGAAGATCCTATCCAAAATCAAAGAATAGCTACTTTTGTGATCGACTTCGACAAACATGATAATCTAGAAGATGCTTACAAAGAAAAAAGGAGGCCATTCTTTCTGCCTTTAGATAGAATTGAAAAGGCAAAAAAGATACCTTGGGATAGAGGAGCATATCTCCTTTCCAAGTCTATGGTAAATTATCCGAAGTACTTTGAAGAAGGCAAATGGTAGAAAACTAATGTCAATGTGAAGATAAATAACCCTAAATATTCTACTTTGGGAATTCTATTTGAATTAATAAATCTTAAATGAACCAATTTCCATTACGTTATATATTTAAACAATTTGACTTAACCCATCACGGTTATAGATCAATATCGCAAAATATAACTGATCCAAATAGCTAAGCCTGCTTGATTGTTGGTATTACCTGAACCAGTTTAAGGCCTCGGCACCAGGGTGTTAACTGTAAAATAGTGCAGGTTAAGGGTTTAAAGAGGGTTTAAACCGCTTGTCTGCTTTAGCTTAGTTATTTTAACAGGATTTCCCACCTTAATTAAAAGAGCAGGTAAGATATTTGATAAAGCAATAAAGAAAACGATTAAAAGGTTATGATTTAAACACATTAAAGAGGCTCAATAAAAATAAATAATCAAAAAATAACAGTTAACTATCTATTTGTAGGATTTAAATGATGGTGGGGTGTCGGAGACGTTACGAATCCGCCTGCAGAGCGGATCTACAGGGGTTCAAATCCCCTCCCCACCTCCTTAGAATCCTTTGAAACTTCGTCTCAAAGCATTCATGGAAAATTGGCAGTTTCTAATAATTATCCTTGTTCTATAATGGTTAGGGTAGTTCCTAACCCAGTTAGTGATTTTGCTAACCTTCTATCTAAATTTGAAAGGTTCTGTCTTGTCGATCTACAACTTAGTTGCAATACAGTTAAGAGACATCATGTCATAGAAGTTAAAAGGTTTCTACAATGTGTAAAAAAAGATCCTTATTCAATTGATGATAATGATATTAGAGAATATCTTATTAAATTCAAAGATGAACCTTGGACGTACAAGAATATAGTATCTGCATTAAGAAGGTTCTTTAGGGATTATCTTCGTAAATCTGAAGTTATTTCAAGTTTCAAACTACCAAACATAAACTATGAACCTAAGACAATTCCATCAAAAAAAGAACTTAACACATTCTATGACTATTTACCAAACCTGAAACAGAGAACCATCTTCTTATTGTTGGCTTCAAGTGGTTTAAGAATAGGGGAATTACAAAGTCTAACAAAAGAAGATGTGGATCTTGAGAGAAAAATGATAATACCAAGAAACCATAAAGGGAACACTAAGAAATCATGGATTTCATTCTTCAACCAAGAAACATATAAAATTCTAAAAGAATATTTAATGTCAAGAAATGACGGTGATGAAAAACTAATTCCTTTCAATTTAGCTAACATATAATTAACTTTTATGAAAGCATCAAATAGATCTGGAATAAAAATAACACCACAAACACTTAGAGAATGGTTCTGCTCTGAAATGGGAAGACTAAATATTCCTGATCGTTACGTGGACGCATTCTGCGGTAGAACACCAAAATCTGTGTTAGCAAGACATTATTCAGATTACAGTTCAGAAAGATTGAGAGAAATATATGAGAAAGCAGGATTAAAAGTTCTTTTTTAGTGTTGGCTAGTTTGATAATATTAATTGATATATTTAGATTAACTAAGAAGATGGGAGAAGATAATAATGAAAAAATCGATTATCAAGGATTTTCTTGATGATGAAGAAGAAATCGAAAAAAAGACGCTGAATGAATTTAAAATGTACTTCGAAATTTATGAAAGTTCTTTCAATGAACTAATTAAAGAATTTTTTTACGTTGTAAATTTAAGCAAAAAAAGGCATGGATTTTCAAGCACAAAAGATTCTATCTTAATAATCATGCCAAGAATTATCCAAACACTACAATCTATTAGAGTTTTGAATTTAAGGGGTTTCTATTATGACGAATCAATACTTCTAAGAGGTCTTCTTGAAAGCATTGGACTTTGTGCATACTTCAATCTTAATGATAAGGAGTGTGAAAATTGGATTAAAGGAAAGAATATTAAAGTTCCAAAGAGTAGACTAATTAACTATATCGGCAAACTCTTAAAAATTGAAAAGACAGATTTTAATATTATTTATCACCAATTAAGTGAGTTCGTTCACTCTGAACCCAAGGCCATTATTTCATTCATAGATAGGATTGAGTCTAAGTATCCACTTATTACTTTTGAATTAGGACCATTTTTTGACTCAAAAAAATATGATCCTATTTCTAGTTATCCATTACTTACTTTGATGGTTTTTTCAGAAATATTCAAAGAAGAATTAGGACATAAAAGAATGAAAAAAATATATAATTTCATAAATGTTAAAATCACTCAATTAAAAGATGAAGATGAAAGAAACAAGATTCTACAAGATAAATCCTAAAGTCATCAAAAGATTATGAGACAGTGATGAGATATAGGATCAAACAAAAACTAAATCATTTCGAGAAACAGATTCTACCTACTCTTTTAATGAACCAAGAAACGAAAGCCTGGATAATAAAACAACTACAATCTTTGGTGATGTATGATAAACAGTATTTACCCAACACTTACAAAATTAAATTACGGAATTTAGTAATTTACACAACACTAAGTTTTGACGGAACTTTTCAATCGCATAACGTTTCAAAAGTTTCAAGGAGGTGGGGAGGGGATTTGAACCCCTGTAGATCCGCTCTGCAGGAAACCTTTGTAATTTCACCATAAAGGTTTCATCGAAAAGGTTAGAAAGTTCTTGGTTTGATTTTATGAGTTCTATTTCTTGCTTTAGTTCTATAATCTTTTTTTTATTTGATGTCTAAGGTATTTTGTCATTGGTTTATTGAATTTAGAAGGATTGTCTATATACTCGATTTCACGCTTACTAAACATGTTTTATATCTTCCTCTTTTTTCTTTTTCTCAGCTTTATTTTTTAATACTTATCCTTTGTGTCTTATTTGTTCCATTACATCTTCTCTATATGCTTCACCAGAGGCAACCATCTTATTCAATTTAGGAAATACTTTGCGGACGATAAGAAGGGACGATTTAACGCCTGAGATAAGAGACGCTTTAACCTTTCATATGCCTCTATTTCCAACCATTCAAAATATCCTAGATAAAGAAAAGGTCATGTCTTTTGAAATAGACCCTAGCACCTTTGACCATTGGACTACACCGCCAGAGTTGGCGATAGAATAAAAATTTCTATATCGAAGTTCACACTTCTGCTGGAAACGATTATGCTAATGAGGTAGTAATCTCTTAGTGATATTTCCTAAAGCATGAATCAAAATGGAATTTGGTAAAGGCAATTACTTTTTTTTATTTTTTATATATCTCTTCTGTTTTTTAACATCTTTTTTATATCTAAATTCTTTTCGCATTAATGCTATTCGGTATGCTTTTATATATACTTCTATCTTTTTTGGATATCATCGTAAGTGTATAGTTTATAGGGAAACTTTGTATTTTCTGATGTTTGGCTAGTTAATCCCTAGCCTTTTCTGCTAAGTTCTTTAACTACCTTCTCTATTTCTGAAATTTTAGAAATTTCTTTTTCAATATATAAATTTACTGTAGTCTAAAGTTATAATCTTAAATATCTTGGTATATACTATTATATAAAAGATGAATTCAAAACTTGCTTACACTTTAATTGTCGTAAGTTTTGTAGCTCATTGGCTAACTTTTGAGTTGCCGTGGTTTTTGTCTATAGTACTTTGTTCTGGGTGAGTGACTGGCTTCTTCTTTTCCCTAGACTAACTCCCAAAGCAACTGCGCTCAATATTATGGCTACGACAGCCAGAATCGTGCTAAATTGTGTGAATAAATTAATAAGCAAGGAGCCCATTTGAGGCTCGGATTCTGGACTGACGAAAGTCGGTCTCACCGTTGCCCAAACATCGTTGTCACTTATTTGTCCGTCCTTCAAGTGTTCTTCAATCCTAATGATCGGAGAAAACCAACCAAGTCTTGCCTGCCCCTCACTGAGACCTACGTCCTTATCAAAAATCCTAATGAGCCACGTTGTGCTGAAGCCACTACCAACTAATTTGAGCTCTGCATCTTCGCTCATAGGGTCGGTGACAAACAAAGCAGAGGGAGTGGATATATCAAGTCGAATGGAAATGACCCGTGCTTCAACAACGTCAGTCCCAAAGGACTTCACTGTGAATGAAATTGGAATCGTGTAGAATTCACCAGTGGAAAATTTTTCAGGGCAATCAAAATTGAATTCATAAACAGCCCCATTAGGACTTGTTACATCGGTGGTAGTAGTACTCCAACCAGATTGGGCCGCATATATGCTACTTGGCCATACAAGCAATACTACGACACAAATAAATATGAAACCTTGTAGAGCTCTTGTCATAAGTTATTTTTTTTATTTATTCCATATATATAAAGCTATACCATTTTTTAATAGACATCAATTTTATCAAAATCAAGTTTTTCTATTTTTATATCTAGTCTCTCAGGGAAGAGAGTAAAAAAGAAGACGGCGGGCTAGTTCGATTAGATATAAACCAATAGTTAACTGTTTTTTTTGATTATTAATAATATTTATAAATATATCTTTTGTGCCGATAGTCTACTAAAAGAAGGAGGTGGCATAAAGGATGTCAGAAAGAAAACGAAGAAAAAAAGACGATGACAGTGAAAACCGAAAAATAGCGGGTTTTTATTATGGTCTTTAATATCAACTCTAATTTTTTATTTTTTGAGCGACTCCAAATCCTTCTGTAAAGTATTAATTACATCATCAGCCGAAAGTACAGGGTGAATTTCGAAGTGAACGTATGGCTCAAACCGCATAATATTTTCCCAAAGCTACTTTTCAGGTAGCTCACTAATCACGTACCCCATTGCACCATTAACAGACATCCCAAAGTCTTTATGCGCACCCTTGGTGAGGTCTTCTTTCACCATCTGTACCATCCCAAGCTGTAGTTTTATTGAAACTTCTGGTGATGTAGGCCAAATGTTCTCATTTACCCTCCAAATGATCAAACTCTTGGTCATAGGTAATATATTAGAAATAATAATAGTTTATAAACTATTTCAGTTAATAATCTTTATATTGTCATAAATTTTTTTTATAATTGAAAAAAGTAATTAAAAGATGATTATTTATGTATATTTGTGGTTAACATACTAACAGTCATAAAATGGGCGATAAAATAGAGTTATGGGAACGGAAAAGATTCATTCACGAATATGAGAAAGTAAAAGATTAGAGATCAACTAAGTTCTTTTTTATGATTATTTCAGGGCAGAAAAAGAAATGGAGAGCTAAGTCTAAAGCTTAGCTATTTATTTCTTAGGTACATACTGGAATGATGGGAATGTTTCTGGTGTAAATTCAGTAACCCAAGTCACTTCAGCGGTCCCAGAATCACCTATGGCTCCGCTAAGCTCCTTTTGGAAATTTGGTATATCAAAGGGATTAGCAATATCCCAGATACACCATGCTTCATTCTTCACAGGGAAGGCGGAATAGGTTTTAATGTATTTATATCCCTTCTCGGGTCTCATTACCCAATCTGCTACTCTACTGCAAAATATGTTGTATTCTTTGAATGTATGGCGAACGATTACCATTACCATATAATTCACTCTTTTTAAAGTAATATGGTATTATTTAAGTTTTTGCTTTCCATAACGCTTCTATTTTTAATTTTTTTCAAATATTTATGCAAAATCAAGCTGAAAAGGCTAGGGATTAACTAGCCAAACTGTATTTTTTAGCCTCCTAGTGCGATCTTCTCAACTTTTTTGAGGTTTCTCCTTATTTGGTCTAATTGTTTACATATAGATAGCCCGAACATTTTCGGGATATTCTTATATCTAACTGACACCTCCATTTCATCGAGGTAAGATAAATTGCTATTCGTGATTGATGCAAAGCACACCGCTGAATTATGTCCAGGAGGAAAGATAAGACCAGACAAGGAGTTCCTTGCAAAATTAGGAGAGAGTATGAAAGCATCTAAGGTAAAGGTTGTAGGAGGATATCTGGACGCACCAGGTCATACATATTACTTTGTTATTGATGCAGATAACAACCAAGCACTTAATAATGCTGTGGAGCAACTAAGACTAGTGGGAGACGTCAAGATAGTTCCTGTGCTGGAAATCTCAGAAGGTCTAACTTGGGCAAAGAAGTTAGGGATCCAGAAGTAAATTATTTAAATCTAAAAAGGTAAGAAAACTAAAGAATTATATAGGATCCAATTCTTTCTTTTTTTAATATTAGCAAACTCACACACATTTTAGATCAACTAGCCGCTGCATTTCAATTATAGAACCATTTACAAATAACCTGGAAGATATATTTTAAATGTCATCACTAATTAAGTGTTAGCTACACTATGTTTATCCGTTACAAATGAGCAAGGATCAAAATTCTTTACGATATATCAAGATTCAGATAATTTTACACTTAAGAAAAAAGGAATTGGTGCTTGGAATAGAATAGACGTTGATTGGGCATATATCATGGATGTTAATAAAAAAGTCGGATTTCGTTTGCAGCATAAAGAAAATTGTCATTTCTAAAGGGGGACTGAATACCTTGAAGGTATCTCCGATTGGGTTGGTCTTGATTACGAGGTTGACACAAATACAAATATATTCGAATATGAAATCGAATTATTGGGGGTTTAATATATGAAAAAAGTGGCACTGATTTATACTTATTTAACTGGTTGATAAGGGTTTCTTTATATAGGTGGAGCACTATCAGAAACCGATAGATATGTGTCTTAACAGATTTTACACCATTAAAGGAGGCTATCTCACTAAGAGCATAAGCTATCAATGGCTTAGAGAACTAAGAAGCTATAGAAACAGCTAACTAATTTTATGCTTTCAAAATAGGATAAAAAGATGAAGAAGCTATGAAAAACTAAAACTAGTTGATGAATATGAATGTTAAGCTGAAAATATTCAAGATGAAAGGAGCAAGTGGAACTTCTTTGGCGCAACGCTATCGCTGTGCAGTAGTTGATTTGGATAGGCCCGAAAAGTATCCCTCAAACTTTGTTTGCATGTTGCCAGCGCAAATAGGTTCAGATAAGAATAGTGTTTTTGTGAAGCTTTTTGGAGACAAAAGCATAGAACTGGCTAGTCAACTGTTGACAGATGCGCTTGAGACTGAGATTGATGTTGAAACTAAAGCTGAAATTGGAAGAAGATTGAAGATAATTAAATCTCCTAATACTAATAAAGTCGAATGCAGTGTTTGCAGAAAACTGTTCAAACCTTTACGGAGAAGAGGATTCAGGCAAAAACTCTGTCCCGAATGCAAAAACAAAATTTTTATACACGACGTTAATTGAAGGCTAAATCTTTTATGATTTAATTTTTTATTAAGGAAAACGAAGGTTTGATATGAGAATTTCAGTTTATACGCCTTCTTAGAAAAATAGATCTTTCTCCCAACAACAATTAGAAGAAAAGTTAGTTAGATGCGTAATAAATGACCAATTTTGATTTTTTATATAAGATTTAACGCCTTTGCACATTGGAGACAGTGATATTTTCTTGGAGCACCTTTTGAAACGATTGTTTCACCTATGTTTAAATCTCTTTGACATTTGTAACATTTTAGACCAAATTTCCTTGAATATTTACGATGCGAAAGCCTCGAATTTATTTTAGCTGTTAATTTGAATTTTTTAGTTCCTGGCATTTAGCTCAGAGATTTCGTGAAGAATACTTTATCGTTGTACTTATACTTATAATGGTAGTGATATTTTGGTAGTTTTGCTATTAAATTCTTTTATTTTCTCCCAAATAATATATATGGACGGAAGTGCAATAAATCGAAGTTAAAAGGTTTGGACTATTTTCTGGAAATATACAACTAAAAAAACGAAAGCAATAATTAATGTTACCAGTTCAATTAGTACATAGAAATTGATGTTCCATAAAGATTAAAACTGAATCTTATGGCTATTTCTTTAATATGCTTCCGAGTATATGAATAGACTATCTAACCTATTCGACAATTAATATTTTTAACTCAGCTATATTATCTGTTTCCTTAAGTCTTTGAATGCTATAATTGGTATAGTGTCTTGCCAACACATATTAAATTTACAATAGTGGTAACACTTTGTTTACCCTACACTAATAATCTTTTTATTGAAGATAATAGAATATATGATATACATAGTGTACCCTACACTTATAATCTTAGATATTTTTATACGTCTAATTGATTTATCCTTAGAATTAGTTTTCGAACAGAATTGTATATTCAACGTTTCTATTATAATCTTATATATCATTGTTAGATACTTTTGTTAAAGGAGATCATGTCAAAGGCTGTTTATGGCGTAATAGGTTTTTTAGTTATAGTAGTAGTTTTATTGGTGGGACTAGTTGGTTATCTATATGGTGAGAATGCAACCATTAAAGGACAAACAACCACTATACCATACACTTTAACACAGACCATAACATCAACTCTCACATCAACCCAAACTTCAATAGCTACTATTACACAATCTCAGACTTATACTAAAACAATATCAACAACAGAAACAGTTACTACTATTCCTGAGAATCTTGAAATAATAAATTCCTTCGTAACTAGGAATCCCAGCGATTACACCTTCACAATCGGCTATAAGAACACTGGCTTCTCTGACATTTTCATAACAGAGATACTTATTGGCGATAAGCCTTTGTTTACTTTTTGGAGTTCAGCGATGGTTAATGGAAGTTCTTCAATTGAACCAATAAAAATGGGTTCATCTGGAGTAATTTTAATTTCTTTTCCTGATAAAGGTGATGCAAAGGCAATCGTTTCTGGACAGGCAGTTGAAATTAATATTAGAACTGACTCTGAGATATATTATGTTGGAACTTTTTTAATACCTTAGATGTTGATCAGTTTACCAGTGGTTGACAAAAAGTACTACCATTAACCCTGACATAACAAACGGGCTAATGTTTCGTTTGGGAAGATCTGTGTCGAAACCATTCACATTATATTCCATAAACTTAGTGTGTGAGACATAATATTTAAATAGACTTGATAGACTAAGCGAAGGAAAGCATGCACTTTTTCTTTCATAATTCCTATATCTTTTCTAATATTTGAAGAAATTTCACTTTCTTTAAATTGTAACTTGCATTTTAAAGTTCATTAAGTACAACCGACCTTGCTTGGGTTGAACTTTGAATAAAATAAGGGATCCTCCAATGAACATGAATTTTTATTATGTCCTCGTGACAAGTTTCCGAGCATTTCTAAAAATTTAAATGCCGATCATAATAATTAGGAATTGAACATTAGTTAGAGTAGGGCAGCTGATATGATTTGAAAAATGATTTAAGAAAAGGATTACGTTCATATATAACGAGTAGAGGACAGTATAATCAATGAATGAACGATATTATAGGGGTATAGAAGCTGTAAAAGAGCTAACAGAAGTTCAAGCAGTAAATGACCATCTTCTCAATGGTTGGGAGCTTCTATCAATAAAAGAAAGATCGATCTCAAAAGTGGATAAGAAAGGAAATCTATTTCAAGATATTACATTGGTTTATGTTTTAGGATTAAGGAAGACAAAACCTTCTCCTGTTCCTACATCCCAGTCTGAACAGAGCTTCCAGCCCAGTATAATATCACAACAAGCTCAAGAACCCGCCCTTAGCGTGCTTCCTTGGAAGGCATATAAGCAGGGAGAAGGTGAATGGGTCTTCAGCGATCCATCACGTTATAAGGACCCACCACTTACAGTAGAACAATTTAGCTTATTGTCTTGGCTCGTTTCTAAACTTAGAAGAGAAGGGAAGGTAGAAATTGGAGCATATATTTACCAACTATCAGGTGATAAGGAAGACTTCATCTCTCGAAATAATAAGGTTTAGTCAATCAGTCCTTCGTGCTATACCTGTGAGATTTCCAACTTACATCAATATAGTAGTTATATTATAAAACTTTTTTGAAAAAATCTATATAGTGCAAGTTGTCGAGACTTTAAGAGAAATATGACGTTAAAGAAGGTTATAGGCATCATTGGAAGTCCAAGAAAGGGGAAACTGACCGATCAGCTAGTTAGTAGATGTTTAGAAGGCGTTAAATCAAAGGGTACAGAAGTTAAGAAGATATACTTAATCGATTATGATGTTCCAGTATACACGGAAGAAGCTGTCTGCCCTGAAGAGTTGAATTCCTTATGCGAAGGAGCAGATGCTATTGTCATCGGTGCACCCGTCTATTGGGGTTTAATCAATGGTTTGACGAAAAATTTCATGGATACTGTTAGAATATCCAATTCAAAAGGAAAATATGGGATTGGAATATCGGTTGCGGGTGGAACTGGTACAGGCCTATGCTCGGCTGTGCAGAACATATATCGTTTCTTCTATCACAAAGGCTTCAGAGCTATTGAACCGACGCCGGTGTCTAGGTTTAACTTCGAACAAGTTATTGAATCCATTTTTACGTCAGGACAAAGGCTGGCAGAGCTGCCTTCTGAAAAAGAGCCATTTAAGGGCTTTAGGGACAAAATCAAGTACTATGAAAAACTTAATTTTCTCAACAATACATACTTGGATGAAATGCTTCTCCTAGTCAGTCAACTGATCCAGATTTCAAAAGGTAAACCCGGCTTCGAAATTGCGATGGAAGAATATGATTCCGCAAAAAATTTGATCCTACAAGGAAAAAGAGAAGATGCCATCGATCACGTAATAAAGGCGTATAATACATTATACTTTGATTATGATAAATTATGATATTTTGAACCTCAAGGAGATTAAAAAATCCAGAAGTATTTTTTTTCTAAGGCTTAGGGTACACTGCAACTGAGAAAGGCTTTACTTAAGCGCCACTAAATGCTTATTTTTCAAATTTATTTAAGATGTAAATAAATCGTAGCCTCTAAATCCTCTTCTTCGAGTTTGAACGACAATATTCTATCGTAATCTGAAAGGTTAATTATATTCTTCCCAGCTTTAATTTGGCGGACACTCCTTTCAGCTTTTTGCACAGGTAGACCTATGTCATATTCGTACACGGTTAACCTGTTGTCTTTCGAGGCTTTGAAAACCATTTTCGAGTTCTTGTAGCCGAAAAGAGGTATTCCTCCCCAATTTAGGTTAGCGATCCTGCTACCTGGTATACTGTAGCTTACTGGAGGTGGATTCGAAAGGAGCAAGTTGTTGTCTAAAGTCAGAATATCCCTGTATCCCGCGTCTATGGGTGTCGCATCAAACCTTGCTAGATTCGCTGTTGTAGAGGTGCCTAGTAGAATCTTGTCGCCAAAGCTTTCTATCGAAGTTACCCTAGCTCCGAAGGAGCCTACTATTCGAGCCATTGGAGGCGACAGATAAACCAGCACTGATGGGCCGATAATTGTGTTTACGACTTCTGCTTCTTTTACTTCTTCCGGATTCATCGGATTAACGAAACCGTGCGTGAATGAATTGAACGCCGTTAGAACGCCTCCTCCAAGAGGCAGTGCGACCGTTCTGCTCGGCGAGTATCCCGAGTATCCAAAGTCGAATAGCCTGATGAATTTCACTGTTTCTCTATTGTAATCTAAGGGGTTGTCTACAATCATTCCTCCCTTAATGAAAACGAATAGCCTCGCGTACGCAGAAGTCATGGATCCGACGAACGGTCTAAAGCATGAGCCGTCGTCGACTGAAATCTCCGATAAATCTTCTATCTTCTGTTTTACCCATTTGTTACTGGAAAGCTCCAAGCACTGTATTCCAGTAAAATTACCGATGCTTGATGTGTCAAAGCATGCTGTGTCAAGGAAGAGTGTCCCCTTGACACCTGGATCCTGGCTAATCAACTGGGTTTCCCCACTTTTTCTATCGAGAGAGAATATGCCGAGGTTCTTGTGTCCGTCAGCCCTAGCCAACAACAGCTTGTCGTCGACAGGGTTGTACACTATCTCTGAGACCTCTCCCGCCCATTCAGTAGAATCATGTATGCTATCTTTCCACACTAGGCGTATCTTTTTTTCTTTGGTATCATATTCGTGGACGTGACTGTATTTGTTGACAAATGATATT
Source organism: Nitrososphaeria archaeon (assembly GCA_963752255.1). GTDB lineage: Archaea > Thermoproteota > Nitrososphaeria > JACIWG01 > JACIWG01 > JBEKIG01. The sequence continues at coordinate 157,519 of CAVVXT010000003.1, read as the reverse complement.
GCTCTCTTTTCACCAGATCTGTCGTAAACTGCAGGTGCATGTATCCATCCACCGAAGTATATCTTATTGTCAACCGTGTCGACGGCGTTGTATGTGTCGCCTCCTGATACAGGGCTTGGTCCAATCAGGTTGTAACTATATACTTTATCTCTTTCAGCGTCAACAAAGTGGGCTTCACCTTCAAATGACAGATTGAAGTATAAAGTACCCTTATAGTATCTTAGACCGAATATCCCACCAGATCCCCATTCAGGACCGTATCGAGGAGGAAACCTATGTAATCTTGTTAACAAATTATATTCCATTATGTTATCGTCTCCAACTAAACCCTTTATATATAAAAAGTATTTTCCGTAGGAAAAAAGAAACTCAAAGCTTAAATATTGTATACATTATTCACAGCTTATGTTTTCAACTTCTAACCGGAGAGTTGTAATAACGTTTCATTTTGGCTTAAAGGTTTTGCATAAGAAAGGGTGAAGGTCTTGGTAAAGTTTAGGATAGTTGTAACCGCTCCGATGAGAGAAGAAGGAATAAGGATTCTAGAAAGTGAAGCTGAGCTAAAAATCTTCCCGAAGCCGCCGAGTGAGGAGGAGCTGGTAGAAGCTGTTAAAGATGCCGACGCACTGCTTGTAACATTAAATGTTGAAAGAGCTACTAGGAAGGTTATTGAATCAGGATCTAAGCTGAAGGTCATCGCAAGACATGGTGTAGGATTCGATAACGTGGATTTGGAAGCGGCTAATAAAAGGGGGATTTGGGTGACTACGACGCCTGTTCTTAACGAGACCGTTGCGGATCAGGCTTTTAGTCTTCTCCTAACTTTGGCAAGAAGGATCTGTGAGGCAAATTACTTCGTCAAATCGAAGCGTTGGACTGTTAGAGATCCTATGCTGTTTACGGGAACCGATGTCTGCGGGAAAACTCTTGGTATCATAGGCTTAGGTAGAATAGGTGTCTGTATCGCTGAAAGAGCTAAAGGTTTTAAGATGAAGCTCCTATATTACGATATTGTTCGAAAGGTTGATCTTGAAAACAGATTTGGCTTAGAATTTGAACCCTTGGAAACGCTTTTACACGATTCCGATTTCGTTACCATTTCCTGTGCTCTGACGGAGCAGACGAGGGGGTTGATCGGTGAAGAAGAGTTAAAAAAGATGAAGGACACCGCTTTTATAATAAACGTTGCTCGGGGACCAATAATTGATCACAGTGCACTTGTGAAGGCTTTGAAGGAAAAATGGATAGCTGGAGCAGGAATCGACGTCTTTTACAAAGAGCCTCTTCCAGTCGACGACCCAATTATAGGATTGGAGAACGTTTTACTCACACCTCATCTAGCTTCGAATACGATCGAGTGCAGAAAAAGGATGGCGGTGACAGCAGCAGAAGAGATATTAAGGGTTCTTCACGGAGAGAAACCATTATTCCCTGTAAATTCACCTTTTACTAAAAAATAATTTAATAGACGCTTTTGATTTTAAGATAGTTACGCCTTTAAGGAATATTCTGAACTATAGAATCAAATTGACTCTGTATACTATATGACAGCCCCTTGTAAACTTTAAATTGAGTCTCGTATACTAGAAGTTGATGGTATTGGGCAAGCCAATTGTTTTAAATCTTGTCTTGGGTCGTCCTATAGAATTTTTTTCCTTTCAGATTAATTAGCTTTCGCACGTTGTCGTAGGGGTCTGTGGCTTGAAGTCCTGCTTCGAGAATGTCTAAAATAATCTTCCTTCCCCTAATATTGCCGTGTGTTGAAAGTGTATCAAAGTTGTTAATTATCGAAGGCATTAAATATGTCGTTGGTGTTCAACAGGCTCTCATATATTATTCTTACGATTGGTTTTAATGATTGTCTTAAACTCCTCCAAGAATCTATCGTTATCATTTCTTGAGCCGATTGTCACTCTTAGACAGTTTTTAAGGTTTCTCGTACCACTTAGGTTTCGGACGCTTATTCCCTTCTTCAACAACTCTCCGTGTACAGTGTCCGCCCTAAGATTGTAGAGTTTAAAGAGTATGAAGTTGGCAGTACTAGGGTATGGGTTAATATCGCTAATTGACTTTAAAAAATTAAAGCATCTTTCCCTTTCACTTACCACTTCGTTGACCCACTTTTGTATCTGTTTGATATCGGATAAAGCTATCAGCGCCAATTCCATTGAAGTAACGCTTAGTGAATTCGGAGGTCTAACGTAGTTGAATTTGTCAACTGTCTTCTGATCTGCCAGAATGTAGCCTATCCTTTCACCAGCGAGAGAAAAGGCTTTAGAAAGGGTCCTAATAATTACGACGTTTTCATACTCTTTTATTAATTTCACGGCAGACTTACCACAATATTCGAAGTATGCTTCGTCGACTATGATACCGCACTTTATTTCTTCCGCTAATCTTCTTATATCATCTACTTCCATTAGAGTTCCAGTGGGATTGTTGGGATTACTAAGGAAAACAGCAGAAACTTTCTCTTTTTTTCCGACATGAATCATCTCATCTACATCGTCCATGAATGGTGGTTCGCTTTTTCTGTCCACTTCAAGAACTTTGGCGCCTGCTATCTCCGATGCGACCCTAAACATGGGATATGAGGGGACTGAAAGAATTATTTTGTCTCCGCAGTCTAACAGTGTCTTAACTATTATATCTATCGCTTCGTCAGCACCCTTAGTCATCACGATATTGTCCAAATCCACTTTAACATATTTCGTAATTGCTTGAGTTATTTCTGAATATTTTGTATCAGGATATTGATTCACGGGTGCGTTAACCAAATTTTTAGCTAATTTTTTGAGCCATTTTTTGGGGGGGAAAGGAGAAGTGTTTGTATCAAGCCGCAAAACCCTTTCAACCGGGATGCTTGCTATACCCGCAATTTCACGAGATGAAATTTCCCATTCATAAGGTGCAAACGTATTAAAAACTTCTCTAACCTTCATATTTTAGGGTTATAATTTCTACTTAATGTATTTAACCTAAAAAAGTGCTTAGCCAGCGTGCAATAATTTCGGTGTTCAATTTTTAATAGCTAGCTTTTATCTGTAAACGCTGTTTAGACTACACTTAAACTTATTTTAGCAAATATAGATTGGTTTACACTAAAGATTGTGTTCATTAAACTCTCTCTCTATCTTTAAAAAGACAACTGAGTCTATCACTTTATAAATAATGATGTTATGTAATCTGGAATCTGTTCACATTGATTTTGTTTCATACCTCCAACATATACGATGCGAAGGTCTTGAACGTTTGTTCCTCTTGCGCCAGTGAAAAAAAGATCTTTCAATTTTGATAAAGCATTAAAGCTGTCATGATTATCGAGCTCTTCCATTATTTGAATTTCTTCTTTTTCAGCCCTTTCTACCGTAAAACCGTCTACTATGCCGCCAGCTGCCTCGGTAGGTCCGTCTGTTCCATCTGAATCGCATGATGCAATAACAATATTACTACTTCCAGCTAACCTGGAAGCTGCAGAGAGGACGAATTCTTGATTTCTTCCACCTCGTCCCTTCTTTTCACCCACCTTAACAAGAAGTTCCCCACCAGAGATTAGAACACAAGGAGGCTTAAATGGCCTGCCAAAGACTTCTATTTCTTTGGCGATATAGGCCAACATGTTTCCGACCGCATTAGCTTCAATATCGCTTAAGCTTGAGGCAATTATCGATGCGGTAACACCCATCTCTTCAGCTCTTTTTTTGGCAGCTTCCAACATGTATTCAGGCCCCATGACCCTAAAATGGTAATGGGGTCTACCATTTAATTCACCTTTTTTTATTAGCGAATAGCGGGGATCTGCTTTATCTAAATATCTTCGGACCGATTCAGGGACGTCATTCCAGATGCCATATTTTTTTAATATATTCTTAGCATCACTATATGTTCCAACTCCTCTCACTTGTTTGTTTACGTTAACTTTAACACCTAAAGGTCTCTCGTCTGTGTGAAAACAGATCATCGTAGCGTCTCCGACATACCTTTCATCCCTTCCTCTAAGAATCATCAGATTCCATCTAACCGTATTTGTGTCCCACATCAACGCGCCCTTTTCAAAGTAAAGTTTTTTTGTGACAGCTTGGATGTCTTCCAGTTTAAGTCCGGGTCCGGGTAAAGCCATTAATGCGGAGCCTCCTCCAGATTCTGAAAAGAAGACGATGTCACCTTTCTTTGCCTTTAACTCTATCTCCATGATCCTTTTTGAGCCTCTGACTCCGTCTTCGTCAGGTAAGGGGTGCCCAGCAAGAGTAACTTCAATTTTCTTGAGCTGAACCTCCTCTCCCTTCTTAGCATTTATATGTCCTTCAGTAATCAGATTTTTAAGGACATCTTCTATGGCTTTAGCTTGTCTTTGAGCGGCTTTTCCTCCGCCGACGACGTAAATGTTATTTATTTTGGATAGGTCAAAAACAAGTGGTGAGCTAATATTTCTGCCATCCGATGTAAAAAAAGATAGCCCTGGTCGACCAATAATCAATTCTTTATTTCTTAGTTTGATCAATTCCTTAGTGTTAAAGTATGGGTCGGACGCCTTAAGTCCTGATTCGATAATTTCTAAAACAGTTTTCCGCCCTGAAACGTTGCCATGTTGTAGAAGTTCCATAGAATTTTTTATTATCAATGTTCTCTGAACACTCGGTATTAAGCAATAATCGCAAATATATTAAACTTGTGCGTTATTATGTATAATCATTTCCTTTTATTTAATTTGACAAATTTTCCGGAAGGAGCGTTAAGCGTTAAGCCCAAATTGTTCATGTTCGATATATTTCTGGGAACTTTTTTATAGCCCATTTAAGGGTAAGGAATCCAAGAAGATGAGAGAGGATTATATTATTTCAAAATGCTTATATTACTCTGAGATGGTTAAAGTTTACCAAGCCATGAACAAAGTCAAGAAAGATTAAGATGTGCTAAAGACCTCTAAAAACGCCATCTAATATAATAAACTTTAACGCTAATAGCATGGGGTCTTGTGCTTAAAGATAACCCTTCTAACTGGGGACTCCAAAAAGTGCGTTAAGGAATATGTTAAATTTGTTCTTTTAACTAGTTGACTTCTAACCTAATTTATAATCTAAGTAATAATAACTAACTAATCCATAGTCTTATCGACGTCTGCGTCTTCTTTTCATCTTCTTTGCTTTCCTTTTAACGACTTTCCCTTTTTGTTTTACTTTTCTCTTCTTTTTTCTAATCTTAATTGTCCTATATCCTATAACCTCACCAAGAAGACTTCTAATAGCAATTCTTCTGGTCTTACTTTTCGGCTTTCTTACAACTCTTTGCCTAATGACTTGAGTATAAGAATGTGTTCCAAGTAAATCTTCATATCTTCTAGTTATTCGTTTGTGTCCATATTTTGTATGACAGTTGGGACAAAGGAAGACGACTGTTTTAGCTGTTGGCGTAATAGTGGGGGTTCTAAGGTGATGGAAGTTGCCATTCTCCCATTTCCAAGGAGTATGGCATTTTTCACATCTTCCCTTAGCTCTTTTATAGACTTCCTTTTTAACACTCATTGGAATAGGCTTTCTTGTTTCTTCCTCTTCCCACATCAATTCTTTCTTGCTAACTTTATATTTAGGATTTTGTGCTTAACCTAAACATAGTGTAGCCAACATCTAAACAGATTATTGGAAAGGAATTTAAGTGGAGAGTGAAATTGTATTATCTTGCATGGAAATTACTGAAAAAGAAAGGCTGATGTTGGTAGAAAAGAAGGATGAGATAAGGAAAATCTGTTTAGAGATGAACGATATTATAGAAGATGAATCTATGGAGTTTAAAGAAAAGAAGAATAGGATCAAAAAAGATATGACAAGGATAATATCAATTCTGAGTGTAATTGGAAGTTATGCCAAAGTTAAGGATGATGATTTTCAACGCTTTCAAAAGATAGCTCGTTATATATCTGATATTAGCAACTTAGGATATATACCTAAACCTGCGATTGAAATATTCTGCAATGCTACAAATGGTATAAGATTTGACTTTAACGCTTCAAAAAGGAACGTTATAATAATATTTCCTAATGTCGATTTTTCACTTTTTAAATTATAAGGAATAGAAAAGAAAAAAATAGTAATTAATCATTCATGATATTTATCTATCATTATTAGCATTTTAGAAGGCTTTAAAATTCGTTTCATGTGCTTAGAACATTAAATCTTAATAATCAAAATAAAAACAGTTAACTGTTTTATTAAGAATATAATGTGTTATAAGATTTAGTTATCTATTTAAAAAGACACTTAGCCGAATATGCCTCCAAAGCCTTCTAATGATTTTTCACTTTCCTCATTCAACTGTTTGAGCACCTTCTCTTTTTCTTCACCCGTAACTTCAATTCCTAAATCCTTTGAAAGTTCTAAGGCTTTCTTGCATTGTTTTTCGTCACCTAAAACCCTTATATAAAATCCGGCACTTTTTCCAAAGGAAGCAGCTTCATGTACGATGATATTTGATCTAGAAACAATATCATCTCCAAAAAGAGCCTGTTTAAGTTTTTCATTATTTTTTTGTTCAACGTATAAAACGATTTCCATCTCACTCAAAAAGGCTTAACATCTTATTTATATAAGTATTAAACTCTCATCGTGAAAATTCTTGGAGATAAATTTATATCATAGAAGTGTTTGCAAAATTTGATGTAGATGATCGGTTGGGGTAAAGCTTTTTGGAATGGATTCATAATATTTCTTTGGGTCGCTCTATGGGCGATAATTGGTGCTCTGATTTTTATATTTCTTAGCGTCTCTATTTTAGCAAGTTTAGTATCCAGAATCGGAAATCTGGGCAACCTTAACAGTACTCAAATTGTTACGCAAGTGCAGCCTATTATTCAACAATATGCCGGTCCTATCTTATTGATCTTTATTTTTGTTGGCTTTTTTGTCGGCGTAGCCACTTTTGCCTCGGTTGTGAAGGTGATTTCCAATACTGTTATAGAAGAGGTAAAAAAGTCCCAGATGATTCAAACCGTCCAAATACCGCCACCACCTCCGATTGCTCAGATTCAACAACCTCCAAAAGGACAATCTGATAATGGAGAGCAGAAATAGTTTCATTCATACTTATATATATAAACTTAGGTGTTGCTTATGTGCCTAAGCAACCTCATAGGATGGTTTTGGGTATATTAGATGAAAATGCGTATATCATTTTAGGTTCATTAGATAGTTCAATTAAATCTTTCCCAGATATTTTGGATAAAACAAACCTACCAAAATCATCGCTTTATGTAACATTAGTTAAAATGCTTGGGAATGACCTTGTTATCAAGGAAGGTGTCTCATACAAACTTACGAGTAAAGGTGTTTTGATATATAAAACATTCTATGACATTTTAAGCGGAGTTACAGCACCACAGGCAAATTACGTGCCAAAAGTAGTCGAACCTAAGGTATCTGCTCTAGGCAGGTTATTTAGTGAAATCAAAAAAATCTTTAATGGCTAATTTTCTATTAAAAAGACAATTTTTTCTCTAAAATTTAAAAAGTTTATATTACGAATAGTTTTGGATTTAAGGAGTTAAACAGAATGATAGTTCAAGGGAAAATCAGTTGATTCCCGTAGAAAAGAAAATTTTTTTCAGAGAAATTTTCCCCTTCGATGTTACTCCAATCATATGTTTTCTACAAAATATTGGCAATATCTGGCTTGCTGATACAACTTTAAGAGTCAGACAACAGGGTTGGAGAATTTTTTCTGTGGAAAAGTCTTTAAAGATCTACGGATTGTTAAATACCTTAGGTGGCAAGAAGGGTATTATAAGAACCTCAGAGCTTTTCTTGTACACTAAAAATGATATAGAAGTTCTTAAAAAAATCAAGGATCTAGGTTTTAATTTTCCAAAAATAATTGGTTTGATTAGAGCTACAAAGAGTGATGCAGAATGATAACATATAGCAACTATCACGGTGAAAGTTATGTCAACGATTGTTGAGAAAATCCTGGCAAAATCGTCGGGAAAGAAGGAAGTCTCCTCAGGAGACTTTATTGTATCAAATATTGATGTCGTCTTCGCGCACGACGGCACAGCGTTGCTCGCCATTGAATCAATGGAGGAGCTAGGAATCAAGAAGGTTTTTGACCCAACTAAAGTCGTCTTCTTCATAGACCATGCAGCACCTAGTCCATCTCCACAGATTTCGAATATTCACATTTCTTTAAGGAAGTTCGCAGAACAGCAAGGTTTGAAACTTTTTGATATCGGTTCAGGTATCTGTCACCAAGTTTTACCTGAAGAGGGGTATGTTAAACCGGGAAATGTCGTTATCGGGGCGGACTCTCACAGTGTAACACACGGCGCTTTTAACGCCTTTGCGACAGGTGTCGGCAGCACTGATGCAGCTTTAGCGATGGCAACGGGGAAGCTCTGGTTTAAAGTGCCAGAGACCGTCAAGATCACTGTTGATGGAAAGCTTCCGAACATGGTTATGTCAAAGGACATCGTTCTTCAGGTTCTGGGTGCGGTTAAAGCTGATGGACTAACCTATGAAGCCGTTGAATATCACGGCTCTTGTATAGATGAGCTTTCCGTTGATAGCAGGATGACAATCGCTAATATGGCAGTCGAGATGGGCGCAAAAGCATGTCCTATGGAACTTAATGAAAAAACAGAATCCTGGCTTAAAGGCAGAATAGGTAACTTTGAAGCTATTAAACCTGATAAGGAAGCCAAATACGTAAGAGAACTACACTTCGATGCTGGAAAGCTTGAACCAATGGTGGCAGCGCCCTCGAATGTTGATAACGTTAAAAAAGTAACTGAAGTCGAGGGTTTGGAAGTTGACCAAGTGTTCATAGGCAGTTGCACAAATGGACGAATTGAAGACATTAAGGCTGCTACAAAAATCCTTGAAGGAAAACATGTTAAAGTAAGGTGTATCGTAATTCCTGCCTCAAGGAGACTTTATCTGGAATCTCTGAAAGCTGGCTATCTTCAGAAACTTGTAAGTGCAGGATGCACTGTTGGTCCGCCGACTTGTGGTCCATGTATTGGAGCTCATATGGGGCTTCTAGGCGAAGAAGAAATCGCTGTGTCCACTAGTAATAGAAACTTTACAGGAAGGATGGGGGCAAGTACATCAAAGATATTCCTACGCTAGTCCGGTAACGGCAGCTGCAACAGCCTTAGAGGGCAAGATAACTGATCCAAGGAAATATGGTGACGTTGTATGAAAATAACAGCGAAATGCGTTAAATTAGGTGATCATATAAACACTGATTTGATAATATCTGGGAAATACAAATATAGGACGCAGGTGATTAGTGAGCTTACGAAGTTTGTTTTCGAAGACCTTGACCCTAAGCTTAGAGATAGAATGGCTGTCGGCAGTGTTATCGTTGCGGGCAAAAATTTCGGATGCGGCTCTAGCAGAGAGCAGGCTCCTAGAGTGCTTAAAGCAGCTGGTGTGAAAGCCATAGTAGCAGAATCTTTTGCAAGGATATTTTTTAGAAATTCAGTCAACGTTGGTCTACCAACCGTTGTTGCATCATCCAAGTTTATCGAAAATGTGAAGGATGGAGATGTGCTTTCAATTGACTTAACTGAAGGTAGAATAACTGATGAAAAAAGTGATTTAATCGATCAAATAAAACCTTATCCTCAATTCATGCTAGAAATAATTACTGAAGGAGGAATCGCTGACTATTATCGGAAGTATAAAGTGTTCCCTTGGGACAAAGGACTACACTGATTGAATCCCTATAGGAGACAACATTTTACAAGGATCATCTTTACATTTATTTTGCACATAAAATCTTAACATTTAGTTTTAGACCCAAAACTAAGTTTACCCAACACTCCCATCTGATTGACTTTTTCTTGAACAGTGTTGGATAAACTAAGTGTAGAGATAAATTCAAGCATTAAATTCCAACTACTTGAGAATTCGGAATATTAAGTCAGTTGTAACCTCAAGAGGTTTAACTAGCAACGTAAACGCTAACATAAACTTCAATAAAACTTTTTTTGTTTAAGTTATTTGTTTATCTAAATGACGATAAACATGTAAAGATTTATATATATTTTAAAGAACACTTTTAAAATATGACTATTAAAATTGATGTCAGAAGCGTTCTTAACGAAATGGTAGGTGAAGAATATGACCTATCTAAGAAGCTTCATAAACTTGCCGACCAAATAGATAGTAACGTGATTAAGTCTCTTATCCAAGTAACAGCTTTGGATTCCGAGAAGCATTCTAACCTCTATCTATCTGCAATAGATCTTCTGGACAAAGAAAGGAAGATGGTGCCTGAAAGTGACATTGAAAAGATCCAGGAAGAAATCGACTTTCACATCAAAAATGAGGCACATCTTTATGATGGAGTTAAAAAGATAATACAATCTGTTGACGATTCTAGGTTAAAGATGATACTTAATATAATACCTAGAAGACGAAGGTAAACATCACAGGATATTTCAAGAGCTGAAAAACGCGATAATGTCAAAAGAAGCACTTACAGAAGATGTTGTATGGGATATGGTCTGGAAAGATGCAGTGTTACACGGTGGACCCGGCGGGTAAAATTCTTTGGCTTGAAATTTATCAATAACATACGCCGTACTTAGGAAAAAAGAGTTTCGTTAGAATTCGTGTAAATTGCGTGTTCATAGAGCGTTGTCGATGTCTTCCTTCAAATCCTCAACGTCTTCGAGACCTACAGACAATCTTATAAGATTCTCAGTTATGCCCAGCTCCTCTCTTACCGCAGGTTCCATGCCACGCGAAGCACTTAGAACGGGGTATGTGGCTAGTGATTCTACGCCACCGAGGCTCGGAGATGCTTTAACGATCTGTAGGCGCATAAGAAATCTTAAAACCTCGTCTTTTCCACCCTTAATCTTAAAGCTTAAAACACCGCCGTACGCCTTCTCTTCGAACAACCTGTTCGCGACATCGAGGTAAGGGCTGTTCTTTAATCCTGGATAATAAACTTCTTCAACTCCCCTATGATTAAGCAAATATTCGGCTAGCTCCTTCGCCGTCTTCGATTCCTGCATGAACCTGAGCTTTAAAGTTGGCAGGCTTCTTAACATAAGGAAGGCTTCAAATGGGTTCATTATATTGCCTATTTTCTTCCGCCAGTCAAAAAGCTGTAAGATACTCTTCGAATCTGATGCGATAGCTCCTCCGATTAGGTCATTGTGTCCACCTATGTACTTTGTTAAGCTGTTCATCGAGATCCATGCGTTGTGTTTAAGCGGTTTTAGAAGTAGAGGTGTAGCGAAGGTGTTGTCGACTACAAGTTTTACACCAACCTCTAGACATCTTTTGGCGATTTCATCAACGTCCACGACCTTTAGCAGAGGGTTCGTTATTGTCTCAATAACAACCATTTTGATGTGCTTATCAATTGAATTAACTAAATCATCGGTTTCGGGGCCAGCTAAAATTGTTTTAATACCATATTTACCCATGTCTTTCGCTAGTTGCTGCGTTAAACCGTAGCTCTCCTTTGTTATCAAAATTCTGTCATTCGAAGATAGATAGCTAAGATAAAGAGTTAATATCGCCGCCATGCCACTGTTAAAGGCCAGGGCATCTTCCCCTTGTTCAAGTTTACAAAGTGCCTTCTCAAAGGCGTTAACAGTCAAATTTTCTTCTCTAGAATATTTAAGATCAACGTTCCTTTCAGTTTTTCTTTCCTTTCCAGTAACTCTGTCGAACTGTTCCCATATTGCAGTCATATATATAGGAACCTTAAAAAGCCCTTTTTCGACTTCATAAAAGTCGTGACCGTGCACGCTTTCCGTTGAAAAACCCTTGTACTTCTTATTGTTTTTATTTGTATTCGTTTTTTCTGAACCCATCGTCTGATGTGGCAGAGAACGCTGAAATAAATGTTTTACCATCTATAATATAGGTTGTATTAACTAAAAAATAGATATAATCGAAAATCCTGTTTAGTTATAATATATTTCATAGAAAATTTCCACACTATATTTATATACACTTTATTTATGAGATGTTGGCGTGGTTAGCTGATGGGTGGTTTAGTTCATAATAACCTATGAACTTTGTGTAACACTAAGAAATTTTATTGAAGATAAGGATAAAAAGGAATCAAATAATTTAGCGGTCTGGAAGGTGTTATTTTTTGTCTAGAATACTTTTTGCTATACCGAAAGGATCACTTGAAAAGTCAACCTACGACTTTCTTGAGAAAGCGTTTATTAGAATATACGGAAAAGAACGAAGCTATCGCCCCACATCCGACGACTCTGAGATAAAGTTTAAGATTCTAAGACCTCAGGAAATACCTATCTACGTTTCCGACGGTCTTTATGACATCGGAATAACGGGCCTTGACTGGGTTCAAGAAACTAAAGCGCGTGTAAAGGTTCTTTTAAATTTGGAGTATGGTGCTGTAAATCTTATGATAGCGGTTCCAAAAACAATTAACGTAGATTCATTCGAGAAACTTCTTGAATCATATCATGCTTCCGATAAGATCATTAGAATATCAACGGAGTACCCATCATCCGTGTCTCAGTACATATCTGATCTCAGAGAATATAAAAAACTCTACGGCAGAGAGAAACCAATTATTGTAACACCATGGTGGAAGACTGGTGAAAATAAGCACGTTCAAGTCTACCTTTCTTTCGGTGCTACAGAAGCCAAACCTCCAGAAGAAGCTGATGCAATAGCTGATGTGTCAGAAACTGGTACGACTTTAGAGCAAAACGGATTAAAACCCATAGATGTAATAGTGAGGTCTCAAGCGGTTCTAATCGCTAACAAAGCTTCTTTAAATGATCCAAATAAAAGAGAAAAAATCTACGATGTGGTTGCACTCTTTAGGGGTGTAATTGAAAGTAGCAAGAAACTGCACATATTTGTTAATGTTAAAGAGGATAAACTACAGGACCTTATCACTCTGCTACCTGGGCTTAAAGGTCCAACGATAAGCCCCCTTTCTAAGCCCGGTTGGTATGCTGTCAACACCATCATTAACAGGTCTGATTACATAAGATTACTACCTAAACTTCGTAAAGTAGCTCAAGGTCTTGTAGTACACGAGCCCCAACTGATAATGCCGCTTGAAGATATCGCCAAAGAAGAAAACGGGGAAAAATAACATGAAATTCTTCAAACTATCTAAGAACGACATAGATTACGTACTAAATGAAGTAAGAAAGAAATCTGATTTGGATATTGGACTTGACAAAAAGGTTGTGGAAATAGTTGGCCAGGTTAGAAAAAGGGGTGACAATGCTCTGATAGAGTATACAAGGCAATTTGATGGTATATCTTTAAAGCAAAATTTGCTTCGAATTTCCCAGAAAGAAATACAACAGGCTTATGGAAAAGTCAATGAGAAAGAGGTTCGAGCGCTTTATACGTTAAAGAAGAACATTGAGAAATTAGAAAAAAAAACAAAGGATAGACTGCACATAACACTTAGAGCTAATGGTTTCATAATTCGTCAGACAACAAGACCTATCCGTAGTGTGGGATGCTATATCCCTGGTGGGAAGGCGTCGTATCCAAGTACACTATTGATGACTGTGGTTCCGGCCAAAGTAGCCGGTGTAGAAAGAACAGTCGTTGTAACACCACCAAATAAACTCACTCCATTGATGCTTGTTGCCTCCAATATCGCGGGTGCTTCAGAAGTTTATCGGATCGGAGGTGCGCAGGCTATCGCAGCTCTTGCATACGGCACAGAGACAATTGCGCCAGTTGATAAGATAGTTGGTCCAGGTAATGCTTATGTTACAAAAGCTAAAACAATAGTTTCAAGAGACGTTCAAATAGACATGCCCGCTGGGCCTACAGAAATAATAATCTATGCAGATACTGGAATCTGATCCCAAGTCTATAGCTCTGGATTTAATTTCTCAAGCGGAACATGGAACTGACTCTGTTTGCGGGTTCATAACCTGTTCCAAAGAGTTAGCTGAAAAAGTAGTGAGCGAGATATCAAAGATAATTGGAACCGTGGACCGTAAAGAAATAGTCACAGCAGCTCTTGAAGGCAAGGGATTTGTTATCGTTGCTGATAAAGTAGATACCGTAGTTGATTTCGTTAACGGTTTTGCCCCTGAACACTTTGAAGTAATTTCAAAAGATTTTAGTCGAATCATAGACAAAATTGAAAATGTTGGAGTAACCGTAGTTAATTCGTCGAGTGTTGTGACGGACTATTTTGTCGGAGTAAATCATGTTCTTCCAACTGACTGTTACGCGTTAAAGAGAGGTGGATTAAACGTGTTAGACTATATTAAGTTGGTTAGAGTGGTTATAGCTTCCAAGTCTGGGATCGTCAAATCGTTCCCAACAATCAAGACGTTAGCTTCTTCAGAAGGCCTAAATAACCATTTGAAGTCAATAGAATATTCAGTGAGAAGAAAATGACGCTTAACAGGGTAGTAGCTGATAGGCTTGAAAACTTGAACAAGTACGAATATTATCCCATGGAAGAAGTGGAAAATGTAATTCTAAGGCTTAATGCTAACGAGAATTTTCTTATGGACAGAGATGTTCTAAAAAGATTAGCTGAAGAAGTGCTTAATGAAGTTGATTTAAGGCTCTACCCAAATATAGAAAACGTTGAAATAGTTAAGGTTCTCTCAAGGTTTCTAAATTTGGGTGAAGACAGTATTACTGTGGGTTCTGGAGAGGACCAGCTCATCGACATACTGCTTAACATTTTTGCCCCGGAACAAAAAGTTGTCTCAATCTTCCCAACCTTTCCAGTTTATCGCTATAGGACAATTTTTAATGGAGGCGAATATGTAGCTGTGCCACTTAAACACGATTTCTCTTTGGACCTCGATAAATTTGTTCAAGAAGGACAAGGGGCCGCATTAGCTATACTTTGTTCACCAAATAATCCAACAGGTAATCAGTTTCCTATAGAGATTGTCAGAGAAGTGGTTAACAGACTTGATGGTCTCGTAGTCATCGATGAAGCATACGTTGATTTCGCAAAATACTCAGTTTATTCTTTGATCAATGAATATGAAAATCTTATTGTATTGAGAACTTTCTCGAAGTCGTATGGCTTAGCTGGGATTGAGAATAGGTTACATGATAGCTAACCCCAAAATATCGAAGCCTATCTCAACTGTTGCTCAGTTAACATACCCTATCGTAAACTTCGCAGCTAGAATCGCTATCAAGCTTATTCAAAACAGAAAGATTATAGAAGATGCAGTCGATAGACTTAAGGTTGAAAGGGAAAAACTCTATAACGACCTTAAATCGGTGGGAGTTGAAGCCTATAAATCAGAGGCCAACTTTATACTTTTCCGCTCTCCTATTGACCCTGACAAATTCTATAATAAATTGTATGATAAGGGTGTAATGATTAGGAACATTGGGAAGATATTTGGCGAACACTATTTTAGAGTTACAGTCGGAACAGGTGAAATGAACCAAACTTTTTTCAAACTAGTGAAGAAGATTGTCAGTCAATAACTATTTAGAAATCAGACTGAGCAAGGGGAGAGCATTGTTGCTTAACAGGAGTTTGGGTAAACTAAATTCAGCTAATCGCCTAGTATTTGATTGCGATGGCGTTCTCGTTGATTCAAGAAATTCGTATGACTCTGCAATAATTGAAGTTCTTAACTACATTTTTAGGCCACTGAGGAAAAAATCATCTATAGATCGAGCGCAGATTGAAAAATTGAGGGAAAGTGGGCTCTATAACAACGAGTGGGATGCTGTATACGCCTTAACAGTCTTCATTTTTTCACAGCTGTCAAAGGAATCAGCACAAGCAATCCTATTTTGGTTGGAATATGGCAAGTTGAATCAGGAGAGCGAAGAAATAAACGAGAAATTATTGCAGTTACAATTTAAGACTTTCCTTAGCTCTCTTAAAACAGATCCGATCTCTGATGTAGACAAATATGCAATATCGACGTGCAATAAAAAAGGAACTTTTGATGAGTTCCAACAACTAATAGAGGAACTCGGTGTGCCATTAAATCCTTCAAAGAGTTACCTTGTTAAACTTTTCGATTCGATATACTATGGTAACAGAATTTATAAGAAGATCTATGGCTCAAGACCTATATTGACTAGGGGAGGACTAATTGGAAATGAGAGAGCGGCGGTAAACGAAAAATCATTTAAAAGGCTTGGAACAGATATCGGTTTACCTTTTTTTATGCTTACAGGGCGTTCAAGAATGGGTGTAGAACATGTTTTAGGCTCTCTCATAGAATATTTTGACTTTGATTCTTCAATCTTTATAGAGGATGTTGTCAGACGGGATAACAAAAAGGCAATTCCGATGAAGAAACCTTCTCCTTTACCGCTTTTAAATTTAGTCGGAAATTCTGTTACATTATATGTCGGCGACTCATCTGAGGATGTTCTAATGGTTAATAACGCAAAAAAAAGTTTAGCTCAAATTATGTTTGCAGGTATAACAGGACTAAAGGAAGATCCTGTGGCTGTCGAAAAGTTCTTTATGGAGCAAGGTGCAGATTTGATTGTGAAGTCAGTCGATGATCTCGCAACGTTATATACAAGGGAATTTACGGTGACTTAACATGAGAACTTCAACTGTTGAGAGAAAGACCAAAGAAACTGAAATCAAGATAAGGTTGAACGTAGACGGAGAGGGTAAAACCAACATAGACACCGGTGTAAGATTTTTAGACCACCTCCTTTGTGAACTTGCTGTTCACAGCTATATTGACCTGAAATTAAAGCAAGAGGAGATCTAAGTCACCACATAGTTGAAGATGTCGCGATAACGTTAGGGGAAGCGTTAAGACAGGCACTCGGTGACAGGAAGAGCATTAAGAGGTTTGGCCATTCAATAGTTCCAATGGATGACGCTTTGGCGCTCGTGAGCATTGATTTAGTCACTCGCCAATTCTCAGATATAGAACTTGGTTTATGGGGTGGACAAATAGAAGACATGGCTTCAGAAGACATACAGCACTTTATTGAAACTCTTAGCGAATTCGTTAAAATTTACTTTGCACGTAAATGTTCTGAATGGCACAAACAATCATCACAAGGTCGAGGCAGTATTCAAAGGAATTGCTCTATCTTTAAGCGAAGCATGGGAAGTTGATCGGAAACGTAAAGGTATTCCCAGCTCCAAAGGCAAGATGTAGATGAAATTTGCTGTAATAGACTATGGCGCAAGCAACATGTTTAGCCTTCTCTCTTCACTGAGAAGACTCAGCGTCGATGTTGAAGTCATCTCAAAAAATAATGACCTAAGGAAATATTCCGCAATCATTCTTCCAGGTGTCGGAAGTTTTTCATCAGCCTGCGGCACCATGGAAAAAGTCAAAAACGAGATCATTGATGCGATCGGAGAAGGTATTCCCCTTCTTGGAATATGTCTTGGACTTCAGCTCATGTTTGAACGAAGTGAAGAGGGACCGGGCGGCGGATTAGGCATACTCAAAGGTGAAGTAATTAGATTTAGCAATGGTGTAAAAATACCGCATATGGGATGGAACTCTGTTAAATTAAATAACGACAGCATTTTACTTAATCATATATATGAACCGAGGTGGGTTTACTTTGCTCACTCGTATTATCCTGAACCAAAAGAAGATTCTATTAAAACAGGTACAACATTCTATGGCTCAACATTCACTTCAGTTGTCGAAAAGAAAAACGTGTTCGGAACACAATTCCATCCTGAAAAGTCGGGAGATATAGGAAAAAAATCTTGGAGAATTTTATTGAGTACGCAAAGAGGTGATAAATTGGAAGTATGGCCGTCAGTTGACTTAATGAAAGGAAAGGTTGTAAGGCTAATAAAAGGGGAACAAGAAAAAATGATAGTTTACAGTGATAACCCCGTTAAAACCGCAGAAAATTGGGAGAAAATGAAGGTTGACGGCTTGCACATTATAGATCTTGATGCGGCTTTAGGCATAGGAAGTAACTTTGAAGTAATTGGGAAAATTATTCAGAAATCTAATCTAAAAATCCAGGTGGGAGGTGGACTGCATAGCATCCGGGAAGTAGAAAAGATATTTGAAATAGGATCTTGCAGAGCTATTCTTGGAACTGGAATATTTACCGGTCAAATTGATCGCGCGGAGTTGTTAAAATTTGGTGCTGAAAGAATAATTGTTGCCATAGATCATTCATGGGGAAAGATTGTTATAAATGGCTGGAAAAAAAAATTGGCTCTCGAGCTTCGACCCACACTCCAAGGTCTTTGGAACCAGGGTTTCAGGTTATTTCTTTCAACAAACGTTCAAAGAGATGGCACCCTAACAGGACTTGATACCTCATATTTGGACCTGTTACGTGATTTTTCTGAACAAATTTATGTTGCAGGCGGAATCTCTTCATTAAACGATATCAGGATCTTGAAGAATTATAAAATCAAGGGGGTAATCCTCGGCCGAGTGATATACGATAGATTAATTGACATCTCTGATGCTTTAAAGGTGACCAGAAACGACTATAGCTAAAAGGATAATTCCGTGCCTAGATGTCGACAACGGTAAGGTAATGAAAGGAAAAAGCTTTGTCGACTTGAAAGTAGCGGGTGACCCTGTTGAAATGGCGCTTAAGTACAGAAATGATAACGCTGATGAGATAGTCTTTTTAGATATAACCGCAACAATTGAAACAAGAAAAACTTTACTAAGCGTTGTCAAGAGCGTTGCAGAAGTTCTGGATATTCCGTTTACTGTCGGAGGTGGGATAAGAAGCATGGATGATACATATTCGATTTTGAGGAATGGAGCCGATAAAATATCAATAAATACTATGGCTGTCGAAAAACCCACCATAATAACCGAGCTCGCTAACAAATATGGTAGCCAGTGTGTGGTTGTAGCCATAGATGGGAAACGATCGAAAAACGTGTATTCAGGCTTTGAGGTTTATACTCACGGTGCCCGCAAAGCAAGGGGAATTGATGTGAGGGATTGGGCTGTGACTGTGGAAAAGCTTGGGGCAGGGGAGATCCTTCTAACATCGATAGATAGGGATGGCTCAAAGATCGGATATGATCTTGAACTAACTTCACTTGTTGCTTCAAACGTTAACATCCCGGTTATAGCGAGTGGAGGCGGAGGAAACCCACAGCATCTATATGAAGCGGTTACTATCGGGAAGGCTGACGCTGTGCTGGCCGCGTCAATATTCCATTTTAACGAGTATCCTGTGCAAGTTGTGAAAAAATATCTTGCCGATAGAGGAGTGTGTGTAAGGATTACATGAAAACATACGGAGCAGTTGAAATAGGGAACATAGAATTTGGGGAAAACGGTCTCGTTCCTGTTGTCGTGCAAGATTTTGTAACAAACAGGGTACTTATGATAGCCTATGCCAACAAAGAGGCTGTAAACAGAACTATAGAAACAGGATACGGTTATTTCTGGAGCAGATCGAGGAAAAAGTTATGGATGAAAGGTGAAACATCCGGAAATCGTCTTAAAGTTGTACAGATCAGAGTAGACTGCGACAATGATACCATACTTTATATGGTCGAGCCATTTGGACCGACCTGCCACACAGGAAATGTTACATGTTTCTTCAGAGAAATCAGACAATCGCAAACGCTGAAAAAGAAATATGATGAAGAAATAGTCTCTGAAATAACCTCGTATTATGAAAATGCAAAAATAATTAGAAGGCGTTGGGTGAAAGACGGTTCAAGGAAGGTATACGAGTTCATATTAAATAGGATTACAGAACACGTGCCTCCCCCGAGTCCTAGAACGCTATCCTGGATAGCAAGCGAAATAAATTATAGAACTTCAGACGAAATTGATAAGGTGGTGGTGCCTGAAGTATTAGGTTTACCAATAGCTACGCTCGTAGCTCAAAGTAAGGGAAAACCTATGGCGATCGTAAGGAAGAGACCTTTGGGTACAAACGACTACCTCTTAGATAAAGTAAAATATTCTTCCGGTTATGAGAAAGGAAGTATACTACATATATGGTGTTAAAGCAGGTGAACGAATACTAATAATCGATGACACGATATCAACTGGCGGCACGTTAATTTCTTTGATCGACACTTTCCAAAAACATGGTGTAAAAATAATTGATGTCGCATGTATAATGGAGAAGGAAATGTATAAGGGGAAACAACAGGTGCTAGATAAGTTCGGTATACAAGTTAAGACACTTATTAAAGTAAAAAAGAAAGGAGAAAAAATGTACTGTTCAATTGAACGGTAACTCAGTGTATCAAGATCGTTTCTCCAAATAGAGGGAAATAGACTCAGTATTTCTTGGAGCTCTCCTTCCATTTTTTATAATTAAAATTAGGGTCTTGGAACATGCTTTGGTGTTTGACCTCTCTATCTCGGAGTTCAATAGCATATTCTAATACTTTTTGAAGATATTTTTCTGGGAACTTTGCAGCTCCACAGATATCCATATGTATTATATCGCCTGGTGAGACAGACATTCCAGCGACCTTAATCGGTATGTTCGCTCCTCTCAACATTAGTGGGCCATGTCCAGAAGTAAGTCCTTTTGCAAGATATTGTACTTTCATCTCTTTTATTTCTTCATAATCTCTCATGGGACCGTCTGTGACAATACCGATGACTTTCATTGCTTTAAACTGGGAAGTCATATTTCCCCCAAAAAGGCCTGACGAATCAACTAGTTCAGGAGGGTATGTTTGTTTGGTACACTAGAATTATTGGTTTATTACTCAAGTCCAGATGATCATACAATAACCATTCATCTAATTTAGTATAATCCGCTGATGTTTGGGAATACCAAGCAGTCGCCGCATAGCCACAAAGTGGGCCAAGGTCTGGATACATGCAATGGAGATTCAGATCGGTGTAATATTCTCCATACCATGCATCATATAATTTTAAGCAAATATCACTTCCCGGGTATGTTGCAACGACGTTACATATGGTGGCAGTATCAAACTTTCTGAGTTCTTGCATTATTTCAACATTAGTCATTTGACCTATGTCCTTTTTATTTTCTTTCTTCTCTGTCATAGTTTATTATTGTGTCATTAAGTTTTTTAAACGTTTCTGTATAAATAATTGACTATTTTTTTACCGTCAAATAGATCTTATTCGGATTAAAAACTACTGCAAAATCCGTAGCTGGTAAAACATAATACTAGTTTGAAATAACTTTTATACACTAATCACAAAAAGTTATACAATAAAGCTGGTATTCCCACAGTAATTGATTAACAATAATTTAATACTTCATATTTACACCGAACTTATAACTAATAAGAAAAAATCAGTTGTTTTTAATATATTTGGCTATTATGTAGTAAGTATTAATTGTAACGAAAAGAGCTATATATGTTATCATTTAACTCAGTCAAGGCTAGTTATTGAAATCTAAAACTCTTCATTTCTTCATGAATTTATTTAGAAAATCATTAAATTTGTTTTGTTTTAAAAGGTATAGACCGTAATTATAAAGGGAAGCCATAGCTCGAGCTGCATCCTCAGGGGATGCGTAAGCTGGAATGCCAAATTTTTCAAATTTTGAGCGAACATAAAGTGCCATTTCGGTTTCGCCAATATCGCAAAATACTATTGGTTTAGTGTAATATTTTGTTAAATTGGCGACTCTATCGATAAAATCTTCTTGCAGACCAGGGACGTGATGTAGTCCGAGTATTATAATTCCGTTAACAGCAGAGTCCTCTAATATTATTTTTGTTACATTAACGAACATGTCAGTTGTAACAGAGCCGGTTAGATCGATTGGATTTGAAATGCTTGCGTATTCAGGAATTTCTTTTCTTTGACGCATTTCCTCCAACGCTTTTACACCTTCTCTGGAAAGTTCTCCAATTCTTAGTCCCTTAAACTCACATTCATCCGCAGCCATTATGCCGGGTCCACCGGCATCTGTAATTATAGCTATATTGTTGCCAGATGCAGGGGGCTGGAACACCAAGGCCTTGCAGTTATCAAAAAATTCATTCATATCGCTTGCTCTAATTATACCAGTTTGCAAAAAAACAGTATTATATATGTCGTCTGCTCCGGCCATTGATCCTGTGTGTGACATTGCTGCTTTAGCTCCCGCATTAGTCCTCCCAGTCTTAAGCACGACTACAGGTTTGATCTCGGTTACTTTTTGGGAGATTTCCATGAACCTTTTTCCATCTTTAATTCCCTCAAGATAGACTAATATGCCTTTTGTTGTTTCATCTTTAAAAAAGTATTGTAGCAAATCTGATTCATCCAAATCTAGTCTGTTGCCGAAGCTAACAAACTTACTGATCCCCAATTGTCTACCCGCAAGATAATCTAGGGTGGCTGCACCAAATGCACCACTTTGCGTTACTACAGCTATCTCACCGGGAATCGGACGAGGTGTCGCGATTACTTCTTCTCCAGAAATAAGAACCTTTGTCTCCGGCAAGAAGAGAGTATCTATACCTGTTAGAGGATCGTAAACGCCAAGGCAGTTAGGTCCCAAGACTCGTATCCCAGATTTGAGACAGATCTCTTTGATACGGCTCTCAAGTTCGTGATTTCCTGTTTCGCCAAAACCGCTTGTTATTATTATAGCCGCTTTTGATTTCTTTTGTGACGCATCCTCCATAACCTCAGGGACGGCGGCTGCTGGAACAATTACTACGACAAGTTCTATTTCATCAATCGGAACTTTTGTTAACGTCGGGTAACATTTGTATCCTAGAATAGTATCTTCGTTAGGGTTAATCGGATAGAGTTCTCCTTTGAATAAACCGGTTCTCTTATTCTCAGCAAAGTTCTTAAATATCACATAACCTGCCTTGTTTACTTTCCGTGAAGCACCTACTACAGCTACTGACTTTGGATCAAAGAAAATATTTATCTGCTCATCTACCGTTTGTTCCCGATGCATTGTTAATAGCAAGCAATATTCTTAGTTAAATATTTTTAAAGCAATTTTTGCTGTAGAAAAAGTTTAAAATATTTACTGTAGGAGTATGTGAGCGAATAATATGAAGTTGATAATTTTAGGACCCCCTGGTTCAGGTAAAGGCACGTACTCCATTAGGCTTAAGGAGAAATTTCGTTTAGAAAAGATTTCCACTGGCGACATCTTTAGGAAAGAAATAAAGAAGGGTTCAACATTGGGTAAGAAGATTGAGAATCTCCTAAGGGAGGGAAAGCTTGTTCCAGACGATATAGTGATAGAAGTAATTCAAAAGAAACTTCGTAACTTGGATAATTTTATTTTAGATGGTTTCCCTAGAACCTTAAGACAAGCTGAAGCGCTAGATAAAATTGCAAAGATTGATGCTATAATAAGAATTAACGCCCCAAGCGAAATTTTAGTCGAAAAGATTTCGGCGAGAAGAATATGCTCTAATCCAAAGTGTGATGGCAATTACAATATCGCAGACATTAAAAAAACTATTAACGGCGTAAATTATGTTTTACCACCCCTGCTGCCTCGCAAAAATATGATATGTGATAAATGCGGTTCACCTCTTATTCAGAGAAACGATGATAATCCAAAGGTGATAGAAGAACGATTAAATGTCTATGAAAAACAGAGTAAACCTATTATTGAATACTATATGAATAAGAAGGAAGTTAAGATCCCCTTTGTTGATGTTTGGATGAACAGTCCTCCTGAGGAAACGGTACAAAGAATCATTGAAGGACTTAATGTCTTAAAAATAAAATAATAGGTCTCTGTTACTATATACAAAATTAAAAATAGGGCACACTTTATTTACTCTAAACTGCTCAAATTTTTGAGCCAGATATTTTAATGTAGGGTAAACTTTGTTTACCATAACATTAAAGCTTCGAAGTACTAACGTGTCAATCCTTAGAAAAAATATTTGCTCCGTAATCGTTAAATAACGGAATCTTAACAAATAGTAACAATGAAAACTTTTAGTATTGTAGCTGGATTAGGGTTATTAGTGCTGATACTTGCTTCCCCCATGCCTTGGCTCAGTATTAGCTTGTTTAGCACGAGTACGAGCTTGCCTATTAATACAACTAATGATCAATATAACCTGATGTTGGCTAATATATTTGGAATAATCATTAACAACTCTATTTCATTTCCTGCGACTAACATGGGCATTTTCCTTAATACTTTGATTCAGATTTTATTGATGATGAGAACAATGATAGCCGCAACTTTTCTTTACTTCACTTCAATAATATTGGGTATTCTATCTATAGCTTACAGAAAAATATCATTATTCGCAGGTCTCTTTAGCATTATGACAGGTCTTCTGTGGATACTCGGCGTTGATTCGGTAAGATCGGAACTTATCTCTGAAGCCGGAAGTCAAAGTGGTTCGCTTCAACCTCTTATCGAAAAAGGCGTATTTTCTATAGTTATGATAGGCTATGGAGTTTTTGTCGTAATTCTTGTAGGAATAATTTTCTTTATAGCGTATTTTCTTGAAGACCGTGTCTTGAAGAGTAGTCAGCTTACAACATATTTTACAGGAATAAACTCAGAGGTAAAATCATCTCGAGATAAATACAACAAACTGACAACCAATATTGATTCAATAAAGGAGAATTACTTGAAACTTTCTAAGGACTATAGTGAAATAAGAAAGGAACACGAGGGCATTATTTCGATTCTACTTAAATGTCGAGTGGAGAATGCATATGTTATCGGTGACAGACTTTACACTGATGTAAGAAACACGGGTTCTCTACCGATAAATTGGATTGAAGTAGTTGATATTGAACCGAGACCAAAGGGTGCAAATTTACCAAGTGGACAGATTCAACTACTTGGTGGTATCAATCCAGGTGCGGCTGTCAAATTCTCCTACGATCTCAAGGACATATACGGTAAACCAATTACATTTGACCCTGCCGAAACTTACAACATTAAATTATCTGTAGGTTGGGCTCAGACTCAACAGGCATATGACTTTTCGTGTAAATTAACTGGAAGCGGCAGTCAGTTCAGAGCAGAAATCGACGGTGAATACACTACTGGAAACAACTTGATCCTGAACATAAAGAACACTGGTTTCTCAAAGATAACCCAGGAAAAGATAACATCAATTACACCTTCACCAGGGGGATCAAATCCACTTCCACAAAGCACCATTATTAACCCTGGAGAAACCAAGACACTTTGGTTCACATGGGCAAACGGCACCTTTATTCCCAGCGTTTCATATACTTTAGGCTTAGAACTAAGCGATGGCACAAATACATACTCATTATCTTTCGTCGTTCTAGTGTCATGATAATAAAATCATCTTTTTTTCTTTATGATTTCCAAATTTTATTGCCAAATATAATATTTTAACTTTTATATCTCTGCTATTTTAAATGTAACGTGCCATATTTTAGCTATATTTTATAAAGTGATATTATTGCAATAAAAATTGGTAAACAGAAAGTTTATTATCAATGTCCCCTAAACTTAATGTTGGATTGACATGAAAGAAAAGATGCAAGATGTTCAGAAGGTTATAACGACAACTAAAATTCTGAATCTACTTCTAAGTAGGGGCAGTTTGCGGTGGCAGGAATTGAAGAAATTAACTGATATCAGCTCTAGAACCCTTAGTGATAGGCTCAAAGATCTTACAGATAAAGGCATTGTTAAGAGAAAGGTTGACCCTGGAACGCACCCACCTTCGACATATTATGAATTGAATACTAACATTGATATAACTAATTTTCCTCATGGCTACCTTTTTTCTGTCTTCCAGAAATTCTTGGACAAGAAAAATCAATCGGCTAATTTATTTAGATTGATTGAGAAAAGCACTACAAAGGAGATTCTTGCTAATAAATTTAACTCTCTTAGACACAACTTTTTATTTACATTAAACTATATGGTTGGAAATCCTGAATATTCCGATTACTTAATTCTTTTATATCTTGATCAATACCAGGAAGAAATAAAGAACCTTATCTCTTTCATTAGAGAAAAAAACATATTTAGTGTCGAAATCGAAGGAATATTCGAAGAGTTCATCGGTGAACAGAAGAAAAATGTTGAAAAAGTGATTGAAAAGGCATCAAATAATTTTGAGGATAAAGAACTGGCTAGAGCCGTTCTTAGGCTCTATTTCGAAAGCACATTTGCATATAACATGGAGATGTACATATTCCTTGTTCAAATGGCACAGTCACCAGATTTAAAGGCGCGGTTAGAGAAAGAATTTGGTGCACCTGTTGAAGAGGAACGCCTGAACAAACTGATTTCCGAAGATGCTTGGAAGGATATTGAGAGCTTCAACGCAGCTGGTAAGAAGACTACCAACAATCAGCAAGATACTTCAAAATAAGTGAATTAATAAAGTGCGATCTTAAGACTACTATTTCACCATAATACTTAATAACCGTTCTCGGTTATCGCCAAAGTATGAGAAAGCTTCTTACACTCGGTTTAATATTACTACTTATCGGAGGCATTCTTGTTTTAATCCCCTCTCAATATTTCAATCAATTTGCAGACGTAGTAGGTCTCTCACAAACTACATACAACTCTTCTGCGTTAATACCTCCAGGAAGTGTGTATAATATTAACACTTCCAGCCTTAATCTTCAATTTAATATCCATAAAGGACTCAGTGTTGTCGGAAACTTTACTGTTGTAAACGGAAGCATCATCGTGTCTAGGATTCGATAGTAATGAGTTTAAGAGTTGGTCTCTAAACGGTAATGGTGTGGCTTTTTTTTATACGAAGGAAATGTCTTCAAATGGTACTTTCTCTTACAAGTTTGATAAAGACGATATTTATCATTTCGTATTCATAAGATCTGAAACAGGTAAGGCCACAATAATGCTATTGTCTCTTGACCTAGTTGAAGAAAAACATGGACCTTCAATATTTGCCCTTATTATAGGTCCTCTTCTAATCGCAGTCGGTTTCATTATGGTCTTGTTCAGGATTCAGACTGATGTTTTGCGGCCTAGGAGAGTTCGTAAAGAGCAGAAGAATGCCCAGATAAAAGCCACACTTGTGGCTGCAAAAGGCTTAGGTTTATCTATAGAGGGTAAAACAATAAAACAGATTCGGCAAGAAATCGCAAACTATTTTGATAAAGAAAAGCAGGGTACATCCTAGAAATTTCCATCGTCTGCTGATAGTATTCCGCACTTTTTAACAAAAAACTGTCCTATTAAATCTACTTACCTAATAAGCATTCGCTAATGTTTTTATTTGCCTCTAATTCATTCGAAGATATGCTAAGGAGAGACATTTTGTCTGTATTTTTCTCCCATTCATCTTCACACATGTCATCGAATTATTTTTCATTTTTGAATTCATTTAATGGTCTTTATAGAAACCATCGAACAAAACGTTTGATTAGATTCTTATAGGAGGGCTGCTATGCTTAAAAAACAAGATTCTAAGATTCTGATAACTCAAGCGTTTATTTATACTTTAATAACGATAGGGTTAGGCTTAATAATCATTCTATTATCGTTAAACAGATTCGAAGTTGCCATAGTTTTAGACCTCCAAGGTTTTTTGAGAGGAACAATTGGCATACAGTTATTTTCTTTAATAACATATATCGGAGACTTCTATGTTCTGGACGGCATTAACAATCATTTACTTAATATATTCATTCATAAAATTAAAGAAAAAAAAACCTCAAGCACTAGAACTGGCAATCTTTTTGGTGCTAACAACCCTTATGACGTATTTTTTCCAAAATGTTACGAACCGTCCAAGGCCATACCAATATTCCTCAGATGTAATTCAATATGTTTTTAAAGGATATAATTCTTCCTATCCTTCTGGGCATGTCTCAAGAGCTTTTGGGGCTCTCTTGATTCTTCCAAACAAATCAAAAGTGGCTAGATATCTGTCCTATGTGCGTGTGTTTCTACTCGCTTTAAGCAGGATTATTCTAGGAGCTCATTTCCCGACCGATACAATTGGAGGGATATTCCTCTCTCTTGCAGCCTTAAAGTTATCAGATTATACTATGTATTTCCTTGAAAATCGTGGCCTTATATTTTAATATCTTTAGAATTTACTGAATATACTTTTTTTCTCTAAAATTGTTTTTTCGTCTACGAGGGTCAATATCACACTTAGCTAGTAGTAACAACTCAATAGGAGACAAATTTGAAATTTCGGCACGCGCCCAGGCGCTAAGAAGCCAATTCAGGAAGGGGGAAGATATATTCGTAAGTTGGAATGCGGAAGATGTTGTAATATGGGCTAGAATGGAGTAGATGGTTGTTACTTTATCTTATATTTTAAGTAGAAAAAGAAAAGTTTAATATTCTTTTATATTAATAACTTAAGGATTAAGATGCAAATAGCATTTGTGTTGATCAATTCAGAAGCAGGAACAGAAAAAGAAGTATTGAAAGAACTGAAGAGCATGAATGAAGTAAAAGAAGCTTATGTTGTGTACGGCACATACGATGTAATAGCAAAAGTCGAAGCAGAAACAATGGACAAGTTGAAGGAGGTAATAACTTGGAGAACGAGACGGCTTGATAATGTTATTTCAACGTTGACCATGATTGTCATGGAAGGATAAATGAACCTATCACTATTAATATCGTCTTTCTCTTGCAATTGGGAACGTTAAATTCAAAATGTAAGTTATCCACGTTATAATTGATAAATAAACTTAAAATCCCTTGATTTTGATTTAAATTCAAGTGCATGAGGTATGCTACATGGCTTGACTACGGTGTGAAGATATTAAAACTGTTTTTCAACAAGGCGGGATTTACAATACAGGAATACCAGCATTCGAATGTCTTTGAAGATTTATGTTCGGTGAAATTCTTGAATCTCGATCGAGAAGAAACTCTGAAAATACTGTGAGAAGGTACGACCTTAATTTTAACGCCTCGATATACATAGAATTTATCAGTAGGTTTATCATAAATATGGTAGAGTTTGAGTTGTGGCCATAAGGAAACATTTGAAAACTTAATAATATTATACCCGAATATGTTAGGGAAATTGTTATTTTTACTAGATATTTAATAAATTTAGATAAATATGTCTAAGAAACAAAAAAAGTAGGAAGCCTAGAAGGAGAAAGATTCTCCTTCAAATTTTATTTGGTAAATGAGTGCTAGGTGCACATCTTATACTTTACCCGCTGATCCCAGAACTTTTAGATACTCGGCAACTTCTTTTTTTACCGCTTTTTCAGCAGGCTCCACTATTTTATGCGCCATCGCTTCATTTGGGTTTTCTATTATTGTTTTTCTTAAGGTGTCTGTCCAAACCGATGACAAAGCCATGCCAATGTTTAATTTAACAATCCCCATGGAAATAGCTTTCTCCAAAGCTTCGAAAGGCACATGTGAACCTGCGTGCATACACAAATAGGTGTTTCCTGTAACCTCTCTAATTTTTTTAAGCCTCTCAAAATCTAATTTTGCGACTCTTTTCACTGGGTGCATACCGTTCTCCATCTGAGGAGAATGGTGAATCTGTCCAATAGAAATAGCTAATATATCGATTCCTGTTTCCTTGACAAAAATCTCTGCTTCTTCCGGTTTCGTCATCATTTCCTTTGGAAATTCAGCTTTGTTTTGGTCTTTCACGACAGGCATTTCACCAAGCTCGGCTTCGATCGGTACTCCCGCAGCATGACATGCCCTTGCCACTTCACGTGTTAATTGGATATTCTCTTTTAGAGGCTTATTTGCGGCATCAAACATCATAGAAGTCCATCCGTACTTTAAACATGTCATCACCTCCTCGAAGGTTTTTCCATGGTCCAGGTGAACTGTTACAGGAATCTTAGCCTCTTCAGCGGCGACCCTCATATGCGCTAGGAAGCTTTCACCTCCACTTGCCTCAGCGAGCCCATATGTAGCTCCAATCATTACAGGAGAATGTGCTTCTTCAGCGGCTTCAATTACTGGTTTAATAAAGGACAAATTGAAAATAACAAATAGTCCGATACCATATTTCTCCTCTTTCGCCTTCTCTAACATTTCTTTTGTGCTTTCTAACATGTATATATCACGTTTAACCGCTAACTTTTTGCCTCATATAAGCTTTTTTTAAAAGGTGATGGAAAATTTAGGAATTATTATTGGAATCACCATAAAAACATAGAATTGGTTAAACTGTTCACCTTTATTTCCTCCTATTTATCCTATTCAAGCTTGATATCAAGCTTGATATACAATATGTTAAACGAATTTAGTTCGATTTTTGTGAAAATATAGAATAAGTAACATGACGCTATCTTTTAGTACCCATTAGGACGACCATAACTCGTTTAAACTAGAGCATATTCGGTGAAAAACAATGAGTCTTGAAGAATTTCTTAAAGAGAAGAAAATATGGCATCGATTTATTGAGAAACCTGAGACGATTCATACAGCGGATGCGGCTAAGGTTGCAGGGCTCGAATTAAATAGGCTTACGAAGAACCTGGTTTCTAAAATGGATACAGGAGAATACATACTGTTGATTGTACCCGGTGATAAGAAAGTTAATCTGGATCGCGTTGCTTCTTTGCTAGGCGTAAAGAAAGTCCGGCTCGTACCCTTTGATCAAGCGGAACAGATCAGCGGTTTCCTTCCAGGCGCCACTCCTTCGGTCGGCCATAAGATAAAGATGAAAACAATCATCGACAAATCTCTAGTGAATTATAACACCATATTCTGTGGGGGCGGTACAAGGGAAAAACTTCTTGAATTAAGGACAGAAGATATCATAGCACTAAATGAAGCCATAATATCAGAAATATCAATTGACTAACATATATCATGAATTAACCACATTATTATATGGTTGGGACATTAAATGGGATCCCCATCAAATATTTTAACAACTTTAGGTATGTGAGATATTGAATTCACTATCGCACTTTTATCCATGATTTCAACACTATTATTATATAAGGGATTAACCCAGATTCCGTAAAAGCCTACATTTAATGCGCCTTCATAATCTTCTATCTTATTATCTCCTATGTGAACAATTCTCTGAGGTTCAAGACTTAACACATGACACAACCTCGAAAAAATTTCTTTACTAGGTTTTGAGAATTTTATTTCATCCGCATATAACTGAGAGTCAAAGTACTTAGTTAAACCAGTTCTTTCTAAAAGAATCCTATTATAATAACCAGGCCAGAAGATCAGATTCCCAAGCGTTACAATCTGTTTCCCTTGAAATTTAAGTTCACTTAATATATGAGGCGCTTCTTTAACAAGAATTTCATTTGGCTCAACATTAAGGATGGCTCTCGTTATTGACCTTTTTAGAAGTTCTATATCGATACCTAAATTCTCTGATGACAATTCCAAACAATGGTTAACGATATCATCATACCTTAGCATTCCCTTACTTCTATATTCTTTTAACACCACATAGTTCTTCAACATATCTTCGTAGACCTTAGTTGGGCTATTATTGTTCTCTAAGCCGATTTCATTAGCAATCCTAAAATAGAAAGGCTTGAGCCTTAGAAGGGTGTCCCACACGTCAAAGGAAACAGCGGCGATATTCACGGTATTCTACGCCGATTACATTTATTTGTAAGTGCTAAGATTTAAAATTATTCGCCAATTATTGTAATATAGACATTCCTATTGCGTGACCAAGGTTCGACTTCGACCCAAATTATACTCTGCCAAGTTCCAAGCTGTATTATGCCTTGTGTAAGAGGAACAGCCAATGACGGTCTGAAGAAAGAAGAGAGAATGTGCGATGGCGCATTCTCTGGATGTTCATAGGGTTCATTTATAGGAATAAGCTTCTCCAAGAATTTCCTGATATCTATTAGGAGCCGACTCTCATACTCGTTGATTATTATGGCTCCTGTTGCATGTGGCGCAAAAAGAAAAACTATACCGTTCGTAACCTTTGAATTACTTACTACATCAGATATTTTCTCAGTTATATCCATAAAACTGATCCCTTTAGACGTTTTAAAATCAATAGACTCCTTGTACACTTTCATAATTTCATTATGTGAAAATTTACCTACTTAAATATTTTAGCGTCAACTAACAATTATAAAGGTGAAATTTTTGTAGAAAAATTTTTTATAAAATCTCAATACTTAAATATACAAAAGCTTATTCCTGAAAATGTGATAATAGACGTTCACAACCACATAGGAAAACCTGAACCGGGGCTTGAAGTGTATCAAACTCCTGAAAGGCTTATTAGCGAAATGGATATTGCAGGCGTTGACAAAGCGATCATATTCGGTTTCCCTGAATACTCATTTAATATTGTCGAAAACAATGACTATATATTTGAATCAATAAAAAAATATCCCAATAGGTTAATCGGCTTCTCACTTGTAAACCCATGGTCTAAGAAAAAGCAGTGAAGGAACTGGAAAGGTGTGTAAACAAACTAGGATTCAAGGGTTTAAAACTTCACCCAGCTATACACCATTTTTCCCTTAACGCACATTCACTGACGGATGTAATATTCGAAGAATGTTCAAAGCTCAAGATCCCGATAATAAGTCACGGCCAAGGCGATTGTCCTCACTGCACTCCGGCACAGTTTGGGGACATGGCGGAAACTTTCCCGGATGTCCCTCTAATTATGGCGCATATGGGGTTTTGGCAGAACATAGAAGACGCCATTTCTAAAGCTATGAAATATGATAACCTCTACTTGGATACAACAATGAACAACAATGTAGACTCTTTAAGGAAAGCTGTGGACAAGGCGGGAGCAGAGAAATTGGTTTTTGGGACAGATACGCCCGGACCATCTATGCAAGTTGAAATCATGAAAATCAATGTAGCAGTCCCTGATCGGAAGAAAAGAGAACTTATTTTGGGAGGTAATATAGCAAAAATACTTAAAATCTAAAATTGAATATAGCTGGTCTTATCTTTTTTTAATGCCTGTAGGCATTTTTATATTAATTTAACTATCAAAAATTTGTTTTTAGTCAAAAATTTAGTTTAATTATTTTTATTAAAATCGTTATTTTTATTTCTATGTCAGCTAGACTTTATTTTTTATCAGTTTTAATTATATTTTCACTATTGTTAGGAGCTCTTTTCAGTTTCTTTAGATGTTACATCAATTCATGGAAAAGTTTAAAAACTTATTTTCACTTTTTTTCATAGTGAAGTGTATGTCTAATTTTAATAGAAAAAAGATGAAGGCTGCATTACTTTATAGTCCGATGGACATCCACATAGAAGATGTCGACATTCCAACTCCTAGGGAAGACGAAGTTTTGATAAGAGTTCAAAGAATCGGTATCTGCCCTAGCGATGTAAGAAGTTATCAAGGTGTGTATAAGAGGCAGATGTTTCCATATGGTAAAGAAAGCTATGGTCTTTCTGGACATGAATGGTGTGGCGACGTTGTTGAAGTTGGCGGTTCGGTTAAGGATTTCTCTATAGGAGATAGAGTTGTACCTGAAATAATTGTCTCATGCGGAATTTGTAAGTATTGTGAAAAAGGTTTAACGAATTTGTGCAAAAATAAAAGTAATATCGTTAGAGGATTTGCTGAATATGCAAAGACGCCTGCCAAGTCTTTGTTCAGAATCCCAGAAAGTGTAAGTTTTTTGGAAGCTGCGTTTACAGAACCGATTGCAGTGTGTTTACATGCGAATGAGATAATATCACCAAGACCAGGTGAGACAGTTTTGATCATAGGCGGAGGACCAATGGGTCTGCTTAACCTACAGATTACTAAGCTTTCAGGAGCAAGTGTTATATTAAGTGAAGTTATTGAAAGCAGACTCAAAATGGCAATCGAGCTAGGTGCCGACTCAATAGTCAACCCTTTGAGGGAAGATATGTCTAAAGCTGTTAAAGATTTCACAGGAGGATATGGTGCTGATTCTGTAATTGTAGCGACAGGAAACAGAACTGCTATAGAAAGTGCTTTTAAAGCGGTGGCTTCATCGGCCACAATTGTGTTTTTCGGTGGAACCTACCCTCAAACGAATATTGAATTGGACCCCAACATTATACATTATGGTGAACTCAAGGTCACAGGAAGTTATGATCATGTTCCAGCTCATGTTGAGAGGGCTTTGAAAGTTCTTTCAAAGAAGCAGATAAATGTAGAGAAACTCGTTTCCAATACTTTTCCACTTAATCGACTGAAAGAAGGATTTGACCTGGTAAATAGTGCTAAAGCTCTCAAAGTCCAAGTTGAACCAAAAATGTGAGTAGGGTAAAGGAATCAGAACATGATAAGCGTGCTTATATGAAATCTAAACTAATGGAAGGTATTTTTAGAATTAAACTTGAACATATTAATTATGAGAAAAAAAAGAGCAAAATGATTTCATTATATATTATCCAAATACTCACTCTTATATCTCAAAACATAGGGTGTAATGTAAACTGGATATTAATATTAGAGACCTTCAATTCTAAGTGTATGAGGAACATTTATAAGATTGAAGTAGGTAAAAAGATGGTGTTTTAGTATGAAATATGTTAGTTTTGGGTCTTCTGGTTTGAAGGTTTCTCCTATTGTGGTTGGTTGTATGTCTTTTGGGAACGCAGAGAAATGGATGGTTGAGAGGGATGGCGCTAAGAAGGTTGTCGATAGGGCGTTGGATTTAGGTGTTAACTTTTTTGATACTGCGAACGTTTATTCGGTTGGTAGGTCTGAGGAGATTGTAGGCGAATTACTCAAAGACGTTAGGGAAGATGTTGTGATAGCTTCTAAGGTTTACAATGTTATGGGGCAGAAGCCGAATCAAAGTGGACTTTCAAGGAAGCATATATTATGGCAGGCGAGTGAATCTCTTAGGAGACTTAGGACAAACTATATTGACCTTTATCAGATTCACAGGTGGGATTACGGGACGCCTATTGAAGAGACTCTCTTCACTCTTGATTGTCTTGTTAGGGGTGGTGTTGTGAGGTATATTGGTGCTTCAAGTATGTGGGCTTGGCAGTTCTCTAAAGCTTTGTACACAAGTGAGATGTTGGGTTTTGAGAGGTTTGTGAGTATGCAGGATAAGTGGAATCTGCTGTATAGGGAAGAGGAGAGAGAGATGGTGCCTTTATGTAAAAGCCAGAACATAGGCATCATACCTTGGAGCCCTACTGCGGTTGGGGTTCTTTCTGGAAGATATTTAAAGGATGGAAAGCTTCTGATAGGACAAGACGATATCAAGAGATTACAACCAAATAGTAATGGCTATAGGGATTATATAGAACCACCAGAAAACGCTGAGATCGTAAAAAGAGTCATTGAGTTGGCGCAAAGTAAAGGTGTTAAGCCAACTCAGATAGCCATATCATGGCTTATTCACAAAGGTGTCACAGCTCCGATAATAGGTACATCAACTCCAGAACATTTACAGGATGCAGTTGAAGCATTGGATATCAAGCTCTCAGACGCAGATATGAAGTACTTAGAAGAGCCTTATAGACCAAAGCCTGTCACAAGTCTCGTATAACAATAAGCATAAATTGGGGTTCAATATGGCTGTCTTCCTACTTCTGCAATAAGAAAGAAGTTTAGAAATTTTATAATATAGTGCTTAAGTGTTGCATAATTTAATCTAATTAGTTCTATTATAAAATAAGAAATCCAAAGATTCCTATAACTATTAATCTTACAGTACTCTAACTGAATTTACTATTACAGCTGCAGATTGTTCAACATCCAATTTTCCCGTGTTAATTACAAGATGATATAATGTGTTATCATTCCATTCAATGCCAAAAAATCTTTGAAGATATTGCGTTATAGCTTTATCCCTATCTCTGATAAACCAAAACGCCTTATTCTCACTGCATCCTTGACTTTCCATCACTCTTCTTACTCTGACTTCAAAAGGTGCAATAATCTTCACATGCAAAGCATCTTTGGCATCTTTAAGGATAGCTTGTCCCCCTCTTCCTAAAATAACTATATTTCCACTTTTACTCAAAAAAGTGATGACAGTCTGGAGAGTTGCCATACATTGTTTAGCATCCAAAGTTTGTATTCTAAAATCCATTCCACTTGCAGAAGTGACTGTCGGAATCGCGACTTTAATTTCAGGCTCCTTTCTACCTAAAAGTCTGTCAGTTAAATTTCTAAATTGGTATGAATCAACATCCAAGTCAATAAACCCAGATTCAGATATCCCAGTTTTTGTGGCAGCTTCTATCATTGTAACTTTGTCGATCAAAGTATATTGAAGAAGGCCTGAAGCCCTTCTTGCAATTTCATCACCCCAGCTTCCTGCTTCTCTTGATATAGTAACAACGGTCATAACAAGTTAAACTAAATAATAGTTTATTTAAAAGTTTTACGATAATAAAATTACTCATATTTTAAAAAAATGATCATCATAAAAAGTTATGAGTGAAGTACTGAAAGAAATTCTTGGAATGGAATTCTAAATGCGTACTATGTGAGTGTAAACTGTTCTTCTAAAGCATTTAAAGTAGTTGAATTGTTGGAAGATGGCTGTCAGAAGATAAAAAGTGACCTCCACCAAGAACTTTTGGCACAGGTAAAAAACTTCACTCAATTTTTGGATGATCATGCCATATACCAATAAACTTTAACTTTGATAATCTAACATAATTGACTTGCTAGCTCCTGTGACCAGACATCTTTAGATTAAGCCTCTGAAACTAGCCTTATACATTAATGGGACAAAACTAACTGGCTAATTCTCCTAGGTGCAGCACACGTTTAAGGAGTTTGGATTCTCAAAATATACAAGTATTAGGACACTTATCTTATCTAAGCTTCAGGACGCTCTCCAATCGTCGTTAGTCTCGAATAAACCACTAGCTCGATAGCGAACGAAGCAACTAAAGCGGAGCTCAAATTTCTTCTTTTGTAAGACCTTACCAGTAAAATCCTTTTGAATACCATTCAACTCACTTCACAAAATGTAACAATCGGTTCAACAGACGGTTTGATAGAGGAGCTATCGTTTTCCTGCCACTTTTAATATCCGTTATCATTCGAAGCATGTCGTAATTATAGTGATTTTGACATTCCTGAATCAGATTCTCAGTGTATCTAATGCCATAGGATAGTAGGATCCTCATTCCGCGTCTGCCCTTTGTAAAGTCGTCCAAGAATTTGGGGGTCCAGCGGAAGTTGTGCTCCCAACACTTCAAGAAGAGTTCAGAATGCCTAGGTGTCATCCTCTGGAGCGTGAAGGAATCGGACTTGTCCTTCAATCCACCCAAGGAGACTAGAAAAAGAGGCACAATCAGGCTCTCAAAGTTCTTTAATTTCTCGACGAGTTCTATCGTGAGGTTAATGTCCTCTTCCTGTTCACCTGGAAGGCCGAGGATGAGCGTAGCACATGGAGCCCAATGGTTCTTAGAGAGAACCTCAAAGGAATTGAGAACAACATCTGGCCAATCTTCTGGACGAAAGGGCTTACATTTCCCTAGCATGTGTTCCTTAATCAGCCTAGGACTACCTGTTTCGATGCCTGTCTGACCCCCTAGCAAAGCATCATCACCATCTAAACCAAGTATATTTGATATTTCCTCAACAACTTCAGGTGCGCTCAGAACTGATGAGAGAGCGAAGTGGCTTATCTCGATAGTTCTGACGCCGGGATGATTCTTCACGGCTTTGAAGAGGCCCGTCACGGCATCGCCGTTGACCTCTAAACCCTTAGCCTTGTACCTCAAGACGTCTTCCGCGTGCAGGAGGGGCTGTCTATTGGCCTTCAGGTTGATGTCCACCTCCTTTAGGATGTGATCCAAGGAAAGACAACGGTAGTGGAGCATTGTAGGCACGCAGAAGTCACAACCTCTCCCACATCCCCTAGCGATCTCTACGATACCAGAGATAGTAGGATCAACTATCGTGGGAATACTTTCCTCTGGAACTACATTTCCATGGACTAACCCTGGTAATGGCTCGCCCCTGACAGCTTTTTCAAAGAGGGGGCCGACCACTTCCTCTCCTTCCCCATTCACCACACAGTCGATCCCCAGTTCTCCTCGGATCCTGGAGTCTTCAAGCTGCCATGCTCCGGACCCACCAACAATTATCTTCGGATGAAACTCTTTGACGGCCGGATGGTTTAGGAGTTCTCTGAACTTCACCGCCATGTAAGCCTCTCCGGAGAACAACTGCGTGAAGGTGGATGTGGCGGGACCAATTCCAAGAGGGTCGTTCTCCGTGACCCCCACAACCTTCGTCTTTTGCCCAACAGCCTCGCCGATGTGATCTGGATGTGCTACTATGACCTCGTCCCTTCGAAAGCCATATTTCAACAACGAAGCCTCCACCTTCCTCGTCCCACACAGCGCCACCTCTGCTGAACCGTCCTTATTGGCCTTGACGGAAGGACAGAACATGGAAAAGTAGAGCTTGTCTGGGATCACTCCTATGGGCATACAGGCGCTGAATCCGAGGAATATGTTGTCGCCGTATTCGCTCATGAGTGTTCTATCGGCTGTGAGGACGATCTTGTAGCCACCCTTCATCCTTACGCCCCCAACAAGAGAAGCGCTATCTTTTTCTGCATCTGTTTGTTTTGATATTAAAAGGTTTATAACTTTATTCATTAACTAAATAATAGTTACATAACAAGATAGGCACGTTGGGATTGAAGATTTATTTAGCATCGTGAAAAAGAAAACATGTACCAAAAATGTAGGGTGAATCAATCGTCTTGATGGCCTAGTGTTTATCTCAGTTTAGTAGAATTACATTAACTAACTTTTTATTCTGTTCCTGACAATGAATATTCTAAGAGACTTATCATACTTTCAATTGGATACGAAAATGCCGCTCGTTATTTAACTAGGTGTTCATGTGTTGTCGATTCCTTTAGGCCCTCTAGGAAGATCTTTAGGCGGTAGGCTTGATCAGTTATTTATCATCTTTCTATTAACAATGAGACGTATATCAGATAAAAATTTAAGAAGACGAGTTTCTCACGCTTTTATGGGGTAAGAAAATATGTCGATGTCGATGAGACATGAGGTTGTTTCAAGTGTTCTCGAAATCGGGCTAATCCCAACATTTTATGAAGAAGACTTGGAGACTGCTAAAAAAATTGTTAGGGCATGCGCCGAAGGCAGAGCTAAAGTGGTTGAGTTCACAAACCGTGGCGCATTAGCATATCAAGTCTTCAGCGAACTCATAAAATGGAAGGATAGAGAGTTTCCAGACGTTGTCCTAGGAGCTGGCACGATAGTCGAACCATCAGCAGCCTCACTCTATATTAATTGTGGAGCAAACTTTATCGTCGGACCAGTATTCAACCCAGATGTGGCAAAGACGTCTAATAGATACAATATTTTATATATTCCAGGATGTAGTACTCCATCAGAAATATACATGGCAGAAGAGATGGGCGCTGACATAATCAAAATATTTCCAGCAGACGTACTAGGCCCACAATTTATAAAAGACTTGCTCGGTCCGTT
The DNA here is from genome assembly GCA_963752255.1 of Nitrososphaeria archaeon. Classification (GTDB taxonomy): domain Archaea; phylum Thermoproteota; class Nitrososphaeria; order JACIWG01; family JACIWG01; genus JBEKIG01. The sequence continues at coordinate 118,298 of CAVVXT010000003.1, read as the reverse complement.
TCCATGGTTAAAACTTATGCCCTCAGGAGGTGTAGAGGCCACAAAAGAAGGCATTTCGAGTTGGATAAGAGCGGGCGCGGCAGCAGTAAACTTGGGCTCAAACCTCATACAAAAAGACCTAGTAAAGTCGGGCAACTTTGAATCCATAAAAAGGAAGGTGGAAGACTGCATGCAATGGATATGGGAGGTAAAAGGTAAATCTATATTCTTAGGCGTTGAACATATAGCGATATATCCAACAGAAACCGCGAACGCTAAGCAAATAGCTGACTGGTACGCTGGAACCTTCGGCTTCGCAAAAGAAGAAGGGCCATCATCGATAATGCTAACAGGGACAAGTATTGGAAAAATAGAAGTCATGAAAGCGCATGAAAAGGAAACACGTACGCACATAGCAATAAATGTGTCAAATTTTGAAGCCGCATACAACTACCTACAAGAAAAGGGCATAGAACTTGAACAGCCAATAATCGCGTCAGGCTTCAAGTTAGCATACCTAAAGAAAACCGACCCGACAGGAAACAAAGTACACATAGTCTTTAGACCCTAACCTCTATTTTCTAGAAGAAATGTATTCAAATAAACTACGAACGATCATCTGATGGAGTGCCAAAGATGTGGGAATTTGTAAATAAGAGGATATAAAGTCTTGGACAAATGGCTTAAGAGTCGGAAAGGAAGGAGATACTAGTGTAAAATTATCTTATCTGTTCTTCTAGCAATTGTCTTAATTATTCAAGCTTGATATCAAACTTGATAATAAATTATTGGTTATGAAAAACATAACATATTATTAATATTAAGTTTTAAGGAACAAATTAAATAAATCATTAGAGTACATTATTATCAGAGCCCATAATTTTATAATTTATGATAAGTATCTATCGATTTATCGCCCACCATAAGGCTCCTATCATGACAGGGGGGTGCTTTGACGCTATTGGCCCTTAGTGATAGGTTCATGTCATATGGGTCTAATTGACTTTTTAGTTTTAGTGACAGGAAAACATCATTATTATTTGTCAATAAAAATCCAACTATTTTAGAAGTAGAGGGTTTTTATAATAATTTGCTGCTGAAAAGCACCTGTTCATTTTTACTTGGCTGACTTAAGCAGGATTTGCCAATTTCCATGATTGCCTAGTTTGTTGTGTTTATACCATGGTGTCTACATCATTAAATGGCCCACCCAGGGAGTTTTGGAGAAATAATTTATATTATCTGCCGGATAATTTCTTGATTAATTTTTTCTTTGCCGCTTGTTATCAAAATTTTGCTTTGTTATATAAAATTTGTCTTGATGATAACAAATTGATTTGGTGTGCAATAAAGATGATACTTGACTCCCAAACTAAAGTTAAGGTTGTACAGGTAATAAACTATAGCTTATCATTTTTAGGGGAAAATGCAAAGAATGCGATCATATACAAGTTCATGAGCAGCAACAACTTAAGAGAAGAAGAAGAGTTGGCGGATCATATAGAGGACTTTGAGGTTTTTCTTACTAACATCTTTGGTTACGGTGTATCGTTCATATTACCGTCGATGATAAATCGGCTCTATAACCAGTTTAACGTATCTCCACGTTCTATTGCCAAGCTAACACTTACAAAAGCGATATCTGAAATAAAAAGAAGGCATGTTCAATAGAAATTTTAATACACAGAGTCTTCTTTTATATCCTAGAAAGATTTAATTATTTAGGATTTGTCGATAACCGTATAATGGGCATCTCTCCAGACTATGTTGTCGGATTTGTCGATGGTCAAGGTAATTTCTCTATAATATTGTCGCATAACCATTACTATCCTAAATTTTTTGTGACAAGCAAGAACAATATTATAATCAGAAGGATTCAGGCTTTTTTCGGGGTTGGAAAGATTTCTGTCCTTAAACCAAAAAGGGTCACACACCATGCAATTTACGTCTATTCTGTGACAAAATATGATGAGTTAAAGTCGATTATCGATTTCTTCTCCATTAATCCTCCACTGGCCAAGTCTAAGGACTTTGAAAAATTTAAAAATTGTTTTCTTAATTGGAAGTTAAAATTTGTTAAAAGGAGCAGAGAAGACAGTATTAAATCGTTAAACACGGCAATCAAGTTGTATAAAGAAGGCGCGTCAATAAAAGATATTACTGCAAAAACTAATGTTGATCTTAAAAAATTATATTCAGTCCTCAGAATAAATGGATTAAAACGTTACAATAGGGCTTCCAAAGGGGTACAAAATGGGAGGATGAGATTATAATCCAATCAGGCTCTCATCATATTCGATTTCAAGGCTCTCTTCATTCAGTTCAACGCCTAGACCAGGTCTGTCTGAAATTTTAATGTAACCATCTTCAGGTAACACGTTTGGCTTTAAAACATCTTTGTAGAGTTCAAGTCTTTGAGGACCCATGGATTCGTGAATTAGGAAGTTTGGTATAGAAACCATGTTCTGAGCACTGATTACAGCGTTTAGAGGGCTAGAGAAGACAACATGAGGTGCGACCGGAACAAAATAAGTTTGAGCCATGTCCGCTATCTTCTTCACCCACGTTATGCCACCATTCCTAGAGTGGTCTGGCATAATTATATCCGCTGCATCAAGTGCAAATAATCTTCTAAAACTTTCCAACGTATACCTTCTCTCACCTACACAGATTGGTACATCTACCCTTTTACGTACATAGGCGAGAAGCTCATCGTTAGTTGGTGGAATAGGCTCTTCGTAGAAGAGAAGGTCAAATGGTTCAAGTTTTTTCCCTATTCTTATCGCTGATTCAACATCGAATCTACCGTGAATATCTAGCATCAGATCGACCTTAGGTCCAATGGCGTCTCTAACCGACTTCACCATTTCAAGAGTTTTAAGCGTCAGCTCATGGGAAAAATTCATTCCCTGAGGTATTGAAACGAAACCTATCTCCTTTTCATTCATATCACTTCGCATGACTGTTGTAAAAGGATCGAACTTGACTGCTCTAAAACCGAGTTTAACTTGGCGCACAGCGCCCTCTGCAACAGTTTCAGGAGTAGCTTTCTCTCCTGGCCTTAGAACGATATGACAGTATAATTTTACTTTATCCCGAAATTTTCCGCCGAGCAGGTTATAGACTGGTGTCTTCAACGCTTTACCTTTGATATCAAATAGGGCTTCGTCTATTGCGCCTGTCGCGCGCATGGTTGCTTCCGGATTCCATCCAAAGAAGGCATTGTCCATAGTATAATAGGCTAGTTCAGTGTTGAAAGGATCCATACCAATTATAGTTTTTCCTAGAGTGTTAATGCTCTCCGCGTGTACTACTGGCGCACCATCCGATGCTGCTTCACCGTAACCCACGATTCCATCATTTGTCGTTACTTTAGCAAAAACAAAAGAACGTGGAGGTTTGGAAATTAGAGCTTTAACTTCTGCTATTTTCAAATATGACACTTACTAAATGTTTGAAATCGTCACTTATATATCCTTTAACTTGGGAGAAAGTTAATGTGTCTCGATCTATTCGGTTATTCACCTAGTTCATATGATAATTTCCTTATCTAATGTACTTTTGATTGAACAATACTTATCTTAAGTCAATTTTATAGCCTTCTCTACAGAATACCTATTTACAGATTTTCCTTTGAGAATATCAACTTTGATATCAAGCTTGATAAGATAGTTGTTAATAATAAATTTGTGCTGCACCTTAATCACTTTAATAAAAAATTTCCTAAATAATTGTTCATATATATGAACAAAAATAAAAGACTAAAATTCTGTTGACCATTCAATAACTTGCGGCATCACTTACTCAACTGGAAAATAACCCTTTCCCTATTATTAAGTTTAGATTCTACTTCAAGTAGCTTTTTTCTAAAATCGTCGAACGCTTTATCTATGTCAGGCTGACCTGCTACAGTAGTTGCTGTTTCCTGCATTGACTTGCAAAGGTCAATTAGAGCATAGTCGAATTCGATCAGCTTATCCAACTTATCCTCTCTTACCTTGATGGCGTCGAAGAAGCCGGAATAACCGTAATCAGCGTGCTCGATTTTGTTTGTCACTCTATATAGTACAGCCATTGCGCGGTTGGCGTATTGAAACGCACCGACATTTCCTGAATCTGAAACTTCTCTGACTGCTACATCGAGAGCGATCTTTGCTTCTTTCAGCTTCTGAGCAGAAAATTCTCTGACTGATTTATCGGTTTCTCTCCGGAGTTCTTTCTCTTTGTATCCATGGTACCCGGGTATGTTTGACATTACCTTTTCAGCTAATCCCTGTTCCCCTTTAATTTTTTCATAAACGTCTGACATTTTTATCCTAACTTAAAAATATAAACAGTATACTTATAAGGATAGTATCAATAAAATATAAAATATTCTAATAACGTAGTAGTAGTTCGACTAATATTGATTAGTCATTGTTTTCCAATATATCTTATACTGGCAAACCCAAGCAAGGCGCCTATTAATACAGCTATGCTAATATTTAGAAATAGATTATGATTAAATAAATCGAAGAACAGCGCGAAACCTATTGAAGCTAAGATATAACCCCAAAGGAACATATAGTTTCTTACGTACCTACGCATAAATTTCAAATAATATAAATCAAAGGCGACGGTATAGACGCCTACAGCTGCTAGTAATAAGCTCACATAGAATTCGATACCATATTTTATCACGCCTCCGAAATAAAGGATTCCAGACAGGCCTAGAATTAATATAATCAAAAAAATAGCGTATTCACCGTACCTTAAACGTTTAGTTTGCAAAACAGTCATATGTTATAATATCAATAAATAGAGACTTATAAATTCTTCATAATTCAAAAAAGTTATTCACAGTCTACCGGAAACTCTATTAAATTAGTAAAATAAGATGGTGAGTATAATGATGTTTGAGACAGAAGTTAAAGAAATCATTAAAAGAACAAATAATGTTAAGAGTTTTAGGTTTAACAGGCCTCAATCTTTTAATTATAAGGCTGGTCAGTTTATGTTGTTAACATTAAAAATTCAAGGGGAAGAAGCTAAAAAGCCTTTTTCGATCTCGAGTAGTCCAACTGAAAAGGAATTTATAGAGTTCACGAAGAAGTTGACAGGGCACGAATTCTCGAACGCTTTAGACTCTTTAGAGGTTGGCGACCGGGTTAAAATAGATGCGTCATACGGAAATTTCATTTTCGAAGGTCAGTATGATGGCATTGTTTTACTGTCAGGAGGGATTGGAATTACACCTCTGAGAAGTATATGCAGATACTGCTCAGATCTTAAACTTGCAACCAAAATCACGCTTATCTACGGAAACCACACAGAAGCTGATATAGCTTTCAGAGAAGAATTAGAAGAAATGCAGCAGAAGAACCCGAATTTGAAGGTTATCTTAACTCTAGACGAACCTCAAGAAAAATGGGTCGGTTACAAAGGTGTAATAACTGGTGAAATGGTTAATAAAGAAGTCCCAGATTACCTAAATAGGGTATTTTACATATGTGGCCCACCTATGATGGTGAATGCCATGGAAGATCTGCTTATAAAATTGAACGTAGATTCAACGAAAATTAAAAAAGAAAGCTTTCACGGCTATTAGTTGAAACAATATTCAAAGAAAATAGATATTAAAAATATTAGAGGACATTATGAAAAAAAGTCCTCGTTTAAGAAAAATCATTATAAATCATTGCAGGGCATATTATAATGATGGTATGAAATACGTGGAAGTTAAAGCAAAATTATTAACAGATAAAGGATTCAGCCCATTTGGTACGATTATCGGCTTACCGAAAACAAAACCGAGTGCATCAACACCTGCCCTAGATTACTGGGATGAAGTTGTTCATCTTCCAATTGAAGAAAGAGCGGCAAGTTTTCTTCTATGTAAAAGGAAGCCTTTTGAGTTCACAAGCATGGAGCGGCATGTAAAGACGTCAGAAATATTTGTTCCACTTGAAGGGTATAGCATCTTTCCTTTTGCGCCACCAAATAGGTTAGGAGATCCAAAAGCAAAACCAGAAATGAACAAATTGGAGGCATTCATATTTGACGGAACTAAAGCTATAGTGATGAATGAAGGAACATGGCATGTGCCTCCTATTCCATTAACAGAACAAGCTACTTTCTTGATTATTTCTAGAAAGAATACTGTAAAAGAAGATATATTCAACAGTGACCTAGAAAATAAGGTTAGAATAAGCTTGTAAATCGGGCCTAACTCTTTTCTAATTTATTTATTTTATCAGGAGTTACCATAGGAGACACATGTCTCGCCCAATCGATAGATCTTTAGTCAAGGAAGAACTTTAGGAAGATCGTTAACACTATCTAATATTACACTTGGGTGAAGCCTCTTCGGTATCCTTTCAAGCTGCTCCATTTTAGTCACACCTGTGAGAACAAGTACTGACTTCATTTTGAGCTTGTTCGCGACCCTGATATCTGTCTCAAACTTGTCACCAACGATAAGGACTTCGTTTTTGTTTAATCCACAGTATTTTAGGGCCATTTGGATTATTATTTTTGAAGGTTTCCCTATCAAAAAGGGTTTAACTTTTGTAGCCGCAGTAATTGCCGCTGAAATTGCTCCTGCACCTGGCCAATATCCGTCTTCAACCGGCAGAACCATATCTAGATTTGTCGCAATGAACCGCGCTCCATTCTGTAACGCATAACAGGCTGCTGTCAAGCGTTTGTAAGTTGTATCCAAATCTAGGCAAAGAACAACGAATTCGGCTTTCTTGGCATCATCTTCGTTCACTATAACAAAATTTTTTTCTCTTAATTCACTCTTCAAAGCCTCTGTGCCTACAACGAATACACGCCGGCCTGATCCGTACATCTTTGTCAAATAGGAAGTTGTTGCCATAGCTGATGTGTAAAACTCTTTTTCTTCCGCAGGTAAACCCATTCTCCTCAAGTGATCTACATATTCCTTTTGCGTCCTAGAAGCGTTATTTGTCACATAAAGTATCTTATACCCTCGTTCTTTTAATAATGCAACTGTCTTGTCAGCGTTCGGAACAAGCGTTTTACCTCTATACATGCAACCATCTAGATCCAAAAATACGCCATGGACCCCTTTAAACATCTTCTATTCATCGTCGTAGGTAAATATCTATCAAAAATAAGTCTTTTTTAAAAGTCCGAAGGCTTGCAAAGAACCTTCCTTACCTTTAGATCAAAGAAATCAGACGAATTCGCTGCCTTAATCAATAAAGCTGTGTCAGCGGCTTTCCCTGTACCACCAATGCATATTATATCTCTGTCAACGGGAATAAGTCCTGCATCTGCTGCCATCACTGCTATTTCTATACAAACCTTAGCTCCTTGTCCAAAGACCCTAAGGGTATTCGCCATAATCTCTAAAGTGCCAACTGTGCCAAGCTTCTTTTTAAAAGCCCGTTCCGCACTACTTAATGCATGAGTTGCTGTCAGAATCTTACCGCCATTTCTTTCAATAATTTTCCTATTTTTTTCGGTGAGTTCATTTTTACCTAGCCCTTTAAAACCAGCTGCATGAGTTACCACTACCAAGTTATACCCCTTGAAAAAAACAGACGCTTTTGCTCCTGTTTCTCCTGAGGTTGAAGCAACAACAACATCCTTTATACCAGATTTTTCGGCATATTCCTTTGAAACCTCAAAAACTTTTCCTGTCCATTTCCCAGCATTCCCAAAATATGTAATTTTTTCCATCAAATCACTATTAATATGAATTGCAACTGTGAATTTAATAGTTATTAAATCTTCTTATAAAGAGCACCTTTTATCTACTTATTATCTTTAAATTTTTCCCTATAACCCTTTTTTTAGCAAACATTATAAAGAAAATTTTTAAATTACTAAGTATGAATGAAATTTTTATGGAGTTCTTTACAGACTCCTTATTGGCTTTTCTACTTTTTATCCTGATTCTATCAACCGTCATTTTGACGAGAAGGTTCAAAAACATTTGGGTGAACAGAAAGTTAATACACCTTTCAGTAACACCTGCTGTACTGTCTTATATGTATCTATTTAAGGAACCGTACGTCTTTTCTTTGTTCGGCACACTTTTTGTCCTTTTCTTGGCGGTTCCACACTTTAGATCAATGGAGCTTAAATGGTTCCAGGAGAAGAACAATTTCGGCGAGGTCTTCTTTTGTTTTAGCTTCGCTGTGTTAGGCTTACTCCTTTGGCCACCAACCACCAGAATTTTGGCTGGTACAGCAATGCTTTTTATGGCAGTAGGCGACTCCATAACCGGCATAGTACGATCAAGGTTTCTTAAGAAAAGAGGTAAGCATTGGAGTGGAACACTGGCGATGGTTTTAACATGTGTCCTAATAGGATACCTATTTTTAGGTTTAAAGGGAATACTACTTGCAACAGTTGCGACTTTAGCAGAGTACCAGCCCTGGTTGGATGATAACATTTCCGTCCCATTTGCTACGGTTCTGGTCGGATTCTTCTTAGTGTAAGTTAAAAGAAGTGATAACTGAATGTCTGTTTTGATAATGATAAGACATGGTGAAAGTACATCCAATGTCCAACGTATAATAAGTCACGACCATGGGTCTTATCCACTAACAGAGAAAGGTAGAGCTCAAGCCTCAGTGATAGGCGAAGAACTGGTGGGTCTAAGATTAGGAGCGATTTATTCGAGCCCTATCCTTAGAGCTAGGGAAACGGCTGACATTATAGCTTCAAAACTAGAATGCAAGGTAGTGATTGATGACAGAATCAGAGAGAGATCTTTTGGTTGCTTAAACAACAAAAAGGTTGATTCAATTAATTGGAAAACATTACTCATGGAAGGTGTGTATGAAGGAGTTGAATCATGGGATGAAATTAGCAGGCGTGCTAACGATTTTCTACAAGAGAGGTGTAGAGAAATCATCGTTATGGTTTCACACTACGACCCTATAAGGGTAATACTTTCAAAGCAATTGGGTTTAGAAGATGAAATTAATTCTTGGGGAGTGGTCGTTCCCAATGCGAGTGGTTCGATAATGTTTCGAAATGGAAGTATACAAAATAAGGTTATTGCAATAGGTATTCCTCCGATAGAAGGCTTATTGAAAAAATCTCTTCAGACGAGTTCGGCAGCTCTACACTACAGTGTATGAATATCTAATAACCGACATTCTTTTTCTTATATAGAAGCCACAGATGGCTCCAAAAACAATTCCACCTAAGTGCGCCCCTTCAGCTATTCCTGAAGGTTCAAACAGTCCGATTATGTCCAACAACAACCAAAATGCTACAACGAATACTAACGGTATCGGAAAAAGACCATATAAGTAAACGCTTCTTAAAGGAATAAGGACGACAAGAGTCCCAATTATGCCGTATATTGCCCCTGATGCTCCGATAGCTGGTGTGTACAAATCAGTTAATCCTGTAATAGAAGTAAGTAGGTATCCGACATTTCCAATTATTCCTGAAAGAAAGAATATTATTAAAAAAATTTTCCGTCCAAGCACATTCTCTAATGTATAACCAAAAAACAATAGGGCTATCATGTTAAAAACTAAATGTTCTATGCTAGCGTGAAGAAAAATAGCTGTAACAAAAGACCATGGGAAAACAGCTACATAAGCAGGCCAAAATTCTAAGGTTGCCCATAAGCTGTAAGGTGTTATTTGTTGGATAATGAACATGACAACGCATGCAGCAATAATGATATATGTCCAAATTGGCTTACTGTGAGTAATTTCCATGTAGAAGACCATAATTAGCCGTACATGGAACCAATTCCTCTATTTAACAGAAGCTTTTGTAATTCAATTCTCAACTTTAGATCAAGATCTACTTGCTTTTGGGAAATAATGGGTATTCTAGGTGAATTTATAATTGGCCCATGCAGTACCATTTTTCTATCTTTTATTTCTTCTAAAGGTTTTGGTTCATTTTCTAGGACACTCTTTATTATTTCCTTTGCTGCATCCTCTCTAGCCATAGCTTTAAGCAAGCGACTGGCTTGTTCGTTCTCTAAACCCCTGAATCCATAGCTTGGGTTTTCTATCTTTCTGTTTTTTTCTTCATTTTTAAAACTTTTTCCCACCCATATTGGATTAGGTTTGTACATGCTATCCATCTTTAGCTCCCAAATTTCATCTTCTGAGAAAAATAGAACCGTGGGGTAACCTTTCTCGTCTTTGCTGACCACAACATTCCAACCTTGAGGATTCTTGTTATACTTGTTATATATCGCTTCGAGAAAGCTATCCATCGAAGACATCTAGTTCAACCCCAACGCTCTCTCTGTCAATCTTATAACTTTTAAAGTATTAGTTAATTCCTAGAAAACAGGATAAGTTGACAGCAACATACTTTCGACTAAAATGGGTTTTTCATTGTTACATATAGAAATAGCCTCCTGCAACTTTGTCGCTCTTTCAGCAAAGATTTCCATTAAAACTTGCCCTTTCTCAACTTTGTATCCTTGTTTTGCGTGAATAATAATTCCTGAACCTTTTTCCATAGGAGCACCGACGGCACGGGCGACATCGTTTATTACTTGGTTATCGACATAAGTAACGTAACCATCGGTTTCTGAAATTATCTTATATGAGTTTTTTCCTATAGGTATCATTTCAGGCTTTATGTTCGGATTTCCTCCCTGTGCTTCAATTATTTCTTTAAATTTCTTGTACGCTTTACCGTTTCTAAGTATCTCCATTGCCATCCCTTCACCCTGTCCCTTTTCCGCTAATCCTGTAAGCTCTAGCAATATTCCCGCTAATGCTGTTGATTTACCTACAAGACTTTTTGATGCTCCTTCTGGGTTTATAAGCGCGTTAAGTGCTTCACTTGCTTCTAGCGCGGGTCCTATAGCCCGTCCTATAGGTTGACCGCCATATGTTATTCCACACCTAACCGTTATGCTTAGTCGTTTACCTAACTCTACAAAATCTGCTGCCAGAGAGTTAGCCTGCGCGGCTGTTTCAACTTTAGCTCCTTTTCCAGTCGGTAGGTCTAGAACGAGGCAGGAAATACCTTCCGCAGCTTTTTTTGACATAATACTAGCCAGCATTTGTGATTTAGGATCTATGCTAAGCGGATGCTCAACTCTAATGAAAATATCGTCTGTCGGCGCTAAATTTAACGCACCACCCCAAACAATTGATCCTCCAACTTTCATTACAATCTTTCTTAATTCTTCGATTGAAAATTCAACATTAGCTAAAACACTCATTGTATCAGTTGTTCCCGAAGGGCTTGTTATTGCTCTAGAAGACGTTTTAGGTATGTATAATCCTGTTGCAGCTATTATAGGTACGATAAGCAAAGATACCTTATTCCCAGGTACTCCTCCAATAGAATGTTTGTCGACGACCTTACCTGGCAGTTCAAGAACGTTGCCAGTTTTTATCATACCTTTAGTTAAAGCTTCTACTTCATCCATATTCATCCCATAAAATTCTTGGGCAAGCAGGAAGGCGGCTATCTCTAATTCACTCAGGTTCAATGCAACTGCGTCCTGTAAGATACTTCCTATTTCTTCGGGAAGAAGAGTCTTTCCCTTAACCTTCTTCCTAATGTAAGTTACAGACATAGGAGTCTTCGCTAAAGAAACATCAGCTTGTTCACCATTTAATGCGCCTATCTCTGAAGCGATCTCTTTATAGAACCCTATTTGCCCCTGAGGCACAAGCTTTGGGTCCTCGCTTATCTCCGCGATTGCAGTAAGGGTATTATTCTCATGAACTACTTTAACTCGGTCAAGCAGCTCTACTCCAATATGATCGGCGTCAGCCTTGTTTAGAATAATAGCTCTTTTCCCAGAAAGAATATCAAGTATTTTTACCTTTAAAGGCATATCAATTGTTATACCTTCTATGCATAAAAACATTAGCTAACTTAAACATTTTAAAAATTATGATGGCAATAAAAAAGAGTAGAGGAGGCTAGAGATCCTCAATAGCTGTTGTGAAGAAATCGTGGTGTTCTTCTTCTTGCTCTAATATTTCCTTAAATATGAAAGCTGTCGTTACATCTTTCTCTGAATTGGCTTTTTCAATTATGCCCTTGTACATCGATATAGCATTCTCTTCGTCTTTAATGTCTTGCTTTATTTGTTCCTTGATCGTCACTCCCACGTTAATTGGCTCTGGTTTTGTAGTCGGCGTGCCACCCAAATAAAAGAGCCTTTCAGCAATCTTCTCAGCATGCTTCATCTCCTCTATTGCTATCTCTTGCACCTTATCATTATACGCATATGCTTTGACACCCCGCCATGTAACGTGTTGCCACATATATTGAATAGCGACTTGAAGTTCTCTGGCAATGGCATTGTTCAGCATATTCTTTAATTCTTCCGATACCAAATTTATCACTTCGCATACATTATTAAAAACCCAGATATAAGTATTTTAACTATGATAAACACAAAATTTAATAATTTGAGGCTGGAACTGTGGCTCATTGCGAAGTGATGGTAATGGCTGATGCTTTCGAATACGTTAAGAGAGTCGGTTTAAACGGAATTCTTCAACATGATCGAAACCTAATAGGATTAGCTAATCAACTGTTAGGGAATGTTAATGGAATAAAGACCTATGGGCCATCTATTGAACGTCGTACAGATATATTTACCTTTAATATCGAAAATATGGATCCTGTTGAAATAGCTATGATCTTGTATTCCACAAACAATATTGAAGTTAGGAGCGGCCATCTATGTGCTCAAGTTTATACGAAAAAGGTTCTAGGAGAGGTAAAAGGGGTTGTTAGAGTATCGACCTATTTTTATAATACAGAAAAAGACATAACGATATTCGCGGAGGCGGTAAAAGATATAGTAGATACCATGGTGTCTTAAATGCATTTTATACATGACTTGAACGTTAAGATGCCAGCAGAAAATTGCGGATTATGCGGAAACATGACATGCAGGTTAGCAACAATAGCTATTTTTAAAGGAAGAATGGATCCAAGTGAATGTCATTTCCTTGTCAATGAGAACAAAGAAAATTTAGATGATATATATAAACTTGTGGATGAGGGAATAAATAATGATTTAGTTGAATACAAGACTGGCTTCGAAAGTATCACGCCGTGTGCGTCTGACCCAGCAAAGTTAATGTTCATATATTATCCTCCGAGAGTTGAGAATTTAGTCATAAATTTATTTGATGAAAAATTGATGAAGAACCTACTGGAGGAGCAATCTATCTTTTTATCTAAATCATCACCGGAGCTTGGATTCTACAGAATTGAAAACGAAAAAGGAGAGTATATTTTGGCTTTTTCACGCGGGAAGTTCATCACTAAGCAGGCGCTTACAGAGGTTAGCGGAAAAACTATCTTGCAGAAAGTCATCAATTTAACGTGGCTGTCTAAAACCTCATGCGAATTTGGATATACAGTAATGGATGGTTTGCAAGGACTGTGTGATTGCATGAATACAGTGGCATCAATAAATTCTGGGCCAGAAAAAATTGTCATGAAGGAAAAAAGTTTTACAACAATTTCAACTGAAAAACCTGGAATCTTTTTTGACCAACTTGTTAAAACAGTCTCTGAAAACATGGCTTCGAGTAATGTAAATAAATATTTACAGATATGCAGTATAAACATAAAAAAGCATGTCGATTTACTTGCTTTATCAGAAAGTCGGGAAGATGCGATAACTAAAGCAAAACTTGTTTCTAAATGGCAGGCTCTTATCGATTTCTTGAAAGTCGCTTCTTCCAAATATTCAAGCAAAGATACAATAAAATTGCTGTCAACTTCACTTAAATATGTAAGAGATAGAGATTTAAATTCTGTTGAGGACATGTTCTCGGAATCAAAAGGATATTCTTGGCCAAAGAATTTTTTAATGTCTAAGATGGCTAGCAATGCAATAAGATACCTGTCAGTAGTCTTTTGACAAAAAGATTTTTCTTAACGAAAAAATAATTGTTTATAAAATATTAAGATAATGATAATGTCGAGAAGTATGACGTTGAAGGAAAGAAAAAAGGTTTTGGGTCCGTTAATTAAAGATCCTTCAATTCAAGATCTGAAGGATATCAAATCTCTGGGTGACCTATACGAAAATATCTGGGGTTTTTCTGCAGCGGACATCGCTAACGCAACGAATATAGCCAGTAGGATGATTAAAGATAAAAAGTGTATTAAGTTTTTATCCTTTACAGGCAATCTTGTCTCAACAGGCTTCCGTGGTTTGATAAAGGACGCGATTAATAATGGATTCGTGGATGTTATTATTACAACCTGCGGCGCTATAGACCATGATATCGCTAGAACATGTGGAGATGGCTATTTTAGAGGGACTTTTGAAGTAGATGATAAATATCTTGAACGAATGCATATTCATAGACTTGGAAATGTTTTCATCCCAATAGAAAATTACGGTCCAGTTGTCGAGCGCATCGTTTACAATACATTATCAAGGCTAGATTCAAGTAACACGTATGGCGTTAGGGAAGTAATCGAATCAATCGCGAGGGACATCGGAAATGATGATTCATTTATATTTAATGCTTGTAAAAAGAACGTCCCGATCTTCGTGCCGGGTTTTTTGGATGGTGCATTTGGCACAGCAATGTTCAGCTATTCAGGGCTACATAAGTTTACGTTGAATCCCTTCAAAGATCAGAACGAACTTGCTGACATCGTATTTAAAGCCAAAAGAAGCGGAGCGATCGTGATAGGTGGTGGTATAAGCAAACATCATACAATTTGGTGGAATCAATTCAAAGACGGCTTAGACTACGTCGTCTATATATCTACTGCACAGGAATTTGATGGAAGTCTAAGTGGTGCAAAACCTAAGGAAGCAATAACATGGGGGAAGATAAAACCGAATGCAGAACACTGTTTTGTTAACGGTGACGCAACAATTATATTTCCACTTATTATGGCAATGTTGCCCTTTAAAGAATGATATTGATCATATATGAATCTTGCACCAGATTATATATTCAAAAATTTTCTATGAATATTTAATATCGCCTAGAATGTTGTAACAGCTTTTGCAAGTAAGTCACGGATAGGCAGCTGCTGAGGACATCTTTCCTCACATTGTCCACATTTAACACATTTCGTAGCACGATTTTCAGCAGGTATTGTCTCTTTATATTTTGAAGCTAGTTTCTCTTATTGCTTCACCGTTTCCACGTCTTTTACTATGTTCATTATAGAATGCTAGAATCTTGGGTATTTCCACACCTTGAGGACATGGCATACAGTACCCGCAATTTTTACAGCCTATGAGTCCAAATTGAATATACTTCTTCTTTACTTCTGTGATCGTATCCAATTCTTTTTCTGTTAATTTACTTGGTTTAGATCTACCTGCACTTTTTATGTTTTCTATAACCTGTTCCATAGTGCTCATCCCACTTAAGGCTAAGGACACTTCAGGGTGATCCCAAACCCATTGTAGAGCCCATTCAGCAGGCGTTCTTTTAATCTTCATTCTACTCCAAATATCCCGGATTTCTTTTGATGGTTTGAAAGCAAGAATTCCACCGGCGATAGGCTCCATAACAACAACAGCTAACTTTTTTGATGTAGCATACCTCAAGCCACGAGTACCGGCTTGAATGTCTTGATCTAAGTAATTGTATTGTATCTGGCAAAGATCCCATTTATCATAGCCATCTATAATTTCCTTAAATGTTTCGTAATCGTCATGGAAGCTGAAACCTAAATGCATTATCTTACCTTCTTCGATCGCTTTTTCAGCCCAATCAAAAACATTTAATTCTTTCATCTTCAACCAACGATCCTTTTTGAGACCATGGAGCAAATAGAAGTCAACATGATCTAATTGTAATCTTGTTAACTGCTCGTTCAAGAATTTTGTCATATCAGATTGAGAATTGACCAACCAGGTAGGCATCTTTGTAGCTACCCTGACTTTTTGTCTGTATCCACCTTTTAGAGCCTTCCCAACAAGTGTCTCGCTATTACCTTCATGGTAGGTATACGCAGAATCTAAATAGTTCACACCATGATCTATAGCATAACGTATCATTTTAATTGCTTCTCCCTCCTCTATCTTACTTTTATCTGAGCCTATAATTGGTAGCCTCATTGCTCCAAAACCAAGAGCAGATACTTTCCAATCTAGTTTCCCAAATTGCCTATATTTCAATCGAATCCGCCAGGTACCATATTTTACGGTTATATTTTTGCGTTACGCCACTACACTAAATTTTAATTAAAAAGTTTAAAAACAGAATAAAAGGTTTCTTATTATGCCTTCTAATTTTAATACGAATAAAATTTACTCGGGAGTAGGAGCAATTTTGATTGCAATAGGATCATTGATTCCCGCAGTAGGCATTATTGGAATAGTGATCCTTTTAATCGGTCTAAGAGAATTGTCATATTATTATCAGGACATCGATATGCTTAGAAATACGTTATACGGCTTTATTTTTGGTATTCTTGCCTTATTTTTTTTTACAGTCATAACCTTTGTTCACATTCCTGGATTACTTTTATCAATAATCAGTGAAATTATAAGTAATCCAACAGAATTAACAAAGGAATTTGCGTCACCAATTTTTTTTGATCTAATAGGTATATTTTTAATAATGTTCTTGCTCTTTTTTTTCGAAAGTATATTCTTTAAAAGAACCTTTAATGCGCTGGCATCAAAGACGGGAGCGAAGTCGTTCAGTACCGGGGGCTTTCTTCTCCTTATTGGTTCGGTGCTCATCATATTTTTGATCGGCTTCATAATATTATTAGTTGCATGGCTTATGATTGCAAAAGCCTCTTTCTCCCTCAAGCTTTCTCCTGAGACAAAAAAATAAACAGTTTTTATGACTTAATTTACAGTATTATTTGAAAGAAACTTTAAATGCTCTTTGTTTATTCTTTCCATTTTAAGATCTCTTTTTATATTGATAGTGACATTGAAATATCTTAAACAAATGCCTAAGATAATCATGTCTCCTTTAACTGATTCTTAAATTCCTTAAGGTTTACTTTTATTGTTAGTTCGCGTTCTGTGCTTTCAACACCCTTAAGACTTACGATAAAACCTAAGAGCATAGATATTACGGCTTTTTGGATAAAAGGATTCAGGTTAATCCTTTTACAGTCTACATATAGTTGTGTTGAATCGGAAGGTAGAGCAATTATAGATTGAATAACCTTTTCAATTGGCTGTCCCATTTGCCAGTTAGCTATATATTTTCCATTAACCTTCTTTTTTCCTACAAGTATCTTGGGACAAACTGCATTCTTTCCACCTTCAATGATAAAAAAATCGGATGGTGGAAGCAATTGGGATAGATCATCGATAGTTTTCCTTTCGAGGAATGCAATAGATTCTTTCCTTGAGAGACCGAATGCTATTCTTGCTCCCGCATGAAGATGTTTTGATGTGTCCTTACCTTCCGTATCGAATGAATTGAGATTCGTATGTTTTAAAGTGCAAACCGTATATCCCTTAGCCGTTAATGTTTTAACCAATTTTTCTATGAGCATAGTTTTTCCAGAGTTTGACTCGCCTACAACACAAAATGTTCTCATGTAATAGTCAATGATCTAAATAACCTGTTTAATTTATTCTTTTCTAATAGGCTATCCAAAAAATAATTTTAATACAAGGAAGATTTTCAATTAATTGGAACCAGAATGTGAACTTCAACAACTGTTGAGTAGATGTAAACTACTTGCCCGTTTTCCCAGTGATTCAGGTCTAAACTTATTTGTTCAATATTAGCCTGTCTGTCCTCGGGCACAGATTGTGAGATCACTATACTATTAATCTTAAAATGGAAGCCCCATTTGTTTTGATATTGTTCTATGATTCCTCCAATAAACATCTTGGTCTTATTTAGATTAAGTTTTATCAACGTATCCCAGATATTATTGTTCGTATTTAGAAAATCTATCGAAATAAGATTCCCTTTCGAATCTTCTATCGTTGCCCAAATATCGCCACTGTGTTTTGTTTCTTGAAAATAGTTTTGTCTACCCCAATAAATTAAGGAGACAATTACAATAATCAGTACAAAAGTTACAATGATCAATCTTATCCTTTTCATGGTTCACCATCAATATTGGAGAATTATTTATGTTCCCGTAATCCCTGTTTTTATGTGTCTAAAAAATGTTACACTTTTTTAAAGAATTTGGAACCAAATCGATTGATAGCGATACAAAAGGATTATGAGCAATATTTTTTAATAGAAGTAATAATATTTGAAAATTACAGCCGGGAGAATGTTATCTTCTACAATTGGAGCTGATACGCTTTTACGATAGCTGATAAAAGTTTGATGTTGGTTTAACCTTCATATTTATTTACTATAGGCATCTTCCATCCTATTCCAAAAGCTTTCTTCGTGATTTTGATGGCGGGAGGTGCCTGCCATCTTTTGTACTCAGCATTTCTGATTCTCTTGTATATATCATTGACGACAACTGAGGAATATCCCATGTTAATTAGTTCTTTTTTGCTTCTCCTGTTGCCGATTATCTCGTCAACTAGAGGGCTTACTATGTTAAAGTCAAAAGGATCAAACTGATTCTCTTTAAGTTCTGGAGATGGTTTCTTTTTCAACACGTCTTTGGGAATAATTTCCTTTCCAGATTTCTGATTAATAAAATCAGCCAACTTGTAAACATCAAGCTTACTGACATCCCCTAAAACACCTAGTCCACCGGTCATGTCACCGTAAAGAGTATTGTAACCAAGAGCAACCTCTGTTTTATTTCCTGTGTTCAAGACTAATATTCTTAAATCCCTGAGACGATTCGAGATGTCCATTAAAGAATTCCCCCTTACTCGTGGTTGGATGTTTTCATCAGCAACACTGTCATCTTGACTTTTATCCATACCAAAATGATTTCTTATTAGACACAATGGTTCTTCCAAAGTCTTATGAAAACTCTCAACAATATCCTGAATGGATAATTGGATGAAGTAGATCCCTAGGTTATTTGCTAATGTTCCAGCATCAGTTCTACTGTGCATGCTCGAGAATTTAGAGGGCATTGATAAACCTATAACGTTATCTCTGCCAAGGGCGCTAGATGCGATGCAGGTAGTTACAGAAGAATCTATACCACCACTCATCCCTATAATTGCTCTTTTAAATCCAGTCTTTTTGAAGTAGTCCCGGACACCAAGAACCAATGCACTGAACATTTCCTCCTCCCTATCATAGGGAGGAAGAATAACATTCTCTGCAACCTTCTGTTTTGTTTCAGTTTCGATAACGATTAGGTCTTCTTCAAACTGTTTCCCAAAACATATAAATTTTCCAAAAGCATCGACAGCAAGACTTTGACCATCGAAGACAAGTTCATCTTGTCCACCGACTAAGTTGACGTAGAATATAGGTACCTTGTTTTTTTGAGCTTTTTCAGTCAAAAGTATCTCTCGTTCAAACCTCTTACCAACGTAAAATGGAGATGCAGAAATGTTAATTATCAAATCTGCACCTTTTTGTGTTAACAGATCTGTAACCTTTGTTTCATAACGCTCATCCCATAAGTCTTCGCAGATTTCAACACCCAATTTTATAATAGCATTTTTTATTTTTACAGCCACAGGTTTAATTTGCCGCTTAGCCTGAGGAATAAAATATCTAGCCTCATCAAAAACATCGTAAGTAGGTAAAAGTGTTTTATAAACGGTACCTAAAAGAAAAGTGTTCTTAAAGACAGCAGCAGAGTTGTATAATCCTTCATCTTTATAGTCGACAAAACCGACAACGGCAGCTATTTCTAAATTTTTACTTATAAGATCGAGCAACATTTCCTTGTTCTTTCTAACAAACTCTTTTTCATAAAGTAGATCTTGTGGGGGATATCCGGTAACGCAGAGCTCAGGAAAAATTATTAAATCAACCTCAGCATTTTTTGCTTTTGAAATGAAATCTCTAATTTTCTTAATATTTCCTTCAATGTCACCCACAGTAGAATTCATCTGAGCTAATGCTATCCTCAATTGAGACACCCTATTCTAATATTGTCATTTTTATATTATAAATGTTTATCATAAAGCCTTATCTTTTTACTATGTACTTATAAAACTGTCATTTCAAACATTCAATGTTATAGTCCTCTCTTTAACGAAAATGTTTAGTGTTCGGCTTTGCTACTGGAATTTATAAGGTAAATAAAAGATGTGAAAATAGGTTTAGGTCTCCTTTATGATTTAATTGAGAGATAGTCACATAAACTTTTCTAGACCATGTTTTTGCACTACTTCCAAAATGCATATCCGACCATTTAATGGTAAGGAAACGTTGTAAACTGGAATACCTTCTACTTCCACCAACTTTTTCCCCTTATGAGCATGAGCAGTTATAACTAGGTTAAACTTCCTGATGACTGGGTCGAGCTTATTGGACCCCATTTGTTCTATAAATCTAGGATTTTCCCCCTTAACGATTTTCAATGTCGGTGGATAATGGATTAGTAAAATCTTCATGTCCGCTTGGCACATATCAGCTAATTCATTGAGCCTGTTTCTCCTTTTTTCATAGATTTCGTCAATATCATTCCAGTTTTTCTTCTGCCAGTAAGTTGGTTTGTCGAGAACACCTCTTGATCCGACTATAGCGACGTAATCTTCTTTTCTTTTAAGTTTCACACAATTGTCGTCTAAAAAAACTACTTCTGGAAGTTTTTTCATAACAATATCTGAATATTCTTGATATTCATTATTACCGAAACAACTGTAAGTCGGTAAATCCACCTTTTTTATAAACTCTCTTATTATATCAAGTTGGTCATAACGTCCACTATCTATTAAGTCTCCTGCAAGCAAAAAAGCTGATACATCTTCTTTTCTTTTGAGGAATTCTTCTAAACTTTTCTTAAAAAGGTCAAAGTACTTTGGAGCATGAATGTCTCCGAGTGCGGCTACCTTCATAAGCTAGCATCAAACTTTCTAAACTAATATGCTTATTCTTCTATGTGTGTGTCAAGTTACAGACCTATTTTTATATGCCTGTCTTTTAGAAGCTGAAGAATTAGGTTTAGGCACTTGTTGGGTAGGAAACTTTGGAGACGAATTAATTAAAAATCTTTTTGAAATACCCTAAAAATTCACAATTGTTTTTCTTCTACCTATAGGATATTCTGTTTGTGGAAAAAACTCAAAAGAAAAACCTGCATAGACCATACGTCAAAGTAAAAAGCTAGAAGATATTGGTAGCTTTAATAAAATTTATACATATTTTGATTAAAATATTGTTGAGATAATCAGATTTATTCCGAAATAGAATATTATTATTGATAATATTATCAAAATCATCTTATAGAGTTTGAGATTTATTCTTGATGCTGAACCAACCATAGAAATAAACATAAGCCAGATGTAATCCAACCACACGTGAGCCAAATAAAAAATAATGACCGCAAATAGACTTATTGAAGATAACACTTGCATCATAAGAGTTGATCCTACACCTAACCACCAAGCGATAAAGTATGGATTAAATAATGTTAAGATAACGCCCACGAATAGGGCAGAATTATGCTTGGATTTTGCGTTCTGAAAATCACTGCTTTTAACGTAAAGTGCATCTTTTACTGTTAGACAACCAAAAAATAACAGAAATGACCCACCAACTAATCCTAAGAAAAATTTTATTGACGGAATCTGAAAGACAGTTTCAAGTCCATAGGCTATCGAAATAACCAGAGGAAATTCAACAAGTGTATGACCAAATGCAATTCTTAAACCAGCCTTCCACCCACTTTTTACACCAAGTGTAGTAGCCGATGCCGTTAAAGGACCTGGTGCAAGTGCTCCTGAAGCACTAACGATTATAATTTTCAAGAGCACCGATAAGTCAAACATGTATTACACGCCATTTACGATATATGATATTCCATTATTTATTAAACAATTGTTATCACTTTAAAAGAATATTTATTTTTAAACTATTTTTTATTATTTAAAATATTTAGCAATGATCTTTGGTGAACCTAGGCCTTTTTTAATCTAATTTGAAAACAGTATCGCCTTCTTTTACTTTATCAACAACTTTAAGGCCTATGGATTGTCCCTGCTCCACTTCCTTAATATTAGAATGTTCGATCTGCATTGAATCTACGATCTGCTCAAAATGTGTGGTTTTACCTTCTATCATTATTTTGTCGCCAACCTTCAATGGGATTTTAACAGTCACAACAACTACATTTATTTTGGGATAGAAGTGTTCGATTTCACCCACTACTGTCTTCTTAACCTCTGACATAATCTTATATTATATTGACTTATTGATAAGTATTACTCTCATAAACAATTCTTCCCATCTACCCCGATAAGGGCACATTACGCAAGGTCATAGAGCAGATGTGTGAGGCATTTTAAAAAGAATGATGATTCCATCACGTTATTCATCTGGATTATCGGAGTTGGATGCGTAGTCGTGCTTATCTGTGAGATAGCATACTTCCTGTTATCGATACGGGGCAAAAGGGGATTTTAGGATACTTTAATATCACTGGGTGAGCTATTTCCTGAATTGGTAAACATTTTTTAAGGCTGTTTCAAGGCCAAATTTACCTAAAAAAAATAGTGCAAAAACATACGATTTTTTTGCGATGAAACGAGTCTGGCTACCGGGCTAGGGAGCCATTTACTAATATGGTAAACGTAAGGGACACATAACCAGTTTGGGTTATATCCTAAATAACGCCCTTTCGATATAAATCTGATTTTAGATTCTTTATCTCGTTCAAAGTAGTCTGTATGTTCCTTTGTATAGCATCCTGGTTCCCACACACCTGCTTAAACTGAGCCTTCTGATCAGCAAATAGAGCGTTTACTGTCTTGTTCTGCTCACTTATTGAAGCCAGAATCAGAAGCTCTAGTTCCCTATCGGACAGCTTTCCAAAAATTAAAACTGATTGAGCAAAA
This sequence comes from Nitrososphaeria archaeon, assembly GCA_963752255.1. Lineage (GTDB taxonomy): Archaea > Thermoproteota > Nitrososphaeria > JACIWG01 > JACIWG01 > JBEKIG01. The sequence goes on along the minus strand of CAVVXT010000003.1, from coordinate 95,485 downwards.
AAATAATTTTAAATTTGGTTTGGCTCAACACGTTTTAAAACAAAATGCTAACACTAACTATTTCCTATTGGCTCAACTTAAATGCGTCCTGCATGAGAGCGTGTTGAGGTTCGATATTGCACAGGGGGATCGGACAGAGCCATCATGCAGAATGTTTAGCGTTAGCGTTTCCGATTTTTTTTGATTGAGCCAAAACTAAAAATCTATCCAACCTTTAAAAGTTTTAAAATTTGTCCTCTTAGAAGCTTTAGGAACGGATAGCGTGCCTTAATTTGTCCACGACGTTAATGAAAGGCAAAAGTTGTTATGATTTAACAATTAGAAAAAAGTTGAGATTACAAAGGAACCTCTTTTTTTTTGTTCACAATAACAGTTGTTCTCTACCGCTTTCTAAGTAAAACTTTTTTTTACTGCCATTTAAATTATATACAACCTTTCTAAATACTGATTTTGATATATTTTGGCTTTTTTTAGAAAGGGTTTAGATTATAACACGATCGAAGATTTGCTTAAACCCGAATTAGAAGAAAGGATGGCTTCCTTGGAGCAGAAAGAAATGATGATTTGGGGAAAAAGGAAGGTTGTAAAATTCTATAAATTACCTTATAATACTGGATTCATCTTAATAGAAAAAAGACCAACTAGTGATAGAGATCGAAGTTTCGTTCATATTATTCTAAGTCAAAGACAAAAATTGAAATCATTATTAGGGACTTCTCCCGTGTTTGTACTTCTACTAATCAAAGGTAAAGTTCAAGATTTGATGATGCTTAGGGGCGGTTGGGAATTATTTCTTCGTTCTACTAGAGATGTTTGGTTTGATACTCTTGTCATAAGAAACGATTCAACGATATATTTCCCAACTTCATCAAGTAATAACCTTCTTATCCCCATAATCGAAAAATTCTTAGGGAATTTTGGTGATATCTCTTATGTCTAGAAAAAAGGCACATCAAGTTTTTGTAGAAACAACTAAAAAAGTGCTTTTGAATTTGCTAGCCAACTCCAAAGTATATCCTATCGGCAATTGGTTGAACTCCTTTACAAAACCAGATATATTCATAGTGCAATCATCTTCTTCATTTACTGGAGATATTAAAAACAAGGAGAACTGGTATGGTTCTTACGACCGATGTTATATAATAGAATGTAAGATTTCAATAGAAGACATCCCTCATGCAGCTTTTCAACTATTAATGTCTTTAAATGCGATAGGAAAAAATAGAAGACTTAGACTTTCATCATGGTGGGTTGGGACCAGTTCTCGCATTACCTAATGATCTAATGACTGAAATCAAGGTTTCCAATCTTGATGATGAACTTCTTAATGTTTTAAAAGAACTTAAATTTGGACTTCTGACTATAGATCATGTGACGAAGTCATTCAGTTGGATTCTTAGACCAGCTTCTTTCGCTGGTTAATATTAAAGCAATTCTGAAAAAATAACAGATCCAAATAACTAAGCCAGCTCGATTATTGGTATTACCTTAACCAGTTTAAGGCCTCGGCACCAGGGTGTAAACTGCAAAATAGTGCAGGTTAAGGGTTTAAAGAGGGTTTAAACCACCTGTCTGCCTGAGCTTGAAGTTACTATAACAGGGTTTCCACCTTAATTAATTGGGGAATCGAATACGGTAAGCTTGATCCAGCATTTATAGCAAGTGCAGACAGCAAATTTTGAACATAAGGTATAAAAAAGACACAAATAATTAATTAAAAAAATAACAGTCAACTAACTATTTGTTCAAAAAAACTAAATGTTTATATTTTAATAATTGTCAATGGAACACTCCAATTTAACAGGACATTCTGAGGGTATTGGTGTTAATTGAGAGAAAAGTTAAAGTTAGATTTGAAACGTCTTTTTACTTTATAAATATGAAAAAGATAAGAAAATTGATTTCTTTCTATTTATCACCTTTAAACAAATAAAAAAAATAAAATAACTTGCCTATTATTAAAAAAAATTTATTCAGTTAAAGATATATATTTCTGACAAAAATCTATGTTGGATGTAAAAAGGTGAATTTTTTAAATGATAAATGAGTTATCAGTCGAAAAATTAAGAAGGATTTGTGACCCTAGTATAATGAGTTGTAAGACTACAGAGGGGTTAACGCCACTTAGAGAAATTATTGGCCAAGAAAGGGCTGTCAGAGCTCTCAAATTTGGGCTCGGAATTAAAGATCGTGGGTTTAACATCTATGTTGCTGGCCTTCATGGAACAGGTAGGACGACAACTGTTAAGAGTTTCCTAGAGGACATAGCTAAAACTGAACCGATTCCATTTGACTGGTGCTATGTGAACAGCTTTTCCAATCAATATGAACCAAAAGCAATAAAACTTCAACCAGGAAAAGGAAAAATTTTCCAAAAAGATGTTTCGGATTTCATTAGCCAAACTAAAAGAGTTCTCCCTAAAGCTTTTAAAAGCGAAGACTATATAACAAAAAGAGAAAACACAATACAGGCGATCGAAAAGGAAAGAGACGATCTTTTTTCTGAAATCAACAGAAAAGCCCAGGAAGAAGGCTTTATCCTCCAAAGCAGCCCTGCAGGTTTGTTAATAATACCTGTTATTAAAGGGAAAGCTTTAACTGATAAAGAGTTCCTTTCTCTAAGCCCACAAGCTAGAGATGAAATTGATAAAAAAAGAGAAAAACTAAATTCGGATCTAAGGAATGCTTTCATACAGCTTAGAGACCTTGAAGGTAAAGTCATAGAGGAGATAAACAAGCTGAATAAGGAAGTAGCACTCTACGCTATAGGCCACCTGATTGCTGATCTTAAGGAAAAATACAAAGAATATAGTGATATCATGGCATATCTTGAAGCACTTCAGAATGATATCTTAGAGAACCTAGAAAATTTTATTAAAGAGCCAAGCGCCCCGGCTCAACAACAATTTCCCTGGATGAGAGAACCAACATTAAAAAAGTACGAAGTAAATGTAGTGGTAGATAACGGTGGGCTTAAGGGTGCACCGGTGATTCTCGAGAGCAACCCGACTCACCCACACCTTTTCGGAAGAATAGAGAAAGAAGCCCAATTCGGGTATTTAACTACAGATTTCACTATGGTTCGATCTGGATCACTGCATAAGGCTAATGGCGGATATCTGATTATTCCAGTTGAAGAGCTGCTTATAAACCCATTCTCATACGATGGGTTGAAAAGAGCCCTCAAAAATGGACAAATCGCTATAGAGGAGGTTGAGGAGAGTTATGGTTTCTTCACAACCAAGAGCCTGAAACCTCAACCGATCCCTCTAAATGTTAAAGTTATTCTAATCGGTGACCCATACATCTATCAACAGTTATATACCTTGGATATGGATTTTAATGAGCTCTTTAAAGTTAAAGCAGATTTCGACTCAACCATGGATAGGACAGAAGAAAACATGCAGCAATATGCAGCTTTTGTCTGCACAATCTGCGAGAAAGAAAATTTAAAACATCTTGACGGAACAGGTCTAGCCAAATTGATCGAATATAGTTCAAGACTTGCTGAAGATCAGCAAAAACTTTCCACAAGGTTTGCTGAAGTTGCCGATGTTATACGTGAATCAAACTTTTACGCGGCACAGGAAAATTCGGATTTTATAACCGGAATTCACGTTAAAAAGGCAATTGAAGAAAAGATCTACCGTTCAAAACTTATCCAGGAGAAGATACAGGAGATGATCAAAAGAGATGTACTACTTATCGATACAGAAGCAGAGACTGTTGGACAGGTTAATGGTCTTTCCGTGATAAGTCTCGGCGATTTCGATTTCGGTATTCCATCAAGAGTGACGGCTTCTGTAGGTTTAGGTCGGGAAGGGGTTGTTGACATTGAAAGGGAAGCCAGCATGGGAGGCCCCATCCATACAAAAGGCGTCCTTATTTTAGCTGGTTACCTAAACGGAAAATATGCTATAGATAAGCCGCTTAGTTTGTCTACCCGACTCGTCTTTGAACAGAATTATGAAGGAGTAGAAGGCGATAGCGCTTCAAGTACTGAACTATATTCAATCCTATCTGCCCTCTCAGAGTTGCCAATCAGACAGAATATTGCCGTTACCGGATCAGTTAACCAGAAAGGTCAAGTTCAGGCTATAGGTGGAGTCAACGAAAAAATAGAGGGATTCTTTGAAGTCTGCAAAGCTAAAGGTTTCACAGGAAAACAGGGTGTGATGATACCTGAAAGCAACGTTCAAAACCTAATGTTGAAGGAGGAAATAGTTGACGCTGTCAAAGATAGAAAATTCCGCATCTATTCAGTTAAAACAATCGACGAGGGAATAGAAATCCTTACAGGTGTCAGAGCTGGCGAAAGGGAAAAGGATGGAACATTTGAAGAAGAAACTGTAAACTATAAAGTGGATAAACGTCTCAGTGAGATGGCTAATAAGCTATCGAAATTCCCACAATTCCTTTTAGAAGGAGGAAAGAAAAGTGAGAGCTAATCTCAAAAATGTTTTAGAGAAAGAAATCAGATGCCTTTAGTTACGCAAAGTGAGCGTTTAGAATAAATTTCATCAGAATTAAATCTACGTCCTAATTCTGAGGAAGTTCTATTAAGATTTTGTTTTCGTCTTTCGATCAGCACAGTGGCATAAAATAAACATTTGGCAAATCTATCACATAGCTAACTGTAGTTCACTTTAAAGCAATTTACGACGCCAGTTTACAAACTTCCGTTTGATAACCTGCTAAGCCCTTAACTTTCTCTGGGTCACGTGGAACAATCAGATGGAAATAAAGTTTAATTAATTATTTCATTTTGTTTAAAATCTTCTTTAATTCAGCTCCATTCTCTTTCCAGAAACCAAACAATATTCTTATGTCAGTCCCCAGGCTAAAATCTTTGACACCGAGTTCAAGGTACTTTTCTATATCTTTCACATCACCTATTTCTACCCTAGGACGTAGGCCCAGCTTTAATGCAGTCCGTATTGTTCTTAGTTCAGCTTCTTTGACTTTTGGTTCATTTAAAGCCCATGGTGTGCCAGGTGCACCGGATAGCCCCATGCTTAAGCCATAATCCCACGGACCAAATTGAACCATATCTAATCCTTTAACCGATAAGATTTCTTCTAAGTGGTCTCCAGCACTTTTTTTCTCTATCATAAATGCGATTACTGAATCATCAGCCGCTTTTCTGTAGTCTGCGACAGTACAGTTTGTAAACAGATATCCACCTACCCTAAAGTTACCTACCCCCATGATTCCCTTAGGTTCTAATCTTACAGACTTTACAGCCTCTTCTGCATCGTTGACTGTCCTAATATCTGAAAAGAGAAAATTCTGGATACCTGATTGCAAAGCTTTTGCAGCTATATAACTTCTTGGTATTGCGTCAAGTTTTATCATAGAACTGATATCGTATAATTCGCTTGCCCTAGCAAGGTTTTCTAAATCGTTCAGAGTCCAAGGCGCATATTCGGCTATGAATTCGAAGTAGTCTATTACTCCCGTTTGACCTATTATTTCAACTATTCCGGGCCAAGAGCTGAGTATTCTGGTGCCGATTGTAGGCTTACCCTCTCTTATAAGCTCCCTTAATTTATTCTTCCTCAAACCTATCGCTTTTCTTATATACGATATTTATTTAAAGTTTAGATTTGATATTGAAAGAAACTAGACAGGATTCCTATTTTATGAGGTTCGGAAGGTTGATCTGCATATCCTTCGACACTTTTGCAATGTTTTCCCAGGAATCTTTGTAGACAGGCACACCCTCTTTTTTCCTCCTCTCATATTCTCTTTGTTCAGGTTCTCCGGGTAATAGGACTTCTTTGAATCCTTCTGCAGGTGGGGTTGACTTAATCGTCTGAACCAGCTCCAGAATATCTTTTTTATAGTCAGCGTACTCTCTGAAGGAATCTATGTTTATCGCTTGAACAACGAAACCCCCTTGTGTTGCCCAGCCCCTTTGTATATGTGAACTAAAAGGTGATCCTGTTAGCAGTCCGGCAAAAAGTTCTACACTAAGAGACAGCCCATAACCTTTGTACCCTCCGAATGGGAGGAGAATACCTTTATCCAAAAAAACTCTAGGATCTGTTGTAGGGTTACCGTATTTATCGAGAGCCCATCCCTCAGGAATTTTTTCTCCTTTAGAGGCGAATACAGCTATCTTTCCTGCAGCAACAGTGCTTGTAGCCATATCAACAATTATCGAAGATTTATCGTCTATTGGAAAACCGATGGTAAAAGGGTTTGTTCCAAGGACAGGTTTGGTTCCACCCCATGGAACTACTAATGGGGGCGAATTTGTAGCAGCCATTCCGATCATCATTTTTTCGACAATTTTAAGAGAATATCGTGCCAACATCCCTACGTGGCTCATGTTCTTTGTACCAACAAAACAGATGCCAGAGCTCTTAGCTTTGCTAATAGCCATTTCCGTCGCCTTCATGGCTACTACAGGTCCAAAACCTTTGTCTCCATCTATTAATGCAACACTTGGTGTGTCTTTGACGGATCTGATTGAAGGTCTGGGATTAATTATCCCCTCACGTAGAGCTGTTAGGTAGTGGGGAATCCTTACAAAGGCGCCATGCGAATCAACACCTCTTAGATTGGCTGTGACCAAGTGTTCAGAAACAATTTCTGCGGTTTCTTTTGGAACACCAGCCTTCAAAAAGATGTCAACACAGAAATTGTAAAGTTCATTTGAATTGATCTTACCGAAATAGTCTGCCATTAGTATCACTCAATTAGTAAGTTTGATTATTTATAAGGTTTTGAAAATGATAGGATATTCTATTCTTCTGTGACGTACTTCATTCCCCAATGCTGTATAGCTACGTCTAGTTCCTTGTGATCTTTCGCGTATTCTTCTAGAGGAATACCCTTCATCACTGCATCTATAGCATCCCTCATTGCAACTGCGCCTGCCCTAGTGCCATTTGGATGGCCATGAATTCCTCCTCCTGCTTGGATCACAATATCTTTACCAAGTGTGAGAACGTTTATCGGAACAACGGATGGATGAACCCCCCCTGAAGCAACAGGGAACGTCGTCTTCAAACCATAGAATTTCCCTTTCAAGAAATTGTTCATTGCAATTAGTTCCTCGACCTTTTTCTCTTTTCCACCCATCTTTCCGGCAACAGTTCCGGTGTGTAGTTGATCGCCTCCAGCTAAACGCACAAGCTTCGCAAGCACCATCATGGTGATGCCATGTTTAGGATTTCTAGTCATCGCAGCATGCATACATCTGTGCACGTGTATAGGCACTTTTATAGAAGGATCCTCAGCAAGCAGTCTTACAGCTGAGAAACCGGATGGTAGGAAGTCTACCATAAGAGCATTGGCTCCATGATCCAGCGCAACCTGAGCCAGATCACGCATTCTATAAGTCTCTGTGGTTATATCAGGAGAGTAGAGAATAGTTCTACCTGTCTCAGACTTAACTTTATCAAGCGCCTCCATAACATTGCTTACTCTATCAGCCAGTGGACAGAACTTTTGATTCGTTAACGTTTCATCGTCCTTGATAAAGTCCACTCCTCCTATTGCGGCTTCGTATGCCACCTTAGCTGTTTCTTTTGGACTAAGGCCTACCTTAGGTTTGATAATCGTTCCAAGATGTGGTCTTCTGCTTTCGACGGTGCCTACGATCTTTCTAATATTTTCGATTCCGAATTTCGGACCTTTAAAAGATAGCGTGGCTTCCTTGGGAAGTTGAAGATCTACGAGTCTAACGTTTTGAAGTGAACCTGAACCAAAAAGGTTGCCTGCAACGATGCTCAGCATATTAGGTATACCTCCGGTCTCAAAATCAAACAAGATATTTGGGTAAGCTATCTTTATTATTCCTGTGTTTTTATCCTCTATCTTGTGTTCAAATACTTTTGCTGGAAGATTCTTAATGATCCATTCTGTTGCAGTTGAAACTTGTGTCCATGTACCAATAGATTCTTCAGCAGCAATCTTCACGCCTGCCTCATCGATTGAAATGTCTCTTCCTTCAACGTAATAGGTCGCAACAATATTCTTTTCAGGGTCGACTTCCTCGGTGACCGCTGTAAAAACATTCAAATTCTCTTCAGACATCGAAATACGCCAAGAAAGCTTGTTCTATCCTTATATATATTTTTATTTTCTTTATTCACACAGAGCCTCCTATAAAGCTTAAATATGGTCGTAAACTCCTTTTTTTAAGGTGCTTCTTTAATGTCCGAACTCTATCTTGGATTGGACATTGGTACAAAGAATATAAAAGCTACTATAATATCGAGAAAAGGAGAAGTGTTTGAGAAGTCTAGTGTACCCGTGTATGACCTATTGATTCAACCTAGAGAAGGGTTTTCAGAAAGAAGTGGGAAAGCGATATGGGAAAGAACTAAGGAAGCTCTAACTCAGTTAAAGTTATTGAATCAAGTTTCCGGCCTTTGTGTTGACGCGACAAGTGGAACAATAGGTTTAATCGACAAAGACGGAAATGAATTATATAATCTAATAATGTACAATGATAGTCGAGGAAAAAATGGGGTGGAACAGCTGAGACTAAGAAGCCAGGCGGCCGTAGATTTTGAAAAGTTCTTGCCTCTACTTCCTCAGCTTGTTATACCTAAGCTTATTTGGCTAAAGGATAATTTTGATGGGTTTAGCAAAACATACAAAGTACTACATGAAAGCGACTACATAGTCTATAAACTTTCTGGAATAGCTGCGACGTCTTCAAATACTGCGGGTAAAGCGCATGCCTTACTACAAGGGGAGGGATATTTGAAGGATATTTACCAAGATGTGGAAATACCGATAGAAATTATGCCGGAAGTTAAACAGATAGGCTCAATAGTCGGCTATACAAGTGAAGAGTCATCCGAGTTGGGTTTACCTAAAGGCACACCCATCGTAAATGGAATTACAGACGCGAGTGCAGGTGATGTAACCTCAGGTTCCTTAAATGTTGGCCAGGTTAACGTTACTATTGGAACGTCTTTAACACTTCATGCGATCGTTGATAAAATTATACCTGACGAAAATGGAAGATTTTATTATAAAACTTATGTTAACAACACGTATCTCGCAGGCGGATTCACTAACGCAGGCTCAGCAGCATTTGATTCGATGAGTAGGCTTCTGAAAACAAATCTGGATAAGTTAACGGAATTAGCAAAAAATGTTCCTGCAGGGTCGGATAACCTGATGGCCTGCACAGAATGGTTTGGTGTAAGAGTACCGAAGACTTATCCTAACGTTAAAGGTTTCTTGATAGGTATGAACGAAAAAAACATGACTCCTGGACACATATTTAGAAGCCTTTTAGAGGGCAGTACTATAACCTTGAGAACAATGCTTTCGGCAGTTGAAGAAGTAACTGAAACAAACTTTTATGATTTAAGAATTTGTGGTGGCGCTTCTAAGAATACACTTTTAATGCAGATAATAGCCGACGCTACAGGAAAAGAGACAAAAGCCGTTGAAGAACCGGATTCCGCTCTTGGATCAGCTATTTTAGCAGTATGGGGAACTAAAGGATGTGACTTAAACCAATTAGTACGCGAATCGGTGAAGTTCAAGGCAAAATTTAAGCCAAACCTTGAGAAAAAAGCAGTCTACGATAAGCTTGCTGAAGAATACAAGGCCGTTATCAAATCTTTAGCTGAAATTCTTTGAAGATCGTCTAAAGAAGAGCTTTTTAAAAAATTCTTGTTGTTAACCCTTTCTTAATAACAAAATCTTGCTCAGTGATTGAAACGATAAGATCTTATCTAGCGAACAATTTGATAGAACATTTAATATTACGAAACTTCCAAAGGATTTACTTACCAGACATTTACACATCTTTGAATTCTTTTTTTGAATTTTGGATGCGGCAATCAGTTTACTCTCGATGTTAGAAGATTGTATTGACAAATGAAGGAAACAATAAGAGTGGATACATAAAAAGGGATAGGGAAGGTCTATTTCTGACCGAACATTTTTTTATAGAGTTCTTTTTCCTTTTCAATCGCCCAATCAGGCAGTGGGTAGACTTTGCCGAAGATGCTTCCGAGCACATAAATCTTTGAGAAATTTGCCAAGACCACCATATTCTCTAATGCTTCTTCTACACTTCTACCAACTGTCACGCAGCCGTGGTTTGCTATCAAGGCAGCGTTATTCATACCTAAGACATCTGCCACACTATCTCCCAAGTTTTTTGTTCCAGGGAATTTGTATTCTGAGACTTTTATCTTCGCCACCTAATAGGATCGTAAATTCATCTGAGACGGCAGGTAGATTGCGATGGCATACCGAAAGAATGTAAGGCCATATTGCGTGTGTATGTATAATTGATTGGACATCTGGCCTACGTTTGTATATTGCTAAGTGCAGCGGCAGTTCTGAAGAAGGTTTCTTTTCGCCTTTAACTATCTTACCCTCATAATCTGTTATGACCAGGTCATCTGCTTTGACTGTAGAGTAGTCTTTTCCAGACGAGGTTACAATCACTTGGTCATTATCATATCTCGCACTCAGGTTCCCACCCTTAGCGAACAATATTTTTTGTTCTACAAGTTCTTTTATAGCTTTTATAATCTGTTCTCCAACTTCTGACAAATATATTTCAAAATCTCATCTTGGTATATAATATTTCCTATTGTAAACTTGAAAGTACAGTGAATCATTTAGAAGTAGAGCAGAAATCTTGCAGCATCCTTTACCGCTCCTTCTTGCTTTTTATGAATTCTTCAACTTTAGTCGATAAATAATCTAAATCTTCTTTTTTATGAGCGTTTGAAACAGCAAAATGTGGTGATTTCGGCGTCAGATATGCGATACCATTTTGTATCAAATAGGCAAATAGATCGCTACATAATTTTCTATCCTTTGTCTTTTCTGCTGTTTCACCGTTTATTGGAATTTCTTTCGTAAAATGAAGCCCAAACATCGAGCATATACCGGTGATGTAAGCTTCAAATCTGTTTTCTTCCATGATTTCGGTGAATCTTTTTCTACCATATTCGCCTAGTGAATCTATATGTTTGTATACTTGGTCTCTTTGTCTTTCAAGCTCCGATATCGTGACATATCCTGCTCTCATTGTTACCGCGTTACCAACATATGTTCCTCCATGAGCTGGACGATCCCAAAAATCCTTCCTTCGAGTTTGGTCAAGCAAATCCATTATTTCTGATCGTCCACAGATGCCTCCGGCTCCAGCAAAATATTGCCCACCTACTGTCTTACCCATTGTTGTCAAATCGGGTTTTACGCCAAAGTGCTGTTGGAGCCCACCTGGATGACGGAATCCTGTAATAACTTCGTCAAAAATGAGTACGATGTTCTTTTTATCACATAATTCTCTTAAACCCTTGAGAAACTCTTTTTTAGCAGGAATAGCTCCAGCTGAACCTAACATCGGTTCAACTGTTATGCAAGCCAATTCCTCTTGGGAAACCTTCTTGATTAAACCGTCAAGATCGTTAAAAGGTAGAGGTATTATGTCTTCTGTTGAAGTTGGATTCAGATTGGAAGGTAGGTTGTAAGGGTAATTAACAGCTCTATTTAGTCCATCGAATCCCCCATGCCATCCTCCTTCCATCTTACCAACCTTCTTCTTTCCCGTGTAAGCTCTTGCTAGCCTAATAGCGTACATGTTGGATTCTGTACCGCTGTTAGCTGGTTTTACTTTGTCAGCTTTGAACCAGCCACATACTTTTTCAGCCCATTTCACTTCCCATTCATTGCACCATCCAAAGTGAGCACCTAAATCAAGTTGTTCCTTGACAGCCGACATGACAGGTGCATAACCGTGTCCAAAAATCGCTGCGAAATGAACAGTCCAAAAGTCTATGTATTCGTTATCGTCGACATCCCAAATTCTACTCCCCAGCGCTCTTTTAACGTAGAAAGGATAGGGTTCGAAGTATCTAATTGCATAAGTTGATCCACCAGGAATATATTTTTTTGCCTTTTCGAATAGATTCCTTGATAGGGCTGTTTTGCTAATGTAGTTCAAGCAGGTCAACCCTCTTCTCTAATTGAATTTTCCAAACTCAAAAAGGCAGATGGGTACGGAATATCGCACATACGGCGTAAGCCAGGTTTTGAAGTGAGTATCTTTGGAATCATGTTTATTACCATGGCTGCCGTGGCGATATCACCAGAGATTCCAGAGCTCCTCCATTTTATAGGTGGAGTACCTTCAATTGTAACTTCTTCAAATTCAATCCCGTCTACTTCAGCAGAAAGTTCGATTTTGATAAATTCCCCTCCCTTCAGGAATCCAACTCCAAAACCGTGTATACCGGAAACTTGACCTTCTCTGATATTGAAAAATTGTGTCTTCATATCCTTCTTAGCGATCAGGGGTTCTTGTCCTTCAATGATTTTATCTAGGTTGACACCTAACGCGTTAGCTATCAAATTGATCGATTCACTATAACCTGTGTGAGCTGTTAATTCTCCTTTTTCTATTTTATCTTTGAAGTCGTCAACTTTTAAACCTAAACCATATTTCTTTTGGAATGAATATCTTCTTTTTGAAGCGTCAAGAGACCTTGTGACGTGAATGCTGTTGACTACGGTGCACACAGAAGTCATGACTATGGGAAGAGTATCAAAGATGAACCCAGGGTTGATTCCAGTTCCGATTATAGAAGTACAATATTTTTTAGCTAGCTCGTCAAGAAGTGTCGCAAGCTCTGGGTAGCGAAACCACGGGTTTGAAAGCGTTTCAGAAGTTGAAATAACATCTGCACCTGCTTCAATACATTTGACGATCTGGGCATAATTTTTATCTAAGTAGGTTGAGGTCGAATGTAAAACTACCTTTACGCCGCTGTTCTTTAGAGTCTGCAACGCGTTAGCATCATCATCAACGTATATTCCTATTTTCTCATCTATTCCAAGGATGTCTCCTAAATCTTTGCCAATTTTCAAGGGGTCAATGTCAAACGCTGCAACAAGATTCAAATCCTTTTTCTTTAGGGTTTCTTTAGCTATTAGGATACCTATAGGACCAAGGCCGTATACAGCAACACGAATAGACATAACAAAGCAGGTGTCAAATGTATATTTTAATCTTTTAAGAAATCACACCATTTAATTTGTGTGAACGTTTGCAACCTAAGAAGAAATCTTCCTACACTACTTTTTAACTAATCTCAGTTTGATGAATACGACTCTTTCTTCAATGTTTCCTCTGGAAAACCCTATATCAGGCGACCTGGTTATTTTTTTAAAGTAGTCATATAAAGTACTTGAATGAACTCTAACTATAAATAAGAGAGGCCATCTTTAAGATTTCACCATTCTCAAAAATTCTTGTAATTTCCTAGTATTAACTATGTCTTTGGCTGTTGCCCATCCCCTTCTACCCTGAGCAACACCTAGTTCAAGAAAATGAAGATGGCGTACGTTATGAGAATCAGAACTTATTCCAAGTTTTGCTCCAGCCTTAACCGCCTTCCTTATATGTTCGTCTTTTAGATCCAACCTATCTGGAAAAGAATCTATGTCTAAAATTGTTCCATTATCCTTTGAAGCTTCGATTATTTTTTCTAGATCCAACTGAATTGGCTCTCTCCTTTGAATCAGTCTTTCAGTTGGATGATAAAATATATCTACGTTATTGTTTGCTATAGCCTTTAAAACCCTTTCTGTCATCTCTTCCTTACTTAAGTTAAAATGAGAATGAATAGACGCGCCTACTACATCTAAAGTTTCGAGAATTTTGTCGGATATATCCAAACGACCGTCCTTTAAGATATTCAATTCGACACCCTTTAAAATTCTTATTCCAGAAAGTTGTTCGTTCAATTCATCTATTTCGCTTGCCTGCTTTAATATCATATTCTCATCTAAACCCCCAGTCATGGCTAGAGATTTAGAGTGATCAGATATTACAATATATTCTAAACCAATTTTCTTTGCATACAAAGCCATTTCTTTTATTGAATTGGTTCCGTCGGTCCAGTTCGAGTGAACCTGGAGATCTCCCCTAAGATCTCCGTAATCGATCAATTTTGGTAGTCTGTTTACCGCGGCAGCTTCTATTTCTCCATTGTTTTCTCTCAGTTCTGGAGGAATCCATTGTAGACCCAATCTATCATAAACATCTTCCTCCGTTTTACCAGCTATCTGTTTGTCGCCTTGAAATAAACCATATTCGCTGAGCTTCCACCCCCTGTCCTGCGCTCTACTTCTTAGAGCGATATTATGATCTTTGTTTCCAGTAAAATATTGTAGAGCTGCACCAAAGCTTTGTTCTTGCAGAACTCTAATATCTGCATCCATGCCAATTTTCAGTCTAACGGAAGTTTTTGTTTCACCTTTGACTAAGACGTCTTCAACCTCAGGCATAGAAACGAAGAAGTCCATTACTTTTTTTGAATTATCAGATATAACTAGGAAATCAGCGTCACCAACGGTTTCTTTCATCCTTCTTATAGAGCCTGCAACTAATGCTATTTTGATTTCTGGAAGTGAACTTAGTCGGTTTTCTATTTTATGTATTATCGGAAGAACATATCCAAGCATATGCCTGCCTTTGTTTTTTTTTGCGAATTCAATACCTTTTAGAATTTTCTGCTCGGATTTTTCTTGAAATCCTGGAAGTGAGCGTATTCTGTGAGCAAGTGCAGCCTTCTCTAAATCATCTATATTTTTAACTTTCAACTTTTGCCAGAGTACCTTGATTGTTTTTGGTCCAAGCCCCTCAATACCCGTGAAGCTTTCTAGATCTACTGGAGTCTCTTTCTTTAATTCTTCATAGTATTCGAGCTTTCCGGTTTTAACGAGTTCTTCAATCTTCTTAGCTATATTTTGACCTACACCAGGAATTTCCATTAGCGCTTTAATCCCGCCCTTCTGATATATTTCTTCTACATCATCTTCTAGTGCTTCTACCGACCTCGCAGCTTTTTCGTACGCCCTAGGTTTAAATTGAACATCATTCATCTCTAGGAAAAAAGCAATTTCTCTCAAGATCTTTGCGACATCAAAATTTTTCATATCAATCATCTTTAAAATTTAATTTAATACACAAAAAAGAAGCTGTTATTGTTTATTAAAGTTTTGCTGACCAGTTATCTTAAAATAGTTTAATAAAGCCTTTATATCCTATCTTTTTTAATCAGGTCGTAGAATTCGGTTAACCCACCTTTAATGCCATACCTTGGACTATAACCTATCTCTCTTTTTGCCAATGTATTATCTAGATATTGCGCTCTTTGGGGCCAACCTTCAATAATCCCAGAACCTATCTGAATACACTTTCTGCCAGTGTGCTGGTTAATAATTTCTGCGATCTCTTTGAGAGAATACGCTTGTCCGGATGAGATGTTGTATATTTTATGTTGAGGCTTTTTAGCGTAATAAGATAAGAGCACACCATGGGCAGCGTCCTTTACATATGTAAAATCTAATTTTGAATCACCACCTTTTTCTATTCTCAACAATTCTTTCTTCACACTCTTTAGCATAAAGAGGTACAGTATGTTTAGGGGGTGTACTGGTGGACTTAACGCTTGCTCCAGAGATTCGACATTAAGTGATTGCCCATAACCGTATATAAAATAGAGCCTGACTGCGATGAAGTCTATTCCATATGTTCTAGAATACTGTTCCCCCAACATTTCTCCAGCTGATTTTGTGACCCCATATATGTCGGTTGGTTTAACTGACATTTTTTCAGTTGCATAGTTCTTAACTTTACCATATACGGCGCCTGAGCTCGTGAAAACTATTTTTAGATCGTTTATACGAGCTAGCTCTAAAACATTCAGTGTGCCCATAACATTCGTTTGTATGCTGGTCATCGGGTTAGAGACGATATATTTGTAGTTAATAAAACCAGTCGTATGGATAATGCCGTCCACATTATATTTCTTTACTGTCTCAAATAGTCTACCCGGATCTAGAACGTTTCCATCAACATATATAATCTCTTTACCAAGATGTTTGATTACAAAACTATTCCTCGGAGTTGCGATGTCGTATATAACTACCTTTTCTGCTTTTTTTTCTTCCAACAATTCCATAATGATATGGGAACCTACGAGACCCGAACCTCCCGTTATAAGCATTACCAAAATGTCTTCTTTACCTCTTGATTAATTATCCTATTTATAGTTATTTATGGATGACCCTTAACCATCCGATAAAATTCAATAAGACCCTTATCAATATCAAACTGCGGAATGTAGCCCAATTCATTTCTCGCCAAAGTGTTATCCAAAAACTTTGGCCTAGGAGGCCAACCTTCTACAGTTCCTGGCCCTATCTCCACAAATTTGCTGCCAGAACATCTGTTAATGATTTGTGCTATTTCCTTAAGACTGTGAGCTTCACCGGATGAGATATTGTAAACTCTATGAGGTGGTTTTTTAGTGAAGTAAGCCAACAAAACTCCATGAGCTGCATCTTTAACATAAGTAAAATCTAGGTCTAGATCGCCACCTTTTTTAAATTTTAATACTTCACCTCTTACACTTTTTTGTACGAACGCCGTAAGTACATCCGTGGGTGTAATTGGAGGATCAAGTAATTCTTTGAAGGGTCTAGAAATGTACAATCGATCCTGACCGTAGACAAAATAAAGTCTTACGGCTACGTAATCTAAACCATATGCTTTAGCGTATTGTTCGCCTAGGAGTTCACATGTAGCTTTTATCATTCCGTACATATCGCCAGGTCTTATCGGAAAATTTTCCTTAGCGGGCTTCATCGTTTCTCCATATACTGCCCCTGAACTTGTATAGACAACCTTCAAATTGTTTATTCGAGCTAATTCTAAAACATTTAGAGTGCCATTGAAATTAGTTGCTATACAGTTCATGGGATTTTCTTTCATGGACTTGAAATTGCCTAAAAGGGATGTGTGAATTATTCCCTTTATATCATATTTTTTAATTGTTTCAAGCAGCCTTCCAAAGTCGAGAATGTTGCCATCAACGTAGATCACCTCTTTACCTACGCGATCAAGAATAGATATAAAGCTAGGAGGGGCAAGATCGTAAATAACAATTTTTTCGGCTTTCCTTTCATTCATTAACTCCAAAATAGTGTATGAACCAATAAAACCAGACCCACCTGTTATTAGTATAGACAAAAAAATCTATTTTTTAAAATTAAGACAGCCTATTTATAGTTTGTCATAAGAGAAAAAAAGGGAAGAAACAAGGCGATAAGAATATCATGTGCCTTATAAAAGGACATATATCGAACACTTATAACCTTTGATGTTGAAAAAAGGTTGATTAAAAAAGATTTCAGCTTTCCGATTCTGACAATAAAAACGGATAGGGGGGTAGCTTTCTTCGATAAAGCTGCTAAAACAGCTGTAGCAAAGAAAAGCGGCTGGGTGTTCATATTCTTGCTGCCGATATTAGCAGCTGTTACGGTCTATTTTGTTTTGTCTAGCATATATCTTACTCTAACAAATCCAAACGTCAGCGTTGTAATAAGACAAATTGGTCCAGCAATCAATCTTCCCTGGCCTGGATTAAACCCTTATTTTCCGATTGTTTATGGCTGGATAGCACTTTTCGTAGCAATGATCGTCCACGAATTTGCTCATGGAATTCAGGCAAAGGTTTCAGGTGTCCCAGTTAAATTTGTCGGACTAGCGTTCTTAATAGTCTTGCCTATCGCCGCCTTTGTCGAACTAGACGATGAAGAGCTTGGAAAAAAAAGCTTCAAGAACTTTGCAAAGACGATTTCAGCGGGAACCGGAACAAATATAATCACAGCTGTGATCGCACTTTTTTTCATACTTCTGATCGTCTCATCTTTGACACCTGTCGCCAATGGCCTTCTAATAACGCAGTTGTCTACAGATGGACCAGCATATAAAGTAGGAGTAAAGCCTGGAGACATTCTCTTAGCAGTTAATGGTGTAAAGGTAGTTACTCAAGATGACTTCCAAAGAGTGCTAAATCCTATCTATAAACCAGGTAATAACCTTACTTTAACAGTATTAAGAAACAGCACGAACTTCAATTACACAATTACTCTTGCAGAGAACCCTTCAAACAGCAGTGAAGGATTTATTGGAATAGCTGATCTTTCTCTTAAACAGGTTACCGCCAACTACCTTTCAACAATAACACACTTTTCCTATAGGGACTTAGCATTATATTTAGTAATACCAACTCTACCAAATGTAGCTACATTGATACCGTTCTCAGATCAACTTCATTCCTACTACGTCTCAAACACCTTTCTAGGAAATAACTACTTTGTTTTAGCTAACCTTCTATACTGGATTTGGCTCATAGACTTTAGTTTAGCTATATTCAACGCTCTCCCACTCTACCCATTGGATGGGGGGTACGTCTTTAAACTTGGCTTAAAAAAAGTTCTAGGAAAAAGAATAGGTGAAAAGAAGGTGAACATTATCGTCTATTCGGTCAGCATACTGCTGGTATTTCTTATTGGTTTCATGATAGTTGCACCATATATTCTCTAGTTTCTTTTAGAAAATGCAGTTCCACATAAAAATAATCGGAGAACACCGTGCGTAATCTGGATTGAGTGTTTATGCGGCTGGATCCTATTTTACCTTTAATTAATCTCTCAAACACTTCTTCATAATAAAATTATATCAAGACTTCAAGAAATAGTTATTTACTGGAAATGTATTTTAAGTTTGGATGGAAGAATGTCGTTTGATCCCTTTAGTTTAGGAGACTTGACGAAAATACTAGAGGAAATAGAAGAATCGAAGGAAGGGTTAAATCCCGAAATTCTGGAATCGTGGTACAATGTTGTAGAAGATGAAACAAAGGCGTTGTGCCCAACGCAGGAATTGAGGGATACAATAATAATTGAGCAAGACCCTGTTTTTCCTATGAAATTCAAGGTCGATATATCGAAGCGTGCTGTTACTTATTTTATGCAGGCGATAGACGCACATCTCACCGAAATGCCATTTGCTACAAGATTGTATTTCCAAAAATTACAGGAAATAGTCATTAAGAGATTTACTGAGGAAGCTAAAAAGGAAGATGATACAGGTCAAAAATCCCAAGATTCTAACTTGAAATAATTTTCCCTACCAGGTCGTCAAATTCGATTCCTAGGTCCATCTCACATATTTCCTCTCTAAAAGCTTTCGAGGAAAGCATCTGTAAGAATTTTTTTATGTTATCTCCGTCAACCTTATCCTTTAAAAGCACAAAATCGAATCTTTCACTCTGAATTGGTATAAAGTCAAGTTTTAGAAGTTTCGAGACTGATTTGATGCCTATGCCCATGTCTGCCTTACCATACTTAACTGCAGCACCCACCTCAAAGTGGGATCTGACTTCGTTATCGTATCCTCGAATTCCTTCAGAGATTTTCCTATAACTTGTACCTCTTCCTAAAGCTATTTTATTCATTAAAGTATCAAATAGTATCCTTGTACCGGATCCAGCGTTCCTATTAATAAAGACAACATCTCTCCTAAGGACATCCTCTAGAGAGTTAATGTTTTTTGGATTGCCTTCACCCAAAATAATGCCCTGTATTCTTGAATAACCTCTTATTAAAGCAATCTTCCTTCCAAATTTGGGGTCTTTTAGAAGAAATTTATTATATTCACCACTGATCTTATCAAATAAGTGTACTCCAGAAATATCCGCAATACCTGCAATGACTAATTTGACGCCATTTTCTGAACCAACATTGATGTATTCGACAAAAAAATTTTTTATTTCAGACTCCATCATACCAACTAGAATTTCCAAAGCGTTACAGTGACTTCCCATCAAACTCAAATCAGGTCTGATTTTGCTAATCGAATCTAGAAAATTTCCCATTTTTTTCATCGCCAGCAAATACTTCTGAAGTAATATCTCTCCTTTCAAGGTTAGTTTAGCGCTGCCACCTCCCAAGCCACCAAAGGTTCTATCTATTACTTTAAAACCAAAGCTTTTTTCTAATTCGTCTATCTTGGTCCACGCTGTGCGATAATCTTTTCCGACATATCTTGAAGCTAAAGATATAGAACCGAATTTTTTTATTGCACTAAGAAGCCCAGCGCTTTCTTCATCCATGCCCAAGCGTGATGTTTTACCGAACAGATATAACTTATCAACAAGACGCAGATTGTCCAAAGATTTAAAACTATCAATTACTTCATTCAAGTATGATTTCACCTCGAGCGAATTTAAATGATACGTCTTTAAGCACACTTTTATCTTGAAAACTCTTCCAAACATTGCATACCTTAATCATTTCTAGTCACTAAATCTTGGCAGTTTAAAACTCTTTTTACTATCAAGTTTGCGTCTTGTCTGTAACTAGGTCAACAGTTTGACATAACATAATATCCCCATGAACTGTCACCACAACTGCAAATAAAATATAGACATTATGATTCAACACCCTCAAACTGCAATATCCCTAATTTAAATTCCGCTTATCCACATTCAGTTAGAGTCCTTGATCCCTTCACTCTCTTACCTAGTTTTTTCAAGAATCTATCTGAAAGTTCAACATTATTTTCTATGAGAAAGCTTTTGACTGCTGTGAGCATGAGTTTAACTGATTTCGAAGGTTTATAATGAAGGTGACCATAAGACAGACTCTTAGGCAGGTATTACCATTAATCTCTGAGCAGAATCATATTTTGCTAATTTGTTAATGATTTATTTCAACTTCACAACAATTAGTCTCAAATAATCTACCGAATCTTCGCATGAATCGTTAACCATCTCTAATGCGTTAAAGAATTCAGAGAGAACAATAAATTCTCCTGTCGTAATGACTGATGAGGGAAGATCTTTGATTATTCCTCTTGCGGTGGCATGCAGTTCATCAACTTCCTCTTCTATTCTTTCAACTTGATCACCAAATTTCATTGCGTCTGTGACATTAACAGTTAGGCTTTGCACGCTCTTCCGTAGCGTAGCTACATTTTCCAATGTTTTTTCCACAAATATTATAGAAATTTCTTTCACCTTATCAGGATACCTGTCCATAGACAGTAGAGTGAGGCTGCGTCCAGCACTGCGTGCATAATCTGCGACCATGTCAACTCTTTTAATAAGGTGCATCAGATCGTCTCTCTGATTTGGAGAAAATTCACCCTTTGAAAGTTCATTCATTATCGTACCCCTTAACACGTCTGCTTCTTTTTCTTTAGAATTTAACCTAAGAATGTTGAGCATTGCTCCTTCCCTGTCCCCTAAAATCATCTTTTTAGTTGCATTTGCAATTTCTTCGGCACATTCCGTACAGAGACTAAGATGATCCTGAATCATCTTTACAACATTTATTTCCCTTCGCTTTGCAAGCCAATCAAGCAGTCTTTCGCTCATACAATGTTAACTGATATTTCATATTTATTATATAAACTTATTTGATTGTCAAAAAAATGTTTAAAATTATATAGATAAAAGTTTTGTTAGTATTAAGTCGACTAAATTTAAGACTAATTGTTTCTTAAAACTGAAGATTTAAACAACACTTAACTGTGCTGAAATATCATTTTTATTAAATTTTTTAAATAATGAAATTTGTTATCAAACTTCCTATTCCAGCTTAAAAGCTGCATCTAGTCCCTCCTCAGGAAACTTGTAGACTATAATATCCTCTTTTTCTATGTGGAAATCTATCACATCGTTAACTTCCATCGATGGGTCATCTATCCTAAGTAATCGTGAATTTACTTTAACACCATTAGACTCTATAATATAGTCAACATGTCGTCCAATAAACCTCTTTTCAACTATCTTTCCAGTGTAATCATTATAACCTCTCCTTTCAAATATAACGTTCTCTGGTCTAAAGAATACGACAACATTCTTCGCCTAGATTGAGATGGGATTCACTTTCAAAAGCCATTTTCTCTGATGCTACGATACTTGACTTATATTTCCGGCTGATGATCTTAGCCGGGATAAAGTTACCTTTCCCCAAAAAAAAGGCAGTAAAAATGTTTTTAGGCCGCATATATACCTCTTCTGGTGTTCCTATCTCAACTACGGACCCCTTTTTCATTACAACTATTCTATCCGCTATTGCCATAGCTTCTTCCTGATCATGGGTAACATAAATTGCCGTGATTCCCAGTTGTTTGACAATTTTCCTGACCTCTAACCTGAGCGAAATTCTTACTCTTGCGTCCAGAGAAGATAAAGGTTCATCAAGCAACAACAGCTTCGCACCTGTTGCGAGAGCTCTGACAAGTGAGATTTTTTGCTGAATCCCCCTACTGCTTATTTGAGCGGGAAGATAGTCTCGCCAAGCATCTATTTTTCCAAATACAAACATTTCTTCTACAAACTGTTTCCTCAGCAGTGGATTAAAATCTTTAACAATGGGGCTGTAGGCGATGTTCTGATATGCCGTCATATTGGGGAAAAGAAGTATGTTTTGGAAAACAAAACCTAAATTTCGATTCTCCGGAGGTAAATCGCTGACGTCTTTGTCATCAACTATTATTTTACCTCTGTCCTGATGTATTATCCCCATTACTATTTTCAAAAGGGTGCTCTTTCCACAACCAGATGGGCCAACAATTGCAACATATTCTCCATCATTTACATCAAGGTTTACATCATTTACTGCAACAATTTTTCCGAACGTTTTCGTAACGCCATCAACTTTTAACTTCAAATCGATACTTCAACCTCCTTCATGAAACCGAGTAAAGGATAACGGAAGACTTTTAGGTCCGCTATGTCAATATTTAAAGAAACAACATCGTTTTCTTCGTACTTCATTGCCTCCTTAAATGATGTTTCTACAGTTAATGGCTTATTAGGGCCAAAGAGAGCTGTATCCACAACTACATAGGAACCCATAACAGTTTTGTGTAGAACTTGAGTAAAAAGCTGACCACCTTTTCTCTTTATTATTTTAATCGCGGATGGTCTAAGGCTGACAAGAACTCGTTCTCCGACCATAAAATTTCCATATGCCTTCACCCTATGATAAGTATTCTCAATAACCAAATCCATGATGCTGTCCTTCTTATCTTCAACATAAGCGTCAAGAAAATTCGTTCCCTCTATAAAATTCATCACAAATGGTGAAGATGGGTGAAGATATATTTCAGACGGTTTAGCAACTTGAGTTATTTTTCCATCTTTTATCAGGGCAATTCTATCCGCTACAGCCATAGCTTCATCTTGGTCCTGAGTCACATGTATGACTGTTAAACCGTTCTCCTTTGCAAACTGTCTAAGTTCGTCTCTTAGTTCGAGTCTCAGCCTTGCATCTAAAGCTCCCAAGGGTTCATCAAGTAATAGCAGCTTCGTTCCAGAAGCCATGGCTCTTGCCAAAGCCACTCTTTGTTGCATTCCACCACTTAACTCGTTTGGAAAAGCATCGGCACGGTCTTCCATGTGTATCTTTCTTAGCAGCTCCTCTGCTACCTTTAGGGAATTAACATAGTTCATTCCCTTCTCTCTCATAGGAAAGAGGATATTTTCAAGCACCTTCATGTTGGTGAAGAGTGTTGGATTCTGGAACATCATTACGGCTCCACGTTCCCATGCTTCGATGTTTGTTACATCCCTACCATCAAAGAGAACCTTGCCACTATCAGGAACATGTAATCCTGCTATAATCTTCAAGGTTGTGGTTTTTCCTGCACTAGATGGACCTATTAGACAGAAGTATTCCCCATCTTCTATTGTCAACCTAATATTGTCAAGCACCTGGTTATCGTTGAATGCCTTTGATATCTTAGACAGTTCAACTTTGACCATGTTTTCCACCTGCTTTCCTAATAATTAAAAGAATAATGTAAGATATAGTAGTTAGCATTAAAGCCGCTGCACCTGCCTCAGCTAACATATTCTGGTTAACAAGGTTCACTATTAATACAGAAGCGGTTATCGCTCCAGGGGCAACAGCCAGTGTAGCACCGGTTTCGTCAAGACTTCTTGTAAAAGCAAATATCGCACCAGCGAATATGGAAGATTTTATCTGGGGGAAAACGACTTTAAAGAAAGTGCTAAAAGGTGTCGCCCCCAACGTCTTAGCCGCCTCTTCAACGCTTTGATCTAATGTATTCATCGCATCGGCGACAGTTCTAACTGTAAAGGAAAATGTTATTGCAACATGGGCAAAAATTATTAGCACAAGGGCACTAAAATTAAAACCTGTTGACTTTGAAACAAGGCCTACCCAGAATAGGTTCAGAGATATTCCAACAGCAATCGTCGGGAATACTATGGGGATCTCGACTAAATAGTCCACTATATTTTTTAACCTACTATTACCTCTAGTAAAAAGAGAGCGAGAGGAATGCTTAATAGTAAGTCGATGATCGTTACTATTGAAGCAACTATTAAAGAGTACAATATGCTGTCACCTATTAATGTAAACTTTTCAGCCAGTATTCCAATGTTTCCTAATCCATAGAACATTGAATAGATAGCCGGAATGAATGCTATTAGTACAAAAAATATGCATGTAATGATATTTTTCGAGTTACCCCATTTCTTCTTACTTAATTCTGTCTCTAAAGGAAGGTACACTTTAGTCAACGGAAGCTTGAATCTTCTAATGAAGAATTTAACGCTAAAAAACAGCACAAATGACAATAGAATTAATAAAAGACTGACAAAAGCACCTGCATAGAGATATGCAGGATCATTGACTGAAAGCGATCGCCAAATATATATCAATGTAGGTGCTGTGTTTACCTTTCCTAAGGCATTGATTATAGTCAACGCTATAGTTGTAGCGCCAGTCTCACTAAGACTTCTAGCTATTGAAAGGATAGTTCCAGTCAAAATCCCAGCTTTTACAAGAGGTAGAGTAATGGTTCTTATCGCTGTAAATGAACGGGCACCCAATGTTTTTGAAGCCATCTCATATGAGATATCAAAGTCAGTTAACGCTGCGGAGACACTTCTTACCATATATGGAATAGTAAACGCAATGTGTAACAACATCAGTATTATAAAAGGGGAGATGGAACCTTCAGCTATAGCGGGCCAGAATAGAGCAACGGAGAGACCCAAAGCTGATGTCGGCGTTATAATTGGAATCTCTATTATTGTATTCATTATTTGTGGAACCCGTCCCTTCCCTCTTACAAGGTAAAAAGCAAG
The DNA here is from genome assembly GCA_963752255.1 of Nitrososphaeria archaeon. Taxonomy (GTDB): domain Archaea; phylum Thermoproteota; class Nitrososphaeria; order JACIWG01; family JACIWG01; genus JBEKIG01. Next base: position 70,502 of record CAVVXT010000003.1, on the reverse strand, counting down.
AGGAATACCTATTATGATGTCAATTGAGGCAACAAGTAAGGCAAGAACAATGCTAACCTCCAAACTGTCAATAACCTCCTTTGTATTTTCAGGATTAGAGAATATCGTTAGGCTTATAGCATGCCAATTTAATGGGACGTAGGTCACTACATAAATTGACGGAATGATCACAAAAAAAAGAAAGAAGGCAACGGAGAAGAAACCGAAAGAAGAGCGCAAGACCTTCTTTTTGGATAAGTTAGATAGGATAGTGGAAAACGTGGACAATATCTTCCACAATCTAAATCTACCTCCACAATAATAAAAGAAGTCCCTGCATCATTCCCCTCGAATAAACCTTAATTATAGATATATTAAGGCTTTAAATTAACCTAGTAAAACTAACAACGTGTAAAAAAACGTTAAGATAAGAAAAAAATAGAAATATAAAATACAACTTTGAGCTAGCCTCCACCGATCGGAGGAAAAATTGCTACAACATCGTTGTCATTAAACTTTATTTCTCCTTTTATATCCCTCACATTTCTTCCGTTTATCATTATAATCAAGTTGCTTCTGATTTGTTTAGTCCCAGAGTCAAAGATGTCTTCGACAATTGCTTTGTTAACCTTAAGAGCTAATGCCGTTAAAAAACCTTCCAATGTACCATCAAACTCGAGATTTGTCTCTTTTAAGCCATATTTCTCTCTAAAGACTGCGAAAAACAATACTTTCACTGAAACCATTAGCCCTCAAGAATAGGCGTCAGGTAATGATATAAAAAGTTAATGCTGCAAAACAGAATTATAGCATCACAATAAAAATCGATAACTTTACGCGATCATCAATAAATTATAATATTTGACATGTTGCAACAATCGCGATGGATAAAACTCTTGAAGAAAAAATCATTGAATATGCAAAATCTTTATGCATAGCAGATTCAACCGGACACGATTGGTATCATGTTGAGAGGGTGTTCAAAATAGCTGCATACATAGGAAAAATTGAAGGGGCAGACATGGATGTAATAGAAGCCGCGGCATTTCTCCACGATATTGGAATTTCACATGAGATAAATGAGGGGGTTGACCATGCTGAAACAGGCGCAAATATGGCTAGCATATTCCTAAAAGGCATAGGATTTTATTCTGATAAAATCGATAAAGTTGTAGAGTCCATAAGATATCACAGATACAGTAAAAAGCTTCAACCAGGGAGTCTAGAAGCAAAAATACTTCAGGACGCCGATAGATTGGATTCACTCGGTGCGATAGGGGTGGCGAGAGCATTTGCCTACGGTGGTGCAAGAGGAGCACCAATTTATAACCCGTTTGAAAAGGTTGAAGATTATAACCCATTTAAGGTCAAATCCACTACCACACACTTTAAAGAGAAACTTCTAAAAGTTAAGGACAGCCTTAATACAAAAGCCGCGAAAGAAATAGGGGAAAAAAGGCATAACTTTATGTTAGTTTTCCTAGAAGAACTCTATAACGAACTAAATTATAGCATTTAGTACTGATCAGATGTTAGATTAACGTATGTTTAAAATTTTGTTGAGTCTATTGACAAAAGAGCACCCAGTTTATGGTATAGTAAAAGATGATTATTCAAGAAGGCAAAGAATACTTTGGATAAAAGCAGGTGAATTAAAAGTAGATTATCAGGTTCAAACAGAAAGTGTAAAGGATTACCTTAAACGAATTGCAAAAATAGAAGAATGTGAACTTGAAGATGTTTATAATATTCAAGTAGAACCTTATCATACCTATTTTGCTAATGAAATATTTGTTCAAGATTCAACATTGCCAGTTCATCACTAGCCTTTTGCGATAGAAAAAATATATGTCAAACCTATATGACATTAAAAAATAAGATAGAGTGTGGCTATTTGTGAAGGTTAAATACTCTTATAAGGAAGAAGGCTCTTTCTAACACTTAAGTGATAAAATGATCTTTATCAGTTTAATTAAGTGGAGGCAGAAGCCAACAAAGGAAATGATTGCTGAAAACAAGAAGCTTATTGAAAAAGTAAAGAAAGAAGGAGTGAAGTTTCTTGGAATATATTATACACTAGGCAGATACGACGCAGTCAACATAATTGAAGCGCCTAATGAAAAAGCAGCTATGAAAGTCGCGATGGCAAGCGGAGGACACATCACAACTGAGACACTCGTCGCAGTACCAGCTGAAGAAGCCAGAAAACTCGTAGAATAACCAAGACACACCTTCCCAATATTTTTTTTGATATATTATAACTCATAGGATTTTTTAGTTAGTTAATCCCTAGCCTTTTCTGTTGAAGTTCTTTAACTATTTTCTCTATTTCTGAAACCTTAGAAATCTCCTTTTCTAACACTTCAACCCTATTTCTTAGACTAATTCTTAATCCTATATAGGTATTATAAATGGATAAGGTGAAAGAGATTGATATCTGAAATTGTTACCATTATATACGCTATCGTGCTAATTATCTTTCTTTTTCTATGGTTCGTGTGGCCCTGGGTTCATGGTGGGTCATTATGGACCCCTGCACCTTCTAAGACAGTAAAACAAGCCTTAGAACTATGTGAATTAAAGAAGGACGATGTCTTTTACGATCTTGGTTCTGGGTTTGGGCACATACTAGCTGAAGCATCCAAAATATGCGACAACGTGACGGGGATAGAAATAGAGCCAATCAAATACTTCATAAGTAAACTGAATGCAAGAAAAGCCAAAATAATACTTGGAAACTTCTTTAAAGCCAACTTAAGCGACGCCACCGTAGTATTCATATTCCAATATAAGGGTAGAATCAATAATAACATTGGGAAGAAGTTAGAAGGCGAACTCAAGGCAGGAGCAAGGGTAGTTTCATATTGGTGGGAGATCGAAGGATGGCAATACGAGAAATACGTAAACAATTTATTTCTATACATTAAGAAATAACAAGATTGATTTTATCGATTTCTTCATTTTTGAACTTTCCGATAATTTCTGCGATTCTTGACCTTTTCCTTTGTGTTGAAAAACATGGATTACCAAAAAGATAAATACTGAAGCGCATATCGTATTATGACTGTGAAATAGAAATGGCAGGGGCCCTTGTTTTAATAAATGTGGAAATGAGTTCTGAGGTGGATGTACTAAAGGCGATTAGGAAGATTGAAGGTGTTGTTGAAGCTTTCGCAGTTTATGGCGCCTATGATATCGCTGCAAGGGTTCAAGCAGACACAATTGAGAAGCTTGATGAAATTATAACAGGAAAAATAAGAAAGATAGAAAATGTCAAGTCGACATTAACAATGATGATCATTGATGAAAGAAGCCTGGGGTTAGAGTGGATGAGAACTTAACTTCAGCAATCTATATAAAGTATCTTAACAAAAATTGCAGAGCAAATAAACTATTTTATCTATTGCGGGTGTACGTTTACCTTCCTCATCTTACTTCAAAGATATATTGCTGCTCAAGTAGTAAAAACTTAAGGGCAAAGCTTCCTATTTATCGTGCTACCAACATTATATCTTTGTCTACATATACTTATGTTTGATCTATATCTTTTTATGTCTGATCAAGAATAATAATGGATAGACAATTCTGGAGAAAAGCAATTCAATTATTCTGTCTCTTAAAGCATGTTACATTTAGGAATACCTTTTACTAAAAAATATTAAAAGCTTCCTCTCCAAAATTTAAAAAGTTCTTGGCGTGCAAGCAGCCGTCTAAAGGTTAAAAAATATGGTTTTAGTCTTCAATTCCGAACATATCTTCTTTATTTGTATAAAATAGATTTAGGAGAAAATATTTGGTATAAAAAATAACTTGTAACAATGGATCATCCATTGATTTCCTTAATTTTGCTCTCTAAATTATAAATGTGTGTTCTACTTACGATATTTGGTCTAGACCAAATAAGGGTTTAAACCAGCAAAATAGCCCGAAAAACATCCATTTTAGCATGGGAAAAGTGGTAAATGATAAAAAGTTTAAATTATTATTATTAATTATTATTATCATAAATTGTACAAATTATTATTATTACTATTACCACTATATTGACTACTAAATAGGTTAAATAGCAAAAAGTTAGGTAAAATCGGCAAATTCTTAACTATTGAGCTAATTTGCGGCCTATTGTGTCCTTTCTTCTGGTCACTAGAAGATAGGCTAATATCAAGATGATTAATATTAGAATGGCCGCTAAAATGACTATGAGGATGAAGAAAATGTTCCCAGGCGGGACTGTAACGGTTATCGTAACCGTCTTGAAACTACTTAGACCTTCATTGTTTGTTACTTCGAGTTCCACTTGGTACGTTCCTTGTTTTTCATAAGAATGCGACACCACTGCCGCTGTGGTTCCGTTTGTGATTGAGCCGTCGCCGAAGCTCCAACCGTAAGAGACTATTTTTCCTATGTCTACAGATTTGCTTGCATCAAATGTTACGCTCTTTCCAACATATGTTGATGCCTGGTAGTACAGTGTTATTTCAGGATACAATAACACTATACCTGATATGCTTACAGTGTGAAAGCCTTCGGCAAGAGTTATGTAGAGGTATGAAGTCCCGTTTGTGTCAGCTTCAATCGCGCTTGTTGGTTTTTCGTCTATCGTGACGTTGTATGGTCCTTTTAAAAAGCCTTGCTCTAATATGAAGTCCACAAAACTCGATGTTCCATTGAAAAACGGTCATGTTCACGTTCATTTTTTTCTGGGAAGGGTCAAAGACGACGTTTGTCATTGAAGCATTTGTGAATGAATCAACTTCGAACGTTCTGTTTGAGTAAGTTACATTGAACGTTTGCAGCGGGGGAGCCAACGCATATATGGGCCCATAGTTAGGCACAAAGGCTTCATCGGAGTAGCCCTTGCTCTCATAGAGTCCTAGAACATTATTCGTCGTTACATTTATCTCGTCGACCCCACTGACCCATTTGAAGCCATACATTCCTGGGACAACTAGCCTATTGAGCCCGGTTTGGCTGTCCGGTATCGTGGGCAAGTTCGTTCCATTTGCTTCTAGCGCCAGTATCGTCGTAGGTTCCAAAGCGTATTCGACAGGGAGGTCCGAAGAAAAGCCGTCTAAACCACTTATCGCTACGACCTTGTCGGCGTCAGGCTTAATCTGAGCTAAGGTCAATAGATAAAAAAGCGGTATTCCAGTCCAGTTGTATGTGACGTCAGGATATCCTGCAACACACTTTAGCCTTGCCACCTCTGAAACCATGGGAAAAGAAAGCAGCTGATCGTACGTGAGGTTCAAAGGGTTGTTTACGGCACCGTAAATTCGTAATACAATGTCTGTCTGGGCATCAGCCTGCTTCATTGTTGGCATGAAGGTTAACAGGGGAGACATCACTATAAAACCTGCGAAGACAATCGCTTTGCAATTCTTCAACTTCTCACACCACCATGTACTGCATCAGCACAATTAGTTACCGTATTCAGGTTAGTTATGCCATATCCTGATATAGTTAAGATTATGAACAAAACCAACGTCGGCACTGCAAGCAGACGGTTAAATCTTTGCAGGTAGTTTTTTCTTGGTTCGACCATTCTCTTCATCTTGGATCAATCCTTTTTTGCCGTGCTAACTAAAGTCCTTCCAGCGTCTTCAGCCATCAAAAAATTAAATTGAACTCGAGATAGTTTAAACTTTTCGGATTTTTCAGAATTTTTTATAAATCGTACGCTCGCCGACCTAAATAAAATGAAAAAAGCTATAAGAAATAAAAAATAGAGGATATTAAATCTCAAGATCTGAAAATTTAATCTCTATAAGATTTGGTGTAGGTTAATAGCTAGAAAGAATGTTGACTGTGATAGCATTTTGCTTAACGCATTTTGAGGTTAACCCCATTTCCTTCCATCTTTTGAACATTTACCCACTGCTATCTATATAAGAAATTACCCTTCTTTACCGTCTTGCAAAATTTTAACTATATTTTGAGCTTTAAACATTGAAACTGTTTTCGTTATAAGATATTGCTCTCTCCTTGCTTTAACGGTTTTATCGTAGAATCGTCGACTGATGCGGATCATATACGATCCTTGGGAGTGGAATTGACAACCCATCTTTGTAAAAGCTCGGTAAGACTCAAGCTCTCCCTTTGTGCAGAACCTTGAATCCTTCTTAAAAAAGATACAGTTCAGGCAGATGTTTGAATCGGAAGGCAGGTGAAGCTCATCTTCCACTTTCTCCCTTAATGGTTGTGAACTTGAATTTAATTAAGCATACCTAACATTCGCCTGTTGTCATTATAGAAATTTTTATCTTTTTCACGCGTTTATTCGCTTTGAGACCGTCTACAAGACTCTTTAAACGCGTAGAGGAGCCTTTTATAACCATAACCTCAAGGCAGCTCATCTCTGTTAAATGCGAATGCAGGTATGCTGTGATCATATCACTAAATTCATGTTGCAGTCGGAATAATTCTGCATTTTTTTCTATCTTTTCATATAGAACGGTTATCGTTGCAACCGTATCCCCTTTAATCTTGTCGAGTTCTTTATATTCAGAAATATACATTCGAAGAGCCTGTCTAAGCACCTTGGACCTTGTCGCATTCCGTTCTTCACCAAGTATGGAGTCTAGTTCTTTAAGCAGTTCTTTAGGTAATGAAACGCTTATTATGCTCATATCATAACCTCAATATTCATTAATATATATTATATTATCCTAATAAAAAGGAATTATTAAAAAAAATGAAAAAGTTAATAAACTTAACCAGACCTCCCCTTAAACGTATGCAGAAAAAGGCTTACCTCATCCTTGCGGTCTGCATTCTCATTCTTATTCTAGTTGGAGCTTTATTTGGCTTGTTTTCGTCCAATGCCCCGCAAAGTTCAAGTTCAACTTTGGAGGTGATTTCGACATTCTATCCAATTTATGACTTTGCTCAAAACGTTGGAGGAGACAAAATCAACGCCTCAATACTTGTTCCCGCGACCGAAGACGTGCATTCGTTTGAACCTACACCGTCTTCAATACTTCAGGTGGAAAAGGCTAACGTATTGATATACAATGGTGCGGGTCTGGAACCATGGATTTCCCAAGTAGTGAGCGCTGCAAATAACCCCAAATTGCTTCTAGTAAATTGTAGCGAAGGTATTCCGCTTCTTCAGGTGCCTCCTCAATTTCAGAGAAACGGTAGAACAGTGGACCCTCATATTTGGCTTGACCCTGTTCTTGCTAAACAAGAGGTGAACAACATCCTTCAAGGTTTAATCAAAGCAGATCCAGCTGATCAACAGTATTTCACTAAAAATGCACAACTATACGAAGCAAAACTCGATTATCTGAACTCTGAAATGGTTAACATTACTTCGAACGCGAAGACCCATTACTTTGTAACCTTCCACGAAGCCTTTGCTTATTTCGCAAATCAATACGGTTTAATTCAGATACCTATCGCAGGTCCGTTTGAAGAGGAACCAACTCCGAGCGATATCCAAAATGTGATCAATTCGATTCACCAATATCATCTCTGCTATGTAGGATATGAATCGCTGGAAAATCCTGCGATTTCCCAGTCAATCGCTGCTCAGACAAATGCTAAACTGGTTCTTATGGATCCCATAGAAGGTTTGACTCAATCTGATCAAAGTGCGGGTAAAACATATATAACAATGATGCAGGATAATATACAGACTTTCAGTATGGTGCTTTATAATGTCGGATGCAGTTAAGAAAACACCCGTGGTCGAGCTGCAAAACGTGAGTGTACAGTATCCTAGTGGAGTAACAGCTTTAGAAGGAATTACGCTTGAAGTTTTTGAGAAGGACCTAATCGGACTGATCGGGCCGAATGGTTCGGGAAAATCTACTCTTCTTAAAGTTATTCTTGGCCTGATTAAGCCAAATGTTGGAACTGTGAAGTTGTTTGGGGAGCCAATTTCGGAGAAGAATTTGAGGAAAGTAGGTTTTGTTCCTCAAAGAGCGCAGGTAGAAGATGCCAACTTCCCTTCAACCGTCTATGAAACTGTTCTTCTAGGAAGAATCCCTAAAGTCGGTCTTTTCCGAAGATTTGGAAGAAAAGATTATGAAAAAGTTGAAGAATTATTGAATCTCATCGGCATACACGATTTAAAAGAACGAAAGATTGGGCAGCTTTCAGGGGGGCAGTCTCAACGGGTTTTCCTAGCGAAAGCGCTTGTGGGCGACCCTAAACTGCTCATACTAGATGAACCGACTAGTGGCGTAGATTTAGATTCTAAGAGAGAATTCTATAACATTATTGGAAAGCTAGATCGTCAGCTCGGCACAACTATCATACTTGCTTCACATGAAATTGGAATTGTAACGAAACTTGCCACAAGAGTAGTATGTATAAATAAGTCACAATTCTTTTGCGGAGAAATTACGGACGTTGAGGGGCGTTCTTTGTTTTCGAATTGGCTTAAAGAAGGACTTTTACATGACCATCCTTGATACATTCTTATCTTTGCTCTCAGCTGGTTTCATACAAAGAGCCTTCATAATAAGCGTAATAATAGCGATTCTTAGCTCTGTGCTCAGCATCTTCATAGTTCTAAAGAGAATCTCACTGATAGGCGATGGACTCTCACATACCGCATTCGGTGGACTGGCGTTAGGCTACTTCCTCGGTATTGTACCGTTTTGGGTGGCGGGAGTCGTAGTGGTACTAGGCTCTCTTGGAATCACAAAGGCAATTCGGTCCACAAAGATTTCTGGGGATGCGGCTGTCGCTGTATTTCTTGAACTAGGTTTAGCTTCAGGAATAGTATTGTTAAGTATCGCCCGCGGCTTTGGGATCAACATTGAGAGTCTACTTTTTGGAAGCGTCCTCCTAGTAAATATTGAACAAATCTTAACAGCACTTTTTGTACTTATTGTTTCCCTTGGATTGATTTACTTGTTCTTTAAGGAATTGTGCTATGTGACCTTTGATGAGACCCAGGCCAGAGCCTCGGGAATTAAGACGTGGTTCTTTGATTACATGATCAGTGTGCTTGCAGGCATTATTGTAGTCGTATCAATACCAGTTGTCGGAGTATTATTGATTTCAGCACTTCTAGTGTTACCGGCTCTAACGAGCATTCAAGTTGCAAAATCCTTCAGACAAACGGTCATTCTTTCCCCGATAATAGGACTCGTATCCGTAACATTAGGATTGCTTATCTCAATCGGACTAGATGCTGCTCCTGGTGGAACAATCGTACTTACCGGTTTAGCCATCCTCGCAATAACCCTTCTAGCAAAGAGAACTCAGAGAATAATAATAAGTTGGAATAATATCAAATAAACATGTGCATATTTTGACCTCGATTCAGTTTTAACGATATTGATTTGAGTTCAATCTTCAGTCCTTCCCTGGAGATTGTTTAAAGCTATTATTATATACTTAGACACATTCCCAAAGTTTTTACTAAAAGACTGATCCAAGGAAAAAGAATGATTGATATAACTGCACCGTTGATGTAAATTTAATTAAGCAATACATCCGTTTTTATTCGTTATATTTGCTTAATTCTTTTGCTCTTTCCAACTCAGTTAGATTGCCAAGTTCCCTTGCCCTCTGTAAAACCTTAATTATTCTTTCAACTTCCTTTGTGCTTCTTCCGACCTCCAAAGGATAAGTTGCAGCAAACTTTAAGACACCATCGGGGTCGATTACAAAAAGTCCTCTGTAGAGAATTCCCCTTGTCTTGTGAAGTATACCGTAGGATTTTGCTATTTTTCCCCCTAAATCAGCGATCAATGGGTACTCAACGTCCATCCCGGTCTTTTCCTTTATATCCTTGAGCCATCTGTTGTGCGTTTCAATTGAGTCGACACTCCATCCTATGAATTGGACCTCCAGTTTGTCAAATTTCCTCTTCTGCTTCGCGAAACCTAAGATATCTGCTTCGCAAATGGGGGTGAAATCAGCTGGATAGGCAAAGAGAATGACCCATCTGTGTCTGAAATCAGATATGGACAGCCTTCCCTTTGTTGTGTCTGCGGTGAAATCTGGAACCAGCTCATCTATTTCTATCATAGAATCACAATAAAATGTAGGGATAAAGCCTATTTAAGCATAGCTTTGTATAATATCTTATTATAATCAATTGTTTGTGACAAGGAAAGCTTTATAATTAACCAAATTAAAATTGTATGCTATGGTAGCTTATAAGAAAGGCGACGTTTATGTCTGTAGTGATCCTAAATGCAACATCGAAGTAACTGTGACCAAAGGGTGCACCGAAGAATCGTGCCCAGTCTGTGAACCGATGACGTGCTGCGGAAAAAGGATGACAAAAAAGAAAATAATGATAAAAAAGAAAAACACATAGCGGAGCTGCGTGAATCCTACAAGAAAATCGGAGCGCACACGACAGCCAAGATCATAAGCAGACATCTCAAAGAAGAATACATCGCCATACCAACATACATCAAAATAGACAAAGGGAACATTAGAGGATACACGTTTGAAAAAAAAAGGATCTAACCTAAGTACCTCCTTGGCTCTCCTCGTCGACACCCTAACTTTACCCTAAACCTATAAATTCTCAGATATCAAGCTTGATATCGGTCATGAAACAAATCCGGCGTATAAACTATACGCCAGAATCATGAAACGTCAAAAAACGTCCAAATTCTGAAAAGATTACCTAATTTGTAAAGGTGGTTTATACCTATCCGCTTTCGGGCCCAGGGGTCGTGATCATAATCGTCTTAGCGACCTCCTCCGGATCTTCTCTCATTAACTTCCCGATCTTCACAGTCATGTCATTCATGGCCTAAGGGTATCAGCAGTTTCTTTTATTGCCTTGGCAGCAAACATGCGAACATCTTCATTTTTATGATCTAGAAGTCTGTAAAGAAGTTCTTTGAATTTCCGACCATTAATTTCGTAAAGTTCCTTTGCATTAGTAGAAAGGATGTCTGCAACATTTTTAGGTTCCGAATCCAAAGCACCCTCAAGTTTCTGGAGTAAATCTTGTCCATAAACAAAAGGTAGAACCTGAGAACCATAGGTCATGGCCTCAGCTAATTTGCCTTTTCTCTCTATATCGAGTAACAGCTTGAACACATCATCTTTCTTTCGTCTGATGAAGTCTACCATGGAATAGCAAAAAAATAGAGTAGGATTCAAACAAAATGAAGTAGCTAAGATGGAATTATTTTCTATAATCATTAATAATTGCCTAAAAAGGAATTGAAATGAAGAGTAGTAAAAAGAAATAGGGGTTTACCCTATATGGCTTCCCATTTCTTCTATAGCCTTCTTGACTTCCTCGACGGAGGCTCCGTCTTCAAGTGTAGATATATCACCTAACGTAGCTCCACCTACAATAGATTTTAGAAGACGCCTCATTATCTTTCCACTCCTAGTTTTAGGCAGTTTATTGACGAAGATTATGTCAGCTGGTACTGCTATCGGGCCTATGGTTGTCCTGACGTGTTTTAAAACTTCTGCCTTAAGACTGTCTGATGCAGTGAAGTCTTTCCTAAGCACGACAAATGCGACTGGTACCTCGCCTTTTATTTCGTCAGACCTTCCTATGACCGCCGCCTCCGCAATAGATGGATGAGACACTAACGCGCTTTCTATTTCTACAGTCCCTATCCTGTGCCCGGCGACTTTCAGAACCTCGTCAGCTCTTCCTAAGAACCAGATGTATCCTTCAGGATCTTTTATAGCGTAGTCACTTGAATAATATATTCCCCCAAATCGTCCAAAGTAGACCATTTTATATCTTTCGGGGTCCTGCCAAAGAGTCTGCAACATTCCAGGCCAAGGAGTTTTAATTACCAAGTAGCCTCTTTCTCCTGTCGGAGCTTGCTGGCCGTCATCATTGTACACTTCAGCTAAAATTCCTGGTAACGGGAATGTTGCCGAACCTGGCTTAAGAGGCACGAGTTCTATTCCTATCGCAGGCGATATCATGAAACCTCCGGTTTCTGTCTGCCACCATGTGTCTATAATAGGTAGTTTCTCTTTTCCTAGAACTCTGTAGTACCAGAGCCAAGCTTCTGGGTTAATTGGTTCACCGACGGTTCCAAGAATGCGTAGACTTGTTACATCATGCTTCATCACCCATTCATCTCCGAATTTCATAAACATTCTAACCACAGTAGGGGACGTATAGAGTATAGTAATACCTTGTTTTTCTACTGTACTCCACCATCTATCAGGTTGAGGATAGTCAGGAGCCCCGTCAAACATGTATGTAGTTGCCCCAATCATCAAAGGCGCATACACGACGTAACTGTGCCCTGTAATCCAGCCAATGTCGGCCGTACACCACCAGATATCAGTGTCTTTAGGATTGAAAGCCCACTTAAGCGTCCAGTAGATCCAAACGAGGTATCCTCCAGTACCGTGCTGAACACCCTTAGGTTTACCAGTTGTCCCAGAAGTGTAAAGTAAGAATAGAGGATCACTTGATTCTAGTTGTTCAGGACTTACGAATATATTGGGCTCTACGTTGTTAACCACATCGGTGTACCAGAAGTCTCTTCCTTCTCTCATGTTAACCTGCTGTCCAGCATATTTTACAACCACCATTTTTTCGACTGTTGGACTTTTTTCAAGAGCTTGATCTGCAATTTTCTTTAATTCAACCACCTTTCCTCTTCTAAGGCTGCCGTCTGCTGTAACGAGCACCTTTGCTCCTGCGTTGTTGATTCTGTCGGCTAGAGCATCCGCACTGAAACCAGAGAAGATCACAACATGTGGGGCACCTAGTCTTGCGGCCGCAAGCATGGCTACTGGAAGCTCGGGAATCATTGGAAGATACAATGCAATTCTATCACCCTTCTTTATACCGAAGTCCTGTAATACTTTAGCAAACCTGTTCACTTCGTGATATAGTTGATTATAAGTTATGGTTCTAACTTCTCCGTTTTCCCCTTCCCATATATATGCAGCCTTGTTCTTTTTTTCTGAGTTTACATGCCTATCCAAACAATTATAGCTTGCGTTGATCTTACCGTTGACAAACCATTTGTAAAATGGTTTATTAGAATCGTCAAGAACTTTGTCCCAAGTCTTGAACCAGTCAAGGGATCGTGCTTTTTCATCCCAGTACTTTTCGGGATCCTTAATCGATCTCTCCCACTCTTCGTTTCTGATCTTTCCGGGTTCGAACTTCATATGAAATGGTAACGATGTTTCAGACAATATTTTATCACGGATTAAGGGTAGAATGATGCTTTTTAAAAATATTTGTTATTATTGATGTCCACAGAATATTGTTACCTTAAAGAAAAAACTTTACTTCAGGCTTCAGTCGTTGCATCCTTTTAATAAGTATCTTTTATAACGAGATAAAGATGCTAATAAAGCCTTTTATAAAGAGAAACCTAAACAATGAACCAGATGGCGAAGGATCCAGTATGTGGAATGTATGTTGAAGAAAACGAAAACGCATTAAAGGTCACGGTCAGAGGAACAGCATATTATTTTTGCAGCCAAACTTGCATGAATACCTTCCTTCAGCCTGAAAAAGAAATGAGGAACATGAAGTTTCTCGTAATTTTATCCTTCTCTCTTGGTGTACCGATATTCATATTAAGCTATACATCATTTTTAAACACAAACTTAAGTAATTTAATCCAATTCATACTTGCGACACCTGTGCAATTTATCGCCGGTGGGAGGTTCTATAGAGGGTTTTATCATTCACTAAGAGCAAGATCAGCAAACATGGATACTCTGATTGCTACAGGAACCTCCGCAGCATATTTTTACAGTGCCTTAGTGACCTTCCAAGTCTATCTGCCTTTACCAAAGTTTCCTGAAGCAACTTATTATGATGCCTCAACTCTAATAATTGCCTTTATTTTGACTGGAAAGTACTTTGAATATATTGTAAAAGGAAAAGCGTCAGACGCCGTTAGAAAACTTATGGATCTACAGCCTAGGATGGCACATATATCCAAAGATGGAAGTGAGATGGATGTACCAGTTGAAAATATTGAAGTCGGGAACGTTATGATAATCAAACCTGGAGAAAGGATTCCAACGGACGGTGTTGTGCTTGAAGGTTATTCTTCTGTAGATGAAAAAATGATAACAGGAGAAAGTGTTCCGATTGAGAAGAAGAAAGGCGACCAAGTGATAGGTGCAACAATAAACAAAACTGGTGTTTTAAGGGTTAAAGCAACAAAGATAGGTACCTATACGACACTAGCTCAGATAGTAAAGCTTGTTGAAGAAGCGCAGATAGCACGGGCGCCAATAGAAAGGTTAGTTAACGTTGTAGCATCATATTTTGTACCATTAGTTGTTAGCGTAGCTTTGATTTCTTTTTTGGGATGGTATCTGCTGCTCGGTAGGTCATTCGCATTCTCTTTTTCTACATTAATAGCCGTACTAGTTATCGCCTGCCCCTGTGCGCTGGGCCTCGCAACTCCGGCCGCGATAGTCGTAGGTACCGGAAAAGGTGCAGAACAGGGAATATTGATAAAGGGAGGAGAATACCTTGAGAATGCTTACAAGCTGAAAACTGTTGTTTTTGATAAAACGGGGACGCTTACTGAAGGAAAACTTGAAGTAACAGATATCGTCTCAATAGCTACGTACACTCCTGGAGAAATTCTTTTCCTTTCAGCTTCCGTTGAATCCAATTCAGAGCATCCTTTAGGAGAGGCATTAGTCAGAAAAGCTAAGGAAGAAGGCATTAAGTTTGCTGATGTATATGGTTTTGAAGCTTTACCGGGTCTTGGAATAAGGGCAGAAGTCGAAGGCAAAGAAATTGTTTTAGGAAACAAGAAACTGTTTGAACAGATGAACATTGAATTAGGTCCAATGGAAGAGAGGCTTAACGATCTGGAAAGCAACGGTAAAACCGCAATGATCGTTTCATCAGGTAGGCAAATTATCGGAGTAATAGGTTTTTCAGATGTATTAAAGAAAGAAGCTGAACAAGCAATTAAGATGCTCAAAGATAAGGGATTGGAAGTAATTATGCTCACAGGTGACAATAAAAGAACTGCAGACGCAATTGCAAAAAGATTAGGAATAGAGAAAGTTATTCCTGAAGTGCTTCCAAAGGATAAAGCGAATGTTATAAGAGAGTTAAGGAAAGAGGGGAAAGTAGTTGCCATGGTTGGTGATGGAATAAATGACGCTCCAGCACTTGCGGAAGCAGATATCGGAATAGCGATCGGAAGCGGAACAGATGTTGCGATAGAGACAGGTGGAATCATCTTAATAAAAGATGATCTTCGTGATGTACCCCACGCAATACAACTTAGTAGAAAGACGATGTCAAAGATAAGACAGAATCTCTTCTGGGCTTTTATATACAATATCGTCCTGATTCCGGTTGCAGCACTGGGTTTTCTTAATCCAATACTGGCAGGTTTAGCAATGGGCCTCAGCTCTGTTACAGTAGTAACAAACTCTCTGACGCTGAGAAATTTAAAGTTCGAATAAGCATCCTTCTAAATATAAGACAATTCAAGTATATAGGCTAAAAATAGTATAGTATTATTTACAATCTATCCTTTTATCACTCTTTCCACGTCGACATTAAGCTCCTTTGCTACTTTCACTATATCAGCCCAAAAGATGTCATCAACAAGTATTCCCTCTTTCTTTCTGCGTTCCTCTTCATTCCATTCAGGTTCGCCCGGTAAAAGTATATCTTTAAAACCAGGTCTTTTTTCTGCAGACTTTATGTGCCTGATCATCGAGTCTATACGTTTTTTGAATTCTCCTATTTGACAGTAACCCGCTGGATCAATCGCGGTGAATACATGACCGAAACCTTTTTCATCAAGGCTGCATCCAGAACCTATCCCCCCCGCTAGTGCCTCTACTATAACGCTAAGACCGTACCCTTTATATTCGCTATATGGGAATCCAAAATCCACAGGCGCGGCTTCACCATCTCTGAAAGCGGTCGGATCATTTGACCAGGTACCATCTTTTTTAATAAGCCATCCGTCAGGTATTTTTTGTCCGCGGACAGACATGACATCAAGGTGCCCCATTGCAACAACCGTAGTGGCCATGTCCAATACTATGGGTTTTTCATTCATCGATGGAATCGCTACACATAAAGGATTGATTCCTAATCGACCTTCAACAGCTCCGTACGGTGCCGCACCGTGACCACCACCTCTACATAGCGTGATTCCTATCAGATTCTTTTTAACAGCCATCATGGAATAATAATATAAAGCTCCAATATGTCCTGGCCCTTTAACACCCACAGAGCCCATTTTATATTTCTTGGCCTTCGATATAGCCATCTCCATAGCTTTCTTTCCTGCAACGAAACCAAAGCCGCCACCATCATCGAGCATAGCTGTTGTTTCAGTTTCTTTTAGCACCCTAATTTTGGCTTTTGTTTTTAAACGACCTTCCTTAATCCAATTAATATACATGGGTATTGATCGAACACCATGTGAGTCTACACCGTGTAGACTTGTTGCCACCAGAATTTCTGAAACAACTTTAGCTTCTTGGTTTGAAGCACCAGCAGCCTTAAAGATTGATGTAGATAATCGTTTTAATGGTTCCTCTTCCATTCTAACCATATACCATCTATAAAGACATCCATCGACGCCTATTTTTAACTTTTGGAAGAATATTCTTCCATAATTCACAACTTAAGAGCTATTATTGACATTAAGATATATTAACCATATCAATACATTCCAAGAAACAGATAGATAGAGATAGCTTACGCACAAGATAGACTATTTTGAATAAAATCCAGTCTAGTCTAATAAGATCTTAGAATAGTCTGATAGGCTATAAGACAGTCTTTAGAATAGAACACTGCTACTGTAACTGATCCGGTAAACCAAATTTGATAGGCATCTCCGCCCCTAATAGAGGTGTGTTTGTGTGTGCGTCTGATTTTGCTTTCATTAATGTCTAAATCGGCAGTTTTTCGTCTATTTGTGTGTATTTCTGATTCTTTTTGTACTATTATCGTTGCATTCAAAACTATTAGCTCACATTTCCAAAGCGTGAATTAGTAAAATATCTGCAAAATTTATCAAAATTTGCTTCTTTCTCTTACTAGGTAGTGGTTTGTTCCATTTCCCTATTTCCAGCCACTTATAGAGAAGGATAACGCTAATTAAAGAGCTTATTGCGACTATATATGAAAGATTTACTACGAAATCCATCAAATCTGGTATAATAGAACACTATTAAAACGTTTTACGAAATCGTAAAACATAAAGTTAGACTTAAGAAAATGTAACCGCAAAACTAAAAAAATATCACTATCATTATAAGTATAAGTACAGCGATAAAGCATTCTCTACGAAATCTCTGAGCTAAATGACAGGAACTAAAAAGATCAAATTAACAGCAAAAAAAATATCGTTTCTTTCACATCGCCACTATGCAAAGGAAAATGGCCTAAAATGCTACAAATGCCAAAGAAGTTTCAACATAGGTGAAACAATCGTCCCAAAGAGCCGTCCAAGAAAATATTACTGTCTACCATGCGCAAAGACGTTAAATCTCATATAAAAGTCAAAATTCGTCATTAAAATAAAAAATAGATTTACTTTTTTTCAGATAGAAAGTAGTCAATAACATACTATCTGAAAATTTAATAATAAAAGTTTATAAGAAGGTTATACAATTTTTAAAATATGTTTAAAATAACTTATCAACATTGGAAGGAATTAGTTATTCACGAAATAATAGAAGATAAACCTGAAGAATTTTTTGCATCTGTTATTCAAGCAGTTTTATCAAGAGGTTCAGGATATACTATTCCCGAATTAAATTGGGTAGATGGTGTTATATTATCAAGTTCTCCTTTTCCTGATACTCCAGAAATCATAGAGGATAAGTTGAAAGGAATATTACATTACGCTGCTGTTGAGTTTGCTCTTTACCCAAATTATAAACCAGAGGTAATTGTGGAAAGCGGTGGCTCTCGCCATATAAAGTTAAAGAAATTAGAAAATAATCCTATATTTACTCAACTAGCAAAGTTTTTGAAAGAAGGTTCTTATAAGAAAGAAGAATAAAAAAGTATGGATTAGTCAATCTCTTGCTTTCTTTGTTTGGGTCCTTTAACTATCTTCTCTATTTCCGAAATCTTAGGAATCTCCTTTTCCAGTACTTCAAAGAGTATATGCAAGAAAGTGGGATTATACGCTGAAAAGGTTTAAACATGATCGTATTTCTATCTGCCACATGTGGCGCTTAATAGTCAATGAAGGCACTGCTGAGGAGAACATGGCTCTTGATGAATCGATCTTAAACCTAAAGGGGAAAGAAAAAAGTCCAAACACTCTTAGATTATACG
This sequence comes from Nitrososphaeria archaeon, assembly GCA_963752255.1. GTDB lineage: Archaea > Thermoproteota > Nitrososphaeria > JACIWG01 > JACIWG01 > JBEKIG01. The sequence goes on along the minus strand of CAVVXT010000003.1, from coordinate 52,294 downwards.
TTTTCTCACCAAGTGCTATAACTATCGGATATTCTCAAAAAATTGATGAGGTAGTTGATAGAGAATTTGCTGATAAACACATGATATCTGTAGTGAGAAGAATTACAGGAGGTGGCGCTGTATATCACGATCAAAAAGGTGAAATAACATATAGTATTGTTGCCCGCATTGATGACATGCCATTAGACATACAGGAGACATTCGCGAAAATATGCAGCGGTATAGTATATGCGCTTAAAGAGTTTAAGCTTCAAGCAAGATTTGAACCAATCAACGACGTCGTTGTAAATAGTAGGAAGATATCAGGGAGTGCGCAAATAAGAAGGAAAAACGCTATTCTGCAACATGGAACAGTCCTGTATGACACCGATATTTTTACGTTAGGTAAACTTTTAAGAGTGCCTAAAGGGAAGTTGACTAGGCATGGTGTAGATACCATATTTGACCGGGTGACAACAATTTCGCGGGAGCTAAATCGAAAAGTTACTAAAGAAGAAGTTATTGATGCCCTCATAAAAGGGTTTGGAAGAGCATTAAATGTGAAGTTTGAGAAAAGCCCTCTTGAAAAAATTGAAATTAACCTTGCCCAAAAAGTAGTAGAAAAATATAAGAATGAAAAGTGGAACTTTAATGGATATCATAATCAATAAACTGGAAGTGCCAAAGATAAAATATGAAAAGCATAGAATCCAAAGTTGACACTCTTTAGACGCCTTATTACCTACGCAACAATACCTCCTGAACTTCTGGCTAGCTATGAGCACAGTGATGGAATGGGGTTTGCTCAATCTAAGGCGCTTGAAAATCTTTTAAAAAAATAAGACTTTAATAAATGGACATGTGCTTAAAAATCTTTAAGAAACTCCGATAAACTCATTATTGAAACATTAAAGAAGCCTCAATCCAAGACTCTGAAAGATGTGCCAAATTTATTTAGACAAATAGCGGAAGTAGAATAGAAAACATATCGTTTGCCTAGTATGAATATCGTAAAATTTCTCTTAATAAAAGATGGCGTTTAAACCAGTCATTCGCAATTTCAATTTAATTGTAACAAAAACTTTTCTTAAGCTTTAAGCTAAAATGGCAATATTAGCATAAAAAGAAATAGGGAAAAATAAGATGATATTATTAGTATCTTCTTTGCCTGTAACCGCCGCCGCCGTATCCTCTGCCGCCGTAACCTCCTCCGCCGCCGTATCCACCGCGGCCTCCTCCCCTATAGGGACGGTATTCTTGTTCGTAGACTTTATCCGACATATTATTATCGGTTTTAACTTCACCTGCAAAAGGTTCTTTAGCAGGTTCCAATGTGCCAAGTCTACCGATGTTTAACCGCATGTTTCCCTTAAAGAGGTTGACGTAGCCATTTCCTATGCTTATTGTCGCATCTACATTCACTTTTTCTATGTTGTCGTCCCAAAGAGTTAAAAATACGACTCCTGTCTCATCGCCTATTAGCGCATCACACACTCTGTGTGGGGCACCATCCCTACCTGATGCAATATCTCTGACTTCACTCTTTGATATCACCTTTGCCGTGACATTTACCGCTCTCGAATTTGGCGTCAATTCTCCTATTTTCGCATTTACTGGCTGTCTATTTCCTTGAACATTTTCTGACAAAATTTCTCAACCTTGATTTCTATCGCGTATAGTCTAAAGTATATTCATTTAAGGCTTTTGTTTGATAGCTTTAGGTTATAACACATATAGGTAATTTTAACAATTTTTAAATTGGAAATTTGATTTATTTATACCAGAATGCGTAGGTATGTCTGCAGTAAATTAATTTGACTTTATTTTAGGCAAGATTGAAAATATTAGAAAGTTTTGACAGATCTTTTTCACTCATCCACTCTGTTTTAAGATATTCTAAAATTTCTATGTTAGTCAATCCTATTCTTTTAGCTTCAAAGACGGCAATGCTGTACGCTTCTATTTCTGTTGGCCTATCAACATATGCATACCTGTCGTCGAAAAGTTCTTTTCCTTCTAAAAACTGTCTAACATGAACTAGTTCATGGATTACATCTAGGTAAATGTCCCTCTCGTTACCGTGACTGAGATAGTATGTACTTACCATCAGATGCCCGTCTTCATTACTTACACCCATATATGAGAATCTTGAGGAGAAGAATTCAACTTTTAATTTATCAAGGACCTTTGTTGTGTCGTTACCAAATATTTTTTTCACAGCCTCAACTTTTTCAAACCCTTTGAAGTAATCGGTAAAATTTCTGAATCTTATCTTGGGATTCCTGATTATTGTCACGCCGAACAATTAGAGTCACCGGAGTTGTCGATCTCTATCTTAAAAAATTTTTTTCAAGAACACCAAATTGGCGCGATAATATATAAAAAGAAGCACATTCAAGTTGAAGAGCCAAGAAATTATAGTTCTTTGGGTTTAATAACTCCTACAATATTTAGATAAATGAAAAGATTTCGCGTAAGCGTAAATTTTATTTTATGATTCTGCAACGATTTTTTGTAAATCGGAAATGACATTATCCAATAAAATTATGTATGAACAATATTTATATATTGTTTACATTCTTTATTTAAGTAGAAGAAGGATATGGCAGAAATCAACAAATTTGAGGCAAGCGAAGGTTTTAGGGAATTTTTGGAGGCTTTTTCTTTAGTCATAGATTCCATGGGAGACTATCTTATCAAAATGGGAGAGGTTGAGAAGAAAGCTAATATTACGATCACTAACATGACGGAGTTTTTGAGCGATAAAGCAAATGTTGAGAAAATAGTTCAAGTAATGCCTCCTGAAATGTTAGCGCTGTTTTTAAAAATCATCTTCCGCGCATCTGCCTTGAATAAAACAGATCCATATAAAGCGACCCCAGATGAAAAAATTACAACAGGTAAGCAGATGAAAGAAATAGCAAAGGATGCAGAAGAACTAATCAAACTATGGAAAGAGGGGCCCAAGGAGTGATATGATGTGCAGTTTATACAATTATTCTGAAAATTTTAATAAATGTCTTCTAAAAATAATACAATTAACTCAACAGAAAATGTTTGATATACAGGAAGTCATTTCCAAGATAGGTAATTTTGAGAAAGTTCCAAACTTTAGTAAGGAACTGTCTGACATACTTATGACATTAGTGATTCCTAGTCGTATAGTCGAACTAGAAGAGAGGAAGTCAGAGATTGAAAGACAGATGTTTACCTTTCTTCATCCATTAAGTAGCATGGATTATTTTTCAAGGCTCAAATTACGATTACTCCTCGGTTTACCTGCAAACTTTGAAGAAGATTCTGGGACAATTACATCTTTAGATGGGTTAATATCAGGAGTGACTAGCGAGAAAATGGATGTCGTCGAGATAGTAAGGAGAATACGGGATAATGAATGAAAAGTCCCGATCTCGAAAAAGTGTACGTCGACACTAATATATTGATTACATATTTGTTAGGTAAGAAGCGAAACCTAAAAGAAGAAGATTTTGCAGCTGTTGAGGAGTTGTTTAATAATGCTATTGAAGGAAAATATAAAATCGTAATCTCAAACTTTGTCCTAGCAGAAACTCTACATGCTTTAAGAAGTATCGTCACCGAAGAAACTTTCAGAGAGCAAGAAAAAGGATTGGCAAAAAACCAGCTTTTTAAGATGGCTAATTCTAAAGAATTCTTGGAACAAGTTACTGAGAAAAGCCAAGAATATTTTCGTGATATTGTCGATAAACTGAGCCGTGACACTAAACATTTTTACTTTGAAGAACCTGGGCGGTCTTACTCAGAGGATATGTTTCGAAATTGTTTAGATTTAATCATAGGATCATTTGGTACTTTTCGAGTATACGGCTACTATTGTTCATCATGCAATGAACAATTATCATGTAGCAAATGTAAATCGGATAGTAAGATTGTGTACAAAGGGCTGAATGCTCCTGACCTGATACACGTTCTAATTTCAATAAAGTTAGGTTGCCAAAGATTTTTTACTATGGATAAATATTTTAGCTCAATTCAAGACAAGATACCTATAGATATCCAAATAATTGGTTTGAACAAAGACACACCGGCTCTTTAACTGCTTTGAAGAAAGAAAAATATCTTTTTTCAATGTCATATCTATTCTAGAGACATAAAAGATAGACAAGATTTATAATTCTAATCATAGTATGTTCTTGGGGAATCTAATGGGAAGATTGGACGGAAAGGTGGCAATTATAACAGGATGTGGCAGGGGGTTCGGGGAAGCTATGGCAAAATTGTTTTCAAAAGAAGGTGCAGCGGTTTCAATATCAGATATGATTCCTGTCGAGGACCTTTGGAATAGAGTTGGGTCAAAAATTAAGGCAAACAACCATAAGGTTATCTGTTTAAATGTTGATGTCTCAAAAGAAGATCAGGTTAACAATATGGTGAAGGAAACCATTAAACAATTTGGTAGGATAGACATTTTGGTTAATAATGTCGGAATAACTGGTCCGACAAAAGACTGTTGGAATGTTACTTTGGAGGAATGGAATCGAACCTTATCTGTTAACATTAATGGAACCTTTTTATGTACCAAAGCAGTGCTTCCAGAGATGATCGAAAGGAAGAGTGGTCGAATAATAAATATGAGTTCTATCACAGGGAAAAATCCACTACCACATAGAACACCCTATGCAACATCAAAAATGGGGATAATAGGGTTCACACGCACGTTAGCGGTGGAAGTAGGCAAATTCAACATAACGGTTAATGCTATCTGCCCTGGTTTACCAGGTGGAGAGCGAAATTTAGAGATGGCAAGAGATCTAGCCGAGTTACAAGGCAAATCTTTCAATGCTGAAGAATTTCGAACAAAGCTCGAAGAACAACGTAGGAGGGGAGTGCTCGGAGGAAGGTATCTAGCAGGGGAAGGTTATAGTGAAGCACTTATTTCCCACGACGACGTAGCATATATGGCACTCTTCTTAGCTTCTGATGAAGCAAGTAAGATCACCGGTCAAGACATTAATGTATGCGCAGGACTTTATATGGGATGATCAATGCAATAGTTTCGTAGTGCATAATGTGCGATGTGGTATTTTATCATGTTTACTTGACCAAATGAAAAAAATCGTTCTAAAAAAGTGGATAAGACTTAATACTAAAAGATGTATAGCGTAATATACTGGTTTGGATGATTAAGGGGAAAAATTTGAGTGGTGAGATAGCTGTCGCCAAAGCCATCAAAGAATGCGGTATCGATCACTTCTTTTATGTTACTGGCGGCATGTTGATTTCGTCGTCTATTGAGAAAGAGGGGACAAAAATGGTTTTATGTAGAAACGAAAAGGCTGCCTGTAATATGGCTGATGGTTATTCAAGAGTAACAAGAAAACCTTCTGTCTGTTATTCACAACATGGCGCTGCTGCTGCGATTCTTGCCTCCATGCTTTATGAACCGATGTATGCGCATAGTCCAGTAGTTGCTTTTACTGGCTCAGTTCCAACACTTTTAAGAGATCTATGGCAGTATCAAGACTGTCCTGAAATGCCATATTTCGAAGCCACGTGTAAATTTAATGCGGACGTCACTGATATATCCAGGATAGGAGAATACCTGCGCGCTGCGATCCAGATCGCGGTGAGTGGATGCCCAGGGCCAACTCATGTAAACATGCATTTAGATATGGCTTCTGATGTTGCAGAAATGCAAGAGGTGCGCGGCGATAAAACATTCTTTAAAGTTCCACCCTTCCGCCCTAGAGCCGAACCCGGAAAGGTGCATGACGCCGCCAAACTTTTAATTTCAGCTGAAAGACCCGTCATAATATGTGGCTCAGGGGTACATCTTTCGGACGCCTACAATGAAGTAAAAGAACTTGCAGAATTAATTTCAGCACCTGTTGCAACAAACTATAAAGGAAAAGGCAGTTTCCCAGAAGAGCACCCTCTCTCAATTGGTGTTATGGGAGTCTACGGCAGGGAAGTCACTAACCAAATAATTAGGGAAGCTGACTTAGTATTCTTTATTTCAATAAGACCTGACAGTCACACTACAGAAGAGTTCACTGCACCGGAGCCTGACTCATGTAAAATCGTACAATTGGACATCGACCCGGTTGTTATTGGAAGAAAGTACAGAGCTGATGTAGCTTTAATAGGTGATTGCAAGGTTGTATTAAATGATCTTTTAGAAACTTTGAGGACAATGATTAGGAAGCCTGTTTTAAAAAGTGCAAGGCTACAGGAAATAGCTAAAGAGTATCTAAGGTATGAAAATTTAATTAGTCTCATGATGGCTTCAGAAGAAATTCCAATTAAGCCTCAACGCATGATAAAAGAGGTTGAGAAATCACTCAAATCAGAAGACATCGTAGTGAGCGACACAGGTCAGATGCTTTGCTGGACAACAAGATTAATGAAGGTAAAGAAAGCCGGAATGACCTATATCCCATGTGGCGGAACATTGGGTTCTAGTTTTGCCTTAGCTATAGGTGTCTCTTTTGGAGCGAAAGAGGGTCAGAGAGTTCTAAATTTGATAGGAGACGGCGGTATACTCTACAACATTTCAGAACTCGAGACGGCTAAGAGATGCAAAGACATGCATGTTCCATTTGTAGCTCTAGTCAATAACAACTCAAGCCTTGGCCAGACGAGACCTCCCTTTGAAAATTGGGCGCTTAAAGGAGATTTTAAAATCAATCATGCAGACTTCACTGAACTCAACTATGCGAAAATCGCTGAAGCTTTTGGATGCTATGGGGTAAGGGTTGATAGACCAAGTGAAATAGCTGAAGCTATCAATGGTGCCTTTGACTCAGGAAAACCTGCTATAGTTGATGTCGTGACTGATAAAAGGGAATATGCTCCAATAGGGCTAGTTCGCAGGACCAAGAAAGAGGTTTTTCCTGGTGTCCCCTCATATTAATGAAAAAACAAAAAAGACAATCAAATGGAGATTTTATTTGTAAAGGCTTTTATTAATTCCGATAGTGTTGAGGGATATTTCATAGCTAATTCGTTTGGAATATGGATGATCTGATACCCCTTTTCTTTAAAGAAGCTATCTCTCTTCGGATTATCAGAACTCGAGGATTTACTGCCTTCTATTTCAAATATAATTTTCGTATTCTTAATTAGAATATCTGCAATATACTGCTTTGGTTCACCTTTTATTGTCTGTTCGTTTTTTCTTTCAAAAGGAACCTGAGTTACATATTCCACACCTTTTTTTGTAAGTTCCCTAATAAGCGCCTGTTCTGCCTGAGTGTACTGTGTCATTGGAAATTCCTCCCTTTTATAACTATCAGTATCATATTCGAGCTTCAATTTAGCTACATAGCTCTTGCGTCTCCTTCTTTCGTGCTTAATCATTTTCCACTACCATCTTTGTGTCTGACAACTATCTTAACATTATTATTTGCAAATCAAATAACTTATTGACATATCAAATAATCTACCTCTTTCTTCAGAATTTTAAAGAAATCTTAAGAGAACATTACGACCAATATATCTACCTTTACTTCCTAGTTGTTCTTCTATTCTAAGTAATTCATTGAATCTTATATGATCGTCTCCGTCGAACCAGGCTAGTTTACCTTGACCCAGACTCTGTCCTACAATTAGATGACTTAGGAATGGATCACCTATTTCTCCCGAACGTGCGGACGGCATTGTACCGTATCCAGCAGCTTTCGCGATCTTTATAGTTTGAATAGTTTCTGATAGGGTCCCTATCTGATTCGGTTTAATTATGATCGCGTTTGCAACACCCATTTCTATACCTTTCTTAAGTCGTTTCGGATTCGTTGTAAATAGATCATCACCAACCAACTGCGTCCTTTTGCCGAGCCTTTTCGTTATGAGCTTCCATCCCTCCCAATCTTCTTCACTAAGACAGTCCTCCATACTGATGACAGGATATTTGCGGCGTACGTCCTCCAAAAAGTTAACCATCTCTTCGCTTGAGAGTTTCCTATTGTCTGCGTTTAGATGATATTTACCTCCTTTATACAGGTGCGTTGCCGCAACATCAATGTATATAACAAAATCTTTTCCAGGCATGAAACCTGCTTTTTCTATTGCATCGGTTGCAACAGATAAAGCCTCGTCATTTGATGAGAATACGGGAGCAAGCCAACCGCCTCCAAGCCTTGGAAGAGCGTAACCTTTCTTTTTTTCTAATAGCTCACGTAATTTCCTGTATACATATAATGTTGTTTCGTACCCTTCTCTAAAGCTTTTTGAGTGTACATCATAATATGCAAACTCTTGAATATCTGAAGTTTTAACTTTTTCTCCTGCATATATTGGTCCGCCTACCATGACCAAGAACCAAGCAATTGGAATAACCTTCCCTGCACCAAGATGCTCGAAAAGGGGAACTCCTAAAGATTCAGCTGCCGCTTTGGCATTTGCTATCGAAGAAGCAATTATAGCATTTCCACCTAGCTTGGATTTGTCCTCTGTTCCATCAAGCTCGATCATCAAATCATCTATATGTTCCTGGTCTGTTGAATCCTCACCTCTAAGTTTCTTGGCAATAAGAGTGTTCACATTGTAGATGGCTTTGGAAACACCCATACCATTGAAGTATTTCTCATCGCCATCCCTAAGATCACATGATTCATTACTTCCCCTTGAAGTTCCTGAGGGTGCAATTGCTTTGCCTTCGCTGCCATCATCAAGTAGCACTTCCACTTCTACTGCAGGCAGATTCTTCAAATCAAATACTTCTCTTGCGTGAACTTCCTTTATTGCGCTCATAGCATTCACTGTCCAATACATACTTGACAAACCAGATATAATTATTTAGGTCAATTGCATAGATTTTAATTTGTAAAACGTTTGATCTCTTAAAAGCGGAAGGTTTAGAGAACATAACCTATTTGTGTAGCTCTTTTCCAAAATTGTACGTTTGGAAATCCTGTTCCTTAGAGTGTATTTAACATGAAAAAAATGATTCAAGTTCAGCTTCAGGAGGTATTCCGATCTCTCTAACAAAAACCTCGCCTATATACTCTTTTCTTTGCCCAAAACCTTTTTTCATCTTATGAAACGTTATAGTGTAATTCGCCTTCACTGCTACACCACATATTTCACCTGTTGAGGGGTCCAATCCTGTAGGAGTGTCAACGGCAAATACTAGCTTATTTGAATTATTTATGGCAACTACTATCGATAGAAATGGATCTCTTAGGGCCCCTTTTACTCCAGTACCTAGCATAGCGTCAACTATGAAATCGCATTTTTTCAGCTCTTCTGTAAAGTCTGAAAGTTGAGAGACATCAACTATAGTAAGTATCTTAACATCTTTCATCTGAGTTAATATTGACCAGTTAGCTTGGGATTCATATGTCCTTATGTTAGATGGATTTCCGATCAATACCATTTTAGGTTTTGCACCAAGATTTACTAGATGTCTGGCTGTAACGAAGCCGTCTCCACCATTGTTACCAGTGCCACAAATAATAAGTGCCCTCTTTCCCAGAACATCTGTCTTCGTAGATATAAAATCAGAAGTTCCTGTACCCGCGTTTTCCATCATTAGCTTACGATCAAAACCCATTTTTTCTGCATTCTCTTCGATGAATTTCATTTCCTCACTTGTAATTTCTTTGGGCAGATATTCATCTTGATTTCTTTTTTCTTGCGGCATACTAACATAATATTCAACACTATATGGTATTAAATTTTAAAATGGTTATTGCTAGAGTTCTGTTAACTTTGTTTCAGAAAAGAATTTGGCTTAATTTTGAAAAACACTTAAATAACTCATTTCTATCCCGCAGTGTTATCGTCATTGATATGTCAACCAGTGAAACTATTTTTGCAACGTATAATGATAAAGGTTCAGTTACTAATACAGAAAATAAAGATCTAAGTACAAAGAATCATAGAGAACAAACGAATGAGACTGTTAGAACTAATGATCTCTGGAAAGTCTATCGACTAGGAACAGTCGAATACCCCGCTTTAAGTGGTGTTTCAATCACTGTAAAGAGAGGAGAATTTGTTTCAATTGTCGGACCTTCAGGTAGTGGAAAAACAACCCTTCTTGATTTGATCGGCACATTGGACACACCAACAAAAGGGGAGGTATTTCTCAACGGTATTAACACTTCAAACTTGAAGGGTAATCAGTTAGCAAAAATTAGAAATAAATCTTTAGGCTTCATCTTTCAGACTTATAATCTCGTTCCATATTTAACTGCAAGAGAAAACATTGAGCTTCCTCTTATCTCACTTGGCGTTCCAAGTTCTAAAAGAAAAGAGAAGGCAGTTACTCTTCTTGGCCAACTTAATATGGCGGACAAGGTGAATAAGAAACCTAAAGAGCTTAGCGGTGGTGAGCAACAACGCGTTGCTATAGCTAGAGCTCTTGTGAACGATCCTTCATTAATATTAGCTGATGAGCCCACGGGCAATTTGGATTCTAAAACCTCGGCAATTGTTGCTTCCCTTCTTAAGGCTATAAGTACTGAAAGGAATGTGACAATTGTAATGGTAACCCATAATATGGAAATCACAAAATATTCTAGTAGAATCATCTACCTAAGAGATGGTAAAGTAGAGAAAGAGGAGGTGCTACAAGCATGAAAAAAAGAATGTTGATTACAGTAATCTTAGTACTGTTCTTGTTCTTATTGCCGATTGTTACAAGCACATACACAAACAACACCGCGGAAGCGTCAACTTTAGCTTTTTTTGTGCAATCAGCCTTTTGGGGCACACCATCTTCTCCAGTACAGGCAGGTCCTGGTGACAATAATGTTCCCTTAACGCTTAACGTACAATACTACGGTAATGCCATAGTTCCTAGTTCTGCATCAAATATACAAGCGACATTGAATCTTCCCAGTGGATTTACAGATACAAACGGTAGTAATAGTGCCGTTGCTTATTACGTATCTGCCACTCCCAGTTCAGTTTTTCAACTCAACTTTATGTTGAACATTGATAGTAATGTTTCTCTTGGCTGGCACTCTTTTCCAATGAATTTGTCATGGGTAACACCTCCAATCATGATCGGCTCAGAAGAATCAACCTCATTCTCTATTCAATTGAGGGGTGATGTAAATCTTAGCTTCAACACATCGCAAGTCTACCTTATCCCAGACCAAGTAAACGACGTCCAAATTCAATTGGACAACACAGGGATCGGAAATGCGTCGGATATTTCCATTTCTGCAGTTGTACCTGCGCAGACCAGTTTGTTGAACCAATTTGCATTGATTCCTACGCTAAATGCTCATTCTTCTACAATATTGAACCTTTCAGTATATATTCCCCCTTCTGAAGGAAATACGCCTATGACTTTTTCTTTTACGGCAATCTACAAAGATGCATATTCTAATTCCAAAACTGTGAGTGCGAGCTTGGGATTTGTAGTCAAATCTTACAGCACTCCAATTTTGAAGCTATCTTCTTCCACTAATATTCTAGCACCTGGCAGTACGACCCCAGTCACTTTTACCTTTGAAAACGATGGACAAACGGTTGTTAGTAACATTTCACTTGAACTAAGCGCTCAATCTCCTATAACTCTTCTAAGCACAGATGTAATTAATATTGGAACACTGAACCCTAATCGGAGCCAGAATATTTCTGCTTTGGTTTATGTTCCACCTTCTGCTACCAATGCAGCCTCGATTTCATTCACTTTCTCTTATCTCGACCCTTCAGGGATTGTTGGAAGTGGTAGTAGAACCCTAAGCTTCCTATTGAGTACAACATCGAATATATCTCCTATTACGTTGAACGTTCAGCCAACGACCCTAGTGTCAGGAGAAGTGAACAACATCACGATAACCATCGCAAATGAGGGAACAACTCAAATAAATGGTGTTTCTATGACATTCGTTTTTGCAGGTAGCTCGCTTACTTGGCTTCAGCCGTCCATCTTCCAGATAGACGAACTTGCACCTGGAAAGAGCGCTCAAATAACAGGAAAAGCCTATGTTTCGTCAACAGCTACTGCTTCAACACAATTGCAGATTTCGATTAATTACTATGATTCAAATGGAATATTAAACCAAGTAGTAAGGAATTTTGGTATTCTTGCGCAGGGTTTAGTCGACATGGAGGTTGTTTCTTCAACTATTTTACCAACTGCTCCAACAATTGGCTCGATTTTTTCAGCCACTGTTACGATAAATAATGTGGGCACAATCAGCGCGGCTTCGGTTACTGCTACACCCCAGCTTCCTCAAGGTTTTAGAGTATTCGGTTCTACATCTGTCTTTATAGGTACCATGCCTCTTGACACCCCAACAACTTTTACGATTAGCGTCGAGACAACAAACACCACAAAGCCTGGAAGGTATCAGTTGCCAGTAACAATAACATATTTTGATAACCTCAGAAATTCTTTATCGACAAAAATAACTCTTAACGTTAACATTGCTAATCAGACTTCTACAATAACGACCACACGTACTTCAAGTAACACAAGCACAGGTATAGGATTATTATACTCTATAACACCTTTTATCGTCATTGCAGTTGTAATGCTAGGAGTTGGATACTTGGTAGGAAAGAGGAGGAGAGAGGAACCGTAAATGAGAGCAACAGATGTCCTTCGGCTCGGTTTTAAAGGACTTAGGGAAAGAAAATTAAGGGCTGCTATAACTATCCTTAGTGTCGTAATAGGAGTTGCAGCAATCATAGCATTAGTTTCGCAGACGACTGGAATACAGGCGAGTATTACGGGTGAGCTGGAATCCCTTGGCCCAACATCGATAATTATTATAGGAGGCAGAACTCAACTTAGTGCAGCTACTGTCGCAAACATAGAAACCTTACAACATATTCAAACTGTTATACCAATGATAACTTCCTCATTTACATTAACCGAATCAGGGACGCCGACCACCGTATCGGTGATAGGTGTAGACTCCCAGAGCATTCAATCCCTTCTAGGCAGTATAAAGCTCGGAGATGGAAGCGTGTACACCGATACTACAGCTCCTGTAGCTGTAGTGGGGTATAGTTTAACGTTTCCTACTGGAGGTTCGCAGACTGCTTACGTTGGCCAACCGTTGATATTAACACAAAATGTTGGGACATCAAGCAGAAGCATAACAATGATAGTAGTGGGTTTGCTTGATCAGTATGGTTCAAGTTCATTTATTTCTCCTGATACTTCAATATTCATTCCGATAAGCGCTATGGAGAGTATATTGAACAGAAATTATTACAATGAAATATTAGTCAAAGCTGATAATGTAAATGATGTAAGCAGTGTCCAAACACAGCTATCAGATATTTATGGAAGCGGCGTTACGATTATTTCAGTAGCATCGATCTCAAGCTCTGTTTCTTCGATAATATCTCTGCTTGGCCTTTTGCTTGGTGCAATAGCTGCAATATCGTTGATTGTTGCAGGGGTAGGAATAATGAATATTCAATTGGTATCGGTATATGAACGGATTCACGAAATAGGTATAATGAAGGCTATAGGTTTTAAAGACAGAAATATATTAAGCCTCTTCCTCTCAGAATCTGCTATAATAGGCATTTTAGGCGGAATTTTTGGCATTCTTTTAGGTGCAGGAGTGTCATCAATTATACCCATTATTTTAAGTTCATTAGTGAGTTCTTCAAGTATTGGACAAAGCGCAGCGGCTACTACTACAGCAGCTGCTCGTGGAGGAGGAGGATTCGCAGGAGGAGGAGGATTCGCAGGAGGAGGAGGACTCGCAGGAGGAGGAGGCGGAGGATTCACATCAGGAAGTTTATCGTATACTCCGGTTATAACCCCTGAAATCGTTTTCATTTCACTCATAATCGCAATCTCTGTCAGCATCATTGCAGGTCTCTACCCAGCATGGCGTGCATCAAGAATGGAGCCAATAAAGGCTTTAAGATATGAATAATAAATTATTACTATAATAATTTATTTCCTTATTTCTAATTTCGTAGGCGATAATTATTGTTTCTAGAATCATCTTAACTCTGTATGCAGGTTTCTATCTATCTCCTTCGAAAAAGTCAAAAGATCTTCGACCATTCTCTGGAAAAAAGACTTATAATCAACTTTATATTACATTGACAAAAGAGAAAAAATGATGGAGGCAGGTCCAGTTAAAAGTGCTAGATATGGATTCATGTTTTCACTGATCGGTGGAATTATCGATGCATTCTTCGCTTTACTACTGCTCCCTGCCTACACTTCAATTCAGAACACCAACGACACGTCGGTTCTACCCTTCACATCCGGGGATGTCACAATAACAGTCATAATAGGACTTTTATTGGCCATGATGGTAATTGTCGGAGCGTTTCTGATAAAAAGGCCTGGTAGAGAAATGATAGGCAGCATTATTGTCATAGTATTTTCCATCCTAGGCCTCTTCTACACTGTCGGCGGATTATTTGTTGGCTTGTTCTTTGGTATAATTGGTGGAGTTCTAGGATTCTTTAAAAAATGACAAAAACGGCTCCCCTTTTCTACCCCTTTATTGCTGAATGCGTGCGAGCTATTCTGTAAAAATCCTTTTGATATCTTCTTCCGATACGGTTTTGCGACAAGGATGCTCTGAATATAAGAACATCGCATCATTCCTAGAAGATAATGACAACTGAATTTTCATAATCTAGTGTATTCCAAATTAAGAAATAAACAAAGGAACTTACTCTTCCCCAGTTTTGAATGGTTTAATTATTGGTATTCGATTAGGATTCTACTTATAACCGTTTAATTATTTGTCAGAGGATTCCTTAAATTTACTTGTGCCCCGAAATCTGTTTAGGTTTGTATAGTTCCTCTAAATATTTTACTTCGTCGTTTGAAAGAGTGATATCTATAGCATCCACTGCTTCCTGTACATGTTCAGGGTTCGATGTCCCAATAATTGGAGCCGTAGCCCCTCTGTAAAACAGCCAAGCAAGAGCTATCTGCGCAGGTTTTACGCCTTTACTTTGTGCCACCTCTATAACCCTTTTTACTATTCCAGCATTTTCTGGAGGTTCGATATACGGTTTATAGTAGTATGAAGAGATCCTGTTATCAGGTTGCAGTCTTTTCATATCAGTTTTTTCCAACATTATTTTTCCATCTTTAATAAATCGTCCTGCAAGAAGACCGACTGCTATCGGGTTATATGGGATTATTCCTATGTTCCGGTCTTTGCATAGGGGCACCATCTCCCTTTCCTCTTCCCTGTACAGCAGATTCCACTTGTCCTGCATGCTTGTAAATTTCTCATAACCCTTGATTTCACTCGCATACAAAGCCTTAGAAAACTGCCAAGCCCACATACTAGAACCCCCAATATATCGGACTAAACCACTTCTAACAAGATCGTTCAGGGTTGAAAGAGTTTCATCAATTGATGTTTCATAGTCCCACCTATGCGTCTGGTAGAGGTCTATATAATCCGTTTGAAGCCGGTTAAGCGATTCTTTCACCTGGTCTAATATATGCTTACGAGAAAGACCTCCTTGATTAGGCTTATCCCCCATCAAATTAAAGACCTTCGTAGCGACGACAACGTCCTCCCTAACATCTTTAAGCAACTCTCCAACAATCTCCTCGGACCTTCCAAGCGAGTAGACGTTAGCTGTATCAAAAAAATTTATACCAAGATCTAAGGCCCTGTCAACAACCTTCTTCGCTTCAACTTTTTCCACCATCCAAGGTTCAGAGTTACCAAAATGCCAGCAGCCTAAAGTAACCTGGGAGACTTTTAGACCCGACCACCCAAGTCTAACATATTTCATTACTAATCATCGAACCCAGATATTTAGCATTCTTTAAAGACTTTACTAGCCTATAAACGGCATACTTTCTCTGTCAAAATCTCTTATGATTGACGGCTCGCTGGGAGAACGCTTTATTGTAATAGGGATGTTCCCGAACAGGCTTAGAGGGTTCCGAGCCAAATTATGAGTAGGATGACCTTTCCCAAAAGAGAATTCAACGACATCTATTACAAGATCCCTTACCTTTTGTTCACTAGATATGTTAAAGCTGTGAAGATATTCATGGAGAAGTATGACGAAGATATATGAGTTACGTTCTATCTTGCTGCTTAATCCACTATTAACTGCATCCAGAATCTTACTGTCCATAACTATGCTATTAGAACCCAACTGGTGCATTCCTAGAACGTTCGGAGGAAGGTCCATTAGAACAAGGGAGAGCCCTGCCCGATGAAGGCCCAGCCTTTCGGCGACAGCCATCTTAACGATATTGAAGATTTCTCCATATTTCACTGCTTTTTCCAATTTCTCAGAGTACATACGGCACTATAACAGCGTTATAGCTCCCTTTATAAGTATTATTATTTTTTAAGCAGCAATATACAAAGTAAATCAATCCTGTAATATGTAAGTCACTGATCATACAAAGACTTCAGAAGAATTGCTAACCTTCTATCTCTCCATTCCATTACCTCGTCTATAGATTTCTCTTTCAATATCTTTGTCCTCTTCATCCCTTCTATGATTTTCTTTTCGGCAGCTGGAGGAATAGATGTCCACTTAGCAAGCGTTCTCCACCTGGAAGCCATTGTTGGTCCTATATGGTGGAGATAATATTCTATTCCACCACTTCCACCTCCAAGATGATAACTAAGGTGTGGTCCTATAATCGCCCATCGCATTCCAGGTCCAGCATTAACAGCTTTATCTATGTCCTCAAGTTCTGCAACATCCTTATAGACCAAATCTATAGCCTCCCTCCAAAGTGCTGCCGCTAGACGGTTACCTATTGTACCGTTGACCTCTTTCTTCTGCACAATAGCTACTTTACCAAGTTTGGTCATAAACTCCTTAGCGTTCTTAACAGTTTCTTTAGAGGTTTTCTTGCCACTTACGATCTCCACTAAAGGCATGAGATACGTGGGATTCCACGGGTGAACTAGAACGCATCTCTCCGGATTGTTCGCAGACTTCTGTATGTTAGTCATTTTTAGAGTCGATGAGCTGCTTGCAATTATCGCATCTTTTGGTGCATAACGATCTACCATTTTGAACACTTCTTTTTTGATTTTATATTTTTCGTAGACCGATTCTTGAATATACTGCGCATCACTTACAGCGACATCTAAACTTTTTGCAACCTTTACTCTCCTATAACATGCTTCCAGCGATTCCTTTCCAAGTAAATCTTCTTTACTTAGAAGGATTAAATTTTGCTTTATTCCATGCAGTGCTTTCCTAGTTGAGGCATCATTAATATCGTAAATTGCTACATCGTAACCTTTCCATGCAAAGAGTGTGGCCCAACCATGACCTATCAGCCCAACTCCAACGCAGGCTACTCGTTTGGTAATCAATGTTTTATCAACCGCTACGACTTGCACAAAGTGGTCTAATAAGCGATTACATAAAAGAAAGATAAAGTGAAAATTTGGGATGCGCTCCTATTAGCCAAAAGCGTATTTTAGAAATTTTGTAAGTGCTCATTTTTTAAATGAAAAATGCATATCTTTTTCTTTTACCAATAAGTTAGTCTAAGAGATCCACCGTGCAAGATTTAAACTTTGTAACCCTGTCAACTCGTTTTAAGTGCAAAAGGTGCACAAAATGCTGTCATCTGGATGTGCAACTAAATGATATAGAGATGGAAACGCTTAGAGAATTTGCAGACAAAAAGTGGCGAACGACAAGAAAAGTTTTTAGAGAAAATGGACTTGTATGCTGCCTTTTAGACCATATTTCATGCACAATCTATGAAAAGCGTCCTGAACTCTGTCGCATGTACCCTTTTTCGTCGGTGCTTGAATCCGATCTTACAAAATTGGGTATTAAAGCTGACAATTTTGCTATAAGAATTTCTGGCCCAGATGGCCAAAGATACCTGATTATTTACGATGAAGAATGTCCCGGAATAGGAAAAGGCAATTTATTCGATCGCAAACAGATTTTTCAAACTCAGTAGAAATTGAAAAGCAGAAAGAATTGCATTTTGTTAGAGAAAAGACAGCGATCTTAAACTAGGATGAAAAAAATGTTTTGCGTGATATCTGCTCCTTGAAAACATTGATATAATCACGTGCAAAGGCATCAGCCAATTTTTCGTTTCCTAGTTGTTTGCCACCCTCATTTCTTATATGATGGTAAAATTCGTGCAGGATAATAAATGGATCCCACAGGTTTTCACCGTTTGATACCAATATCAACTTCTTTGCTGTTACATATACTCCGGCAGCCTTCTTTTTCCCCTTTACATGACCTACCGCCAAATTTGGAACGTCAACTCTATATTTATTACTCAGAATTTGGACCGCTACCTCTGTTTTTCTTGATAGGATCAATGCGACAACATATGCTTTAAAATCTTTATCAGGTTCACTCAACTATTTGTAAGTAACATCTGCATGGATAAAAATATTTTAACAAGTTTATCGTTTAGCCTTCGAAAATTATAATTAAGTTAAACTTGAAAAAAAAATAAGTTAGTATACTATGCAGAAGAACTACTTAGTCTTCTTGGCTACTTTCTTTTTAGCAACTTTCTTTTTTTCTGGCATTTCTTCCTTCAGTCATACTACAAAATCGACATATATAAATTTGAAAACAAAATATTTTTTTTCTTGCCAAAGTTCTATTTTTTAGTCTTAAAATTAAATATATAACGTGGCATAAGCTTTTTTCCCTCTTAAAGCAACATTTATAAATTGTCGTAAGTTGGTTTAAACGACTTATTTTGGTTCTAAAAATTTCTGGTATAATACCGCCACACATCACGCCATTCAAAAAAGATGAAGAACTTGACGAACCTGCTCTACGAAAATTAGTTCAATATTGGACAGATGCAGGATCCGATGGGCTGGTGTCATGTGGAAGCAACGGTGAAGCGGTGTATATGACTAGAGAAGAAAGAAGGAAAGTACTAGAAATCGTTCTTAACGAAGTGAAGAATCGAATACCTGTTATAGCGGGTACAGGCTCGGCCAGCACTCGTGAGACGATTGCCCTTACAAAAGATGCAAAGGATGCTGGCGCAGATGCCGCTCTAATTGTTACACCATATTACTTTATACCAAATGATGATGAACTTTTCAACCACTTTAAGGCAGTGCTCGATGCAGTTGACATGCCCATCATATTGTATAACGTCCCAAAGTTTACAAACTATAATATGAGTATAAGCGTCATACGAAATCTTGTAAAAGAATATAACCAGATAATTGGAATAAAAGATTCAAGTGGACTTATCGGGCGAATTTCAGAACTCATAGCGCATGTGGGCGATAGAGTATCTATTTTCGCAGGCACAGGAGATATGATACTTCCCGCACTAGAAATGGGTGCATCTGGTGGAATTGTCGCCATCGCCAATGTCGCACCAAAGCTCTGCTCAGATATCTATAGGGCGTTCCTCAAGAAAGACCATGAGGAAGCTAAGAAACTGCAGTTAAAAGCAGTTTTGTTAACAGATTTACTGGTCAAAAAGTACAATCAGATTAGTTCTATAAAAGCAGCTTTAAACATTCTAGGTCAGCCTGCAGGTATCCCACGGAAGCCATCTTTACCACTTAAACCCGAAGCCTACCAAGATCTTAAGAACAAAATATTTGAATATATTTAAAGAACAAATCAACTTTAAATTAAATCTTCATCACACCAGATGATTTTTCAATAGATTATACCTATCTTGAATTTTAAGGTTGCCTCATAAACTCTATGAATTCTTCAAGGGATCTTTTCTTAAGCACATAGTTTGTAATTCTCTCACTACCAATCGTTGAACTCGTAGACCTTCCATAATCATGACCAGGATATACTTCAATATTATCGTCGAGTTTCATTAGTTTATTAAATAGACTAAAGTACATGTCTTTAGAGCTTCCTCCTGGCAGATCTGTTCTACCGCATTCTCCTACAAAAAGTGTGTCACCTGTAAGTAATTTGGTGTTACATAATAGACATATGCTGTCAGGCGTATGACCAGGTGTATGAATCACCTTAATAGAGTCTTTACCAACTTTTATGGTATCACTCTCTTCGACTCCGATATCTTTTTCAATAGGCGATATTTTATGTGCGACTATCTTTGCAGTGTATACTGTTTTAAATTTATTATTGTCAGCTGTATGGTCGCTATGGTAGTGTGTATTAATCACAAATGTGACCTTTAAATTGTATTCCTGAAGCAACTTTTTTATGGCATCAAAGTTAAAACTTGGATCAACGACCACTGATTCTCTTACTTCCTCGTCTGCGATGACATAAGAAAAGTTGTCGCTGAAGTATTTTATTTGCCGAAAGAACATTTAATCATTTGTTATGATGGTAATTAGGCTCTTAAAGGTTTCTCAAAGATGCCCAGCATTTCTATTTTGTTTTTTAACAATCTATGCAACTTACATGATATCTTTAAATTCTCTATTCTGCTAACGCCGAAATAATGGTTTCTAAGATAAAGAATGATACCTGTGAAAATAACTTGTTTAAGCTGGATCAGTTCCGATTTAGAAGGTTAAATAAACTGATGGTGGTCGGCGATGTTCATGGTGATATTGAAGTAATTAATTCCCTTCTCAGAATATTCGAGCCTTCAAAAGACGCAATTATTTTCTTGGGGGATTATGCGGATCGAGGCCCAAACGGAATCGAAGTAATAGATGCAATCAACTCTCTCAAAAACAGTAATCCTCAAAGTGTTATCGTTTTAAAGGGAAATCATGAAGATTATTCGTACGATGGTAAACCTCTCTTCTATCCATGTGATCTAATAAGTGAAGCGGAAAGAAAAAGACATGATTGGCAAAAATATTTTCTAACCACACTTCAACCTTTCCTAAGAAAGCTGTATTTATCAGCCCTTTTGCCAGGAGAAAACCTTTTCGTACATGGAGGTGTATCTAATAAAATTATTAGTATAGAGTCTCTAAAGAAGACTTCAAAGGAGATTGAAACCGATATACTTTGGTCAGATCCCTTTGAAGGAAAAGGGGAGCGACCCAATAGCAGAGGCGTAGGAATCTTTTTTGGAGAAGATGTTACAGATGACGTCTGTAAGAGACTTGCTGTAAAAAGAATAATACGAAGCCATGAGCCCAATAAATCCCTTTTTGAACCTTTCTTTGAACATAGTGGGAAAGTTATAACCGTTAGTTCCACTCACTTTTACGGTGGTAAACCGTTCGTTCTTGTTATTCACCCATCAAATCCATCTGAGCTCTCCTACCAATTCCTTTAGTTAAAGTTCCGATAAAATTATTTTACGATGTTCAGCTAAAATATCATTCTTCAATTATAGCAGTTCAGTGAACTGAACGAAAATACCTTTCGAGTTTAGAATGGATCTTAAAAATTCTTATAACTTAACCGGTTGTATCCAAATTGGAGAGAATCGATTTGACTTCTAAATTTGAAAAAATAGAAATGCTGAAAAGCGGAGAAGTTATGGATGAAATACCAGTTAGCTTTTGGAGACACTTTCCGATAGACGACCTTAGAGGGGAAGCAATCTACAACCGCCACAAAGAATATCTAAGGAGATACGATATCGATTTGGTGAAATTTTCTCTAAGCGGCGGTTACATGCCAATCGCCTTTGGATGTGAAGTTGAATATACAAACTCAATAGAGGGGGCAGCTAAAGTAACCAAGTTCAGTATTAATAAAAGCGAGGACTGGGAATATCTGGAAGAGCCTTCCATACACAAGGGAATTCTATCCGACATGATAAGTGGAATCAAACTCTTTGCTAAAATATTTCGGACGGGCAAATCAAATACATGGCATGGGGCACGGACGGCACAGTGAATCCCTCACCGAATACTCTAACGCAACTTAACGCCGAAGTTGGGCGCAAGGCGATTACGTCATTTACTCCCGGCACTGCCGGGATTCTTGATACGATTCAGTATCTCTCTCCGACCGATGCCGCCGGAGTAACGATTGCCGAAGTCGCTTTTTTTGCGGGTGCTGCGGCAACTATCACGGCTAACAGCGGAATCATGGTATGCCGCTTTACCTACGCCAAAGTAAAAACAGCACTATTTTCGATTAATTTTGACTTGAAGGATATTATCGCACAATTAGTTTCGTAAGAGGAGGCATATGACCTATCCCTACGTTAAAAACTACTCTGGACTATGGCTTCCGGGTGCAGGAGGCGGAACTCCCATCACGGCGGCAGCATTAAATAACCTCGAAACCCAGTATGATGATGCCAAAAGTTATGCCGATGCCACGTTCAATATTCCCAGTAGTTCTATTCTCGGTGCGATGCGCTTTCCTATTTGGTGGTCTGGTCTTTCCACATCTCTCTCCGGTGGTACAGCAACACTCGTAGGCGGACAGGTATCGTTGGCAACGACAACCAATGCACAGTACGCCTATGCATCTCCACCTAGCAATGCGTTCTATCCGCTGGCATTAGGTGCTAAACACCCGTCATATATTATTTATATTTCTCTGTCCAGCGTGGCGAGTAACACTGCATCGTTTCAGGTCGGTTATCCGACACAAGAGGCTGATGGCGCATCGTCTTACAACTATTTCGGGATTCAGGTTATAAATGGTGCTCTCTATGCCGTCTCTGCGGATGGTGCGAATAAGTCCAGTCTTAGCCTGTCAACTAATTTGTCCGCTAATAATGGTTATCTTATCAAGGCAACAATTAGTCAGCGGTTATCTCCATACGTGGGTAGGTACATCAGCCAAAGCGGACAAAACAAACAATCTGCCAACATCAGGGGTATCTGCTGCTCCCTTTGGCGCCGGACTCGTGCAGACGAATAGCACGGGAGTCGACATTTTATGTTTCCGCCGGTATGATGGAGTGGAATTTCTAATCTCGAAAGTGAGGACCCTGCCCATGGCCTCTGAAATGCTCGACAAAATGGAATACACGGAAAAGTTCAAGTCGTTGCAACCAGACGACAAACTCACGTTTCTGGCGGGCGAAATCTACGACATCAAGGTGAACTGTGGCAGAGCGTGCCCCACGAGTCGTGCCAGCACGCTGGCAACAGGCGGCGGAGCAGGTGCTGCAATAGCGGGCATTATTATCGGACTATTCAAGTACTTTAGCGGGAAATAACTCTTGACAATAGTGCTATCATAAATGTGACTTCTAGCGGGCGTCCAAAACAAAATGTGAAGAAGTTAATCCTCGTGGCATTAGCCGCTATATGTTTTTCTGTTTTTCCCTCGTTTCCCAACGCCAACGCCGGTGATGACGTTTCTTCTCCTTCTGATAATCCGTACCTTGCAGAGTTTGCCGCAGGTTATGAATTTGGCTATCGGTTAGGCACTTGCCAGGACTATATTACCAGAATTGAACAATTCCTGGAGAGTGACGCAACGCATACCCACAAATATGATGCGCAGAATTTCAACTGCATGAACTTCTCGCAGGGCGTGGTCGAGGATGCTACTAAAGCGGACTTTTCCGCCCGTATGGTGGAAATCGATTACCATGACGTCTTGAGCCCTAATGGAACGATAGCGAAAATGTCACCTGCGCACATGGTGGTTGCTTTCGACCTGCCGAACGGGCAGATGATATTTTATGAACCACAGAATAATACCCGCATTACGGATATATGGCAGTATGCCGGCATCCCACATGCCAGCACCATACGAGCGATTACGATTGGACAGGCGGGAGATACAACTCCTCCCGGCAACCTATTGTGGTGAACCATGAATCTTGATTTTTTTGACAAAGATATTACACAGATGACCAGGAAGGTAATCGAACACTGTACGAAATCTACCTGGTCATTTCCAAGCCAGCGCATACTTGGGCGGCATTTCTCACACTTATCTTCGCGGTACTCTTACCGATAATCTCCGGCATTATTTTTGTTGAGTACAATATTTACCAGGTGCGTGAGTACGTCCAGATCAAAGACACGTGTTATCAGGACATCCGGGAGTATTTCGTCGCCTTCTGCATTTTCGCTACAGTCTTGCTGGTCTTCATTCTGGTGAATCCGTGGGGTTGGTGGAGCTGGCTTTTAGCCCGCCGCGGATAGACTTATTGGGCAAGGTTGCCCTGTTGCCTTGCTTTCGTAAAATTCCCGCAGAAAAATCAATGCCCTTATTTTAGCCCCTAGCGCAGTCTGGGGGCATTTTAGGGCATCGTAGTGAAGTCAATTTTAGAGGAGGTCTAAATGAACAAAAGAGTAAAAGCAGCAATCACCTTGTTAATAGTCTGCGTCTATCTGTTTCAAGTCGTCTACAGGATTATGGTGAATCCGAATTTAGTAATAGATTCCATGTTCTACGTCATTCTCTTTGGTTGTCTGGCATGGTACGGATTCACAGAGAGTAAAACTACCACGCCGGCAACCCCTGCAGCACCCAAACCACCTGCCTAACATATTACTACTAACAATATATTAGCAATACGGAGTACTGGCTCTGCATTGCATCCTCCTCCTTTCTGCGTATGGGCTGGCTTAAAAACCAGCCCGCTTTTTGGTGGTATCAAGTATATAACCTTTAGGACTGGTGGCTAGTCATCTCCCATAATTATTTCAATCCCAGTCTATCCGCCGGACTGAACTCAGAGTGTTTTTTAATGGCCTCTTCAGAATTAATAAATCCGGCATAGCGTTTCGTCATTTCAAGGGTTGAATGTCCCAGGAGTGATTGAACGAAAAAGATGTTCGTGCCATTGCGGATTGAGTTTGTCGCAAAAGTGTGTCTAAAAGTATGGGCGCCATGTTTCGCATCGGTAATCTGTGCTCGCTCGCAGAGATGCCGTATCATTGCCCTGAGCCCGTCTCTCTGTAATGGCCGTTGTTCTTCGCTAACCCACATCACCGGATAATTATCCTTACGCAACATGAGATATTTCAACAGGGCTTTCCGTGCGACTTTTCCCAGAGATACTACCCGCTCTTTGCTACCTTTGCCAAATACCCGGATGATGTCGTAATCGGTGCTGATGTCGGTCAATTTGATGTTGAGGAGTTCATTGATCCGGAGACCGGTATCCAGAAACATGAGGATGATTGCTCTGTTGCGGATGTCGGCGAAATGGTGTCCAGACGTTAGTACAAGAAGGTTCTGCAAGTCCTCGTTGCTGAAGGGATGCGGTATCTTCTTCGGTACCGGGGCGCCTTGATATTCGCCATGGGACTCTTATCCAGGAGGCCTTCATTGACGAGCCAAGTGAACCAGGTACGCATTGCCCGGTGGTAAGCATGGATGGTTGATGGCTGTAAATGCTTATCATTGAGCGAAAGCAGAAACATTCTTACGCCATTACCGGTGAGTTGGTCCGCGGTGGGAAAATCCATTTCTCTCTGCGAACCGGACAAACGCCCCTAGCCGCATTTCGTAAGTCGCAATCGTGGCGGGTGATTTATTGTCTACCTTGCATGAAATCAGGTAATATTTCAGGTATGAACTCAGGTCAAATTTCGTAGGACTGGGGTCTGCAATTATGCCTATTTGTACCTGTGCAAAAACACGAGGACTGGAGTCTACATACATATTCTTTTGTTGGACGCCTGCCGTTTTGTGCCTGTTTTTGGCTTTGGTGGGCCATTTTGGATTCGAACCAAAGACCCCAGTCTTATCAGCACGAGTCAACGCACAACCTGACGGCAGAACGTCATGCCTCGCTTTCTAATCTAATTGGAGTCCACCGTAAATATCACCGAATTTACCTATCTCTTTACCGCTATATCCGTCATACAAGTACAAAACGACGCTGTTGGCATTATTCGATGCGTAATAAGCCCACACGGGGTTTACGATTTTCGCTTTATCGTCAAAGGTTTGCAGATAAAAGGAAGTGCCTACCCATAGTTGCGGATATTGGCTATCGGGAACCACTTTCATGAAAACGCCATTACTGATACTGTTCTTAATGTAGTCTATCCTTTGACTTTGTAGTTGCGGGGACGCAGTATATTTTGGAGTTTGATTTGACGCAGGACTTGCAGAGCAACCCGTGATTGCTAGGAGAACGAGCACTAAAACGATTCGCTTCATATTTCTCCTCTCTTAATGTTCGACTACTTCAAACTGGCTACCTTAACTTTTTGTATATTGTCGGCGTAATCTGATAATTTCGAGTAGAGGCGTTTGCCCTCCTCATCTTTCATGGAGTTGCTATGGGTAGATAAGACGTCGAGAGTATATTTCAGCGTCTTTTCGCTGACGGATTCTCCTGAGAGGATTTTGACAGCCTGTTTCTTAGCATTGGAGTAGCGCTTGCTCATGCGGATTACGAGGACACAGGCCACCGGGACGGCCATAGCGATGAGGATGACCACCAATACAACCAACACAGCAACCTCCTAATGTTTCTGCCACCTACCTGATGCTACCACCCTACCTAGAATCTCAATATCTTTGACGGATAAATCCTGATATTTGCCGTTGGACGATTTCAGTCTCAAATGGTCATCCTTCTTAAACACGTGACGGATACAAACTTCGTTCCCCAACCGCACAACGTAAATCTTGCCGTCTATTATATCTATGTTGGGTTCAATGACAACCGTAAACCCTGGCAAAATACCATCCCCCATCAAACTGTCACCGCTCACCTTCAGACCATAAACCTTTTGTGGATTCGGAACATCTTTGAGAAATTCCTTTGGAACGTCTACATATTCCCCGGTTTCTTGTTCTTCGGGAAAAGGTGTACCGGCGGGGACAGTACCATGGAGAGGAATCTTAATTAGTTCCATCGCCGCCAACGATAGTTCCAACTCTTGCATGATGTCACCGGGAGTCTTGCGCGGAAGGTCAATCATGTCTCCACTGCATAAATCTTCGACTGGAATTTGTAGTGCCCGGGCCAACGCAACCGCTGTTTCTAACGAAATGCGCCCTTTCCGTTCCCGGCTTTCAAGTAACGTAATGTAACTTCTTTCGACGCCGGAAAGTTCCGCGAGCCGATTCTGAGTCAATCCTCGCGCCTCTCTTAATTGCTTCAGTTTATCTCCAAAACTTATAGACATTGCAATGTCTAACATTGTAACACCTCCTTTATCATAGTCAATTGTTACAATAATTACGTAAAAAGGTATTGACAGCATACATTTAGCATGTTACAATCGTATCCGACAAGAGTAATGATATTATACATTATGAGGCGATATGTCAACAGACGTAACAAGCAAAGACCTAATAACTCTGATTGAAAGCGAAAAAAAGAACAAAGGCTGGACTGAGACAGAATTTGCCAAACAGGTTGGTATATCACGAGCGAAATGGTATCTGGTACTCAGGGGAGAGCGCGAATTAGATGCGCCCTTGCTTGGGAAAATCATGAACGTGTTTCCCAATCTTACAGTACCAGTCATCAATTATCTACATAAACTTGGAGTGAGTATAAATGCCAAGAATGACTAAAACCGAGCAGCGTTCTCTTGCCGGTAAGTGCAGCGGTCAAGCCCGCTTGCAGAAATACGGCGTGGAATATTTCCAGCGCATGGGGCGCATGGGTGGCCGTCCCCATCAGGAAACGCTGGATGAAATCAAGAGTCGAATAGTGCAAGAAGCCCGTGAGAACGAAATTGCTGAAAGGAAGGAATGGACGCCTGCCAATACAGTCAAAGGGCAAATTGCGCTACTGAACGAGAGAAAGAAAAAGGTGAGCTGCTTGTTATCAGCAGGTAGCTCACCGGAAAGGGGTTAAAACATTGAATCCAAATTCAGTATACAACCGTCGAGCATTTCAGGTCAAAACGAAGCCGTCTGGTCTCAAGTTCTGGTTACGGACGTGGTTCGCCATGAGAAAGAGAGGGGAATATGAAGCTGGTCTTACTACATTTAGAAAACTTCAAGGCATTTAGAGATTATACCTTTGAACCAAACGGACAAGATACATCTGTGTTTGGTGAGAACGCCTCTGGTAAGACCTCGTTATACGATGGTTTTACGTACTGTCTTTTTGGCACTGACAGCCAAGGGCAAACGGATTTCGAGATGAAGACTCTTGATGAAACAGGAACGCCTTATCCGGGGTTAGAGCACGGCGCGGAAGTTGCTCTCGACATTAATGGCAATATTATAAAACTTCGCCGGACTCTCAGGGAAAATTGGACTAAAAAACGGGGAAGTAGCAAGGCAGAGTTTACCGGACATGAAACGCAGTACTTCATGAATGACGTACCGGCGAATAAACGCGATTTCGATGCCCGCGTGTCCGCGCTTATTTCTCAGGACACGTTCAAGTTGCTGTCGGGCGTGAAATATTTCAATGAGCAGCTGCACTGGACCAAGCGCCGCGAAATCTTGCTATCGGTGTGTGGCGATATTACCGATGCTCAGGTTATTGCCTCTGACGTTCGTCTTGCTACGCTACCGATGCTGTTAAGGAGTTACTCTCTGGACGATTACCGCAAGATTATTACGGCAAAGCGCACGATGATTAACAAAGAATTGGAACAACTGCCGGTCCGCATTGACGAAGTCAGCCGTTCTCTTCCGGCTGCCGACCATACCGATGCCGTGCAAATTGCCACGGAGATTGATGATCTTTCTCAGCAGAAGAAGGCCAAGGAGCAGGAACGCCTGTTAGTCCAGAATGGCGGCGGTGTCGTCGAGAAGAAGAAGCAACTCGAATCCGTCAAGTTGGAAATCCAGACAGTGGAGAATGCCCGCTCTCAGACGGCGTATGAAGCCCGGCAAAAGCTCAAAACTGAATTAGGCAACGTCGTGAGCGAAGCCGATAGCATCCGTAAGCAAATCCACAACGATGAATTAGATATTGGACTCGGCAATGACATCATAGTCAAACTCGACACAGAGATGGATGCTCTGCGCAACCGCTACGACCTCACCTTTGCCCGCGAGCACGGAATGCTTGGTAGCCAATGTTTGCCCGGCGTGCAATCGTCCTCTGCCGGAAGCAGAAGTTGCAGCGGCCCGCGAGAAAGCCCGTGCCGTGTTCAACCAAGAGAAAGCGAACGACCTGGAAAACATCGTCCACAACGGGCAGGAGGCGAAATCCCGCAAGGAAGCGCTTATTGCTAACAACGGGCGCCTGAGCAAAGAGATAGCCGATTTGAAAGCGAAACTCCCACCATTGGCGAAGCAGGTCGCGGAACTCGATACCAGACTCAATCAGCATGATGATACTTTCCCGGAAGAATTACAGGAGCTGCAAAAACAGAAAGCGCAACTGGAAGCCGCCATTGCCGAGCTTGGCACTGGCAACAAAGAAGCACTGTTAACCCTCGACAACGAAATCAACTATCTCTTCGACCTTATTATCAAACTGGAACATTCCCTGACTCAAACCAAGCAGCGTGAGTGCGGCCTTGCTCGCATCGAAGAACTGAAAGCCCAGGAAAAGAAGCTGGCCACCGAATTCGAGGAACTCGAAAAGAATCTCTATCTCACTGAGGAATTTGTCAAAACCAAAGTGCGGATCTCACAGAAAGAATCAATTCCAAGTTCACTCTTGCCCGGTTCAAGTTGTTTGAAACTCTCGTGAACGGTGGAATAGAGCCTTGTTGCGAGGTCTGTTGCAACGGAATCCCGTACAACTCGCTCAATAACTCCATGCAAATTAACATCGGATTAGACCTGATTAACACGCTGGCAGAGCACTACAAGGTCACCGCGCCAATATTCGTAGACAATGCCGAGGCGGTTGTCAAACTTCTGCCCACCAAAGGTCAGCAAATCAGGTTGTACGTCAGTGCCAGCGACAAGGTACTCAGAATCGAAACACAGGAATTAGCAGAGGTCAAATAATGGGAATTGACTTTAGACAGGGAAAGATTAGCGCTCACTGGTCTTTTAATGGTTTTAATGATTTTCGCCGGAAATTAGCTCGCGAAATTGGCATCAATCTTGATGATATGTGGGGTTTTGGTGGTAAGAAAGCATGGGATACGGTGAACGATACGATTGTGCCCTTGCTGAATCATTCTGATTGTGACGGCGAGCTTTCCCCTGGTCAATGCAAAACTATTGAACCACGCCTGCGAGAACTTATCGCCACGTGGCCTTACGATAGTTATGACAAATACATGGCAACAAAATTAGCCGACATTATGCAGCAATGTGCCGAGAAGAACACGGATTTGATTTTTAGTTAGCGAAAATAAAGAGGAGGAATTAAATGCCAGGAACAGAAACAGAAACAAAAGAAAAGACTACCGCGGTTGCAACCACAAAACAAACAGTCGTTGACCTCGTTGCCGGTAAGGTCAGGACATGGCAAGACAACAAGCAGATTGCTTTGCCAACTGATTACTCTGTCGAGAACGCCATGAAGTCAGCCTGGTTGATTCTGCAAGAGACCCTGGACAAGGACAAGCGGCCTGCGCTGGACGTCTGCACGCAGAACAGTATTGCCAATGCTCTGCTCTCTATGGCCGTGCAGGGACTCAACCCGGACAAAGACCAGTGCTATTTCATCGTCTATGCCAACAAGCTCGCCTGTATGCGCTCGTACTTTGGCACGATGGCCGTCTGTCAGCGCGTCGCCAATGCCAGGGATATTGTCGCGGAAGTCGTCTATCAGGGCGATAAGTTCGAGTACGAGATTATCGGCAGCCGGCGCAAAATCACGAAGCATGTACAGAAGTTGGAGAACATCAACCCAGACAAGATAGTTGCGGCATACTGCATCGTGGAATTTGAACCCACGGCAAACAAGGAAAAGTACGTTGACATCATGACATGGGCGCAAATCCAGAAGTCATGGTCGAAGTCCCGGATGCACAGCGACGATGTGCAAAAGGACTTCCCCGACGAGATGGCCCGGCGCACTATCATCAACCGGGCCTGCAAAGCCCTTATCAATGCGTCCAGCGACAAGAATTTGCTGAAGTTCATCAAGCGCACGGACGAAGAGGCGAGCGAGGCCGAGGTCGCTGCCGACATTGCCGCCGATGCTAATACCGGCGAAATCATTGACGTGGAAGCCACGGTTGTCACGGAAGAGAAGCCCATGGAGAAGAAGTCCGACAAGCCGAAGAAGTGCTGCGTCTGTGGGACGACTGAGGGTGATATTTCCCAGGATGAACACGGCGATTGGAAATGTGCTGCCTGTTTCACCGGAAAGAAGAAAGAAGAGAGTCATGTGCGTCCCTTTTAATTAAGCCCTTCGGGGCATGTATTTCCCCTTTTTGAGAGTGGCAGGAGTGGGTTAGCTCGACGAGCTCCTGCCCTCGATTAAATCGAGAAACGAGGTAAGAAGGTTATGGAGATAAAGGTGCTGGCATCGGGGAGTAAAGGCAACTGCTATTTGATTTCTAGTGATAGTTCCTCATTACTCATCGAGGCTGGTATCCCCTTCTCGGAAATCCGCAAGAAGCTGGAATTCAAGACGAGTTCCCTGGCAGGTTGCCTTATTAGCCACGCCCACGCTGACCATTCTAAGGCCGCCCAGGACGTCATGAAAGCGGGCATCGATGTCTACACGTCCGAAGGCACAGCAAAAGAAGCACATCTCTCCGGGCATCGGCTACATACCATCCGCTCACTCGCACAATTCGTTATCGGTAAAGAATGGGCGATTCTCCCGTTCGACACTGTCCATGACTGCGATGAGCCTCTCGGATTCGTACTTTTCGATGGCATCGAAAAGGTGCTCTATGCCACCGACACGGAACTTCTGCATTACCACTTCAAGGGCGTTACGTGTCTCATGGTTGAGTGTAACTATTCGCTCGACCTCATCCGGGCCAGCGTTGCCAGCAATGCAATTCCGCTCGAGCAGAAGGCAAGGGTTATGGGCTCGCATCTATCACTGGAAACTCTGGTCAATTTCTTGAAGGCGAACGATATGAGCAAATTACAGAGCGTGTATCTTTTGCACTTATCGGACGGTAACTCAGATGCCGATTACTTCAAAAAGACAGTCGAGGGGATAGTTGGAGTCCCGGTATACATCGCCTGAAAGGAGGCTTTAACAATCAAATTTGCTGGTGTCCTACCTGCAACGTGAGAAGTAGGGAAACTATCGGTGCGTGCTTAACTGCACGTTATAAAATGCAAGGCGAGAATCACCGAGCCAGCAAGCCAGCCACCCGAAAGGTATCAGTGGTAAATTGGTAGCAAACTGATAGTGTGGATACCAGCACTGGCTGGCAACAAGGGGATGGGGTGACAATAAAAGTTTAACTGACTGAATGCGAAGTGTCTCAGCCAGCCCCATCCCATAGCCCCTTCGTGGGGCTAAATTAACAGGTCAAAATCGGTACGTAAGGAAAGAAGGAGGCCGTGACCGAAAATGCCAGACGTAATCACTTCACACCACAAAAATAAGCTCGATATTAGCACCACATCCCGGAGCGGGCTGGTCACCCACTCTGAGACGTGCGGTGCTCTGGCAACACTGGCAGGACTGGTTATTATTTTTGTCCTCCTACCGATAGGTGCAATCACTCTAATGTTATCATTTCACATTTTTTGAGCGTATGGAATACGTGGAAATACCTAATTGGGATACGTAAAGGTAACTAGATTTGAGTAAGTGTTTACAGGACAGCGAGAAGATAATCCTCGACCTGTGCGGTGGTACGGGAGCATGGTCACGGCCTTACAAAGAGGCGGGCTACGATGTGCGGCTGGTTACGCTGCCTGAATATGATGTGCGGTATTATCAGCCACCGAAGCATGTCTACGGGATACTGGCAGCGCCTCCCTGCACGGACTTCTGCATCAGCGGCGTGCGTTGGTGGGTTGAAAAGGACAGGACAAGAGGTTTACTTTTGGCATTATCAGTTGTCGCTGCGCGCCTCCGCATTATTGACCAATGTAAACCGCAATTCTGGGCGCTCGAAAACCCCGTGGGTAGATTGCCTCGCTATATCGGCAAATACGAGTATACTTTCCAGCCCTACGAATATGGCGACCCCTGGACAAAGCGGACGTGCATCTGGGGAAAACATAACCCGCCCATCAAGGCTCCCGTTACACCCGTTGGCAAATGGGTGGGTGGTAGTGCCTCTGGTCACGAGGGCATAGTAGACAACCCCCATTTCCTGCCGCCCGACTGGATTCACAAATTGCCTCCGGGCGCTAACCGTTCCGAACTTCGTAGCATAACTCCGTCAGGCTTTGCAAGAGCGTTCTTTGAGGCGAACCGATGACCTACTGGCAGGATGGACATGATTAAACCCTACTTTCAAGATGAATGGAACACAATTTACTGCGGGGATTGTCGGGAGATATTACCCGACTCGAGGGTGAAACGATTATTACTGACCCAGTATGGCCAAACGCATCAGCTCAATTAGATGGTCATGAGCGACCTTATGAACTATTTGCGGAAATGTGCCAGGCCATCCCCGCTGACATGCAGCGCCTTGTCGTCCAACTAGGTTGTGATAGTGACCCTCGTTTTCTCTCAGGCATTCCGTCCCGATGGCCATTTCTACGTGTCTGCTGGTTAGATTATGTGAGGCCATCTTATAAAGGCCGACTATTATTTACGGGAGATGTGGCTTACGCTTTCGGCTGCCCGCCTGATTACATCAGTGGCCGCCAAGTGATGGGAGGCAAATGCACGACCTGAGGTCAGACAGGATATTTCATAGACATACGGCAGGCAATTATCACAAAAAGGAATTAACCGCACCTGACGGGCTGCCGCATCCTTGTGCTCGCCGATTGCAACATGTTATGTGGTTGGTACATCAATTCAGCGATAGACAGGTGATTGACCCATTCATGGGGAGCGGTACCACGCTGCTAGCGGCCAAGACGCTCAGCCGACAATCTATTGGCATTGAAATTAAAGAGGAATATTGCGAACTGACAGTACGGCGATTGAGTCAGTATGTCATGGATGTACGCACGGCAGTTATTATCGAGCGCAATAGACAGACCGCGATGATATGACAGGGGGAGAGAATGCCGGAAGTTGAATGGATTAAGTTGACAACGGATATGTTCGATGACGAGAAGATTCGCCTTATCGAAGCCATGTCTGAGGGCGATGCCGTCCTTGTCATTTGGACAAAGCTTTTGTGTCAAGCAGGAAAAACCAACGCCGGTGGGTATATCTATATTGCCGAAGATATTCCTTACACGCCGGAACAACTGGCAACGCTGTTCAACCGGAAGCTCAGTACCGTGAAAATGGCACTGACAGTTTTCGAGAAATTTCACATGATTCAGTGGATAAATGGAAATATTTTTCTCCCGAATTTTGAAAAACATCAGAATTTGGAAGCCTTGCAGTCGATAAGGGAGAGTGCCAAATTGAGGCAACAGAAGCATCGTTTAGCTTTGCACGAGGCAAAGCGTCACGTGACAGTCACAGGATTGTCACACGATGTCACACACGAGATAGAGAATAGAGAAGGATGTCACGTGACCGTCACATCCGAGAATGAGATAGAGAATAGAGAAAAACCCCCTAAATCCCCCTTGCAAGCAAGTGGGACTGAAACTCCTTCTTTTTCGGTTACGAAATTAAAAGATAATGACGTTTTGCCTTCGGGGAGACGAGTTGGTTTCGTTAAGGATATTGCCTCCGGGAAAATCAGTGTTGCAAACGATTTCAACCGGACACAGGCCATTGCCGAATTAAAGGCAATAGGAGTAGTGCTCAATGACAGCTCTTGAGTTATTCCGCGCCGCCAGTTTTTTCTGTCAATAAAAACGCACGCGAGGGCGAGGGTTGGAGAAAGGAATTCATCGGCAGGCAATGTAAAATCTGTGTGAAATTAAGAGACCAAATGAAAAGGAAAAGTCAGTAAAAAGGAGGAAGTATGCCAGAGATTAACAGCGAGAAAGAACGCATCAAGCACAATGTCAAGCAATTCCTCATGTCCCGCTACCTCGTATGCAGCTTCGACCAATACCGCCTGAATCACGATGACCACAGGAGATTGGATGAGATTCTTGATGGCAGAGAATTACAGGATGACGAAAACCCTATCGCCATGACAGAAAGGAAAGAATGATGCCTAAAAATGATGAACTGACAAACTCCTGTGCAGATTGCATACGCAAGGGGTGTAGAGACCGCAAGGAGACTCCTAATATTTGCTCTGGCAGACTGACAAAAGAGGATGCAGATGCTATTCGTGCTGACGAGGCAATCAAAGAGCGCAAGAAGATTGGGGATTTACTGGATAGATACCCTAGTGAGATAAGGGACACAGAGGACTGGAATACGGGGATGCAAAGACCTTTCACGGATAATTTTCGGATTATACCGGATAGTATTGTGCTATGTCTCAAATTAGGTCAGGAGGTGAAGTGAATGTTAGACGAATTAGCTAAGGAACTCTCACAACGAGGTACAGTGGAAGTATCTGATGGTCAGGTCAATCAGGTCACTCAGGCATTAAATGAATCTGACACTAATATTGATTACCTCATGTTTGGAGAACTCAGGCATGACACCATAATTCCCATTGGGCAGGCTTGTGCCTCATGTGACTTTTGGAAGGGCAAGTTTAAGGACACCATAGCTTGCCAGGAACGGCAGGGGAAAGGTGCAACCGCAAGGGGATTCGCCAAAATTATTTGCCCACATCAAATTGTGGAGAAATGATAATGGGTAATACGTGCGAAGGATGCTATTTTTGCGCCTTCTGTTCTGAGGCAACGGAATATAGCAGACGTTGCCAACGATTCAGACCAAAACTCACAGAATCAGAAATCCGTGCCGATGAACGCAAGAAGCTCGAAGAGGCAGGCTGGAAAAGTCCTGAAGAAGTTGCTGCAATAATCCAGGAGTATGAAGAAAAATTGACCTTTTGCCAAGAAAAACAGACATTAAAAGAAATTATAAGACTTAATCCTTAAGAAGGAGGAGAAGAATGGCTAAGAAAACTGAAGCCGACATGAAGCCTATTCCAAGAGAAATGCGTGAACTACTCAGTAATCCAGATTTCCTCTCTTTCGTGAATGACATTAGTCGGGTTGCCGCAGAGGCAGAGCGCAAGAAGGTTACCACCGAGATATTCAAAAAAATTGAGATATTACCTATTGTCGCATTGCATCCTTGTATTAGAGAGACACCGCGAAAATTGGTAGATATTCCTGAGTATCGAGCCCTGAAGAAAGAGGTACAGGCACCAATCATTGGTTGTCCATTTGAGGATAGAAAATAAGGCGGCTATGAAGATGATTTGTCCGAAAGCTTGCGAGTGTAATTGCTGTGTTGGAGGTCATAACGAAGAACACGAATATCATGAGAGTTGTTGCTATAAGCCATGTGGTGATTGTCCCGCCTGTGTCCCCGTTCCTGAGCCTGAGTCTGTGTTGCTGACGGACAGCTGGCGACCTGAAGGATGGAGAGGCAAAGCCTACGATTCAAAGCTCGATACTGATTACCGCAAAGGAAACCATGACAGGGAATACGAGGCAGGTGCTGAAGCTATGCTAGTTGCACTTAAGGACCAAACTTCACAGTCCTGAGATAGAGGGAGAAGTTGCTAAATATACAATCTGAGAATTGTGATAAATGTGACCCCCATCGTTTCAGAACGGATAGTGATTGCTTCTGTCAGGGTGGACTATTATGCCCTGCTGAAATTGACGCCATCCTGAAACTGTTGGAGGGAAAATGATGCCAAAGACTTCACATCAGAAACCCAGAAACCGTAAGAGACTGGCAGCCAAAGCGCTGGCCGGCAACCTGAAGCTAGAACAGTTGCGACAGGAAAGGGTACTGGCGAATCAGCCGACGGATGGAAGCCGAGATAGCGGCGAAGTTTGGAATGGTACTACTGGAGGGAAAGTGAAATCGGATAACGCCGCCTGGAAACCAGCCATCGCCCGTAATCCTGATATTATCCCGGCGTGTGTTACAGCACTGGAAAGGAGAGAAAGAGTGAGCGAAATTCATGCGGTGATTATGACCGCTCCCGTTGCCAAAGGCAGACCCGCTTCTTCGTCCGGGGCGGCAAGTCGGCAGCTACACGCCACAAAAAGACGCGCAACTCCGAGGAGATGATTCAAGCCCTTATCCGCACCGAGATAATCAAATACAAGCGTTTTGAAGCGAAGGTGCCGCTCGTGCTAACGGCTGTCTTTTACCGCGAACGGCCTGCCAGCCTGCCAAAGAAGGTAACCATGCCGGTGCAGAAGCCCGACCTCGACAACTTTTTCAAAACGCTGGGAGACGCCTGCAATGGCTATCTCTTTCCTGACGATGCTCAGATAACCACCGTCCACATGAGCAAGCGTTTCGGCAGCCCGGCAAGGATTGAGCTCACCATTCAGGAGGACACTGACAGCGTGGAATATCGAGCACCGCTTTGTGTCGGGCGCACCGAGAGGATAGCGCTGTGAGGTAAGGCATTAATGACAAAGGAGTTGCCGCCCTACCTGCGTACAGAGCGACAGCAATGGCAACCGTCAGGAGTGGAGAAAGGAAGTAAGATGGAGACTAGAACAGATGTGCGAGAAATGAGCGAGATGTCTCAGGAGGAAATCAACCGGCGGATTGTGAAGGACGGCGGAACTATTGCGCAAGAAGTAAAATTACCTGTCACAGGGAAAAAGAAAGTGAATTTCATCTGGCTCAGCCCTCTGGAATTGAAACAATCCGACCTGAAATACACGGATTATTACCACATGTTATTCCTGATTGAGCACCTGGATGACTTACGCGACCAGACCAGCCCATTCCAGCATGAAGAGTGCGTAAAGACACATAGTAAGTTCCGGGCGCGCCTTGCTCCCTTCGCTTATCTCTCTGAGATGGTTGCTGTCATTGATTTCAATTTGGAGCGGGCGGGCATGGACGGGTATATTCTTGAGAGCTGTATCGCACATAAAATGAACGACCGTCGGGCATGTCAGGCGTTTCATTGCAATGAGCAGGACGCTCTACAAGCACATGTTCAGAGCTTTGCGTTATGTGGCCTGTACGGGATTCAGACGTAAGAGTTACAAGGACTTTGTCACTCACCGGAAGGGAATACAATTCGCCTTACTTCACGAGAAAAATACGCTATGAGTAGGTAAAACTCTTGACGTATCATCAGGCACTATGATACAGTCGTAATCAGCGGGACAAATGCGCCCCGAAGCCCTTCAGAGATGATGGGCTTTTTCATTTTGAGTTCCAGAGCTTTTCTTCAAAGATCGCTAACCGAGGTAGGCGATATGTCAGTATCAAACCTGCCTCTCTGTCTATGAGGCTGTCATGGTCATTTTGCATTATCAGCCCCCACAACCTAACGTCACACTCTGTCCGGCTTGCGGTGGCACTGGCATTGTCGTGTACAACAAAGACGGTGACGCCATTGCCTGTGAGAGATGCGAGGGGAGAGGAACGATTGAGAGGGAAGATGCCGACAAGCCCATCAAGACCGTGTAAATTCCCTGGATGCAACAATCTGGCAGTACAGTCGGGTTATTGTGAGGCAACACGCAAAAGTCTATCGCAACATCGTAGACCATGAGCACAGTATGGCAGTATTAACATTTAGACACTGACATATCCATAATGTGCGCTGTGCTCCTATTTTGTAAATATCAGTAACGTCCAATCCAGTGACTATTTTACGATATTTCTTATCTGGGCATGTCTGCTATACATGACCATTTTCTCGTTTTACAGGAAGTCGGGGCGTTGGCAAGCCAGCTAATGTTTCTGGGCATACAGGAAGTGGAATTATAGTTGCATATTCATTTATCAGTTGTAGCGTAATTTTACTAGGCTTTATTGCTTTACCGTGCCACCTACATGGATAGCCTAGCAAACAGGCTGAAATTATTAAATATTGCATAGTCTTATTATAAAAGGCAATTATCCCTTGACATCAAGTAGTTAATATGCTATATTATTCTTGTAAGGAAGGTAGCATATGAAACGATTTACAGTCAATGATTTCAACGAAAAGTTCCCTGATGATGATGCTTGCCTAGAATGGCTAAAACAAAATCGTTGGGCAAACGGGATCACCTGCCCGAAATGCGGGAAGGTCACCAAGCATTATAAGGTCACAGGCCGTCCCGTCTATGCCTGCGATATTTGTGGTCATCAGGTATCGCCAATGGCAGGAACGATTATGGAGAAGTCAGCTACCCCTTTGAAACTGTGGTTTTATGCCATGTACCTAATGGCTCAGACTCGTTGCGGTATTTCTGCAAAGCAACTTGAACGTGAACTTGGGGTGACCTATAAGACGGCATGGAGAATGTTCAAGCAAATTCGCTCTATGCTTAATGAAGATGCTGTTTTGGAGGGTTCATCAGTAGAAGCAGATGAAACATACATTGGTGGTAAGAGGCATGGTACTCGTGGTCGTGGTGCTGAAGGCAAAACCAGTAGCTATGGGATTAGTCGAGCGTAAAGGGAAGGTTATCGCTAAGGTAGTCCCCGATGTTAATCCAAAACTTTGCTACCGATAATCAAAGAGAAAGTCCTACAAAATAGCATCATCTATACTGATGAATTGCCTAGCTATGACAAAATACCGGAATGGGATATCAGCATAAAAGAGTTCATCATGCGAGCAAGGTCTATGTGATGGGTGATGCTCATACGAATACCATTGAGGGCTTTTGGAGCTTAGTAAAACGTGGAATTAGTGGTGTAAACCATGCGGTAAGCGCAAAATATCTTCAGGACTATCTTAATGAGTATGCTTTCAGCTATAATAGGCGACAGCAAGAAGAACCTATGTTCGAGTCTTTTCTTTCTCAGGTTGTGATTGCTTCGAAATAGGACGGGTAACTTTGCAGAGAAAACTGTCAAAGTCGGTTTCAGTCAGTGGTGGTTGTGACACTACTGACTTCTTGTTTTTCTTAGTTCCTTGAATTTTAGTATTAACCAATTAAACCTCCAGCAAGTATTATAGCATATGGAGGTTGGAGAGTCATGTCTAATAATGAAATCATAATTAAAATAGATGGGAAGACAGAGGATATAGACGCTCAACCTTTCATTAATGCGCTCAATTATTCATTGGAAATATTGCAGGAACTAGACAGCGCCATATCTATGAAAAGACGAGGAACTTTGCGTTGGGTAATCGGTATTCTTAGTCGTCAGAGTCCTGCAATGGTAAGTGTAAAATCCATTCCAAAGTCTGACACCAGAGATTATAGTATTGATGTTATTAACTCGTATCTCAATGGTCTTGAGCAACTTAAAAAAGGAAATACTCTGCCAGATAATTTTACAGACGATGCATTGAACGCTACTAAGCAACTTGCCAGAATATCTCAGAATAATATTAGGTCTATTGAAATTATGCATCAAGATAGAGTGGTAGTTGTCAGTGAGCATATTGCAGTCACTATTGATGAATTAATAGGAAAATCCTACAGTTCGACTGGTTCTATCGAAGGCATCTTAGAAATGGTTACGCTCCATGAAAATACTTACTTTCGGGTTTACGACGCAATTCATGGATGGGGTATACCCTGTTATTTTGACAGAAAAATACTGCCAAGTATTCAAAAAGGCTTAGGTCAGAGAGTCATTTCTTCTGGTACTATTAGGAGTAACAAAAATGGTAAGCCAGAATCTATGAATGTGACTAACCTACGATTATTCCCTCAGGAATCGGAATTGCCGAAACCATCTGAAATAAGAGGTTTAGTAAAAGGCATGACTGATAGTCAGTTGGCTGAAGATTATTTGGGAGAACTACATAGGTAAGAAGGCAGAGAAACTTGGGAACTGATAAACAAGAAAAAGTCAGATGGAAGAAGGGACAATCGGGAAATCCCAAAGGCAGGCCACACAAAGAGCACTGCCTTATAACAATCATGGAGCAATATCTTGCTTATACTAACGCACAGTTAAAGGCTGAGGCCGCCAAGCCTCTCGCACTGGCTAACCAACTGGCTATAAAATACCTCTTGGATTGTTATAGTCATCCCATGCGAACAGAGAAGCTCATGGATAGACTTTATGGTCAACCAACACAAGCCACGGATGTAACCAGTGGGGGACTGCCTATCAAGATGGAGACCAAAATTGTCCAATTCAGCACAAACGATGTTGCCGCCGCAATACTTGAAGCCGTTAGACTCAATATCAGTCCAGAATTACTTGGCTCGAATGGCCACGGTGAAAGTGCCCCTCTACTGTCCGCACAAGCCAACACCGAAACAACTGTTATTCTTGGCGCTAACAACTGAGGAGGCATTTTACGGGGGAGCGGCAGGGGGTGGCAAATCTGATTGTCTCTTAATGGCAGGCTTACAGTATGTGGACGTGCCGGATTATGCGGCAATTCCTTTCGCAAGACCTATGCCGACTTAACTTTACCGGGAGCTCTCATGGACAGAGCGCGGGAATGGTTCTTTCCCACCGTGGCACAATGGAAAGATGCGGAAAAGACGTGGAGATTTCCTTCGGGTGCGACCATCTCATTTGGCTATCTGGAAAACGAGCAGGACAAATATAGATACCAGTCCTCGGAATTTCAGTTTATCGGATTTGACGAACTAACGCAGTTCTC
Organism: Nitrososphaeria archaeon; assembly: GCA_963752255.1. Classification (GTDB taxonomy): domain Archaea; phylum Thermoproteota; class Nitrososphaeria; order JACIWG01; family JACIWG01; genus JBEKIG01. The sequence continues at coordinate 11,066 of CAVVXT010000003.1, read as the reverse complement.
CGAGACACAGTACACCTACTTATTCTCAAGATTAAGACGACTCGAAAAGAGCAACGTGCCGCTGCGCATGAGAGCGACTTCTAACCCTGGCGATAAAGGGCACGATTGGGTTAAACAACGTTTCATTGTTGAAGGTCAACAGAACGGACGACCTTTTATCCCGGCCAAGATGTCGGATAATCCTTATCTCGACCAGGTTGCTTACAATAGTTCACTGGACAAACTAGATTATGTGACTCGTTCTCAGCTCAAAGAGGGTAATTGGGATGTGTTTGCCGGTGGGAGTAAGTTCAAACGGGAATGGTTTGGAAGCCCCCTGGATGCTATGCCCGATGCTATGCCCTCTGAATGTAAACTTGTGCGTTATTGGGATTTAGCCGCCACCGAACCCAAGAAGGGCAATGACCCCGACTGGACGGCAGGCTGTCTCATGGGACGTACACCCGCTGGGATTTGTTATATCAAAGACATGCGTCATATGAGAGGTTCACCACTGGCAGTAGAATCGCTCATTAAACAGACAGCGCAACTAGACGGGCAGCCTATTGACATTTACATGGAGCAGGAGCCTGGTTCAAGTGGGGTAAACACGATAGACCATTATCAGCGAGAAGTCCTGCAAAGATATTCATTTCACGGCGTAAAAACAACCGGCTCGAAGGAAGTACGCGCGAACCCTGTGAGTGCACAGGCTGAGGCAGGCAACATCAGACTGGTAAGGGGCAACTGGATTAACGATTTTTTGTCCGAGGTTGAACAGTTCCCCAATGGCGCGCACGACGACCAGGTGGATGCTATGAGCGGGGCTTATGAGCAATTAACGGCAGCCATTGAGAGCGAGCGCATCGTAGTTTACGACACCGTTTCCGATGTGGAAGCGGAACTCCAGATTTGAGGTCTAAATAGAAAAGTAAGGTAAGTATGACTAAAAGACAAAAGAGAATCGAGCAAAACTTAGAAGAACCAGACTTCGTCAGCATAAATGAAATGGTGTTACGCGGTGCCTACGGCAGCACCCTTGACAGCGTAATCAAGGAGGCCACCGCCGAGGTGGAGCGGTTTCCTTAGCATTGAAGACCGCGGTTGGCTGAAATATGGCAACCCAACAAATAACAGTCTCGACCTCATTCCCTCGCTGCGGCAGTATTTCGTTTATCGTTCACGGCGTTACTTTTCGCTCGACCCGCTGGCAAAGCAGGCAATCCGCCTCTGGACGGACTACTCTTTCGGTTCTGGCATGTCATACCAGAGCAAGAATACGGAAGTCAAAGATATTCTGGACGTTTTCTGGAATTCTCCGGCGAATCGCCCGATTCTCTCGGCACGTGGCCAGCGCAAAGGTTGTGACAAGCTACTGGTAGACGGCGAAGTGTTTTTCATCATGTTTATGGGTGCGGGGGGTGAGGTCACGATTCGGTTTATTGACCCCCTGGAAATTAGCGAGATTATCACCGACCCGGATGACGTGGACTCGCAAAAATACTTCAAGCGTACCTATCTTAACCAGCAGGCGAAATGTCTCGATGTGTGGTATCGCTCTATTTTTAACCAGGAAGGCGAGCCGTTTCCCGATTCCACGGGCAAGATTATCAGTCCGCAAATGGCAACACAGGACACCAACGTTTCTTTCCAGGGTTATGACGAAGCTCTCGTTTATCATCTGCCCTTTAACTCTATTGGACAGCGCGGTATGCCGCTCTTATTACCCGTCCTAGACTGGATTGACGAATATCGCCGCATGATGGCCTCCCGTATTGCGATTGTTCGGGCGCTGGCAAGATTCGCCTGGAAACAGAAAGTTATCGGGGGGACGGGAGCAGTATCCGCTGCGAAAGCGGTAACCCAGCAGCAGTACCCCCAGGCTGGTTCAACCTGGATTGAGAATGCGGGTTCTGATTTGGAACCCATTAAAGCCGATAGTTCTGCGGCACAGTCGGCGGCCACGGATTTGCGTGCTATTAAACTGCAGATTGCTGCCGGTGTCGGCTGGCCTGAACATTACTTCGGGGATATTAGCACAGGTAACCTGGCTACGGCAAAGACCGTAGAACTCCCTATCATCCGCATGATTGAATCCTATCAGCAGTTATGGAGTGATGCCTGGCATGATATTTTCAACGTTGTTCTGGATTACAACGACATCCCGGAAGACAAACGAGTTATTGACCTCGACTTCCCCATGGTTACACCGCAGGATTCGACGGCAGTAATTGACTCCATTACGAAACTGATTACCGTACTACCGGAATTTGCCAACTCTGATGACGTCAAAATGCAGGCGTTGATGAACCTGGGCATTAATAATACTGCCGATGTGCTGGACTTTCTCAAAAATCAGGAAAAAGGAAATACGAAAGTGAATCTCCCAGCTCCCGGTAGTGCACAGGAAGCCAAGATATTGAAGGGACTGAAGCTTATGCGTGAGGCGTATCAGGAAAGCAAAAAGAAATGACCCTACTGGCAGAATTTGACCGCATAATTGACCTACTGGAAATGACCTTGCCCGTCAGCATGGCAAAGGATGAAAACAAAAAACTCACGGCTAACCTGCGGCGGTCTATGGCACAATATTTCAGCGGACTTGAAAAGGCCTTCCCTTATTACATGCTGACAAAGGTTTACGATTTGCACGTTAAGGAAGCCGCTCCCACAGTCCCGGGCATTGATTTCGACTGGCTCGACCCGCTGCTGAATTCCTTTCGTGCAGACTTACTCTACCGGCTTAATAGTCATGTTGCCGGTGTGTACATTGCCGGTGCGAATCAGATGATGACCTATGGCAAGACGAAGATGGGTATTCCCATCGCTTACGAAGGGCCGCCTATCAGTCAGGCTATAGAATGGGCGGAGCAACACTGTGCACAGTTGGTCACGCAGATAGATGAGGAGACCAAGTCACAGTTAGCCAAAATCATCTCAGACGGTATTGAAAACAAGCGCGGCATTGAGGGTATCTCCCGTGATATTCGCGCACAGTTCACCGACATGGCAAAAACCAGAGCCGATATGATTGCGCAGACAGAAACGAACACGGCACTCTCACAGGCGGCGATGGACAAGATGCACGACATGGGGATTGACGGTAAGGAGTGGATTACCATTGGCGATGAACGCCAGTGCGATATTTGTCGCGGCAATGAAGACGCCGGCGTGCTGGCGATTGATGATATGTTTCCTTCGGGTGATGCGCAACCGCCCGCGCATCCGAACTGCCGCTGTGGGATTAGCCCGGCAAGACTGAACCGAGAAGATTAATACAAGCTACGTGAATAATCAATCAGTAAAAAGAGGGGTGCATTATGCCATATAAAATAGTCAGCGAATTACCACCACCTGTGAAAGATAATCTTCCTACCCATGCACAAGAGATTTTTATGGCTGCCTATAACTCAGCTTGGGAGAAACATGGTAAAGAGGATAAAGCCGAATTAACGTGTAATTCCATTGCTTGGGCAGCGGTCGAAAATAAATATTCCAAAAACGACAAGGGCGATTGGGTGGCAAAGGAGTCGAATATGAGTGCAAAAACTGATTTGCAGACGAAATATGCACAACTTATTCAGGAAGTCGGGAGGAAACATGCCGCAGCCGATGAGCAGAGAATTAAACAGATTATCAATCTCTGTAATGAACTATTGCAAGGGCAGGATGATAACAGCCAGGAAAGCGCCCGCTTCACCGAAGCCCTGAAAGAGTGCGATTCTTGTCTCACATGGTTAAAAGAGCAGGCAGTTGAAAAGGACGGAATGCCGGCAGAGGCGTTCGCCTACGTGCCCGATAAGGAAAAGACCAGTACATGGAAACTACCGTTATGGGAAGACGGCAAAGTTACCCGCGCTAAACTCGGAATGGCGGCCGCGGCACTTTCACCGGGTGGATTCCGAGGACAAAAGGCGGACATACCGGAAGCTGACTTACCAACCGTAAAACGCCGAATTCGCACCGAGTATACAAAGCTTGGTGTCTCCGATGATGATATTCCGAAGTGGGTTAAGGAATCGGAGTCCCGTCAGTTTCTTGCCGATTATCAACCGCTGACCGAAGCCAATTATAAGAATGGCGAAGCTACCATCACGATTATCAAGCCAGGATTTAACGCAGGCAAAGGACGCTTCTATCCTAAAGAAACCCTGTCCCGTGACTTTGGCATATTTGAGGGCGCCAAGATGTATGCCGACCATCCTACACCCGGCGAAGAAAAGGACAGGCCAGAGCGTTCTATTCGTGACTGGGTAGCCACGCTGGGTAAACCCTTTGTGGAAACTGATGGTTCGATTAAGGCAAAAGCGGTAATAGTGGAACCATGGCTCAAAGAAAAGTTGGCGACACTCAGAGATAACGGATTGCTCAAAGAGATGGGCGTCTCTATTAATGCCATCGGCTCAGCCAGCGATGCCACGATTGAAGGCGTCAAAACCAAGCTCATTGAACACTTGATTCGTGCGCGCTCCGTGGATTTTGTCACTGAACCGGGCGCTGGCGGCACGGTAAATGTTTTTGAATCAGTTGACCCCAATGTGGATATTGACCTTATTGATGTTGCCCAAATCAAAGAAAGACGGCCTGACATTATCCGTCTCCTGGAGGCGGAAATTGAGGCAAAAAATAAACAGGAGGCAAATAAAAAAATGGCACTTGAAGAAGAGGTTACTAAACTCACAGAATCCAATCAAACCCTGACGAAAGAGAACGGCGAACTGAAGACGCAAATAGCCGAGGTAGCAAAGGCAAAGGCAAAGGCCGAGGCACAAGCTCTTATTAAAGAGGCTGTGAACAAAGCTCAGCTCCCCGAGGCTGCCAAAACAAAACTGCTCGAACAGTTCAAAGAGGCGGAGAAAACCGATGGCATAGATGCTGCTATCAAAGCCGAAAGCGATTACATCGCCAAGCTCAAAGAGTCAGGCAAGCCCAGAGGAATGGGCAGCACAGCGTCTGGGTACCCGGGAAAGTCTCATCAGGAATTAGTCGAGACTTTCATGGCGACCGGCATGTCCAAAGAGAAGGCCGAAATAGCGGCCACAGGCAGATAGTTTACTGCGAAATCTAAAAATATGGAGGGTTAATTAAACAATGGCTAATACAGTAGTTTACGAACCGGGTTCAAAACTTTCCCTTGTTGTCACGAACCCTGCAGCTCCCACAAGCGGCGTACCCTGCCGTATCGGGAGCATGACAGGATTGACCTTAACCAAAATCAACGAAGGTGGCAATGATGCCACGCATACGACCGTGGACATCGGGCAGTTCATCTGCCATATTCCCGTCACAGAAAATCAGTCCAGCACCGTTAGCCTCGGCGATGCTCTCTTCTACACCGATGCAGTGGGCGGCATCAGCAACGATTCTAGCGGGTATTTCTTCGGTATTGCTCTCGGTGCAGTGACCATAGGCGCGACAACCTACATTGATGTGCTGCATTGCCCGACTCCCGGCGCGGGTGTCCTGGCGAACCTGGGCATCGTCAATGGAAAAATCGCCAATGCTACCATTGCTCAGGCGAAAATGGTTGTTGGCAGTCTGGATGCCACGGTTGTTAAAACAGTAGCTGACGCAAACATTATTGCTGGTATCCCCGTTCTCTACCGGGTTGATGTTCCGGGCACAACGACAAATACAGTCGCCGTTATTTTAACCTACAAAACCCGTGTGCTGGATGTCTGGGTACACAACAACGCTATCGGTACTGTATCAGATACTATTCAGGTCAAGAATGGGTCGAACGCAATCACGGATGCTATCAGCGTCAACCATGCCGATGAATCTGTAACCCGCTGTGCCACGATAGATGAAGCAAAGGCAGAGATTGCGGCATCGGGGACAATGAACGTTGTCCAGACCGATGGTGGCGGCAGTGATTGTCCCGCCTGTACGGTTTACGTACTCGGCATCAAAGTATAGTGTTAGGGTTCAAGAATATAAACAGGAGGTTTTCAAAACAATGGCAAATGAATTTATGCAGCTTATGGAAGCTGAAGAAAAATCTTATCAATCAATAAAAAGTATCAGTAAGCCCCCGGATTGGGAAGAGCGTATCAAGGAAACGGTCGCTCTTCTCTACAACACCAAAGGGCTGGCATCACACCGGCGCGAGTACCTCATTCGTGAAGCGCTCACGAGTTCCGATTTCTCCATGCTGTTCGGTGATGTTCTTGACCGTCAGTTGCTGGCAAATTACAAGGCCGTCACACCGCAGTGGCAGAAATACACCCGGCAGAGTCAGGTCGTGGATTTCCGTCTCAACCGGCGCTTCCGCATGTGGGGTTCCGATGAAGCCCTACTTGCCGTCACTCAGGGTGCCGAATACAAGGCAACGACTCGCTCCACGATTCAGTACCCCTTGCAGGCTCTGAAATACGGACGCATGTTTGAAATTGACTGGGAATCCATCGTCAATGATGACCTGGGCGCATTGCAAGATACCCCGCAGCGGTTTGCGAATGCGGCAATGCGTACTGAGTCGAAACTCGTCACCGGACTCTATGCCAATAACGTAAGTGCCCATATGGTCGAGACCACGATTCCCTCTCCAACTTCGTATTACCTATACTCCAAGACGGGTGTTGCCTTCACCGGAGATGCTATTAATGCTGTCACGACACTGCTCACCATCAAGAGTTTGCAGGATGCCATTCAGGCAATGGCAATCTTCACTGACCTCAACGGTGAACTGATCCAGAACCGGGCGAAATATCTAGTCGTGCCGCCTGCGTTGGAATTCACCGCTCGCTCAATCCTCACTTCCGCCTGGAAGATGACGGTAGATAACTACGAAGGCGGCGGAAGCGCTAATCCTATCGCTTATCCTACCGCGAATCCGTTGAACGGGTGGGGATTGGAAATTATTGTTGACCCCTATCTGCCCATCGTGGACACCAGCAATGGCAATACCGGCTGGTATCTATTTAGCGACCCGGCAGAGTTACCCTCTATCGAATTCGCCCGCCTTCAGGGACATGAAGTTCCTGAAATCGCCATGCACGCCTCGAATAAAATCAGCGTGGGCGGTGCCCCCATGAGTCCTATGAGCGGCGACTTCGAGTCCGATGACATCAAGTACCGCGTTCGCATTGTGAACGCGGTAACCCGCCTCGACTGGAGAGGCACTTATGCCGGAGGCCTGGTCAACTAGATTCCCGGTTGTAATTAAGGGCAGGAGGTTTATTCTTCCTGCCTTCTTTAGAGCCGATAATTTAAGGAGGCAATAAACATGCCAAAGCAAGTTTTAGTTAATGTTCTTCCCGGTGTGGAAGTCAGAGACCAGGGTGATGGTGTCAATTCGCTTGTCTGTCGTTTGGATGCGCAAGCACTCCTGGATTTACGAGCGCAGATTGATGCGGCACTCGAAACGCAGACTCTCAGTGCGGATAACGACACGGTGTCCCAGGGCTACTATCTGGCGACAACACTCCATGCCGTTGACGCTGACCTGGCATCGGGCAACATCAAAGCCGATATTGTTATTTTTGGTATTGCCGGTTCTACCGATGTTCGGGACTCTACTGATGCTAATGCTGCCGTAACCGATGTGAAGGCAAGCAAAACATTCTATGCTGGCGGCGGTGCGCAAAAGACGGGGACTCTGCCTACGGTTGCTCTTGACCCTGCCGCAGATGTTTATCCCGCTGGCTATCATGCCGGCAATACCAGCCTTCATGCGGTAGAAGCCGACCTGGTCAGGGGAAATATTAAGGCAGGCATAAACATCTTTGGTGTGGATGGTAAAACGGAAGTAGTAGATACTACCGAAGTTGGTAATCCGGTCGTTGCCGCGCGATGAAAACAAATGACGTTGCTTTTGTTAATGGCACCAAAGTTACCGGAAGCGGAACGAAAGACGCTTGACCCGGCGAATGATACCGTAGCCGCGGGATATTATGCCGCGACAACACTCCATGCCGTTGACGCTGACCTGGCATCGGGCAATATTAAATCCGGCGTCACGATATTCGGCAAGGCTGGTGCTGACACGGTGCAGGACATTTCTGATGCTGATGCCGTTGAGGCGGATGTAGCAGCAGACAAGAAGTTCTATTCGATTACCGGCGGTGTCAAAACCGGTACGGCAGGAGCTTAAATAATATTTCACAATAAATAATCGAGGCAAATGAATGACAGCTACTTATGACATTACAACAGATTGCGGCAAAATTCGTCTCCTTATTAGTGACACCTCGACAGTCTCGCCGCATTTTACAGACGAAGAAATTGCCGTATTTCTCAGCTTCTATCCCGGTTCCTATCGTTTACCTGCCGCGCAAGCTCTGGAATCCTGGGCTGCTGCTTTGTCGCAGACAGCCGACAGTGAGCGCATTGGTGATTATTCCTACACCAAGAAGCAGGTGCAGAATATGATTGCCCTGGCGGAGAAACTCCGTAATGACGAGAATACCATGCCGGCAATGGACAGGAGTGAAATGGACTTCACGACCTACGGTGACATTGAGGGAGCTGACCACGTGGACTCATGGATGCCATATTTCACGGGGTTTTAGATGACTTTTACTGATTTGCTCATTCATACAGCGGATATACAGCGGTTTACGGTTACGAGTACTGATAATCACGGCAATCCCGTGAAGAGTTGGTCGAATCATTACACCGCGCAGCCCTGCCGCATCGGACGCATGACCGGTAGACAGTTATGGAATGGCGCGCAACTGGAAATGGTAGACCTCATGATGTATGTCGGGGATATTGACATTACAGAAGAGGATAGGGTTGTCTGGGAAGGGCAAACTTTTAAAGTCCTACTGGTTGACCATGCGCACGATTCGACAACCACCATGCATCATTACGAAGTGAGTCTGCAAATCCTGAAGGCCAGCAGCAATCCGTAGGAATAAATATGGAATTAACCATGACAGTGACAACTAATTTCGATACCGAGGCAGTAAAGAGACTAGTAGACGCTGCAAAAAAGGCAGCACTGAAAGATGTCATCACAGACATCACCCAGGAATCGAAAGAAAATACACCCAAGCGCACGGGAAATAATATGCGCTCTATTGCTTTTGATGTCGGACCGGGCGGCGACCTGAACCTGACAGAAGACCAGGGCGCGGTCTATTCCACGAGCGGTTATGGCGGATACCTCGAAACGGGAACATCCCGTATGGCCGCGCGTCCCTATATGAAACCCGCTGCGGACAGAAACTTTACAGAAGAAAACGTTGGCAATCTGGTAAGAAAACACCTGGGAGAAACATAGTGCAGGACTCCAATGTTTTACTCAGAACATATTTACTCACACAGACGACACTGGGTGCTCTCATTGGCTATACCGCGCCCACAGTTGACCCGCCTTATGCCGGGACGATTGCCCGCATTTACATTCCCAGAGTGCCCGATGTCGGTGTGCTCCCCTGTATATCGTTATTCAGACGGGGCGGAACTGCCACGCCCTATATTCCTCCCTGGCAGAGTCCCAGTTTTCAGATTGATTGCTGGGCGAACGATTCGCTGGTCAGTGAGCAGATTTACGGCGCACTCTATGACGCTCTGCAAGGCATACAACGCATTGCGGTCACGATAGGCAGTGACACTTATTACATTATGAGTGCATGGGAGGAGGTGCAAGCACAGACATTACAAGATGTGGATATTCCGACCCGCTTTTCGCGCTCTCGGATTTTTCAAGATTTTCATCACAAATCATTAAATTATGGAGGTAAAACATGGCAAAACAATATCTCACTCCGCAAACATTCGCTAAGTCGGGCATCGCCGACCTGATAGCCGCAGCAACCGCCGGCAACGCTCTCGACGTCGGCCAGGGGTTTGCCTTTCCAAACGATGGCAAGACCGTACTTATCTGCAATATTGCCTCTGGTTCCGCTCAGAATGAGACGGTAACCTTCACAGCAGTTACCGACGAGGATGGTCGTACCGAAACACTGGCGCCCACTATCACGAAGGGTAAGATTGCTATCTATGGTCCCTTCCCCCCTAGCTTGTGGAATGATGGCAGCGGCTATGTCAATGCTGCACTCACATACAAGCAAAGCGGTGACTACTATACGGCAGTCAAGATGCCCTATTAATCGCTAAAATAAATCGTTGAAAACGGAGGTAAACAAATATGGCTGACCAGACGATGACAGTCGTGACACTTGTTAAAACCGGCATTCTCGATGTTGCCGGAAATGCCAGCGCTAAGGCAGGCAACGCTGCCGGCGGCAATAATTTCCTGATTCCTAATAATGGGCATACGTTTCTTGCGGTGAGCGCCGTGACCGGTGATACCATCACCTTCACCGCAACCAGCAACAAATACGGCAGAACGGAAACACTGGCGCCGGTAATGGCGTCTGGTAAGTTCTGCCTCTTTGGTCCTTTCCCTCCGCATCTGTGGAATAACGGCGCCGGGCCAGGTAACCTTCAAACCCACGGCAGGCAACGCGGGAGACAAGTACCTCGCCGTTGACATCGGCACCACACAACCCTAGTACCTAAAAACGTCATGAATCAGCAAGCCGCCAAAGGGCGGCTTTTCTATTAATCCAAACTAACAGGAGGTTTAATCATGGCAAGAACAATGGCAAACGTACTCATCGGATACGGGACTCTATCTATCGCCTATCCCGCCGGAGGCACTTTAACTGATGTTGGATATACCAAGGACGGCGTGACACTGGAATATGACGAGTCCCATTACGACCTCATGGCGGAGGAATCCACCATTGCTATCGGTCGGGCACTGACCAAAGAGAGGGTGATGTTCCACGCCAACCTGGAAGAAAGCTCACTGGTCAACATCAACAACGTTATCGCCGGAGCGGTTCTCGCCGGTGCGACCATTACGATTGGCGCTGGGGCAATGAAGTTGATGAAAGCGCAGTTCGTCGGCACGGATCCCGCTGGCAATGGCCGGACAATTACCATCTATCTCTGCACAGCGACGGGCAATGTCCAGGGAAAGTTTCAGAAAGAAGGCGAGCTCTTCATTCCCATTATCCTGGAAGCATTGAAGGCACCTACGGGTAACACGTTCGACATCGTAGACAGCTAGTATTAACTGTCGGAGACATTCATGAGGGAGTCGTTGCGACTCCCTCTTTGCTTACGGA
>CAVVXT010000002.1:0-69540 GCA_963752255.1 Nitrososphaeria archaeon | reverse complement strand
CACTGAGGATGCCCTGTAAGGCCTCAGTGTTATCAAGAGCGTAGATTAGACTATTCGCTGTCTGCTGAAGATCCTCTCCTGAAACCTGAGATGTTGTCGTGCTGTAGAAGGTGGCTGTAAGGATAGCGACTGTCATTATAAAAACCGCCAGCAACGCTTCTATTATCCTGACCTGAGCCCTTCTACGCCTACTCAATAAATGAGTCATTGTGACACGCTCCAAAAGCGAAAAGTTACCCCATACATGTAATCACCAATACTCACAAATTGGCTTAAGGAGACCGTCTTCAAAGCTCCTTGTGGTTCAGGTGAAGGAAAGGTGAAAGCACCGATTATAGGCTGGCCCTCAACCACATAGTCACCTTCAACCGTAAGAGCCTTCGGAGGATTCAATGGACTAGGTGAAGTATTTGAAGAACTTAATACATAAAATTCAGCCACAGTAACTGTAGTGTACGACTTTGCAGTTATCAGGAGCACAACATCTTTGGGGTTCTTAGAAATGAAGTTTAAAGTTGCAAGCCCGTCAATTCCAGTCGTAGTACTGTTACGCACAATAGCATCACCTGTGTTCCAATGGTCAGTATCGTTCACATAATATCCTTCGACCACAACCGTTGAAACAGGTAGACCATTCAAATCCTTTACCATAACGTTGAAGCTATGGCGGCCTGCAATATAGCTTATTTTGGTGACATTTATAATTAATGCGGGAGATATACTCAGTGAAAAGCTGTAATTGTATCTATTATCGTAGAGATTTTCTAAGCCAAGAAGCCTCCTAGCTTCATCTACGTTAATTGATCCATTCTTTAGACACAGAACCTTATCTCTGTCTAAGGTAAATGCTTTAGAATTATTCTTTGCCAATCCCAGCGATTTGACAGTGATTCTATTCCAGTCTATTGGGTCCCCTGGTGTAAGTATAATTTTGTTAAAGACTTCCCCTGCGACCGTATTTATCTGATCCCCATTAAGAATGTTTACGCCTACAAGCGTTGACGAAGTCAAGTTGACAAATGTCAATCCAACCAACAATATCACGACAACAGTCGCAACAATATATTCGTAGATAGCATTCACTTAAATCACCCACCAAACAGCTGAATCGTTAGGGATGGATTACCTCCAACAGTCGTCTTCTGACATCTTACAATTAAAGGTTTGCCCGAGGGGACCGTGCTCTGAACCACATTTATCATAGGGGAGTTCCCAGACCATAATGTGGCTTCCCCTGAAACAGTTGGTTGAGCGTTTAGTCTCGCCATAACCTGCCATACACCGCCGGATTCTACAAGCAATACTGAATAGGGGCTGTTACTTACAGTTGTCGGAATATTAATTGTCTTCTCCAAAACGAGTGATTCACTCTTCGAATTTGCAGCCAACACGGTGAGATCGACAGCTGTCGAAGAGACTCTGGCAGCAACCTCTTCAAGCTGAGAAGATATTACGGTTTGAGTCATCGATGCAACATAAGCGAAAGTGGCAGCTAGAAATAATCAAAAACATCACCAAAGTGGCTAACGTTCCTATGATATGCACAATACTATTAGAAGGCACTAGCTACCACCCACTGTAATCACAATATCCGCAAAGACTATACGGACGATCGTTCTCTTGCTAAGATCTCCGCCTAGGACCTGTCAGGGTTTTACTCTTACTCTGAGAAGTCGGCCATCCACCCGTCGTTGTAAAGGTAATCTCTTTGCTCATGCCAAACACAGGAAACAACTGATAGGATAGCACCCCACTGTTTCTAGCTGAAATTGTCAAGAAGTTTCCGCCAAGCCACATTCCTCTTGTAAGATTGAGATAGGTTACTTCAACTACATTAAACTCTTCTAAGCCAGTGCCATTATAGAACGTGGAGATTCCGAGATAGTTGATTCTCACCCTTGCATAGTCTAGAGATACCCACGCACCTTGAGACTGATTGACCATAACCCTACCGATTGGTTGAGAAGCATCTGTCAAGAGAATTGAATTGTTGCCGACCAGATTGCTGTCCATTGTGGCTACATTAGAGCCCCCTTTGATTCGAAATACAGCAATAGATGCATTGTTTGCTGCTAAAGGTGTGTAGTTGGGTCCATTTTGTTGAGAAATGGCAAGAGTGATACTTCTTCCGGTTTGTTCGAAGCTCGGTCCAGAAGTTCTGAAGTTAAATTGGATAAAGGCGCTGGAATCAGGTGTATAAATCAGGCCTACAATCATATTTTCAAAGGATGTCACAATCCCCTGATCTTGACTGAATTCATTTGATGCATCCTGTATTCCGATAACATAGGTAGCATAACCGAAGGTTAATATAACCGAGGTTAGTATAATAGCGACCAATATGACTGTAGTAACAACTTCAGAAAGACCAAACCTAGTTCTTCTTTTCAAATCTATCAATCCATCTTTGGAAGAGACCTGAGAAAAGGTATACTAAAGATCTATTTATATTTTCTTATGAAAAAAGCTCAAATAAAGCAATAAATGTCAATAAATGACATCGGAATTAGTTTCAATAGGAAAAGATTTATATCTCTGTGCTATATTTAGTTTATTCATGTATCTCAAAAAGAGAAAAGGCATTAGTCCGGTAATCGCAACGGTCATCCTGATCGCTGTCGCGGTCGCTATTGCGATAGCAGTAGCATTCTGGGCAGCAGGGTTGACGTCGACGTTCACAAAGTACGAAAAACTGGGAATAAATAGCGCGTATGACAATTCTCCTGACGGCTCTCCTGGTACAATGATAGTACTTAATCTCCAGAACACAGGCTCTTCTGATGCATCAATCACAGACATATTCATAAACGGCAAACCATTATCAGCATATCCCACTGTTGGTGTCACCGTCGCTGTCGGTACCACTGCAGCAGCTGCACAAAATCCAGAGCTTACTCCAATAACTGTAAAAACAGGTCAAACTGCAACTATTACAATTGATTGTTCAGCAGCTGGAGCTGCTTTAACTTCTGGCGTAACCTACCAATTCACTGTTCACACAGCAGCTGGCAATGACTATCCAAAAGCAGTCGTAGTAGCATAGACTCCCCCTTCCTTTTTTTACCAAAACGAACAAGAACAAATTAATGCGTTACGGTTTCGAGGGTTCTGTTGCCTAGAATCTTTATTATATGTCTAATCTTGAGTTTGGTCATCCAATTACATATACAAAAAGGCACGTGTTTGAGGACTTTTTATGGGCAGTTAGAATTATAAATATTGTATACCTTCCATTTATATTAAGGAAAATGAAATTAGAAAATTCAATTTCATATTGTTAAAAAAAATACTAATCAATTAGATATTGGAAAAGTTATATAGCTGTTCAAGTATTGATATTAGATTTTGGTAACAAGAGTGAAGTCTGTCGAGACTCCGAAAATTCCAAGGCTTGGATTCATCATTATCACTCTGATTCTGATTTTGATTGTCTACTTTGCTATATTACCTCCTTCTTCTTATTCTCCTTCTTCTTATTCTCCTTCTTCTTATTCTCCTTCTTCTTATTCTACATCTACTACTACTGAGACCACTATTACAATAAGCTATCCGAATAGATGGCTGGAGGTAGTTAATACAATTTCTAGCTGTCAAAGTATCGTAATAGAGTCCTTCGATACGGGTCAAAATGCTTTGATGGAAAGGAATGATTCTCTGTCAGGACAAGTCATCAGTTATCTCCAAGATTCATACGTTAGGAAAATGACCTCTAAGATAGCAGTTGTCGATGGTGAAACGCGGACAGCTCTCGCCGCATATAAGCATGACCTGACCCTATCCTTTGAGCTAGGCAACGGTTCCTCGGTCAAACTTGATCTTGTCGGAAATACAATTTGGTATGAGGATGAATTCAGCGTCTACGAGGTCAATGTCAATAATAGCATGTATGGTCTCGTCAACAATTTTTTATTAGCCCATTCAAACCTACCCTCCGAAATTGTTGTCAGTCAACATGGAGTTGAGCTCCTTACAACTTTAAGCAGCCTTAACATCAGATCAGGAGATGAATTAACAATTAACGCGACACTCGAAAATATAAACAATACCAATGGAATAACCTTTGAAAACTTAAGGGACAATATTGAGGTTAATGTTTGGAACTATTATAGTGGTTTGGTATATAACGGGGTCTCGTTAATGGCTGGTTCGACCGCTTATACTACTTTGGAGCCGGGGCAAAAAATAAGTGGTATAATTAGATGGGATACATCCCAAAATGTTTCCAACGGTAATAAACCACCTCCTCCCGGTAAGTACGTTATTCAGATTTCTGCTTCATTTACGGATTTAGCCTCAGGTTCAAGTGTAACCCTAGAGACAGGTTACGTCGATATTAGTCTGTCGTCAACTAGCACCCCTTGAAAGGGAGGTGGCTTGCAGCTGTCATCCGTTATGCTCGTAGGCATAGTTACAAGCTCATTTTTGCATACCAATTATTTAAAGACCAAGTTTTGATCTAAGAATTGATCATTAAAGAGGAAAAATGCTTGCCGCGGATCGACCGATATTCCCTAGGCATTATCCATTTGCGCGGGTATCGTGAAAATATTTAGACAAATACGGTCAGCCGCTTTATGTCAATGAAACACCCGTTGGGGGATAACCTAATATTATTTCGTGTGATAGGCACACCATGAACAAATCTGAATCCGGTGTGGAAAGAAAAACTGGTAGCTACGCTGATGTGAACGGTCTCAAGATGTATTACGAGATCCACGGCACTGGAAAACCTCTTGTACTGCTGCATGGCGGCTTTGGCGCAACAGAAATGTTCAACGAAGTACTGCTACCTTCACTTTCAGAAAACCGTCAAGTCATCGCGGCAGATTTGCAGGCCCATGGGCGCACCGCTGACATAGACCGACCACTGAGTTACGAACGGATGGCAGATGACATAGCAGGTTTGATCAAGCATTTGCGCCTCGAGAAGGCGGACGTCATGGGCTACTCGCTCGGGGGCGGCGTCGCACTCCGTACGGCGATCCAGCATACAGAGCTTGTCAGGAAGCTTGTGCTGGTCTCGACCGCCTACAAGCGCGACGGATGGTACCCAGAAGTTCTTGCGGCAATGGCGCAATCCGGTCCTCAAGCGGCGGAGCAAATGAAGCAAACTCCGATGTACCAGATGTATGCTAGAATTGCGCCCAGGCCCGAAGATTGGCCGGTTCTGCTTACCAAGCTGGGCCAGCTCCTGCGAAAGGACTATGACTGGTCCAAGCAAGTGGCGGCACTCAAGATGCCCACGATGATTGTCGTTGGAGATGCCGACAGTATCCGCATCTCACACGCCGTTGAATTCTTCGAGCTTTTGGGCGGCGGCAAGGTCGATGCCGGCTGGGACGGTTCAAAAATTTCTAGCGCTCGCCTCGCCATCCTACCTGGCACCACACACTCTAACATCTTCTCTTCCCCTATGCTGGCTTCCGTTGTCACTTCGTTCCTCGACGCGCCCATGTAAAAAAACGGCAAGAATAAGTATGGGAAAGATAAATACATCGACATTTTTTGTAGCTTTAGGTTGATTAGTTGAAGTTTGGATAGGCCCGGTATTTGTTATAGTGTTTGCAGCCTTTGTCACAGATATAGTTTGCTTCTTTGTTTTATAATGAGCAATTTAACCACAATTTGGTCAAATACATCAATGAGATCTTAACGTCGTAATGCGCTAATGTGAGATGGTCTAATTCTAGCTTATTTGCTGCTAGCTTTTTTAGCTTTTTCCTCTTCTTCCTCCTTCTTTAAACATTCAACGTGGCCCCATTTTTTGAATGCTTCATAGAGTATTTTCTTTTCTTCAGGCCATTCACTATCTTTATCCGAAAAGGACATGAATTTTCCACAAATCCTGCATGGCACCCTAAAGTTGTCTTCATTTTCCCTAACATAGTCTTCGGTCTTTGATAATTGTTCTCCAATGTTTTCAAGAACTTTCTTTACGAAAGCGCCATACGATAATTTGCCCCTGCGTTTGTCCAGCTCTTTCTTAAACTCCTTTGTGACGTTTATAGAGATCGTTGTATGGGTTTTTCTATACTTATAGTAGGCTGGAGGATAATGCTTAGACATAGTTAAAGGAAGTTAAGGCTACCCCTATATTAAAGCATATTTGAGTCCATATCTTGGAACATAATCTTAAAGGTAGTCAAGAACATACTCTTAGAACATTATCCTTTTTTTAGGAGCATAGTCTGAGCATATTTTAAGATAGTAAGAATCTATTCTTGGACATAGTTTAAACATATTCTAGTATCTAGTTTAAGCATAGTCTAAAATCTAGTCTTGAACATAATGTTGGCCATACTTAGAACCATATGTTAAAGTATAGTTCTGATCTGGCAATTTTTTTATTCCTATATATATACAGGTAGAAGCCTGTTTTCCTAAGGAATGCCCAGCACATTATAGGAGAACAAGCACGTTCCTATATTAAATAGTAAAACTATTTTTGCGGTTTGACGTACTATGGCCTTTGATCTTTAAGTAATTAGTACACTATATGTAAAAGTTGAATTAACTAGTACACCGTACGCTAAAGTTAATCTCTAAGCAACCTTCTGTCCGTGTATAGAGTCAAGAGATGGAATCCGGAAAACGTAAGCTAAAATGCTGATGCTGGAACTGGGTGGAGAGTACCAAATAGCATTCCTAAACGATTAAGGCTTCAAAAGGGGCAGCTATTCTTGGAATACCTCCTTCTCCTTTCGTTATATCCTTATGTAAAACATTATCGTGCGCTTTTGGTCTACCACCTTTTTTACCCAGGTTTTGCATCTTCTCGTCTTTGTACTGGGGATCTAACAGTTTTTGATCCTACTTTTGTGGGCTTTCTGGTTATGCTTGCTATAGCCTCGGTTGTACCCTCTGCTGCGCTCTGTGCAGCAGCATTTTGTTTCGTTATATCCACTTGTAAAACATTATCTTGCGCTTTTGCCGCTGTTGATTCACCGCCTTTTTTACCCCGTTCTTGCATCTTCTCGTCTTTGTACTCGTCGTTTAACAGTTCCTCTATCCTTCTAAGGGAGATTTCGAGGAGCTCCGCCAGTTTTTCAGCAACTTTACCCCTCTTGATATTGTGTTATCATGTTTTGGTGCACGAAAGGCTGGGGTGCTTTTGATGATCAAAGAAAAAAAGTTGTTACTTCCACGTTGTTATTTAGGTTTTGGTCCTTGTCTTCAACATTGTCCACTTTCTTATTCGTAGTTGATCTTATAAATATAGAACTTTTTAGTGCCATATTATACCTATGAACGCTTTCTTAAAACTGATAAAGTTATTACTAGGAAAGCCAACATTTTTATGTTTCCAACGTATTTTAAACATCAAATTTAACTTAGAGGTAGATGAGATAAATGAGTTCAGAAAACAGGCCCACTATTGCAGCGATACTTTCACTTATCAGTGGCATTTTGATGGTCTTAAGCTGAGCCATATTTTCCATGTTCGGTTTCCTGGGATTCGGTATGATGGGCGGATTTAGGGGCATGATGGGTGGTTACTGGGGTATGATGGGAGGCTACGGATTTCCTTTCGGTTCCATTGTGGGCCTCTCTCTTATAGGGCTGATTTCCGGTGTACTTGTGATAATCGGTGCGGTGATGCTTGATACGCGTCCATCAGAGCATACCATCTGGGGCATCATAGTGCTTGTCTTCTCGATAATCAGCCTTCTTGGTTTGGGGGGTTTCTTCGTGGGCGCAATATTGGGAATTATAGGGGGAGCCTTAGCGCTCAGCTGGAGACCCACAATAAATAGGTGAAGTGTCATCCCAATACAAAATCTTTGTGAATGTATATCAGAATATAGTGCTATGGAAGGATATTGAGTCCAAGAAAACTGCTGAAGAAATAATTCAATTTATGAAAACAAAAATAATGAAGAAGTACCGATAGATCATATTTTGACAAGTCATCTTTCAGATCTATTAGATGTAGTTAAGTTCTTTGGACACATTTTGGAAAAAAGGATAAAGGAAGTAAGCATGGATCCTAAAAAAGTTTGGGATGTAAGGAACAAGCTTTCTGAGGAGATAAAAGAGTCGAGGATTGAGAATACCAAACGGAAATAGTTCAACGCTACTAATTGCGGCCTTAAATCATTTTTCTTTATTGTGGAACCATTATCTTATATTAGACTAATACCTAATTTTACTTGTCTGACATGTTTAAATCAAAAATAAATAAGGTTGAAAAAGTTTATAGAGCAACGAGGGATTTAGAGAGCACTCTTTATTATCGGAGTATGAATATCGTTAATATTTACACAATAATTAACATAAATTAATGTCAAAAATTGACATAAATGATGTCAAGGAAAGTCTTTTATAACGCTAATTGGCATATATACAAGTGGTATGTTGGGTAATCTAAATTTCGATGACATAGACCTGAAGATTCTTGATATTCTAATGGAGAACGCGCGCATTGAATGTAAGGAGATCGCTCAACAGGTCGGATCCTCAGATAGAACCGTTGCGAGGAGAATAAAGAAGATGGAAGAAAATGGCATTATCAAAGGCTACCGGGTTGAAGTCAATAGGGAGCTGATCAATACAGAATTAGTAAAGGTGGGAACACAAAAACCTGTGGAGGACTTTATCGAAACCACTGCATCCGAATGGGATATTTTAATGTCGACAATAAAGGATATCTTCGGTGTTGGTGGCTCAATAATATTGTTCAACATAGGACAGTCGATCGGAAAGGGCATTGGGAAAACGTTAGGTAATTCGGGTAAAAGTCAAAACGAGCTTATCCTAAACTTTGGACAGCTTCTTAAACTAAGAGGCTGGGGGGAACCAGTATACAATGAAATAGATTACGAAAAGGGTACGGGAACACTGACAGTCTCAAAGGTACCATTCAAGAACAAAATTGCGCAAATTATGGTCAGGGGAGTTGTCTGCGGTGGTATGGAGGAGATCACCCATAGGAAGGTATCATTGAGAATAGAAGAGGAGAATGAATCCACAGACAACTTAATTAAGTTTAAGTTTGATATAAGCGGAAGGACGACTTAGTTGGCTTCAATAGAAAGAGTCCGCACTGGCATAGATACGCTAGATATGATCCTCAACGGGGGGGTTCCAAAGAATTCCGTCATTCTGCTCGCGGGCGGCCCTGGAACAGGAAAGACCATCGCCGCGGCACAGTTCATTTACAACGGGGCTACCCGTTTCTCTGAGAAAGGTGTTTTTGTAACCTTCAATGAAAGCTCGGATGTCTTTAAGCATTTGATGCTAGCACTTGGATGGGACTTCGAAAGTTTAGAAAATCAAGGAATGATCAAGATATTCGACCTTGCGGCGATGAAGAAAGGAAGCTTGGAAACCATACTTGACATGATATTAGATGAGACTAGAGTTTTCGGAGCGAAAAGGATAGTCATCGACTCTGTAACTGCAATAACTGCTGCATTTGGAGAGAAGATGGAGATTAGAAGTTCGCTTTCAGTAATTCAAAAATTACTAAGAAAGTTGGACTGCACAAGCATACTTATTTCCGAGACACCTTGGGGAGAGGACAGTCTAGGATCAGGCGTAGAAGAATTCACCGCGGACGGAATTATCCGATTCGAGACAGTACCAGTTAAAGGTGAACTAAAAAGGAGGATGGTCGCACTGAAAATGAGAGGCACAAACCATGACATGAAGTTCTACCAGTACACAATAGGTGCACAGGATGGAATAATAATTACCCCCTATCCAGAGATGGCTTAAATTGAACAGCAGCTCCCTGTGGGAAAAATATTGCAGTTTCTATAAACAAGATTTCAACACACAGGTAAATCTAAATGAGGGGCTTGCTTTAGACCACCTAGATGCTTGGTGTAGGACGGTGACTGCGAAATCAATCGCCAAAGGAAAGAAACCAAATAAAATAGAGGATTTACCAATCACAGAATACGATGATTATCCAATTCTCTTAACATTTGGCCAAGAAATTAAGGAAGAGGAGAAAAGAGAGGCCAGAGCTGAAGGGGAGCTACTTCACGATTACTACACAAGGCTCTTCAATAAAACTTCTAGCTTAGTTGATGGATACCTGCCAGATGAACCTGTTTTATGCATGAAAACAACTGGTACAACGGGGGAAAGCAAATGGATAGTTCACACCAAGAAGTTCAACGAGGGATATGTGGCAAGTAGTATTGCTTTAGTTTTAATGACCCTCTCCAAAGAGTGGGGTGAAAAGGTCCTCGAGGAGAAGCCAAATACCCTTAATCTTGTAGCACCTGTTCCTTATATCAGTGGCTGGGCGACCAGATTCTGGGATGAAATAATCAACTTCATACCCCCCATTAGCTACACGGACAACGTAGCCGATATGGGGAAAAAATTCTATACTTCACTTAAAATGATCGAGAAGGGCAATAAAATACATATGATGGGGGGCAGCGGAGCTTTACTTTATATGGCATGTAAGTATTTCTCGGATCCGCAGTATTTTTTGTCTACGTCTTACAAGGCTACTCCTAGCATGTCTAAGAAGTTCCTCATACTCTTAAAGCAACTTTCTGTAAAACTTGGGAACAGTGGGAAGAAAGATCTGAGGGAGATAATGCCACTTAGAGGGGTCTTGATAGGCAGTACCGATGCACGATTTTACACAGACTTTTTCAAAGAAGAATTTGGAGTCGAACCACTCAATTCATATGGGGCAACAGAACTTGGCAGTTGCATGTTTGGAAGACCTGATAGGAAGCTAGGCTTCTTTCCCAATCTCAAGACTAACTACTTCGAATTCCTAGATGAGAAAGGCGAAGTCAGAAAGCTTTCAGAAGTTAAGAAGGGTGAAATGTACGAACTAGTCGCCACACCGTTTTACTCTATCTTTGTAAGGTATAGAATTCGCGACATTTTTAGAGTCTCTGACTTCTACGATGAAATGCCAGTTTTTACATTCGAAGGAAGAACACAAACTATGATGATGATCTATGACTACTACCGTCTAACCGAAGATCTTATGGCAGAAGTCATAGTCAAAGCAGGCTTCAAGGCAAGCGATCGGTGGGCAGCTACAAAGACTATTAAACCGAATGAGGTTTTAATTATATTGTTTGAGAGGGAGTGGCCTTTAACTGAGAGGGAAGCGGAAAAAGCGATATTTAATTCTATGCTTGCAGTGCAGCCTGAGTTCAGCAGCTACGTCCATGATTTTAATATTAAAAAACCTTCTGAAGCGATAAAAGTCGAATTCCTAGAAAGAGGGACGTTCACAAGGTACGCGATGAGGCAAGCGAGAAAGAATGTGCCTTTAGGACAGTTCAAACCACCGAAGATCATAGCACCTGAAAGATCTGATATTTTGGAAGAGCTAAAGGAAAGTAGCTTACATGATTGAATTATCGTTTTATTCTCTACTTTTTCTCTCTATCCAGTATATTGGATGCGCTATTGCTACATCGGCAGCTAGCCTTTTTTTATTATACAAGTTCAAGGCTAATCCAGTGACGATTTCACTATCTCTATTTGGAATAATTGTTTCATGTTGGGAAGTTTTAGTCTTCTTTAATCGAACTGCTCAAACACCAATGGATGCAATGGCAATATTTGGTATCATTGGAATTGTTTATCCTTTTACAATTGGCTTCTATTTCTTGACATTTCTTAATGTTTGGAAGTTCAGAATATTTAATATTCTGTGTCTCCTTCCAAGTATTACAGGCAGTCTAATTTCCATATTTCTGACAAAGTATCAAATGCATTTGGGAGTGTTCGGGTGGAGCTATTCCTCAATTGTTCAATTGAACACTTATGAGGTAATTTTGCTTGGTACACCTATTTATATGGGGATTATGATATTAATATTGATATACCTATTGGTGAAGGCTCCAAGTAGAAGCCTTAAAACAAAATTTCTGTATATATTATTGGCTTTCATAGCATTCCAAGCAGTAGGTATAACGATAACGAATGTTTATCTCATACAAATTAATCCTAACTTCCCTCCTTTGGGAGGGTTTCTTAACTTAGCAACTTTCGCAACAGTTTCTTATGCAATATTCACCCCACCTGAACAAGAATTTGCGTTGATACCAATCGGCTACACCAAAATATCCCCCAAGGTAGCTAAACTTGTTGAAGCCTTTTACAGCAATATGACAGCTCCTATGGACGCACTCGGAAGCAAATATTTCAAGCTGCTATCCTATTTGAAGACGTGCGGACTTGATGAGAAAATAAGTTTTGATAATGATAAACTTTTATTAAACATTGGCATAAAAGGTGGGGCCATCGAAGCGAAAAATGTAACTTGCCTAATAGACGTTTCTTTGACTCTCCTTGAGAATGGAGAACTTGATCCTAAGTTTAGTGAAAGCTTAGTTAGTTTCATAGACCAAACTTTCGACCTTTTGGGCGGTGACCTGATAGAGGCCCTCAAAAAACATGAAAACTATCTCAAAGAAAAACAAATACTTTCCAAGGCTTCAGAAGGAAAGCTAAAATTGCTCTTTGTTCCAGCAGGATACACAGAGAAGGATATGGAAAGATTCTCAATCGGAGAGAAAATGACTCACGAGGATGTTAAAGAATCGCAGATTCTTCTAATGTTCTCCGCTAGAAGTAATTACCCTGGAAGAGTAAAGGATTTTGTGATGGAATGCATAGCCAATGGTGAAAAGGTGTATGTGTTTACGAGAAAGGAAAGCAATTTGTATTTGGATATAAAGGATGTCGCTGGAATCGACTTTCTTTTCCTTTCCCCATCAACTTCGAAGATTTTAAAAGAGAGTGAAGGAAAGAGAATCGTTCCTGTAAGTGACTTATCACAGATGCTAGGTTTACTGATTACAATAAAAAATAGCGATGAAACTTCAGCAGTAATTTTTGACAGCCTTACAGATGTCCTTCTTCTGACCAGCTTTGAGCAAACATACAAAGCAACTAGGCACGCTTTAGATATAATCGCCAATTCCAGAACCCATTCGATGTTTCTCATAAATAAGGATGTACATGACAAGAACACACTTTCAGCATTCGAAATCCTTTTCAAAGTCGTTCTCCAAGCGAACCGTCGGTCGTAAGAGGTTTTGGCCAAGAAAGTATGCCATTTATAGGTTAGAAAAGTTTTATAAAGAACTCAAACCCTCTAGACCTGTTGATTAGAAATGAAATACGTCAGACTCGGATGGTCAGGTTTAAAGGTTTCACAGATCATGCTTGGTTGCCGGCATAAACCTAGTTCACTTTCAGTATAATTTATAGAGATCGTCTTCTATTCATAATGCACAAATTTTCAACGCTCACGATATTCTAGGACTGCGACAGGTAAGTCGTGGACTCTGCCTGCTCATAGCGCAATTAAATATATCAGCTATAAAGAAGTTCACGTTATAGAAGTATTCAAGAAGCATGAGAACTTCTTGATATTGAACCAGATGGTAGACGAAATTGCAGGTGGGAAATTGAGAACACTCTTCCTTCCTGAAGGTTCCACTGAAAAGGACTTGAAAATCTTCTCTTCCTTAATAAGAATCAGTCATAAGGAACTCACTAAAACCCCCATTCTCCTAAAGTTCGAGCCATCAACCGACTACCCATCAAAGGGTAAGAAACTTCGTATTGGAGTGCCTAGCCTATTGCCAAACGGTCTATGTCTTCACAAGAATGGGAAGCCGATTGCATACGGATTTTAGTGGATATCAAAAAGTATATTACGTTTTCCTTTCGACTTCCTCCTCTAAGACCCTCAAGGTAAATGGAAAAGAAACAATCGTCCCAGCAAGCGATATATCACAAATCTTGGGTACGTTCATCACCATAAAGAACAGTTTCGAACCAGCTGCCGTGGTCTTCGATAACCTGACAGATATCTTTTTACTGACGAACTTTGAGCAAGCATATAAGATGGCTAGACATGCCTTAGACATACAGGCAACATCAGGTATTCCAATGCTGTTCCTGATCAACAAGGAAGTTCACGGAAAAGAGATAATGTCCACCTTTGAGGCGCTATTCAAGATCGTAATAGTTTAAATGCAATGTCCGACAAAAGATTGACTTAGCGAAATTGATCCCTCCTCTACTAATGATTTTGTTATAGTCGAGCGTTGGATCTTAGAATAGAACATCAGCCTTTATAGCTTAGCTACCTAACTTGTCTTGTAAGTTCTTTTGTCAACAAGTCGAGGACGTGTTTTATAGCCTTTACATCTAGGTTATTGGATACAGAGACGCTTCTGCTGGCCACGGCTTTATGCTGGACGCTTTTTGTCAGCGGGTTCCAATGGTTTTCGACCATAATTAAGTGCGAATACCTTTCTTTTTTACTGTAGAATACAAGAAGCTTGATGTTAAAATAGATAACCCCACATGGGGTCATTTTTAATTTTTATCATTTTCTTTAAGCTAGAGCTCTTCCTTTATCCGTTAATGAATAGTATTCTCTCTTTCTTCCTGAAACCATCTTTGACTCAATCTTCTTTACATAGCCTTCCTTGATTAGCTCAGACAAATGTTGATAGACAGTAGGAATCTTTAGGCCGACACCATGTTTTTCTCTTAGTTCCTTCCAAATCTGATAACCGTACATATCTTTTTCAGACAGTAATTTCAGAGTCGCTAGTTTAGTATCACCTAACAGCATACCCCCACTCAACTCTTCTATCAAGGAGCCTAAGTTTGATCTTCTAAGCGCTATCTCTTTCATTAGTCTAGGGTCTTTAAGGCCGCTTCCGGTTATGACGCAGACTACCGTAGAGTCACCTCCTATTTCTCCTGTCTTTCTCAGTTTCATCAGCCCAGCTACGGTTAGACTGGCAGCTGGCTCAGCAAGAATGCCTTCGTTTTCAGCTAAGGCGGTAGTGGCATCCATTATTTCGTTTCCACCAATCGAGATAGCGACGCCTTTAGTTTCCTTTATCGCCTTCAAAGCTGCATTTCCAAATTTAGGATTTGCCACGCTTAGGTCAAATATATGGGTTCTAGGGCCATCTTCAGGCTCAACGATGTCCAGCCCTTTTTCAAACGCTTTCACTATAGGAGCACAGCCCTCTGGCTGTACGCCAACAACTTTTGTCCTGTAAATTTTGTTCTTACCGAGTGTCTTGAGCTCACTTAATGTCTTAAAGGTTGAATAAACTAGGCCTCCCTCTCCCATAGGAAGTATTATGTAGTCCGGTAAATCTCTGTTAAGCTGGTAGAAGATTTCTAACATAATTGTTTTCTTGGCTTCATTTATTAGTGGGTCATATTCCGTAGCTACAACCGTGTCCTCTAATCCTTTCCATTTTTCCTTAAAATTTTGCACAACCTTCACTTCTGCTCCGTACGCTATCATCTGATAGAGTTTTCCGAGGTCGATGCCGGGTTTGATGTAGACCAGTGTCCTTAATCCTGCCTTGGAAGAATACGCCGAAAGTGAGGCACCAAGATTTCCCGTAGAATACGTGACAACCTTTCTGTACCCTAAACAAAGGGCTATGGATGCGAATAGTGCTGAGCTTCTGTCTAGATAAGATCCTGTTGGCTCCACTGTTTCATCCTTAAACAATAGTCTGTCAACCTTTATCTCATCTTTGGTTTTCTTGCTTTCATGTAGGCTCGTGTTGCCTTCCCCTAAGGAAATTCGAAATCCTTCATCTAAGCTTGGTAATATCTTAGCATACTTCCATATTCCAGTCGCATTTTGCTGCGGTTCAAAATCATGAGTACGCTCCATTTCTATAGTAAGGCCGTTTCCGCATCTGTCACATAGTTTTCTATTAATATCAAAGCTACTGCTTGCACCGCAGTTTGTGCACCTTAATGAGATGTCATTCGTCATACTTATTACTAGGCCTATATATAGGCTATTACTTATATATGTTTGTTTCCCTTGTTTTCCGATGATTAGCCTATGCAAGTAAGGACACTGGCCCTCGTTAGTGTGATGATCCCGCTAGTTACTGTAATGACGATCATATTCAAAATACCAATTCCAGCGACACAAGGATACTTCAACTTCGGCGATGCAGGAGTAATATTGGTCAGCATGCTCTTCGGCCCCTACGTGGGCCTGATAACAGGAGGCCTAGGCTCCTCTCTAGCAGACATTCTTTCAGGGTACTCCTTCTACGCTCCAGTCACATTCGTGGCTAAGGGTATTGAAGGTCTTATTGTGGGTTTGATATTTATGAGATTCTATAAGGAGTCAAAGCTTCTAGCCTATAGTTCAGGCCCGCTGGGAGGATTTTTCATGATAGCCTCCTACTTTGTTTTCGAAAGCTACTTTTTCGCCATCGGAGGAGCTCTCGCGGAACTTCCATGGAACATTCTGCAGGCACTTTTAGGTTCCGTGATAGCATACACACTATATAATGTTGTGCATCCTACGATGGAAAGCCGTTTAAAGCCTTCCTAAATGCTTTTATCACTTTTGTCATATAAAGATATGCAACCGTAGAAATAGTATTCTAAATAGGTTAAATCTTGAAGTTCAACGCGCAAGTGTTATGAAAAGACAAGATTCGTATTCATGCTACGTTATTACTCTTCTCTATTATGAAAATTCTGTGAAAAATTTGTAGGGTATATGGCTTAGCGACGAATTACTAATAATTCCGAGGCAGCACATTCTTGAAGCAGAAGTAACAAAAAATGATGCAGAAACATACGGTGTATACTTGGAGATTAGAGGAGATGCTCAGATGGTGGAACAAATCCTTTTGGTTCCAATTTCACATTTTGTACGACCGGAAGGGAAAAAGAGGGCAGAGAGGTTAAGTCAAACTATTCAAGCCATTTGTAAAATAGTTCAACAAGATGCAAATAGTGACTTCTTACGCGTGCTCTAGAGCAAAGTGCCAAAGGAATTTGAGGAACAAAGTAATAATGGATGAGTGTATTTATTTATATTGCTGCTCATGCAGAGTGAGGTGATTTGCAGGAATGAAAGTTTTTCTTGCTGCGCCATTGTTTAGCGAGGCTGAGCGAGAGTTCAATTCTAAAATAGCCGAGAGACTGAGAGAGAACGGGTTTGAGGTCTGGCTTGCCCAAGAAGCTCCTTTCATTAAACAAGGCACTCACAAAGAGAAGAAGGCGATCTACGAAGGTGACATCTCGGCATTAAAGACGTGCGACGTGATATTATCAGTTCTGGACGGAGTAGAAGTGGACGCTGGCGTGGCGTATGAAATGGGTTATGCGAAGGCGTTGGATAAGCCTATTGTTGGGCTTAAGACGGATCACCGGACCTTTTCAGGGATGGAAGATGTAAATCTCATGTTGGAAGTTCCACTAATCAAAATCTGTAGAACTGTGGGTGAGGTCGTAGATTTGCTTGGGAAAATAAGTTAACGGTGGAAAAAGCTTTATTTATAGAAGCCTGAAGAATAGAAACCTGAAGATGCACTATTTAGCGGGTGATCGAGCTTCTCACCGTTCCGCTATAGAAACCCCGGTGGGGAGGTATTAGATTGGAAACCAGAAAGATAGCATTAGGATCCATTATCGCCGCTTTGTATGCCATAGGCGTTATTCTCCTCGCTCCCATCAGCTTTCTGCTTTTCCAGGTGAGAATTGCAGACGCTTTGATTCCTCTCTCCATCGTGTTTGGAATGCCTGCGGTCTTAGGAGTGACGTTAGCGAATGTCGTCGCAAACCTATATGGCGGTCTAGGCTACATCGACATCATTGGAGGTTCGATAGCAAACTTCCTCGCTGCATATATCGGCTGGAAAATTGGTTCCAAAAACTTCGCTGGTTCTAGGTTCGCTGCCACCGTTGCACAGAACATAATAGTCTCAAGCATCGTCGGTTCCTATTTGGCTGTGCTTTTCAAAGTTCCTCTTGAAGTAGGGTTCCTCGGAGTCTTCTTGGGTTCAATAATTTCAATGAACGCTGTAGGGTATTTTTTAGTCTTGGCTATCGTGAAATCTGGTGTTCTAACCAAATCGTCAAGGAGCTAACACCTTTTATTTAAGCATGTATGAAATACATACTTGAATCCTTTACCTCCCCCTTTTTTTGTTAGTAGTATCTTTACAAGCAACTAATTAAGCCTTCTACACACTTGTAAATCGTTCTTTTAGAAAGAGTTCATCGAACTGTTTCAAAAATCGTATCCATGCCTCAAATAGAGTAGCAAGCTCCATCTGTGTAATTAGTTCGGCTCTCTCTGATCCAAGCAGCTTATACTGTTCTAGAATAGCTTTTTTCAAGAAGACTTGGTAGTCTGTACTTTCTACATACTTATACTTAAATGGATGCACTAAATTATTCATAATTTATCTAATATGTAATCATTCTGCTTTCTGAGTCCCTATGAGGAGGGCAGTTTATATTATGCTGGAAAAGAAGTCTACCAGCTTCTCCTTTCTCCTGTATCTGTTATTAGACTTCAACCTCCCTGTGTCTGTTACAACAGGTTCCGCAAAGTAGACGGGAAAGGAAACAATAGCAAAATAGGTGGTTAAGACTGTGAACAACACAGCGTACATAACAAATGCATTCTAAACCGGATTAAAGAAACAAAGGCCAAACAATAAAGGATGTTAACGTGAAAAAATAGGGGGTTGATTCGCTAAACTCATTTAACCAGCACTTTTCCACGTAACCGAGAAGCTTGTTCCATCACCGGACAATGATGATGGCACAGCTTTGGGGACAACAGTGTAGCTGTTTGTTCGGTGGTTATATGTAAGGGAAGCCATCGTTATCGTTTGAATTGCGGAGGAAGGAAAGGACCCAATTGGCCCATTAACTCCACTTATAGTAGCATAACAGGTCCCTGAAACCCCTGTGTTGTCGTAGCCAAAGTATACAGTACCGAAGTTTGCAAGCGGCAAAACTCCTCTACTTGATGAGGGAGCCTCTGCGACCCATTCAGCCGAGGATTCCGTAGCACCTGAAACTGCAGTTGGTGAACTGGTCCAAGAAGTCGATTTATTAGCATCTGTGATAGAAACCGTAAATGCATTACTGCTGACTAAGTATGACACGCTTGCAGAGATTATGTCGCCCGAAGATATTGAGAGGGTGGTTATTTTATACATCGGGCTCGGATAGAATTCATACCAAGCGTAGTATACTGCCCTCCCACTACTGATGTCGGAGTCCGTTCCTATTTGTTCGACTGTATTCGAGCTGAAACCGTCAATACCTACCCAGAAGGACGAATATGCATTCCCCCTACCTGTAACAGCAGGGACCTTCCATGAACCTTGAACAAAAGTCACTGAACCGGCGGTGCCATTTACTACGTATCCACTCCAATTGGTGCTATACCAGCTACTGCCACTGACGCTTGCGACGTGCATTCCCGGCGCGGTTATTGAACATGCAAGGATTAACGCTGGACTAAATGTAGCTAAGAGTAGAAGCGAACCAATGAGAAAAATAGATAACTTATCTACAGGTTTTATGCAAATTCACCCTTTTTTTTCTTTAAATTATAAATTGGTATATAAATTTTACTATCGCATTACTTTGACCGTGCAACAAAGTTAACAGAACCTATACGTCGCAACACATTAAACCCCTCTTTTCGGGTAAATATGCCTATTTCTTTGTCTTTTCTTTATTTGAATGATTTCACGATTCACCGTTTTCCCCGAATTCTCCGATAATTGGCACAAGCCGATAGGCGCCCGACTTTGACAGAAAAGTGGAGGGTGGAATAGTTTAGTTCCACCACTACACGATGCGAAGATACAAGACTATCATCCCACAAGGACCGGGTTAAGACGGCCCCTTGACGGACTTCACCGTAACCACCGGACGAAGGTTCCCACTCGCACTTATGTTAGTCATATCGGCAGAGATGTCGAGAACGATTGTGGTTGTCGCGCCACTCCTGACCTGGAACGTCAACGGAACCTTGATTTCGCCGCTGGGAACCTTCAATGTAGCATTTGAGCCCAAGATGGTTGCAACCGCCGAAGTGACGGTAAAGCGGATCATGGTGTAATTACCCGCGGGGACCTGAGTGCTGCCAAGCATCTCAGTGACGTTGACGAGGCCAAGAAGGTCAAATTGCGTCCCAGAACTATACGACATGCTCGTGTTTCCCGTGCCCTGAAGCATGATGTTCGAGATTGTTATGTAGATGTGGGTCACTCCTTGGGCTGGGGCATCGGTGAATCCTATCGACACTGAGCCTTGGCCTGCACTCAGCGCTGAGAAGAGTATTGCCGAACCTGCTACGATAACCACAACTACGACTACTACAGCGATAATAAGACGGTTCATTCCGCCTGCGTCTCCACCAGCGGAACTCTTAACCTTCCTTATAAGATTTGCCAATATCCGAAGGTTTCTGAATTAGCATGGGTAACTACGGTATGAGTATCTATTGGATCGCGACGGGCCATTTGATATGAGGGCATGGTTAAGGACCAAGTTGGGAGCGTGTTAGACGATCCCTCAAGTAGTATGTCTACTAAGTTTGGACGAATGTCCGGTGGTTTCTGACCATAATTAAGTGCGAATACCTATTAAATATATGATAGAATGTCATTGATGGATGCCTAAGAATAGTATACCTATTATAATGATCATCTCTTGTCACTGGAGACTATTGCTTTTACTATGCCGACAGGAGCTATGGATAACGGCAAATTGCCCTTGAATTTGCGTATGAGATATACCTTGATTGGGTCGTTGATCAGAAACGTCACTGTTAGCGTATAGCCTAAGATTGCGAGTACAGGCATGTAGCCGAGTGGAGCAAGCTCTAAGAAGCCTAAGAGCGAGATCGCATTACAAACAGTATTTCCGCAGTGACTGTGATGCTTAGAAAATTGCTGGGCCGCGATTTCCAGAAATAATTCCGCTCACGTACGATCATAAGAGTGAATACCCCTGCAAGATTCAAGTAAGCAAAACCGAAGGTGTAGATCTTATCTATGTTGCCACTCAGCCCAAAGTACGATAAGGCCGCCACTGTAAAGATTGCGCTTTCAATCGTCATCAGTAACCCTAATGATCCGCTGACCGCGAACAGCCGTGAGACATTGAACTCATCAGGCTTAGAAGAAGACCCGCACGTTATCTGTCGATATCGACATCGAGACGAAGTCACCTAGGAAAAGCAGCAGCACCGTGCCCGTTATTGACAGCATGAAGGAGTGAGTAAGAAACATCATCACAACGATGTAGCCGACTATATGGAGCTTCCTGGAAACCATCATCAACGCCCAGCTGTAGATTCTCTGGTAAATCGTCCGGGACGTCTTAATCATAGCTATTATGCCTCCGAGCCCTTCAACAGTGAGCACAGCACTTGCCGAGTCCTTGGCGATATCCGTTGCATTCTTTACCGCTATTCCAACTTCCGCCTGCCCCAAAGCAGGAGCATCATTCATCCGTCACCCGTCATTCCGACCACATGCCCTCGGTCCTGAAGAGCCTTCACTATCGTGAACTTGTCTTCAGGGTAAATCTCAGCGATGCCGTCACTCTCTTCGACGGTGGAGTCAAGAATCTCCCTTTGACTCTGCATCTCTTCAATCTTCGACATTCGAGTTATCTTGTCACCTAGACCTATCTGCTTAGCAATGTTTCTTGCAATAGGAAGCGCATCACCCGTAAGCATCTTCACAGATATGCCCAAATCACGGATCCGGTCTAATGTCCCACGCGAGTCTTCCCTTACCCGGTCAGCTACTCCGGCGAGACCGACAAACTTCAGCCTGCTCCGATCATCTCCCTTAGCAACGGCGATCACTCTTAGCCCCTTAGCTGAGAGCGCCTCAGCATGCTTGAACAGTTCTTTTGTCTCCTTATCTGACAGGTTGCAGGAAGAGCATATGGTGTCGAATGATCCTTTTCCCACAAAGAATGTTTCACCAGATTTCTGGATTGTGGCTTCTGTCATTCTAGTTTTAGGATCAAACGGCACGAACTCCGTCTGCGAGTAAGCGTCCAGTGGGATGTGAGCCTCCGCTGCAGCTGCCAGAAACGCTATGTCTATGGGGTCTTGATTGGCTTCTTGCGACGCGAGCGCCCCGTAGAGCAAAACGTCGCTTTTGCTGAATCCATTAGTCGGTATTTCCTCTTCAATGAAGAGCTTGTTCATGGTGATTGTGCCTGTCTTGTCTGCGCATAGCACATCCATTGTTGCTGCGTCCTCGCTTGCGCTGAGTCTTGTGACAAGGACTCCTTGCTTTGCAAGCGCTGACGAGCCCAGCGCCATGTTCACAGTGAACATGGTCGGCATTGCAACTGGCACAGAAGCTACGAGGAGTACGCCTGCGAGCGGCAGCAGCACGGCAAGTGGGAAACCTGTCAGAACAGCATACACGAAGACGACTAGAAGAGATGCAAGCACTATTATGAGAAGTCGGTGTGCAACTTTAACTGTTACCTCCTCCATGTGCAGTTTCGGTTTTGCGAGTTCGAGCAGCGAAACAGTTTTCCCAAAGTAGGTTTTTGTTCCTGTGGCATCGACTGTGCCTGTGGCTTCGCCGCGCTTGACCGCCGACCCGGAATAGGCTACTTCTCCAGTGGACTTTTCCACGATTATAGATTCGCCAGTGAGGGCTGATTGGTCAACGCCGAAAGACCCGTCAATGATTTTTATGTCTGCTGGCAGAAGGTCGCCTGCTCTGACTCTGACGAGGTCTCCGGGAACAAGTTCCCTAGCCGGAATAATTGACCATTTTCCATCCCTTTTTACTCTGCTCTGGATTCTCAGCCTCTGCTTCAGGCTAGCCATTGCCTGTTCTCGCTCTTTTCTCTCGCCACAGCGACATTGCTGCGTTGAATAGAAGGAGGAACACGATAACGAGCGTCTGTGGATACTTGCCTAGTAGTCAGGTGACGATGGCGGTGGCTTCAAGCATCCAGGGCACGATGCCCCAGAAACGTTTTCCAAGCCTTACGAGAAAGCTTACTTTCTTCTCAGGGACCTCGTTGTATCCGTACTTCGCAAGTCTCTTCTGGACTTCTTGAGCTTCTAGTCCATTTTCCACATTTGTTTCTCTGAACTCCTGTTCCTTATCTTTATCTGAACTGTTCAAAACATTCACCTTATGCCTGCATAGAGATTTTCAGCATAGCATAACAACCTATACATAACAATATTTAAATATTATGATAGATAAGGTTTGAATATGTTGGTTAACTTCAAAGACATAACTGTTGAGGTCTTTGGTCCTGAACCCCCCTGTGCACGCTGCCAAGCTACAAAAAAGGTTGTAGAGAAAGTTGCACAGAAGCTTGCCGAA
The DNA here is from genome assembly GCA_963752255.1 of Nitrososphaeria archaeon. Taxonomy (GTDB): domain Archaea; phylum Thermoproteota; class Nitrososphaeria; order JACIWG01; family JACIWG01; genus JBEKIG01. The sequence goes on along the minus strand of CAVVXT010000002.1, from coordinate 46,393 downwards.
GAAGGATTCAATGTGCAGGTGGAGAGAGCGAATATTATCTCAAAGGGTACTATATTAAAGTATGGTGTACTGCTTTCGCCGGCTGTAGCGGTTAATGGAAAAGTCAAAATTATGGGACGAATACCTAAGGAAGAGGAAATCGAAAAGCTGATCAGAGGGGAACAGAAGGTATCATAAAATGTCCAAAGAAATTGGCAGAAGAATTAGGACCTATGCTCTTTTATCTTTCATAGGAGGCTCTCTGTAGAGTGATCCCAAAATGTCAAAGGGAAAAACAAAGGTTGAGATATATGAGGGAGACCCTTTCTCAGGCTGTTGTGGTCCAAGCATGGCATCTCCCAGCTCTGCGGAAAATTTGCGTGCGATGCTCGTGGAAAGAAATAAAACGGTTAAAGCGTTGAAGGAGGAGTTCAAGGAGCAAATAGAGGTTGAGAGAGAGATAGTAAGTAGCCGAAAAAAATTCGATGCATATCCACAACATATCCTCAAGCTTCTTAGAGCAGAAACTAAAATGCCATTCATTGTCATAAATGGCCAGCTTGTTTCGGAGGGTGTATTTCCTTCATACGAGGACTTTAGGCAGCTCGTAGTAGAACATATTAAGGATTAGGTTATTGTAGTGTTTTCCTAGAGATTGGAATGGCTGAAAGAAACTGAACTTCATTATTGTTAGAATGTGAAGATGCCTCCAACACGAACAATAAATGGCAAGGGTTAGATGTTGTGGTGGCCAGTGGGCTCTATACCATAATGGGTTCAAATCCCTAATCTAATAAGATTATTTATCCTATTTTATTGTGTTAAAATAACACATTTTCCTGTTAAGTCGTCTACATTCTCTATTCAGGCAGGTATGAAACAAACCGAGTGAGTTTTCTCATTGAGCACGGGAACCTGTCTATCCGACTCCCGCTGTTTTCTTGACAGCTTCAACGAGCAGCTCTTCGGTCGGCGCTATACCGGATATCTTAATGATTTCGTCAACAACGACTGATGGGACGCATGTGAGACCATAGCCTTTGAACTGCTCCTCCCCTGATTTCCCTACGTAGATGAGGATATGAAGTTTGTCAAAGTGGGCTATACCCAGTTCTGAGACAATTTTAAGAGTTTTCAAGCAACTGGGGCAAGGCGGATGCCCTACGAAGACCTCCAGCTTCACACCTTTATCCGGAATCTTCGTCCAGAAATCCTCTCCGTCGCTCAAGCCGATACCTCCTTTAGTTTAGCCTCTATCAGGTGCATCACTTCAGCCTTAGAAGGTCGCCTTGATGGCAGAGCTTCTCCTCCAACGAACACTCTTGGCGTCGTCTTTACATTCAGAGCCTTTGCTCTCTCGTCTAGATAGGAGTAGATCGTCAATTCCACATCACCTTTCAACTCCTCATTAATCTCTTTGAGGGTGCGAAGGACGAGAAGGCTCGTTGAGCAAGGAGGCTCAGACACGACCACTTCAACCTTAACCTTTCTCATAGGCGTCATAGTCTTCTACCCTCTTGAATTTTTTTTCCATATTTAAGTATAATGCATTGTCTTAGAGACCTCAAAAAATGGGTCTCATCATTCTGAAAACACGCGTCTTTTTGCCCAGATAGCCACATTCACCAAGCCTATCATGACAGGCACTTCTATCAAAGGTCCAATTACCGTTGCAAAAGCTTCTTGCGAGGATAAACCAAAAACTGCGACTGCCACAGCAATAGCTAATTCGAAATTATTACTTGCTGCAGTGAAGGCAAGCGAAGTAGTCCTTTTGTAGTTTAGCTTCAAGTAGTAACCTAAGATGAATGATATTAGGAACATTGGAATGAAATAGGCTATCAATGGTATCGCTATCCTTACGACATCTAGTGGTAGTGTCACGATATATTCCCCCTTAAGTGAGAACATGACCACTATCGTGAAAAGAAGTGCGAACAAAGAAGTCGGGCTCAGCTTCGGCATCAGTTTATGGTCGTACCATTCCCTTCCCTTCGTTTTCAGAAAGTAGTACCTTGCTAACATACCGCCGAAGAAAGGTATCCCCAAGTATATCGCTACAGACTCCGCTACTCCTATAAAAGAGATGTTGACGACTGTCCCTTGTCCTCCAATCCAAGAACTTGCAAGAGTTATGTAGAAGTACGCTAAAACTGAGTAGAACAGTATCTGGAAGATGGAGTTTAATGCTACAAGTATCGCAGCCCACTCGCTGTCCCCTTCAGCAAGGTCGTTCCAGACGATGACCATGGCGATGCACCTTGCCAAACCTACGAGAATTATTCCATTTCTGAAAGTCGGATAATTTGCCAAAAATATCCATGCTAATGAAAACATTAAAAGAGGCCCAATTAACCAATTTAAAATCAGCGAAGTAGAAAGCATCTTCTTCGAGCCCTTTGCTGTAACAACCTTCCCCAATTCCTCGTATCTGACCTTTGCTAGGGGAGGAAACATCATCCAGATCAGCCCAACTGCTATAGGAATTGAAGTAGTTCCAACACTTACTGAACTTATTATTTCAGAGATCCTGGGGAAGACATATCCTAGGCCAACGCCTAGCATCATGGCCAAGAATATCCAGAGAGTGAGAAATCGGCTGAGAAAGGATAGCTTCTTTTTTTCATCTTTTTCCAAAAAAATTCACCTTATAGAGAACCAATTAAAAGCCCGTACAGTAACCCAAAGAATACGCTACCTGCCCAAGCAATAATCGCATATGTCAAGACAACTTTCCAACGTACAATTTTTGACATCTTTAATAAGAGTCCTATAACCGCTATTATGAAAGATAAAAGAGCATAGGTCCTAATTCTTCTGCCAATTTCTTTGGGCACTCTCAAGCACCTTTTATGTTTCTCTGATCAACCTCTCAATTTCTTCTTCCTTGGGAATCCGTCCCATAATTTTGACTTTTCCATTAACCGCTACAGCCGGGGAAAGCAGTACACCATACTTTGAGATTGTATCCTTTGAAACTATGTTAGCCCTCTCCACCTTCACATTGAGTCCATCGAGGACCAGTTTCTCGGCAACCTTTTCCACAACCTTCTTTGTAGCCTGGCAGCGTGCGCAAGGAGGTTCAGGCCCGAAAATTTCAATAACTATGTCTTTCAAATCAACCACCTTATTCGAACCCTATATATCATAATATTTAAATATTGTTATAATTATCCCTTATATTAATGTAGAAAGATGAAAAAAATGATGTTGCATCAAGTTTTAGTGATTGGATGAAAATAAAGGTTTTTGGGATTGTTGAGAAGTTCGAGGTTGATGCTTATCTCAACTTTAACGTGCTATTGGCGGACGAAAAACCAATGAGCTTACCTTTCATAATACTATTTAGGAGAGAGAGCGGTACTTCTCAAGGTATGGCTGAGTTGGAAAAGCCGATGTTTTGTCATCGTCTATGATAGTAATGGTGAACATACGTGTCTGAAGAAAATAGACCGCGTTCGAATGCAGAAGAATATATCAGTATGACTGTTGATAAGTTCATCTTCAAAGTGAGTAAAAAATGCCTATATTCTGAGGAAGGTGTATGGGTCAGAATAGAGAACGATTCCGTACGAATTGGGATTGCGGATTTCGTTCAGAAGACCATTGGTGACATAACATTCATCACGCTACCCAAGGAAGGGGATTATGTTAAAAGGTCCCAAGAACTAGTTTTAGTCGAGTCAATTAAAGCAATTACATCCCTACTTTCACCAATCACGGGGAGTATTAAAGAAGTCAATCATAGACTTGACAAAGAACCTGAACTTATTAACCAAGATCCTTATGAATCGGGGTGGATGGTCGTAATTATGCCTTCCAATTTTGAAATGGATAGGAAGCTGCTCTTGAAGGCTGAAAAATACTTCGAAGTAATGAAAGGAAAAATTGTAGAAACTGAAAGAGGTTTAAAGAAGGTGGTCTAATGACTGAGTACCAGAACAAGAAGACCATCATAATACCTTGCAGTGGAATAGGAAAGGCGTTCGGAACTGTAGGGAGAGAAGCAACCTACTTGGTCACAGAGAAGCTTGCGAAAGAAAAGACAGACACTATATGCCTTCCTCTACTGCTTATCGATGAAGAAACTAGAAAACTTGTCAACAGCAGTTCATGTATCACGATCGATGGCTGTCCTCTTACTTGTGCGAAGAAGAACGTTGAATTTGTTGGAGGGCAAGTACAGAAGTCTTTCCAAGTTCTAGAAGTTATAAAGAAGAACCGAGGCCTTGTGACAAAGGAAATCACACAGATCGACGAGAATGGAAAAAAGATTGCCTATATCTTGGCGGAGGAAGTGCATAGAGAACTTGAAAAAACAGAGTCTGAACAAAAAGGTAACATAATTATGAGCAAACAAGCATCTATACCATGTAGCTGTACATCTCTTCCACAGGTCTCAAACGAACGACAAGAATCATTCAGCAAAGTGGGAATCGTATCCTGTAGCGGTGAGAACTGCATTGAAGGAACTCTCTCAAGGATAGCTACCAGAATAGCGCTCGAAAAACTTAGACCATATCATACTGTTACAATTTGTCTCCCCTTATTTCTTGCAGGTGGATTAGAAGAGAGAATGTTTACGAACGTCCATCCAACGATTACTGTTGATGGATGTAGTAAAAAGTGTGCGAAGAGGGGTACGGAGATGCTTAGCGGCCGAGTTATTGACTCAGTAGTTATTACCGAACTGCTGGATGAACAATCGCTGCAACAGGCCGGATCAAGACGTGAACTGAACCCCAAAGGCATGGATATGGCAATTAAGATAGCCGAGGAGATAGCTAAAAAAGTTGACGTAATCTTGGGAGCGAGACGACCACATGATTCACATCTATAAGACGAAAGTAACTTGGTTGCAGGGACATTGGGGTGAGGTAACTTGCAGCAATGGTCCACATATGAAGTTTTCAGCACCCCCTTCCTTGCAGGGATATCCAGGTGTACTCACACCTGAGGATGCATTTGTAGCAGCTGTAAATATGTGCGTGCATATGATGTTCATCTGGTCTACTGAGAGGTATAAGATTGATTTAGTTTCATATACATGTGAGGCAGAAGGTTTTGCTGAGGATCTAATTGATCAAACTTCACACTTTTCAAGGATAATTTTAAGGCCAAATATAGTCGCAAGAAATACAACAAGAGAGAATATTGAAAAGGCTATAAAGTCTGCGCTAAAATATAGTTTGATAGCAAGTTCAATTAAAAGTGAGCTTATAGTCGAGCCTCAGATATCTGTTATGTGAGGAGTTTTGGGAACAGATGTCAACTTTAAATTGGTGATGAACACACTATAGGTGTTTTAAATGGTTAACAAGAAAATTACTAATCACAAAGCTCGGAAGGACCGCTTTGACAAATTTAGGGTCAAGATCTTTTATGCACTTTCGGATCCTATCAGGCTCAAGATTATTGAGTATTTGAGAAATGGAGAGAAATGTGTGTGCGAGATAATCCCGTATATTAAAATGCCTCAGCCTATAGTTTCACGCCACCTGAAGATTCTAAAAGATTCTGGGCTGCTAAAGGATAGAAGGGATGGGACTCGGAGATTTTATTCGATTACAGACAGGAGGGTGTTCGATATAATTGATACTGTGTCACCTGAAGTGGCCGAAAGTCTCTCGGGACATGCTATTGAGCAGATAATTTAAAAGAGTCAATCTTTATGCCACGTGTTAAAGTTCTCTTCCTTTGTGTTCACAACTCTCCTAGGTCTCAGATGGCGGAAGGCCTACTAAACCATCTATTTGGGGATAGATTTGTGGCCTATAGTGCGGGTCTTGCTCCAACAAAAGTTAATCCATACGCCATTAAAGTCATGGCAGAAATCGGGATAGACATCTTAGATAACAAAGCTAAATCCTTCATTGAGTTCATTGGAAAAGGCATCGATGTAGTGGTTACAGTATGTGACGAATCAAAAGAGGTTTGCCCTTATTTTCCAGGAGCTAAAAGATTTATTCATTGGAGTTTTCAGGATCCATCGGAAGCTGTCGGCACTGAAGAAGAAATTCTAAGGGTATTTCAAAATGTCCGAGACGCGTTAAGAGACCTGATTACAAAAGCTGTTGAAAAAAGTGAACTATAAAATGCAAATGTGAAGGTACAGAATCATCTTGGAACAATCGCTTATGCCCGAGATTCAACGAGCAAGACAGTGCGCTAACGCTATCATTGTGATTCATACTTTCCCAAGAAATGATACTCTACATCATAACCTTCCTTCTCGCAGAACTCAAGAACCCTTGACACTGCTCTCAAATCTATCGCCTTTATCTTCTCCTCTTCAGGCCCAACCACTTCAATAACTAAGCCAATGCCTCCTACACCACAGCATGCGTATACATTCTTGTAAACCATTATGTCATACTCAGGGGGAAGCCCCATCTCTTTTAAAACTTCTTTGACCCTCTCAATAAGGAAGTCGATCTGGTATACTTGTGTTGCTTTAATGAAGTAGACTTCTCTACACCCTAACTTAGACACTTAATTCCCTCTTGAAGCTATCAATGTCACGGTCTCTTTTACTCCAGGAACCCTACGAATTTTTTCGAAGATGATTCTATCAAGCGCCTCCATAGTATCAAATGAAACCTCAACATGCAAATCGTAGTTGCCATATGTTGGGGTTGTCTGCTTGACCCCCTCCATTTTCTTAATTTCTCTTAGAACTTCCTCATCTTTCCCTGACTCCACTTTTACTAATATGTACGCGACTATCAACTTGGTACATTTATTATAGCTCTTTTCCTGCTTAATTAACTTTTTCGGGAGCCTGCCTTTTCAATACAATACACTAGAAATGAATTTCAAGAGAGTTGGTTCAGATATTTTATCTTTTATTTTAGGATACAAGGGCTTTTGGCATTTGCTTTTTTTAAGCTTTCCAAATAATCTTTTTCCGTTGTCTTTTTAATCAAACTCTGTTGTCCGTTTACGAAGTTCAATGTTTGGTACAGGTTTTCATCTCCTTGAAGTTGCTCTTGGAAGAAACATCCCTTTTTGATGCCGTTCGGCTTAAGGCTTTTAAGATATTCTAAAGCATACTGGCAATGGCCTACAATCTCACACGATAAACATTTTCCCCAATCATCCGGGTAGAGACATGAGCCACAGGTAACATGGCATGCTCTTTTTCCAGGGAATAAGTTTACTTTAACGTCACCCTCACAACGGCAACATTTATCCTCCCAAGTTTCTTGCTCTACCATATTGGATCAGATTAGATGAAGTTAATGCCAGCACGTCTATAAAAAGTTTATGATTCAATCTATTATTTTAAATATTTTATTGATTCTAATTTAATATAAACTTTTTAACGTAAACAAAATTTTTAGCCATAGTGATGTGAACCAGCCTCTCGAATATGTTCACATAATTTATGCTCTTAATTATAATATACTTTCCTCTTAACTATGCACAGTCACGAAGACGGCGTTTTGGAAAGTTATTTGTTGGTTAAGCGCCTTTTTTTCAGCTTTTCACTGTATATCTTCACAATGTATGGAGTTATGGCGATGCAGAATGCAAGCCAGAAGACGCCGAGGAAGTATCCGCCTACGACGTCGGTGAGCCAGTGAACGTTTAGGTATATTCTAGTAAATCCTACAAGCAGGGCCAAAGCTGCAACAAGAACGCTAGATACTGCTTTAAAACTTGTACTTTTCCAAATTTGCCAGGTGAAAAATGCCAGCAAACCGAAAAGAACTACTGTGCTTGTAACGTGACCGCTTGGAAAAGAATTACCTGTTTCAAGCACCAGTTCGTTCAAAGGTCTCGGAGAATAGATGAACGTTTTAAGCACTTCCAATATCACTGCGTTTCCAGCCATAGCCCCTACCAACACCAAAGCATTTTTCCTCATCTTCATCAGGAACAACACTGTTCCTATCACAAGTGAAAGCGCTAACAGAGGAGCTGTATCGAAGCCAACTGCCACAAGCTTAGCCACTAGTGTGAAGTCGATCATATGGATCGTTGCTGCCCACGAATTTACTCCATTGTTTATTTGGCTCAAGTTTCCTCTAAGGAGGTCAATCAACAGAAACCCGATTAAACATACAATTGAAATTGTAATTGCTCGATTGCCTCTTAGTGTAGCGTCCATGCTTCTGCACGACTGTTAAGTAGGCTTTACTTCGTCAATATAACTCTTCGCTTCTTATGATGTTACTATTTTGATGACCCATTCTCAAGAAACCGAAAACCAATCTTATGCTCCAGGAACGATAGCTGTGTTGCGGTAGCGGTTTTGTGCAATGTTAGACTAGACGATCCTAGCATTAGCGCAGGCGAGATTCTTTTGAAGTATTTAAAAAATCTGAACGTAAATTAAAAAGAAAAATAGAAAGATTCAGCGCTTATGAGTAAACAATTTGATTCAGGTGAAAGATGATATATCTCTTAGGTTTGCCGTCAAACGTCTTCTTGCACAGTGGACTACAGAAGTAGTATGTCGTCCCTCGTATTCTGACTTGAATTTGGCCGTCTTTTCGTCCACTCTCATCTTACAGACAGGATCTATCGCTGCCATTCCCTTCCTTCTAACTGGAGAAGTTATATAATGGTTACCGGTCTACCTACCGAAGATTATCTTCTCAGCGAGGCCGGCCTTCTCGGCGATACTTATGACCTCCTTCTTCACTTCCTCCTCTGAGACGTCGGCCGTGGAAAACTCGACTACAATCTTGTTGAGCATGGGCAGGGGCTTCACGCTTTTGATTCCCTTCAGATTTACCAGTTTCCTCTGGAAGACCGGCATACATACGATGCAGTCCAAGGAGCTCACGGTGAACGAAACTCTCCCGTTTGCTACCGTCATAGTCTGGGCTTGAACCTCCTCAGCGTCAGGGAGTTCGAAACGACAGTCACAGACGACATCGCCATCGCGGCTCCAGACAGTATCGGATTCAAGAGAACACCGGTGATAACGTAGAGCAGACCTGCCGCGACCGGGATCAGTGCTATGTTGTAAGCGAACGCCCAGACAAGGTTCTCCTTGATCTTAGCCATGGTCTTCCTTGAGAGCTGAATCCCGGCGACCACGTCTCTGAGGTCGTCTCTCATGAGAATCAGGCCACCAGTCTCAATCGCAATGTCCGAGCCTGAGCCGATGGCGATACCCACGTCCGACTGCGCAATGGCTGGTGCGTCGTTTATACCATCTCCGACCATCGCCACGACCCTTCCCTCAGACTGCAGCTGCTTCACCACACGGGACTTCTCCACAGGGAGCACCTCGGCGAAGTAACGCTCGATTCCCAATCGACGCGCGATCGCCTCCGCCGTCAGTTTATTGTCCCCGGTAAGCATTACCACATCAATCTTCATCTTCCGGAGAGCTTGAATGGCCTCCTGCGCCGACTCCTTCACGGTGTCAGCCACCGCAATCACGCCAGCAATCCTGTTATTGACGGCCAGAATCATAGCCGTCTTTCCCTCTGCGCGCAGCTCATCGAGTGTTGACTGAGCTCCTCCGTCAATGCTCACCCCGTTCGACTCGAGCAGCCTCAAATTCCCAAGGAGCAGGGTGTCGCCCCTGTACGAGACACGCACCCCCTGCCCTGAAATCGACTCGAAGGAATCAGGCTCGGGTAGTTTTTCTTCTCCGAACGTCTCCTTTGCCTTGTTGATTATCGCCGAGGCTAGCGGATGCTCGGACTGCTTCTCGGCCACGGCAGATAGCCGAAGGATTTCGTCCTCATCATACTTTGAATCCGAGACGACCACAATATCGGTGACCGAGGGCTCCCCCTTCGTCAGCGTCCCTGTCTTGTCGAAGACCACCGTATCTATCTTCTGCGCTCTCTCTAGGTACTCACCCCCCTTGATCAGGATTCCGTTCTCGGCTCCCTTCCCAGCCCCCACGACAATTGCCGCTGGAGTCGCGAGTCCGAGCGCGCAGGGGCAGGCGATCACCAGGACGGCCACAGCCGCCGTGAACGCGAAACTCACGGGCTTATCACCGATCAGGACCCAATAGCTAAACGACGCGAGCGCGACGACTACTACGATGGGCACAAAATAGGCGGCGATCCGGTCTGCCAGCCTCTCCACGGGGCTCTTGGTGTTCTGAGCTTCCTGAACGACCTGAACTATCTTCGAGAGAGTCGTGTCCATTCCCACGTGGGTAGCCTCCACCTTGAGAGAACCGGCCATGTTTATGGACGCACCAATGACCTGGTCTCCGACGCTCTTCTCGACAGGGATGCTCTCTCCCGTAAGGAACTTCTCATCGACTGAAGAATGACCCTCCATTATCTTTCCGTCAGTCGCAACTCTCTCTCCCGGCCTAACGAGAAAGAGATCCCCGACCTCGACCTTCTCTACTGGTACCTCCTGCTCCACCCCCTCCCTCAATACGGTAGCGTTCCTAGGCTGCAGGTCCATGAGCTTGCGGATCGCGTCCGTCGCCTTGCCCCTTACCGAGTGCTCGATGAGCTTCCCAATCAGGATCAGCGCCGTGATCATGGTAGAGGCGTCGAAGAACAACCCTCCGTAGGGGAACTCCGAAGGGAAGAGCACGTAGATCAGACTGTAAAAGTAAGCGGCGGAGGTGCCTACGGCGATAAGAAAATCCATGTTGGACATCCTCATCTTGATCGCGTACCAAGCGCCTTGGTAGAACCTCCATCCTGCCACGAACTGCACCGGTGTCGCAAGGCATAGCAGAAGCCAGGGGAGCGGCACTGGCATCGGGAACGGGATGTAGGTGAGCACGAGCGTGGGTGCAGCAAGCACTACGCTCAGCGCTACCATTCGCTTCAGCCTCCTTAGCTCCACTTCTGGTGCGGTGAAGGTCCTAAGGCAGGACTCGCTGCAGAAGTAGTAGGTTATCCCCCTTACGGTTGCATGGAGTGCTTCTGGAGACTCTTCAACGAACATTCCGCAGACAGGATCGGTCGCCATTGGTTTCCGTCAGCCATCCCTTTTGCTAGGTTGCATCATCCAATCTCCAGATCCGCACTTTCCAGAACGCATGCCCTCACCCGACAGTTAATATGAAGAATAATCTAATCACCCTAAGACTTAACAGAACCTTTATTTTTCCTAAAACAAAGTGCACAACTTTTAGGATTTACGGCCATAGGCATGTCGTCAAGTCACTTTAGTACTACGTATTCACATGCTTTAATGTATTCCTTACATCCAATGCATTTGTCATAGTTTATTTTTATCTCTACAATCAATTTCGTTAGTCTTAAAGATAACTTCTTATTTTTGGTTCCAGCATTTCTCTTGGTGTTGCGCCGATAATCGTGTCTACAAGTTTTCCATTTTTGAACACTAACAGTGTTGGGATGCTCATTATTTCATACTGTGTACTAACTTCTTGATTATTGTCTACATTCAGCTTTCCAAATAAGATTTTCCCTGCATAATCTCTCGCCAGTTCCTTTATAACGGGGGCGACCATTTGACATGGACCACACCAAGGCGCCCAACAATCAACCACTACCAGTGAATGATTCTGAATCATTTCTTTAAATGTTGCATCAGTCATCTCAACAGGTTCATTCAAGGATGCTCCTTGTTTTTCAGAAGCCAACATTTTCATCTTCTCTCGCAATTTTGCTTGTTTGATTCTTTCTAATTCCTTGTTTTCGTCATTTTTCATATAGATACCCCCTTTGCTTATGAGTAAAAAGGGTCTATAATATGTTTTATTTTTTGGTCGATGATGTTAAGATGTTTTATTTTTTGGTCGATGATGTATTTCAATGTAAGATTGGAGATAAATCACCCGACGTTCTTTCTATAGCCAAGAATGAAAATCGTGAGTTTGAAGTTCGCTTTACTCTTGAAATGGGACCAATCGAAGTGGATTAAACAATCAGAACATTAGTATCACCAAAAGGGAAAAATCCTTATCGTAAACATTCTAAATTGATATTACATTTGCTGAACTAGCGCTAATATTGATAAGATAGTTCCCGCAATCTTGAAAGTCATAAATACTCTATAATGCCTAAAGTAATTATGCCGATAGCTACAAGAGAAGATTCCTTCAGGGAAAGAGCATTACAGATATTTAACTTGAAGTATCCCCTTGAGTCTGACATTAAGAGTTCTTACAAGAGAAGAGTATTTGAATATCATCCGGATAGGCATCCTGAAACTATAGATGACCCAGATAAATTGAGAGAATACGAAAAGAAAATCAAGGTTATAAATCAATCATATAAACTATTACTAGATAGTTTGGATGGCGTACAAATAGATTTAAATAAATATTGTCTACTAGAAGAGACTGCTTTGGTGCAATCATTACTGCCCGAAAATGTAAACCCTGTACCGTTGGGGAAAACTGAACAGGAACTTTGGATTGAAAAATGGGGCAATACCGTATAGTTGGATAGAACATGCAAGCTGAGCGCAAAGAACCGATTCGTCTAAACATTCCATTTTATAGGCAACATTATGACTTCACGTGCGGTCCTGCTTCGTTAATGATGGCTATGAAGTATTTTGATGACAATCTGCGTGTTGCCAAGGATGTGGAGATTGATGTATGGAGGGAAGGAAACATGGTTGAAGTGTACGGTACGAGTAGGTATGGTCTAGCTGATTCTGCGGCGGTGCGTGGCTTTTGCGCGAGAGTCACTAGTAATACTGACGGCATCGATTTTGTTGATAGGCTGGTTCCGCCAGTGGAAGATCTGAACATGCAGGTGCTCAAGCTTCATTTTGATGAAAGGAGAGGCAGGTGTAGAAAACTGGGCGTCAAAGAAAGATACAGCGTAATTACGTACGAAATCATCTACGACTCTCTTATTTCGAACCATGTTCCATTGATAGTGACAAATGCGTTGTTCTGCAAGGGAGAAAATCTGCCTCACTGGGTCGTTGTAACTGGAATGGATGACAGATTTACCTACTTCAACAATCCTTTGGATCTGAATCTGCGAACAAGAAAGTTTAAGCTGCAGACCCTTCAAAAGGCCATAGGGTACAGGGGCAGTCAATCAATGGTAGAAATCTGGAAACGCACGTGATCGCTATTGTGTTTTTAAATTATCTGCTGGCGATGGAGCAACAACCATACTCTAAAACGTGACAGTATAAAATTTTCCAAATTAATACCACATTTAGATTTTCTTTTATCATATGCTAAAAAAAATAATGAAGTCGCTCATCCCCAGGACTATTATCTAAGTGGCTTTTATCTAAGTAGGACCACATTATCAGATATTAGAGAATTGGTAAAAAAAAGGGATCAAGTGAGACAGATAATGCCGAAATCATAAAATTGAGTGAAGATTTGAATCAGCAAATTTCAAATAAAAATAGTGTAGAAGCATTTGAGCCTCATTTTTGTAAATTAGGTTCTGAACCCTTTTGTGTACGAAAACATTCTGACCAGCTTTGCGGACTTCAGAAGACTACTAGAAGGGGCTTGTTGTCGTCATGGGGCTGTCTTGACGGTTAGAATAAATTTGTGTACTCGGCCAATTCAAAGTTCCTATTATCCTCTATTCAAATTCTTGTTTACGTATCATTTGGGAAATTACTGTTTTTTTTCCACATTCCTAAAGTGTTTTTGCCACTTCGCTGAAGGGTAGGACTTGTCTGACTTCAACGGTCATTGGGCCAAAAAATTTGGTTACAGTGGCTGCATCATTAGCTTCCACAGTGAAGAAGCCTTTGTGCTGTGCACTAACATCTTTTGGACAACTGACATGGGCGCTTACGATCTTTATCCCCGACTTTCTGACATTCTCTTCTGAGAAGAGTTTCTTGAGCATCGTTTTTCCTTCAGTTTTCTGAAGAGGACAGCTAGAGGAAGGATGGGTGTGAACTGCTTCAAATAACATATTATCAACCTCAAATTAATAGTATGAAAATCAGTATAAAAAGATTTTATAAGTTATGCAACATATTTTCTAGATTTGGCTCAACATTTAGTCGTAAGTCTTATTACGGATAGTAGGAGGGGAAGTGGTAAGAAATGGCCATAAAAAACAGTTCGTCAGTAAAAGAGCCAAATGGAAACAAGTTTGACACGGATGTGGAAAAAGGCTTAAGTTCTGATGAAGTTCAGAAAAGATTAAAGGAGTTCGGATTCAACGAAGTTCCAGAGAAGAAGGCTAATCCTTTTTATCAATTTGTAAAGAGATTTTGGGGCGTAACCCCATGGATGCTTGAAGTAACCATAATACTCGAATGGCTTCTAGGAAAGTTTCTTGAAATGTACATAATAGCTGGGCTTCTAGTCTTTAATGCAGTTTTGGGCTTTTTGCAGGAGGAAAGAGCTAACTCTGCACTGGAGCTTCTTAAGCAAAGACTGAGGGTCAACGCAAGGGTAAAACGTGGTGGGGCTTGGACATTGATTTCCGCAAAGGAGCTAGTGCCTGGAGATGTTATTAGGCTCAGAGCAGGTGACCTTATTCCGGCAGACACCAAAGTATTAAATGGGAGCACTGAAGTTGATCAGTCATCTCTGACCGGAGAGTCACAAACAGTCGAAAAACAAGTTGATGATCTCCTATACAGTGGTTCCATCCTTAAAAGGGGCGAAATATCCGGTATTGTTGTCTCTACAGGGACAAAAACATATTTTGGAAGAACCGTGGAGCTAGTTCAAGTTGCTAAACCAAAGTTGCACATGGAAGACGTGACTTCCAAAGTTGTAAGATGGCTTGTGGTTATCGTAGGATCACTTCTTTCAATTAGCGTAGTCGTTTCTATCTTGAGAGGTATGAACGTACTCGAGATACTTCCGTTAGTGGTTGTTCTTTTGATTTCGGCAATACCTGTTGCTCTGCCTACGATGTTCACGGTCAGCATGGCGCTTGGGTCCTTGGACATGATGAAGAAAGGGATACTGGTTACAAGGCTTAGTGCAAGTGAGGACGCTGCAACCACGGATGTGATATGCGTCGATAAGACCGGAACAATTACCATGAACAAGCTCCAAGTAACGGAGACGGTGCCTGCGAAAGGGTACAAAAACGATGATGTAATATTGTTCGGCGCTTTAGCATCTAATGAGGCGAACCAGGACTCTATAGATCTAGCTTTCTTATCAGCTGCGGATAGCATGCGAAACCAATTTGAATGCTACTTGCAAGAGAAGTTTGTGCCTTTTGATCCTTTGACCAGGAGAACAGAGGCTACTATATCTATGGGAGGGGAGAAATTTCGTGTGCTCAAAGGAGCAGTTGGAACCATATTCTCTTTGTGTAAAATGAGCCAAGAAGAGTTAAGCAAAATGGAAAGGGAAGTTGAGCGATTGTCAAATAAGGGCTATAGGGTGATGGCTGTAGCTGAAGGTAAGGCCGACTATGACATTAACATGGTAGGTTTAGCTGCGTTGTATGACAAGCCCAGGACTGATTCAAAAGAGCTCATAACTGAACTTAATGACGTTGGCATTTCTGTAAAGATGCTGACTGGAGACGCTTTGCCAGTAGCCAAAGAAGTTGCAGAGCAGGTTGGCTTAGGCGGGAACATCATCAAGTTCTCAGATGTAAAGGGGCTTCCAGAGAGCGAGCTCATTAAAACTTTAGAAGGGAATAGTGGATTCGCAGAGATCTATCCTGAGGACAAATACTCTATAGTTAAAGGCCTTCAGAGAGGAGGGCATATCGTGGGAATGACGGGTGATGGCGTTAACGATGCTCCTGCATTGAAACAGGCTGAAGTGGGTATAGCTGTCAGTAACGCCACGGATGTGGCTAAGAAGGCTGCCAGCGCTGTCCTCACAACAGAAGGACTAGTAGGTATACTGGATTTAGTTAAAACAGGGAGGATCATACATCAAAGGATCTTAACTTGGATTCTCAATAAAGTGGTTAAAACATTCCAGATAACCATTTTAGTAGTTATCGCATTTCTTCTGACAGGAACGTACATAATATCCGCGCTTCACATGATTTTACTGATATTCTTAACAGATTTTGTAACCTTATCATTATCAACAGACAATGTTCGATATTCTGAAAAACCTGACAGCTGGAATATAACAGGTCTCATCAAAGTGGCTGTTTGCCTTGGGGTCGTAGTCGTGGCAGAGTTGCTGATTATACTCGGAATAGGTTTTAATTACTTTGGGCTCGGCAACAATATCGATCAATTGCAGACTTTTTCGTTCGAACTGCTGATTTACGTGGAATTATTTGACTTGTTGATAGTTAGGGAACGCAAACATTTCTGGGATTCGAGACCAAGTAATCCTTTGCTAATAATAATTTTAGGTGACCTACTGTTTGTCTTCCTCATCGCTATTTTGGGATTACCTGGAGTGATTCCTATAGTTCCTATCATCGCTCTGACGGTTCCAGCGTTTTCTTTTATCGCAGCCTTCTTAGTAAATGATTTCATCAAGGTGCCTTTGATAAAGAAGTTTTGGTTGAAGCAATAGGTTTCCGACAAACCCCAATTATATTTGAAAATGGATGCCAGGGCTGATGAGTAATAGGAACGTATTCCACTCTTGGTCTTCTTCTAACTCCCATTCTAATAAAGAAGACAATCATTATGGTAGACGAAGCTCAAAAGGCGTAGGAGTTAATGGGAGTTCTCCTTAGGAAGATTCTCGGGTATGAAACAATATACAATGTCATATTAGGTGCAACATGCAAGAGGATAACGCTTACCTTTGTTTTTTAGTAAGGGCCATTGTTGTCTCTTGCGCTAGGTTACTAAGAAAAGGGTTCATCTACTAGCACGAGTGGTCTTGGAGTTTCCATGAATCACTTGTTGCGGTCATATTCTGACATGCCATAAGATTTAAACATGCCACTCCATCTTCGATGCTTCATTAAAATGATCGCTTACGGTTTATTATATACGTCTCAATGAATTTCAATTTCACTCTCTAAACAGTGAGAATCAATCACGTAGGAGGAGAGCAACAGGTATCAAGAGGGTAAATGCCGCCCCTGTCAAAAAGAACGTACTCTTGATGCTCATAAACTCCATCAATATACCAGCTATCAATGGACCAAGAGTATAGCCTAAATCTTTGAACGTAGCTATAGCTCCAGTCATTACCACTTTACTTTCACCCATTATATCTGACATTCTTGAGTACAACGCTATGAAGATCATTGTGTAACTTATGGTAAAGGCTGTCACGATCGTTAATGTATAATATAGGTTACTTGACAACGGCATAAGAACCCCCGTTAAAGTCGTCAAGATGGCAGCTAATACCAGCGTCTTACGTATCTCATGTCTATCTATTAGGTTTCCCATCGGCACTTCAAGAGCGACCGCAGGCAGAAGGGCGACTGTGAGTATGACACCTATCAGAGGAATAGAGATTCCTTCACTATTAAGAAATACTGAAAGGAACGAATAATAGATGTTAATCAGAGCATAGAACACGATTATAAGTAGTACAGTTTTTACGAATCGGCTGCTACGCATGTATTTCAACAAAGTAGACTTTTGAACATTCAACGATACCTTTTCGGGCTTAGGTGTTTCCTTCAAGTAGAGTGAGACTACAATGAATGTGGTTAGGCTTGTTAAGCTAAGCACATAGAATGGTAGAAAGAACGAAAGAATAGAGATAAAACCTCCTATAATAGGAGATAATGCTGAAGCTAAATCATTCATGTCAGAGAAGAATCCAACTTCCTTTCCTTTTACACCTTTTTCAGTATAGGCGAAAATATAAGCCCACGAAGTCAACCAGAGGAAAGATGACGCAACTCCCCTAGTAATGCTTATCAACAATAAGGGTAGGAAGGCATTTGCTAGAGGATAGAGTAATGCAAGGGCGGAGTAGATGAGCAATATTATCTGCAGAACCAATTTCATATTCATTCTGTTCTCAATGATACCAAATGGTATGTTGAGAAATATTCCCATCATTGTTGTCAACGAAAGAATAAGGCCGGTCAGGAATAGGTTTCCAGTCACGTTCTTTACATAAATCGAGAAAACAGGAGAGGTAATTCCCCAACCGAAAGTGTAAATAAAAAATGCGATTGAAATCGGAAAAATTGTCCTTTTAAAATTTGTAATATGCCTTAGGTCACTGAACTCTTTAAACATATGGGACTCCTTAACCATTTGGCTGTGAACATATAATTATCTTTTTTAATATAGCCTCTAATGCAGCCTTTCTACTTTGATCTCCTATTACTGTTCTTTCTCAAGACCTTGTTATTTCAGCAAGGTGCCTTTGATAAAGAAGTTTTGGTCAAAGCAGTAGGTTTCTGATGAACTTCGATCATATTCGAAAATTGGGGCCTTCTATCTAGACATCTTCAACTATGCCTTATCAGATCGACTATAATCGATGGAGGATACGACTACCTTAAACACTGGCTTATAACAAGAGTGAAGGAACCTATATTAAATCCTTCCAAGTAGGATAAATATGGTATCCCACCTCCGAAGGGTGTTGTTCTATACGGCTTCCAAGGTTGTGGAAACAGAGCTGAGCTGATGGACTCTTTCTCCTCCCAGCAACTATACTCTTCAACTCGGTTCTGCCAATAAAACTTGGACTGCTAAAGCACTCACCAAAGAGTTGAGGTTATAATAGGTCTACGGAGTTCACTTCCTTTTCTGTGATTCTATTATATTTTTATAAATGCTGCTGTAGAGGGCGATTACCGGGTTATGGCCCAGCAGGCGGTCTTTAACTATTAAGGTTGTTACTGGCGCTTTAGAGTTCATTGTAAAGAGCATATCGTGCCCTAGACATAAGCCGACGATAACGTTGATGTCTGTTTCAGAATTATTGAGAAGTATTGCCTGAAGAATGGGATTGCAGCCTGGCTCAAACTTTAAGGGATCCTCAATCTTGTACTCCTTTTCAACACCTAATTTTTCCTTGTCTGTACCTCCACATTTGCACATGACCGATGCAACCATAAATCCGGAGTCTTCAAGAATCTTTGTAATTCTTGCCCCTTCATCCCTCAATCCAGCACAAAAGGCGACACCTATCTTTTGGGCTTTAATTATCTTACCGAACTCGATTAGCTCTTTAATTCGAGGCCGTACAGCCATCCGCACCCCTCTCACCACTTCATACGCCTCTTTTTCTGTGATAGTAGCGGGAACGTAAATCTTCTTTACGTCATCCATCATGTATTTTTCGGTCACTGACTTGATAGTCTCTTCACTTGTTTTCATAGGGCAATACTCTGGAAGAATGTCTTTTCTAATTTCCTCTATTGGCATATTTCGGCAATAGGCTCCTGGACACTTTGCACATTGAGGTAAAATTGACATTTCTATCTATTACTACCTTATTTACCTAGCTTATTTAAGCAATTAAGAGTAAATGCTTCCGATGGCGTAGACCTGCTTTTTTTCAAGAATAAACAGGTAGATCCTCTAAAAACTTAAATCTCATTTTTTAAATTCAAGTGTGTAAAATGTAAGGACCTTTTATCAACTCCTCCTCAAATACACTGATATAAAGTGAGTGCGTTATAGTAATCAGTCTCTCGGTTTATCTTACCTCCTTGAACTTCGATTATCGATACGCCTCTGACCGAAAAGCGTTTTCCAGTCACCGGTATCGCTGGATTGTTGCTGTTGTGGGCTCGAGTGCCTGTCATGGTCCATTCCCAAGCCACCCAATTACCAGCGTTAAACAGCGACTTCGATTCGCATCGTAGATTAGGAGTATCAAAAAACGTTCTTTTAAATAAGGCAACTAACTCCTTCTTTCCATGGCAGACTACACCCAGACCCAAATCCTCTAAAACACATTCATCTGTATAGAAGGAGACCGCCTTATCCACGTCATGTAAATTCCATACGGTATCAAAATCTTTAAGTATCTTTTCAATATCATTTGCCATCTTTAGACCCTACAATTTATGATTATCTAGAGGTAACTAATAAAGGTAGTTTGGAGACCCGTTCTCCTCACTTATAAATCCGTTAGCTTAAAGGTTCCGATTAAAAATTTGTTATCTTTAAGAAATGAGGGTAAAAAGTCTTAACTTACCCGTTTGCCGTGACAAAGTCCTTTAGTTTAATGATGTGGATAATTTCAGCCATGTGTTTTACTTGGCTCATTTGACGATTGCTTTGTCAATAGGTTAAGTGCTCCTTTTAACCGGTTTAGGGGACCCCCTTTTTCCAAAAAGAAGCTCTTACTGTAAACGCGGTTTATGCTGGACGAATTTAGTTAAAGGATTCCGATTGTATTTTATGATGCGGATTAAGTGATATGTCATCTGCCTACATCTCCTTTTGGCGTGAAATCTGGGTACGTTTGGGCTAACGTATTTGTTGAAATGATTATTTCTAATTTACGGAGTAACCAATCTTCTCGTCAAGTAATCTTCTCGTCAAGTAAGTGATGTATTTCAATGTAAGATTGAAGATAAATCACAAAAATTAGGTATGATTAAGGAATAAAAAAACCATGTTAACAGATTATCAGAAATTCCTAGAGAGAAGATACGGAAGATGGCGGAATACAAGGCAAAAGACATCAAACTTATTCAAGAAGGAGAAAAATCATGGAGCTACGCTAAAAAGACTGCTGCAGAAAACACTGTTGTCCAATAGCCACCCTTATTATTACCCTCAGCTGATTGCGTTATATTTGATGTCTTAACTATCTTTCCAGAGATGCGCCACTGTTCCTTTTGAACGTCATAACTCTTGTCAGGATCAAATTCTAGACCTAAAGTTGACGCAAGCATGTAAGCAGCAAGATCCTCTGCATATTCGCCACACTTCTCTCCTGTCATCCCAAAAGAGTGAAATTCAGAGAGATAGCCGAACAATGATTTGTCATTTGGAATGGCTAAGCCCACAGATGCGGAGATTAGTCTATTGGGTTCGTTGGTTTCATTTTTACTCATTACCACAAATATTATCTGGCCCGGAGAAATAAGCTTCATTCCCTCTTTTCTAGAAATGTGCCTAGCCTTAGGTGGTATTATACTAGATACAGAAACTCGGTTACAATATTGAATGCCAGCATCACGTAAAGCAAGCTCAAAAGCTCGCTAGTCTATCCCTGTGCACGCCAACGCCATTAGTCAAAAAGTATTTTGTTGGAATAAAAGTGGACATTTCCAAGTTTGAAGATAAAAAAAGACTTATTTAAATTTAATCTGAAATAAGTATCTGCCAATTCTTTGTTATTGAAAAGAACTGAAAAATTGGCTAGGATAATAATTAATGTTGAAAAAAGTTAGGTGATTTAAAATGGTAGGAAGCGTCCATAAGGCAGCATTTACCATTCCAAAGGAATCTAGGGCATATCTTCTTCCCCATTAGACTAAACAGCTTCATCCTCTTTTCTTTTAAACCGATATACCCTGTCAAATTCGCCCCTTGGTCTAAGAAATTTGATATATTCTATGCCAAAACTGATCAATTGCTCTTTAATTTTTTCTAAAACAGCCTTATGATTGATATCGATTGGTTCATTTTTACCGAAAGTGCTAGTAGGAAATGAGCAACTTCATCCGGAATATTCTCCGACCCCTCAAGAAGCTTTCTACTACTTTTTATCTATTTTATCTCAATTACTGTATATCCTTATTTGATTAGAATTTTTGTAGAATCGTTGACAACATTATCGTTTAGTTCAATGCCTAGGCCGGGAAGATCGGGAATTTCAAAGTTTCCGTTCTTTGGTTGATAGTTCTGTTTACAGAGCTCGATATTACCGTTATTAAGTGCGTAGGTATGATGTTCGTGGATAATGAAGTTGGGTATAGCCGCTTCTAGTCTGCAATGCTGCTGCAGTGGCTACAGGGCTTCCACAAACGTGAACTTGTACTCCGATATCATAGATATCCGCGTAATCACAAATCTTCTTCCCCTCAGTTATGCCGCCCACTAACCCTAGGTCTGGTTGAATTATATTCAAAGCCTGCTTTTCAAAATACTGTCGATAACCCCAACGTGTATATATTCTCTCACCAGCAGCTGAAGGAATCTTCAAACTTTTTGATACTTTATAGTGGAGATCAGCGTTTAGATAGTTTACCGGTTCTTCATAGAACATACAATCAAATTCTTCCCAAATTTTTCCTAATTGAATTGCGGTCGTAGCACTTAGAAGGGAATGTAGTTCGATGATGATATCAACATCTGATCCGACAGCTTCCCTGACGGCCTTTACTCTACCGTAGAATAGTTTGAACAGGTCTTTTTTCACAACACCTCTTAGCATGTTGATTCTTTCACCTTTCGCATCAAATATAACAGGGTCAACCTTCACGCAATCATAGCCTTCAGCTACAGCCTTACGGGCTTCCTTTGCGTACTCCTCTGGTTCCTTGCAGGCTTTTACTTCTTCTTTATCCCAGCCAAATTGTATTTGGCTTGCGTACGTTCGTAACCTTTCATTAGTCTTCCCACCTAGAAGCTGGTAGAGTGGTACATCAAGAAACTTACCCTTTATATCCCAAAGAGCTGTGTCAATTCCACTCATGCCTCCGAAAACGACGGGACCACCACCTAGAGCCCAAAATGTTGATCTAAACATTTTCTCCCATAACTTTTCTGTTTTCATGGGATCTGACCCGATGACAAATTGCTCTGAAAGTTCTTTTACCATGGAAGCACCAGCCGTATGACCTGTGCCGTACGCTAAACCTACTTCACCTAAACCACTTATGCCCTCATCTGTATTGACACGCACAACGACAGGATGCCAATTAGGTTTGAACTTTGGATTTAGATCGAAAATTTCGACACTTATCACTCTCATACTAATCCTTTTAATTCCTTTCATACAATTCCTTCTATTTTAACCTTATTGAAGGACATATAGGGAGAGACACCCGATATATAGATACCAGCGAGCCGCAAAAATAAAATATTCCCCCACCAAAATTAAGAATTAAACCTGAGAATTTGCCTTTCCTCGCAGCCCTCCTAATATCTCCCTTGTCGCTGTCTGAGCCTCTAATACATATGTTGCTGGATTGGCACTCTCCTATTAGCAGAGCCTATTAAATCATACAAAACGATACATTTATTAATATATCATTAGATATATTGAACGATATAATATGTGTGGATTCAGATACGGATGTTCAGACGATATGAGAGGTTTCGGAGGAAGACACATGCACTGGAAGGGGGCGTTCGGG
Organism: Nitrososphaeria archaeon; assembly: GCA_963752255.1. Taxonomy (GTDB): domain Archaea; phylum Thermoproteota; class Nitrososphaeria; order JACIWG01; family JACIWG01; genus JBEKIG01. Next base: position 23,366 of record CAVVXT010000002.1, on the reverse strand, counting down.
GTCAGGAGAGGCGATTTCCGTTTCCTCGTCTTGATGGCTCTATCAGAAAAGCCGATGCACGGATACGCCCTTATTCAAGAGATAGGCAGGGAACATCAAAGACCTGTAAGCGCAGGGCTGGTCTATCCTACACTTCAGGAGCTCGAGGATCTAGGATATATTGTCTCTGAAGAAAGGGAAGGAAAGAAGATCTATTCTTTGACTTCTGAAGGCAGGAAGTACCTTGAAGATAAGAAGGATGTAGTTGAAAGGATTAGGGCTGGGAAGGAGTACACCGAAAGAATGGGCATATTCGGCTTCGTGAAAGATGTCAGGGACATCCAATCGATGATCTTCCAAAATGAAGAGTACGTTGACGAAGAAAAGATGAACAAGATACATGAAATTCTGGCGGAAGCAAAGAAGAAGGTCGCGTCTGTAATCTTTGAATAGGTGAATATCTAATGAAGGTAGCCGTAGTCACAGACGACGAGAAGACTATATCTTCACATTTTGGAAGAGCTATGTATTATCTGGTCTATGATATACAAGATAAAAAAGTGCAGAGCATAGAAACAAGGCCTAAGGCAGGTCGACATCTTGAAGGCTTAAGTCATCATGACGACAGCTTAGCTCATGACCACAACCATGGCATAGGAGAGACTGCATTACATAATTCTATGCTTTCTAACGTGATGGACTGTGAAGCGCTGATAGCAGGGGGAATGGGGTCAGGTGCATACGAATCCATCAAAGATGCAGGTATCAAACCCTTTTTGACTGATATAATATATGCCGACGGAGCAGTACAAGCTTACATAAATGGAACACTAAACAATCAAGTAGAAAGGTTACATTAGAGTCCATATTGTAAAAGATAACATCGTCTAATGTGATTTCTTGGAAAGCAGAATGCCGGCAATCGGCCTAATTACGAATTTGCTGTTGACACTAGTGAAATTCATAGTAGGATTCATCTCAAACTCTTCAGCAATCATCGCTGAAGGCTTTCATTCCGGAGTAGATGTATTCTCTTCAGGAATAAACCTTGTTGGGATACGTGCAAGCGAAAAGCCAGCAGATAGAGAACACCCTTACGGTCACTATAAAGCAGAAGTCATATCAGGGTTTATAATAACAATCATTCTGTTTATTACAGCGTCGTGGATAATCTATAATTCTATAACCTCATTCTTGTTGCCAAAAGGAAAGGTCATTGTGGGTTTCCTTTCAATAGGAATTATGATAGCCTCAGCGGTAACCAATGAGATAATGTACCGATTTAAAACAAGAGACGGTAAAAAATATGAGAGCATAAGTTTAATCACAGATGGAATGCACAGCAGAATTGATGTGCTAACCTCCATCGTGGTCTTAGTCGGAGTAATAGGTTCACAATATTTCTCTTATACCGACTCTATAGCTGCTTCTTTTATAGGTCTCTATATTCTAAAAGGATCTTTCAGTTTAGGCAAAAAAGCGACCGACTCTCTACTAGACGTCTCTGCCAGTGCTGAAGTTGAGAACAGAATCAGAGAAATTATCATAAAAGAAGGAATAACCATTGAGGATTTAAAGACTCAGAAACGTGGAGCGAAGATATTTGCTCAACTGGATATAGTTCTCCCAGCAAATCTAAAAGTTGACGAGGCTTCTGATATAACTAAAAAAATCGAAAAAAAATTAGTGGGTGGTATAAAAAATCTTGATTATATAAGTATACACATAACTTCACATGAAGTGAGTGAAAGTTACTATAAAGGCGTCTTTGGAAGAAGATATGGATGGCAAAGAAAAGGAAGAATGATGGAAAAAGCAGAAGGAGCAGAAAGCCTTGGACCTGATGGATATTGTGTTTGTCCTAAATGTGGATACAAAATCAGACATGAAAGAGGTGTCCCATGCTCATCCATGAAATGCCCAAAGTGCAATATTACTCTCTACCGTCAAGTCGAATCATAGACGGCCCACCTTTAATCTATAGATTCGACGCAGACTGGCAAGCCGTCGAGGAACTTTAACGTGAGGGTAAACCTGTAAAGATTGGATATAAAGAAAGCATGGGAAAGTTACGAACAAAAGAAAAGATAACGGTCACAATGAAGAGTGTTAATAGAAATCTCATTAATCTACTACAGTGTTTGGGCAATCCGTTGTCCTTCGCTGACAAATGTTAAATAATAGTATTAAATCGTGGATGAATATGACTTACATGACCAAGCAAAAGAAGAATATTGGCATAATAATGCCTTATGGACGCTTCCTACCATTTTAAATCACCTAACTTTTTTCAACATTAATTATTATCCTAGCCAATTTTTCAGTTCTTTTCAATAACAAAGAATTGGCAGATACTTATTTCAGATTAAATTTAAATAAGTCTTTTTTATCAATCTCGTCCAAGATCTCACACCAAATCTGTTTATTTTCTAAACAAAAAGTATTAATATAGTTTATTTATAATAAACATAAGTGATAAACATGCCAAAGTATAAGGCTACAGCCAAATGGACAGGAAATGTTAGTTCAATAGTTGATAATTCTAGAGCACACAGCGTTGTATGCGATCTTTCAACCGCCTCAGGAGGCGATGACACAGGCCCTACAGCGGTTGAGTTAGCTATTATGGCCATCGCTGACTGCGCTGTCACAATATTCGCTGACGTCTGCAAAAAGAGTGATATTGAATTGATCAAACTGGAAACAGTAGCGGAAGCAGAAAAGCCCGTTGACTCACCTAGGCTAAGTGGTGTCAGCATAAAAACCACTGTTTCAGCGAAGGCGAGCAAAGCGCTGCTGGAGGCCGCGTGGAGAAGAACTGAAGCTAACTGTCCGGTGTTGTCCATATTCAAGGATCCGATACCATTGAAAGTCGAATTAGAAATCGTTTCTAAATAATCCAAAGAATACGAATAGGATGATTTCTCGAACTAGAGATCGATGATATCTTGTAAAAAGATAGTGCTTGGTGTAGCGATCAGTTAGACGCGTATTTCGACAATAGTGAAATGTTGAAAGAGACAGAGGATATAGAAGAAGGTGGGATGGGGTGAGTTAGTTGGTTCATATATTTCCTTTAGTCTTTGTGGGCTATAATCGATATAGTGTCTTCCTAGGACATTCTGAGGAACCCTTCCACGACCTCTAAGCGACTTATCAAAATAGTAATTGTAATGATGTGATAAGAATTTAACTGGAGGGTTTATAATCCCGGACGCCGCATTTTCACAAATTTATGTCTTTGATTTACCATTCTTCTTTAAGGCGGCTTTAATTATATAGTAAAATCTACTTAAATCCTTTACCGAGACAATTTCAAAGCCTTGTTCAGTAATCATATGTGCTGCGAAGTTCTTGTCAAATCGGATCGAGAAAGGTGGTCCAATAACCCCTCTCTCCTTTTTCCAGTCCAGATCTACCAACAGTCCATTTGGTTTAAGTATTTTTCTTGCATTAGATAAAACCTGCTTTGGATCTTCAAAGTCATGAAGCACCGTTCCAAAGAATACAATATCCCCACATTCCGAACATGGAACTGTATTTTCAGCTTTTCCTACAATAGCTTCAACATTTCTTAGCCCCTTTACTTTTGTTGAAGCGTTGAGTAAGGCTATAGCTTTAGAGTTAATGTCTACGCTGATGACTCTACCTGATGGGCCTACGATTTCAGCTGCTGGGATTGAAAAGAAACCGGAGCCACATCCGACATCAACAAAGGTCATACCTGTGTTTAACCCTATCTGTAATAGAATCTTCTCTGGATTTTCCCATATCCTGCGTAGTCTATCCATTTGTTTAGAGTACATTCTCTACACTTTGCATTGAGTTAGAAATAAATATTGTCAAACTTTCGTTATAATATATATTCTTGGTTCAGTAGAACCGTCTATAAGTAGAACAATCTTTATCAAAAAGAACAGGAGGAGGGTTTCCGTAATAATGAAACGATAATGGCCAACTGCAATAATCGTAAGATCTTTAGTCACATTTGCATTATTTCTAACTCTGATCCAAGCCAAACCGAAAAGTTCTCTTATACGACAATGTTGCTAGAGCGTTCCTCGATAGTAACATGTTGCCGGACAGGCGACACATTTCTGTAGTTTATATCGAATGCATGATTCACAATTCACATCGCATGGTGTAGTAGTTTCTCTTTTATGTGCGAGACCTTCCCTCACTGGTAGGAATGGAGAGAAATGAATATTTCCGATCGGATAAAATTCTGATCTGCGTATTCCCCTACCGCTTCTTAGTGAACACTTCTCTACAGATATGCTTTCAAGCGTCTCTTGGTTTTCAGCCACTACCAAGGCGATAAGGTTGTATCCGCCCAAAGTTGAAAAAATATAGACTACCCTAGGGCAGTCTTTGAATCGTTCAAGAAGGCTTCGCATAACGTCAGCACTTTCCATTTCAAGTAAAACAATTGCTGCACAAAGTCCGATTGAATTAATATTGAGTAAGGCAGTAACTTTGACAGCTCCTTCTTTTAATAGTTTATCGATTCTCTTCTTGACACCCATACTTGAAAATCCTGTTATCTTACTTAACTCCTCCAAGGTTGTCCGACTATCCTTTTGAAGCTGCGTCGCTATCTTTTTGTCTATTTCATCCAAAGCCCAACACCAAGATTGTTTATTTTCTAAACATAAAGTATTAATATAGTTTACTAATTAAATCTGATGGGAATTAGAAATGGCCAACGAATGCGACGGAAGATGTGAATCCTGTTCCAAAATAGAAAGTTGTTCTGACCCACAAAAGGATCATTACCTTGAGCAGAAAATGCTTAGAGAAAATATGTCCCTGATTAGACATAAGATCGCCATCATAAGCGGCAAGGGAGGTGTAGGCAAGAGCACAGTTACAGTGAATCTGGCGATGGCTTTTGCAATGCATGATTACATCAATCAAATCGGTGTTCTGGACGCTGACATCCATGGTCCATGCGTGCCAAAAATGCTGGGAATACATGGACAAAGGCTTATTGGTAATCCTATAGGAATATTTCCTGTAGATGCCCCTTATGGCATCAAAGTTGTGTCTATGGACTTCCTGCTTCCCAACGATGAAGAGCCTGTAGTCTGGCGTGGCCCCCTAAAGATGGGAGTTATTCAACAGTTTCTATCTGACGTGATATGGGGAAAGCTTGAATTTCTCTTCATAGACCTTCCACCTGGAACCGGTGACGAGCCACTGACCGTCATGCAGCTTATCCCTGACATGGATGGGGTAATAATAGTTACAATACCCTCTGAAGTCTCGCAAATTGTGGTCAAGAAGGCTGTAACATTTGCGAAACAGTTAGGTGTTCCTATAATTGGCATAATTGAAAACATGAGCGGTTTCATCTGCCCTAAATGTGGAGCAGAGACCAACATCTTTGAAGTTGGGGGTGGACAGAAAATAGCGTCAGACCTGTCAATTCCATTTCTAGGGTCAATTCCAATCGACCCTGAAATATGTTCTAGCTCAGATAGAGGAAAGCCTTTCATAACAGAACGAGAGGGTTCTCCTGCAACGAAGGCATTTGTCAAAATTGTGGAAAGGATTAAAAAATTCTTGGATGAAAATCAGAAAATACAGGCTCCGGCAAGTCAGGTTCGTACTAAAGAGGGTTTGAGAAATGAACAACACTAGTTTTCTGAATCATTTGGTTACATGGGCTAACATAGGCTTTATTGTGCTATACGGCTTCCCAGGTTGTGGAAACAGAGCTGAGCTGATGGAATCTTTCTCTTCCTAGCAAATATACTCTTCAACTCGGTTCTGCCAATAAAACTTGGACTGCTAAGGCACTCGCCAAAGAGTTGGGGTTGCCATTCATCTATCTGAGACCTTCAGACTTCCATAATGGGAAATGAGCTATAGTAATCCTGATTACAACGAACGGACATGACCAATATGGAAGTTTGAAGTAATTCCAAAGGTTTCAATAAAAAAGAAAGACTTAACAGAGCCAAACGGCATAATCCGGAAGAGCTTTGAATGCTTTTTATGGAACATCAGCCTTCGGGAGTAATAGTTACTGTCAAACATTTAACTCTTCTCATAAATAATCTACAGCTTTTCAAGAGCCCTATTAAGAAAAGTATGCTATATTAAACTTATGGGTTGAAGCTCTTTTTACACGTCTCGGAACTTTATCGTCTTTTATTCCATTACAGTCATTTTCCAACTTTTTATGCTAGAAAAATGGCGTATTTTCTCTGTTGCGTATCAAAAATAGTAGTGGCTGGATGAAAAATCCCAAGTTTTTGCTGTATCCGTAAAGCACATATAAATCAGAAAATCAAGTAGGTTTAGGTAATAGCTACGAGCAAAGAAAAACATAAAATTAAGGAAGATGAGCAGCCTAAAAACCAAATAAATCTGAACCCAATCAGAAGGCTCTTTGGGAACCCTCAAAAACACATTGAACCCTACGTCACAAAGGGTCAGGTGGTTGCTGACCTTGGCTGTGACACAGGTTACTATACGCTCGCTTTAGCTGAATGTGTAGGTCCTGAAGGGCGGATCTATGCAGTTGATTTAAATGAAAATGATATCCGCTCATTAGAAGAAAAGGCGGCTAAAAGTGGTTATCGCAACATAGAAGCGCATGCTTCATCTACCGCCGATTTAAGCTTCATAAAAGACGGGTCGGTTGACTTCGTTCTCGCTAATGGACTTTTGTGTTCCATGCCAGAGCATAGACGGTCAGCTGTGAACGAAATAAAACGTATCCTCAAGCCAAATGGACAGGCATACCTCAGCCTAGGTTCCCCTCCTCCTCTTGGTTTTGTGAACCGAGTAGAGTGGGAGAAAATACTTGAAGAGTTTAGAGTCAGGCGAAGAGGTGGTTTCCTCCAAAAATGGGCAGTAGTGTCTGCAAAATAACAAATCCAAACCCTTGAGATTCAGTAAAAATCAACGACAGTTGGGAGGCAATATAAAATAAAAAGAAACTCGCTAAAGCTCTATTATCTATAGATATTTAGAAACGATTTCTCGATTAGGTTTGGAATCTTGGGATATTAACTTGAAATTGATTTGTGCACTAAATTCTCATTTGATTAATGTTCTTACTTATTTTTCCTTACGATCATAGGTTATATTTACAAGTTGTTATATCCACAATCACATGTTCTTTATACTAAGGAGACATAACATTAGATAACAATCCCATACTCACTCAATTGGTTTGTAACTTCCAGGCTCAAGGATTGGACACTTCCTTTTCCCAGTTCACACTGTATTAGGACAACACTCAGCTTTCACCATTACAGAAAGTGATAGCATTGAGCAGATGGTTAAAAACATAGACCCATGGACAGACATCTGCATGTTCGAGATTTCACTGATTATTGACGCACGTGAACTTGGGAAACTCCGTAGCACGAAATAAAAATAAAACGTTATCCGTCAAAAGAGCAGGTGGGTAAGCCTCCTACTTCGACCTTCGCCCTAAATAAGGCTCCCGCGTAAGGCTGTTCCGAAGGGGTTTGCTGGTCCGAACCTCTTCTCGCTGTCGTTATGTACAGCTCATCAAGGTTTTTACCCCCGAAGCAGCATGAACTTACGTACATTGTTGGTAGAACTATCTGGTCCAACGCCCTACCTGTCAACGGGTTCCATCTTGAAACCCTTGAGCCTCCCCAGTGCGCAACCCATAACATGCCCTCCTTGTCTACAGCCATCCCATCCGGCGAACCCTGCTGATCCGTGAAGTCCACTACAGTTCTCTGATTTTCAATTTCACCGGTTTCAAGGATGAAGTCGAAGGATACAACCCGGCGCGTTGGCGTATCGATATAATACATGACCTTGTTGTCCGGACTCCAGCCTAGTCCATTTGAAATGCTTACACCAGACAGCACCTTAGTTACTGTATTGTCTCTTGATAGGAAGTAGAGCGCCCCCTTCGACTTAGAACCGTCCAAGCTCATAGTTCCAGCCCAATACCTGCCATAGGTGTCACACTTGCCGTCGTTGAACCTGTTACTGGCCAAGTCTTTCTCAACTTCGCACATGAGCTTAACGCTGTGCGTCTTAGGGTTCAACGCGTAAAATCCGTGCTGTAGCGTGATCAGCACACGACCGGACTTCTTTGGGACAATCGAGCTCACGTAGCCGCCTAAATGGATGAAGGCGTCTTTACCATTATCGGGCTGGAACATGTGCACATCTCCTCTAAGAATGTCAACCCAGTAAAGTAGGCTGCTTCTGCTTTCCCAGCTTGGTCCTTCTCCGAGCTCTGCCCTAAATTCTGTCAATACTTCAAAAGAATCTGGCATCATTTATATTAAAAGATGGGAACTACTTAAGGTTTGATAGATAAATAATGAGTAAGGCTTAACTAATAACATCGGTAATTCTATTTCATGGTTAAAAAATCCTTTACGATGAAATGAGTTGGCCTGAATCCGACATCTAATCTGTGTGAAGTTAATATTGTTACTCGATTCTTGTTAAGTTTTTTTGACACCAAACCTTATTTTTAGTATCTTTAATAATTTAATTGCAATAAGATAATCAAACGGTGGAATGGATAAATCGAATAAAATAGATTTTATAAAGAAAGCTTCTGCAGAATATGCTGAATATCATTCCTTTATAAAAAAATCTAGTAACAACATTAACTTGAGCTCTATAAGACCGAAAGTGCATAATGTCATTCAAGCAAAAAACGCTGGTAAGAAAATGGTCGCTCTTGGTTTTGCATTATTAGCATTCCCAGCTCCAATCGTATCAGATATACCTGGATGTGCTCTAGTAGTATCTGGAAAATACATTCAAAGAAAATCAGTAATCAATATAAAAGATACATATAATGAACTCAGCAAAATCAACAACGAATTGAAAAAATTGTGTCTATAAGGCATAAAGTAGAAAAACCAGAATAGAAGATTAAATCAAAATCTATTCTAAATGGAATTCAAATATAATGGGACTTCTCTATTAGTAGAGATTTCTTAATTGATTAATCAAGTTGTAGATCATTATCACTACGCAAATTATAATTTGGACAACTATTGATAGAGGATCAACTGTCCAACCAACTATCAATGCTAATAATGAATTGAGCGAATCCAAAAATCTGTCTATGATGGCGGAGGAAATAATATCTCCAAGATTGCCAGTTGCTAAAATGACGATGTAATAAACAATAGTTGTAATTATCCATGCAAAAGCCCAAGAACCAAGCACTTTCCCTATTAATCCACGGATTTCAGACATTTTTGTATGGATTAAAAAAAAGCAACTAACAGATTAATTGCACACCCTTTTCTTAAAAAAGGTAGATTGGCCACCTCTTACACATCTGGGACTATTGTTTAAATAATAATCTAAACGAACAACCATTAATGTGGAGAAAGGGATACTTAAAGGCCTAGTAAAATGTACAAGGTGATAAAAATGCTCAATATTAGAATAGCTTTTTATAATTCCGCGTGGAACCAAGCTTGAAACAAATGCCCGTGTGTGATGTGTGCGGCAAATTCGTAAAGGATCTGGGTAAACACAAGAGAAGAAATAGATGTGGCGCAAAGAAGGAACCTCCCCCAACGTTGGACAATCTAAGAAACAGGATAGCACATGGTTGGTAACTTGGGTATAAAAGTTTAAACTCTAAAAGGAAAAGCTACAATCAGCTTTGGAATAGTGCAGTAGTGTATATGAAGAGCTAGAAAAAGATTAAAGGTCTTTTTCCTTTAACAAAAAGAAATGGATGGTGTCAAGTCTGCATCAATTCCTCGATCTTTATCATTCAAAAAGGCTGTCTTATAATTGCTTATGGCTATTGTTTAATTCGATAGAATAAGTTATCGCAAATGAAATAAGGAAACTAAAAATATGTGAGATTGGATTTATCCCTTCCCCTAAGTTAAAGAAGTTTGATTTTTGATAGATTATAAGGTATGTCAACTAGAGGGACAGCTATAAGAAATCCGTTTCCCCTTACATCTAAACGTTTAATTGGTTGCAAAAAGTTAGTATATGAAATCTGGTTTGAATGAGAGAATGCGAAACTATCATTCAGAAAGCTTTGAACGAAGGAAGATCTTTCCTGCTTATAGACGAAGCAGAATTGGTATGTAATCTTCACGAAATCCCTACACCCAAATTCTATGTAACTTCGGATGTAGATGATGCGATTGCAAAGGCTAAAGAGATCGGATTTCCAGTAGTTTTGAAGGTCATCTCCCCTCAGATATTGCATAAATCTGACGTAGGAGGGGTTGTCCTGAACGTTAGTAATGAAAAGGAACTTAAATTAGACTATGAGAAGATGGTTGCTGAAGTTGTTAAAATAGGCCCTTCTATTGAAGTTAAAGGAATCGTAGTTGAAGAAATGATGCCACCTTCAACGGAAGTGATTATCGGAGGTATAAGAGACAGTCAATTTGGACCCGCTGTCATGTTTGGGATGGGGGGGATTTTTACTGAAGTGTACGATGATGTTGCGTTCCGTGTGGCTCCTATAGACAGGGTGGATGCTTTAAACCTTATTCAAGAACTGAAGGGTGTGAAGATACTGGAAGGCTTTAGGGGGAAACCTCCCGTGAATTTGGATTCGATAGTCAACGTGTTGGTCAAGGTTTCTGATCTAATGATAAACCATAACAACATAAGCCAATTGGATCTTAACCCAGTAATCGTGTATCCTGACCATGTCTGTGCTGTTGACTGTCGAATTATCATAGAGCAAACAGGAGGAGGTAAATAAAATGAATCTAGAGTCTTCTTTAAGCCCAGATCTGTTGCCGTAATAGGAGCCTCGAGGGAACCTAGAAAGTTTGGTCACGTGATCTTCAAAAACTTTGTGGAATCAGAGTTTAAGGGAAAAACCTTCCCTGTAAATCCTAAAGCGGACAAAATACTAGGGTTTAAGGCATATAATAGTATAAGCGAAATTCAAAGCGAGTTAGACTTGGCGGTAATCGCTGTTCCAGCGCCTATAGTTCCATCTGTTATTGATGAATGTGTGTCCAAAGGTGTTAAAGGAGCTATAATAATTTCTGGAGGTTTCAAGGAGGTAGGTGAAAGAGGAGAGAAACTTGAAGAGGAAATAAGAAAAAAAATTGATGGGAGCGGTATGAGGGTAATAGGCCCAAATTGCATCGGAATATATGATCCAACAGATCACGTAGATACGTTATTCTTGCCTAGATACAGATTAAGACGCCCAAGAGGAGGCCCAATAGCGTTCATATCTCAAAGTGGCGCCTTTGGCTCCGCCATATTGGACTGGGCTGCATCCCAGGATATTGGAATCAGTAAATTCATCAGCATTGGAAACAAAATTGACGTGGACGAAGTTGACCTATTGAACTATCTTTCTGATGACCCACTAACAAAATGTATAGTAATCTATGTGGAAAGTATATCACGAGGAAGAGAGTTTCTTGAAGCTTCGTCGAAAGTCACAAAGAGTAAACCTCTGATTGTGCTAAAGGGAGGCGTAACACAGGAGGGAGCTAGGGCAGCCATGTCCCATACAGGGTCTTTGGCTGGATCTGCAAAAATCTATGAAGGTGCTTTTAAACAGGCCGGCGTAATTCAGGCTCGCACGGTAGATGAATTATTCGATTACGCGCGCGCTCTCGCCTACCAACCTATACCTAAGGGCCAAAAGGACATCGCTATTATCACGAATGGAGGAGGATTTGGAGTAATAAGCTCTGATCAAGCTTCAAAACTAGGCCTTAAGCTTGCACATTTTAGTCCTGAGACGACAACGAAGCTGAAGGAAAAGTTGCCAGACTACGCTATTCCAAATAATCCATTAGACTTAGTAGGGGACGCGGATGTGGAGCGTTACAGGCAGGCATTAGACCTCGTTTCTTCGGACCCGAATGTTGGAATAATTCTGGTGATAGTGCTTCTTCAAACTTCCTTTATAGAATCAGACGTAGTAGACGCGATAACAGAATCACAAGTAACCTATGGCAAACCGACAATTGTATGCACCATAGGAGGAGATTTCACTCAAATACTAGTAAAAATGTTGGAGGAAAATAGGATACCTTCGTACACAACCCCTGAGAGAGCTGTTAATGCCATAAACGCACTGCTTCAATATAGCAAAGCCTTAGAAGACATAGAAAAAAGAAACATATAATGATAAACTATCTTTCATTAATTTTACTTAAAGTTAGGTCATCAACAATATTAACGCTTTCAGAGTATTCAAATCTTGGAATCATGGCTAAAATTCATAAAGGTTTATTTAGCAAATATGTGATGCTTTCTTGCTCATTTTCAATGTTAAAATGATGTGCTTGTATATCCTCGCATATTTAGGCAAAAAGTAACATTTGCGTCTAGGGTGCCTTAATGTCTATAGCTATCCTACTTAGTCCTAGGCTTACCAGTTTAGAAGCTGTTGGGATACCGGTATTCACATCCCATCCCCTTAGTTGGTAGTATTCATCAAGCATTTTGTCCAAATCCGCTCTGGTTATCTTTTGCTCAGAGCTATTGCCACCGGACATGTTTTCAGAGAACCTTGGGGGAAGGTAGTCGTCCTTTCTAGACATTCCTTCTCTGACATTGAAGGCTCTTGTGAGGTTATTGATTCTCTCGCCTGCGATCATCAACTCACTTACAGAGTATTTGTTGCCTGTTACTGCTTCGAACCAGTTGGTGTAGTCAAACAGCTTGACAGGCCTCATTGTAATGCTCCCTGTAAACATGCATAAGATAGCTGAATTTATAATTGCATAAACATCTTGAGTCTTAACCGTAAGTTCTGGCTTTCCAGCGACGTCCTTCCTATCCATGGCTTTCACTAAACCCAGTTCAGGCAGGACATCTGGCTTCTCAAAGGCTGTGTCGTGGGCTGAGTCCATATGTGTGGCGCCGCGAGATGCTGTCGCGTACATTAGACCTACCGCTTTTTTACCTCGAGGTTCATGCATTGCAACCTCAACACCCTTGACTTCGAGCGTGAAGGATTTGGAATTTCCCCCTATATTTTCAGCAGCCTTCTTCACGCCTTCTGCCAAGATGTTCCCAATATCCTCCCTCCGAGCTATCTTCTCTATCATCTTGATTATACAATCAGGATCATTCCAGTCAAGTTTGACCCCGCCCGTTTTCTCGCTATTTATCAACCCTTTTTCATAGCATTCTATGGCGAACGCTATTACATTGCCGGTCGAAATAGTGTCCAGTGAATATAGGTTGCAGAGGTGATTTGCATAGGCTATTGCCTCAAGATTATCGTTAAGGCAAAGAGATCCTAACGATGCAACGGTTTCATACTCGGGCCCATCATTGAAATCACCCTTATACTTTCCATCCTTGACTTCAGCAACTCTCCAACATCGGACAGGACATCCTACGCAACCGAACACACCCTTTTGTATGCTCTTGGTCATGGTTTCTCCACTTATCTTGTCAGCCTCTTCGAAAAAGCCGGTTTGATAGTTCTTGGTAGGAAGAATGCCTTGGACGTTTAAAGTGAGAACCCCAAAGGGAGTGCCATACTTCTGCATGTCTATTACTCTTTGATCCTTGAGCAGTCTTTCTGAAAGCTCCTTCGAAAGCTTAAGGACACGCTCTCTGTCCGCTAGAGGGATCCTTTTTTCCCGGCCAAAGACGGCGACTGCCTTTAACTTCTTTGACCCCATTACTGCTCCAACACCGGTTCTGCCTGCCACGCGAGAAAAATCGTTTAATATGCCGGCAAATTTGACAAGGTTTTCACCTGCCAGCCCTATGCTGGCCACTGCAGCGGAAGGAACCTTTAGTTCCTTCTTTATGAGAGTCTCAGTCTCATGGGTTGTCTTCCCCCACAGGTGTTTAGCATCTCTAAGCTCAGCCGTACCATCGTGGAGCCAAAGGTAGACCGGTTTTTCGGCAACACCCTTAAAGACAACACCGTCGTACCCCGCGTATTTAATTTCTGGGCCTATCGAACCTGCAGCATGAGCTTCCCCTATCCCGTTTGATTGTGGAGACTTGCACATAACAACATAGTGTGTGGAACCCGGGATCATGCTACCCTGAAGCGGTCCTGTCATGAATACCAAGATGTTCTCTCGCCCCAATGGATCTATCCCCGGTTTCAATTTATCGTAAAGGATCTTTGCGCCAAGGCCTCTGCCGCCGAGAAACTCCTTCGCGGTCTCGTTTGGTACAACTTCTTCCGATATCTTCCCGTTTTCCAGATCGACTTGCAGCAACTTTCCTCTAAAACCGTACATAATTTAGAATTTAATCTTGGAATGCCTTTTAAATTTTTTGGTGATGTTAAATCTTCAAGAAGAATATTAGTGTAAGAATCCTTTTGTCAAACCCTTTCTGGTCAAGAGGGCTATGAAAAGAATAAATATTTGATAATAAATTAATTTATAGATGAATAAGAACCTTGTTATAATTGGATTTTTAGTTATCTGGTCTATTTTAACAGCATTTACTCTCACATTGGGAGTTACCTTGAATTATCCTGACTATCTTCATGTGAACTATGGTTCGCCTCTGGTTTGGGGCACTCATACATTGAACACGATTGCAGGGCCTGTGGATAAGTGGCAGGTCGATCCTTATCTGCTGCTCTCTGATCTATCATTCTGGTTTGGGTCGATGATAGTTATTGAGATAGTATTGCTGTATTTTATTAAACGTTGGTCAACTACCACCCCTTGACAACAATTTGATTTGAAAAATAGCTTACCAATACGCTTAAATTTGTTAATTCCTAAACTTTTTTGGTGAAAAAATGGATAGCAAGACACTTTTTAAGGTACCTAAAAACGATGTTAATAAGGTCCGTAAGGACATTGCAGTCGAATTTCTCAATTTAGTTGGTTCGGGAAGGCCAAAGGACGGGCTGCGTTTTTTTGCCCCTGAATGTAAGACGCACAATCCCTTCATCCCCGGTAGCATGGAAACAATAATCGACGCAATGATCGCCGTGCAAAAACAAGGAGCGGAAGGAATTCTAAAAGGGTCAAAAGCTGACTTTAAGCTCATCATCAAGCAGGTCCTTGCTGACGGAGACATAGTTGCAGTGTATACTCAACTCTCCAGTTCAAAACCAAGTGACGGAGGGTTAAGGCAAGTTCATCTATTCCGTTTCAGTAAAGACAAGATTGTAGAATATTGGGATATCACCCAACAAGTGCCAGAAAACGCACCTAACGCAACTGGAGCATTTTCTTAAAGGATTTTCCGAACCATAACGAGGTTGGAATCCCTAAACCTGCCTAGCTAATTATTTGGAAATGCAGAACAAGAAGTAATAAAAAAACTAACTGAATAATCTGATGAATTTGAGTAGTTGCTCGTAGCGCGCGCAATTCTTCGTTTAACCCCTAGAAAATTCAAGTTTTTTTTGGCAGCAAGCTCCCCTTTTAACTGCACCAACAAATTATGTTGTTCACTTGATTACTTTATCGGTTGGTAGCGAAGCAAAACAATTCCCTAAGATTATTTGAAATGAGAGCCACACCCTATTTTTTAGTAAAGATGTGAGTAATCAACGTTTAGAGGTATATAACATTAAAGCGGTTACGGCTATCATCAACCCCAACCAGAAGACGAGATCGATGGATAGAGATGTAATGTCTACGCTCCATCGATTTACGGGTCCTGCGATCGTGTTTGTGGTATGCGTGCCCCAATCTAATGGAAAGCCGTAATCGGTGTGAACGTTGTCCGGGAAATTCACAGTATTCCCCAATGTAAGTGTAAGAGTTGTCACTGCTGACAAAATTATTATAAAAGACAGCGTGGAAATATTCTTATTCATACCAGTAAAAGGAAAACTGTTTCTGCTATTTAAGTTGTATAAGACATATAGGTTACAATAACTGTCTGTCGCCTTATCAGGTTAGAGACTTGACTTTATTGACGTAGTCTCTTATTATACCTTAATGGAGGGTCTCCAGCTGAGTGCGAAGGCTCCGCCGATTATTCCCAATATCGCACCAACGAAGAATCCTCCCATACCCAGAAGGCTAACCATCGAGAAGACGAATACTATGATTCCCCAGGCCGTATGATCTGAAGGACGCGTATCAAGCATCACAGCACCGATTATCACAAGTATGCCGGACATCAGCCCTATAAGGGAGAAGCCCACCATAAGACTGAAAGGAAATCCAAAGCTTCCCATCATGCCCCTATATCCGCCCATCATGCCGAATCCTGTGGAGCCGAAGATGGAAAATATGGCTCCGCTTAAGAGCATTAGAATACCACCGATAAGTGAAAGTATTACTGCAACTGTGGGTCTATTTTCTGAACTCATTTATCTTACCTGTCCCTTTAAACACGTTCCTAACATAAAAGGCTCGGAAACAATTTTTGTAGGTCAACGAAGTTCACTTTCTATGCTGTTATAACAATGTGGCATATGAGAAGTATGACTATGACGATGACGATTACGGATAGAACCGTAGTATATGCCGGCTTCAAAGCGTTTTCGCAAATCCACCATCTTTTAATAACCCTTTTTATGTATCAGGAGTGCTCAACCTTTTTTGTCTTCTGATGTATTTATTTAACCTTTTTCCGATTATTTCCCTTAAGTGAAGACTGACCGTTGAATAAAAAGGAGTATACACGATCACTTCATTACTTATTGGCAGAAGCGGTTTCAACTCCCTGTTGTTCCTTGAACTGCATCCTGTAGAATGAGCTGTAAAGACCATTCAACTTCATCAGTTCAGCATGTGATCCTTTCTCGACGATTCTTCCCTGATCTATGACCAAGATCTCATCACACAGCCTTATTGTTGAAAGTCTGTGAGCTATTATTATGGCCATCCTGTTTTCAAGAAGCTTCTTCAACGCGTTCTGCAACACTAGCTCGGTGTATGGGTCAATGCTCGAAGTAGCCTCATCCAGAATCAATAGCTTGGGATTCATTAGAAGGGTTCTTGCGAAGCTTATGAGTTGCCTCTGCCCTATCGAGATATTCGATGAACCTTCCTGTAAAACATAGTCGTATCCTCCAGGCAGTCTCATTATGAATTCGTGTGCCCCAACGAGTTTTGGCTGCCTGAATTACCTCCTCGTCAGATGCTTCAGGCTTTCCAAATCTTATGTTATCCGTTACGCTCATTGGGAAGAGGAAGGAGTCCTGAAGAACTGTGCTCATGTGCCTGCGGAGAGACGCGATCTTTATGTCTTTGATATCATGTCCGTTAACGAGTACTCTCCCTCCAACTGGATCATAGAACCTCTCCAGAAGATTTATTATTGTGCTCTTGCCCGCTCCTGTGGGTCCGACTATTGCCAGTTTCTTTGATCCTTCTAAGTGCAAGTTTATATCGTGTATGACTGGTTCTTTAGGGTCATAGCCGAAGGTGACGTTCTCAAATTTCACTTCATCTATCGTCTCAATTTCTACAGCTTTGTCAGGTGGCGGATCCTTCACTTCAACTTTAGTATCTATGAGGTCGAAGATTCTTTCTAACGCAGACATACATGACTGATATTGATCATATGCTGTTAGTAAGGTAGTGAGGGGCTGAAATAGGCGAATTGGTACTCCAAGAATGCTGCAAGTACTCCTAGACTGATCGTTCCATTTATAGCTAGCACTGAACCGTACCAAAGTATCAATATTGTCCCGATTATCCTCAGTGTATTGTACTAATGGTTGGTATACGGTTGAGATCAGAATAGTCCGTTTGTATGAGTCAACGGTTTTTTTATTGACTTCATCGAATCCTTTTGCAGCGTCATCTTCTTTCACAAATGCCTTTATAACCTTCATTCCCGAGCAATTCTCCTGCATCTTGGCTATTAAACCTGCAAGGTTTGTGAGGGTTTGCCTATACTGTCTCCTTGACCATCCTCCAAGAAACCACGTCATGATTACTGCTACGGGAAGAATCGAAACTGCAAGCAGAGCAAGTTGCCAGTTAAGGAAGAATATTATTACCAACGAGCCTAAAATTGAAGCAGCATCCGTGATCATCGCTGTTAATCCCATTCTTATGAATATTCTCACCTGGTTTGAGTCTGTGGTCGGCCTTGACATTATTCTTCCAATCTCGCCTTCTGAGAAATATTTGAGGGATATCTGCTGCAATTTAGCTACGCATTCATTTCTCAGGTTCATGACGACATTTTCTCCGACGATTCTCATCTGATATGTCTGAACGTACTGGAAAAAGTAGGTGCCTAAAGTTACCAGAATAAATATGGGAATCCACCAGATGAATGCTGAGAGATAAGTAGAATTATGATTCAGGATTGTAGGTGTTATTATGTCGTTTATAGCTATCAAGTGAAGATATGGCGCAACCAGTCCTGTCAATGCGCCTCCATGGATAGAGACTGCGCCAAAGATCAAGTTCCTTTTGTAAGGTTTCATGTATTCATAGAGTCTAGCGATTAGAACTCTGTCTCGAACTCTCCTCTTCTTCGTTTCCTCTGACCTTGTTGAAAAAGTGTCATGTTCTTCTGACATCTACTTGCCAGCCTCCAATATCTCTTCAGGGGTCTTTTCAAGGAACTGAGTTTCGTATATCCTCTTGTATATCTGCCCCTTAGCCATCAGTTCGCTGTGTGTTCCAAACTCGACGATTTCACCTTTATCAAGAACCATTATTCTATCAGCATTCTTTATTGTTGAGAGTCTCTGTGCGATTATGAAGCATGTTCTGCCCTTCAAAGCTTCATCGATAGCCTCTTGGATCTCCTGTTCAGTCTTGGCGTCTACAAATGATAGTGAATCGTCTAGGATCAAGATCCTCGGATTTGCCACGAGCGCTCTGGCAATTGTGAGCCTCTGTTTCTGGCCGCCAGAAAGAGTGACTCCTCTCTCACCTACACAGGTGTCTCGTATCCATCTGGAAGTGTTTCTATGAAGTCATGCTATCCTTGCCATCTTCGCTGCAGACTATGATTTCATCCATTGATGCATTGTCTTTTCCAAATGCAATGTTACTTTCTATCGTGCCTGAGAACAGGAATACATCTTGCAGAACTATACCTATCTGTCTTCTCAAAGATGAAACCTTAAAGTTCCTAACATCTATTCCGTCTATCAGTATGCTACCTGAGTTAACATCATAGAATCTCGGAATAAGGTATACCAGAGACGTTTTTCCAGTTCCGGTAGCTCCAAGGATAGCTATTTTTTCACCAGGATTAGCTTTGAAACTTATGTTCTTTAGGATAGGTTTGTCCTTAACATATCCAAAAGTCACGTTTCGGAATTCAACTTCGCCTCTGTCTATCGCGATATCTTTTGCATCAGGCTTGTCCTCAACATCTCCAGGCATATCTATTATGTCGAAGACTCTTTCAGCACCTGCTGTTGCGTTACTCATAGCGCCTACCCACATGCTGAAGTCACGAAGAGGACATGGACACTCTCAGCATGTATCTCGCATAGAGCAAAATCAAACCTAACGATAATCGCTAACGCTAATATCATGTTAGTCCCATAGAACGTAGACCAGCGTGATGCCCAGCGTGAGGATGGCTGTTGCAGAAGGCATGTATATTGCTTGAATTTTGCCTGCTCTGATTGCTATGTCAGTGAATTTTTTAACGATAGCTCTATCGCCTTCCTCCATCTCATCTTCTCTTTGAAAGATTCGGACGTTCTTCATTCCTATGATGTTCTGTTGCACGTAAGTACCGATTTTGCCTAAAATCAGCTGCATCTTCCTGAAGAGCGGCATCGTCAGCAAGAAGTTCTTGGTTTGAGTATAGAATATGAAGGGTACAGGTATCAACGCCAATATGCCCATCGTTGGATTTAACGTGAAACATACCCAAAATATGAAAATGAATGTGAAAACAAGGTTAGTTACAACGCTCAGCCATGTTCTGAGAAAACCATCAACAAATTGCATGTCCTGTGTTGCTCTTGAAGTGAGATCTCCTACTGAATTGGTGTCAAAAAATGAGAATGATTTTCCTTGAAGTGACCTGTAATAGTCACTTCTCATATCTCCCATCACCATCTGTGCGACGGTGCCGTTGAAGTACACTATTAACCAGTTGACTATTCCGAAGCCTAACACTGCGAGTAGAATATTCAGCAGCAAACCCGAAAGTAGCGCAATGTTGCTGGTGACTGGGGGGTTGGAGCCGATGACAAAATCTACGATTTGCGAAGTGTACAGAGGCTCAAGAAGAAATAAGTATGATCTTAAGACGGCTAAAGCGGTTATGAAAACTAGGATGTGCGTGTAAGGCTTATGGTAACTTAAGGATCCTCCGAAAAGCCTTTATTTGGGTAGACAGGGCTTTTGGATTCTCCTCAATCGAATCGATGTATTTAAGGATTGGTTGGGCTACTGCCACAAGAACGCACTTATAACTACAAACTACTTTTATGAGTGGTTATAATCTTTTCTACAAGCTTTTCTTTATTTGAATAGATATGTAAAATGTTATACATCTGCAAGAATTCGACAAAACCGCAAGACTTGAGAAATCGCGAATAACCTTCTTTCAAAAAGACTTAAATATGCAACATTTAAGAATTATCATGTAACATGTCAATAGAACATACTCAAATTGCACATTCGGAACTAATAGACGTTCTCAAAAACATTTTAGCTCAGGAAGAAAATGCCATAAGACTAGTAATTCAGAAGAACACTGGTGAAAAGTTCCTCTACCCACCATTGGATGATGTACTTTATACGAACGTTGATAAAGTTCTTGATATTTTAGATTTCATTGTGTCAACAAAATTCATGGTTAAAAAGCAGGTTGAAACCCTGAAGTTTTGTCCGATCTGCTTCTCATACGAAATTATCCCGACCGAGCATTGCATTAACTGTGGTTCCACGAACATTTCCAGAGGCAGGATCATAGAGCACTTTGCCTGCGGATACAAGAACCTGGAAAGCATGTTTGTGACAAAAGACGGACTCGAATGTCCAAGATGCCATAGTGCACTATTGGTTGAAAGCGAAGACCACGCTAGAGGAAAATTGATGTATAAGTGCCACGCATGTGGCAACCTATATGAATAACCGGTAATAGACTACCACTGCCAAAAGTGCGGGGAATATTTCCCAAGAGGAGAACTGGGGGAAACCGTAGTGTATCAGTATGAAGTTACTGACCATAAGATGGAGTTGATAAAGGAGTTCTCTTAAGGCACTTGAATCGCTTGAGAGTAGTCTTAAGGAGAAACAACTATTCTGTAAAGCGCAGTGCAGAGGTTACAGGGACATCAGGGATTACATATGATGTTGATCTTTACGCGACTAATTCTGTCAAAAAGGACAATATTCTGGCAGAAACATACCTGCTAGAGGCATAATTAACAGTTGACGAAATACTAAGGCTACAGGCTTTAGGATATGACTTGAACGCAAACAAGATCGTCCTCATCACACACGTTCCTTCGATCAAAAAGCAGAATCCTTGGCAAACTACTATAACTTAAGAGATTCTTCCAGAGAAGACAGGCGAAATCACAAAAGAGCAAATAACAAAACTACTCTAGAGCACAGCACATAGGGCTTTTGAATTTATTATTTTTTGATTTTTTCACCCAATATGCAACTGCTTAGGGTAACCATAATGGGATCACTGTGGTACAGAATACCCAGCAATTTTCCATTGGAGATAGATGCGCAGGAGGTGATTGATATTGCAACAGGTTATGCGAGAAATTCACTAAAAATGGGAGGGATATATCCGTCGCCGTCACCATATCAGATTGAGCCTGTGATGTTCGTTGTAGTTCAAGACCACCTTTACTATTTGGCGACTCTGACCAATTCCTCTGGAGGATATCAGATATTTGTCAACCCACGTACAGGAGAGGTTGGAATGCCTACCAGTGGATGAGTGCTTTGGCAAGTCGAATCTTCACCTCCAAGAGAATTTCGATTACCATAATAGTCTTGGCTATAGCCTTTGTAGGTATAAAATACTCTAACCCAACATTATTCAGAAGTTCAACAAGCCCTCCAAATACAACTTCAACAAAAGCACAACTTTTTGCAATTTTTATTAATAGAATGTAGGATTCAAGGTTTGTCTTAAATGAACACCCAACCAGCTCGAAGTTTCACTCGCCTCGCGGGGGTTGAGGTCTATCAGGACCACTACACGGCCGCAAACCTATCAAAGGCGACGGAACTGCTGCTCTACAATCCCAACCTGACGTACTTGTGCCCGAGAGTGTTCGTTTTCCTATACTCGTTCTCTCCCTGTAGCGATGTCGCGACCGTGCAACAAGGCCGGGGCGGGCTGAAATCTTGTAGCCTTTAACATCATAAAGATCATGTCCTTTGTTATAGTGGACATCAACATTGAAGATTCCGTTCTCGTTCCTTATATGAAAGCGGACTGTGTTAGCATCCAATAAAACAATCTTGTCAACGCCATACCTGAAATACCACATCTTGTCCATCGCAGTCAACTGATCAAGTAAAGTCTGCTGAACCTCATTAGGTGTTACCTTGTTAGTAGCCTTGCCTTCAAAAGTCTTCGCATGCATAGAATTTGTAGTCATTCTTATCAACTCCCGAAAAAATAGGATAATGCACCTGCATTATCTGCTTGTTGCTAATGGTTTCCTCTTTAGAACTGGTTTGTTCAAGATCGGTGTCTTGACTTCTACGGTTTCTCCGCTTAGAGCTTTGTTCAGCTCCTTTATCCCGTTAGATAGGACTTCGACGAGAAAGAGTTTGTCTCCATCCCTGATAGGATATACGAATGCTGTGTTCACTTTGAGTCCTCTGCCGAAGGTCCATGGGAAAGCTGCTGCCAGCTTGTCTCTTTCAAGAACTTCCGCGAAGGTTTTAAGGTTTCCCCGACCAGGCGTATGTGTCTGTCTGGTTCCATCCATCAACAGTATATCTTGGCACAACAGTTCCATAGGAGATAGGCCCCTCGAATATGATCTCATCCAGGTTTTTTGTGTCATCTATCTTCACTTCCTCGATTCTGTCAAAGTTGTCTATGATCTGCATTGTTCCATCAGACATCTTCTGAGCTTTCTTCACGTCACCTTCCCTGATTTCTGTTTTCGTGCCGTCAGGTCCTACCTCAAAGTACTTTGTTTCCTCTCTGCCTAATATGACAGACCATCCGTTTGGACCTACCTTAAACAGGTCACCTTCTATTTCAAACATCGGCTTAACATCGATCTTCTTGTACCTTACCTCTGTGTCGATCACCATGTTGCTTACCTTTGCTGAGAGCTGCAGCTTGAATCCTGCAAAGTCCTTGTGTTCCCTTGTCTTCTCTGGAGCCGGAGCTCCACTTACTAGGTTTTCGATATTCATATCAAACCCGAAAAAAAGTTGTTCGTTTTGAGTACCTTGTTCGTGGGTAGAGCTTTGGTTATCTTGTCTATTATATCCACTTCGTCAACTCTATATGTGTCTGTTTCCTCAAAACTATTCTTATACATATCAATTTGATAGAGATGGGTGATAAGGTTATGAAGAAAA
>CAVVXT010000001.1:0-54406 GCA_963752255.1 Nitrososphaeria archaeon | reverse complement strand
AGTGCTATAGCATTGTTTGTAGAATTCATGATCATCCTACTTCTTGGAATCTAAGTTACTGAGAGCAGTGTTCTGAAGTTATTGAATTAAATATGGTCGTTGAAGACGAGAAAGGACATAACATAATCTTCCAGTCTCTAAAAGAGATAATAGAATCAGAGAAGACGATCGAAGAACATAATGTGTGGACTTTGCTCTGGGAAAAGGGAGTTTGGTTAGGTAAACAGCCTTAACAAGTCAAAGAATAAGTTTCATGATGGATCAATCTAAGGGACTATTTTCTTAAGGGATTCGAGTGTAGGTTAAAAGCTATTCATCCCTCATATTGTCGGGAGCACTATGAGTTACTAGTACAACGTCTGCTTCTTGAACATCATCAACTTAGGACAAAGATTTTTGTCAGAAATGCAAGGGTCAACAATTACCTTGTGGATAAGACCCTCCATTAGAACGGTCCAAGGTTGAACAATCAAAAAGAAGACTAAAGTATATTGTGTGCTAGAATCAAATACGACTTCTAACTGGAAGTTCATCAAAAGACATATACACTTTTAGGGCAAATCTAGAGACGTTAGTGTATGGGTTTTTCCCCAGAATATGCAGTGGAACTTAAGGAAGTAGTCAAGCGTTACTCAGACATAGTAGCAGTTGATAGCTTAGATCTTACTGTCCCGCAAGGGGAAATTCTTGGACTCTTGGGACCCAATGGTTCTGGAAAATCTACTACGCTGAAGATGATTTTGGGATTAGTGAAACCAGATTCAGGAGTCGTTAAAGTGCTCGGAAAGAATGTTGTCGAAGATCCAGTGGGAGTAAAGAGGCTCATAGGTTATGTTCCCGAAACCCCTCGAATTTACGAATTCTTGACTGGCTTAGAGTACCTCGACTTTGTAGGGGACATCTATGGGGTCCCACTTTCGGACAAGAAGGCGAGAATAGAGAAGTATATGGAAGCACTTGGCCTAGAAGGGAGGGAAGGAGACGTAATAAATAGCTACTCTCAGGGTATGAAACAGAAGATCGTTCTAATTTCAGCTTTAATTCATAAACCGAAGCTGCTGATTTTGGATGAACCCCTTAACGGTTTAGATCCAAAGTCGGCTAGGATTGTCAAAGACCTTCTGAAAGAGCTGACAGAGCAGGGGGTGACTTCTGTTGTATCAACTCATATTCTTGAAATCGCCCAGGCCATGGCTAATAGGATAGCTATAATGTCTCAAGGGAGACTGCAGGCTTTAGGAAATATGGAAGATCTTAGAGAGAAAGCTCGGATGCCTGGTTCAGATCTTGAAGATATCTTTTTGAAACTTACAGGAACAGAAGATATAAAGGAAGTTGTCGGGGCGCTCCTACAGTGAACTGGAGAAACGTGGTCAGGCTCGTTAATGTGGACATAAAGTCTGGAAGGTTAATTAGAAGTAGTCAACTCAGAAGATACAGAGAAAATAGGACACTTCAATACCTACTGTATGGGGGTGGTGTAACGATAGGGTTGTTGGTAGGTCTATCTGTTGGGTTCTTCTACAGCAACCTTCTTGATCTTGAATTCAAAAGCCTCATTTATCAGGGAGCTCTGTACGTTTTTCTCTCACTTCCGATATTGATACTTCTTTATAGCTTGATATTT
The DNA here is from genome assembly GCA_963752255.1 of Nitrososphaeria archaeon. Classification (GTDB taxonomy): domain Archaea; phylum Thermoproteota; class Nitrososphaeria; order JACIWG01; family JACIWG01; genus JBEKIG01. Next base: position 52,779 of record CAVVXT010000001.1, on the reverse strand, counting down.
ACAATGATGAGCCAGATTCAGCAGGGAGGAATGAGGTTATCTGTCCAGGTTCCATATTGGTTACCCATAACTTGGGAAGAACATACCCTTGCTTCAGTCATATCGCATCTGATAGGTTTTCCCTTGGCCTCAATTATTGCGATCAGTTTGGCTGTGTTGATATCATCCATCTTCCTTAACTTGGTTTCTCTTGCACTTTTTGCAACGTTTGCATTACTTGTAGCTGCTTTCTTGGCAAGCACAACAACAGACATCTTCAGGGTTCTGCAGACCCGGTTCATAGGCGCAGTCTACAAGTCATCGGGTAAGGCTGCTGTCTGGGTGAGGTTCGTAGGTTCTATCTTCTTTTTGATCTTTTTCTATGTATTATATTTCATTATTACATCAGGCTCAAATGCGATAGTGCTAATTCAAACCGTAGCTAGTGCCCAAGGTGCTATTTGGTATGTTCCGTACGCCTGGCCAGGATTGGCACTTGCTTCCCTCAACAATGGAAATATTCTGAACACCTTCCTATGCTTAATTGCTTCTGTAGCTTTCACCTTTCTCCTCTTTTTTCTGGCAGTTAGACTAAACGTAAAATTCGGTTTATACGAACCTCCGGCAATAACAGTATCGAAGGGAGTTTATGTTCCAAGGACATCGTTTTTGGAAAGATTCGGTTTCTCTACATCAGAAGTCACTTTGATAAGAAAAGACCTCAGAGCTTTCACAAGAAGGAGAGAGTTAATGTATATTTTCATACTGCCTCTAATTATTATCCTGGCGCCAATACTAGGGTCAGCTGGTCAGATTCAATCATCATTTTCATCCTTCTTCTCTGTTTGGATACTCCTATTACCAGGTGCCCTTATGTCTACATCTCTCGGGACTATTATAATTGGTGAAGAAGGCCTGTCGATTTGGCTCATATACTCTTCTCCTATTAGTGCTAGTAACTTGCTAAAATCCAAGTATACCTTCGTTGTATCCATCTCCTGCCTAGTTTCAATTCTTTGTGACATTGTAGGAATCTTAGTTACGCATCCTTCTATAATCCTAATTGTTGTATCAATAATTGAATCTTTCCTTTTAATCTTTGCAATAGCTGCTGTTTCAATCGGTTCGGGAATAAAAGGCGCGCAGTTCACTGAAGCGCCCATACCTAAGATGGTTAATCCAGTGACTTCGCTAGTCGGCTTGATTATAAGTGTAGTTATATCAGTGATTGTGCTTTTACCTTTACTTTATTATGCTGCCCGTTTGCTTGCTTTACCCTTTATAGAGTTTTTACCCAAAATTAATGTTCCTATAGCCGTTACGTTTAGTGCGGTTATTTCTTTTATGATAACGTTCTTATTTTATAGGATTGCTCTGCGTAATGCTAAGAAGTTCCTAGCAAACAGCCAAATTTAAGAATCTAAAGATAGGGTAAAAGCCTTTCCTCAAAGTATGCCTGAACTTCATGTACAAAAGTCTACGGAACCGTTTAATGGTTTAAAATTAATCAGAAGAATTGAATTCATTAAACTTAGAATTCATCTCTTAGGTTAGCACACCCAAGTCTGATGGAGAAAGTTTGATCAAGAGTCCAATGTTCTTGGTTCTTAAGGTGTCTTTATGTTTTGGGAAACCTTAAAAGAAAAGCCCCTGCCTTTTGAGCTTCATCTTATACACTTCCAGTACCGTCACAGGCATCAACCCCAAGACGATGACAACTATCCAGTCAATGAATGAGAGACGGATTATCTCTAAATTGATGCCAAAATAATTAAACAAAATTGATTGAATAGATGGTATATACATCAGCGTCAAATGGGCTATTGGAACAGATAATATTAAAAGCCAAATAACCCAATAGTTGTTTTCCCTTAGTATTTTAAATATTGACTCGTTTATTCTTCTTAAAGAAATAACTAGCGTGCATTCCGCGATAAGTACGACAGTAAGCAACATTGTTCGAGCTTTTGCCTGAGCCCAATCGATCGGATTCAAGAAATTGGATGCGCTAAAGTTAGGGACATATCCTAACTTGTTCACTGCAAAAACAGGTATTAGACCGGATATCGTTGCGTAGTATGTAACAAAAAGCATGAACGCCAATGAAATTGAGAAGAGAAGTAGAGCGATGATGAGTCTCTTGGTGAATATATCCTCCGTTTTCCTCGGTTTCTCTTTCATGATCCCTAAGCTCAGTTGCTCTATTAGTATCGCAAAAGGCGGGATGGAGTGAGCGGTCATAAAAATATATATCTGTTGATAGGCGTTTAGTAGATAGAAACCGGATAAAAAGGAAGCCCCAAAATAAACTAAAGCTTCTGCAAGGTTTACGGCGATGTAGAAGAAAATTATGGTACGAATTTTTTCGAACAGCCCTCTGCCTTCACGTATTCCTGTGATAATGGTACTGAACGAATCGTCGGATACGATCATATCAGCAGATTCTTTAGCAACGTCTGTTCCGGTAACACCCATAGCGACGCCGACGTCTGCTTCCGAAAGTGCAATTACATCATTTACTCCGTCACCTGTTACGGCTACAACGTCCCCTAGCCTTTTATAATGGTCCACAATTATCTTTTTGTGTTCAGGAGAGATTCTGGCAAATACTGAAGTTCTGATAAATTCATCTTCTGAAAGCGACTCTAAACTTTGCCCTTCAGTAATCAAATCGTTTTGGTTAAATATTCCTGCTTGTTCAGCTATCGTCTTCGCCGTTGTTGGATTGTCACCGGTTACCATGACCGTCCTGATTCCTGCATCCTTCGCTTCTGCTACAGATTCATGGACATCTTCCCTTAATGGATCTGAGATAGCTATAAATCCCAAGTAAGTTAAATCCCTTTCTATCGAGTTCCTTTCTCTTTGAATTGTTTCTAGGGTTCCAGATTTCCTAAAAGCAAACGAGATAATCCTGTATCCGAAAGAAGCAAGGATGTTAGCCTTCTTAAAGATTGTCTCCTTATCTCTGCCTTTAAATTCTCGCACGTTATTTATTGCATCCTCAACAATAAAATTGCACATCGGTAAAATGGTCTCAGTAGCACCTTTTGTAAAAGTAACGTACCCACCATCTTTATTCACAAAAACCTTGCTCATGCACTTTAAGTTTGAGTCAAACGGGAAAGAAAGTATTTCTTTAAACTGTAACTTATATTCTTCCAAATTTAATCCTGACTTGTCAAACAAGATCGACAATGAAGAATCAGTTGCATCACCAATTACCTTAACAACTGGTTTTTCTTTTTCTGCTACCGAAGCAGATGACCTACTTATAACAGACGTGGAATCATTGTTGAGCATTCCTGAAACAAGAAGATGTTCAAGCAACATTCCTGAATGTATACTCACTACATTTACACCTATCGTTTCAGGAGTTTGTGCTGCAATATCTTTTAATCCAATGCTTTCATTTATTTCTATAATTTTGCCTTCAGATTCATATCCACTCCCAGTTACACCATAAAGTAAATCGTTGCTTTCGGTAGAAGGAAAACATATCCATTTTACTGTCATTTCATTTTTTGTCATTGTTCCTGTTTTGTCTGCGCACACTATGGAAACTCTGCCAAGGCTCTCTATCGAATTCAAATCCCGTATTATAACCTTATGCTTGGCCATCGCTATTGCACCTGTTAGAAGTGTAATTGTAGTTAGAAGTGGAATATTGATTGGCATAATACTCATCGCTGTTGTTAGATTTCTCTCTACAGTTCTTGCGATAAGGTCAACGTTATACACGATATTCTGATGGAGAATGTGGTTTACATATATGAGAACTACTTGATGTACAAGTGCAATAGCTAGATAGGCGAGAACCGCGAATCCCAAATATTTTGCTATTTTATTTATTTTTGTCTGTAAAGTTGTTTGCATCACATTCCTTTTTTCTACATTTCTTGAAATTTTTGCAAGTTCAGTTTCCTTGCCTGTTTTTAAAACAGCAACTTTTGCTGAACCTGCGGTCACCCAAGTTCCTAAGAAGATAAGATTTGATGAGTTGGATGTAATATGTGTAACTTCCGTAGTGTTGTCAGCGCATTTCTCAACTTCCTCAGACTCACCTGTAAGTGCTGCTTCGTTTACTTTAAGGTATGGAGAAGAAATAATTCTAGCATCTGCTGGAACTTTATCCCCTGCACTAAGCATGATAATGTCGCCTGGAACTATCTGCTCAGAGGGTATTACGACAATCTTTCCGTCTCGAATCACCTTACTCTCCGGCGGAGAAAGTTTCTGAAGCGCCTCCAGATTGATCTGGGCTCTGAAGTGCTGTATAATTATCAGGACCGCGTTGATCGCGATCACAATAAGCCATAGAAACACCTGGCCATAAATTCTCGGTCGTATAAAAAAAGCAAGTAAGGCTAAGATTATGCTGATTATCAAATAGATACTAATAAGCCAATTCATTAAGGGAGAGACGTATGACCTGAACAAGTTGGGTCTTATTTTTGGTACGGCGTTTAAGCCAAATTCTTGGAGTCTCTTTTCAGCCTCATTTTGGGATAACCCTTGTTCAAAATCTGTGCTAGATCCCCCAATCGACTTATCTTTAGATATGCTAGATACTTCCCCTTTACCAGCATTGAGTGGCTTATCTTCTTCCATAAAGGGTAAACAGCACCTTGCATTTCTATCTTTTAACCTTTTATAAATTTATCCAACCTTATCTAATTCAAAAAAGTGAAAAAAAATTTTTCATAAACTAAACATTATCAAGGTTCTCCCCGGGGGAATGATTATAATATGCATTATATATTGCCTAATAGGTATATGTTAAGACAACTGGAAAAGGAAGTAAGAGGCTGCATTAAATGTCCTCTTCACCTGTCTCGAACTCTCGCCGTTCCAGGGGAGGGAGATTCTAACGCTAAATTGATGTTTGTAGGCGAGGCACCTGGATATCACGAAGATTTAGAGGGCAGACCTTTTGTCGGGGCTGCCGGAAAACTTCTTACTAAAATGATTGAACAGACGCTTGGTATTAGGCGCGAAAACGTTTACATTACGAATATTGTCAAATGCCGGCCACCTGAAAACAGGGGTCCTTCCCAATTGGAGATTGAGACTTGCACCCCTTACTTGGAAAGGCAATTAAGCATAGTTAAGCCGCAGATTGTTTCAAGCTTGGGAAGATATTCAACGATCTATTTTTTGTCAAAGGCTGGAATCGTCGCAGGAGGAATTTTATCTGTGAGAGGTCAGATTTATGAATTCCAGAGAGATTCAAGGAAATTTTCACTTCTCCCAACTATACATCCAGCTGCGGCCCTTTATGACCCAAAAAATTTAAAAATTTTAGAACATGATTTCATCAAATTAAACGAAATGTTGCGATAAGTTTGCACTCTTCATGAATATATATTTTCAATCCACAAAGTTACAATATAATATGGAACCAATTTAATTTCAAAGAGACACAAGAAATGTATGTTTCATCAGCATCCAAGGTTTACCACTCCATATGATATCAGATTTATTGCTAACCATTTTTTCAGCCATATTATTTGATTCACCCAGAACGTATTTTAGCTCCAAACATATATTGTTAGAAACCTTACTAAAAAAGTTATCCTTTCAAACAAAATATATTTTTATATTGATTAATTTAATAGTTTAGGTTAAATTATCGTTTTACATTTAACGAAAAAAAGTCTTTTAAATGGATATGAATAATATTAATTCCTTTTTATTTTTTACCTCTACTTCAGACATTTTTCAGAGAGTTCCCTAAGAACCTTCCTGTTAATATAAGGAGGAGTCAGCCCGCTCTTAATGAGCATCTTAACTAATTCATCGTTTCTTCTCATTATTCTTGTGAATGCCATCCAAGTCAACACCGAAAACGCAGAACGATTCTCAAGGTCTAAAATTAATATTCTATATTTCCTACAATATTTTGCCGCTTCTGGAATCACCTGAACCTTCCCATGAGCGGAAGTCTTCGCATAATATCCGACTGGAGCTTTCTCTCTAGCTCTCGACAGTGCAACTACATAGACGTAGTTCTTGTCTTCTTCAGAAACGTTCCAATATTTCTTACCTTTTATTGCCGCAATAAGATCGCTTTTCTCCTTTTTAGGTATCTTCTTGAAAACGCTTGGTGTTTCCCTTCCCATCGCAGAATATTTCGAGGGCTCACTTCTTTAAAAAAGTTTTTGGGATCTAAAGCTTCGACATCGCCTAACGGAAACGCACATAAAAGTAAAGAGCTAATTGAACTGAATTAAGATTCAAGTTTAATAACCACTGAAGGGTATTCATTTCTACGGCGTATTGAAGATGCAGGAAACCTCCTGCCCACCAGACAGTACAAGAAATTTAGGTATAGCGTTGGGCATCACGGCTGTCTTCTTCGTAATTGAACTTGTAGGTGGTATTCTCACAAACAGCTTAGCCCTGACGACTGACGCATGGCACATGTTGAACGATGTCTTCGGCCTTGCCTTCTCAATTACAGCTGCATGGATTGCTACAAGGCCTGCCACGATCAGAAAAACTTACGGATATTATCGAGCAGAAATAATTGCGGGCTTCCTCAATGGTATTTTCCTTTGGGGGATTGTTATATTTATCATATTTGAAGCCATTCAACGTATTCAAGAGCCACAACAGGTTAAAAGCCTAAGCATGTTGATTATCGCAATTCTCGGCTTGGGCGCAAATGGCCTTTCCGCACTAGTTATCTCAAGGACCAAGACTTCGAGCTTGAATATTAGAGCGGCTTTCTTGCATGTTATGTCTGATGTTTTGGGTTCTATAGGTGCTATTTCGGCAGGTGTAGTGATGCTGTTAACAGGTTGGTATCAGGCAGATGCCCTGATAAGCATAATGATTGGCGTCTTGATCTTCTATAGTTCAGGTAAGCTGATCCTTGAATCTCTTAACATTCTCCTAGAAGGAGTCCCCCAAGGGGTTGACATAAACTGGCTTGAAAAGAAGATTTCTGAGATGGATGGTGTGATTAGTGTGCACGATCTTCACGTCTGGTGCATTGCTCCGAACAAAACATGCTGTTTAAGCTGCCACATTGTTGTAAACCAAAACGTGGACAGAAAGCGTTTAATTTCAGATCTGATTAATGAATTGAAGAAAGACTTTGGGATAGATCATACTACCTTCCAGCTTGAAGACGAAAACTATCCGAAAGCCGCTAACGAACACTGATGAGGGATTGAGATAGGAATGTCTAATAGAAAAATTTTTAATTTATCTATATAAATCGCTTTAAATCTAGAAAACTTCTGAAGATTCGAAAGACTTATAAATTTATTAGACCTATATTATTCGTGAAGTATTCATTTAGAGTCATAACTATCTGGGGTATTCCTATAGAACTTCATATCACATTTATATTGTTAATGGTTTTTGTGCGCATTTTTTCCTATCCGGACCTTTACCTTTTCATCCTCACAGTATTTCTTTTTATTTCGGTTTTGGCACACGAAGTATCTCATTCAATGGTTGCGAGACATTATGGTATAAGAGTTAGAAAGATTGTCCTTTACCCCATTGGGGGGGCATCTCAAATAGATCAGATTCCAGACAATCCGAGAGTGGAATGGAGGATGGCTATCGCTGGACCTTTAACAAGCCTTATTTTGGGTCTACTATTACTAACACTTGGACTGGTTATGTTCGGTGGGAAACTCCCTTCCTTTTCTCTCTTAAATTTGACTCCCACCAAAAATCTTCCTCTAGACCTAGGGGCTATAAACATTGTTTTAGCAGCATTTAACCTAATTCCTGCATTCCCAATGGATGGTGGAAGGGTGCTTAGAGCAATTCTGGCTGAAAGAATGGATTTTTCAGACGCAACAAGGTACGCGGCTACTATCGGAAAATTTCTTGGTATAACAATGGCTTTCCTTGGAGCCTTCACAAATTTCTGGTTGATTATAATCGGTTTGTTTGTATATGTAGGTGCAGCAGAAGAAACCGAATCGACAATCCTATCCAAGTCTATGAAGAATATAAGAGTAATAGACGTTATGTACACCGAAGTGGCCGCATCTAACCCAGAAACAACACTTGCGGAAGCTGTAGAAATCATGTTCAAAGCAAGATACCATGATATAATTGTGATGAAGGATAACATTATGCAGGGGGTAGTGAGTTGGGAAGAAATCATGAAGAAAAAGCCTGAAGAGAGGAATGGATTACGATTGAACCAGTTTCCGTTAAAGAAAGTTTGTCTTCTGGGACGAGCCAGTAACAGAAGCTTATAAGGTTATGCAACAGGAAAAGCTAGATCTTGTACCCGTAGTTGACAGATCTGATGCAACCAAAGTTATCGGAGTTTTAACTAACGAAGGTGTAGCTTTGGCATTTCAGAAGGCAAGAATTCAAGTTTAGCTTAAGAATTTGATCGTACATGTTTAGGCCAAAAAGGACGGGCATAAAAAAAGTCAATTCCGAACGATGTAATGTAACCAAATATGTTATACATACTTAATTAGGTGATACAAGTTTAGACTTATAGTTGGATAATCCTTTTACTTATTAACTGTGATGGAAATTAAAAAAAATAAATATTTCCATTTGGTTTATACTTGGAGAAGATACAGAAATCTTGCAATTTATCACATTTTTCTGAAATATAAATGTCTTTCCATTAGTATTAGTAATTTTTATCAAAACTTTTTTACCCACCAGACCAACCAAGAATGTTCTTATGTAATTTTAGTCAATTATTCCTAACACAAAAGTTAATTATGCCACATAGCAGACGTTCAGATTTGCTTGGAACAAATAAAACTCTCCGATAACTCGCTGACCATTTTAGAGAAAAGATATTTGGCAAAAGATGAAAATGGGAAGACTATCGAGACCCCAGAAGAAATGTTCTTACGCGTAGCTAAGACCGTTGCTTCAGCCGAAAAATTATACGGAAAAAATGATGAGGAGATCGGTCTTCTAGGAAATGAATTCTACAGGATGATGGCTGATCTAGAATTTTTACCTAACAGCCCGACTTTGATGAACGCCGGACGCCCGCTTGGACAACTATCAGCATGCTTTGTCCTTCCTGTCGAAGATTCAATGGAAGGCATTTTTGACGCAATAAAGAATGCGGCGCTCATCCATAAAAGTGGTGGCGGAACAGGTTTCTCTTTTTCAAGGCTTAGACCTGCTAACGACATCGTCAAGTCAACAAGAGGTGTATCAAGCGGCCCAGTCTCTTTTATGAGAGTGTTTGACTCCGCTACTGAAGCAATAAAACAAGGTGGCACAAGAAGAGGCGCAAATATGGGTGTTCTCAGAATCGACCATCCAGACATTAGATCTTTTGTTACATGTAAACTTGATAGGAGGTCGTTCCCGAATTTTAACATTTCCGTATCAGTCACCGATGATTTCATGAAGAAGATGAGAGTTGATGAAGAATATCAACTAATAAACCCGAGAACAAACCAGCCTACAAAGAATGAGAAAGCGAAGGACATCTTTAACCTAATAGTGGAAACAGCGTGGACCACCGGCGACCCAGGGATAATCTTCATTGACCAGATAAACAAAGCAAACCCCCTGCAGTCCATAGCGCAGATAGAGAGCACAAACCCATGTGGAGAACAGCCACTTTTCCCTTATGAGTCATGTAATTTGGGATCAATCAATCTTGCTTTGATGGTTAGTGAAGTGGAGGGTAGGTTTGTGATCGATTTTGATAGGTTAAGGAGGGTTGTCTGGTCTTCGGTGCGCTTCCTCGATGATGTGATTGATATGAACAGGTATCCTTTGGAGGAGATTGAGCAGATGACCAAGGGAAACAGGAAGATTGGTTTAGGTGTGATGGGGTTCGCTGATATGCTGATTCTTTTGGGGATTGCTTACGACAGCGATGAAGCTCTTAAAGTAGCGGATGATGTCATGAGATTTGTTTCAGATGAGGCTAGAGCTTGTTCGGTGGCTTTGGGGAAGGATAAGGGGAGTTTTCCCAATTTTGAGAAGAGCACATTTTTCGGTAAGTATCCGTATTTGAGGAACGCTACTCTTACTACCATCGCTCCTACCGGTACAATAAGCATGATCGCAAACTGTTCAAGCGGCATCGAGCCCATCTTCTCTGTCGTCTACGTCAAGCATGTGCTCGATGGAACCGATTTAGTTGAAGTCAACCCGCACTTTGAAAAATATGCTAGAGCAAAGGGTTTCTACACTGAAGATGTTATGAAGAAAGTTGCTGAAAAAGGCTCTGTAAGAGGGATGGAGTCTATACCTGAAGATGTCCAGAAAATCTTTGTGAGCGCTCATGACATCGCTCCGGAGACGCATGTCAGAATACAGGCCGCGTTCCAGAAATATGTCGATAACGCGGTGTCCAAGACAGTTAATCTTGAAAGCGATGCGACCAAAGAAGACGTGGCAAGGATATACCTTTTAGCGCACGATCTGGGATGTAAGGGTGTAACAATCTATCGAGATAAAAGCAAAGACACTCAGGTAATAAGCTTCGGCCTCGGCGAATCGAAAGAGAAGACTATGACTAAGCCTAGGGATCGCCCTCCGATCACAAGAGGATTCACGTACAAGATTCGGACAGGCTGCGGCAACCTGTATGTCACAATTAACGAAGATGAAAACGGTTTATGCGAAGTCTTCACGACCATGGGTAAGTCTGGTGGATGTATGAATAGTTTCGCTGAAGGCCTTAGCAGGCTCATCTCGCTTTCTTTAAGAAGCGGTGTCGACCCTCGAGCGATCGTTGAACAGCTTAAAGGCATAAGGTGTCCTATCCCGACTTGGAGTGAAGGTGTACAGGTTCTTTCATGCTCACATGCGATATCGTTAACTATGGAAATGCGTCTTGACGGACGACTCAAAGAACAGGAATCTCTGCTGAAATATTCTGAATCCTCATCAAGAAGGGGTGAGGAGAAAGATTCAAGCGATGATGCGAACGTTGAGCGCAAAGACTTTCTCAACGGTATGCCACCGACCTGCCCTGAGTGCGGTGCGCCTGTACAATATTCAGAAGGATGCCTAAGCTGTCCAGCGTGCGGTTACAGCGCCTGTTCATAACATTGCCTTCATTTATAAAAATATGGTAACATTTAAATAACCGTCATCTAAGGGTCTCTTAGGAGTTTTTAAATGGAAATTTTTCCTTTATTCCTCTGCATAGAGGTTTTTATATATGAGTAAAAAAACAGAGAAGAAGGAATTTTTGATATCAGATCACATTCTCGTACCAAAGCACGAGATATTATCGGCTGAGGAAGCTCAGAAGATTCTAGATACGTTCCACATCAAGTCCCACCAGCTTCCATACATTTTTTCATTGGATCCAGCGATAAGAGAACTCGGTGCCAAGCCTGGAGACATCATTAAGATAACCAGGAAAAGTGACGTTTCTGGAGTAGTATTCTACTACAGGTATGTTATAGAGTGATAGGGTTGGTTGAAAAGAAATCTCAAGACTTATGGCCTCTCTTAAAGGAGGTCGTAGAAGAAGAAGGTATCGCTAGACAGCACATAAACTCATACAACGAATTCATAAGATATGGCGTTCAGGTGATCGTTGACGAAATAGCGAAAATAGATGTTGAGACGTTGACGAACCCGTACACTGTGCAGTTTGGAAAGGTTCGTATCGGTTCACCAAGAGTCACCGAACATGACGCTTCCAAATCCTCTGTATCGCCGATGGAGGCACGAATGAGGAACCTGACATATTCGGCGCCGGTAGAGCTTGAGATGAAGATCCTGTCGAATGGAGTTGTTACGGACTCTCAATATTTGTACATCGGCGACCTCCCCGTTATGGTTAAATCGGAGCTCTGCACGCTGTCTAAGAAGTCTTACGAAGAGCTCATCGAAGAAGGTGAAGACTATCTGGACCCTGGAGGCTACTTCATAATCAATGGTTCAGAACGTGTTATTGTAGGACTTGAAGATCTTGCACCTAACAAGATTCTTGTCGACGTAAAGAAGCAGGGTGGCGTTAACATATCCACTGCAACCGTCTATTCGTCTGTCGTGGGGTATAGGTCAAAGCTGGCAATATCTCTGCATCAAGACGGCGTCATCTACGCCAGATTCTCAAACGTTCCCACCGACATTCCAGTTGTCGTTCTGATGAGAGCGCTGGGTCTGGAATCGGATAAAGAAATTGTAGAATCGATTTCGCTAAAATCTGAGATCCAAGACTTCCTAGGGCCCACATTTGATAAAAGTAGCGAAGTTGTCACCGTCAACGATGCGCTCGTATACCTAGGGAACAGAGTTGCTCATGGATTACAGGAGGAGTACCGGGTTAAACGGGCTGAAAACGTTCTCGATTGGGGGCTGCTACCACACCTTGGGAAGTCTACGCAGAATCGTGTAGACAAGTCTCTTTTCATAGGTGAAGCTGTCTGCAAGCTTCTTGAATACAAGCTTGGGTGGATTAATTCAGACGACAAGGACCATTACGGTAATAAAGTTATCCGTCTCTCAGGTCAGCTTTTAGCCGACCTGTTCAGGACTTGCTTCAGAAACCTGATAAAGGATATGAAATACCAGCTAGAGCATTCAGGACAGAAAAGGGGTATCGGAGTAGTAAACGTAGCAATTAGGCCGGGTATAATAACTGACAAGCTTAGGAACGCGATAGCTACAGGAAACTGGGGAAGAGGCAAGGTGGGTATAACCCAGCTGCTTGATAGGACGAACTACCTTTCAACCATCAGCCATCTAAGAAGAATTCAATCGCCTCTATCCAGAAGCCAGCCCAACTTTGAGGCAAGAGACCTTCATCCTACACATTTCGGGAGAATATGCCCGTGTGAGACCCCTGAAGGCTCAAACTGTGGATTAGTAAAGAACCTCGCACTTTCCGCGGTAATATCTGTTTCAGCGGATCCCAGAGAAATTTTCAACGTCATCTCACAGATAGGGCTCACATCATACAAAGATGCTTCCAATGAAGTCAAAATGGCCGGGGCAAGGGTTTTCTTGGACAGCAGCCTATCAGGCTACGTTATGGATCCTGAAGAATTCTGCAGCGAGTTCAGGAACATGAGGAGAAACGCGTTGATCAACAGTGATGTGAGCATATACCTTAAGGTTCCACAGAACCCGAAAGCGGAAACAAGAATTTACATCAACGCCTATTCAGGCAGAGTCTTGAGACCGCTTATTGTAGCTAAGAACGGCTCGCCTCTGTTAAAAAAGGAAGACCTGGAAGAAGTTCTGGAAGAAAAAATATCTTGGAGAGAGCTCTTGAAGAAGGGTGAACTCGAACTCATTGACGCTAACGAGGAAGAAAATTGTCTTATTGCGACGAAACCGGACCAGCTTAACTCTAAGCACAGCCATTTAGAGATCTCTATGACCGGCATGCTTGGCGCAGTAGCCTCAGTCATACCATATGCGGAGCACAACCAGTCACCGAGAAACACTTATGAAAGCGCCATGGCAAAACAGGCGCTCGGCTTCCCATCGCCGATTTATAAACATACAATGAACGTCAGAGCCCATCTTCTGATTTATCCTCAAAAGCCTATGGTGACAACTGGCTCATTCGAAATGCTGAACTTGAACGATAGACCTCTAGGGCAAAACGCTGTGGTCGCAGTTATGTCCTATGAAGGTTATAACATCGAAGACGCCATCGTAATGAACAAGTCTTCTGTGGAAAGAGGCTTCGGAAGGACATTCTTCTTCAGACTCTATGAAGCGGAGGCACAGCTCTACCTAGGAGGAATGAAGGACCGATTTGAAGTGCCGAACTCTGACGCCAACATCAAGGGATACCGCGGCGATAAGTTCTATCGTCTTCTGGAATCTGATGGTGGCATCTTCCCAGAAGCGAATGTCTCAGGCGGCGATGTTTTGATCGGAAGAACAAGCCCGCCACGTTTTACCGAAGAATATAGGGAGATAGAGGCCAGCGGTCCGTATATGAGAGACACCTCAGTATCTGTAAGGCCTTCGGAGACGGGCATCGTAGACTCCATAATAATGTCGGTGAACGTTGAGGGAGGAAAGATGTTCAAGATTAAGGTAAGAGACATGCGTGTGCCTGAGATAGGCGACAAGTTTGCGTCCAGACACGGTCAAAAGGGTATCCTCGGTCTTCTAGCGAACCCGGAAGATCTACCTTACACTGAAGAAGGGGTTATTCCAGACATTATCCTCAACCCCCACGCATTCCCTTCAAGGATGACCGTGGGACAGTTCATTGAATCGATGGGAGGAAAGGTCGGCTCACTTAGAGGGACTCAGATTGACGGCTCACCGTTCTGTGGCGAGACGGTGGACTCGATAGAGGGACAGCTGAAGGAACTCGGATTCGTGAATACAGGCAAGGAGGTCATGTATGATGGGAGAACTGGAAGAAAATACCCCGCCGAAATCTTTGTCGGTGTAGTCTATTATCAGAAGCTGCACCATATGGTTGCGGATAAGATTCATGCCAGAGCAAGAGGTCAGGTACAGATGCTAACAAAACAGCCGACCGAAGGAAGATCAAGAGGCGGAGGCCTAAGGTTTGGAGAGATGGAACGTGACTGCCTTATAGCGTATGGCACGTCGATGGTTTTAAAAGATAGACTTCTTGATGAATCAGACAAGACAGATGTGTTCATATGTGAAAATTGTGGTCTAATAGCGTACTTCGATGCAAGGACAAGGAAGTACATTTGTAGAATATGTGGTTCAAACGCGAAAATAGCTACAGTGTCCATGGCGTACGCTTTCAAATTGCTGGTGCAGGAAATGATGAGTCTTAACATACTGCCCCGTGTCCTTCTTAAAGATAAAATTTAGGTGGTTGAAATGTCAATCGAAGATCTTCAAAAGAATATTGGTGGAATAAAGTTTACGATATTTTCACCTCAAATTGTCAGATCGTACAGCGTTGTTGAAGTAATGGCGCCGGAAACATACGACAGGGACGGACTTTCTGTTCCCGGAGGCTTAATGGATCCAAGACTGGGCACGCTAGAACCCGGTCAGAAATGTGCAACATGCGGAAACACTTCAGTAAAATGCCCTGGACATTTTGGACACATCGAATTAGCTGAGCCGATAATCCATGTCGCCTTCGTAGACGACATATACACTATTCTTCAGACAACTTGCCGTGTCTGCCACAAGCTAATATTAAGTGACGAGATAATAAACGGATACAAGAAAGGGATCGAGGACAGTAAGTACGTCACTTCTGAAGTGTTAGAGAAGATCTTTAGAGAGATCAGGCTAAAAGCAAAGAAGGCAAGACAGTGCCCTCATTGCGGAAGCGTAAAGTACGAAATCCAGTTGGTGAAGCCAACAACGTTCTATGAAATCAGGGATGAAGGCCCTTCTAGACTTTTGGCGAGCTCGATACGCGCATGGCTTGAAGAAATAAACGATAAAAACCTTGTTCTCTTGGGCTACGAATTGGATAAGGTTAGACCGGAGTGGTTTGTCCTTCAAGTGCTTCCGGTTCCCCCCGTTACAGTTCGTCCTTCAATCATTCTTGAAACAGGAATCCGGTCCGAAGACGATTTAACCCACAAGCTTGTGGACATACTTAGGACGAATCAGCGTGTGAAAGAAAGTAAGGAGTCCGGTTCACCACCGCTGATCGTTCAAGACCTAGTTGACCTAGTTCAATATCATGTTACAACCTACTTTGACAACGAAGTCAGCGGCATCCCTCAAGCCCACCACCGCTCAGGCAGACCTCTGAGAACACTGAGCCAAAGACTTAAGGGTAAGGAGGGAAGGTTTAGAGGCAACCTTTCAGGAAAACGTGTTGACTTCTCAAGCCGTACAGTCATCTCACCTGATCCAAACATGGACATAAACGAAGTGGGCATACCGGCTGAAGTAGCAAAGAAGCTTACGATACCGGAGAAGGTTATAGGCTGGAACATCGACCGCCTAAGGCAGCTTGTCGCAAACGGCGACAAGTATCCTGGCGCCAATTACATTATACGCCCAGACGGAGTAAAAATAAGACTAGATTACGTTCAGGATAGAGCAGCAGTTGCCTCCGCGCTCGGTCCCGGATATATTGTCGAAAGACATCTTGTAGATGGAGACATCGTCCTTTTCAACAGACAGCCTTCCTTGCACAGGATGTCCATCATGGCGCACAGTGCAAAGGTTCTGCCAGGCAGAACATTTAGACTTCATCCAGCGGTCTGCACTCCATACAACGCCGACTTCGACGGAGACGAAATGAACCTTCACGTGCCACAGGGAGAGGAAGCAAGATGTGAAGCAGAGTTGCTGATGCGTGTTCAGGACCAGATACTGTCTCCGAGATACGGGGGACCCATAATAGGCGCTATTAGAGACTACATCACTGGGGCATATTTGCTGACTAAAGAAGACTCATACCTAACAAAGGAGGAGTTCGTGAATCTCGCCACAATCGGGGGATATGTGGGAAAGATACCTAAACCGGCGAAGCAAGAACCGGAAGAACTTTATCATGGAAGACAGCTGTTCTCGCTCTTTCTACCGGAAGGATTCAACTACGTGTTAAAGTCGAGTTGGTATGGTAAACAGGTGGTTATAAGGGACGGCGAACTGGTCTCCGGTGTTATCGACAAAGCCTCTATCGGCGCTGAAAGACCGGACAGTGTGCTTCATAGGATCGTAAAAGAATATGGTAGCGAGGCGGCAAAAAATTTCCTTAATTCGATTCTTAGGGTTATAAAGGCTTACATAACCTTCAAGGGGTTCACGATCGGCTACGACGATTTTTGGCTGCCTCCAAGCGTTGTGGACGCGGTTAAACAGTCGATTAAAGACGCTTACGGAAGAATTGACGACCTTCAGAAACGTTATAGAGAAGGCACTCTGACTCTGATGAGAGGCCTTTCCCCTGAGGAAGTGCTCGAACTTTACATAGTCAACGAACTTTCCAAAGCGCGTGACGCCGCTGGAAAGGTCGCTGACAGGAACCTTTCAGACGAAAACAGCGCTATCATTATGGCGAGGACGGGTGCGAGGGGGTCGCCTTTGAACATAGGTCACATGGCCGCCGCTCTTGGACAACAGTCCATCCGTGGCAAACGAATTATGAGAGGCTATGAATACAGGACTCTATGCCACTTTGAATCAAATGACATAAACCCCGACGCAAAAGGGTTCATTAAGTCAAACTATAGAGAAGGCCTTAACGCTCTTGAATTCTTCTTCCACGCAATGGGCGGTAGAGAGGGGCTTGTTGATACAGCCGTTAGAACGCAGCAGAGCGGTTACATGCAAAGACGTCTTGTCAACGCAATGGAACATCTCAGAGTCGAATACGACCGAACTGTAAGGGATCCGGAAGGCGCGATAATCCAGTTTCTCTACAGTGAAGACGGCGTCGACCCCTCCAAGAGTGACCACAGCAAAGCCGTAAACGTCAAAAGACTTATCGAAGCAGAACAGCTCACAGCAGGTGGGGCAGCAATAAAAGAAAAAGATCTTGAAGCAAACCTCGAAAAATATGCCAAGTCACTTAATCCGAAGGTAATCGAGGAACTTAAGACAGAATTATCTAAGTCAAAACTTCCGAAGGCGAGCGCAGAGCGTGTTATATCGCGTACATCAGAGCTTTTTGAGCAAGCGCTGATAGAGCCGGGGGAAGCTGTAGGCGTCGTCGCCGCACAGTCTATAGGTGAACCAAGCACACAGATGACGCTTAGAACATTCCACTTTGCCGGCGTTAAAGAAAGGGACATAACGTTGGGTCTGCCAAGGCTCATAGAACTGGTTGATGCAAGAAGACAACCGTCCACCCCCACTATGGACATTTACCTCCTATCCGAATTCGCTGACGACTTGGATGTTGCCAAAAGGATCGCCGCAGAGATACGTTTCTCAAAGATAAACGATGTTATAAAGAGCAGTGAGATCGACCCCAGCGGCCAGATTACGATAGTCCTCGACGTAGAAGCCATGAACGACCTCATCGTCGCAGCTAAAGATGTAGCGGCTGCGATGGAGACCAGCAAGAGGAAGCCTGAGATCGTCGGCGAGGACACCTTAATAATAATGGCCGAAGGCGCGGATCCTCTATCTCTCCAGAGAATGAAGACGAAAATCTTGAACAGCAGACTAAAAGGTATACCGGGCATAACTGAGGCTTCAGTGGTTCACGAAGGGGGGGAATGGGTTATCCAGACTAAAGGATCAAACCTTGCAAAGGTCATGAAGATCGAAGGCGTCAACCCAGCTAGAACCACTACAAATGACATCTACGAAATATGGTCAACGCTAGGCATCGAAGCTGCAAGATCTGCTCTGGTAAGGGAAGTAAGAGACACTATGGAGGAGCAGGGGTTGGAAGTGGATATAAGACACATATGTCTTGTCGCAGACCTGATGACTGTTACAGGCTCACTTAAACAGGTAGGCCGCCACGGTGTAGTCGGAGGCAAAGCAAGTGTTCTAGCAAGAGCCGCCTTCGAGATAACTGTTCCGACGCTGGCCGAAGCTTCTGTTAAAGGTGAAACCGAGCAGTTAAAGGGTGTAACCGAAAGTGTTATAGTAGGGCTGCCTATCCCAGTAGGAACAGGTATGGTGGACCTGTTTATGACGCAAGGAGGCAAGGAAGTTGGAAAAGAAGATTCTTGATAGCTATCTGAACAAGGTGTCTAAGAAGGGAAAGATAGTTTACGGTACAAAGGAGGTTGTCGACGAATTAAAGGGTTCCAAAGCAGTTATCGTGTCAGAGAATTTGGAACACAAAATATCGCAAAAGCTGCAGAGGGACTGTAAGAAGCTTTCTATACCCTTCATAGAATACGAAGGCAGCTCAATGGAGCTGGGAAAAGCTGTCGGGAAGAAATTTAGAATATCCACTTTTTCGATCAAAGCTACCGGTGGATATGAGCTTAAAGAGATACTACGTGAGGAAACAAAAAGCTGACCTTTAGATGCCAAGCAGGATAAATTGGTCCTCACAAGAGCTCGAATTGATGTCACTCTTCCAGAGGATAAGTGGAGCCACAGCCAAGGACTGCATCATTGACCAAAAGATGAATAGGGTGATCTTCTTAGTCGCCCCAAACGAGATAGGTTTAGCTATAGGGAAGAATGGTTCATGCGTGAAGGCCATCGAAAACATGATCAAGAAACCGGTTGAAATAGTCATACATTCCGATGACCCAATACAGCTGATAAAGAATTCTCTGAACAAGAAGTACATAAGCGAAGTTAGGCTAAGTGAGAGGCTGGACGGCAGTAAGATAGCTGTTGTGGTGTTGAGCAGCCCGAAATTCCAGGGCGCCGTCGTCGGCTTAGGCGGGAAAAACGCTGAGAGAGCAAGGCTTCTTATCAGGAGATATTTTGACATAGCCGACGTGAGAATCGTAGTGCAGCCCTAAGACTGCAGAATGAAAACGGTTAAATAACGGTAAAAGGTCCGCCTTTCTGCTGATAACATGGGAAAGTCCACCAAGACTACGGGCGAATTTTCTGCTCGAATACTGATCGAGAAAAGAAAGCATTTCAAGTGGTCAAGTAAACACTATGTTAGACGTGCTCTAAGGATTAAGGAAAGATATGACCCGCTTGAAGGCGCGCCGCAGGGTAGAGGAATCGTTTTAGAGAAGGTAGGTGTGGAGTCAAAGCAGCCTAACTCAGCCATTAGAAAATGTGTTCGTGTTCAGCTTATAAAAAACAACAAGCAGGTAACAGCTTTTTTACCGGGAGACGGTGCCCTGAACTATATTGATGAGCATGATGAAGTTCACATCGAAGGTATCGGTGGCACTCTTGGGCGCTCTATGGGTGACATACCAGGAGTCCGCTATAGGGTATTCAAAGTAAACGGCATATCGCTACCTATGCTCGTCTTGGGCAGAAAGGAGAAGCCGAGGAGGTAAACGATTTGTCATCAAAATCGGACGCCTCCAACATGCTGCTTTTCGGCAAATGGAGCTTCAAGGACGTGAAAATCGAAGACATCGGACTAAAGAACGTTATAGACCTTACACCTACGTTTCTACCGCATTCTTTCGGGAGACACGCTCACCAGAAATTTGCAAAGTCAAAAACCAACATAGTTGAACGCGTCTCAAATGTGCTTATGCACTTTGGGAAGAAGTATGCAAAGAACACTGGTAGAATGGGAGGCAAGAAATACAATTCGCTCAAATCTGTAAGATCGGCTTTAGAAATCATCAACTTAAAGACGGGAACAAATCCTCTACAGGTTCTTGTTAAAGGAATAGAAAATTCTTCCCCAAACGAAGACACTACAAGGTTGATGTACGGCGGTGTAGTATATCATGTCGCAGTAGACATTTCTCCACAGAGACGCATCGACTTAGCGCTTAGATTCATATCGGAGGGTGTGAGGGAAGCCACCTTCAACAGAGAGATATCGCTTGAAGAAGCTCTTGCAGACGAACTTATCTTAGCTTCCAACAACGATCAGAACAGTTACGCAGTGAAGAAGAAGAACGAGCAGGAACGGATTGCGATGTCATCTAGGTAGAACTATAGAGAATAAATCGAATAAAATAGCTTGTAACGAAACCTACTTCAAACTCGAGAAGATCTTAGTCTAGGACGATACCATTCGAGTATTAAATTATGATAAGATTGCTAAACATGTCTTGAACCATATAGTTTATATAATAAGGTTGAAGTTCAAAATCGGTGCAAAGGTGTAGAAAATGTCTACTAAACCTCATCTAAACCTGGTAGTTACAGGCCATGTTGACCACGGTAAGTCAACCACTATGGGCCATTTCCTAGTAGAAATGGGAGGAGTCGATGCCAGGACAATAGAAGAATACGCCAAGGAATCGGAAAAACTTGGTGTAGGAGATTCTTTCAAATATGCTTGGGTTCTTGATAGATTGAAGGATGAAAGAGAACGTGGTGTTACCATCGATCTAGCATTTCAGAAATTTGAAACAAAGAAATATTACTATACTCTAATAGACGCACCCGGTCATAGAGATTTCATAAAGAATATGATCACAGGTGCCAGCCAAGCCGATGTCGCAATAGTTGTCCTTTCAGGGAAACCTGGAGAAACTGAAGTCGGACTAGGTTTTGGAGGACAGACAAGGGAGCATGCATTTTTACTAAAAACCTTGGGAGTTCAACAAATCATAGCACTGATAAACAAGATGGATGATGCCACAGTGAAATATGCTGAAGGAAGGTATAATGCTGTTAAGACGGAATTCGAGAAATTGCTAAGGACAACGGGATTCGACATATCAAAGATTCCGTTCATTCCTGTTTCAGGATGGACTGCAGAAAACCTTGTTCAGAGATCAACTAACATGCCATGGTACAAGGGACCCACACTTCAGGAGGCGCTTGACAACATTAGTGAGCCATCGAAGCCCATCGACAAACCTTTCCGTATGCCGATTCAAGATGTTTACTCCATTACGGGTGTAGGCACTGTGCCAGTCGGACGAGTAGAGACAGGTGTTCTCAGACCAAATGATAAAGTAATAATCAACCCGGGTAACTTTGCAGCTGAAGTCAAGTCAATCGAAATGCATCACACTCCAATAGAAAAAGCTATTCCAGGAGATAACGTAGGCGTAAACCTTAGGGGAGTTTCTAAGACGGACATTAAAAGAGGTTTTGTCATTGGATTAGCAGATAACCCACCTACGGTAGCTAAGGAATTCATCGCTCAGCTGATTATAATATACCATCCTTCTGCAATATCAGCGGGATACACTCCTGTATTGCACGCGCACACTTCTCAAGTGGCTACGACATTTAAGGAGATTATTGCTAGAATAGACCCAAGAAGTGGCCAAGTCGTCGAAGATAAACCTAAGTCTATAAAAACAGGAGATAGCGCGCTAGTGAGACTTGCTCCATTAAGACCTTTCGCAATTGAACCGTATAGCGTGATACCACAAATGGGCCGCTTTGCGGTACGTGACATGGGCACAACTATTGGCGCGGGTATTGTGAAGGAAGTTACGATAAAAGGCTAAAAACCTTCTGACCTTTACCCATTGGCGGTGTGCCTGTTTGCCAGGAAAAGCAAAAATAATACTAACGAGTACAAACGTCAAACTACTGGATGACGTCTGCAACCAGATAAAGGCTATTACTGAAAAGACTGGGATAAAGATGCGCGGGCCTGTACCTTTACCAACGAAGAAGAGAAAGCTCACCGTAAGGAAATCTCCGAGCGGTGAAGGCACAAATACTTTTAATAAATGGGAGCTGAGAATTCACAGAAGGTATGTGGAAATTGATCAGGATGAACGTACTCTAAGGCAGTTCATGCGTTTGAAGATGCCTGAAGAGGTCCAACTTAGGGTTTCCCTCACCTGATCATTTTTATTATTTTTTCCAGAAAAATAGGTTAATCTTAGAACTAATAAATCTTTTTTGTAAACCTAATGTAAACGCACTAATAGAATCTATCTTATCATTTATAAGGTCTTGGTAACGGAAACTACATTAGATTTTTAAAACATCTGTTGGAGTTCAACTGATTCGATCATGTGTGAGACAAGGTCTTTTTCGAGAGCCATCTGATGTGCAAGCCGGCCCATAGCTGAGCAATTGTTACAAATTAGAGTGACAAAAAGAGATTCATGAATTGACCCATTTATCATTTACAGCCTCTTTTAGGCGTCAGAAAGCTAGATGAAGACCTTAAAATATATTATGTAGAAATAAAAATATTGGAATTACTCGGCAATTTATAACATGTTAAATAATATCAGTCCAAAATACTGTGATGATATGGTGGAGACAAGAGTTCACATATATATTTCTGGCTCAGTTCAAGGAGTCTTCTTCAGAGGAAGTATGAGAAATAAAGCTATGGAATTAGGTGTAAAAGGCTATGCCAGAAACCTCGATGACGGACGCGTATATGCGGTTGTTGAGGGTAAAGAGGCTTCTCTTAGAAAGCTTATTGAATGGTGCAAGACAGGCCCCCCTGGTGCGGAGGTCGAAAAAGTTGAAGTTACATCAGAAGAATATGGTGGGGAGTTTCAAACATTTGATATAGAATATTGATAAACAGTTTGTTCTGGAAGATGCAGTAAAAGGATAAGACAATAAAGATTTTATCTTTAGTTTCTATTTGAGCACCTTCAAAGCTTCTTCTAAGCTCGCTTTTTCGTGAATGATACTTATTGCTGCTCTCGTAATCTTTACAGGATCCTTGTACTGCCATATGTTCCTTCCTATGGCACCACCGATGGCACCGGCGTCAACACTGTCTTTAACCATCTTCAGTAGATCCGAAGCGCTATCCATTTTTGGACCACCCATTACGACTATAGGCGTAAGGCAGGTTCTTGTCACTTCTCTGTATTCATGCGGGCTACCTACATATGCTGTTTTAATGACGTCTCCTCCAAGCTCAGAACCTATTCTTGCCGCCTGCTTTATTGCAGATAGGTCGTAGATAGTCTTACCTTTGTTGTCCAGTGGGACAACTTCAACCATGGAGGGCATTCCCCATTCTTCTGAAGCTAATGTTATTTCTTCAATTTGCTTCATTCTTTCTTCGCTGAGAGGTACAGGGCCAAAGTATGTCGTCTTCACCATATCCGCACCGATCTGAGCAGCTAGTTTAACGTAGACTGGATTGTAAGGTATTGACAATACTAATCCAATTCTCCCTCTAATTGTCTTCGCTATTCTCCTAGCAAAACCCAGGTTTGCCTAGTATCGAGTCTGCTCCCCCTTCTATTACTTTTTCAACAACGTCTTCAATATCTTCTATTCCAAGAGTTGTTCCACCACCGCCATGGTCCATGGCGATCACTAATGTTCTGCCATCCTTTCTTGTTATATTACCCATTCGCAAAATTTTTCCAGTGTCGGTCAATTTATTCACTCAATTACATCGTCTCCTTTCTTTCTATTAAGTGTTATGATTTTAATAGCGCACATTTCGCAATCCTCTGTAGATTGACATCAGGTTGTGGATAAAACTTGGAAATATTTATTAGGTTAACTTCCAAATGATTTGCCATGTCATCAGATAAGGTTTGGGTAATGAGAGATTATCCCAAATGTTCTGGATGTAGGATGTGCGAAATTGCATGTTCAATTTATCATGAAAAGAAGATCTGGCCGGAAGCTTCAATGGTCCGAGTCTTTATGCTTGCTCCCGGTTTAGAACTTCCTCATCTATGCGCACAGTGTAGCGATTATCCATGTGTAGCCTCCTGCCCGACAAAACCAAAAAAGGCGCTTTCAGTCGACGAGAAAACTGGTGCGGTTTTAGTTGATAGGAAAATCTGTATAAGTTGCAAGAAATGCATCCAAGCCTGTCCTGGGCATATTCCATTTTTGCATCCTGTGGACAAGAAGGCAACGATTTGCGACTTATGTAATGGAGATCCACAATGCGTTAAAATTTGTCAAGAAGCTCAATACTATTGCCTGAGTAAAACTACATATACTAAATTGGGCGATGCAGTTAATCATAGACTCTATTCAAAGACACCTAAGCTAATAACAGAAGGGCTATCTGAACTGATTTATGGAGAAAAATTAGAGGTGTAATGAGATGAAAGGATATGCTGGAAAATTTGCAGAAATAGACTTAAGCAACGGGCAAATAACGGATGTAAAGTTTGATAAGGAAACACTAAGAAATTATATAGGTGGAAGAGGTCTATCGACAAAAATATTATGGGATCGATTAGGAGAAAAATGGGATAAAGTTGATCCACTGGGTCCAGAAAACATCTTAATAATTTCAACAGGTCCACTAACAGGATATTTTCCAGGTGGAAGGACCTGTTTCTCAGGAAAGTCACCTCAAAGTAATGGTATTGTTGGAAGCACAATGGCAGGTGAATTTCCTGTTGATCTTAGATGTGCAGGTTGGGATGGTTTAATCATAACTGGTGAAGCCAAGAAGCCCTCCTATATACTCGTGAAAGATTCTACGATTGAAATAAGAGATGCCAGCCATGTTTGGGGTAAAGATGGTAAACAGACTTCTCTAACCTTATCCAGAGAAGTTAGAAATGAATGGAACAAAAAGTTCACAGAACGTGAATGGAGAGAGCCTTCAATGGTATACATTGGTCCTGCAGGAGAAAACAAATGTAGAATAGCCGCTGTACTAGGTAAATGGGCTCACGGCGGAGGATATGGTGGTTATGGCGCTGTAATGGGGTCAAAGAAGATCAAAGCTGTTCTTGCGAGGGGCACCGGACCTTTGCCAGAAGTCGCCGATTGGAATCAAACAGTTAAACTCATAGAGGAGTGTAGAAAAATATGTTATAAAAACGATAGTATGAGAAGGTGGGGTACAGGACATTTAGGCTATAATGTAGGTAACGGTACTAGCTCAGAGCCTATTAGAAACTGGCAGGAAGAATGGCATGATGAAAAATCTATTGGCGTTGAACAATATGAAAGTAGAGTTTGGGTAAAGAGATATTGGGCTGACTACGGATGTCCAACTGCCTGCGAAAAGCTTTCTGTGGTAAGAACGGGAGAGTTCAAAGGTGCTATAACAGATAACCCTGACTATGAAACACAAGCCTACTGTGGACCTAACTTAGGCGTTTTCTCTCCTGAAGCTAACGTATTTATTAACTCTACAATCGAAGACTTAGGTTTCTGTGGTATCCAGGGTGGAAATGTTATGGGCTTTGCGGGTGAACTATATCAACGTGGTATACTGACTAAGGAAGATCTTGATGGAATAGATCTCAAATGGGGAGATTCCAAAGCCTTTGTGAAGCTTGCTGAAATGATCGCTTTTAGGAAAGGTATAGGTGATATCTTAGCTGAAGGAACTTATCGGGCCGCACAAAAACTAGGTAAAATAAAGGGAAAAGATCTGCTCAAGTTCGCTATTCAATCCAAGGGGATTTCATGTGGTGCTCACGGAATTAGAAGTAATCTTGACTACCTACAAGTATTTTCATATACATGTTCGGTTCAGGGAGGTGACCATACCTCTGTAGCCTATTTACCTATAACACATAACAGTAGTGAGCATTCTACGCTTCTCTGCGATTCAGGTGTATTCTGTATGTTTAATCGAGATACACCACAGTCCCAGATCGATTTTCTCAATGCTGTAACAGGATTCGGTATATCTTTTGATGATTGGTATAACGTTATCTCTAAGAGGATCCTCGAAATTCAAAGGGCAGCAGTACTCATAGGAGGCCCAGATGCGAGCTGGTTAGGAATTGACGAGAATCCACCTAGATTCTATGAGCCTTTACCTTCAGGTCCACATAAAGGCAAATTCACTGATAAAGAAGAAGTGAAAACAATGAAGAAAGAATATTACGACATAATGGGTTGGGATGAGAATGGTGTCCCCACATCTGAGACATTGAAGGAACTGGGATTAGAGAACGTAGACGCGGTCTTGAAGAAGAAGCTAAAAATGTAAAAGTCTTTTCTTTTTATTTTTTCTCAAACAACATAACTATCAGCGTCAGAACAGCTAATGCTATAACCACAGATAATATTTCTATAAGACCGGAGATCGCGTTCAAGAGTACTCCCACAATAAAACATAGGATAATAAAAATTATTCCCAGAGAGAGCTTCCTTAATCTAATTTGTGCATCATTTATTTCAGTGAGCTCAATTTCTCCACGTCTTCACTACTCATCCTCCATCCGACAGCCCCAAGATTTTCGATCATATGTTCTTCATGCACGGCTTTTGGTATCGGTATAGATTCTTTACATATGAGGTAATTTAATGCGATCTGGTTTTCCGTTTTAACATACTTTGAGGACAGGTCTCTTAGCAGGGGGATTCTGATGTGCCCTTTTTCAGCGGCGTATAAGCGATTATTCTGACGTTGTTCTCCTTAGCGAAAGGCAACAAGCTCGCTTCTGGCTCCTTATCTAGAAGACTGTATCGAACTTGGTTTGCGACTATCTGATGTTTGCTTGTGCATTCCATTGCCTCCTGCAGCTCATTCGCTGAAAAGTTGCTTACACCCATGTACTTTATCTTCCCGTCGTCTACAAGCTTTTCAAGAGCGCTGACCGTTTCCTTTATTGGAACCTGGGAGTTCGGCCAGTGGATGAGGTAGAGGTCGATGCATTTCACTTGAAGTCGCCTAAGACTTCCTTCACACGCTTTAATCACATCCCCGTAGTGCATATGGTTTGTCCAAACCTTTGAAGTTATAAAAAAATCATCCCTTTCAAAATACTTCAACGCTTTTCCGATGAGCTCCTCTGTATGCCCTGCAGCATAAGCTTCTGCAGTATCAATCAATCTATATCCCAACTCGAATGCTTTCTTCAAAGCTTTGATGTTGCTTTCATCACTTGAGAGACCTATTGTTTCTCCTATACGGTATGTTCCGAACCCCAGAACATCAATCTTCCCATCTTTACCGATTTTAAATTGCTCCATAAACTATCATTTTAAACTTTTCTTTATAAATCTTAGGTTGAGGTCTGAAATGTTTATCACAATTGTTTAAAACAATTTTTAAACCGCCTTGGGAATACCTGCCAATGTGAACATTAATACACCGGACTCTAGGGAGGAAATGGTTTACCCTCAAAAAGATATTGTCGAAACAGCTTATTTAAAAAGATATGATGAAGTTTACGAAAAGTCGATAAACGACGTTGAAGGCTTTTGGGGAGACGCCGCTAAAGAAGTTGAATGGTTTAACCCATGGACCAAGGTTTTAGATTGGCAGTACCCTAGAGCAAGATGGTTTGTTGACGCCAAATGCAATATTGTACAGAATGCTCTGGACAGGCATGTTAATACATGGAGAAGAAATAAGGTTGCCATTTACTGGGAAGGTGAGCCAGGGGAAAAGAGATCCATCACGTATGGCGAACTGTACAGGCACGTAAACAGGCTTGCAAACGTGCTGAAGAAGCTTGGAATCAGAAAAGGCGATTTTGTAACGATCTTTCTTCCAATTGTCCCTGAACAGATTATTGCTATGCTCGCGTGCGCCAAGATAGGTGCAGTTCATGATGTAATATATTATGGTTATAGTGGAAGGATCTTAAGGGAACGTGTTATGGAAACCGCCTCCAAGGTTCTCATCACTTCCAACGGGGCATATTATGGCGGAAAACTGACGGTAGTCGCAAACACCGTCGCTCAGCTATCACAGTGTCCTTCGCTAAAGTACGTGATAGTAAAGAAAAGGGTGGACATACCGATCATAACAGAACAGTACAGGCCTACTCCTTTGAAAGGAGAACCGGTTTACCTCTTTTGGGACGAAATTGTCAACGGAGTTCCCGATGTCGCCGAATGCAAGATAATGGAGTCCTATGATCCACTGTTCATAATTTACACCTCAGGCACCGCCGGTAAGCCGAAAGGAATAATCCACTCTCATGGAGGTTACATGGTTAGCTCCTATTTAACAACAAAGTGGGTTTTTAATATTCGGGACGACGACATCTATTGGTGCACAGCCTCACCCGGGTGGATTACAGGGCATACCTATGTAACCTATGGCCCGTTAATCAATGGTTCAACCATATTCATCTATGAAGGTGACCTCAGCTATCCAAACCCTACAAGGTGGGCTAAGATCATTGACGATTACGGCATCAACGCATTTTACACCATACCGACAAATATCAGGAGTTTTATGTCCGAAGAAGCGTCTCTAAAAAAATATTCTCTCCGGTCCCTTCGAATTCTCGGAACCGTTGGTGAACCAATTGATCCTTCAACTTGGAAATGGTTCTATAGGGCTGTCGGGAAAGAATGTTGTCCCGTCATTAACACATGGTGGCAGACTGAGACCGGTATCATACTTATTACTGGTTTCCCATCTATCCCCCTGAAACCTGGTTCCGTTGGAAAACCTTTTCCATCAATAAAAGCCGCTGTGATATCCCCGACGGGTGAGATATTAAAGAACGGGGAGGAAGGCCTACTAGCAATCGGTGGCCCCTGGCCTGGCATGATGGAGACGGTTTTCCAGGATCCGAGGAAGTATATAGACTATTGGGATATCGTTCAAGGATGGTACATCACAGGCGATATCGCCTCAAGGGACGCTGATGGATACTTTTGGATCAAGGGGAGGTCTGATGACGTGATTAAGATAGCTGGGTATAGAATCGGAACAGCTGAAATAGAGAAGGCTGTACTGTCCCATCCTGCGATAGTCGACGCTGCCGCAATAGGAAAACCATCCCCTTTAGGAGGTGAAACAGTGAAGGTCTTCGTTGTTTTAAAGGAAGGATGGACACTCGACGACGAATTAATGGAGGAGATTCGGCGCAGAATCACTGAATACATTGGCTTAATAGCTGTCCCATCAGAGATTGAAGCGATAAACAACCTTCCTAAGACAAGAAGCGGCAAGATATTAAGAAGGTTCCTGCAAGACAAAGAAATTGGAAAAAGGTCACCTGACTACGACGGTTAAGGATTAAATATTCAATCGAAATAAGGGCTAATGTGGTGGATATGGCAGCCCAAAAGTTACTTGAGCATGTTCTCTCAGAAGGTAGAAAGAATCTATTGGAACCTGAAGCATATGAAGTTTTATCTTCTTACAGTATCCCAATTTGTCCCTACAAAGTGGTCGATTCGATTGAAGAAGCCGAATCCGCTGCCAACAGCATCGGATATCCGATTGTCCTTAAAATCATCTCACCCGACATAATCCACAAGAGTGATGTAGGAGGAGTTAGAATAGGCATCAAAGACGATCAACAGCTCAAGGAGGATTACACTTCTCTTTTGAATGACGTCAGGGAAAAAGCCCCCAACGCAAGAATAATCGGCGTTCTCGTCGAAAAGATGGCTCCGAAGTCTGTTGAAGTTGTTGTTGGAATGTTACGCGACCCGACATTTGGACCTGCTGTAATGTTCGGTTTAGGAGGTGTTCTAATAGAAATAATGAAGGACGTTATCTTCAGAATCACCCCAGTAAGCAAAGAGGAAGCTATCGACATGATCAAGAAGGTCAAAGGCTACCCCCTTCTCTCGGGTTTCAGAGGGTCGAAACCTCTCGATGTCGATACAATCGCAGACGTTATATGTAATGTTTCAAGGATCTCCATTGAAAATCCAGTCATAGATCAGGTCGACTTAAACCCCGTTATAGTATACGAAAAAGGACTAGTTGTTGTTGACGCAAGAATAATATTGAAAACATAGAAGAATGTCAACGATAGATTTTTCCAAAAAAAGTGCTCTGACGTTTTCTATTCAACTTTAAGGTCCAGCCGAGTTATACCATAAGTTTGAGACTTAAGTTTGAAGCCTAGCTTTTTGGCTACGTGAATCATAACCGCGTTATCGCTCAAGACGTAGACGAAGAACAGCTTTATCATATGTTCTTTTCCAATTTCTATTAGATGACTCAACATAGCCGTTCCCAATCCTTTAAGCTGCCACCTATCATGCACTACAATAGACACCTCTGCGTTCATGCCCTCTTCAACATAGTATCTCGCATCAGCGATGACGTCAAGTTCTGAAGGCTGCAGCGGTGACCCCACTATCGCGAATTCTTCATCTGGTTTAACCTGAACCATCTTTGTTACTTCTTCGATTGAAAAAGGTTTTCTGAGTTTGAAGAATCTGTTGTATACCGTCTCAGGCTTTAGGCCCGTAAACATGTTTAGAAGGGCTTTTTCGTCCCCTTCCTTTACTTTCCTGAGCAGAACCGATGAGCCATCCTTCAGAGTCACCTTTTTACTGTATTCTTCCGTTGACCCGTTTGGGGACGGCATCCTTTCAATCACTCTATTGCGGCGCTTGCACAATCATTTTTTCTTTGAGGAATGTCCCATAATAGGCTAGCGCGTAAAGTGCTCTAGCCGCCCGCTCAGGCGCATTGAACGCTGGCACCCTGAACTTCTCAAATCTTGCCCTGATTTCTTGAGCCATTTCTGTTGCGCCTATATCCACTGCGATAACAGGCTTGGATTTCTCAAATGCTGGGCCTGCGATTTTTCCGACGACATCATCCATTATAAACGGTGTGTGATGCAGGGTTATGACCAGTATTCCGTTCACAACGGGATCGTCCAAGAGTATGTTCAAGGCTTCTCTGAATGCGTCGCTGCCTACCTGGGCTGAAAGATCCACTGGGATTTGCATACGACATATAGGGTGGGAAAACTCCTTCCTTTATTTTATCCTGGAAGATTTTCTTAGACCTCTCTGATAGCTCAACAACCTGCAATCCAGAAGCATCCAGTGCGTCAGCGGCGATTATTCCAGGCCCACCCGCATTAGTCAAAACCGCGACGTTCTTGCCTAACGCTGGAGGCTGGTAAAGAAGCGCTCTACCCATGTCAAAGAGATCTTCTATGGTGTTAGCTCTGATGACTCCGCATTCTTCAAATGCGGCCTGATATATCTGATCCATCCCTGCAAGAGAACCCGTGTGTGAGACCGCCCCTCTTGCGCCTGACCGTAGATTTTCCGACTTTAAGCGCGATAATAGGCTTTTTTTCACAGGTCTTCCTTGCTGCTTCAAGGAACAGTCTGCCATCGCTTACGGATTCGAGGTAGAGCAGTATGACTTTTGTTAGACGATCCTCCTTGAAATATTCAAGAAGTTCGGATTCATTTACATCCGCTCTGTTTCCAAAGCTTACAAAGCACCTTAGACCGAGGTTAATTCCCGCCATGTAATCGAGCAGGGCCGCGCCCAGCGCACCGCTCTGGCTGATAAGAACTATCGATCC
Organism: Nitrososphaeria archaeon; assembly: GCA_963752255.1. Lineage (GTDB taxonomy): Archaea > Thermoproteota > Nitrososphaeria > JACIWG01 > JACIWG01 > JBEKIG01. Next base: position 21,229 of record CAVVXT010000001.1, on the reverse strand, counting down.
CGGTCGCGGTCTTGGTGTAGCTAACACTTCTTTTCCTGTAGATAATTTTTTAAATTCGGGTAGAAAGAGCGAGTCCACGCCAGTGAGTGAGTCATAGACTCCAAGACAGTTTGGACCCATAATTCTTATACCATATTGTTTAGCTACATTTACCACTTCATCTTGCAGTTGAACATTGCCGACCTCCTTGAAGCCTGAGGTAATTATGATAGCGGATTTTACCCCTGATTCACCTGCCTCTCTAATTATTTCTGGAACCGCAGAAGCCGGTATAGCTACAATTAAAAGGTCGATATTATCTTTAATATCCTTAATCGACTTATAACATGGTATATCATATAAGCTATCATATTTAGAATTCACGGGGTAGATCTTGGCTTTAAGAATGCCTCTTTTCATATTGGTTATTAGTGTATTTGCGACAACGCCGCCCACCTTTTCTATGTTTGGAGATGCGCCAACAATCGCAATCGAAGCTGGTTCAAAAAATGACTTAAGCGACATTCCCGTTCGCAAGTTGCTCAATCAGACATCTTAAAAAACTTTTTAAAAAAACTATTTTCTTTCATTTTGCTTTTGATAAATTCAGTATGCCAGCCATCTAACGAGCCTTATTCAATCAGTCTTTGAAGGTTGACTGTCTTTAACCTTTTCGAGAATTTCTTTCGCCTTATCTATCCTAACCTTACCTTCTTGAACCATCTTCTCTGCTATTTTATCGGCAAGTTCACCTGTTGCTCCGGCCATAATAGCTATATTCCTCGCGTGAAGTTTCATGTGTCCTTTCTGTATTCCTTCGGTAGCTAGGGCTCTTAATGCAGCGAAGTTCTGCGCTAATCCTACAGAAGCGATAACTTCTCCGAGTTCGGTTGCGCTCCTGATCCCAAGTATCTTTGTACATATTTTCGCAATAGGGTTAGATTTCGTTGCACCGCCTACAATGCCTACTGCGAGTGGGAGTTCTATAAAGCCCACAAGGTCACCCAAACGGTTCTTTTCCCACTTCGTTAGGGAACTGTATCCCCCATTCCTAGCCGCATAAGCGTGCGCTCCCGCCTCAATGGCTCTTGTATCATTTCCGGTCGCTAATACGACTGCGGTGATACCGTTCATTATTCCCTTGTTGTGTGTAGCGCACCTGTACGGATCCGCTTCCGCAAAAGCGTACGCGTCCAAAATGGCGTCGACAACGTCTTCGCCTCCTAGGACATCTTTTTCGAACACCGCAGAAGCCCGAGCTAATCTAAAGGTTGCAAGGTTGCTTACAATACGCAGGAGTACGGTTCCTCCGGTTATTTCTTCTATCAGCGGTGCCACAGCCTCAGCCATTGTGTTAACGACATTCGCTCCCATAGCGTCTTTGCAGTCGACATGCAGTTCTACGATAAGCATCTTTCCCCTGATAGTTTCTATAACTTTCGCTCCGATGTCTCTCACTCCTCCGCCCACGGAAATAAGAAAAGGGTCCTGCTCATTCGCCAGTTTTATGATATCTACTTTTCTGTTAAAGACTTCGTTCATCCCTCGGAAGGGATCTTCTATTTTTATTACCTGTATCTGTGAAATCATGATCGGCTCTGTGCTGGAAGCTAAGAAGCCACCTTTGATTCTTGCCATTCTTGCCGCGTTACTTGCGGCCGCGACCACCGATGGTTCCTCTATCGCCATAGGTACAAGGAAGTCTCTCCCGTTGATGAGGAAGTTTACGGCGACGCCGAGTGGAACAGGCATTATTCCGATGACATTTTCAATCATCCTTTCCGCACCGTCCATCTTTAACGCCGAAGCCGTCTTAAGCTGCAAAACCTCATCTTCAGACAGGCCTGAGAACTCCTTCACTATCTTCAACTTCTCCTCTAGACTTAATTTATAGAACCCTGAAAATTGTGATGTCCTGGACATAGCCAACCAACACACGTTCACTAATTTATAAATAGGAATAATAAGCTTTTCAGCTTAGTTAAAAGACTAAAAAAAGTTATAGATGTAACTCAAAATCATTCTATCTATAGCTAAATAAGATTTATATAGAATAGCTTTGGCATTTCGTTTCAATGGCAAAAATTACACGCAGGAAGCTTTCTGCCGCCATAGTCTTTGGTTCCCTTTACGTTGTCCTTTCCTTCATACCCATAGGGACGAGCATTGTGGGAGGTAGAAGTTCGTTTAGTCTAAACGAAGTTCTGCCACCAGTTGTCGGTTGGCTTCTTGGGCCATACTACGGTGTTCTTTCGATGATCATCGGCTTTTTTGCGGGCAATTTCTTCTTTGTAGGCGCCACATTTGGCCTTCTAGGCATCGTAATACCGACATCAGGCGCCCTTTTTGCCGGCTTAAACAAACGGGGACTTCCTTTTATAACGACAATTTATCTGCTGTTCTTCTCTTTCTTTTTTTCTATAACATATCCTACGGTTTGGTGGTTTATTTTACCTCATATTGCTGCGTCATGCTGTTCTATTCTAATCCTTTTCCTTAAACCTTCCCGTCTTACCGTCTTCTTCAACACTCTGTCTTCAACTTTTGCACAGCAGGCAACGGGCACTTTCCTGGCGATGTTTTTGCTTTCATTAACTTCTGAAGATTTTTATATAATAATTCCGCTTACAATCTATGAGAGAACAATTGCCTCTGTCGGTGCGCTGCTTCTAATACTCGCTATCGAAAAGCGTGTTAAAACGTTTTTTACATAACTATAAAAAAGTTATATACTTAACAAGGTGCATTTTATGTGAGAAGATTTGAGCGAAGAAGACGTTAAGAAGGTAGCGGGAACTAAGATGTGGATCGAAGAAAGGATAAAGGCGCTCGAGAAGGAAACAGACGCGTTACGTGAAACACTAGTTGTTTTAGACAGCTTCCTTCTGCAGAAGGGGTTTAAACCCGCTGCTGAAATTCAAACCGAAGCTGTTGAAAAGGTGAGGGAAGAAATCCCCAAAACTGAGGAAGTAGCAGAGGAAGTTGTTTCTCTCAAGATCAAAGATGGGAAAATAGTGGCAACAGCCTACCTTGCACCCAATACAATTACCGTTGTACCTGCCTCAACAGTTAAGCTTAAAACATCTACTCCACCATTTACTTCATATCTTATAGGTAAAAAGTTACCTCAAATGGTTCAGGCCGACAAGGACCAAGCTAGGAGCGGAATTATAGGTGAAGAAGACCTGCTATCCTTTTCAGTCGAGGAAGACGGTGGATTTATAAAAAAGATTACTGTGAAGAATTACCGAACAAAGATTCGTTTAAAAGAGATATTGAATCTAGTTACTTGGACATTTGAAAAAATGCTTGAGAAGACATAGGCAGCTGATCGACTTAAGTGTCATAACGTGATAAAACCTTTATAATATCATATGGAGGAATGTTTCAGTTTCAAACATATTCCAACGAAATTAACATCAATATTTAATTATTACAAATAATTATGAGACCCTTTTACATAAATCCAAGTCGAGTTAAAGCATTAAAAATTTGAGCAACTAAATATTTTACTCTGCTATTAACTTGAAAAATTAGGTGTGTGGCAAGTATTTGTTCGAATATTCTCTGAACATCCTTTCGACCGTCGCAACCCACACTGGGAAGTTCTCATAGGCGGGGTACCTGTTGTATTCTTGTTTAACAGATTTCATGTACTTCGCTGTTTCTGCAAGATGTTTCAGCACTCCAGGCTTAGAAAATCCGCGCAGCATTTTTAGAGCTTTGTCCTTTATCGACAGATCCGCTGTGCCGTATCCGAGGTCGGTGACATCCTCCTCTGTAATTAATTTCTTAGCCATTCCAAACTCTATTTCTTCGTTTGTAAGAGCTTGAAGGAAGATTCTGAAAACGTCCAGTGAAGCAGCCTTTGCTCCGTACATCTTTACAAAGTTTACGTTAGCCGCCCAAAGCTCCTCTTTCTCATTCTCCATATTATTTAGCGCGTTGATTATGGCTTGTCCGCAAGCCCTGCCGGTTAGCATTGATGGGCCGATGCCTCCACCGTGTATCGGATTCGCCGTGCAAGCTGCATCGCCAACGAAAAGTACATTGTGGGCGACTAAAGTGTAGAGACTTCTTCTGAGTGATACTATACCTCCTCCTGCATCCAAAATTTCTGACTTTTGTAGATCGGTTCTTCTTCTTATTATTTCTGTGAACACATCTTTTGGGTTGATGTTCTTTCCTCCTTGAATTCCTACTCCAATATTTAGTGTGTGCTCATCTTGTGGAAAGTACCACCAGTAGCCTCCGGGGGCTGTGCCCTGGTCCAAGAAAATTTTTGCTATTCCTATGTCTTCAACCTTTTCGACCTTTCTTATTTCTCTGTACAAAATGGCAACATCCGACATCCGTATTTCTTTATCGACTCCCAGAGTATCCGGTATATGCCTCCTCAAAGCGCCTATGAAACCTGATGCATCAACAAAATATTTCGCCTTTACGTATTTAGAGTCCTTGGTCTTTGCGTCAACAATCTTCAGCTGTTCTGCCCTGCCATCTCCGAAAACTATAGCTTCAGCTCTTGTAGCGGGTAATAGCTCTGCACCCTTATCAAGGGCCATGTCTAAGAGCCATCTTCCAAATTTATACCTGTTCAATGCAAATCCTTTGCCTTCCACATTCACAAAATATTTTGTGGAAGGAGAGTAGACCCTAACCGTATCCAACACACCCTTGAAGGTTTCTTTCGGAGGAAAAGGGATTCCAACGTTCTTTATATGATGGATTCCAAGAGCATCTCCACAGATCTTCTTACCGATCAGCTTCTCCTCTTTAGAATCAATAAGAAGGACTTTAGCATTTTTTTCCGCTAGAGTCAAAGCTGTAAGTGCTCCACCTGTTCCAGCACCCACCACCACCGCGTCAAATCGATCCACAGTCATACATGATACTTTAGGAGCTTCGGTTTAAAAAGAATTTTGTTTATGAAGGCAGAACAAAAAAAGAAAGGAGAAGGGAAGAAAACGCTTATCACATTTCAGGGTATCCGCCGCCGCCACCTGGTGATGGAGGTGGAGCCCTGGTCTTACTCGATGCTATGACATCGTCTATTCTTAGAATCATGGTCGCTGCTTCAGTCGCCGCTGCAAGTATCTGTTCCTTCACCGCCGTTGGTTCATAAACGCCGAATTTCGATGCGTCTTGAATCTTTCCTTCGAATGCGTTAACACCGAAGTTCTTGTCACCCTTGCTGTGTCTTGCTCTTAACTCTACCAGAGTATCTATTGGGTCCATTCCAGCATTTTCTGCGAGAGCCAAAGGTATTACTTCCATTGCTTCAGCAAACTTTTGTACAGCAAGCTGTTCCCTACCAGATAATGTCTGAGCCCATTCGAATAACTTTGAAGCGATTTCTGCTTCTGGTGCGCCTGCACCTACCACAATGTATGGTTCAAGAATCACGTCTTTGACGACGCTAAGTGCGTCATGCACCGATCTTTCAGCTTCTTCGACTACCCTCTGTGTTCCCCCTCTGATGAATAATGTCACCGACTTTGGATTCTTGCATCCCTCAATAAAGACCCATTTGTCTTCTTCAATTTTTCTTTCTTCAACGAGTTCTGCTTTACCCAAATCGTCCGCGTTGAGATCTTCTAGGCTCGTTATGACTCTTCCACCAGTTGCTTTCGCTAATTTATCTATGTCAGATTGTTTAGCTCTCCTTACGGCAAGTATTCCTGCCTTAGCCAGATAGTGCTGAGCTATATCATCGATACCCTTCTGGCAGACGACGACGTTTGCTTTTACGTTTGCAATCTTGTCGACCATCGATTTGAGCATGCTATTTTCTTCGTCTAGGAACATCTTGATCTGCTCAGGGTTGTTGATGTTAATCTTTGCGTCAAATTCTGTTTTCTCAATTTCTAGTGGGCAGTTAATTAGCGCGATCTTTGCATTTGTCACCCTCTTCGGCATACCGTTGTGAACAACTTCTTTGTCCAATATTATGCCTTTTATTAGTTTTGTGTCAGTAAGAGATCCACCTGCTTTCTTTTCTACCTTGACATCGTCGATGTCGACCTTTAGCTTCCCATTTTGCTCTTCTGTCACCATAAGCATGGCATCGACGATCATTTTGGATAAGAATTCGCCTTCAGATGAGACAAGTTTGGTTGCCATGCTGGTTGTGCCTATTTTAGTAAGCCATTGCTTATCTTTTGGATCTACTTTTATTGAAATCGATGAAAGAATTTCCCTTGCTTTTTCAGCTGCTTTGTTATAGCCATCCACTATGACTGTCGGATGAACGTCTTTGTCTATTAGTTCCTCCGCCTTTTCTAGAAGGGCGCTTCCTAGAACTACTGCAGAAGTTGTTCCGTCGCCGACTTCGTTGTCTGTCGCCTTCGCAATTTCCACCATCGCTTTGGCAGCAGGATGCTGCACATCAATTTCTTTAAGTATTGTTGCCCCGTCGTTTGTAATTGTAACATCACCTAGACCGTCAACGAGCATCTTATCCATTCCCCTCGGACCCAAAGATGATTTGACAATTTCACCAACCAGTTTTGCTGCCATAATGTTGTTCCTTTGAGCGTCTCTGCCCCTTGTTTGACCTGTTCCTTCCTTCAAAATCAACACGGGTTGACCTGAGGAAGTCACACCCGACATTGCTGTAGTTGACATATATTATATCACTCCAATAACTAAAAACCCCACTTTATAGATGTTTATAAATTTTATTAAAAATTATTCTGTTCGATTAAGGGACATGGCTTTCCTAATTGATATATTGGGTGAGATTCCAGCATTAATCTACTGGTAAATTATTAGAAGGACAACTAGGTTCAAGTTCGGTTGGACTAATATCTAAATGGGTTCGAGTCTCTAACTATGGTCTTAAGATGTGGCGGAGCCGCTATGACTCTAACTCGTCTGGGTGCACTCTTGCAGTCTACGATTAGCACGACCCCGTTCCTAGTCAAACGTTAAGTGACGTAGTCTAAGTGATATAGATAGTTTCAGCTATTCTATATCCTGACCAGTTTTAGGTTTCTTCTCTTTGAAGTATGGCTTTGATTGTTTCTATGGTTTCTTGGGTGGCTTTTGCTTTGTCGGCTTCAGCTACAAACTCTTTTGCGGGTTCTGAGCCAGCTATGACACCTTTGATGCTGTGTACTGTTTTTTCGGCTGTTTGCGCTCGCTTGAGGGCTGTTTCAGTACTTTGGTGGGCTTTAGCTTCTGATTCGGCTGAAGTTTTCATTTGGTTTTGGAGTTGGTTGCTGGTTTGGGTATAGAAGTAGAACGCGATTATGGTGGTGATCCAGCCACTGAATATTGCGGCTAGCTGAACTGTTTGGGTGTATTGGCCTTGAAGCACAACTATAATGAGAATAATTAGCATGCCTAGGATCAGGATGGTAGCGATCCAGAATCTTGGGTTGTTGCGGATTTTTTCTTGGTCATCCAGATTCTGAGGAGGATTATTCTGGTTTTCATTCATCTGATTTTACCGTTTCTTTCTTAATTTATATATCTTTTGTTCCAACTCTGCGTTCGGATATGCAACTTCCATGAATTTGATTTTCATCCATTATGTTTGCTAGTTTCCTCTTGAATTAAAAGTATTATTCTTATATTAGCACCAGTTTCCCTTAGATTTCCTTCTCTCTTGGAGGACTGGTTTCATCAGTGAGATTGATCTGGCTCCACCTTTCAACAGCCTCCTTCAGCTCCACAGGTTCAGGAATTCTTCCGTGTAGCGCGAGAATTATAGGAAGTGTGTACTCACTCCCTCGAAAGCCTCCAATTTTATCAAGAGCTCTCTTGATCAGGTTCTGTAGTCCTGGTAGCACATATGGAGCCTAAGTTCCTTGATTCAAATTGTTTATGTGGTTGTAACTTGTGGTCTGTCGAAGTAGATGTTTTTGCCTTTGATGGAGATCGGAATCCCTAAGCTGTAATCTACTTCCAGAAGTTTCATACTATCAGCAACGTCTCCAATGCTACGCATGATCCTGTTGTCAACGTTTAAGCCGCTTGCAATCTTGGCGGCTGAGCCGACAGCTATTCCAAGGTCTATCAGCTTCAACTCGTTTGAGATCTCTCCCCCGTATTTGACCCCTACCAAGATTACTAGGTCAGAGTTCCTCACGTTTCCCGCATCTCTGATTCTTCTTGGATTTTTTTTCTCCTTGCCAGAACGCTCCATCTCATTGGCAAGCTTATCCTTATCCTCTCCGTCAAGTATGGCGGTTGCTATGCTGTCATGTCCTGCCGCCTTGGGAGCGGTTCTGGCAGCTACCAACATCAATCTCGCAATGTTTAGCGCACCATCTCTCTCTGCATCTTGAGACTTGATCAACATTCAAAGTTACCTCCCTAAGTTCTCCAGGATAATAAGTTATAAGAATATCTATGACAAATCAAATATAGCTTATAGAAGACTGTAGGAAACAGAATCCAAAGCCCAACACTCAATTCACCAAACTCCTCTGAAAGATTATTGAAACATCTTTTTTTCTTTTAATTGGTAGGGCTCTTGGGAGCTAAAGCCTTGCTTTCATCCTTCTCTACCTTATCGTGGTTTGCATATCAGTTCTCTGATCATTAGATCTTCGAACCGACTGCTCATCGATGGCTTTATTATAAGGGCCGTGTCCCACTTTCCCACCGAGATTAAGTCCTTATCAGTAGAGACGTAGCCCTCCTGAGTGGCTATCATCGCGATTTCGATAGCCACCTTTACTCCTGGACAGAATCTTTTATAGGCCATCTTTACTAGTTCAGGATAATCGTATTTGACCTCATTGCTGAAACAGACATTACAGCCCTTCTTCTTCAACTCTACTATTAGTTCGCTTGGAAACCTGTCCCTCGCCGTGCCAACGAACATCAACTTTACGCCTGTACCGCTAAGCGTTTCTACTGCCTTCTTAGCAGTGTAGCCTGTAGTGGAGGCTATCACTATATCGTCTATTCCCAGTTCTTCAGCTATCTTCTTGACCAAAGCCAAGGTCTTATCTAGGTTCTCTCTTCCTGGAGTTGAGTAATACGTCATATCAAACCTTCAATCCTTTGTAGTTGATACCCAAGTATATCAATATAATGAAGATTTATTAGCAGGAAGGGTAAAAAAAAGTATATTAGAAGATGCTCAGCATTTATAATTGAGTTAAAATGGAGAAGAGAATCCTAGGAAGGACGGGACATAAAAGTACATTCATTACTTTAGGTGGGGCAAGCGTACGCCCAACTACCCGCAAAGAATCAGACGCTTTTATTAAACTGGCTTTAGATCACGGGGTGAATCACATCGATGTAGCACCCACATATGGCAGCGGTGAGGCAGAACGTATTCTAGGCAAATGGGTTAAGGAATATCGTGAAAATCTATTCATTGCGTGTAAGACGCAGAAGAGGACAAAAAAAGATGCTGCGGACGAGTTAAGTAGAAGTCTAAAGAACCTTCAGACCGACTACTTCGACCTCTATCAACTGCATGGACTCGATGATCCAGAAGAACTCGAAATTGCGTTAAGCGAGGATGGTGCAATAAGAGCTATACTAGATGCTAAGAAGCAGGGCTTGGTTAAGTATATTGGTATAACTAGTCACAATCCTGAAAACATTATGAGAGCACTTAAAAGCTTTGACTTCGATACAGTTCTACTTCCTGTCAACTACGTTCTACATGCCCATCCTGAACCAAAGAATGATTACGAACCAGTACTCACCCTAGCCAAGAAGAGAAACCTTGGGGTAATAGCCATGAAGTCGGTTGTGAAGAAATCTTGGCCCACTGATGAGAGAACATACAACTGCTGGTATCAACCCTTTGACACTCAGAAAGAGGTCGATGAAGCCTTATGGTTTACATTATCCCAATACGTAACTACAGCGGCCAGTTCCTCTGATATCCGAATAGCCAAGATGATGATAGATGCCGCTGAACGCTATACCCCGATGAACAAGAAAGAACAACAAGAGCTACTGCTAAAAGCTTCTACATATAAACCCCTTTTCCCACGAGTTAAAATACCCTAGCAGCCGACTTCTTTACTGGTGGGGCGACGGGAGTCATAGGAGTGAAAATCGCTCTATCCCCAAAATGTCTATAGTTTTTTCTCTATCTAGCGGATGAAGTCACTGCGGTAGCTCATAGAGTTCTGCCATATAACTTAACTTTAGGAACTTTACCCATCCTCATATTTTAACTTAAATAGTAAAAAGGAGATAAAGGGGAAGATTGGATAAGATAAACTAAGGAAGAAATTTACTTTGCACGTGTTAAAATCTTGACACTTCCATCCATAATCATCTCTTCGAAATCTATTTTATTATAGTTGGCCCAGTGGGATTAACGACCATATTACAAAAGGATCTTGTAGCGAAATTAGATAATAAAGACAGCCGAAAGAAAGTCCACGTTCTATTGCTCTCCTAACAGTATGAAATTGCAAAATCTCATAGTCATGATGCCATTTTCTTGAGTGACCTCAACCCCCACAGGAATAGGACGATTGCAAGTACGCTGATGATGACGAACCCCTCTACGATTTCGACGTTTTGAAAATTCCCGGCAAATAATGCGCGAGCCGCATTAACTGCGTATGAGAATGGGTTAACCTTCGCAAGATCTTGAAGCCAGATAGGCGCAAGCGCGAGAGGAAGGATAATACCCGACAGCAGAGAAACAGGAAGTGTTATTGTGTTCAACGTCGGAGCGAGAGGGTCTTCAATTTTGTATATAAGAGCAAAACCGTATGACATAGATGCCATAGTAACTCCAATCAAAGCGTATAACAATAGAGAGAGTAAGAATCCGCCTACATTTACACTCAGCCCAAAGGGGATAGCAACTAATGTAATCAAAACACATTGGAGTGAGAAGGACGACCGCATCCCTCAAAACTCTGCCTAAAAGAATTGCCGGGCGTTTCACGGGAGTTACTAAAAACCGTTCTATTACTCCTGTTCTAATATCATCGATAAGTGAGAATCCCACGAACGCTGAGCCGAAGAGCGCTTGCATAACTAAAAGCCCGGGGATGAAAACCTCAACTGTCCTACCCGCAGGTATACCTGGAACACTACCGAGACCGTTCAGGAGTGGCATAAACAAGAACAGGTAAAGAAGAGGCTGGAACATGCTCACGAAAATGAAAACGGGGCTCCTGAGCGTGTGCTGCATGTTGCGGATGAACATCAATCTTGTGTCGCGTAACATTTTCATCATTTTCTTTCATCCTCCCTCAGTGAACGACCAGTGTACTTTAAGAAGACGTCATCTAGACTCGGCCTGGACAACATGATGCTCTGCACCTCTAGGTTTTTTGTATCGAATGATCGCAGGAGGTCAGGCAACATTCTCTCTCCATCTTTAATGTATAGATAGACTGAATTGTTGTTGGTTTGGATCTTCTCCACCTGAATCTTCTCTTTTAACAAAGTTTCAGCATTGCGAGCGGTCTCCTCTGATGGAAAACTAAAAACTATCGTGTCGCCGCCAACGTTGCTTTTCAACTCCCCTGGCGTTCCAGTCACAATAATTTTTCCGTTATCTATGATCGCTATCGTGTCGCAGAGCTTGTCAGCTTCATCCATGTACTGGGTGGTCAAAAATATGGTGACTCCTTCAGCTTTCAGTTTTTTTATTTCTTCCCACAGATATGCTCTGCTCTGCGGATCAAGACCTGATGTCGGCTCATCGAGGAGAAGTAGTTGTGGATGGTGAATCATCCCAAGCGCAACGTCTAGGCGACGCTTTTGGCCACCGGAATAGGACGAGGCCGGCCTCTCTATGAATGAGCTCATCTGGAAACGCTCCACGAATTCGGCCGCGTATTTCTTTGCAGTTGAAGTATCTAAGCCGTACAGCTGAGCTTGGAGGACTAGGTTCTCAAGACCTGTAGCACCTAAATCAGCTCCGCCGGCTTGGCTCACGCATCCAACGTTCTGTCTAATCTGTTCCTGCTGTTCTGCTAAGTCATATCCAAGGACCTTGGCTTCCCCACCAGTTGGACACAGCAGTGTAGAAAGCATTTTCTGTGTGGTAGACTTACCAGCACCATTAGGGCCGAGAAAACCGAAGATTTCCCCTTTCCTAACAGTGAGATCTATACCCTTAACTGCTTCTACCTCTTTTTTCCCGCCCCTCTCTTTAGAGATGAAAGTCTTTCGAAGCCCTTTTGTTTCAATTACCAGATCTTCAACCATGTTAAGTCACCTATGAACTATGCATCCAATTCCATCGCCTATATATGCACTTCTTAGCAAATCGTAGAGATTATGATAAATAATCCCCATCAACAAAGATTTCTCTCCCATACTACTGTATCTCTCCCAGATTTCTGGAACCTCCTGTCACTCTGCTTCAACATTGGTCTCAAAATATTCGTGAGGCATAGTGATTAGGTATTGATCGAAGAGATGCTAGTCAATCGGTAAGCTGTAGGTTGTGGGTTCAAATCCCACCGGGCCCGCCTACAATTAAGTGCGAATACTTTATTTAGCAGATATTAGATAGCAGATGTGTGAAAATGCCGCGCAAAGAAAATTCAAAATACGATAACATCCTGCCCGATGTAAGACGATGGCTCGATAACATAGAGCGTGGCAGCCCGCTCACCGCAGAGGTCGCGCTCAGAAGGCTAGGAAGAGCGTGCGAACTTCTAAAGCTTACCCCAAATGAAATTGTTATACATGCAAGAGAAGATATGAAGACGTTCCAAGACAGTCTTGAAGACTTAGTTAAAAAACTTGAAGAAGAGAATAAAGCGCCTCAATACATTGCCGGAATACTCAAAAATATAAGGTCCTGGCTAAAGTACAACGATATCACGCTTACACGTAAGATCAAGATCAGAAACCCCTCATCTACGCCGACCATAGAAGACGAGCAGGTACCATCACAAGAAGAGTTAGCGAGAATATTCAGAAATTCCTCGAATAGAGCAAGATTGGCGGCTGTGTTGATTGCATTCGCGGACTTAAGGCCAGAATCAATTGGCAACTATAACGGCTCTGACGGACTAAAATTAGGCGACCTACCTGAAGTAAGAATTGGTAATGAACAGGTTGTTTTCGATAAGATGCCAACTATGATAATTGTTAGGGCGCCGTTGAGTAAGGCACGACACAAGTACTTCACTTTCCTTTCAAGCGAAGGTTGCACATACTTGAAGGAATACCTTGAAGAGAGGATTAGAACAAATGAAGAGTTGACTCCTAATAGTCCATTGATCGCACACGAGAGAACCGATGCTGAAACCAAACCATTCATGCTCACAAGAAAGATAACTGAACTTATTAGGAAAGCGATGCGTAAAGCAGGTGTACATAAGAGGCCTTATGTTCTCAGAGCATACGCTGAAACACAGCTAATCATCGCGGAGTCGAAAGCAAAGATTTCTCATCCCTATCTTCAATTCATTGCTGGACATAAGGGAGACATTGAAGCAAGATACTCCACGAACAAAGGCAGACTTCCACCGGACATGATCGAAGACATAAGGGAAGCGTACAGGCGATGTGAGCCGTTCCTATCCACAGTCGCCCAGCCGACGGAGCAGACCACGATAGTCAAGGAAGCGAAGATCGAAGCATTGAAGAGCATAGCGAAGACGATGTTCGGGATAGACTTGCTTGAATTGAAGGTAGCTAAGGAAAAGGAAGAGAACAAAGAGCTGACACAAGACGAAACAATCGAGCTGTTTGAATCTGAAATGAAGAAGATGAGGGAGCAGCCTGACCCGCAGGTAATAGTTGAAGAGAAAGAGCTCGAATCCTACCTCAAAGACGGATGGCAGTTCGTCAGCGTACTGCCAAGCCGAAGAGTCCTAATAAGAAAATAGGTAATCTGACTTTTTGTTATGTGAATTGGTTTGCTTAATTTTCCGTAAACTTGTACCTATTTAAATTAATAACATCCACTCTCTATATTTTGATAGCCCTTCATGTTTTATCTGTGAGCTTTTCTATTCCCATCTGGCATTCATGAATAATATCCTTAAGCAATGATAATTTCTTATCTGGAGAAGTTAGTTGCAATGAACTTGCAATATACGTTTATATCATATTTCTAAATAGAGCTAACTTCTGATCAATGTTGACGAACGGTGGGTAACTTCCCATTTTCACCCCCTCTTTTAAGTCCATCCATAGGTCTCTATTATTAGGTACATCATATTTCTTAACAAACTCGTCAAAGCTGAGTTTCTCAATATCCTCTTTAACTTCATCCTTCCACAGAGACACTTCTTTGATAGTTTTAAGGAATAATACGTCACCACCCTCTAGAACTAGAATATTATCTACACCCTTGCTACTCGTCCAGATTCCACCTGTCCCAAGCCAAATAAACACGTTCCCGTTAGGTAATGTGTATTTAGTTACAATCAATTCTATATCCTCCAATCAAATTTCACCTTTAGCTCTTTTAAGTCTATTGATTACTTTTTCGTACCTTAATTCAAAATATCTACTTGTATTCTTGTCAGAAAGGAAAGCCTTATCTTAATCAGATATAATTATACCTGTAATGTGATTTTCGAGATGCTTAGAAAAGAGGAAGTTGAATTCCTTAGTAAAACAAGACTTTTCATGTTTAATGACCTCAGATTAGCCATAGGCTGTGGAGCTAACTTTCTGATAGCAGCAGGTCTATCAATTTATACAGAAGCTTGGGGACATCTCCTCGTTGAACCTAACACGAAAAGTTCAGATGCGTACAAAGCTTTTTTTGAATATATGGGTAATAATTACCGAAAACTAATTAATTCAGACGAAGGAAAGAGGATATACAATGAAGTCAGATGCGGATTAGCTCATGAATATACTATAAAAAAGAACGCAATTATCGTTATGGGTGTTGGTCAATGTGGAATCGAGATTCTTCAAGATGGAACAATAAAGTTCAACATAATAACATATTTCCATGACTTCTTTCGAGCAATAGACAGATACATATCCAAAGTCACAAAAAACAAAAAAATGATTGAGACATTCAGGAAAGCGAGATTAGGTAAGCCTACAATAGCATAATTTTGTTTCTCTTTTGTAAAATGTATCTCCTTGCTAAGATTTTCTAACTAAAGTATGCGTTAGTTATAGCGCAGAATACCTTTTTACATTCTTTTCTATTATCTTCAAAGATCATATGAAAATCTTTATTTCCTCTTAAATCATAATATTAAAGGAGCTTTTGTATGTCCTTTGATGGATTTAAGCAAGGTTTGAGACGAAATCCATGACTAAATCAATGATCAATGAACCTATTGCTATGATTAGATCAACCAAGGGTTCCGCAGTTGTATTCAGACTCACAAGGTACAATCTATGGCGTATGCTATGTTAATAAACTCAGCAATTTCTGTTTCATGGTCTTTTCTCGTTCTACAATAAAGTTGTCGAAGTTATCTTTTTCCATATATTGCAGAGCATCATTTGAGATTAGATGTTTCTCCATCAATGACTTTAGCTTGGTCGCATCTCCGCCCATTCTTCTCCTAATCTCCTTTAGGTATTGAGATGGCCTACTGGCTAGGATACTTTGATTTGTTTCGTCTAGGAGTAGTGATCTGTTTAAAATCGAGTCATGACAATCACCAAAATACTTCGCTGTTTCCTGAGGATAGTCTTCTGCTTTTGTTGGAAAGATGTGATGATCATGAATTCTCTCATTCCTGAAGCTTCCAGTATCCAGGGTTCGAGTAGTGTAGAAATCCTCAGCTTTGTTTAATGCAATTGAACAAAACAAGCAATTGTAGAGTGTTGAGCCTTTATCATACGTTCTTAAGTTCAGCCCTTTCACAAATTCCTCATTGACTTTGTTTATTCTACGAATTTTTGAGATGTCTTTTTTCTCAAACCAAGTTGTTATATCCCTAAAATCTTCAGACATAACAGAATCTGACGAGCCACTGTAATCGCCAGATATGACTGTTGACCAATACCATTTGTTGAGCATTTTGTCAAACTCTTCTTCGGGAATTGCGTTCGCATAATTCTTGTCATAGAACAACATTATAGCTCCAATAACAGGAATAATTGTGGTGTTGGGGATAAAATTAGATTTAACAGCGCCAAAATCATTCTTACCTATGTTCATGATTCTTTCTAAAGCATCACCCGCGTACTCACAAGCATCATTCCAGAGTTTAACAAATTCATCTTTGGAATCGACTAGTACCAGTTCTGTGATCTTTCCATTCTCATCCCTTTTCTTTATCTTGTAGTCTGGTATCAGATAGTATATGTATTTAGACGAACAATAGCCTTGTTTATAAAGCGAAATGAGTTTCAGCAAGTACTCATTCATGTTACTATCAGCCTTCTTCAAGTCTTCATTCTCGTTTTAACTTTAAACAACATGTTAAAATCACTATTCTGAGTCAGCAGGTAAAATCTTGAAATATATTATATAACATGTACACTAAATACCTGCGTTAGAAAGAATCAGAACAAAAAGAATAGGACCTAAACTAACAAATGCATATAAGATACATAGTATAACAAAGATTGGTTACATTGAGCTTTCCCAAAGAGGATCAGATGTATCCTCCAATTGCTGAATTCTTAGAGCATGATACCAATTTCCTAGGTTGCGAAACTGCAATAAATAAGATTACATTTGACATATTAAAAGGTTGGAAGATTGATGTTGCAGGCATAGTACATGATAGAAATAAGTACGTAATTGCAGTTGAAGCTAAAAATGAGATATCGCCAGGAAACATATTACAAGGAATATCACAAGCTGAAATGTACCAAAAGGTTTGCAATGAAGCTTACTTGGCTCTGCCAAATAATGAAATTGAACCCTATAAAAAGACTAATCATAGGGAATGGGATAGAATAATAAACCTTTGTGAAGCTAAAGGGATAGGCATTATTAGTGTCGCAACCCAATGGCAAGATTGTAAAATTATTAGTAAAGCGGTTCCCACAAACAGATATAGTGAATTGTACGAAGAGATTGTAAATCAGCTGGAATACGAAACGTTGTACTCTTTCAAAGGGTTTGAACGGATTGACCTTGACTACTTTAGTGGAAAAGCCGCGAAAAGAAAGGATATTGTAAAGAAAAAGATACAACTATTAGTTGAAGGAATAGAGAAATATGTTCAGACACATCCAAAAGACTTCCCTGCCATTGATTCTAGAAGATTGGTGGTTAATCTACCTGTAAGAGGATTTAGAAGAGATGATTGTTGGTTCTTCTTAGCTGAATCTGAGAAAAAGGATTTAGCTTCTGTTCCTCATTTTACGTTTCATGTGCGAAGTGATGAAGTAGATTGCATGATAACAATGGAATCATTGAAAGTGACTAATATGTTTATACAAAAACTTAAATCAGAACCAGACATTTTTCTTACTAACCTAAAGAAATTACACGACATTAATGAAGAGTATAAAGTCATTATCTGGGAGCAAATTCACGAAAAAAAGAGACCTAGACGTAAAGATTGGCCGTGGCACCTTATATGCTCATTTAATGTAGGCTATGTGGACCATAGCACTGTCAAATTCCTAATTGAAACACTTTCTAAAATTAACTATCCCGTTGTCAGAATCTTATGTCCTACAATTAAATTAGGAGACCCTAGTCTTTATACCGCAGAACTTGTAACAAAGTGCACAGAATGGGTTAAAGAACTCCAAGATGTCTACACATTTCTTGCCAAATAAAAAGGGAAACTTAGAAAGTCTAAGCTACACTTTTTTTTATCTAGACAAGCCTTTTATTCTTTGTCCAGCCCTATGAACGCTCCTTTATAACGTACAATGCAACTGCAAGAATTATCAGAAGTACTATAATAACTGCGCCAGACGATATAATTGAGTACCCAGAATTCATGAGTTGTTGTAAACCAAATATTTGACCTACACTTGAGAGAAATTGACCGAATGCTATGAGACCAGCTGCCCCTATACCTAGACCAAAGAATATACTCCCTATTGGACCTAAACTAATAGCTATGCTGATACCTATTCCTAGGAGAGCAAATATGATACTTTTTCCCATATTATTTAACTTCCAATTTCTAACTCTCCAAGATATGATATCATAGGTAAAATGATAGGTGATAATTTGGTCGTTATTACTTCTACATCCTTAAGGATATCTTGATCAACTTCTTTTTCTTTGTCATTGGCATATTCTTTTAAGAGTGCTAGGCCAATGAGAGCCAAAGCATACTTGTATCTTTCTTGGAGCAGTTTCACATCGACATAACTTTTCGCCTTGATTTCTGAAAGAAGACATATGTTATCCATATTTATATAGAAGTCATAACCCCCTTCACCACTTTCTTGAGGTTTTAATGCACTATTCTCATTAAAACTGAATTCTGACCAACGTTCTTTACGAATTTCGTGTAATTCAGGTAGGGACAGACCTGACGGAATCAATCGATCATTTCCGTCTTTTTCTGATGGCGCTTTTCCTTTTTCCCTAGGTTCTTTGATCTCTTCAGTAGATGTCTTTAATTCCTCTAATACATTAACTTGAAATTGATGTTCGAATGGTCTGAATTGTGATTGGTCATTCACAACAGATTTGTAGTTCAGTATATCTCCAACTTTTACTTTCTCAGGAAGACTAACTGTCAAATTTGCAAGACCATTCCATAGATTTAAAATGTAGTCCGTGATTTCTTCTTCTTGAATATATAATTCAAACTCACCGCGTAAGCTACTTCTTTCGAAATAATCATTTGCTGCATCAGTTTCGTATTGTATTCTAAACTTAGTATTGATAGGGCATTGTTTAATTCCTTTCTGTAATATTTTGAAGTATGTTGGGAATTCTTTACCAACATATTCCTCTTCCTGTTCGTTAACTTTTCTAAGGTCAAATGGTGTTTTTATTTTTACTCCAGGAACTAAAAGGGAAGCTAAAGCTGGGGATTTCTTTAATATATCTTCTAATATCTCTTTTAAAGGTCGGGAATCCTCTAATTTACTTTGGATTTCTTCTCTTCTCCTTTTTTCTCTTAGAGCTCTAAGACCAGGATGGTTAGCCAATAACTCTTCTAATTTCCTTTCGATTTGATCCCTAAAATCTCCGCCTCTGAGTCTGTCTCTACTATTCATGAACAAATCTTCTCTATTTCTACCGCTAAAATTCCCGCAATCGACAGTAACTAGAATGAATCAGCAAGATATGCCATTCGAACAGATTTCGTTTAAAAAATATTAGGGGAAGATGGCCGTGTGTTTGACCATTTATATGAAAATTATTCCTTCATCTCTCCTATACTTTTCAGATTGGCCTTTTTTAAATGCGAATATTTGACAAGACATCTTCTCTCCAGAAACAGAAATTGTACATGAATTCGGAAATCCTTCTTCTAAATTAGCCCTCTTATCTTCAAAAAGTCTTACAAAAAGGCCAGACATTGTAGTTTCAAATGAATGCCCGCTGTACCCACTTCTCCTCTCGTAAAATCTAACTGGAAGAGCGATTTCAGGTAGAAGTAAACAAATTCTATAGTAAAGGTCAAATTTAATATTAGTTTTAAATCCAGGTATTTGATATTCGTAAAGTTTTATGAGTGTTCCCCATTCTATTGATTTGTCATAAGCTTTAGGATAATCACCAGGTAACAAAGGTAGCGAATCAGCTTTGAACATTGGAATTTATCCATCAATCGTAAGTAAGTATATGCTGAACTCTTCCTTCCTTCTTTTGGGTCTTCCCTCCTCACAATAGTAAAACCCCAAAAATCTTTGTGTCATCATTTTCAATTTTAGCAATTTCGGGTCTCTTTTGCTAACAATTAGTTGTAAATTATTTTGACCTGAAAATTGAAAAACACCTGTGCCACCCATATTGAATTTTCCTTGCACAAAAGGGATTCTTAATTTGTTTGACTTAGACAAAGAAAGGAATGTATCGGGCATTTTCTTCGGAGTTTGGCCTTCACCAATATCTATTATTGAATAGCACGGATTTTCTTTCTTACCTGTTGCAACAAAACTTATGTTTTCTGCCAGTTTTGTTCTTGAAATCGCAGTAGCGTTCCAAAGATTACCCTGACTTACTTTGAAAAACTCTTCGAGAGCCTTAATTATATTTTCTGGGGGCTTCCGAACTTTCTGGATCAATTCGTCTCCTTAAACATTCTCTCATTAATACAGCATCAACAGAGTTGATAAGTTTCTCGACAATTGCTGATTCAGGTAAACTCTGTTGATTTCCTATCACTGAGAAGTTGTTTTCTATGTCTCCATATAGTCTCCCAATTTTTCTGATTATCCCAATAGTCTGGCTTCTTAAAATAGAAATAACTTCTTCTTCTGAGTCCGCATTAGCTAACTTCATACAAAGTTTTCTCAAATTGATAACCTCAGAATGTTATTATTCGCGTTCAATGTAGTTCTCCCCCAATTGTATCAAGAAATTTCTTTCCTTTGCTGGTTAAGCCATAAAATACTTTAAACCCAAATCGTCTTCTATTAATCATACCAAGCTCTGTAAGTCTACTTAAAAGACCAGCTCTTTCACTAGTAAGTCCTTTTTCTCCAAATCCCTCTTCGCTTAATTCACCTTTCAATATTGAATCAAGTTGTTCTGGTGTATTCTTCTCTTTATTTATTGAACTTATGATTATGGAATAGAGCCTCTGCTCCAAAGGCATCCAACGCCCTATATATGAAAGATAGAAATCGATTTCTTCATCTGAAAGAGTAGTTTCGAATTGCAATTTCTTTGAGTCAATCACCGGATTAGTTATTGCGGCAAATTGGGCTCCTACCTTTGTTAAGGCTATTTGAGGATTGTTATTTGCGTCAAGTTCAAAGCCTACAAAACCAAGGTCTATCGGTAGCCCTACAGGCTGCCCATTAGATTTTATGAATCCAACGAACATATCTTGAAAGCGATTGAGCGTCTTTTCTTCTTCACTCCACGGAAGACCGCTAGATAATTTTTCACCTGGTATACGGTTTGCTTTATTGTCATAATCATTCAAGAGTTTACCAATCAA
The DNA here is from genome assembly GCA_963752255.1 of Nitrososphaeria archaeon. Lineage (GTDB taxonomy): Archaea > Thermoproteota > Nitrososphaeria > JACIWG01 > JACIWG01 > JBEKIG01. The sequence goes on along the minus strand of CAVVXT010000001.1, from coordinate 317 downwards.
CCTTGCCTTCTTTGAAGAATCGATTCGAATTCGATCTAGTTTAGAAATGTATTATTATTTGAGTTGCTAGTTTTGAAAGAACTCTGAAGGTTATTTTCACTTGAAAAATTCTATTGTAGAGACCCATATCATCATTTCTTCTGTTCTTACAGCATCATTGGTATATGATGGAACACCAATCGGATTGCCAAAAATTCATCGTGAGAGAATTGTGTTCCAGTTGAGTCAACCAGAGGAGCCTGTTTTTCATTTACACCAACCGACTTTAATGGGTCCCCATCTGGAATACTTTCAAATGTCAATTGATTTTCTATGGC